>NZ_QEKM01000001.1:2644598-3966897 GCF_003096555.1 Simplicispira sp. 125 | reverse complement strand
TTCAGGACCCATTCAATCCCGGCCGCGCAGCGTCCGGCTGAGCAGAATGACCGGAACCAAGCCCACCAGCACCAGCGCCAGCGAGGGCAAGGCCGCCTCGCCCAAGCGTTCGTCACGGGCCAATTGATAGGCCACCACAGCCAGCGTGTCGCTGTTGAAGGGGCGCAGCACCATGGTGGCAGGCAACTCTTTCATCACATCCACAAAAACCAGCAGGGCCGCTGCGGCAGTCGAGCGACGCAACAGGGGCCAGTGGACACCGACCAGAAGGCGGCCACTGCGCGCGCCCAGCATGCGCGCCGAATCATCCAGACTGCCCGGGATACGGGCATAGCCGCTTTGCACCGACTGCAGCGCCACTGCGCAAAACCGCACCAGGTAGGCCCAGACAATGCCCACCGCGGTGGTGGTCACCAGCGCCCCCACCCCCCAGCCCGGAACCAACTCTTGCAACCAACCCACAGGCAGTAACAGGCCCACCACAATGACGGCACCCGGCACCGCATAACCCACACTGGCAAGCCGCACCACACCGCGCGTCAATACATCAGGACGGCGGCGTACCGCAAAGGCCAGCGCCAGCGCCACCAGCACAGCCAGCCCGGCGGTCATTCCCCCCAGGCGGACACTGTTCCAGGCCCATTCCAGAAAACGCTCCCAGGGCAACACCGACCAATCGGATGCCAAAGGGCGCAGCATAAAACCCACGGGCGCCACAAAGCCCATGAGCACCGGCACCGTGCATACCGCCCAGGCCAACCAGCGGCGCACGCCGTGCAGGGGCACTGGCAAAGCTTCGGTCGCGGCCGCATGACCCGGACCCGCCGCCGAAAAGCGCATGCGCCGCTGGGCTCGGTGCTCCAGCCACAAAAGCCCCATGACCAACGCCAGCAGCATGGTGGACAGTTGTGCTGCCGCCGTGCGGTTGTCCATGGACAACCATGCCTTGAGGATGCCGGTCGTAAAGGTCTGTATGCCGAAGTAGCTGGTGACGCCAAAATCGGCCAGTGTTTCCATCAGCACGAGCGCCACACCGGCTGCAACGGCCGGGCGGGCCAGGGGCAGCGCAATAGTGGCAATGCGGCGTGAGAGCGGCGCACCGAGCAGTCGCGCGGCTTCCATCAGGTGGGCAGCGCGTTCACCCAGCGCCGTGCGTGCGAGCAGGTACACGTAAGGGTAGAGCGCAAAAATAAACACCCAGATAGCGCCCCACAGACTGCGGACCTCCGGCAGCAGGCGGCCTTCCAACCCAAACGCCGCACGCAGTCCCACCTGGAGCGGGCCGCTGAACTGCAGGAAATCGGTATACGCATAGGCCGTGACATAAGCCGGCATGGCCAGGGGCAGCAGCAGCAGCCATTCGAGCATGCGCCGCCCTGGAAAATCAAACAGGGTCACGACTGCCGCTGCGGCCGTTCCCACGAACGCAGCCCCCAGCCCCACCCACAGGGCGAGCCAGAGCGTGGTCCAAACATAGCCCGGCAGCACTGTGGCCGCCATCTCGCGCAAGATAGCCCCTGCGGGAGCCTGCGCCACCCCCCAGGGCAACCATGCCCCCAACAGCGCCAGCACGGGAAGCGACAGCAGACCGACAAGCAACAGCAGCGGAAGGGTGCGCAGGACAGCGAGGAAACGTGGCAAGGTGAGCGACTCGGAGAGCAAGGATGGAAATACAGTAGCCACTGGCCCCGCTATCGGGCGCCACTAATACAAATGCGAATTCTAAGCATTTCGCCAACGCCCCCGCCTACAATGAATCCATGTTTCTAGAGGTCTCCCAACTTGAAGTGCGCTACGCCGGCCAGCCGCAGGCCGCAGTGCAAGACGTTTCACTGGGGCTGAGCACGGGCCAGATCGGCGTGCTGATTGGCCCTTCGGGCTGCGGAAAAACCACGCTGCTTCGCGCCGTGGCCGGCCTGGAGCCCGTGGCGGCGGGAAGAATCCGCCTGGGCGAGCAGATTGTCGGAAGCCCTGGACGCAGCTTGCCCCCTGAGCAACGCCGCATTGGCATGGTGTTCCAGGACTATGCCCTGTTCCCGCACTTGAACGTAGGGCAAAACGTGGCTTTTGGCATCCACAGCCTGCCGCGCGGCGCACAGACTGCGCGGGTGACCGAGGTGCTGCAGCTCGTCGGGCTGGAGGGCAGCGAAAAGCGCTTTCCGCACGAACTCTCGGGTGGCCAGCAGCAGCGCGTGGCACTGGCCCGTGCGCTGGCGCCGCGCCCTCAGCTCATGCTGCTGGACGAACCTTTTTCCAATCTCGATGTGGATTTGCGCGAGCGCCTGGCCCATGAAGTGCGCGGCATCCTGAAAGCCGCAGGCGCCACGGCGCTGTTCGTCACGCACGACCAGCTTGAAGCCTTTGCCATTGGTGACGTGATTGGTGTCATGCACCAGGGCCACCTGCACCAGTGGGACGATGCCTACACCCTCTATCACCGCCCAGCCACGCGCTTTGTGGCTGACTTCATTGGCCACGGCGTGTTTGCACCCGCCACCTTGGTGCAGCAAGGCAGTGCCGTCGTGGTGCGCACGCCACTGGGCGATCTGGCCAACCTGACCGAATGTCCCCTGCCTTCCAGCTACCCGGCGGGCGAATGCGACGTGCTGCTGCGCGCCGATGACATCGTGCACGACGACGCGGCGCCAGTGCAGGCCCAGATCGTGCGCAAGTCATTCCGAGGATCCGAGTTCCTGTACACCCTGCGCCTGCACAACGGCCAGGCTCTGCTGGCCCATGTGCCCAGCCACCATGACCATGCCCTGGGCGAATGGATCGGCATTCGCGCCCAAGTGGACCATGTGGTGACTTTTGAGCGGACGCCTGCGATTTAGGTAAAAAAGGCCTCTAGCGCTTTACCATCAAGCGCTGATAGCTCAGTTTATTATAGCAATCCTCGTCCATGCCTCGATCAGGGCTTGGCCTTGCGCTGCAGCCCCTCCAGGGCTGCAACGTTCACCTCGGACAGCAGGGAGCGCACCGCGCGCATGTCCATGTTGTCACCCTCGATGCTGACCAGGATGCCGTTCTTCAGCACCATCTTGAACTCTGCCTGGCTGCCGTCCTTGCGGTAGCTCTGGTGCAGGGTACGGCCACCTTCCTGCCAGGTCTTCTCGGCATGCTCGCGGTCTTCTTTTTCGCCCTGTGCCATGCCCATGGCCAGGATAGCCATCTGGCCCATACCGCCCAGGTCGGTGATTTCCAGGCGCGCCTCCTTGTCGCCATTGCTGAATTGCGCGCTGGCCTGGCTGGTAGGCAAGCCCAAGGCAGCACCATCCTGCACGTCAAAGCCTGTTCGGGCCATGTCCCCCAGTTGTTCAGGCAGCGCCGCCTTGAGGGATTGCGCGGCCACCGCCTGCCCGCCGCCCATCATGCCAGCGGCAGCCGCCACCGCCTGGCCCGTGGCTGTAGCAATGGCGTTGGGGTCATTGCTTTTCTGTGCCTTTTCCATCTGGCGAGCGGCCTCTTCCATCTTCTTGCTCGCCGCCTCCAGCCCGGCGGTGTTGATGCTGACCTTGCCGCCCGGTGTGGTCACCGAGATCGCAGAATCGTCTGCGCTGCCCATGAGCATGCCGCCCCGGGGCATGAACATGTTGCTGACAAGCCCCATGACCACCCCCATCACGATGGCAGCCACCAGCACCACGGCGGTGTACGCCAGTGACTTCTCTGGCGGATTTTTCATCAGAATAGGCAGCCCGCAATAGATCAGGTAGATCGAATACAGCGCGGCCAGCAAACTGAGCATGGCCAGCGCCGGCAGCAGACTGAAGAGGCCTCCCAGCATGGCAGCCGTGCTGGCGTAAACGGCCAGTTTGAGCGCCTGCATCTGGTCTTTCTGACCACCAAAGGTCGGAGCCAGGGCATTGACAATGAGCGCCAGCACAAACACGCCCACCAGGCTCAGCACGTAAGACACCACCATGCTGGCCAGGCCCGATAGGAATGGAACACGGATGGAAACCCCAAAGGCCCCCATGCCGATGATGGACATGCCAATGAAACCGCAGACCGCCGGAATGGCCGCCAGCACCATGAGGTAGCGGGTGTACAGGCCTGCTACATCCGCCTGCTCGCCCTCGATGGTGGCCCAGGTGTCCTTGGGTTGAAGAAGAATGCTTTTGACGCGCTGTACCAGATCCATGGTGTCCTCCCTGCAGTGTGAAGGGCCAGGCTGCATAGGCACCGGCCCGAAAGATCCGGACGATACGGGAATTGCGTGTCCAAAAGACCAACATTCCATACCAAAAGCGCCCGATACGTGGAATATGCACGCTTTTCAAGACAGATGCCAGCTCGAAAGGCATTTTTGACACACTAACGGTCAACCGCGCCGCAGGCTGTCCACGGTGTGGTGCAAGTGCAGCGCCCAGGTACGCCGATCACGCTCCAGTGCATATTCAAGGACCCCAAAATGCACGATGGCCTCGATCGGCGGCGCGCACAGCGTGCGCCAGATGGAGCCCACCAGGGTTTCATCACCAACAAAGCTGGGCGCAAAACTGGTGGAGCCCGTGGCCTTGTCGACAAACCGCAGGCCTACGGGTTGCACCGGCGCCTGGGCTGCCACGGCAGCCTGCAGCAAGTTGGCATGAAAGGGCAGCATGGTGCGCCCATCGCCGGTCGTGCCTTCAGGAAACACCGCCAACACTTCACCCTGCGCCAGCGCCTGCTGCATGGACTGCACCACGCGCAAGGCATCGCGGGGAGAACTGCGCTCAATGTAGAGCGTGCCCGCTGCCGTGGCCAGCGTACCAACCAGCGGCCAGTCCTGCACGTCCGACTTGGAGACAAACCTGCAATAGCGTGCCGCATGCAACACCGGAATATCCAGCCACGACAGGTGGTTGGACACCAGCAAAACCGGGCCGACCAGCGCAGGAGCCCCGCGAATCGAGAGCGAAACGCCCGCATGGGCTAGCAGCGCCAGCGACCAGGCCTGCACCCGGGCCTGCTGCTGCGCGGGTGACAGCGCCGGAAAGCGCAGCGCTACGACCCACAGACCCTGGGCGACATGGAACAGCAGACGCAGCAAACGCCCGCAGGCCTTGAAGTGCTTCACAAAAACCTGGCCTGGCTTAAAGCGCGCTCACTGTCTCAGCTTCGTTCAAACGCAATCTGCCCAGCCACCAACGTGCAGCGCACCCGCCCCGGCAGCTCGTAGCCCGAAAACGGCGTGTGTTTGCCCTGGCTGCGCAGGGCCTCGGCCTGCACAATCCAATGGTCCTTCGGATCGAAGATGCAGACATCCCCCACCCCCCCCTCCACCAACTGGCCCACGCTGGCCTGCAGGGTTCCCAGGGCACTGCCCAACACGCGGGCGGGCTCGCTGGTCACTACGGCCAGAGCACGCGCCAGGGGCGCGCCACTGTCCTGCGACCATTTGAGTGCCAGGCTCAGCAGCAGCTCCAGTCCGGTAGCGCCGGGTTCGGCTTCGGCAAAAGGCAGTGTCTTGGCGTCTTCGTCGACCGGGTTATGGTCTGAGACCAGTGCGTCGATGGTGCCGTCGCGCAGGCCCGCCTGCAGGGCATCGCGATCGCGCTGCTGGCGCAGCGGCGGCGTCAGCCGCGCCCGGCTGTCAAAAAAGCCGATGTCCGTGTCCGTCAGATAGAGCGAGTTGATGCTGACGTCGCACGTCACATTCAAACCCTCGGCGCGGGCCTGGCGTACCAGCGCCACCCCTTCAGCGCTGGACAGACGGCACAAATGCACATGCGCCTGGGTCGCCCGGAGCAGCTCAAAAATGGTATGCAGCGCAATTGTCTCGGCCGCCACTGGCACGCCCGACAGGCCCAACCGCGTGGCCAGCGAGCCACTGGCCGCTACGCCCTTGCCCAGATGCAGCTCCTGTGGGCGCAGCCAGACGGTGTAGCCAAAGGTGGCCGCATACTGCAATGCGCGCTGCAGGACCTGCGTGCTGGCCAAGGGCACCTCGGCCTGGCCAAAACCCACACAGCCGGACTCAGTGAGCTCGGCCATTTCCGTCAGCACCTCGCCCGCCAGCCCGCGCGTAAGGGCGCCCAGCGGAAACAGGCGCGTCTGGTGCAGTTTTTCGGCGCGGAACTTGAGCATCTCCACCAGCCCCGGCTCGTCGAGCACGGGGTCGGTATCGGGCGGGCACACCAGGCTGGTCACACCGCCGGCCACTGCAGCCGCCATTTCGGATTCGAGCATGCCTTCGTGCTCATACCCTGGCTCGCGCAGACGGGCCGCCAGGTCCACCAGCCCGGGCAGCACGATGCAACCTGTGGCGTCAATGCTGCGCTGGGGCGCAAAATCGGGCGGCACGCGGTTCACGCCCACGATACGGCCTGCCGCGATGGCGATGTCACAGGTCTGGTCAAGGCCCGAGGCGGGGTCGATCACACGGCCGTTCTGGATCAGTATCTTCATGATTTCAAGCCAAATTGCTGCTAGCGCTTACTGGACAAGCGCAAACAGCTATCAAATAAATAGCAGTCTGCATTACATCAACAGACACCCGCGCCGCAGCAGACCCACGCCAGTGCCCCCGTGGAACCGGCTTTGCCGGGCCACTGGGGGCGTCCCCCTTGGGGGAAGACGCGAAGCGATTCAGGGGGTTAAGCCTCATTCCCGGCCACGATCGACATGACCGCCATGCGCACCGCAATGCCAAAGGTGACCTGCGGCAGGATCACGGCCTGCGGGCCATCCACCACGGCAGAGTCAATCTCTACGCCCCGGTTGATGGGACCGGGATGCATGACGATGGCGTCCGGCTTGGCCAGCCGCAGTTTCTCGGGCGTGAGGCCAAAGCTCTTGAAATACTCCTGGCTCGACGGCAGCAGTGCGCCGCTCATGCGCTCGTTCTGCAGGCGCAGCGTGATGACCACGTCGGCATCCTTGATGCCTTCTTCGAGCGTATGGCACACACGCACTCCCATCTCGGCCATATTGGACGGCACCAGGGTACGCGGCCCCACCACGCGCACCTCGGCGCAGCCCAGCGTGGTCAGGCCGTGGATGTCGGACCGCGCCACGCGCGAGTGCAGCACATCGCCCACGATGGCGACGGTCAGGCTGGAGAAATCCTTCTTGTAGTGCCGGATGGTGTACATGTCCAGCAGCCCCTGCGTGGGGTGGGCGTGGCGCCCGTCGCCCGCGTTGATGACGTGCACATGGGGCGCGACATGCTGCGCAATCAGGTAGGGTGCGCCCGATTCGCTGTGCCGCACGACGAACAGGTCGGCCGCCATGGCCGACAAGTTGGCGATGGTGTCGAGCAGCGACTCGCCCTTGCTGGCCGAGCTGCGCGCGATATCGAGGTTGAACACGTCAGCCGACAGGCGTTTGGCCGCGATCTCGAACGTGGTGCGCGTGCGTGTGCTGTTCTCGAAAAACAGGTTGAACACGCTCTTGCCACGCAAGAGCGGCACCTTCTTGACCTCACGGTCGTTCACGCTCACGAAGTTGGCGGCGGTATCGAGGATGTGCGTGACGATGTCGCGCGGCAGGCCCTCGATAGACAGCAGGTGGATCAGCTCGCCATTGCGATTGAGTTGGGGGTTGCGCTGGTGCAGCACGGCTCAGGCCTCTTTGATCTGGAAGTGAAATTGACCACCCTCGTTGCGGGCCAGCGCCAGCGATTGGGTGCCAGGCAAAGCGACGCGGGCGGCGGCAAAATCGGCCTGCACGGGCAGTTCGCGCCCACCCCGGTCCACCAGTACGGCCAGGCGCACGCGGGCCGGGCGACCGTAGTCGTACAGCTCGTTGAGTACGGCGCGCACGGTGCGGCCGGTGTAGAGCACATCATCGAGCACCAAAATATCTGCGCCATTGACATCGAAAGGCAGCGTCGTCTGGGCGCTGGCGGCCAACCCACGCTGCGCAAAATCATCGCGGTGCATGGAGGACGACAGCACACCGGCCTCCCCATCGAGGCCCAGGTCCTTCTGCAACCGCTCGGCCAGCCAGGCGCCGCCCGAGGCAATACCCGCCAGACGGGTGGTCGGCTCGCGCAGCGTACGCACGCCGCGCAACAACTCGCGGTACAGGGCCTCGGCGTCAAGCACCAGGCTACCCGGGGTGCCAGAGGGAGATGGGGTCATGGAAGGCTCCTCAGGAACTGTTCAAGAATGATGCAGGCCGACGCCGCATCGGCATCGCGCGCACCGTCCGCCAAGGCCTCGGTGGTGCTGTAACGCTCATCCACCTCATAGACCGGCAACCGGAAGCGGCCATGCAGTTGCCGGGCAAAACGCTGTGCACGGCGCGTGTTTTCGTGGCTGGCACCATCGGGGTGGTAGGGCACGCCCACCACCAGCGCGTCGGGCTGCCATTCGGCAATGCGCTCGGCCGCGCCCACAAAGCGCGCGTCGCCCTCGGCACGGATGGTGGTCTGCGGGCTGGCGGTGCGCAACATCCGATTGCCAACCGCCACGCCCGTGCGCTTGAGGCCAAAGTCAAAGGCGAGAAAGGTCTGCAGATGGATGGGAACCTCTGGTGTTGCAACCGGCGGCGCAGCGTCGCTCATGCGTGGCCCGCCCCGGGCGACAGGCGCCACGCCTCCAGCCCCAGCAGTCCCAGGGCGCTGTCGTAGCGTTGCTCTACCGGAGTATCGAAAATCACCGACAAATCGGCACCCACCGTCAGCCAGCTGTTCTCAGCCAGTTCGGATTCGAGTTGCCCCTCACCCCAGGCCGAGTAGCCCAGTGTGACCAAAACCCGCCGCGGCCCCGCCCCGGTGGACAGTGCTTCCAGCACATCTTTGGAGGTCGTCATCTCCAGCCCCCCCGGAATCACCATGGTCGATGCGTACGCTGATTCTTCGGGAATGTCGCCGGTGCCATGCAAGGATTCGTGCAGCACAAAGCCGCGCTCGGTCTGCACCGGACCGCCCAGAAACACGGGCGCATTGGTCAGGTCGTTGCGGCCCAGAGACAGGTCGACTTTGTCGAACAGGCCTTTAAGGTTGATATCGGTAGGTTTGTTGATGATGAGCCCCAGGGCTCCGCGCTCGCTGTGCTCGCACAGGTAGACCACGCTGCGTGCGAAAGACGCATCCTCCATCCCGGGCATTGCGATGAGGAAATGGTGCGTCAGGTTCATGGGCGCAGAATGGGCAGACATAGACTGATTTTACGGTGAACATGCCCGCCAGATACCGCACAGGGCTGGTTTGGTTCCGGCGCGACCTGCGCACTGCAGACCAAGCCGCTCTCTACCATGCCTTGCGCCAATGCGCCCAGGTGCATTGCGTTTTCGTCTTTGACCGTTCCATTCTCGACGCCCTGCCCCGCATTGATCTTCGGGTGGACTTCATTCGCAGCGCTGTTGAAGGGCTTGATGAAGATCTGCGGGCACTGAACGGGCGCCCGGACGGCGGCTTGATCGTGCGCCACGGGAGCGCAGAAGACGAAATTCCGTCGCTGGCCGCTGCGCTGGACGTGCAGGCCGTTTTTGCCAACCACGATGACGAACCCCAGGCACTGGCGAGAGATAGCCAGGTGCGCACGGCGCTGGCGGCTTCGCGCAAGGCTTTTCACACCAGCAAGGACCACACGGTTTTCGAACGCAGCGAAGTGCTGACCCAGGGCGGTACACCCTACAGCGTGTTTACGCCTTACAAAAACGCTTGGCTGCGCAAGATCAATGCGTTTTATCTGAGCGCCTACCCGGTCGAACGCCATGCGCAGGCCCTGGCACCCCGCCCGCCATGGGCCTGCAGCCCTGTCCCATCGTTGCAGGAACTGGGGTTTTCATGCGCGCCGCGCCTGCCCATCCGGCTGGCCACCGGTAGCCGAGGTGCGCAGCTTCTGCTCGATGAGTTCCTCGCCCGCATAGAGCACTATGACAGCACGCGCGACTTTCCCGCGATCAAGGGTCCCAGCTACCTCGGGCCCCACCTGCGTTTTGGCACCATTTCCATCCGCACACTGGCGCGCACCGCCCATGCGCTGGCACAGTCGGGCAGCCCGGGCGCCAGCACCTGGCTCAACGAACTGATCTGGCGGGATTTTTACTTCCAGGTCCTGCACCACCACCCGCACGTAGCGCAGCGCAGCTTCAAGCCCGCGTACGACGCGATCGCCTGGGAGAATGGCCCGCACGCTGCCGACTTATTCGACGCGTGGTGTACGGGGCGCACAGGCTATCCGCTGGTCGATGCAGCAATGGCGCAGATCAACCAGACTGGCTACATGCACAACCGCCTGCGCATGGTGACGGCCAGTTTTTTGTGTAAACACCTGGGGCTGGACTGGCGCTGGGGAGAGCGTTACTTTGCAGAAAAGCTCAACGACTTCGATCTCGCCGCCAACAACGGTGGCTGGCAGTGGGCCAGTTCCAGCGGATGTGATGCGCAACCTTATTTTCGGATCTTCAACCCGGTGCTCCAGAGCCGCAAGTTCGATCCGCAAGGCCGCTTCATCCGCCGCTACCTTCCGGCATTGTCAGATCTGCCCACTGCGGCGCTGCACGCGCCTTGGCTTGCACCTATCGGCACCTTGCAGGCTGCGGGTATCGAGCTGGGGCGCGACTACCCAGCCCCGATCGTGGACCACGATGCGGCGCGCCAACGGACCCTGCTTCGCTATGGAGTCGTCAAGGAAGGATAGGCAGTGGCGGGGCCGCATCATCGTCGGCATTGGGAGCCATGTGCATGCCTTCCACACTCAGGGAAGCACCGGCGGCCAGCCGCATGCGCAAGGCCATGTCCGTCTTGTTGTCTGCATGGGCCACAGCCTCTGCCTGTGCAATTTCCCCACGCTCGAATAATTGGAAAATGGACTGGTCAAAAGTGCACATACCCACTTCCCCGGTGCGCTCGATGGCTCCCCGCAACCCTTCGATTTGCCCTTTCTGGATCAGCTCCGAAACATAGTGCGTCAGCAGCATCACCTCGACCGCAGGAACTTGGCGCTTGTGCGTTCCCACAATAAGGCGCTGGGCAACCACCGCTTTGAGATTGAGTGACAAATCCATGCGCAGTTGGCCATGTGCTTCTTCAGGGAAGAAATTCAAAATCCGCTGCACCGCCTGGCTGGCATTGTTGGCGTGCAGAGTGGAGATGCACAGGTGACCTGATTCGGCGTAATGCAGGGCATGCTGCATGCTGGTGCGATCGCGGATTTCGCCAATCATGATGACATCCGGCGCCTCGCGCATGGCATGGCGCAGTGCCTCGTCATAAGACAGGGTGTCGATTCCAACTTCACGCTGGGTCATCAGAGACTTCTTGTGGGCGTGCAAGTATTCGATGGGGTCTTCAATGGTCAGGATGTGGCCTGCCGTGTGCGCGTTGCGGTAATCCAGCAACGATGCCAGGGTGGTCGTCTTCCCCGAACCGGCGGCGCCCACCGCCAACACCAACCCGCCTTTGAGAAATGCCAACTGCTTGAGCACCGCTGGCAACCCGAGGGCGTCGAGTGACAGGATCGTAGGGGACACATAGCGCACCACCATTCCCACCTGCCCGCGCTGACGGTGCACATTGATCCGGAATCGATCTGCGTTGCCCGTTTGGTACGCCAGATCACATTCCATGCACGACTCAAAAGCAGTGACCTGGGCTGCATCCATGACCGAATAGGCCATGTCGCGCACATCATGGGCCTCCACAGCAGTGGAACCCAAGGTGACAAAGCCCCCTTGCCGCTTGAGGGTGGGAGGAGCCCCTGCTATCAGAAAGAGATCGGATGCGCCTGCACGCACCATTTGCTGCAAACACGAAAGCAGCCGGGGGTCGCCGGAATGTTTCAGATCATCCACTTTCGGCGTCTCCCGGTTGCATTTCCGGCCCTGCTGTCAGCGCTGGGCGGTCAGGCAGTCACCGCATCGGCAGCCAACTTGGCGTAATGCTGTATGAGACTCAGCAACTCGTCATCCGAATATGGCTTGCCCAGGTAATGGTTCACGCCCAACTCCATGGCATGTTCACGGTGCTTCTGTGCGATACGCGACGTGATCATGATGATGGGAAGGTCGCGCAGCGCAGCATCGGCCCGGATGTTGCGCGCGAGGTCGAAACCATCCATGCGTGGCATTTCGATATCCGACAGAACCACCGTGGGTCGCTCTTCCTGCAGCCGCTCCAGTGCCTGCAGACCGTCTGCCGCCAAGGACACACGGTAGCCTTCGCGCTGCAACAGGCGCTGCGTGACGCGCCGTACCGTGATCGAATCGTCCACTACCAGCACCAATGGCACCTGCCCCGATGCAGGAGGCACGGCCGCGACTGGTATCCCCGCGCCAACATCCGACGATATTGTCACAGGTGCCTGCGAAGCACTGCTTGCGCGCACCTGCTCGCCATACACCGTGGACAGCGCCACCGGGTTGTAGATCAGCACGACAGCCCCCGAAGCGAGCACGGACATGCCCGCCAAGCCAGGGAGCCTGGACAACTGCGGCCCCAGGTTCTTCACCACGACTTCACGGTTGCCGAGCACTTCGTCCACATGCATGGCGATGCGTTGCGATGCACTGCGCAGCACCACTACAGGCCGGGTCTTGCCCGCAGCTGCGTCATGGCTGCGCGGCGAAGCCTGCAGCAAGGCGCCAGACCAATAGAAAGGCAGGCTCTCGCCAGCCACCTCGAAGGTTCCGGTCCGGTACGCTGCTTCCAATTCAGTCACTGGCACCCGGCGCACAATTTCCACAATGTTCGCGGGCACGCCCACAGCCAAATCGCCGGCACGCAACATCACCACCTGCGTTACCGCCGTGGTCAACGGAAGCACCATGCGGAATGCCGCACCCTTACCGGCCTCGGTCGTGGTTTCGATCCGTCCACCCAGGGCGTTCACTTCGGCCCGCACCACGTCCATGCCAATGCCCCGGCCGGAAAGCCCAGTCACTTCGGATGCGGTGGAGAAGCCCGGCGTGAAGATCAGATTGGCAGCATCGGTGTCGCTCAGTTCTGTGTCCGCGCTGATCAGCCCTTGAGACAATGCTTTTGCCCGGATTCCCGACAAATTCAGCCCGGCACCGTCGTCTCGGAACGCAACCGAAACGTCGTTCCCTTCGTGGCGCAAATCGACCGAGATCGTCCCGGAAGCGGGCTTGCCTTGGGCAAGCCGCTGCTCCGGTGTTTCGATGCCATGGGCCACACAGTTGCGCAACAGGTGCTCAAACGCTGGCGTCATACGGTCAAGAACGCCCCGGTCCATTTCAATCGACCCCCCCGTGATGTCGAGCTTGATCTGCTTGCCGGTTTCCTTGGACGACTGCCGCACCACGGCATAGAGCCGCTCTGCAATACCTTCGAACTCGACCATGCGGGTACGCAGCAGGTCGCGCTGCAATTCACGCGCTTGCCGTCCCTGTGCAATCAGGTCGTCCTCGGTGCCTTCCACTGTACGCTGCAGATTGCGCTGGATCGTGGCCACGTCGTTGACCGATTCCGCCATCATGCGGGTCAGCTCCTGCACCCGCGTGAAACGGTCGAACTCCAGCGGATCGAAACCGGCCGCAGATTCCTTGGACAACGCCAGTCGCGACTGCATCTGGGATTCAGACTGAACCTCGATATCGCGCAATTGCTGGCGCAAACGCTCCAGGTTGCCCGTGAGATCGGCCATCGAACCCTTGAGCTGACCCAGCCGCGCTTCCATGCGGGAGCGGGTGATCATGACCTCGCCGGCCTGGTTGACCAGTCGATCCAGCAGCTGTGCACGCACCCGCACCGAATGTCCGGCCGTGGCGCGCACGGGGGCCAGTTCGAGCGGTCCCTGGGGCCGCGCCACCACCGGACGCCGCGGCTGCTCGGCCTGCGGTGCCTCGCTTGCCGGTACCGCCTCGGGTTTGACCGGCGTGACCGCTACTGCTTCGGCAGGAGCCTGGTCACTGATGGCTCGCAGCGCATTGAAGTTCGCCTGCAAACCGTCAAAGCTACCCAGCAAGGGATCGATATCCGCAGACTGCACCGTTTCCACATCCAGCTGCTCAATAGCGGATTCGAGGCGGTGGGAGAGTTCTCCCAAACGCATGGCGCCCGCCAACCGCGCACTGCCCTTGAGGGTATGCAAGGCACGCAGCACCTCGGTACGCGCACCCAGGTTGTCTGGCCGCGAGGCCCATTGGCGCAAGGCACCGCCCAAAACCGGCAACAGTTCTGCGGCTTCTTCTTCGAAGATCGGGAAGAGGTCCGGATCAATGACGTCGATCGCATCGATATCGTCGTCGATATCCGCGGGCGCAACAAAAACGGGGTCTGCTGCTTCAGCGGCGCCACCAGCCTGTTCGCGCAAGGGAACGGAGAGGGCCGGCGCCACATAACCACGTATCACCTCGGGCTCGACAGTCTCGGCGGATGGCGACACCAATGTCTCGGACTCCGGTGCCGGGACGGATGGCTCCAAGAGTGCGGCGCGCGCATTTTCTTCCCGCCATGCTTCCATCGCCTGCTCGGCATCTTCGATGGGGGGCGACTGCGTACTCACAACCTCGGTTTGGAGGATCCGCTGCAATTCATCCAATATTTGCGGATTGGTCTCCTTGAGGAAACCGGCCGCAAACTGGTGCAAAAGGCGTCGCATGTCTTCCGCTGCATCCAGGAATGCGCGGGCATCTTCGGGTTCGCCTTTGGACTGCAACTGCACATGCTCCAAGGCATGCTCGAGCAATCGGGCGGTATCGGACAATGCAGAAAAACCCACCGTGGCGGAACTACCGGCGAGCGAGTGCGCAAGCGCCACCGCCATGTCGGGCAGTCGCTCGTGCAACTCCATCGACCATTCCTGGAGCGATGTCACAAGTCTGCGCGACCACTCATCTGCCTCGTTCAGGTAGACGTTGTAGAGCGGAATGCTGATGCGCAAATCGCCAATGACTTTAACGTTGTCATCCTGGGCCGGCTCGGAAACTACTGCTACGGGCTCTGGAACGACCTCAGGCTCCAGAGACGGCTCGTCGTGCGCCGCTTCAGCGGGAAGCAAGGCGCTTTCAAGGTCTGTCGCCAGGGCTGGCGCAGCTTCCAGCATGGGAAGCTCCAGACTGTCGTCTGCCAGACGCACCTCTTGCACGACTGGAGCGGTCAGATCAAGCGGAAAATCGACATCCGTCTGCGGTGCGGCCTCTGGCACCACAGGCTCTTGCGTGGCCATGGCGGAAGAAAACTCGGAAAAATCGATGTCTTCTGCCAGAGGAATCTCTGTGGTGGGCTCCGGGGACACCGCTTCTTGCGCCAACCCTACAGACTGGGTTGCGGAGAACTCGAAGGAAGGGAAATCATCCGCCAAAATCTGCTCATCTGGCGCTGCTTCGGACACCGCCTCCTGGACCATCGGCACCGCTGCTGCAGTGTGCGATTCACCAGGAAGCTGCAGAGGCAGTTCGGTACCCTCCAAGCGCATGGCGTCTGCGACGCTGGCAAACATCTGGACCTGCCATGCACCAGCGGTACCCGCAGCGATATCATCGGCCCAGCGACCAAAACCGTTCAAGGCCTGGTTGGCCAAATTCAGCAGCGACGGCTGCATGGGTTTTTGCTCAGCCAGCCAGGCATTGAGCAGCTGCTCCATGGACCAGGCTGCTTCACCAAAATCATTCAAACCTACCATGCGCGAGCTGCCCTTGAGCGTATGGAACGCCCTGCGCAGCGTCGTCTGCTCGCTGAGATTGCCGGGTTCTGCCTCTAGAAGCTGCACCGCAGCCAAGCCGTTCCCGACCACTTCGCGCGCTTCTTCCAGGAAGATGTCCAGGAGCTCATCTTCCACCTCGGTGACCACGGAGATCACCGGCAAAGGTGGCATGACAGGCGCAGTTTCAGCTGCAGGCGCTGAGATTTCTTGTGCTACCAGGGAGTCAGACTCCAGGGACACGGATTCTTCTTCAATCAGCGGCGCAGGCTCAAGCTGTACAGCCTCCACGGCCTCCGGCACCGCTGGCAGCGCCACAGCGGGAGGAACATGGGCGTAGTGTGATTCGCGCGGTACGACCTCGGGCAACGGCACAGGGGCGCGTTCCTCGATTTTGTGCTCCACGTCCTCTGGGCTGTCCGCCTGGTCGGTCACTCGGGCGCGGGTACGTCCCATCAAAATGCGCAACTCACCCAGTTCTTCGTCATACACAAAGAGCTTGCGTGCCATGGCACGCTGGTAGCTCAGCATATCGATGAGGAACCCCAAGGCTCCCAGGCTATTGCCCAGTTTCTCGAAAGTTTGTTTGCGTTCCTCTTCCGAACCGACATCATTCACCAGCAAACGCTCGACGGATTCGCGCATGCGCAGCACGGCCAACGAAGCCTGGTCCAGGCCAAGCACCGAAAGTACGCCGCGCATCTGAGCCAAGCGCCCCGGCACGGAGGTCAAAGGCGTCACATCTTCCGGGTTGCGGAAAAACTGATCCATGGCACGCTCGGCCTCGCCCAGCGTTGTGCGCAGTTCGCCCACCACACTGCCCATGGTCTGGTTGTCACTGACGCGCCGGTACAGCTCCTCCATCCAGGGCTCCAGCGGATCCGGTTCACCGCCCGCCGTGACATGGTCCAGCCGGTCTGCGAGCCGCGTGGCACGGGCTACCATTTGCTCTTCTGCGGTATCCGTTTCCTCCAGAGCGGCCTGGAGATACAACACGGATGTCGCCACTTCCATGGCCAACGCGGCCGAAGGAGGCTCGCCAGCCCGGGTGGTCGATTCCACCGCCCGGGTCAGCGCTTGTGCCAGGCTTTCGCTGTTGCGGTGCAGTTTGCGCAGGGAGTCACACACCAAGCTGAATTGGTCTGCCGCGGGCTTGAGCTTGTTGCGATCGCCGCCTGCCAGTGCGGACCAGGTTTCTGCGACGGCCGAAATGCGCTTGCGCGCCTGCGCCAGAACAGCAGGATCGAACCGACCAAATCGGCGCGATTCGTAGTCCACTGGCGGAGCACGGTCTAAGTCGAATGCCTTGCGCACCGCACGCAGATAGGGAACCTTATCGTTCTCGGACGGCTGCGCTTGCGAACAAAAAAACAGCAGATCCTGCACCAGCCTGTCCGCAATACCCGAGTCGCCTCGGGCCAGCGTGGCGTACTGCATGAGAATGCGCGAGGCCACCCGTTTGGCATAGACATCGGCCGCGAACAAACCACGGCCAAAGGCCTCGAAATACCCTGCGCAAATTTTCCAGAAAGCACGGGACTGGCGATCAGTCTGGGTTGCGACAAATCCGAGCGCGATATCACGCAAGTCATGGGCCGCATCAAAGTCGGCATCCTTCACGATGCGCAGAACGGCCTGGTCAAGACGCGCGCGCGCCGCCGGCCCATAGGCCAGCGGTTCAGCCGTAACTTCGACATCGGGTTCGCGGAAGCGCCGCTCGACGGGCCATAGATCGGCCGGATGAACGCGGTCAGCGCCCGTCAATGCCTGCACATCACGGTACTGGGGGAACAAGGCCACTGACGAGACAAGCTTGCCTGCCAGCACGCTTTCCAAATATTCGCTCAATGCAAAACTGGCCCGCTCCAGCGCGCCTGCAGCGTCGTCGGTGCACAGCTCAGGGCGTTGCACGAACTTCTGAACCGCGGTTTCCATGGCCCGGAGCACCAGCGCCGGTGATGCCATACCAACCATTTCAAGTGCGCCGCTGGCTTGGTGCAATTGTTGGCGCGCAATGCGCAAGGTGGCTACGTCCAGCGTAGCAAGATCCGATTCACGCGCCAGATCGGCATCGTGCACGAAGCGGCGCAGCGCCTTGACGGCACCGTCCAGGGACTTGCGCAATTCCTCGAGCACCCATGCCAATGGTCCAAGGTCCTGTTCGCCAGAACCTCCCTCGGCATGTGGTGCGTTGACGGCATCAGTAGATGACATGGATTCGTTCCCGGCTGCACAGAGCCCGTTTGTTGTTCGGTACGTCAGGCAATCTTGAACCGGGCCACAGACTGGCGAAGTTCCTCGGCCATCGTGGAGAGTTCGCGCACCTGCTGCGCCGTAGCACGCGTACCTTCACCGGTCTGCTCGGTCACCGCAAAAATGTGCTGGATGTTTTCTGCCACCTCGTTAGCCAACGTGGCTTCACGCGACGTGGAAGACGAGATCTGCTCGATCAGCTCCGCAAGGCGACGCGACACGCGGTCAATTTCCGTCAGTGCGGTACCTGCGCTGTCCGACAGACGCGCCCCCTCCACCACACCTTGCGTGGAGCGTTCCATAGCGGCCACGGCATCTTGTGTGTCGGTCTGAATGGCCTTCACCAGCGCCGAAATCTGGCGCGTGGCGTCTGCGGAGCGCTCAGCCAGTCGCTGCACTTCTTCGGCCACCACAGAGAAGCCCCGGCCAGCTTCACCAGCGGAAGCCGCCTGAATGGCGGCGTTCAGCGCCAGCACGTTCGTCTGCTCCGTAATGTCGGAAATCAGTTCGGTGATTTCACCAATCTCTTGCGAAGATTCGCCCAGGCGCTTGATGCGCTTGGATGTGTCCTGGATCTGGTCGCGGATGGAGTTCATACCGCCGATGGCGTTTTGCACAGCTTGCAAACCCGAATCTGCAGCCTGCAGCGACTGGCGCGCCACCGTGGCAGACTCTTCCGCCTGGGTAGACACCTCGTTGATTCGGGAAGCCATGTCGAGCACGGAGCGACCCGTTTCACGAATTTCCCGCAGCTGTTCGGTCGATGCGGCCAGCAGCTCAGTGGAGGTGTTGTCCACCATGGCGGTGGTTTGAGCCACCCGGGTTACCGTGTTCTGCACGCTGCCTACCAGTTGGCGCAATTCTTCCACCGTGTAGTTCACCGAGTCAGCGATAGCACCCGTAATGTCTTCGGTCACCGTGGCTTCCTGCGTCAGATCGCCTTCAGCAACCGATTGCAGTTCGTTCATCAAACGCAAAATGGCGGCCTGGTTGGCGTCGTTGACGCGCTTGGCTTCCTGTTCCTGGCGCTGTGCGTCCTTTTGCTGGGCCTCGGCTTCGAGCTGGCGGCTGCGGCTGTCAAGCAGTTGCACACGCGAAATACCGACACCGCACAACAGCACGAAAATACCGGCCAACACCAGCGCCGCCAATTGGCCTGCACCGATACCCGTCTGCGCCGAGAGTTTGTTTTGCAGCCCTTCGAGCTGGCGGCGCAGCGGCTCGCTGTCGCCCAGAATGGCCGTCTGTGCCTCACGCGCCGAAACCAAACCCTGCAGGTTGCCCAGAATTGCGCTCGCCTGGTTACGGGTGTCTTCGTAGACCTTGATCAAAGCAGCGAGCTGCTCCCGGGTTTGGGCATCCTTGGTGGCGGTCAGGCGCAACTCAGGGCTGCCATCCAGCAGACCTTGTGCAATTTCCTTGAACGAGTTCAAGTCCTTGCCCAGCAGGAACACCGCCTCAGGGCTCACACCTTCTGCGGTCTGGAACTCGTTGGCCGACTTACCGATACGCTGTGTCAACATCACCAACTGGCCTGCAGCGGAAATCTCTGCGGCGGGAGCGTTTTGCTGCAGCTTGAGCGAAGACACGGTTTCTGCGATTTCCAACAGATCCGAGGACTGGCGGTTGATCGTGCGCAGGGCATCGCCCACTTGCGTCAGGATTTTTTGCTGCCCCATCACGACGCTTGCATTTTTCTCTGCGCGCTCCATCAATGGCGTCACTGCGTCCAGGTCTGTCTTGAACGACTCGCCCAGGGCCTGCACGTTCAGCTCTGAATCACCCGCATTCAGTGCCCGCACGTTACGCGCCAGCACGCCCGAACTCTCGACCACGTCCGGGAAAGCCTGCGGGCTCCCGACCAAGGCCTGCGACACCGACTTGGCCAGGCGCTGCGACTGCATGAGCGATTGACCAGTGGCGGTCAGCTGCTGGGCAGAGCGGTCTGCCTGCTGCAGCACCCAGGTAGCAATCAAAGCCAACACCGCCACGCCCACGGCAAGAAGAATCAGCAACCGCCGCTGGTGCGCAGCGGCACTGGCTTCGCCCAGCAGAGGCAGCGAGATCAGGTCAGCATCATCTTCCGACCGCACCGGACTGGCTGCTGCAGAAGCATAACCATCCGGATCACCCTGCACACTATTCAAACCATCCGCCGAATAGTTTTGCAGCTCATCGAGGGACAGCGCGTCCTGATCCGCGGCCAGGCCATTGCCAGCTTCCTGGCTGACAGGCTTGCGATTGAACAGATTACCAACTTGTTTGACGACAGACATGGGGCAGCCTTACAGAAGAACTCAAGCACTGATGCTCAAAAATGCGGTGTGTTGAGACAGGGCCTGCAAATTGAGCTCCTGCCAGCGCTTACCGTCGGAATCGATATAGGTCGTACCAAAAAAAACTGGAGCATCCTCGGCCGGCGACTCGGAAGAAACAAAGGCGTCCGTGCCGCGCAGCCCCGCCAGTCGATCGACCAGCAAAGCGGCATTCACCTCCAGTGCGGCATTGAATGCCAGCAGACTGGTCTCGGACAGCGCCTGATCGGTGCGCATCGGCGCATCGCCCATCAAGCCAGCCAGATCCACCACGCCCGTGAGGCCACCGCGCAGGTTGGCTACCCCCATAAACCATTTCTGGGTGTATGGCACATGCTGCACCACAGTCCACGGAAAAATTTCGCCTGCATGCCCGAGAGGCAAAAGGTAATATTTCCCGGCGGACTCTACGGCCAGCCAGGAAGAAACCGACAAACCCTCCGTCCTTGCCGCTTGCAGACGGCTGGCGAGACGTACCTGGAGCTCTCTAAGTGCTTCGCGATTGGCCATAGAAGATGCCGGACCTTCAGTTCAAAGCATCAATCTTGGCTTGCAGCTCCGCTGCATCGACCGGCTTGGTGATGTAGCCACGCGCGCCCTGGCGCATGCCCCATACACGATCGGTCTCCTGGTTCTTGCTGGTGCACATGATGATCGGCACGTCGGCATAGAGCGGGTCACGCGAAATGGCGCGGGTCAGCTGAAAGCCATTCTGGCCTGGCATCACCACATCCATGAGAATCAGATCGGGTTTTTCTTCCGCCAAGCGGCGAAAGGCTTCTTCGGCATTTTCAGCCGTTCGCACCTGCATGCCTTTTTTCTGCAGCAGGTCCGTCAGGAACATCAATTCAGTCTTGGAATCATCCACGACCAGTACTTTCTGAATAGCCATTACATCGCTCCTTGATCAGGATTGCCAAATTGCTGCACAGCCTGCAACAGTTGGTCTTTGGTAAAAGGTTTGGTGAGATATTCCTGGCACCCCACCATGCGCCCACGCGCCTTGTCAAAAACGCCGTCCTTGGAGGAAAGCATCACCACCGGCGTATCGGCGAAACGGGCATTGCGCTTGATGATAGCTACCGTCTGATAGCCATCGAGCTTGGGCATGAGGATGTCACAGAAGATCAGCTGCGGATGGTAATCGTTGACCTTGGCCAGCGCATCAAATCCATCGTCCGCCAATAAAACCTCATGTCCGCCCTGTTTTAGGAAAATTTCCGCGCTGCGTCGGATGGTGTTGCTGTCATCCACGACGAGAACTTTGAAAGATGCGCCGGTTGTAGTCAATTGTCACTGCTCCCGATGGGAAAAATAAACAACGCAGTCATAGGCTGCGTTTCAGATCTGGACCATCTCGAAAACACTCTTGCCTGCGCCACATTCGGGGCAGGTCCAATCGGCAGGAACCTGATCCCATGGCGTACCGGGTGGAATGCCGTACTCCGGTGAACCCCGGGCCTCGTCATAGATCCAACCACAAAGCAAACACATCCAAGTCAATGAGTCGGTCACAGCTTAAGGG
Organism: Simplicispira sp. 125; assembly: GCF_003096555.1. Lineage (NCBI taxonomy): Bacteria > Pseudomonadati > Pseudomonadota > Betaproteobacteria > Burkholderiales > Comamonadaceae > Simplicispira > Simplicispira sp. 125. The sequence continues at coordinate 3,945,265 of NZ_QEKM01000001.1, read as the reverse complement.
GCCTTCACATAGAATGCAACGATTGTATCCAGACACCTGTGCTGGTTGCCGCTTTTGCGCCACCCCACACACCGCAACGGGCCCATGCCACTCCAGCCGCCTTCCCCCCTCCCTGATGACGGCCTGCCCCCCAGCGCCGAGTCCCAGGCCAACCCGGCCTGCGTGATGGTGTTCAATGCCAGCGACCCAAGCGGAGCCGGTGGTTTGACGGCCGACATCACTACGGTGGCATCGGTGGGCGGGCACCCGGTGGCTGTCGTCACGGGGGCCTACATACGTGATACCGCTGAGGTTTTCGACCATTTCTCCATGGACGACGAGGCTGTCACCGACCAGGCACGGGCAGCACTGGAAGATCTACCGGTGCAGGTAATCAAAGTAGGGTTTGTGGGAGGGCCCGAAAACATCAGCGCCATTGCCGAGTTGACGGCGGACTACCCCGACCTGCCCGTAGTCAGCTACATGCCCAACCTTTCCTGGTGGCAGGATGACCTGATTGACCAGTACCTGGATGCCTTTCGCGAGCTTTTGCTGCCGCAAACCACCGTGTTGGTTGGAAACCACAGCACCTTGTGGCGCTGGCTCCTTCCCGATTGGAGCAGCGACAAAAATCCGGGCCCGCGCGACATCGCTGCGGCAGCCGCCGAGATGGGCGCGCCCTACACACTGGTGACAGGCATCCCCCTGCCCGAGCAGTTCATTGAAAACGCCCTGGCATCGCCCGAGACCGTGCTTTCTTCGAGCCGGTTCGAGCTTTTCGACGCCACCTTTGCCGGCGCAGGCGACACCTTGTCGGCGGCGCTGGCCGCCCTGCTGGCTTGCGGCACGGACCTCACCGAGGCCTGCAACGAAGCCCTGGCCTATCTCGACCATTGCCTGGACGGAGGTTTTCGTCCCGGCATGGGCCATGTCATCCCCGACCGCATGTTCTGGGCCGAGCCCGACGACAGCGACGATGACACCCCCGACCCCACCGAACCACCCAGCCTTGAAGGCTTCGGGCTTCCTCCCCATGACATCAAACACTGACCTCAACCTTCCCCTCTTCGAACGCGCCAAAGCCGTAATTCCCGGCGGCGTGAACTCTCCCGTGCGCGCGTTCAAGGCCGTAGGCGGCACGCCACGCTTCGTCAAGCGCGCCCAGGGCGCGTACTTCTGGGACGCGAACGACCAGCGTTTCATTGACTACATCGGCTCCTGGGGCCCCATGATCCTGGGCCACGGCCACCCGGCCGTGCTCGAAGCCGTGCAAAAGGCAGCGCTTGAAGGCTTCTCGTTTGGCGCGCCGACCGAGCGCGAGGTGGAACTGGCCGAGGAAATCCTCAGCCTGGTGCCCTCAATGGAGATGGTGCGCCTTGTCAGCTCGGGCACCGAGGCCGGCATGAGTGCCATCCGCCTGGCGCGCGGCGCCACGGGCCGCAGCAAGTTCATCAAGTTCGAGGGCTGCTACCACGGGCACGCCGATGCGCTGCTGGTCAAGGCAGGCTCGGGCCTGGCCACGTTTGGCAATGCCACCAGCGCGGGTGTGCCCGCCGAGGTGGTGCAGCACACCTTGGTACTCGAATACAACAACGTAGCACAGCTCGAAGAAGCGTTTGCCCTGCACGGCAAGGAGCTGGCCTGCGTGATGATCGAGCCCATCGCGGGCAACATGAACCTGGTGCGTGCCAGCGTGCCTTTCATGCGCCGCTGCCGCGAACTGTGCACCGAGTACGGCGCCTTGCTGGTGCTCGATGAGGTGATGACGGGCTTTCGCGTGGCGCTGGGCAGCGCGCAAAGCGTGTACGCCAAGAGCATTCCCGGTTTCAAACCGGACATCACCGTGCTGGGCAAGGTGATTGGCGGTGGCATGCCGCTGGCCGCCTTTGGTGGCCCGCGCGCCATCATGGAACACCTCGCACCGCTGGGTGCGGTGTACCAGGCCGGTACGTTGTCGGGCAACCCGGTGGCCACCGCCTGTGGCCTGGCGACGCTGCGCGAAATCCGCAAACCCGGTTTCTTCGACGCGCTGTCCGCCTCGACGCACTCGCTGGTCACCGGCCTAAAAGCCGCTGCCGCCGCCGAGGGCGTTCCGTTCAGCGCTGACTGTGAAGGCGGCATGTTCGGTTTCTTCCTGCTGCCCGAGCTGCCACAAAACTACGCCCAGGTGCTCAGGACCGACAACGCACGCTTCAACACCCTGTTCCACGGCCTGCTCGACCGGGGCGTATACATTGCGCCGGCGCTGTATGAAGCCGGTTTTGTGAGCGGGGCGCACACAGCCAGCGACATCGAGACCACCGTGGCGGCCGCCCGCGAAGTGTTCAAAACACTATCAAAAATATAGCTTTCTGCGCTTACTGGATAAGCGTTAGAAGCCAAAAATACTTCAAGTTTATAGTTCTGTCTTCGCAACCCCCACTGCCCTGCCCATGCTCGCTGCGTTGAAGTTCCTGTTTGCCACGCTGATCCTGGTGATCAACACCCTGGTGCTGTGCAGCTCGATGATCCCGTTCGCCCTGGCCAAGCTCATCCTGCCGGTCACGGCGGTGCGCCATGTGTGCGACCGCGCTCTGATGGGCATCGCAGCACTGTGGATGGACATCAACACCTTCTGGCTGGACACCGTCAACCCGGTTCGCTGGGATGTCACAGGCATTGAAGGGCTTGACCCCCAAGGCTGGTTCCTGGTCGCCAGCAACCACCAGACCTGGGTGGACATCCTGGTGTTGCAGCGCGTCTTCAACCGCCGCATCCCCATGCTCAAGTTCTTTACCAAGAAAGAACTGATTTATGTGCCCGTGATCGGCCTGGCCTGGTGGGCGCTCGACTTTCCCTTCATGCAGCGCAAAGGCGGCGCCAGCGCCCGGGCCGACCTCGCCGCAGGGCGCAAGGCCTGTGAAAAATTCCGCCTGGTACCCACCTCGGTGATGAGTTTTGTCGAAGGCACGCGCTTCACCCCAGCCAAGCACGCACAGCAAAAATCGCCCTACCGCCACCTGCTCAAACCCAAAGTGGGCAGCCTGAGCATGGCGCTGGAAACCCTGGGCGATGCCTTTACCGGTTATCTCGACGTCACTATCGTCTACCCCCAGGGCGCCCCCACATTCACCGACGCCCTCTGCGGCCGTATCCCCGAGGTGGTGGTGCGCGCCCAACTGCGCAGCATTCCCCCCCAGGCATTGCCGGCCAACGGTGAACCAGCACCGCGCGCACCCGTACAAGCCTGGATCAATGAACTGTGGCAGGCCAAGGATGAGGAAATCACGCAGATTCTGGCCAGCAAGAAAGCCACGGGCGCTTAAAGAGTCCTGCCCGACAACAAAAAAGCGGCCGAGGCCGCTTTTTTGTTGTCGGCCCCAATGGCTCAATGCCTGAAGTGACGCACGCCCGAAAACACCATGGAGACACCGCGCTCATCGGCGGCATCAATCACTTCCTGGTCGCGCATGCTGCCCCCGGGCTGGATGACGCAGCTGGCACCGGCGTCCACCACCACGTCCAGGCCATCGCGGAAGGGGAAGAAGGCATCGCTCGCCACCACGGTACCCACCAGGCTCAGGTTGGCATGCTGCGCCTTGATGCTGGCGATACGCGCCGAGTCGAGGCGGCTCATCTGACCGGCGCCCACGCCCATGGTCATACCGCCCTTGCAAAAAATGATGGCATTGCTCTTGACGTACTTGGCCACCTTCCAGGCGAACAGCAGGTCTTCCATTTCGCTCAGCGTGGGCTGCTTTTTCGTCACCACACGCAGATCCATGAGCGAAAGCTCATGGTTGTCGGCCGTCTGCAGCAGCAGGCCCGAGCCAATGCGCTTGGCATCCATGGCATTGCGGCCGCGCTCCCAAGAAGTCGTGCCACCGTGCTTGGGCAAGGCGATCTTGAGCAAACGCACATTGGCCTTCGATTTGAAAATTTCCAGTGCCTCGGCAGTGAAATCCGGCGCCATCAGCACTTCGACGAATTGCTTGCTGATCTGCGCAGCAGCTGCCCCGTCCACCGCGCGGTTGAAGGCGATGATGCCGCCAAACGCGCTGGTGGGGTCGGTCTGAAAGGCCTTGGCATAGGCCGACGCTGCATCCAGCGCCACCGCCACGCCGCAGGGGTTGGCGTGTTTGACGATCACGCAGGCGGCGGCTTCAAAGCTCTTGACGCACTCCCACGCCGCATCGGCGTCGGCAATGTTGTTGTAGGAAAGTTCCTTGCCCTGCAGTTGCACGCCCGTGACGAGCGAGCCGGGCGCCGGGTACAAGTCGCGGTACAGCGCGGCCTGCTGGTGGCTGTTTTCACCGTAGCGCAGGTCCTGCACCTTGGTGAAGATGCCATTGCTTTGGCCAGGGAACATCGCGCGCTGCGGCACATAAGTTTCCGACAGTTTTTCTTCTTCGAACGTGACGGAAGACAGATAGTCGCTGATGGCACCGTCGTACTGCGCAATGCGGTTGAACGCAGCGACGGACAGCGCAAAACGCAGCTTGTCGGACAGCTTTCCGTTCGCTTTCAGCTCCTCCAGCACGGCGGGGTATTGCGAGGCGTCGGTCAGTACGCCCACGTCCTTCCAGTTCTTGGCGGCGCTGCGCACCATGGCAGGGCCGCCGATGTCGATGTTCTCGATGGCATCCGCCAGCGTGCAACCCGCCTTGGCCACGGTCGATTCAAACGGGTAGAGGTTGACCACCAACAGGTCAATGGTGTCGATGCCGTGTGCCTTCAGGGCTGCCATGTGTTCTGGCAGTTCGCGGCGGGCCAGCAGGCCGCCGTGCACCTTGGGGTGCAGCGTCTTGACGCGGCCGTCCAGCATTTCAGGAAACTGGGTGACTTCGGCCACCTCGGTCACGGGCAGGCCTTCTTTGGCCAGTAGCTGGGCTGTGCCGCCGGTAGACAGCAGCCGGATGCCCAGGGCGTGCAGGGCTTTGGCAAAGTCGACGATGCCGGTCTTGTCGGAGACGGAGAGGAGTGCGTTCATGGCAATGGTGCGGTAGTTTGAATAAAAACAGGCTCTAGCGCTTATCAAACAAGCGCAAGTAGCTACAAATTAAATAGCAATCAACAGATGCTCAAAGCAGCTTGTGCAGCGCCAGTTTCTTGCGCAGGGTGTTGCGGTTCAGGCCCAGCCATTCGGCGGCGCGCGACTGGTTGTGGGATGCTTCTTCCATCACCACCTCCAGCAGCGGCTTTTCCACCACGCGCACTAGCATGTCGTACATGCCGTCAGGGGTCTCGCCGCCCAGGTCGCGAAAGTAGCCCTGCAGGCTCTCCCGCACGCATTCTTCAATATGTTTCTTGCTCATGCAGCCATTCCCTCTTGTTCTTGTGGGTTCGCGTCCACACCGGTGGCGTGCGGCAGCCGGTCCATCTGTTGCCCCAGGGCATCCAGGTAGTCGGCCACAGCCTGCCACTGCGTGGCGCAGTCTTCTGTCGTATTGATTTGTTGGCGCAAGGCCTCGCCGCCCGGCAGCGCGCGCAGGTACCAGGCAATGTGCTTGCGCGCACTGCGCACCCCGGTTTGCTCGCCGTACAGGCTGTAGTGGTCGTGCAGGTGGTCCAGCAACAGGCGGCGCACCTCGGCCACCAGCGGCGGGGCCAGGTGTTCGCCCGTGGCCAGAAAGTGGCCCACCTCGCGAAAAATCCAGGGGCGGCCCTGGGCGGCACGGCCGATCATGAGGGCGTCGGCCCCCGTAGCGGCCAGCACGTCGCGTGCCTTCTCGGGCGTGGCGATGTCGCCATTGGCGACCACCGGAACCTGCACTGCCGCCTTCACAGCGGCAATGGTGTCGTATTCGGCAAAACCTTTGTAGCCCTGCTCGCGCGTGCGGCCGTGCACCGTCAGCATCTGGATGCCCACGCCTTCAAACTGCCGGGCCAGCGCCACGGCATTCTTGTGCTGCTGGCACCAGCCCGTGCGCATCTTGAGCGTGACCGGCACGTTGAAAGGCGCGCAGGCCTGCACCACGGCGGCGGCAATCTGCACGGCCAGTGCTTCGTTCTGCATCAGGGCGGAGCCCGCCCACTTGTTGCAGACCTTCTTGGCCGGGCAGCCCATGTTGATGTCGATGATCTGCGCGCCGCGCTCTATGTTGTAGACCGCGGCCTCGGCCATCATGGGTGCATCGGTGCCGGCGATCTGCACGGCAATCGGCCCCGGCTCCCCGGCGTGGTTGGCGCGGCGCGAGGTCTTGAGGGTGTTCCACAAATCCTTGCGCGAGGTAACCATCTCGCTCACCGCGTAACCCGCACCGAGCTGCTTGCACAACTGCCGAAACGGCCGGTCCGTGACGCCCGCCATCGGGGCCACGAACAAACGGTTCGCCAAAGGAATGTGGCCGATGTACATGAGGGTTTCGGGGCGCCGCAATTGCTGAAAAAGGAGGCAGGATTGTACCTGCTCAAAATTTCAGCAACTGAAATGGCGAACCACCCACAACCCTTTGTTCTCCCTGCCGCCGCGCGCCGCCTCAGCGTGCGGCGAAATCCTTGCCTGCCTTTGCCGGTGGCAGGGTGCCCTGCTGCACAAACAGCCACCACGCATCGGCTGAATTCTCAAACCGGTATTGCGCCATGAGCGTCCTCAGCCACTGGCGGTTGTGCTGCACATCGGGTGCAAAACCGTCCGCACCACCCGACGCGCCCGCCAGAACCACGCCGGATGGTGTGCCCATGTCGACATCTTCTCCGTCTGCAAGCGGCCCGCGCACGGTCTGGCGGGCTTTCATGCCGTCCATCACCCGCACCCGCACAATCCAGCCACCACTGCGGGCTTCGCAGCAGGCATCCAGGGCCAGGCCCTGGACCTGCAGATCTTGCGCGATGTGTGCCAAAGCCGCGGGCGCGGTCGGCACATCGGCACAGTGTGGCGCACCGATGTGCGTGTGCAGCACCACCGCATGGGTGTTGTGCGCCCATGCCGAAAACACGAGTGCTGCGGCCATCAACCACCAGTGCGTGTTGCCGATGCCCGAGGCAGAGCGAGAGAGCTGCTCATAGGGGTGCCGTGTTGAAGCGATGGCCATGGGATTCCTCCGGGTTGCTTTCCGTCTGGGTTGCGGTAGATCCACGATACAAAAGCAACCCGTGCCACGGCATGCGTGCATGGCGCACCATGCTGTAGGACAACGCCACCAGGCCGCCAAACCAGCGTGCAGGGCCCCTACACTGGCTGGCATGGAAACCTGGATGCATCTGCTACTCGAATGGCTGGCCCTGCCCCAGTTCGGCCTGGGCACGGTTTTTGTGGTGTCCTTTGTGTCGGCCACGCTGCTGCCGCTGGGGTCTGAACCGGCGGTGTTCGGGCTCATCAAACTCAACCCAGACCTGTTCTGGCCCGCCGTCATGGTGGCGACCTTGGGCAACACGCTGGGGGGCGGCGTCAGTTGGTGGATAGGGCTGGCAGCCCACAAAGCCGTGGACCGCGCCCGTGGCTACCACAAGGATGCACGCGCCATCGCCTGGTTGCGGCGCTTCGGGGCCAAGGCCTGCCTGATGAGTTGGCTGCCCGTGGTGGGCGACCCGCTGTGCGCCGTGGCCGGCTGGCTCCAACTGCCGTTCTGGCCCTGCCTGGCCTACATGGCTGTAGGAAAATTTTTGCGCTACCTGGTCATGACAACGGTGTTGCTGCACATGATGCCAGGCCAGGTGGCTCTGTAACCTCTTCGCGCGGCAACAAGACATCCCAGTCCACAGGCCGCGTGGTATCCACATGCACGGTCCGTGCTTCCTCTTGCGCCGACAACGGCCGTGCAGCCGCCCACTGAGATTCCAGCACCTCCAGCCCCGCCTCGGAGGCATCGCCTCCCGCCTGCTGGCGCGCCTGCACCCGCGCACGCAGCACGTCCAGCGGCGCTTCGAACGACAGAATGCGGCACGGCGCCTGCAGGGCATCGGCCAGGGCGATAAAGCGTGCCCGCAGGGCGGCGTTCAGAAAAGTGGAATCGACCAGCACGGTGTATTCGGCTCCCAGCGCAGTACGGGCCACCTGCGCCAGCCGGTCATGGGTGCGCTGCGAAGCCTCGCGGGTATAGATGCCGCCCGACACCACCGCGCTCGACGCATGGGCGAGCAGACCAAACAGGCGCTTGCGCTCCACATCGGCACGTACACGCACCACGCCGCGCTGCTCGATCAACCCCTGTGATTGCGTGCTCTTACCCGCCCCCGAGAACCCATGGGCCAGCCACAACGCGGCAGGCTGAGGCTGGATGCTGCGCGCCGCCAGTTCCAGGTAGCGCTGGCGCTCCAGCGCACTGGCAGCCCGCGCCGCCCCATCCGCCTGTGCCCTGCGCATGCCCGCGACCCGGGCGCGCACCAGGGCGCGGTAGACGCAGTAGTAGCGCAGCACGCGCAAGCCATCGTAGTCGCCGGTGTGTTCCAACCAGGCATTGAGAAAACGCCACGCCAAATCAGAGCGGCCCCGCGCCTCCAGGTCCATCACGAGAAAAGCAATATCGGCCACGCAGTCGATCCAGCGCAGCGCCGGATTGAACTCGATGGCATCGAACAACTGCGGCCCGGCGTCGGTCAGCACCAGGTTGGCAAGGTGCAGATCGCCATGGCACTCGCGCACCCGGCCCGCATGCAAGCGCGCATCGAACACAGGCGCCAGAGCGGCCCCTTGCGCGGCGCACCACTGCGCCAACCGTGGCAACGGGGAGGGCTGCGCACAGTCACCGGCTTCCTCCTGGCTCTGCAAGGCCTGCAGACAGTCGTGCACCGGGCTGCACACGGCGCGTGCGTCGCCAAAGCCCTGCCCTGGCTGCGCCACGGCAGCCCCGCTCTGGAACTGCGACACGTGGCGCGCCAGAGCGTCGATGTGCGCGGGCTGCAAGCGCTGCTGCTCCAGCACATGGCTGAGCAGCATGTCTTGCGCAAACCGGCGCATGCGCACCGCGGGCTCGGCCCCAGCAGGGGCCTGATCGGCAGGCAATACACGCAGCGCGCCGTGCTGCTGCTGCACTGCCACCAGCCCAAGGTACAGGTCGGGGGCCGTGCGGCGGTTGATGCGCAACTCTTCCAGACAGGCAGCACGGCGCAGTGCGGTGGTACTGAAGTCCAGAAAATCGAGCTTCAGCGGTTTCTTGAACTTGTAGACAAAATCGCCCGCCAGCAGCAGCCAGGAGATATGGGTCTCGATGCACTCCACGGCCTCTGCGGCATGGCCAAACGCCTGCGGTTGGCTCTGCAGTTGGCGCACCAAGGCTTCGGCCGCATCAAAACTGCCCGTCAACATGGCCGGCTCGCCCGCAGAAGAATACGCACTCCATCGTCCAGCCCCGGAAGAGGTAGACCACCACCCCCTGCGCCCGATGGTTCCGGGGAACGGGTGTCATGGAGAGGGACGGCATGGGAAGCAGCGGCAGGCGCCGGGAAAGACAACAGCATGGTCTTCGAGTGTGCCCGCTGCTTGACCAGTGTCAACCGCCCCGATCAAGAAGCCGAAAGAGGATCGCGCCTCTCTGGGCAGCACTGCATTTGCTATCAAAAATAGAGCTTCAAGCGCTTACCAGTAAAGCGCCAGAATCGAAAAACACTCAAACTCTCGAGACCAACCGCTGACCGTGTCGCACGGCAGTGATCACCGAGCCTTCGTCGTCCTGGGCGTCGGGGTCTTCGCCCAGCAGCTCCACAGTGACGGACGGATCGCCCTTGGCCACTGGCTCTTCGACGACCACCTGGTTGCGTCCGCCTTCCTTGGCCATGTACATGGCGGTATCGGAGCGCGAGAAGAACTCCAGCACCGACTCGCCCGGGATGTACTGCGTAACGCCAATGGACACCGACACCCGGCACTTGAGCAGGCCCGTCCAGGGGTGCGCCTCGACCTGCGCACGGATGCGCTCGCAGGTGTTGAGCGCGGGCAGCAGCGAAGTGGCCGGGAAGATGAGCAAAAACTCCTCGCCCCCGTAGCGGCCAAAAATATCACCAGCCCGCACATTTTCCTGCGCCACGCGGGCAAAACTGCGCAATACCTCATCACCACCCAGGTGCCCCAGTTCGTCGTTGATGCGCTTGAAATGGTCCAGGTCGACCACGGCCAGGCACAGGGGAATGCCGGTTTCATCGGCCAGTTGCTTCTGCTCCTCCAGCGCCGCGACGATGTAGCGGCGGTTAAAACACCCCAGCAGCGTGTCGCGCTGCGCATCTTCCTGGATGTTCTTGATCTTGCGGCTGGCCCGGTGCAGGATGCGCTGCAGCATCTGCACCTTGCCCACCAGGTAGATAAAGCTGGGCAGCGACACGGCCAGTGCCACGAAATGCATCACTTCGAGCCGCAGCAATGCATCGTTCTGCTGCGCCGTGTAATGCAACGCAATCACCACCGCATAACCCGACAGCAGGGCCCATGCCACCAGAAACGCCGTGTTGCGCGGAATGCGGTACATGCCATAAGCCATGGTCACAAAACTGAATGGCGCCAGCAAGATCTGCGTGGCCGGTTCCAGGTACACAACCAGCAACATGCATGCCAGGGCGCACACCACAATGGGGAGTTTGAGCCGCTTCTCCTGCGCCCGCATGTGCAGGCCCGACTTGAAGGCACCCAGGAACACCAGCGAGAGACCAACGATCAGGCCCGACAGCACATACAGCGTGCGCGACTGCACCATGTCCAACGCATGAAAAACCACCGCGGCCGCCAGATACAGGCCGACCAGCGACAGGGCGATCAGCCATTTCTGTGCATTGGTTCGCCGCCCGCCCGCCATGCCCGCATCGGCCCTGCGGCGCGCGTCCTGCAAGACCACGGCCGACGAATCGTCGAAGTCCATGCTCGCATCGGTGAATGGAAAGGCCTCTGACGCAGAGAACTGCGGTTTCCCGCTTTTAAAAATCATGGTCAAAAGTGAGGCTGCAGCCATGGCACATGGAGTGGAGAGAACACCGTCGGTTGTAAGAAGGAAGAAGGTCGTACCGGAAACGGTAGCGCGGCCCGCTGTATACACTATTTGTTACATCGCGACCCAAAAACCGCTCACCGGAGAATGGTATCCGTACCGAAAAGGCGCTTTGTGTGCCGCGCCCCCACCAAACCACTGCGCAAACACCCTGCAATCAAACCCTTGTCAGAACGCTCTGCGAAGCGTCTGCCCACGCTGGACACGGCATCATAAGGAGAACCGCCCCCATCCCTCCCCGTATTTACCAGTAGCCACGCAACGCACGGACCGCGGGCTGATGCATCACAAGGCCGGACGTGCGCGGGCCCACCAGCCTTCCAGCGAGTACACCAGCAAAGCCGCCCAGATCAGCATGAAACCGGCCAGACGGGACAGCTCGAACGGCTCATGGAACAGCCATACACCCAGTGCAAACTGCAGGCTGGGCGACAAATACTGCAGGATGCCCATCGTGGCCAGGGGAATCCGCCGTGCGCCCGCGGCAAACAGCAGCAGGGGAATGGCGGTGATCGGCCCGGCAAGAACCAGCCAACCCAAGGCGGCAGAACTCCCCTGCACCAGCACCCCCTGGCCCTGCCAGGCCCAAACGCCCAGGCCGATGGCGGCCAGCGGGGCCAGCAGCACAGTCTCCAGAGCCAGCCCTTCCAGCGCCCCCAGCACGGCCACCTTGCGCAGCAGGCCATAAAAACCAAAAGTCAGTGCCAATACCAGCGCGATCCAGGGCAAGCGGCCCGCCTGCACCGTCAGCCACAGCACCCCGGCGGCGGCCACCGCCACCGCCAGCCACTGGCCCGGACGCGGGCGCTCGCGCAAAAAGAAGAATCCCAAGGCCACGCTGACCAGCGGCAGAATGAAATAACCCAGGCTGGCATCCACCACATGACCGTTGTTCACTGCCCAGACATAGGTCAGCCAGTTGGCCGACAGCAACAGCGCCGAGACCGCAAAGGCCCCCAGCACCCGCGGCTGGCGCAACACCGCACGGGCCCAGGCCCATTGCCGGCGCACCGCCAGTACGCACAGCACGAACACCAGCGACCACAGGGTGCGGTGCAACACCACTTCCAGCGCTGGCACGTCGGTCAGTTGCCGGAAATACAGCGGGAACAGTCCCCAGGACAGGTAGGCCAGCGTGGCGTAAACGATGCCAGGATTCATGTACGGCAGTCAGTGGGGCGCATCCGCCGCAGAAAAAAAGACCGCCATGGCATACCTGCAAAGCAGCAGGCCATGACGGCCAGGCCCCAAAGGCCTCAGACGTTGAACAGGAATTGTTGCTGTAAGGGCATGATTTGATTGGTTATCGTCTCTGCTCTACTCACTTGGTGCCCCCTGCCATGCCCCCAAATCCATCGGATACGGGTGAACATTGGCGAACACAGGGGCTCCCTGCTTCGGTTCAGTCTAGCTGAAGTTGACCTCCTTGATTCCTATTCGATCTTGGCGGTCAGTTGTTAAGCAGGGCCACATTCCACTTGGATCGGAACTGGTCTACCGCTACCGTTGCAGCCCCTTCCAGCCAGAAGACCTGTACAGCGCCCTCGGGGCTACGGAGATAGCAAGCAGGCATCGTTTTAAGCTGGCGAACGTTGCCCTTGTCCATCGCGAAGACCTCCGATTCTGCGTACTTCGCGGCTCCGAAATCAATGCCGTGCTTGCGACCAAGTTCAACAGCCAGTTGGCGGTTCTGGCTGGTGCAAGCAACGTCAGGAGCCACCGTCAGAAGCGTCCAAATCTTCTTGCCGTCTTCAGTGCGAAGCTGCTCGGTTTGATCTTTATTGGTGACGGGCTCCAGGCTATGGCCCTTCTCCTTGAAGGGGTCGATCTCACTTCCGGAATAGGCAATTTGGGGCGTATGAACTTTGCCGTCTTCCGGAGGCTTGAACATGTTGAGCACCTTCTGGCGATTGGCCTCCCCAACGGATATTTTCTCAGCAGGCGCGCCCTTCGATTCGTTTTCAAGGATGCTCTGCTCCAGCCGGTCTGCAATGCTGGTTCGGGTGAAGTATGAGAGATCTAGGCGGGTCCGCTGCGCGTTGTCCCCTTCGATGGTGAACACCACTTCTTCCGATGAGGCCAAGATGGCATAGCAACCTTGGTGCGGCTTCCCGGAGTCATCCTTGAAAGACAACGCCTTGATGATGTCAGGATTGAGTGCCGACTCGTCTGCGATGTCTTTCTTAATCGAGGCCCGTTCGCAAGGCCCATCCAGCAGGGTCATGACGTTGCCTGCATCCGCATACTGATAAAGGGCCTTCGGCTCTTGCGGGCTGGCCGTGGTCTGAACAGGAACCGCTTGTACTTCAGCCTTGGAGGGCTCTGGCACGTCTGTCAATTTATGATAAACGAGCACGCCCACATTGGAGATGATGAAGCCCGCCAGGAAGATTCCAGCGATCCAGTTTCCTATTTTTTTGACTTTGGCTTTTTCTTCAGGGGTCATGTTGAGGTTACGCAAATGGTGTTGAAGCATGCGCACAAACGTCGCATGCATAGGGTCAAAAATGCCGTGCACTGTCCAACCTGAATCAGGTTATCCCAGAACAGGTTTGGATGCATCTACGGCCAAGCGCTATCCAAAAATAACTTCTTCGATTTTGCTGAAATCGAGGTATCGCCCGTGCAGAGCTTGGGCCGTCTCTTCATCTCCGATGGCCTTGTATGCGGCCAGACAAGCCTCCAAGGTCACCGCCTGGAAACCTGACACAGCAGGGTCAGGACTGATGCACTCTCGTTGATAAAGCTTGGCTGCGCTATCGCAATGGTGGTTCTGCTTGGGGTAAATCAGGATGAATCGGCCCGACTCACAAAGCCCATTGCCCACCATAGCGCGACTGAGCATGTGCTCCCGCCATAGCTGCTGAATCGGATTGCCTCTGAGCGACGCGGATTCCGGCTCCCGATAAATGCCCACAGCTCGGGACAGTTCGTCATAGCGTGGGCGCAGTGTTGCCAGGGGCTCGGCCATGGCCTCGGAATACTTCACTTCGATGGCAACAAAGCCTTGCTTACCCTCGGGGGTACGGCAGGTCACGAACACGTCAAAGGCTGTGTTGTCCGCAGTGAAGGATGCATCCCCTCGCCCTGGTGAATGCTCGAAGTAGATGCCCTCCACTTCTGCAACGTAGTCAGGAAAAAGGTGCCGAAAGAACTGGTTGCCCTTCTCAGGATTGAGCTTCAAATCGCCGAACAGGTTGAAGCACAGGGGCTGGCTGGACAGCATGTTGGTCCATAGGCGCTCCTGCTCAATGACTGCACCAATCTCCCGGTAAACGGACTCGCGGAAAGCCAGCTTGGCGATGGCTGGGGAAAGGAAGTTTGCCCCCTGCTTGGCACAACTGGCTTCGATGCGGCTACCCAGCTTGCGGGGCTCCCCATTGGCTGGGGTGTGGGTACCCATGGGAATGCCCTGCTCTGTTCGCCACAAAGCCTGCAAGAGCCTTGTGGTGGCCTTGAACCGGGTGTCTCCCGGTTCATGAACCATGTGCGCCTGGAGGATGTCTGGGGGAACTAGCGGAAGTCGGTCTTGATACATGTTTGTCCTTGGATGGCGTGAGGGGGATCCCTCTTGCTCAGATTCCAAGAACAGGCCTAGTTGTTTAGGCCTGCCTGCGGTCATCGTCCGGCAGCGCGCAGCGGTCCCAAATCCAAGTTCGCAGTCCAGACTCTCAACTTCAAGAAATTTTTTGCGAAATCTCGTCCATCTCGTCGAATCTTTTCGTTCTAAACGTTATATGTGCCTCGATCAACTGCCAATGGAGGCGTACATGCATGACGACTATCAATCCGACAACAGCAATGAAGGGGAGTACGAGGCACGGACTCGGCTGGAACGTGGCGACGGTGGCTATCGACCTGATGAGAATTTCCCGCGTGGGCTGGGATCATCAGATGCCGCGAAAATCTTCTACGCGGTCCACGGAGATAGCAAAGAACTGCACGACCGTGCTCTTATGCAGGAATTTCTACGCACCTCCCTCTATCTTGACGCTCGCGTGCACCAAATCAAACGCTATTCGCCAAGGAAGAAATCTGTGTACGCTGCCGAAAATATACGCATGTCTCAGATTACCGAGATATCAATTGATGACCCGTACGCCAATCCAAGGGATATCTCAAGAGATGAGTTCATTGATCAATATAGCGCCGTAGCGTTTGCCAACCATAAAGGCTTCACTCTTAACGTGCATTTGACAATCTCCTGGGAACTGCTGGGAGTTATGCCAAAGCGTCAGTCTAGAGAGAAGATAGAGATCCACGACAGTTTTTTACATCCCTTGAGAGACTGGATGAAAAAGAGAAGTCAGCCCTTCTTTTGGATATACTCAAACGAGCGCTCAAAGGCCGTAGGTTTTCATACCCACTATCTGATACACGTCCCAGAACATCTGGCAACAGAGTTCAATGAATATATCACAAAACGATTAAATAAAATCAATAAACTTCCGTCGTTTAACGAAAAATCTTTTGACATCAAATTTGACAAAAGGATGGACCTATTCAAACAATGGTTACGTTTTCAATATCTCTGCAAAGGCGTTAGCCGCTACGCCAGGATTTCTCACAAGAACAGCGTTGACAAAGTCTACCTTGAGGATTTGGTTAAATTCGGATATGAAAATCCGGGGGATCTACGGGAGATGCGCAGAATTGCACATTCAGCCAATCTGAATAAAGACGCGCGGGACAGTCACAGATTCAAGTCACTGATGGAAAAAGGTGAGCTTGATGTCATCCAACTTTACCCGCAGGGGAAAGTTACGCCAGACACCAACAGAGAAGCAGCGTCAACTAGGTCCGCAAAGCCCCTTAACCCATTTCTGCGCTTTGAGACACTGGGCGAGAACACAGAAGAATCGCAGATCTTCAGCTTTCTACATGAAAAATATCCAATTAAATCAATGACTTACGGAGCAACCTAGAGGCAGAAATGCCCTAGCGCAATTTCGGTGGAAATTGGCCACGCATGGTGGCCAATCTTTAGCGCCGCCTCCGTATCCCAAGTTCCTCCATCACAGAGCACAACCCAATAATTCCTTTAACAGGTCTCTTTTGAAGCTCTCCATCAACAGTAATTGTCCCGGTCGAAGGCCAGAAGTTTATAGCACCTATCTTCAGCTGAGATGGCGGGATATACCTATAGCGAATACCATATTCATCCAACCAATTTGCCATTTCCTTGATTGCGATCTGAATATCCTCACTTTTTTCAATCACTAGTTTCATACCTTCTTTCCTTTCCTTAAATTCAGCCACATCCATAGCTGCACAAAACTATGGACAGAACCCGAAATCCATAGATAGAGAATGCAGCAGATAGCCTCAGAGGGGGGGTACTTTATGTAGCGTTCGGAAAGAAAAAAAACTAGTTTTTGATGAAAACTTGCAAAAAAAAGCCGGTCTGCAGACCGGCTTTTTTTCTTGTGACTGACTCTTCAGCGGCTAGGCAATGTTGACAACCATCTCCTTGCTTCGTTCATTGGAATCAGCGTCCTACGTCCAACTTTTCGGGCGGAAAGCCGACCGGCCTTCATCTCTGCGTATGCGAATGTCCGTCCAATACTTGCCCAGCGACAGAAATCTCGAACAGTAAACAATCCTCCGAAATATCCTGACAAATCTTGCGCATTCATAGCTTCCTCATAAGTGATTAATACACCACATATATGCAACGACTGCCCTAACACTATATCAACGGACTACGCTAATCCAGCCCTTCTCAGATTGAATCATCTTGAACTCCGCTTGGATTGTCACGCCATCGCCTTTTTTCAGATCCTGCCCAACAAGTCTTGCCCCATCAGGTGAAGCTTGCCACGCACCATTCATATATTCCCAAATAGCCGCATCAGGGCAACTCTTCTCCCAAAAAGCAGACTTTCTTTCTGCGATCTTCTGAGTCAACTCATAACGCTCTTTGTTCTTCTTGACTCCTTCATGGTAGTCAAGATTACTGAAATCCACTTTTGGGAGTTCAGCCCCCCAAAAATCCTCTTTCGCGAAATCACTAGTAAATTCGACTCTGTACTCGATGGCCATGAGATAAAAATCGCCGCGATCAGCACCATTGATCTTTTTTACATCTACAGGCCGAACAATCTTGCAAGGCAACCAGAACTCCTCCAACCCCTTTGTCACGTCTTTTGCTTCGGGGACAGAAGGTTTCAGGCAACCCAAGAGCGCCACTGAAAGACAGCCCATCACCCCCCATTTAGTCAAACTCACTTAATATCTCCTCGGTAAAATACACTTTCCAATTTATCCAGCAAAGGTTTTTGACTCATCAGTTCCGCGAATAGCTGTACGGGGTCAACGCCCAAGGCATTAGCGACGGCAATCAATTCGATGATGTCTAGACGTCGCTCGCCACGTTCATATTTCGATACATAGCTCTGAGGTTTACCCAACTTTGCAGCCACCTCGGCCTGAGTAATACCCTTGGCTTCCCGCAGTTCAACTAATCTAGTTCGCAAAACGCTGTAATGGGGCGTATGCATAGGGTTTGACATTTGAACGACTATCCAACCCAAAATGGGTTATCCCAAAACCGGTTAACCCGAATTGGGTTTAAACTCATTGCCCAGTCGCCCGGCAAGCCTTCATCCGAGCCTCGTCCAGCAGGTCCGCCCATCGCTGCATCATGGTGGCCCGGTCCTTGAAGTAGTCCGCGTGGTTGTAGGTACGGCGCACAACGTTCGGCTCGTCGTGGGCTAGCTGACGTTCGATCCAGTCCGGGGAAAAGCCCATTTCGTTGAGCCGCGTGCTACCTGTGGTGCGCGTGGCATGCGGGCTGAACTTGCCTGCCCAGCCCAAGGCCTTCAGCATCTGCCTGAACGATGCCGTCACCATTGGTTTTCTCCTGTCGTCCCGGTGGGGGAAGACATGACATCGATTCCCCGTGAGCGTGGACAGGCTGCGCAGCAATGCGACGGCTTGGGTCGGCAATGGAATCAAGTGCTCCTTGCGCTTTTTCATCCTCTGCGCCGGGATGCGCCATAACGCTTGATCCAAGTCGAACTCGCACCATTCGGCCTCGATCACCTCGGATGGGCGGGCCAGAGTCAGCCACATGAGGAAGAATGCGGCCTGGATTTGGTAGTAGCCGCCGTGACCTTCCACCGCGTTCAGCAGTGCTCCCACTTCCTCGAAAGATAAAGGCCGCTTGTGCTGGGTCTTGTTGGCAGGCAAGGCCTTGCGGACTGGGTAGACCGGATCAACCTTGGCTCTGAGTGTGGAGACAGCAAACTCGAAGATGGCAGACATGGTGCGCTTCGCCTCGCACATCACACTATTGCCGTTGTTTGCGTCCGCACGTCTCAAGATATCGAGCACATGCGCGGGTTCCACTTGGCTAACAGGTAACGCCCCTACATGGGGGAAAACAACGCGCTCCAGCATGTTCAACCGGCGTGACTTGGTGACGTCCTGCCAGTCCCGCAGCCTCACCCACTCGCGGGCAATGATGTCGAAGGTATTGGAGTGCTCCAACCCCAGCTTGATGCGATCCAGGCGCTTTTGCTGTGCTGGATGTTTGCCCTGCTCCACCAACTTGCGAGCAGCCTCCATAGCCTCTCTCGCTTCACGAAGGGGCAGCTTCGGATAGCTCCCGAGGGCTACGCGGTTCTCTTTGCCAAGAAGGCGGTACTTCCAACGCCAGTGCTTGGCTCCATTGGGCTTGACTTCCAGATAAAGCCCGTTGCCTGCAAAGAGTTTGTAAGGCTTGCTGGTGGGCTTGGCAGCGCGAAGGGCTGCATCACTGATGCCGCGCCGGGCCGGACTTTTGGGGGCATGGGGAGCGGCTGCATCGCCAGCATCCATGCGGGTTTCGAGGTGGTTTGGGGGCATGATTTCTCCTGGGGAGGGGGCAAGCACCCTGCGTGCCCCCAGTCATGCCCCCATATAAGGAAAATGCCCCCGAACGCTCTAGTTCACTGGCGAACAAATTCCCTATATTTTTCAGTAGGTTAGCCAACACCTGCGAACGTTGGCGAACCCTGAAAAACAACTCTTCCTGTTTAGACGTTGAACAGGAAGTTCAGCACATCGCCATCGCGCACGATGTATTCCTTGCCTTCAGCGCGCATCTTGCCTGCATCTTTGGAGCCCTGCTCGCCCTTGTAGTGAATGAAATCATCGAAAGCGATGGTCTGGGCGCGGATGAAGCCCCGCTCGAAGTCGCCATGGATCACGCCAGCGGCTTGCGGCGCAGTGTCGCCCACGTGGATAGTCCAGGCACGCACTTCCTTCACCCCGGCAGTGAAATAGGTCTGCAGCCCCAGCAGCTTGTAACCAGCGCGGATCAGGCGGTTCAGGCCCGGCTCGTCCTGCCCCATCTCGGCCAGGAACATGTCGCGGTCTTCATCGCTCATTTCGGCCATTTCGGCCTCCATCTTGGCGCAAATGGCGACCACAGGGGCATTCTGCGCAGCCGCGTACTCCTTCAGGCGTTCCAGCAGCGGGTTGTTTTCGAAGCCATCTTCGCTCACATTGCCCACGAACATCGCGGGCTTGGCCGTGATGAGGCAGAACGGCTTGAGCAGGGGCAGGTCCTCCTTGCTGACCGGCACACTGCGCGCAGGCAGCCCCTGGTCGAGCGCTGCCTGGATGGGGGTAAGCAAAGCGACGATCTTGGCGGCTTCCTTGTCGTTACCGCTCTTGGCGGCCTTGCTGTAGCGGTTGAGCGCTTTCTCTACCGTGCTCAGGTCGGCCAGGCACAGCTCGGTCTGGATGACTTCGATATCGGAGATTGGGTCCACGCGGCCCGCCACGTGGATCACGTTGTCGTCCTCGAAGCAGCGCACCACATTGACGATGGCGTCCGTCTCGCGGATATGGGCCAGAAACTGGTTGCCCAGGCCTTCGCCCTTGCTGGCACCGGCCACTAGGCCGGCGATGTCCACAAACTCGACGATGGCCGGCACGATGCGCTCGGGCGTGATGATTTCGGCCAGTTGCTGCAGGCGCGGATCAGGCACCTCGACCACGCCGGTGTTGGGCTCGATGGTGCAGAAGGGATAGTTCTCGGCGGCGATGCCGGCCTTGGTCAGCGCGTTGAAGAGGGTGGACTTGCCGACGTTGGGCAGGCCCACGATGCCGCATTGGAGGCTCATGGCAGGGCTTTCAGGTGTTCTGGGGACAAACCGTTGATTTTAAGCCGCGCAAACAAAGACCACCCGATAGACTTCAGCGATGGCCCGTTTCAGTCAAAGCACAGGTCGGCCGCAACGGCCTGCCCCACGCGCAGCACCTGGCCGGCTCCCTGGCACACGATGGCGTTCATGCCAAAAGTGACAGCGCCACCCAGCCGCCTGTCCTGGCGGTAGCTGCGCAGCATGTCGCCCACGGCGGGGCTGCTCTCAGCCGTGGCCGGGTCGATATTGGGAATGGGGCAGCGCGCACAGGGCTTGACCGGCTGCAGCTGCACTTGGGCAGCGCCGACGTCAATGCGCAGCAGCTCCAGACGGTCTTCATCGTGCGCCTGCACGCCGTCGATGACCACATTGGGCCGAAAGCGTTCCATGCCCACCGCGGGCTGGCCTGCGGCTTGCAGGCGTGTGTTGAGTTCCTGCAGCGAGGCCGTGCTGGTCAGCAGAAGGGGAAAACCGTCGCTGAACTGGTTGGGCACCGCGCGCCCGCTGGTCCAGTCGGTGCTGGACAGGCGCCGCTGCGCCGGATCGAAGCGCACCAGGCGGCAGGGTTGGCCCAAAAAGGCGGTCAACCAGCGGGCGGCTTCGTCGCCCATGTCCCAGGCCGGCACGGTGTCTTTCCAGACCACCACCGGGGTGTGCGGCGGGGCCACATCGGTTGCCAGGGGCACGCGCAATTCACCCAGACCGGGAGCCTGCAACAGCAGCGCCCCTTGGTCGCGCGCAATGCGGGGCCGGATCAGCGCCATGCGGGGCACGGCGCGCTGTGTGAGAAACGCGCCCTGTTCATCCACCAGCATCCAGGCGCGGTCGAACTCCAGGCCGGTTTCGGTCAGCAGGGCCTCATGCACCTCGATGCCCGCGCAGGACTTGACGGGATAGATGAAAAGGCGCGCCACGGCGCCCGAGAGATCAGCGTTGCTATTGAAGGCCACGGCAGGGGGTTTCCATCGCACACAGGGACAAAGCCTGCAAGCATAACCCTCAGGGGCGGGCCTCCTACAATGCCCGGATGGCGCAATCCTTTGACATCTGTATCCGTGGCGCGGGCGTAGTCGGCCGCACCCTGGCACTGCTACTGGCCCGCGAGCGGCTGAACGTGGCCCTCGTCGCCAACACCGCACCGGCACCAGAGGCAGCCGATGTGCGGGCCTATGCCTTGAACGCGGCCTCGCGCGCGCTGCTGGAATCGCTGCGCAGCTGGCCCGACGCCGTGCACGCCACGCCGGTCACGCACATGCGGGTGCGGGGTGACCAGGAGGGCGAGGTGCACTTTGACGCCGCGGCCCAGGGCGTACCGGCCCTGGCCTGGATTGTCGATGTGCCCGCGCTGGAGGCCCGCCTGCAGGACGCCGTGCGCTTTCAGCCGCAGGTGGAACTGGTGCAGGCCCCCGTGCCGGCCGCGCTCACCGTGGTGTGCGAGGGCCGTGCCAGCCGCACCCGCAGCGAACTGGGCGCCGAGTTCGACATCACGCCCTACCCCCAGCACGCCATTGCCGCGCGCATGGCTTGCGAAAAACCGCACGGCCAGGTGGCCCGGCAATGGTTTTCGCCGGACGGCAGCATCCTCGCCTTTCTGCCCCTGGAGGGCGAAGGCGGCAGCACCGTGGCGGTCGTCTGGTCTGTAGCGCCGCCGCTGGCTGCCGAACTGCTGGCCCTGGAGGCCGATACCTTTGCGCAGCGTATGCAGGCGGCCAGCCAAGATGCGCTGGGCGCCTTGACGCTGGCCAGCGAGCGCGCCACCTGGCCGCTGCAGCAGGCCCAGGCGCGCCACTGGTGCGGCACCCTGCCGACCAACCCTGCAGCCGCGTGGGTGCTGGCGGGCGACGCCGCACACAACGTACACCCGCTGACGGGCCAGGGCCTCAACCTGGGCCTGGGCGACGCCCAAGCGCTGGCCCAGGTGCTAGGCGGGCGCGATGCCTGGCGCAGCGTGTCTGACCTGCGCCTGCTGCGCCGCTACGAGCGCCAGCGCAAGACGGCCCTGGCGCCCATGGGCCTGGCCACCGATGGGTTGCACCAGCTTTTTTCACGCCCGCAGGGCCCTTGGCAGATGCTACGCAACTGGGGCATGAAAGGCTTTGACCACAGCGGCCCTCTGAAAGACTGGATGGCCCACCAGGCCATGGGAACGCGCTGAAGGCAATGCACTCCAACGGCGCAACACCCTTACGCCGCCCCTTGAACCTTTGAATAAAACCATGCAACTGATCCCCTCCCTGCTCGCCGCCGCCGCACTGACCCTGGGTTTTTCCGCCACCGCCCAGGAAGCCGCCATCCGCAAGACACTGGCCGAGCGTATTCCGCAAATGGAAAAGATCGACGAGGTACAGCCTACGGCCATGTCGGGCCTGTACGAAGTGCGCATCGGTACGGACATTTTCTACACCGACGCCAAGGGCAACTACCTGATCCAGGGGGAGCTGATCGATACCCGGGCGCGCCGCAACCTGACGGAAGACCGCATCAACAAGCTCTCGGCGGTGGATTTTGCAGCGCTGCCGTTCAAGGACGCCTTCACCATCGTGCGCGGTGACGGCAAGCGCAAGGTGGCGGTGTTTGAAGACCCCAACTGCGGCTACTGCAAGCGCTTCGAGCGCGACATGCAGAACGTGGACAACGTCACCGTCTACCTGTTCCTCTACCCCATCCTCAGTCCCGACTCGGCCGAGAAATCGCGCAACATCTGGTGTGCCAAAGACCGTACGACCGCGTGGGAGGACTACATGGTGCGCGACAAGACCCCGGCCGCCGCCACCTGCGACACCAGCGCACTGCAACGCAATCTGGCTTTCGGTAAAAAATACAAAATTACGGGCACGCCCACGCTGATTTTTGCCGATGGCAGCCGCGTGCCCGGCGCCATCCCGGCCAAGGACGTCGAAAAACGCCTGGGCGAGTCCGCCGCCAGCAACTGACACCCCGCGCCCGCACCGCCCATGGCCAACGCACGCTCCACCGCCGCTGCTGCGGTGCACTACCGCATCGAAGCGCCCGACCCACACCAGCACCTTTTCCACGTCACGCTGACCGTGGCCCGCCCTGCAGCGCAGCAGGAACTGGCGCTGCCTGTCTGGATACCGGGAAGCTACCTGGTGCGCGAATTCTCCAAAAATCTGCAGAACCTGCAGGCCCGCCAGGGCAGGCAGGCGCTGGCGCTGCAGCAACTGGACAAGCACCGCTGGATGGCGACGTGCCAGCCCGGCAAGCCGCTGGTGCTGCACTACGAGGTGTATGCCTGCGACGCCTCGGTACGCACCGCCTGGCTGGACGCTGCGCGCGGCTTCTTCAATGCCACCAGCCTGTGCCTGCGCGCCGAGGGACACACCGAACAGCCCTGCACCATTGACATTTTAACTCCTGAAAATATAGCTACCAGCGCACAGTGGTCGTGCGCTACAGCCCTTTTTCCTTTAAAAGTGGATGCCTGGGGGTTTGGCCGCTACCGTGCCGACGACTACGACACACTGGCCGACTGCCCGGTGGAAATGGGCGCCTTCTGGAGCGCGCGTTTCACTGCCGGTGGCGTGCCGCACCGCTTTGTGGTGGCAGGCGCCGCAGCGTCTTTTGACGGCAAGCGGCTGCTGGCCGACACGCGCAAAATCTGCGAGGCCGCCATCCGCCTCTGGCACGGCGAGGGCAAGCCGCCGTTCAAAAATTACCTGTTCATGCTCAACGTGGTCGATGACGGCTATGGCGGGCTGGAGCACCGCAACTCCACGGCCCTGATCTGCGCCCGGCGCGACCTGCCGCGCAGCACCGCGCCTGCGGTGGGCGAGGGCTACACCACCCTGCTCGGCCTCATCAGCCACGAGTACTTCCACGCCTGGAACGTCAAGCGCCTGCGCCCCGCAGAGTTCACCCGCTATGACTACGCGCAGGAGAACTACACACAGCTGCTCTGGTTTTTTGAAGGCTTCACCAGCTATTACGACGATCTGCTGCTGCGCCGGGCCGGGCTCATCGACCCTGCCAGCTACCTCAAGCTGCTGACCAAAACCATCCAGCAGGTGCTGCAAACGCCGGGCCGCACGCTGCAGACCGTGGCCCAGGCCAGCTTTGACGCCTGGGTCAAGTTCTACCGCCAGGACGAGAACACCCCCAACGCCACCGTCAGTTACTACACCAAGGGCGCACTCGTCGCCCTGTGCCTGGACCTTGCGCTGCGCGCCGAGGGCCATTGCACGCTGGACGATGTGATGCGCGCCTTGTGGCAGCGCTGCGCGGGCGGCCCCATGGACGAAGCCACCCTGCGCGCCGTGCTACACGAACTGGGCGGCCGCCCCTTTGACACGGAGATCGACGCCTGGGTGCACGGCACCGGCGAACTGCCGCTGGAGGCGCTGCTGGCGGCCCAGGGCATCACGCTCAAACCCGAAGCCGCCCAGCCCGCCCAGCGCCTGGGCCTGCGCGTGACAGAAAACGCGGCAGTGCAGATCAAAACCGTGCTGCGCGGCAGCCTAGCCGAGCGCGCCGGCATGGCCGCCGGCGATGAATGGATCGGCATCGAAGTGCAGGGCCAAGGCTGGCGCATTGCCAAGCTCGACGACATCGCGCTGTATGCCGGGGCAGAGACGGCCGTCACGGCCCTGGTCGCCCGCGACCGGCGCCTGCTGCGACTGCCCCTGACGCTGGCCCATCCGCCCGCCAAGAGCAGCAAAGGCCGCAAGAGCGCCGCACAGCCCGCCATGGCCGACACCGTGTCGCTCAGCATCACCGACGCAGCCCGCGCCACGCGCTGGCTCGATGGTCTTTGATCGGCCCCGCACTGCCGGGGCCTTGGTTATCGTTTTATTTTTAATTGCAACAGGAGAACGCCATGGCCTACGAAGTCATTGAAGTCCGCACCGAAGCTGAAAAGGTCGGCATCATCACCCTCAACCGTCCCAAGCAGCTCAATGCGCTGAACGACCAGCTCATGGACGAGCTGGGCCAGGCCCTCAAGGCCTTTGATGCGAACGACAAGATAGGCTGCATCATCATCACCGGCAGCGAACGCGCCTTTGCCGCCGGGGCCGACATCGGTGCCATGGCCAAATACAGCTTTGCCGATGCCTACAAAGGCGACTACATCACGCGCAACTGGGAAACCATCCGCAGCATCCGCAAACCCGTCATCGCCGCCGTGAGCGGTTTTGCGCTGGGCGGCGGCTGCGAGCTGGCCATGATGTGCGACTTCATCATCGCTGCCGACACAGCCAAGTTCGGCCAGCCCGAGATCAAGCTGGGCGTGATTCCGGGCGCCGGTGGCACCCAGCGCCTGCCGCGCGCCGTGGGCAAGGCCAAGGCCATGGACATGGCCCTGACTGGCCGCATGATGGACGCCCCGGAGGCCGAACGCGCAGGCCTGGTCAGCCGCGTCGTGCCTTTCGAGAAAATGATGGAAGAAGCCCTGGGCGCCGCCCTGGTCATTGCCGATTTTTCGCAGATCGCCGTGATGGCGGCCAAGGAGTCGGTGAACCGCGCGTTCGAAAGCGGCCTGTCCGACGGCGTGATGTTCGAGCGCCGCCTGTTCCACGCCCTGTTCGCCACCAGCGACCAGAAAGAAGGCATGGATGCTTTCGTGAACAAGCGCAAGGCGCAGTTCCAGCATCTTTAAAAATCCTGGCAGCCGAGCTTTGGTTGCCCGTTTTTTTTGTTCTATAATTCCATTTTTTCGGTGGTATAGCTCAGTTGGTTAGAGCGCAGCATTCATAATGCTGATGTCCCAGGTTC
This sequence comes from Simplicispira sp. 125, assembly GCF_003096555.1. Lineage (NCBI taxonomy): Bacteria > Pseudomonadati > Pseudomonadota > Betaproteobacteria > Burkholderiales > Comamonadaceae > Simplicispira > Simplicispira sp. 125. The sequence continues at coordinate 3,919,530 of NZ_QEKM01000001.1, read as the reverse complement.
AAGTCCCGGTACCACCACCATATTGAACCCACAGTGGCAACACTGTGGGTTTTTCTTTGGGTGCACGCAACGCAGGCGCCCGTAAAATCGCGCTTTCACAGCCCCTGGATGAACACCATGAACCGCTGCCCGACCGCACTTTCCCCTTCTCGCCCCCGTCTGGGGGCCCTCCTGCTGGCCGTGCTCTGCGCCGCAGCCCCTCTGGCCAGCGCGCCTGCTGCCGCACAAGGTACGGTGCAGGGCTCGATGAGTGGCATGCGCAACTTCCCCGATGCGGCGCTGCGCGGTTCGCTGGTGATTACCGGGGCCTCCGATGCCGAGATCAATGGCAACGCCATCCGCATGGCACCCGGCATGCGCCTGTTCAGCCCGCAGAACACCCTGGTGATGATGCACACGGTCAAGGGCCAGCAGTTCACCGTGAACTACCTCATCGAGAACAGCACGGGCATGCTGATTTCTGCCTGGATCCTGAGCAACAGCGAAGCCGCACAGCCGCGCAAGGGCAGCGACGCCGTGCAGCACAACTACCGCTTCGAATCCGACGCCACCCCCGTGCGCTGACCCCGCGCACCCGGCGGCTGCCGCGCGCCTGCCTCCCGCCCTGCGGCGGGCGCAGCGCATGCAGCCTACCCCCTGTTTTCTGAGAGCTTGCCATGGCCAAAAAAGTCTTTATCAAAACCTTCGGCTGCCAGATGAACGAGTACGACTCGGACAAAATGGTGGACGTCATGCGTGCCGCCGAGGGCTACGAACCCACGCAAAACGTCGATGAGGCGGACCTCATCCTGTTCAACACCTGTTCGGTGCGCGAGAAAGCGCAAGAGAAGGTATTTTCCGACCTGGGCCGCGTCAAGCACCTCAAGGAGCGCGGCGTGAAGATCGGCGTGGGCGGATGCGTGGCCAGCCAGGAAGGAGCCGAAATCATCAAGCGCGCGCCCTATGTGGACATCGTCTTCGGCCCCCAGACCCTGCACCGCCTGCCCGATCTGCTGCAGGCACGGGTGCAGCAAGACCGTCCGCAGGTGGACATCAGCTTTCCAGAGATCGAAAAGTTTGACCACCTGCCGCCTGCGCGGGTCGAAGGCGCCAGCGCCTTCGTCTCCATCATGGAAGGCTGCAGCAAGTACTGCAGCTACTGCGTGGTGCCCTACACGCGCGGCGAAGAGATCAACCGCCCTTTCGACGATGTACTGGTCGAGGTGGCGGGCCTGGCCGACCAGGGCGTGAAAGAAATCACCCTGCTGGGCCAGAACGTGAACGCATACCGCGGCGCCATGGGCAACACCAGCGAGGTGGCCGACTTTGCGCTCCTGCTGGAATACGTGGCTGAAATCCCTGGTATTGAACGCCTGCGCTTTACCACCAGCCACCCCAACGAATTCACGCCGCGGCTGATCGAGGCCTATGCGCGCATTCCAAAACTGGCCAACCACCTGCACCTGCCGGTGCAGCACGGCTCGGACCGCATCCTCATGGCCATGAAGCGCGGCTACACCGCCATGGAATACAAGAGCACGGTGAAAAAGCTGCGCGCCATCCGCCCGGATCTGGCCATGAGCAGCGACTTCATCGTGGGCTTTCCGGGCGAGACCGAGGAAGACTTCGCCAAGATGATGAAGCTGATCGACGACATCCACTTCGACAACTCGTTCAGCTTCATCTTCAGCCCGCGCCCGGGCACGCCCGCCGCCAACCTGCACGACGACACGCCGCACGAGGTCAAGCTGCGCCGCCTGCACGAGCTGCAGGCCGTCATCAACGGCAACATCAAGCACATCAGCGAGGGCCTGGTGGGCAAGGTGCAGCGCATCCTGGTCGAGGGCAGTTCCAAGCGCGACGGCAACGAACTCATGGGCCGCACCGAGTGCAACCGCGTGGTCAACTTCGCGGGAGACCCTCGCCTGGTGGGCCAGATGGCCGACGTCACCATCACCGAAGCCAAGACCTACACCCTGCGCGGCGAGGTGCTGGTGCGTGAAACCACGGGATAATCCATCAAAAATGAGAGCTGCTTGCGCTTGATACACAAGGTTTTAAAGTACTTTTCTATTGAAAAATATTGACCATCAAGCGCTAGCAGCTCCTGATTCAGGAGCATTCATCCTATAAAAAAACCGGCACTCTGCCGGTTTTTTGCTTTGTTTTTGATAGCTTTTAGCGCTTATTGCATAAGCGCTACAGCCAAAAAATACCAAAACTCAGAAAGGCATGCCAGGCATACCGCCGCCACCCCCCATGCCTTTCATTCCGCCCATCTTTTTCATCATTTTCATCAGGCCGCCACCCTTCATCTTTTTCATCATGCCCTGCATCTGCTCAAACTCCTTGAGCAGGCGGTTGACTTCCTGCACCTGCACACCCGCTCCGCCAGCGATGCGTTTCTTGCGGGTGGCCTTGATGAGTTCGGGCCGACGGCGCTCCAGCGGCGTCATGCTTTGGATGATGCCTTCCTTGCGCTTGATGTCTTTCTCGGCCTTGTCCATGTCCACCTGACCGGCCTTGGCGGTGAGCTGAGAGGGCAGCTTGTCCATGAGGCTGGCGAGCCCGCCCATCTGCTTCATTTGCTGCAACTGGCCCAGAAAATCGCTCAGATCAAAGCCGTCGCCACTCTTGACCTTGGCAGCGAGCTTTTGCGCGGCTTCCATGTCCACACCGGCCGCCACTTGCTCCACCAGCGCAACGATGTCGCCCATGCCCAGAATGCGGCCCGCGTGGCGCTCGGCGTCGAACACCTCCAGGCCGTCGAGCTTCTCGGACACGCCGGCAAACTTGATCGGTGCGCCGGTGATCTGGCGCACAGACAGCGCAGCGCCGCCGCGTGAATCACCGTCGAGCTTGGTCAAAACGATGCCGGTCAGCGGCAGTGCTTCCTTGAAGGCACGTGCGGTGTTGATGGCATCCTGGCCCTGCATGGCGTCCACCACGAACAGGGTTTCGATCGGATTGAGCACCGCGTGCAGGTCCTTGATTTCCTGCATCAGCACTTCGTCGATGGCCAGGCGACCGGCAGTGTCGACCAGCAGCACATCAAAGTAGTGTTTCTTGGCGTAGTCCAGCGCGGCCAGGGCAATGTCGCGCGGCTTCTGGTCGGGCGTGCTCGGGAACCACTCTGCACCGGCCTGGGCCGTGACGGTCTTGAGCTGCTCGATGGCGGCGGGACGGTACACGTCGCCGGAGACGGTCAGCACCTTTTTCTTGCGCTTGGTGATCAGGTGCTTGGCCAGCTTGGCCGTGGTCGTGGTCTTGCCCGCGCCCTGCAAACCCGCCATCAGGATCACGGCCGGGGGCTGGGCCGCCAGATTGATGTCGGACACGCCCTCGCCCATGGTGGCGGCCAGTTCGCGGTTGACGATGCTGACCAGCATCTGCCCAGGTTTGAGGGAGCCCAGCACCTCTTCGCCCAGCGCCTTTTCCTTGACGCGGGCGATGAAGTCGCGCACCACGGGCAGGGCCACGTCGGCTTCGAGCAGGGCCATGCGCACCTCGCGCAGCATGTCCTGTACGTTGGATTCGGTGATGCGGGCCTGGCCACGCATCTCCTTGACGAGGCGCGAGAGTTTGTCGGTAAGGGCGGAGGCCATGTCAGGTATTCCGGGGTAGACCCGCGAACGGGGCTGCGGGAGGGGGGTTGCGCCCAAGGGCGGGCCGTGGGCGAAAGGTAAACTGTGCAGCATGATTTTAGCTAGTAGCTCCCCCGTCAGTCTGGTGCTCGGGCTCGCCACTGCTCTGGCCTATGCCGTTCCGGCTGTGGCAGCAGCCCGCCTGCAGGCCCGGGGTGCCCGCGCAGCCCTGTGGGTCGCCTGGGTATTGCACGCCGCCACCCTGGCCTGGAGCATGGTGGAGACGACGCCGCGCTTCGGTTTTGCCCCGGCCCTGTCGGTCACTGCGTGGCTGGTTCTCACGGTCTATGCCATCGAACACCAGTTGTTCCCACAGCTGCGGGCCCGCTGGGCGCTGGCTGCTCTGGGCAGCCTGGCTGTGTTGCTGGCAATGGCGTTCCCGGGCCAGGCCCTGCATGGCACGGCCTCGGCCTGGCTGCCGCTGCACCTGGCGCTGGGCATCTCGGCCTATGGCCTGCTGGCCGCCGCCGTGGTGCATGCCGCCTTGATGACGCGCGCCGAACGGCGCATCCGCCTGGCGGTCGATCCCCACAGCGGCATGCCCTTGCTGACGCTCGAGCGCCTGACCTTCCGATTCGTGACCGCGGGCTTCGTGCTGCTGACCGCCACACTGGCGGCCGGCATGCTGTTCAGCGAATCGCTCTATGGCCGTGCCTGGCGCTGGGACCACAAGGCCGTGTTCTCGGTGCTGTCGTGGCTGACCTTTGCCGCACTGCTGCTCGGACGCAAGCGCTTTGGCTGGCGTGGCCGCAGCGCCGTGCGCATGCTCTACACGGGCGCTGCGCTGCTGCTGCTGGCTTATGTGGGTTCGCGTTTTGCACTGGAAGTGGTGCTGGGACGCAGCGCATGAAATACTTGCTGGTCCTTGCCGTCATCGCCATAGGCTACGCTTTTTGGCGCAGCCAGCGCACGGACGCCCCGCCATCGCAGGGCAAACGCCCGCCGCTGCCCGCACCGCAGGACATGGTGGCCTGCGACCGCTGCGGCGTGCATCTGCCGCGCTCCGAAGCGTTGACACACGGCGCCCGCACATACTGCTGCGCCGAGCACCAGCAGCAAGATGCACGCTGACACCATACCTCCCGGCAACAGCACGGCCGCGCGGCCCCTGGCGGTGGATGAGACCCCTTTTCTGCGCCTGTGGCACGGTTTCCTGACGGGCCGCACCATGATCGCGCTGGCCCTGCTGCTGCTGCAAGGGGTGGGCCAGGTCATCAACCAGAACGCCCATCCGTTGGTGCTCATGGTGTGCGTGGCGTACCTGGCCGCAACGCTGGCCCTGCGCGTGCTGGCGCGGCGGGCGCCGCCTTCTCCGCAGGCCGGTCTGCAATGGCTGCCGTCCATTGGCGTGGACCTGGTGGCGGTAAGTGCGCTGCAACTGCTGCACATCGGCTCCATGAACTTCACGCCCCTGCTGGGCCTGCCCATCCTCATGGCCTCGGTGCTGGGAACGCTCACCCTGGCGCTGGGCACCACGGCAGCCGCCACTTTGCTGCTGCTGGCCTGGGCATGGTGGCAGGGTTACCACGGGCCCGACACGGATACTGCGCAACTCTATCTGCAGGCAGCGCTGACCGGGACCGGCTATTTCATCGCCTCCTTCCTGATACACCAGCTCTCGACCCGGCTGGTGCGCGAGCAGCAAACAGCGCAGCGCAGCAAGGTAGCGGCCCTGGTGCAAAGCCAGGTCAGCACGCTGATCATCCAGAACCTGACGGACGGCGTGCTGGTGGTTGACGAAGAAGTCACCGTGCGCATGGCCAACCCGGCGGGGCTTTCGCTGCTGGGCTGCCCGTCCGGCTCGGACCCTCCATTCACATTGCACCAGGCTGCAGCATGGCAGGCACTGGTGGCTCTGGCGCGCCGCTCCTTTCGCCTGGACCAGCCCCAGACCGCCGACCTGAACCTGCTGAATGAAGGACGAAGCCCCGTCGGCCTGCATGTGCGCACCTGGCTGACCTCGCCAAAACAAAGCGCTGCCGGTGTGCCGGGCGCCCGTTTGTGTGTGATGTTCCTGCACGATCTGCGTGAGATGGAAGCGCGTCTGCGCACCGAAAAACTGGCGGCCATGGGCCGCATGTCGGCCGCCGTGGCGCACGAGATCCGCAATCCACTGGCGGCCATCATGCAGGCCAATGCCCTGTTGGAAGAAGACCTGGAGCAACCCGCACAAAAACGCTTGAGCCAGATGGTGCAGCAAAACGCCGACCGTCTGGCCCGCATTGCCGAGGAAATCCTTGACATCGCGCGCGTGCAGCACCAGATCAGCCACGCCCCGGCATCCACCTTGACGCTCGATTCCACCGTGGCACAGATCTGGCAGGACTGGAGCGGCCACGATCCGGCCAAGCGCCAGGGCCGTGTGACGCTCATGGCTGGCGAGGTGCACGTGGAGTTCGATACCGAACACCTGCGCCGTGTGCTGGTCAACCTGCTCGACAATGCCTTGCGCTACAAGAGTAGCGAGCCCGATGCGTTACAGCTGAGTACCCGCATCAGCGCCCCTGGCCAGGCCTGCGTACAGGTCTGGAGCGATGGAGCGCCCATGGACCAATCGGTGGAGCGCCATCTGTTCGAGCCCTTCTTTTCATCCGAAAGCCGATCCAGCGGCCTGGGCCTGTACATTTGCCGCGAACTGTGTGAGCGGCATGGCGCCGCCATCAGCTACCAGCGCACCAGCCGCCCCACCTCCCGGGGCGACATCGAGGGCAATGCCTTCACAGTGAGCTTCCGCCAGGTCGGGCGGCTGCAAGAGTCGGCCTCCCTGTTTGACACCATTGTGGTTTGATATGTCCCTAAATGCCCCTGCGGCCTCCATCCTGGTGGTCGACGACGAACCCGACCTGCGCACCCTGTACGAGTTGACCCTGTTGCGCGAGGGCTACCGCGTCGACACCGCCGCGACTTTGCTCGAGGCGCGCCAGCAACTGCAGGCCAAACGCTTTGACGTGGTCATCAGCGATATGCGCCTGCCCGACGGTTTTGGCATGGAACTGCTGCAAGATCTGCGCGACCAGCAGCGGCGCGAGCGCTGCGTGGTGATGACGGCCTACGGCTCTGCAGAAAATGCCGTGGAAGCCCTGCGTTCAGGCGCCTTCGACTACCTCACCAAACCGGTCGATCTCAAGCAGTTCCGCTCTGTCGTGGCCTCTGCGGTGCAAGGGGGCGATGCGGTTCCCCCGCCGCGCAGCACCCGCAGCAGCCCCGCCCGCGACGGCGCCACCGACTCCGGAGTCCCTTGCAGCCTGTCGATGGCCCGCCTGGTGGGAGAGTCCGAGGCCATGCGCAACGTCAAACAGCGTGTGGCCAAGGTGGCGCGTGGCATGGCGCCCGTGCTCATCCGGGGCGAGTCGGGTACGGGCAAGGAGCTGATCGCCCGCGCCCTGCATGCCAGCAGCCAGCGCGCCAGCGGCCCCCTGGTGGCCGTCAACTGCGGCGCCATCCCTGAAAATTTGCTGGAAGCCGAATTTTTCGGCGCCCGCAAGGGCTCCTATACAGGCGCGACGCAAGACCGCCAGGGGTACTTTCAGGCCGCGCAGGGCGGCACTCTGTTTCTGGACGAAATCGGGGACCTGCCACTGGCCATGCAGTCCAAGCTGTTGCGCGCCATCCAGGAGCGCAGCGTGCGCCCGCTGGGCTCCACCCAGGAAGAAACCGTGGATGTACGCATCGTCAGCGCCACGCACCACGACCTGGCCTCGGCCGTGCAGACGGGACGATTCCGGCAGGATTTGTACTATCGGCTCAACGTCATCGAAATTTTCATCCCCCCGCTGCGCGAGCGACGCGAAGACCTACCCGCTCTGTGCGAGGCTTTGCTGGCGCGCATTGCGCTGGAGTCGGGAGGCCCCGTGCCCCAGCTCACCCCGCAAGCGCTGGCCGCCATCACCACCCACGCCCTGCCCGGCAATGTGCGCGAGCTGGAGAACCTGCTGCACCGCGCCGTGGCGCTGAGCGAAGGCGATGTGCTCACGGTGGAAGCCGCAGGCCCGTCGGCTGCCGACCGCGCCTTCGATGCAACCCCTGCAGCACCCCCCATCACCCCCGGCAACCCGGCCCCCACGTCCACCACCGCCGAGCTTCCCCATGACCTGCAGGCCTGGCTCGACCAGCAGGAGCGTGACATTCTGGTGCGCGCACTGCAAGCAGCCCATTTCAACCGCACCGCCACAGCGGCCCGACTGGGCATCAGCCTGCGCCAGATCCGCTACCGCATCGCGCGCCTGAACATTACCGCGCCCAATGACGACAACAACGCCGACGCAGAATCCTGAAACCCCGACACCTTCCGTCTGGGTGCAGGGCTGGCACGGCAGCGCCCGGCACTTGGCTTCGCCCAACTACGGCCCCCGACCTGCACAGGCGCAGATTGATCTGATCGTGGTGCATTCCATCAGCCTGCCGCCCGGCCAGTACGGCGGGCAGGCCGTGCAAGACCTTTTCCTGAACCGCCTGGACTGGGACGCCCACCCTTACTACCAGAGCATCCGGGGCCTGCAGGTTTCAGCCCATTTCTTTATCGAGCGCGATGGCACGCTCTGGCAGTTTGTCGATTGCGACCAGCGCGCCTGGCATGCAGGGGCATCCCAATACCGCGGACGCAGCCAATGCAACGACGATTCGATCGGCATCGAGCTCGAAGGGCTGGAGGGTGCAACGTTCGAACCTGCCCAGTACAACGCCCTGGCACGGCTGTGTACCGACCTGGCACAGCGCTATCCCATTGCCCACATCGCAGGCCACGAGCACATCGCACCCGGCCGCAAGGCCGACCCAGGGCCAGGGTTTCAGTGGCCGCAACTGCAGCGCCTGCTGGCGTGGGATGCACGCCGCTTCCCAGCCCACACCCTGCAGCCACTGCGCTGATACGCCCCGGCCTACAAAAAAATAGCAGCAGGACGCCTGAATCAAGGCGTCCGCGCCGTCCCCGCACCTCGCAGGGGCGGTTTTCCTGCGCCCCTGCGGCAACCCAGCCAGTACGATCTCCAGCCCAAAAATACACTACATATAGTGTATTAATTTGAATTTCACATCACCTATAGCGTGAAATTGATTATCATCAATCAATTCACCGCCCGTCTTTCGGCGGCCTGTTCGGGCGCCAGAGACCTCTATCACCCCTTCGACGAGAGGACGCCATGCAAGCTGCCACCCCCATCTCCACCACGCCCATTGCGCCCCTTGTTGCAGGGGCGCACACACCAGCCCGCCTGTCTGCGGCGGCCTCCGACTTATCGCACTACCAGATCCTCCGGCGCAACGGCGCCGTGGTGCCGTTTGTCCCGCAGAAGATTGCCGTCGCCATGATGAAAGCCTTTCTGGCGGTGCACGGCACCCAAGGTGCAGCCTCGGCCAGCGTGCGCGAGGTGGTGGATCAGCTCACGCAGGCCGTGGTACGCGCGCTCATGCGTTCGCGTCCGGGCGGCGGCACCTTCCACATTGAAGATGTGCAAGACCAGGTGGAGCTGTGCCTGATGCGCGGCGAACACCACGAGGTCGCTCGCGCCTACGTGCTGTACCGCGAACGCCGCACCCAGGAGCGCGCACGCCAGGCCGAAACCCAGGCGCCCAGCACCCCGGCGCTGCATGTCATCGATGGCGACCAACGTGTCGCACTCGACATGAACCGTTTGCGCGGCCTGATCGAGTCCGCGTGCGCGGGGCTGGGCACTGATGTCCAGGCTGAACCCATCGTGCAGGAAACCCTGCGCAATCTCTACGATGGTGTGCCGCTGGAAGAAGTACACAAAGCCGCCATCCTGGCCGCACGCACGCTGATCGAGAAAGACCCCGACTACAGCTTTGCCACGGCCCGATTGCTGCTGCACACCATTTCCCGCGAAGTGCTGGGCCGCGAAGTGGCACAAGGGGATATGGCGCAGGCCTATGCAGACTACTTTCCACAATGCATCCGCAAAGGCGTCGAGAACCAGCTGCTTGACGAACGCCTGCTGCAGTTCGACCTGACCCGCCTCGGTGCGGCCCTTGAGGCCGGGCGCGACCTGCAGTTCGATTACCTGGGCCTGCAAACGCTCTATGACCGCTACTTCCTCCACGTGCGCAAGACGCGCATTGAACTGCCCCAGGTCTTTTTCATGCGTGTGGCCATGGGGCTGGCGCTGGGCGAGATTGACCGCGAAGCCCGCGCCATCGAATTTTATGAAGTGCTCTCGCGCTTCGACTTCATGTCGAGCACGCCCACCTTGTTCAACAGTGGCACGCTGCGCTCCCAGTTGTCGAGCTGCTACCTGACAACGGTGCCTGACGATCTTGATGGCATCTACGAATCCATCAAGGAAAACGCCTTGCTGTCCAAGTACGCCGGCGGTCTGGGCAACGACTGGACGCGCGTGCGCGCCTTGGGCAGCCACATCAAGGGTACGAACGGCGAATCGCAAGGCGTGGTGCCTTTCCTCAAGGTGGTGAATGACACGGCCGTCGCGGTGAACCAGGGCGGCAAGCGCAAAGGCGCTGTGTGCGCCTACCTGGAGACCTGGCACCTGGACATCGAGGAGTTTCTGGAGCTGCGCAAGAACACCGGCGACGACCGCAGGCGCACGCACGACATGAACACGGCCAACTGGATTCCCGACCTGTTCATGCGCCGTGTGCTGGAAAAAGGCCAGTGGACGCTGTTCTCCCCCTCCGATGTCCCCGACCTGCACGATCTGTTCGGCAGCGCATTCGAAACAGCCTACGTGGCCTATGAAGCGAAGGCCGCCCGTGGCGAGATCAAGCCCAGCAAAACCATCCAGGCGACCGACCTGTGGCGCAAGATGCTGACCATGCTGTTCGAGACTGGGCACCCCTGGATCACCTTCAAGGATGCCTGCAATGTGCGCTCGCCACAGCAGCATGTGGGCGTGGTGCATTCGAGCAACCTGTGCACCGAGATCACGCTCAACACCAGCGACAGCGAAACGGCCGTCTGCAACCTCGGTTCGGTCAACCTGCTCAACCATCTGATCCGCAACGCGGATGGCCAACTGGCGCTCGATCACGCCAAGCTGCGCCGCACCGTGGGCATTGCCATGCGCATGCTCGACAACGTCATCGACATCAACTACTACGCGGTGAAAAAGGCGCGTGATGCCAATCTGCGCCACCGTCCGGTAGGCCTGGGCCTCATGGCGTTCCAGGACGCGCTGTACGAGCTACGCATTCCCTACGCCAGTGAGGAAGCCGTGGAGTTTGCCGACCGCTCCATGGAAGCCATCTGCTACTACGCCTACTGGGCCTCGACCGATCTCGCAGCCGAGCGGGGTTGCTATTCCAGCTACCGCGGCTCACTGTGGGAACGGGGCATTCTGCCGCTCGACTCGCTGGATCTGCTGGCCCAGGCACGCGGAGGGCATGTGGAAGTCGATCGCTCGGTCACCCTCGACTGGGACGCGCTACGCCACAAGATTACAAAGGACGGCATGCGCAATTCCAACTGCGTAGCCATCGCACCGACGGCCACGATCTCCAACATCGTGGGTGTGGACGCTTCCATCGAGCCCTGCTTTGGCAACCTCTCCGTGAAGTCCAACCTCTCAGGCGAATTTACGGTGATCAACCACAAGCTGGTGAGCGATCTCAAACGCCTGGGAATATGGGATGACGTGATGGTCATGGACCTCAAGCATTTCAAAGGCTCACTGCACGCCATCGACCGTGTGCCACAAGAGATCAAATCCCTGTACTCCACCGCTTTCGAGGTGGAACCACGCTGGCTTGTCGAGGCCGCATCGCGTCGCCAGAAATGGATCGACCAGGCGCAGAGCCTGAACATCTACATGGCGGGCGCGTCTGGCAAGAAGCTCGACGAGACCTACAAGCTCGCATGGCTGCGTGGCCTCAAAACCACCTACTACCTGCGCACACAAAGCGCGACCCATGTCGAGATGAGCACGGTCAACACGCGCCAGCTCAACGCGGTTGCATCGGGCCGCGACGATAGCGCCATGGCATCACCGGGCACGCCACAAGAGACGTTGCCCGCCAGCGATGTGCGCTTCTGCGCCATCGACGATCCCTCGTGCGAAGCCTGTCAGTAGCACTGCGTACACAGGTCGCTATACAACGGCGACCTCACATGTGTTTTCAAGCAACAAAACAGCGCAGCGCAGCACATAGGCGCTTTTCATTTTGCAGCGCTGCTTCCATAATCCGAACACTGGAAAAACCATGCTGAACTGGGACGAAAAAGTCACATCCTCATCGCAAAGATTTTTCGACGGCGGTCTGCAAGAACACCGCTTGGCGGCATCGGCGCCGCTCTCTGCATCGCTCGCCGATTCATCTATCAGCGCTCACGCAGCAGCTGCGCCTGCAGCCTCCACCGCTTCTGAATCAGGAGCAGTGCGTGCGCAGCGCGTGAACGCAGCCGACAAACGCATCATCAACGGCAAGACCGACGTCAATCAACTGGTGCCGTTCAAATACAAGTGGGCCTGGGAGAAATACCTTGCCACCTGCGCCAACCACTGGATGCCGCAGGAAGTCAACATGACGCGCGACATCGCGCTCTGGAAAGACCCGAATGGTCTGACCGAAGATGAACGCCGCATCATCAAGCGCAATTTGGGTTTCTTCGTCACCGCAGACTCGCTGGCCGCCAACAACATCGTGCTCGGCACCTACCGCCACATCACGGCGCCCGAATGCCGTCAGTTCCTGCTGCGTCAGGCTTTTGAAGAAGCGATCCACACGCACGCGTACCAGTACATTGTCGAATCGCTGGGTCTGGACGAAGGCGAGATCTTCAACGCCTACAACGAGGTGCAGTCGATCCGTGACAAGGACGAATTCCTGATCCCGTTCATCGAGGCCATCAGCGACCCGCACTTCCACACCGGCACACACGAAAACGACCAGACACTGCTCAAATCGTTGATCGTTTTCGCCTGCCTGATGGAAGGTCTTTTCTTCTACGTTGGCTTCACGCAAATCCTGGCGCTGGGTCGGCAAAACAAGATGACCGGCGCCGCCGAGCAGTACCAGTACATCCTGCGCGACGAGTCCATGCACTGCAACTTCGGCATCGACCTGATCAACCAGCTCAAGCTGGAGAATCCCAGTCTCTGGACTTCCGCATTCAAGGAAGAAATCAAGACCTTGTTCATCAAGGCCGTAGAACTTGAATACAGATACGCCGAAGACACCATGCCACGTGGCGTGTTGGGTATGAACGCTTCCATGTTCAAGGGCTACCTGCGCTACATCGCCAACCGCCGCGCCACCCAGATCGGACTGGAAACCCTCTTCCCCAACGAAGAAAACCCCTTCCCCTGGATGAGTGAAATGATTGACCTGAAGAAGGAACGCAACTTCTTCGAAACCCGCGTGATCGAGTACCAGTCGGGCGGCGCGCTCTCTTGGGACTAGCGCCCGGCCTTCCCATACTTCCATATGAAGCTCGCCATCGACTCCACAGACAGCCCAGCCATTTCACGTGGTATCCACGGGCACGGCTGCGACGGCCGTCGCGCACGAAAAGCCCATGCGCTGACGGGATGGCACGCTATTGCCTCCTGGCCACAGTAGCAGCACACCCGCGCAATGCAACACCACACCACGCTCCGCCCACTTGGCACCTGTCCGTGCCTTGGGGCACAGCGTCCCCGTATTCATGGAAATGGGCACAAGCCCATCTCCATGGATCGCTCCTTGCCCAATGTAGGCGTGGAGTGCTCTTTGCTCACTGACCCAAGGAGAAAATGATGGCAACTGCGAAGAAACCCGCCGCCAAGAAGGCGGCTCCCGTGAAGAAGGCTGCACCCGCCAAGAAGGCAGCAGCACCGGCAAAGAAAGTGGCTCCAGCCAAAGCCGCTGCGCCCGCCAAGAAAGCGGTAGTGGCAAAGAAGGCTGCGCCCGCTAAAAAGGCCGCAGCACCGGCAGCGAAGGCCACCGCTCCCAAGGCCGCTCCCGCCAAGAAGGCCGCGGCACCTGCCAAAAAAGCCGTAGCGGCAAAGAAGGCAGCTCCAGCGAAAAAGGCGGCGCCCGCCAAGAAAGCAGCTCCAGCCAAGAAGGTCGTAGCGGCAAAGAAAGCGGCACCTGCAAAGAAGGCGGCTCCTGCCAAGAAAGCCGTAGTGGCCAAGAAGGCCGCGCCCGCGAAAAAGGCTGCGCCCACCAAAAAGGCAGCAGTTCCTGCAAAGAAGGTAGCACCCGCCAAAACCGCGGCACCTGCAAAAAAAGCAGCAGAACCTGTAGCCAAAAAGGCGGCATCGGCTCCCAAGAAAGCGGCACCGGCCAAGAAGCCTGCAGCAGCCAAAGCAGCTCCTGCGGCACAGACGACGCTCAACCCCCAGGCTGCGTGGCCTTTCCCTACGGGCTCAAAGCCCTGATACGCAGCCCCGGCTGCGCATCACAACCCGGTGCCCTGCACCGGGTTTTTTTATGCCTGGGCCATCAGCGATGCGGGATCGAAATCCAGCGTGTAGTTCTGTGGTCCACGCGCCGCAATTTTGAGAGCCCCCAGGCGGTTACCCAGCGCAGCACAGCGCGCCAGGGGCCAGCCCCGCTCCAGGCCGAAGAGCAGAGCGCCACGCCATGCGTCACCGCAGCCTGTGGGGTCGACAATCTGGGTGGGCACAACCGGTGCCACTTCGGTCCGAACTCCCTCGATCCAGACCTCGCAACCCTGCGCCCCGAGGGTCACCACCAAGCCTTCCACCTTGCGCGAAAGCGCGGCCAGATCGAGGCCTGTGCGATCGCACAGCATCTTGCCCTCGTAATCATTGACCGTGACCCAAGACGCCTGCTCCACAAAGCGGGTGAGCTCCTCGCCCGAGAACATGGGCAGACCTTGCCCCGGATCGAAAACAAAGGGAATGCCCGCCGCCTGGAACTGCGCAGCGTGTTCGATCATGGCGTCGCGCCCATCAGGAGCGATGATGCCAATGCGCACTTCTGGCATGCTGGCGTCGATACGGTTCGCATGGGCTTGCATCATCGCGCCAGGATGAAACGCCGTGATCTGGTTGTTATCGCGGTCGGTCATGATCATGGCCTGGGCGGTGTAGGTGTCATTGACCTGGCCTACGCAACGGGTACTGATACCCAGATGGGACAGGCGCTGCAGATATTCGGCCCCATCACTGCCCAGCATGGCCATGGGTACAGGTTGCCCCCCCAACAACTGGAGACTGTAAGCAATGTTGCCGGCACAGCCGCCAAAGTCCCGGCGCAGCGCGGGCACCAGAAACGAGACATTCAGAATATGCAACTGATCGGGCAGGATCTGCTCCGAAAATCGCCCTTCGAAGGTCATGATGGTGTCAAACGCCAGGGAACCGCAAATCAGTGCTGCCATATCAATCAATCGTTTGGGCGCAAGGCCGTTCAGGGATAAAAAGCCAGCACCCGGTAACCCGTGATGCGGACACCGCCCGATGCCAGAAGAATCGCCGTGGTCGCACTCCACTCTCCTTGCGCCGCCAGTTCAGCGGGCGCGGAAAGCTCTGAGGGCGGCAAGACACGACGCACAATCGGCTGATTCTGCGTATCAGTCAGCGTCAGTTCGATGGCTGGCGTTTCTACCGGCATACGTGCGCGGCTCTTCAAGGTCAGGGAAAACTGGTATTCATCGCCGCGCACTTTGTGGAAGGACGATCCATCCACGTCCACCGCTGCAATCTGGCGGTAATGCCCCACAGAGCATTGCAGCGGGCGGCACAAGGCATCCAGCGAAGCCTTGGCCTGCGGCCAGGATGCCGCGATGAAATGGCGCTCGTGCACGGCGACCTGGAGCAGCAGCGCGCAAAGCAGACACACACTCAGCAAGGCCAACCCCATACGCACCAGCGGTTTACGCCAGAACGCCTTGCGCCGGGCCGCCCGCATAAAAGAAAGCTCTCCAGCAGATGCGTTGTCTCCCGGCTCCGCTATATCCTGCATGTCCGCAGGCATGGCCTGGCGCAGTGGATCCTCCTCCACCGGCAGATCAAGGTGGTCTGCTTCTTCGACTGCCGCACCCCCCTCCTCTGATGCCAGACTCCTCGGGATATCAGGCAGCAAGGGTGCCGGCTCCTTGGAAATCGAGGTCACCGCCGCAGCAGGCGACACCGGCCCATCCACCGATGCCTTTGCCGCCTGCAGTGCCTCGCGCTGCAGGAGCACATCATGAAGAGCATCGCGCAATGCCCGCTCAATCGGTGGTGGCTCTGGCTCTGGTGTCTGCGCCAACGACGCCACTGCAGGCTCGGGAGGCAACGCTTTCGGCCAATCCGCATCGGGCTCCATCCCAAATTCGGTCTCTTGCCACTCAGGCGTGGGCAGTTCATAGCCCGGTGGTTCTTCCTCAGACGACGCCGCAGGCTCAAAATCAATGGCGGGCCAATCCATCGCAGCAGACTTGGTTTCAGCCAATGCCGGGGACGCCGATGGCGATGGTGCAACACGTTCTGGCGGCAGAGTGAACGGCTCAGGTACAACGGTTGTGCGCGCCCGGCCAAAAATATCGGTCCCAGCCTGCCCTGGCAAAGGCTCCAAGGCAAGAAACGGCGGCACACCGGGCTCCGGCACCTTTAAAACAGCAGACGTATCAACCTGCGCCTGCGTCCGTTCGGACGCCAGAGGCGCAGAAAACTGGGCAGGTAAGGCCTGCGCCCGGCTGCTTCTTTCAGGCGGCGCCGCAGTGGGGCCCCATGTTTTTGCAGCGCTCTCGGCGCGTCGCACCGGTTGTGGCGGTGCGCGCAGCTTGTCCAGCGCGAGATCCGGCATAAGTGCCGCGGGGGGCTGTGCTTGCAGATACGCAGCGGCGTCAAAAACCTGCTTGCAATGCCCGCAACGCACCCACCCGTCAGAGATGCGCAACTGATCGGCAACGACCTTGAACATCGTCGCGCAAGACGGGCAGCGGGTGATCTGGCTCATGCGCTGTGGATTGTAGAGTGGACCACGCCGCGCTCGCGCTAGCGCGACGCGGTCATAAGAATCCAGCCATCTTCACAGTCTGCCACCGCGAGGGACAGCCAGGGCGCATAGGCCTCCTGCAGCTCTTGCGCCTGGCGCTCCAGAATTCCAGCCAGCACCAAATGCCCTCCTTGCGCCACATGGCTGCACAAGAGAGGAGCCAGCACACGCAGGGGTGTCGCCAGAATGTTGGCCAGCACGGTCTGGTAGTGACCCTGCGCTTTGTCTGGAAGTCCGGCGCGCATCTGCACACCATTGGCCTGGGCATTGAGTGCGGCAGATTCCACTGCGGCCGGATCAATATCCACCGCATCAATGTCGGTGGCGCCAAACTTGGCCGCCCCGATGGCCAGGATGCCCGAGCCACAGCCATAGTCCAGCACGCGCCCCAGCGCACCTGCGGCTCCGTGGTGGGCGATCCAGCGCAGGCACATGCGCGTGGTGGGATGCGTGCCCGTGCCAAAAGCCAACCCAGGATCGAGGCGGATGATGCGACGTGCCTGCTCTGGCGGCTCATGCCAAGTCGGCACGATCCAGAAATCTGCAGTGATCTCGACGGGCGTGAATTGCGATTGGGTCAACCGCACCCAATCCTGGTCGGCCAAAGCCGTCACCTGGCAGGCTTCGCAACCAGCAAAAAAATCCTGCGCCTCCAGCAAACGCTGCGCGTCCTGCGCACCGGCTTCGGTCGCAAACAGCGCGACCACACGGCTGCGCTGCCAGCCTTCGCTCGGTGGAGGCATGCCAGGCTCGCCGAACAAGGCCTGCTCGGCATCGGTCTGCGCATCGGCATCTTCGACCGAAACACTGAGCGCATCCAGCGCATCCAGCGCTTCGCTCAGGACTTCGACCCGGTCTTGCGGACACATCAGGCTGAGTTCAAACATGGCTTCGCGCCTCCCATACGGACAAAGGGCGCGGTATGCGCGCCCTTCAGGTTGTTCAGAAACTGACGGCCTCAGCGCTGGCGCTGGGACAGCCACTCTTCAAGATAGTGAATATTGGTGCCGCCGTCCATGAACTTGGCGTCCACCATGAGTTCACGGTGCAACGGCACATTGGTATTGATGCCTTCGATCACTGTTTCGGACAAAGCCGTGCGCATGCGCGCCAAGGCCTGCTCGCGCGTGTCGCCATGGACAATGATCTTGCCAATCATCGAATCGTAGTTGGGCGGCACAAAGTAATTCGTGTAAATGTGCGAGTCCACCCGCACCCCAGGCCCACCGGGCGCGTGCCATTTCGTAATGCGCCCTGGCGAAGGAATGAACTTGTAGGGGTCTTCGGCATTGATGCGGCACTCAATGGCGTGACCGCGGATCTGGATCTGGCGCTGCGTGAAAGGCAGTTTCTCGCCCGCCGCCACCATGATCTGCGTGCGCACGATATCCACACCCGTAATCCATTCGGTAACCGGGTGCTCCACTTGTACGCGCGTGTTCATTTCAATGAAATAGAACTCGCCGTTTTCGTACAAAAACTCGAACGTACCCGCGCCCCGATAGCCGATTTTTTTGCAAGCTGCCACGCAGCGGTCACCGATACGGTCAATGAGCCGACGCGGAATACCCGGCGCCGGCGCTTCCTCAATCACCTTCTGGTGACGGCGCTGCATGGAGCAGTCGCGCTCGCCCAGATACACCGCGTTGCGGTGTTTGTCGGCCAGGATCTGAATCTCGATGTGGCGCGGGTTTTGCAGGAATTTTTCCATGTACACCGCAGGATTGCCAAACGCGGCACCCGCTTCGGCTTTGGTCATCTGCACCGCATTGACCAGCGCGGCCTCGGTATGCACCACGCGCATGCCGCGCCCACCACCACCGCCCGCGGCCTTGATGATGACCGGGTAGCCCACTGCTTTGGCAATACGGCGGATCTGCACCGGATCGTCCGGCAGTTCACCGTCAGAACCGGGCACGCAGGGCACGCCCGCCTTGATCATGGCCTGCTTGGCAGACACCTTGTCGCCCATGGTGCGGATGTTTTCGGGCGTAGGGCCAATAAACTGGAAACCACTCTTTTCCACGCGCTCGGCAAAATCGGCGTTTTCACTGAGAAAACCGTAGCCCGGGTGGATCGCCTCGGCATCCGTCACCTCGGCCGCCGAGATGATGGCCGGCATGTTCAGATAACTCAGCGGGGACGGCGCAGGGCCGATGCACACAGCCTCTTCGGCCAGCTTGACGTATTTGGCGTCGCGGTCGGCCTCGGAATACACCATCACGGCCTTGATGCCAAGTTCATGGCAGGCGCGCTGGATTCGAAGGGCGATTTCGCCGCGATTGGCGACCAGGATCTTTTTAAACATGTTGTTTGCCCACAATGAGACACGATGCGTGCAGCGCTTGAAACTGACGCGGCCAGCGCCAGCATCCGCCGCGCAAGGGCCGCCCCGCCGCGCTGGCGGTGTCCACCTTCCCGCAGTGCGCAGCCCTGCGAGGGAAGGGGGAAGCGGCGAAGCCGCTCAAGGGGTTGTTCTCTCTCACTCGATCACGAACAAGGGCTGGCCGTATTCCACGGCCTGGCCGTTTTCACCCAGGATGCGTGTGACGGTGCCGGACTTGTCGGCCTCAATCTCGTTGAGAATCTTCATGGCCTCGATAATGCAGATGGTCTCGCCTTCCTTGACTTGGCTGCCCACATCGACAAAGGCCTTGGCGCCAGGACTGGAGGCGCGGTAGAAAGTCCCCACCATGGGCGACTTCACCACATGGCCCGCGGGCTCAACGGGCGCCGGCAGCTCGGCAACCGGGGCTACGCCCGCAGGCTGGGCCGGCGCGGGAGCCATGGGCGCTGGTGCATACTGCTGCACCACGGTTCCGCCGCTCTTGACAATGCGGACCTTGCCCTCGGCTTCGGTGATTTCGAGTTCAGACACATTCGACTCGGACACCAGGTCGATGAGGGTCTTGAGTTTTCGCAAATCCATGAGAGCTCCAACAGCTAAAAACTGAACAGGGCGCGAATTTACTCCAATTTCACCCTTTTTTATCCTTTCCCCAGCAATTTCCATCAATTGACCGCAACGGTCCGGGTCAAAAATCTATGGTTCCGACTGAAACGCCTCATATCAGCCGGGACCACTGGCGCAAATTCTCCGGTGTTACCTGTCCGATCTTACGGTGAAGAATACGCCCATCGGCCGCGAACAACACAGTGAAAGGCAAGCCGCCCCCCAGATTTCCCAGCGACCGCGACAAATCGGTTCCGCCCAGGCCCGCCATGGCAATCGGAAAATCCAGTGGCGTGCGCTCCAGAAAACCCCGCACCGCCGATGGTTGATCGACGGCAACACCCATCACTTGCCAGCCTTTGGCCGCATTTTCGCGGTAAAACCCGTTCAACAGAGGCAACTCGGCGATACAAGGAGGACACCAGGTGGCCCAAAAATTGAGCAGCAAAGGCTTACCCTTGAATGCCGCCGCAGCCAGAGGTTGACCCGCCGGCGTCTCAAAAGACAAGTCCCAGAAAGCCTGACTGGCATCCGAAGCTTCTGCAAAGGACTGGTTTCGCCACCACGACCACCCCCCGCCTGCGGCCGCCGCTGCGGCAGCGACCCCGGCATACAGCCACAGATGGCGGCGCCTGGAAACAGCGCCCGCAGGGGCTTTCGACATTTCAGGCGCATCAGCGCCCGGCGGCACGGGAAGAGGATTCGTCACTGATCAAGCTCCAAAAGCAGGCGCACGGCAGCCGTATCCCCACGGGGCGAGCGCCCCCGGGCATCGGGCCGCAAGGCACCGCGCAAATCATCCAGGTCGTAGATCAAAAGGTGTACACCCACCACAATCTCCAGCTCGCGGGACAAACTTCCCACACTCAGGGCTTCAACAGGTTTGCCATGCAGGCCCGGCACGGTGCTGGGTTCATAGTTCACACCATGGTCAATCAACGCTATTTCTGCTGATTTTGAATCATCGCAAAACAATTGCAGGTAA
The DNA here is from genome assembly GCF_003096555.1 of Simplicispira sp. 125. Taxonomy (NCBI): domain Bacteria; kingdom Pseudomonadati; phylum Pseudomonadota; class Betaproteobacteria; order Burkholderiales; family Comamonadaceae; genus Simplicispira; species Simplicispira sp. 125. The sequence continues at coordinate 3,899,072 of NZ_QEKM01000001.1, read as the reverse complement.
ATATCGGACATTTGCGTCGCCGTACCATGCCACACAGCCCCCCCCAGATGCGGGCGAAAAGCCGCCATACGCTCCATCCATAACAATGCCAGGCGCCGCAGAGCGCGCAATTCGGCTGGCTGCGACTCCGCACAAAACAGCGCGATATGCTCCCGCACAGCGTCTTCGACCTGCTCGTTAGTGGGCAGCGGTGTGCGCGAAGGCAGCGCGAGCTGCTTGACGGCGCTGCGCTTGGCGGGGCCGTATTCCAGTCCTTCTTCCACCACCAGGCGGGCAGCAGCTTGGGAAATTTCAATGGAAAGGGTTGATAACATGGAGCGGATCTCTGATCGCATTGTGACCGGAACCCACCCCGCGCCCTTCGCAAACACCCAGCACCCCTGTGCATTGCAGGCCCTTGGCCTTGCCCCATCAGGCTACTACCCAACGGAAAGCTCTGCTTTTAATAGCTGGCTACGCTTGCTGAATAAGCCCTACAGCCCGTTTTTGCCATCGCTTTAGAATCGGCACCCATGCATATACACATTCTGGGCATCTGCGGCACCTTCATGGGCGGCTTGGCCGCGCTTGCACGCGCGGCAGGCCACAAGGTGACCGGCTGCGACGCCGGCGTCTATCCCCCCATGAGCGACCAGTTGCGTGCGCTCGGCATCGAACTGATCGAGGGCTATGGCGCCGACCAGATGGCACTGCAGCCTGATATGTTCGTCGTGGGCAACGTGGTCAGCCGCGTCCGCCTGACCGATGGCAGTCCCAAGTTTCCCCTGATGGAAGCCATCCTGGACACGGGCAGCCCCTACACCAGCGGGCCACAGTGGCTGGCCGAACATGTCTTGCAGGGGCGCCATGTGTTGGCCGTGGCAGGCACGCATGGCAAGACCACTACCACCTCAATGCTGGCCTGGATTCTGGAATGCGCTGGGCTGGAGCCTGGTTTTCTGGTGGGCGGCGTACCGCTGGATTTTGGTGTTTCCGCGCGCCTGGGTGCCGCCACACGCCCCGTGCCTGGCACCGGCCCGATGGGCTCCGCGCCGCTGTTCGTCATCGAGGCCGATGAATACGATACGGCCTTTTTCGACAAGCGCAGCAAGTTCGTGCATTACCGTCCACGCACGGCCGTACTGAACAACCTGGAGTTTGATCACGCCGACATCTTTGATGATCTGGCTGCCATCGAGCGCCAATTCCACCATTTGGTCCGCACCGTGCCGCCGTCGGGCTGCGTTGTCGTCAATGGCCTGGAGGAAAGCCTGGTGCGCGTGCTGCACCAGGGCTGCTGGAGCGACGTGCGCAGCTTTGGCGCTGCCGTGAGCGATTTTGCCGCCCAGGGCGAACCTGGTGCTTTTGATGTCATGCACCATGGGACATGCGTCGCCCGTGTGGAATGGAACCTCACGGGAACCCACAACCAGCTCAACGCCTTGGCGGCCATCGCAGCGGCGCACCACGTAGGCGTTGCGCCCGCCGTGGCCGCGGCGGCCCTGGCCCGGTTCCAGAATGTGCGGCGGCGCATGGAACTGCGCGGCACGGTGCGCGGCATTGCGGTGTACGACGACTTTGCCCACCACCCTACCGCCCTGCGCACCACGCTCGATGGCCTGCGCCGCAGCGTGGGCACGAACGCACGCATCCTGGCGGTCTTCGAGCCGCGCAGTAACACCATGAAGCTGGGCACCATGAAGTCCCAGCTGCCCTGGGCACTAGAAAGCGCCAACCTGGCGTTTTGCCACACCGCTGGGCTGGACTGGGACGCCGCCGCCGCACTGGCGCCCATGGGCACCGGACCGCAAGGACGGGCACGCACCGCGGCCACGCTGGACGAACTGGTGCAGCAGATCGCGCAGGCGGCACGGCCTGGCGATCACATCGTCTGCATGAGCAACGGCGCCTTTGGCGGCGTGCACGAGCGCCTGCTGAAGGCGCTGGCCGCTGGGTCACCAGGGGAATAGGGTGAACGCAACAGTAAAACTGCCTGCACGGCAATTTTACTATTTATTTTATAGCTGCTAGCGCTTTACCAGCAAGCGCTACAGCCTGTTTTCATCAATAATTGATAGTCATGGACTGAACATCCACGCGCACCACGGGCCGTGCCAAGGCAGCGCTGGTGGCACGGGCAAAGTCGGCCATCCACGCCCGATCGCCCAACATGGACGCTCCGGCAGCGGCGGCCACGGTCAGCACCTTGTCGGCCATCAGCACCTTGCCGCTGGCGCGCAAGGGCTCGCATTCCATGCGAATGAATTCGTCGTCCAACCAACGCCGCGCATCCTCGTGCGCCATAGGCTCAACGCCATCAAGCTCGAAGCGGAATTCCTGGCTGGGATCGAGGGAGACCGTCACTACGCTGTGCATCAGGTTGCCTTTCTTTGTCGGGAGAGAGTGCCGCGCACACTGCACGGCCTAAGTTGCAAGCTTATTCCATTTTCAGACCCGCCACGGACACTGCACCGACAGGCACTGAAGTGAAATTACGCCTTCGCCAGATCCCTGCGTACCTGCACAGCCGCCGACAACTCGCCCAGGCAGCGCAGGGAATCATCCCAGCCCAGGCAAGCATCGGTGATGCTTTTGCCGTATTCCAGCGCACCGGGCAACTCCTTTCCGGGCGAGAATTTCTGCGCTCCGGCGACCAGGTGGCTCTCGATCATCAGGCCGAACACACTGCGCGATCCACCCTTGATCTGGTCGGCGATGTCGCGCGCCACGTCCCGCTGCTTCTCATGCTGCTTGCTGCTGTTGGCATGGCTGCAGTCCACCATCAGGGTGGCGGGCAGCTTGGCGGCCTCCAGGTCCTTGCAGGCGGCTGCGACGCTGGCGGCGTCGTAGTTGGGCGCCTTGCCGCCACGCAAAATCACGTGGCAGTCTTTGTTGCCTTTGGTGTTGACGATGGCGACCTGGCCATTCTTGTGCACCGACAGGAAGTGGTGACCCCGGCTGGCCGACTGGATGGCGTCGGTGGCGATGCGGATATTGCCATCGGTGCCGTTCTTGAAGCCGATGGGCGCCGACAAGCCCGAGGCCAGTTCGCGGTGCACCTGGCTCTCCGTGGTGCGTGCGCCGATAGCGCCCCAAGAAATCAGATCCCCGATGTACTGGGGCGAGATCACGTCCAAAAATTCGCTGCCTGCGGGCACGCCCAAGCGATTGATTTCGATGAGCAGCTGGCGCGCAATGCGCAAGCCCTCGTCAATACGGTAGCTCTCGTCCAGGTAGGGGTCGTTGATGAGGCCCTTCCAGCCGACTGTGGTGCGCGGCTTCTCGAAGTAAACGCGCATCACGATCTCCAGCGTGTCCTTGTACTGCTCGCGTGCAACCTGCAGACGGCGGGCATAGTCCAGCGCGGCGGCAGGGTCGTGTATCGAGCACGGCCCGATGACGACGAGCAGGCGGTCGTCTTTGCCCGCGATGATGTTGTGGATGGCCTTGCGGGTCTGGGTGATCAGCGTTTCCACCGGCGTACCGCTGATGGGAAAAAAGCGGATCAGGTGCTCGGGAGGAGGCAACACAGTGATGTCCTTGATACGTTCGTCGTCGGTCTGGCTGGTTTTCTCGACGCTGCGGTACCAGGCATCAGTGCTGGCAGGAAGGGACATGGCTGTCATGGGGTGCTTTCTCTCGGAAGGTTTGAAAAAAAGGGCTGAAAACAAAAAACCGCCGGGCTTTGCAGCATCGGCGGTTGGGTGGGAAGTATTCAGGTGCTTGCGCGCTTGCCTCTCATCCGCCAGGGACCGAGAACCAGAACCAAAAATAAAAAGCGCAGGGCATGTGCATTCGCACAATGTAGCACATTTGTTCCAGACCTCAGCGGCGCGCGCGACGCCACCAGTCCAGTGCCCGTGTCCACGGGTTGCGGGGCCGACGTTCCGACGGAGGCGGTTCGCTGTGGGCCTGCCCGCCCTGCTCGTACATGTCGATGAGCAGCAGGCCTTCGCCCAGCGTCCGCCAGGCCAGCAGTTCCATCCGATCAAACCCAGCGCCTTCGTCCGGGCGGCGCTGCTCCAGCGTCTTATGCCACGCTTCAACGGCGCGGCGCAGTTCACGCAAGGCGCTCTGGTAGGCGCCAAACTCATACAACGAATGCCAGGCGGAGCCCAGCCCAGTGAGAAATAGCTGGTGCGCCCGCACGCCCTGCACCAGTGCGGCCGCATGGCGAGTGATGCTGGCAGCATCGTCTCGCGCACGGCGCGTGCGCACCGCTACGTCGACCGCTTGCGCCAGCACGACCATGCTGTCCCGCATCTGGCGCGATTCCTCATCCGCCACGCCTTCGCGCAGGAAGCGGCTGATGTCGCCAAACGACTGGATCGTCAGTTGAGAGAGGGGGCGCGTCAAGGCCATACGCACCATTGTGCGACGCCTACCCCGATTGTGCTCATGCCGCTACGGAGTCGCTTGCAGCACCGTGTCCGGCGCGCAACGCGGCAGCCAGTCAGGCCGTGCCGCCCACTGTCAGGCCATCAATGCGCAAGGTGGGCTGGCCCACGCCCACGGGCACGCTCTGACCCTCCTTGCCACAGGTCCCCACACCGCTGTCCAGCCGCATGTCGTTGCCGATCATGCCCACCCGCTTGAGACATTCAGGGCCGCTACCAACGATGGTGGCCCCTTTGACGGGATAGAGAATTTTTCCGTTTTCCACCCAGTAGGCTTCACTGGCCGAGAACACGAACTTGCCGGAGGTGATGTCCACCTGCCCGCCGCCGAAATTGGTGGCGTACAGGCCCTTCTTGATGCTGGCCACGATCTCCTGCGGATCCTTGTCGCCACCCAGCATGTAGGTGTTGGTCATGCGTGGCATGGGGATATGCGCATAGCTTTCGCGGCGGCCGTTGCCGGTGGGCGCCACGCCCATCAGGCGGGCGTTGAGCGCGTCCTGGATGTAGCCCTTGAGAATGCCATCCTCGATCAGCACATTGCGCTGGCTGGTGTTGCCTTCGTCGTCCACGTTGAGCGAACCTCGGCGGTCGGTCAGCGTGCCGTCATCGAGCACCGTCACACCCTTGGCCGCCACGCGCTGACCGATACGGCCGCTAAAGGCACTCGACCCCTTGCGGTTGAAGTCGCCCTCCAAACCGTGGCCAATGGCCTCGTGCAGCAGGATGCCAGGCCATCCGGGGCCAAGCACCACGGTCATCTCGCCAGCGGGTGCGGGGCGCGATTCGAGGTTGACAAGCGCCGCGTGCACGGCTTCGTTCACGTACTGGGCGATCTGCTGGTCATCAAAGTAATCGAGCCCGAAGCGCCCGCCACCGCCAGCCGATCCCACCTCGCGGCGGCCACCCTGCTCTGCGATCACCGTGATCGACAAGCGCACCAGGGGCCGTACATCGGCGGCCAGGGTGCCATCGGCACGGGCGACCAGCACCACATCGTATTCACTGGCCAGCCCGGCCATGACCTGCGCCACGCGCGGGTCCTTGGCACGGGCCAGTTGCTCCGCTTTTTCCAGCAAGGCGACCTTGGCCGTGCTGTCCAGCGAGGCGATGGGATCCAAGCCGGCGTAGAGTTTGCGGCTTTTTGCTATTTTTGTGGTAGCTACTCGCGCTTTACCACTTTGCCTTGCGGCCGAAATAGACCGCACAGTGCGGGCCGCATCGAGCAAGGAGGCCTCAGAGATATCGTCGGAATAGGCAAAGGCGGTCTTCTCACCACTGACGGCGCGCACCCCCACGCCCTGGTCGATGGAGAACGAGCCAGTTTTGACAATGCCTTCCTCCAGGCTCCAGCCTTCGCTGCGCGTGTACTGGAAATACAGGTCGGCGTCGTCCACCTGGTGGGCGCGAATCTCGCCCAGCGCGCGCGCCAGGTGGCTTTCATCCAGGCCGAAGGGCGCCAGCAACAGCTGGCGTGCAATGTCGATACGCTGGGCAGTGGGCGCGCGCTGCGGCGCGCCGGTAGGGGAGCGAAGGGTCATGCCGGGATTCTAGAACCTGTTGAAGAAACCGGTACCTGCACCGGTGCAGGGTCAGCCCACAGACCGGGCTTGCTGCACTGGCGAGCGCTGCGCGCGCACGATGGACATCAGGATGCCCAGAGCCAGTCCCAGCGTAACCATGGCCGTTCCGCCATAGCTGACAAAGGGCAACGGCACCCCCACCACCGGCAAGATGCCGCTGACCATGCCCATGTTCACAAAGGCATAGGTGAAGAAAATCATGGACACCGCGCCCGCCATCAGGCGACCAAAAAGCGTGCCCGCTCCCATGGCAATGGCCAGGCCCCGCCACACCAGGAACAGAAAACACACGATCAGGAACAGATTTCCCAGCAGGCCAAATTCTTCGGAAAAAGCGGCAAAGATGAAGTCGGTAGTGCGCTCGGGAATAAATTCAAGGTGCGTCTGGGTGCCCGCCATGAAGCCCTTGCCAAACACCCCGCCTGAGCCGATGGCGATCATGCCCTGGATGATGTGAAAGCCTTTGCCCAGCGGGTCGCGCGTGGGGTCCAGCAGCGTGCAGATGCGCTGCTGCTGGTAGTCGTGCAGCACCGACCAACGCACTCCGTCCGCACACAGTTGCGGCTCAAAACCGACGATCAGCGCAATGCCCACGGCACCCAACAACACTGGCGGCAACACCAGCTTCCAGGACAGCCCGGCAAAAAAGATGACCGACAACCCGGCCGCCAACACCAGCAGCGAGGTTCCCAGGTCAGGCTGCTTCATGATCAGGCCCACCGGTACGGCCAGCAGCAAAGCCGCCACCCCGAAGTCAAGCGGGCGCAACTGGCCCTCGCGCTTCTGGAACCACCAGGCCAGCATCAGCGGCATGCCGATCTTGAGCAACTCGCTGGGCTGGATGACAACCCCCAGGTTGATCCAGCGCTGCGCCCCTTTCTTGGTAATGCCAAACAGCGCCACGGCCACCAGCAGGGCCACGCCCAGCGTATACACGGGCACGGCCATGACCATCAACTTCTGGGGCGGCACCTGCGCCACCAGGAACAAAATGGTCACCGCAATTAGCATATTGCGGCCATGGTCGGCAAACCGTGTGCCATGGTCATAGCCCGACGAATACATCGCCAGCAGGCCCGCACTGGCCAGCAGCAGAACCACAGCCACCAGCCAGCCATCAAAACCCTGGAAAAGGGGCAAGATGCGCTGCGCGAGGGTGGGTTTGTCAAAAGTGGTCGCCATGGCGCGATTATCGGGTGTGCGCTACCCCCGTTGAGCCTGTCGGTCCAGAGGCGTTGGTCAGCCCGCCTGACGGAACGCCATCACCGCCTGGTTGCGCAGGGTGCGCAGCAACCCCAAAGCCTTGTCGTCCACCACGATGGCGCCCGGATGGGCGTGGTCGGCATAAATCAGCGCAAAAGGCCGCCCCTTCATCTGCAGGGGCAGCAGCAGAAACGTGGGGGCATCCAGGCTACTGCGATACCAGGCGGGCAGCCGGGCCTGCATGCGTGGCTCGGTGGCATCCGCGATCAGGGTATCGGCGCCGCGCAGGCACACGGCGGCAAACAGGTCACCCGGAGTCTTGAGCGGTACGGCCATGGCACGCACCGCCACATCATTACCTTCGCCCAGCCCGAATCGCCCGGTCAGCACGTCGGTCTTGGCATCGCGCAGACAAAACACCATGCGCCGCGCCCCCAGGGCGCGGAACATGGTTTCCAGAATCATGCGCAGCACATCGTTCAGCTTGAACCCCTCGTCCACCATGGCGTTCGTGATGTCCTGGATGCCTGCGGAGAGCACTTCGGCCACCTGCGCCATGGCGGCCGCCCCCCCCGTCGCCTGCAGCACAGCCACCGACAGCGGTTGTGTGGGTTGTGCGTGCAGTTCGTGTGCAGCCAGAGCGTCATCGGGCGCGCCATCGCCCGCCGGGGCAGATGCGGGCAACTGGAGCAAACGGGCCGCAGGCGCGCCGGGCGCCACCCGCAACTCCAGCGCCTCGGCCATGGCGACCAGTTGATGGCGAGCGCGCAAGGTGGCTTCGGCAATGGCCTGCGCAGAAAACCCGAGCGTGCGCGCGTACCGGGCGGCCAGCATCTGCAAGCGCTCCTCGACCTGCCGCACATCGCTCTGCAGCAAGGTGGTGGCCACTTCGTTGGCCGCGCGGGCCACCCAGCGCAGCCGCTCCACACCTTTTTCTGGCGGGCGCATGGGGGGCGACCCCAGGGGCTTGCGAATGCAGCGCTGCAGGGCCTCGGGCAGGCCCCAGACACGTGCCACACCCGCGCCCAGGTCTTCCAGCCCCACACCCAGCACCTGCTGCGCCGCAGACTCCTCGCCGCTCTCGGTGCGACCCGCCGCCACGATGGCGCGGATCTGGCCCGCCTCTTCAGGAAAGTAAAACTCGCACAGCATGCGCCCCAGGTTCTGGAACATGGCGCCAATGAAGGCTTCCTCGGCCTCGGCGGCGGCACCACACAGCTCGGCCGCCACGGACCCGGCCATCATGGCGCGCAAAAATTCCTCACGCATCTGGCTGGCGTGCTGCTGGTCCTGCATGTGGTCCAGCATCACCAGGCTCAGCGCCATGTTGCGTACCGCGTTGAACCCCACCAGGCTGACCGCACGCGAGACGGTGCTCACCGTACCCCGGCTGGCATGGGCAAAGTGCACACTGTTGACCAGCCGCAAGAGCTTGTGCGTGAGCGCCACATCCTTGAGGATTTCGTGCGTCAGATCGCTGATGCTGTCGTCCTCCGAACTGGCCACGCGCTGGATGCGCGCCACCGAGTCGGACAACGCCGGAAAGTCGCTTTTGTGCCGCATGCGCCGCAGCAGAAAATCCAGTGTCGCGTTGCTTGCCGCCGTTGGCGCACTCACCGGCGCCGCCCAGGCGCGCAGCGCGTCGCGGAAGTCCGCCGCCGAGGCATAGCGCGCCAAAGGCTCGCGCGCCAAAGCGCGCCGCAAGATAGCGCGCAGGTTGTCGTCCACGCCCGGCCCCAGGTCGGCGGGCAGTTCCAACGTCTCGTTGGCGATGCGGTAGAGCGCCTGCCAAGTGTCACTCTGGTGGATCAGCGGATGGCCGGTGAGCAACTCCACCAGCACCAGCGCGGCCGAATAAATATCCATGGAAGGCGCGGGCGCAGCCCCGGCCGTGGCCTCGGGCGCCATATAGGCCGGCGTGCCGCTGGCCAGTTGCGCATCGGACGGACTGGCCACGGCCACCGCCAGCCCGAAATCCATCACACGCGCATGGCGATGCGCATCCACCATCACGTTCGACGGCTTGAGGTCGCGGTGCACGATGCCCGCCGCATGGGCCGCCTGCAGGCCGTCGAGCACATCGACCATCAGCGCCACGGCGTCGTGCGGCGCGCAGCGTCCCTGCTGCGCCAGGTGCTCGGCCAGGGTGCAGCCGGGCACGTACTCGAACACGATATAGGGCTGTAGGCCCTGCACATCGGCCTCGAACACCGGCACGATACAGGGGTGCGCCAGCCGCCCCACATGGCGCGCCTCGCGCAGCCAGGTTTCCAGCACCGAGGCGTCCTGGCCCTGCATGGGTGGCATGAGCTTGATAGCCACCAGGCGCTGCAGGCGCGGGTCCTGCGCCAGCCACACCGTGGCCTGCGCGCCCTGGCCCAGCACGCGCTGTAATTCAAACCGTCCCAAAAACGCGGGCTTTTGCCTCCCTCCCCCCGTCACAAGGCGTCGGGCAGTGGAAAGCGGGGAAAAATCAGGCATGGTTTGGGCAGGCAGGATGGGTAGCGCACGCTGCGCTGCCCCGTGCCGCGTATCTTATGCTTACAACCGCCCGTCCGCATGCCGCGATGGCTCCGTTTTTTCCCCGTACATCCCGCCATGAGCACCACCACCCACCTCCTGTACCTGCACGGTTTCCGCTCGTCGCCCCAGTCCGCCAAGGCCCGGATGATGGCCGACCATGTGGCACGCCACCACCCCGAAGTGCGCTTCTGGAGCCCCCAGCTTCCGCCCTCGCCGCGCGCCGCCATGGCGCTGGTCGCCCGGGGCATTGCCGACTGGCCACGCACCTCCATGGCCGTGGTGGGCTCGTCACTGGGCGGCTTCTACGCCAGCTGGGTGGCCCGGCATGCAGGCTGCCCTAGCGTACTGCTGAACCCCGCCGTGGACCCCGCGCGCGACCTGGCGCGCCATATCGGAGAGCAGACCGCCTGGCACAACCCGCAGGAGCGCTTCTTCTTCCTGCCGGAGTACGTGGACGAACTCCAGGCGCTGGACCAGCGCGGCCTGGACCCGGGCGGGCCGGAGCTGGCCATCATCGCCAAGGGCGATGAAGTGCTCGATTGGCGCGAAATGGTGGCGCGCTACCCGCAGGCCGAAGTGCACCTGCTCGAAGGCGGCGACCACGCGCTGAGCGATTTCCCCGCGCACCTGGAGACCATTGCACGATTCCTGCAGCTCGCGTCAGGCACCGATTGAACCTTGCAGGCACTGCGCACGCTCAACCACCTGCATGTTTCATGTCTCTACTCCTTATCGTCCATGGATTCCGGCATCCCAGCGGCGCGGCTGCATGCCGGATCGACCCTTGCGCTTGCGGCAGCACTAAGGAACGGGCTTGCACGCCGCGCCGGGCTGCGTGGCCTCCTTCAGCCAGGCGATCAGGTCCGACCGCTCGACGGCGTCCTTCACCCCGGCATAGCCCATGGTGGTTCCAGGCAACGCCTTCATGGGGGCTTTCAAGAAAACGTTGAGCGACTTCTCGTCCCACACCCACGGGCTCTCCCGCATGGCTTTGGAATACGCGTTGTAGCCGGGCGCGGTGCCAGCATGGCGCCCAAACAGCCCGCAGTGCTGGGGGCCCGTCCGGTTGCCCTCGATGGCGTGGCAGGCGGCGCAGCGCGCGTACACCTGCTCACCGCGTGCCAGCGCTGCGGCATCCGGCGCCGCGCTGGCACCGGTGGCGAGCAGGCCGCCCGCCAGCCCCAACGCCACGACAAGCCGGCGCGGCTTCATGACATGAAGGCCGAAGGCACGGGAGCCTCACCCAGGACCTGGCGCAGCACGGCCCAGTGCATGGCCTCGTCGCCCAGGATGCTCGCAGCGACCTGCGCCAGCGCGCGGTCCGCAAACAGGGGCACAGCGCCCAGGTAGGCCGAGATGGCGCCGCGCTCCAGACCCGCTGCAAAGCGCAGCACGTCGGCCTCCACCTTGAGCTTTTCCACGGGGAACTGGTATTTCTCCTTGGCCACCACGGGCTTGCCGCCGAGCTTTTGCACCGTGCTGGCAATGGCCGCCGCATGCTCCTTGTGGTGCCCCTGGAACGCGACGGCCACCGGCAGCACCGCCTTGCTGAGCAGGCCGCTTTCCGCGCCCACCTGGTAGGCCGCCACCGCCTCCAGTTCCGCGCCAAGGGCGGTATTGAGGATGCGCACATCGGCCTCCAGCTCCTGGGCGCTCACCTTGGCACCGGCGGCCAGCGCGTCGCGCCCGCCCAGCAAGGCCACGGCGCTGGCCGACAGCACGGCGGCACCGGATGCCGACATAGCCCGGCGGCGCGAGAGAAACAAGGCCTGCGAGGGGACGTAAATAGAAGGGTTCTTCATGGTTTTCTCCGTGGGTTGATGAACCGTTGCGCCGGCATCTGGAACGGCCGGCAAATTGAATGGGGTGGCTCTGGCCAGGCGCGGCGCTGCAGGCCATACGCGCGGTACGGCCAGACGGGTCGGCGTCGCCAGGGGGTGTTTTGGCTGCGCTCAGTGCCGCGCAATGAGATGGCGCTGCTGCAGCTCGGCCACCACATGGCGCACGACCTGGTCGCAGCGCTCGCCGGCAAAGGCAAAGACGCTTTCGGCATGCGCCTCGATCTGTGCGCCCAGCGCATCGCGCAGCAGGGAGCGGGCGCGCAGGTAGCGGGTCTTGACGACCGCGTCACTCACCTGCAGGCAGTACGCCGCTTCGTCCACGCTCATTTCCTGCACGGCGCGCAGGATGAATACGCTGCGGTAGATGGGCGGCAGCCCCTCGATGGCAGACTGCAGCAGGGCGCGCAGCTCGGTGCGTGCCAGCACGGATTCGGGCGATACGCCCGCAGGAGCGCTAAAGGACATCATGTGCTCCGGAGAAGGCTCGTGGTCCAGATCCTGGGAGTCGAGCGGCACCGACCGGCTGCGCTTGCGCAGCACGTCCAGCGCGATGTTGATGGCAATGCGCGCCATCCAGGTCGCCAGCGATGCGCCCCCCTGAAAATCCCGCAGCCGGGTGAAGGCGCGCAGGTAGGTTTCCTGCACCACGTCCTGCGCCTCCGCATCGTCGGAAACCACCCCGCGCGCTGCGCGGAACAGCACCCGGTTGTGGCGCCGCATGATGGCTTCGAAGGCACTCTGCTCTCCTTGCAGAGCGCTCGCCACCAGCTGCTCGTCGGAACGAGGGGTGGGAACGGTCGGCTGAGCGTTGGCTAGGGAGAAGGACTGCATGGTGGGCTCGCTTTTTTGGGGCTTGTGACCATTGGACGCTGAGGACAGCAAAAAGGTGACAGCCCCCCCGGATATCCGCAATGGCCGCATGCCCCGGCTGGCTTCGGACTCCGGGCCAGAATGGCCTCTGTATCGTTGCCACGGAACCCGCCCATGAAAATCGCCCTGCTCTCCGACCTGCACCTGTCCGTGCAGCCCCTGGAACTGCCGCACACCGACGCCGATGTCGTCGTTCTGGCCGGTGATCTGCAACGCCCTGCGCAAGGCATGGCCTGGGCGCGGCAGTTCAGCCGGCCCACGCTCTACGTCGCTGGCAACCACGAGTTCTATGGCTCCGACCTGGTGAGCACCATGGCTGCCCTGCGCACCGAGGCGCAGGGCAGCCAGGTGCGCGTGCTGGAACGCGAGGAGTGGCGCCATGGCGGCGTGCGCTTTCTGGCCTGCACGCTGTGGTCGGACTACCGGCTGTTCGACTCGCCCGCGCAGCGCGAGGAAGGCTTGCAGAAGGCGCAGGCGTTCGTGCGCGACTTCAGCCGCATCGGTCTGACCCCGGATTTCCCGGACCGCTTTACGCCCGCCGTCTCGCAAATGCTGTTTGACCAGTCCGTCGCCTGGCTCGAAGCACGCTTTGCCGAGCCCTTCGATGGCCCCACGGTCGTGGTCACGCACTTTGCACCCTCCCCCGGCAGCATTGCGCCACAGTTTGTCGGCTCACCGCTGAACGCCTGCTTTGTCTCCAACCTGGAGGCACAAATTTTGCGCTGGCAGCCCCGCCTGTGGCTGCATGGCCATGTACACCACAGCTGCGACTATCGGCTGGGCGCCACGCGCGTAGTAGCCAACCCGCGGGGTTACGCACCCAAGGGCGTGGTGGAAAACGCCCGCTTTGCGCCCGAGATGCTGATCGAGGTGTAGCGCCGACGAGGCCCTTCGAGCATGGGACAATTGCCCCCATGCACGCATTGTTTGAAGAATCCGGAAAGTTTCTGGCCGGCCGCATCCTCTCCGAAGCCGAGTCTTCGGCCCAGATCGAGCTGGACTCGGGTAAACGGGTCAAAGTCAAAGCAGCCAACCTGCTGCTCAAATTTGACAAGCCCGCGCCCGCCGAGCTGCTGGCCCAGGCACAGGCGCAAGCGGAAACGATTGACCTCGACCTGGCTTGGGAATTCGCTCCCGAAGGCGAATTTGGCTTTGCCGACCTGGCGCGCGACTATTTTTCGGCCAACGCCACGCTGGCCGAGCAGGCCGGTGCGCTGCTGCGCCTGTACGAAGCGCCGCACTACTTCCGCCGCGCAGGCAAGGGGCGCTTCAAGAAGGCACCGGCCGACATCCTGCAGCAGGCGCTGGCCGCCATCGAGAAGAAAAAAGCCGTGCTGGCCCAGATTGCACAGTGGGCCGAAGCCCTTGCCCAAGGTGTTTGTCCGGCGCCGATCCGCGAGCAGCTCTACAAGATTCTGTTCCGTCCCGACAAGAACGCGCCTGAATACAAGGCCGTGGTCGAGGCCAGCCGCGCCACACACACCGCGCCGCTGGATCTGCTGCAAAAGGCCGGTGCCATCGATTCGAGCTACCAGTTCCACTGGAAACGCTTTCTGTTTGACAATTTCCCCAAGGGCACGGGCTTTCCTGCGCTGGATGCCCCGCAGCCCCCGGCCGACCTGCCGCTGGCCGATGTGCAGGCGTTTTCCATCGACGACTCGCAGACCACCGAAATCGACGACGCGCTTTCGGTCACCGGGTTGGGCTCTGGCACCGTCACGCTGGGCATCCACATTGCGGCGCCAGGCCTGGCCATTACCCCCGGCAGCGCACTCGACCAGCTTGGCCGCCAGCGCCTGTCCACGGTCTACATGCCGGGCTACAAGATCACCATGCTGCCCGACAGCGTGGTGCAGATCTACACACTGGACGAAGGCCGCGCCAACCCGGCCGTATCGCTCTACTGCACGATCGACGAAGCCACGCTGGAGATCACCGCCACCGAGACGCGCCTGGACCGCGTGCCCGTGATCGCCAACCTGCGCCACGACCAACTCGATCACATCGTCACCGAGGCCTGGCTGGCCGATCCGAGCATTGAGGTCAAAAATACCCCAGAGCGCTTATCCAGCCTGCGCGTGCAGCTCTCATTTTTGAACCGCCTGGCACAAAAACTCAAGGCCGGGCGCGAAGTGGTGCGCGGCAAGCCAGAGAACTTCAACCGGCCGGACTACAACTTCCGCCTCATGGGCGGAGAGGGCGGCGAGCCCGATGGCAGCGAAACCGTGCAAATCACCACGCGCCAGCGCGGCGCGCCGCTCGACCTCATCGTGGCCGAAGCCGCCATCGTCGCCAACAGCACCTGGGGCCAATGGCTCGCCAGCCTGGGCGTGCCCGGCATCTACCGCAGCCAGGCCAGCATGGCCCCGGGCGTGAAGGTACGCATGGGCACCAAGGCCCTGCCCCACGCCGGTATGGGTGTCAAAAGCTACACCTGGGCCACCAGTCCGCTGCGCCGGTATGTGGACCTGGTGAACCAGTGGCAGATCATTGCCTGTGCGCGCAACGGCGCTACGGCCGCCTTGGCCGCACCCTTCAAACCGAAGGACGCCGAACTGTTCTCCATCATCAGCAGCTTTGACGCGGCCTACAGCGCTTACAACGGTTACCAGGGCGGCATGGAGCGGTTCTGGACGCTGAAGTACCTCGAACAGAACAACATCACCGAGCTGGAGGCCACCGTCTTCAAGGAAGGCCCGGGCGGCAGTTTTCTGGTGCGCGCCGACACGCTGCCTCTTGTCTTTCCCGTGCTGGGGGCGCAAAACCTGCCGCGCGGCGCGCGTCTGCGCGTCAAGCTGGGCGCAGTGGACGAAATCACCCTCGACCTGCATGGCACCGTGATCGAGCGCATCGACGACCCGCTGGACCCCAGCGACGACGGCCCGGTGGATGACGACGACAGCGGTGAGGACGATGACAGCGCCGTGGCCGGACCCATTGCCATCGCCGTGGATGTGAACGAACCCGAGGCGGGCGCTACCGCTGATCACTCAGCCCCGTGAAACTATCTGCCCACCTCCTCCGTTTCAGTACGCTGCAATTAACGCTGGCGGTGTCGCTGGCGCTGCACCTTGCCGTGCTGTCCGTGCGCTTTATCGACCCCGAGGGTTTCAACCGCGTGTTCCAGGACACGCCGCTCGAAGTCATCCTGGTCAATGCCCGCTCGAACGAAGCGCCCACCAAGGCCCAGGCCATTGCCCAATTTTCGCTCGCTGGCGGGGGCGATGCTGAAAAAGGCCGCGCCACCAGCCCACTGCCCTATTCGGCCATGACCAGCGTGGGCGACGACTTTGAAGAAGTGCAGCGCAAGACCGATGCCATGCAGGAGGAGCAAACCCAGCTGCTCGCCCAGCTGCGCAAACAGATCGCCACCCTGCCCGCACCCGACCCCCGCAAACCCAGCCAGAATGCCGAGCAGACCGCTCAGGACGAGCGCCGCCGCCAGCTTGTCAAGATGCTGGCCGAGATCGAAAAGCGCATCAACGAAGAAAACGCACGCCCCAAGAAACGCTACATCAGCCCCGCCACACGCGAAGAGGTGTACGCGGTGTACTACGACCAGCTCCGCCGCAAGGTGGAGGACAAGGGTACGGTCAACTTCCCCGAATCCGGCGGTCAGAAGCTCTATGGCGAACTGGTGATGATCGTCACCGTCAACCACGATGGCCGGGTGCTGGGCACCGAAATCGTGCAGGGCTCAGGCAACCTCCGGTTGGATCGCCAGGCCGAAGCCATTGCCATGGCCTCAGGCCCCTTTGGACCCTTTGGTACAGAAATGCGCAAGAAGGCCGACCAGATCGCCGTGGTTTCGCGCTTCAAGTTCACCCGCGACCAGACCCTGGAAACCACCGTGAGGTAACCTTCCCCCTTGAGTCTCCTTCTGCGCCCTCCCCCAGGGGACGGCGCCAGTGGCCGGGCAAAGCCTGTTCCACGGCGCCCGTTGGCCTGGAACACGCCCGCCGGAACGCTCTCCCCAGGAAGAACCATCCATGACCCTCTCCGCCACATCGATCGACCAGTATTGCGTGATGGGTAACCCGGTAGAGCACAGCCGCTCGCCCTGGATCCATGCCCGCTTTGCCGAGCTGACCGGCCAGGCACTGCACTACGAGCGCCGCCTGGTACCGCTGGACGGCTTTGTCCAGGCGCTGCATGGCTTCGCCGCCGCCGGGGGCCGGGGCTGCAACATCACCGTACCCTTCAAACTCGAAGCCGCGCAGGCCGCCACGCACCGCAGCGAGCGCGTGCAACTGGCAGGCGCCGCCAACACGCTCACCTTCATCGACGGCACCATCCACGCCGACAACACCGACGGTCTGGGCCTGGTGGCCGACATTGAGCGCAACGCAGGCATGCGCCTTGCCGGGCGCGATGTGCTGCTCATCGGCGCAGGCGGCGCCGCCGCCGGTGCCCTGGGCCCGCTGCTGGCCGCCGGGCCGCGCAGCATCACGGTGGCCAACCGCACCGTGGCCCGCGCACAGGCGCTGGTACAAACCCACGCACCGCTTGCATTGCTACAAAAAATAGAGCTACTAGCGCAATCCACACAAGCGTTAGAGGCCAATTTCGACATTATTATTAACGCCACAGCCAGCAGCCTGGCTGGCGCCGAAGTACCCGTACCCGCAGGCGTTCTGCGGCCCGCCAGCCTGGCCTACGACATGATGTACGGCCCCGCCGCGCAGGGCTTTCTGGACTGGGCCACGCAGCACGGCGCGCACGCGCGCGATGGCCTGGGCATGCTGGTGGAGCAGGCGGCCGAGGCCTTCCTGGTCTGGCGTGGCGTGCGCCCACCGGGCAGCCAGGTGCTGACCGAACTGCGCGCACTGATGGCCTCGCCCACAGCCCCATCGCACTAGCGCGCACCCACACGCATGAAATCCTTGCTGCGCTGGATGGGCCTCGTCGCGTTTGCGGCGCTTGCCCTGGAACTGTTCTTTGTGCTGCGCATCGCCACCATGGCGGTGCTGAATCCCGAATCAACCACCTTCCAGCGCTCCGAAGCCTGGGCCCAGATCACTGGTGATGGCACCCTGCGCTGGCGCCAGCAGTGGGTGCCCTACGCACAGATCAGCAGCCACCTCAAACGCGCCGTGATCGCGTCAGAGGACGACGGCTTCGTCAACCACGAAGGCGTGGACTGGAACGCCATCGAAAAAGCCTGGGAGCGCAACGCCAAGGCCGAAGCGCAAACGGCCAAAGCCCAGACCCGCGCCCCTGCCAAGGTGGTGCGCGCGCCCAAGATTCGGGGTGGCTCCACCATCACCCAGCAACTGGCCAAGAACCTCCTGCTCTCGGGCGAGCGCACCCTGGTGCGCAAGGGCCAGGAGTTTGTGCTCACGCTGGCGCTGGAACAGTTTCTCTCCAAAGAGCGCATCCTGGAGATTTACCTCAACAATGTGGAGTGGGGCAATGGCATCTTCGGCGCCGAGGCTGCCGCCCGGCACTACTTCCGCAAAAGCGCCGCCCAGCTCGCCCCCCATGAAGCAGCCCGCCTGGCCGTGATGCTGCCCGCCCCCAAGCGCTTCGAAAAAATGCCCAACTCGGCCTACCTGTCCGGGCGCACGCGCACCATTCTGGGGCGCATGGGGAGTGCGGAGCTGCCTTGACGGCGCCTGCTGGCCGCTAACGCGCGGGACCTGTCAGCCGAACAACTTGTTGGCTGTTTCCGCGACCAGCTTGCCTTGGTGCCGGGCGCCTTCCAGCTCGATCGCGCTGGGTTGGCGTTGGCCTTGGCCGCCGGCAATGGTCGTCGCGCCATAGGGGCTGCCGCCCACCACTTCATCCAGCGTCATCTGGCCCTGGTGGCTGTACGGCAGGCCGACGATGACCATGCCAAAGTGCAGCAAATTGGTGATGATCGAGAAGAGTGTCACTTCCTGGCCCCCGTGCTGGGTGGCCGTGGAGGTGAACGCGGCGCCCACCTTGCCATGCAGTGCGCCGCTGGCCCACAAACCACCGGCCTGGTCCAGAAACGCCGCCATCTGGGCCGGCATGCGCCCGAACCGGGTCGGGGCACCAATGATGATGGCGTCGTAGTTGACCAACTCCGCGACGGTGGCGACTGGTGCGGCCTGGTCGAGCTTGAAGTGGGCCGACTTGGCCACCTCAAGTGGCACGGTCTCGGGAACGCGCTTCACATCGACGGATGCGCCACCGGCGCGCGCGCCTTCGGCGATGGCCTGGGCCATGGTTTCCAGATGGCCGTAGGACGAGTAGTACAGGACAAGGACTTTGGACATGGTGTGCTCCGATCAGTGTGGTTGTGAACAAGGAAATCTCAGGCCCGGGCGCTGCGCGCATCCAAGCTCCATTCGCCGGGGCCCCACCACCAGCAACAACCGCCCGGCGATCGCGGCGGCGTTCTGGGCGGGTGATTCTGTTTCCAAATCATTCGTGTCTAGGCGCGAAGCCGCAGACAGTGCTGTAGCACGGCAAGGCGAAGCAACAACGACACGGATGATTTAGAAATGGAATGAGATGAAAGTCGTGGACATGGGGTGTGCCAGGTGGCTGAGGCTTTCAGTATCGACTGCCGCTGCGCGTCCCGTGTCCGATAATTCTGGATTCTTTGTTCGATTTTTTCGAACCCCGCTCTATCCTTCCTACCGACAGGATCACCGATGCGAAAGCTGACCCTCGACGGCATGGGCAACGTGAAGGGCACCCCTCCCGGTGACGAACAGCGCATGTCCGCGGGTACCGGCGTCGTGCATAGCGAATTCAACCATACCCCAGACAAAACGGCGCACTTCCTGCAAATCTGGATTACGCTCCATCAGACAGGCATCGCACCCAGCGATGAGCAGAAGACCATTCCCCTAGAGTCCAAGCGTGGACGCCTGGCTTTGGTCGCCTCGCCTGATGGTGGCAACCATGCCGTGCAGAACCGTCCACCAGCACCCCGCTCAGTTGAAGAAGGAGCCCCCCATGAACGAAACCCTTCGCCTTCACGGCCGCATGACCGACCTCGCACCGGGACTTCGCGTGCGCCGCACGCTGCCTGCGCAGGAGCGCAGATCCGTCGGACCTTTTGTATTTTTTGACGAGTTCGGCCCCGCGACGCTCGCGCCGGAGGTCGACAGCGATGTCGGCGGCCACCCGCACATCGGCCTGGCCACTGTCACCTATCTCTTCGAGGGCCGACAGATGCACCGCGACAGCATCGGCAGCGTGCAGCTCATCGAGCCTGGCGCGGTGAACTGGATGACGGCGGGGCGCGGCATCGTGCACAGTGAACGCACCCACGAAGCAGACCGCGGACGATCGCGCCTCACGCACGGCCTGCAGCTTTGGGTGGCACTGCCCCCGGCACTGGAAGACTGCGAGCCGGCCTTCCAGCATGTGGCTGCGGCCGACATTCCTGTCGTTGACGCAGCGCCCGGCGTTCAGGTCCGCGTCCTGGTGGGCAGCGCCTTCGACCGCACGAGCCCGGTGCGTACTGCGTCCGAGACCGTGTACCTCGACATCACGATGGCAGCGAACACCCATTTCACCTTGCCCCCGTTGGTGCCGGAGCTGGCAGTCTATGGCGTCGGCCAAGACTACGCACTGGACGGCCAGGCAGTCGCCGCAGCGGAGATGGTGGTGCTGGCCCCTGGCCAGGGAGCCCAGCTCAGCGCCGGGAACAAGGAAGTGCGGCTGGTCGTCATCGGTGGCGCGCCGCTGGAGCAACCCGTGCGCATGTGGTGGAACTTCGTATCCACGCAGCGCGAGCGCATGGCCCGTGCCGCAGATGACTGGTTGCAGCACCGGTTCGCCCCGATTCCGGGCGAGACCGACCGTATCGAGGCGCCGCCCTGGCGTGACTGATACGGTCCTGGGCAGACGACACCCCTCACGCTTGGTCTATTCGGTGCGGCTGAACAACCAGGGAGCGGTGTTGCCTGCCAGCACTGCGGCGTCGGTGTCGCTGCGCCGGGTCTGGGTGTTGTTGGCACCTGTGATTTCAAAGCTGCGCCGTGCGTGCAGGCCGTCCCATTGGGTGCGTTCGTAGGCCAGGGGGCTTGTGCTGGGGGCTGGGGGCAGCGCTTGCGCTGGCTTGGCTGGCGTTGCCCAGGCCCAGGTCACTGAGTTGCTTTTCTGCGCGCAGGTTGTCTGCGCTGTAGCGGTAGCTGGCCAGCAGTTCTGGCGGGTTGGGGCCTCCGGGCAGGCGGGCACTGAGGCTGGCGCTGCGGTTGGCTGCGCTCAGCGATTCGGTGATGGTGCGGCTGGTGCGGTGGCCGTTGGCGTCGTATTGGTAGGTACTCGCGCGGATGGTGGAACCTGCCCCTGGTGCGGTCTGGGTGCTGCTGGCTTCACTGGCTGTGCGCCCGGCCTTGTGTGCGTTGCCTTGCTGCGGCGGTCTTGATGCTTTCTTGATAACCGACCTTCGGTTCTTGGTACCAACTTGATGCAGCGGTTTCTAGCATCTCACCATTGCCAATGAAGTTGTGAGGATTACGGATATGGACATGGTTTATCTGGCCCTGGCGGGCCTTTTCTGGCTGCTGCCTGTGGCGCTCGTCAAGGGCTGCGAACGGCTGCAGCGTCCGCAGGCACGACCATGAGTGCCTGGTACTGGCTGGCTGGCGCGCTTGCGGGCGGGCTCTTTGTGTACCTCGTCGCCGTGCTGCTGCGGCCTGAGGATTTTTCATGACTACCGGCGCCATCGTGCAACTGGGGGCGTTCCTGCTGGTGCTTTTTGCACTGGCCTGGCCGCTGTCCCGCGCCATCGACGCGGTCATGGACGGGCGATTCGCGCTGGGTCGCAAGCTCGAGTCGCCGCTGTGGCGGCTCGCGGGTGTCGATGCCGCGCAAGAGACGGGCTGGGTGCGCTATGCCCTGGGCTTGCTGCTGTTCAATACCCTCGGACTGTTTTTTGTGTACGCCTTGCAGCGTCTGCAAATGCCGCTGCCGCTCAACCCGCAGGGCTTTGCTGCGGTGTCTGCCGATTCGGCCTTCAACACGGCAGTGAGCTTTGTCACCAACACCAATTGGCAGGGCTATGGCGGCGAGACCACCATGGGCTACCTGACGCAAATGCTGGGACTGGCGGTGCAGAACTTCCTGTCGGCCGCCACCGGCATCGTGGTGGTGGTGGCGCTGGTGCGCGGCTTTGCGCGCCACAGCGCGGCCACCATCGGCAACGTCTGGGTGGACCTCACCCGCGCCACGCTGTGGGTGCTGCTGCCGCTGTCGTTTCTGCTGGCGCTGGCGTTTGCCGGGCTGGGCGTGGTCCAGACCCTTTCCGCGTATGTGAGCACCACCGGCGTCGAGGGTGGCAGCACGCAGCTGGCCCTGGGCCCGGTCGCTTCGCAACTGGCCATCAAGATGCTGGGCACCAATGGTGGCGGCTTCTTCAACGCCAATTCTGCGCACCCGTTCGAGAACCCCAGCGCGATCACCAACGCACTGCAGATGCTGGCGATTTTCATCATCCCCGCCGCGCTGTGCCTGGTGTTCGGGCGCATGGTCGGAGACAGGCGCCAAGGCTTCGCCGTACTGGCCGCCATGACCGTGCTGTTCGTGGTTTTTGCCGTCACCGTCAACTGGGCCGAGCAAGCAGGCAACCCGGCGCTCACCGCACTGGGCGTAGACCAAGCGGCCAGCTCCAGCCAGCCCGGCGGCAACATGGAAGGCAAAGAGGCGCGCTTTGGCATCAACGCCAGCACGCTGTTTGCCGCGGTCACCACGGCGGCGAGCTGCGGCGCGGTCAACAGCATGCACGACAGCTTCACGCCGCTGGGCGGCGCCGTGCCCATGGTGCTGATGCAGTTGGGCGAGGTGGTGTTCGGCGGGGTCGGCACGGGCCTCTACGGCATGCTGGTGTTCGCCATGCTGGCAGTGTTCATTGCCGGGCTGATGATTGGCCGAACCCCAGAATACCTGGGCAAGAAAATCGAAGCGAACGAGATGAAGATGGTCTCGCTCGCCATTCTCATCACGCCCTTGCTGGTGCTGCTCGGCACCGCCCTGGCCGTAGGCACCGAGGCGGGGCGGGCGGGCATTTTGAACCCGGGGCCGCACGGCTTCAGTGAAATCCTGTATGCCTTGACCTCGGCTGCCAACAACAACGGCAGTGCGTTCGCCGGCCTCTCGGCCAATACACCTTTCTACAACGTGCTGCTCGCCGCAGCCATGTGGTTCGGGCGCTTTGGCGTCATCGTGGCGGTGCTGGCCATGGCGGGCTCGCTGGCGGGCAAGAAGCGTGCAACCGCCACCGCCGGGACGCTGCCCACGCACGGGCCGCTCTTTGTCGGACTGTTGATTGGCACCGTGCTGCTGGTGGGTCTTTTGAACTACGTTCCCGCCCTGGCCCTGGGCCCGGTGGTGGAGCACCTGACGCTGGTGGAGCCCCTGAAATGACACGCCACACCACCCCGACCCTGTTCGACCCCGCGCTTTTGCGCCCGGCGCTTCTGGAGGCACTCAAGAAACTGGACCCGCGCGTGCAGTGGCGCAATCCGGTGATGTTTGTGGTGTACGTGGGCAGCGCCTTCACGACCGCGCTCGCGCTCTCCGAACCCAGCCTGTTCACCGCCTTGGTCGCGCTGTGGCTGTGGTTCACCGTGCTGTTTGCCAACATGGCGGAAGCGCTGGCCGAGGGGCGCAGCAAGGCGCAGGCGGCGTCGCTGCGCGGGCTCAAGAAAGAGACCTGGGCCAAGCAATTACCCAAGGGCGCCCCGGTGCCTGCCACGCGCGCGGCCATGGCGTGGCTACCCATGGAAGCCGACCAGCTCAAGCGCGAAGACCTGGTGCTGGTGGAAGCGGGTGACACGGTGCCCGCCGATGGCGAAGTCATCCTGGGCGTGGCCTCGGTGGACGAGAGCGCCATTACGGGCGAGTCGGCCCCGGTGATCCGCGAGTCGGGCGGTGACTTCAGCTCCGTTACCGGGGGCACGCGGGTGCTGTCCGACTGGATCGTGGTGCGCGTCTCGGTGAATCCGGGCGAGACCTTTATCGACCGCATGATTGGCATGGTGGAGAACGCCAAGCGGCAGAAGACGCCCAACGAGATTGCGCTCACCATCTTGCTGGTGGCGCTGACCATCGTGTTCCTGAGCGTGGTGGTCACCTTGCTGCCGTTTTCGCAGTTTGGCGTTGCCGCCGGTGGCGCCGGTGAACCCGTGAGCCTGGTGGTGCTGGTTGCGCTGCTGGTGTGCCTGATTCCCACCACCATTGCAGGCCTCCTTTCTGCCATTGGCGTGGCGGGCATGAGCCGCATGATGCAGGCCAACGTGATCGCCACCTCCGGCCGCGCGGTGGAAGCGGCGGGCGACGTGGATGTGCTGCTGCTCGACAAGACCGGCACCATCACCCTGGGTAACCGCCAGGCCAGCGCCTTTGC
Source organism: Simplicispira sp. 125 (assembly GCF_003096555.1). NCBI lineage: Bacteria > Pseudomonadati > Pseudomonadota > Betaproteobacteria > Burkholderiales > Comamonadaceae > Simplicispira > Simplicispira sp. 125. The sequence goes on along the minus strand of NZ_QEKM01000001.1, from coordinate 3,875,347 downwards.
CCCGGCGCCGGGCGTGAACGAGGCCGCGCTGGCCGAAGCGGCACAGCTCGCGTCGGTGGCCGATGAAACACCCGAAGGCCGAAGCATCGTGGTGCTGGCACGCCAGAAATTCCAACTGGCTGAACGAAGCGCTGCAGCGCTGGACGCGCAGTGTGTGCCCTTCACCGCGCAAACGCGCATGAGCGGTGTCGACTTGCCTGGCGGCCGCAGCCTGCGCAAGGGCGCGGCCGATGCGATCCGGCGGCATGTTCAGGCGCTGGGCGGTGATTTCCCGGCCGCGCTGCAGGCTGTGGTGGACAGCATCGCCCGCCGCGGCAGCACGCCGCTGGTGGTGAGCGAGGGTGCCCGCGTGCTGGGTGCCATCGAGCTCAAGGACATCGTCAAGCCCGGCATCAAGGAGCGCTTTGCCGAGCTGCGCCGCATGGGCATCAAGACGGTGATGGTCACTGGCGACAACCGCCTCACGGCGGCGGCCATCGCGGCCGAAGCGGGGGTGGACGACTTTCTTGCCGAAGCCACGCCTGAAGCCAAGCTCGAACGCATCCGGGAGTACCAGGCAGCCGGCCAACTGGTGGCCATGACGGGCGACGGCACCAACGATGCGCCGGCGCTGGCCCAGGCCGATGTGGCCGTGGCCATGAACACCGGCACGCAGGCCGCCAAGGAGGCCGGCAACATGGTGGACCTCGACAGCGACCCGACCAAGCTGATCGAAATCGTCGAGACCGGCAAGCAGATGCTGATGACGCGTGGCTCGCTCACCACCTTCAGCATTGCCAACGATCTGGCTAAATACTTTGCCATCGTGCCGGCCGCGTTCGTGGGCACCTACCCGCAGCTCTCGGCCTTGAACGTGATGCAGCTGGCCAGTCCTAACTCGGCGATTCTTTCGGCGGTGGTTTTCAACGCGCTGGTCATCGTCTTCCTGATTCCGCTGGCGCTCAAAGGGGTGCGCTACCGCCCGGTGGGCGCCGCAGCGCTGTTGCGCCGCAATCTCGCCCTCTACGGCCTGGGCGGTGTGGTGGTGCCGTTCGTGGGTATCAAGCTCATCGACCTGGCGCTGGCAGCGCTGGGCGTGGTCTGATTTTTGTTCCGGAGGTGCTATGACATTCTCGTTTCGTCCTACCCTGGTGCTTTTTGTCGTGCTTTCCCTCGTTACAGGCCTGGCGTATCCGCTGGCTGTCACGGGTCTGGCACAGGTGCTGTTCCCCGACCAGGCCAACGGCAGTCTGGTGAAGGCGAAGGGCGTGGTGGTCGGCTCCGCGCTGATCGGCCAGCCGTTTTCGCAGCCTGGCCATTTCTGGAGCCGGCCATCGGCCACTGCGCCCGATCCCTACAACGCCGCAGCGTCCTCGGGCTCCAACCTGGGGCCCAGCAATCCGGCCTTGGCCGAGGCCGTTTCGGCGCGCATCGCAGCGCTGCGTGCGGCGGACCCGGGCAACACGGCCCCGGTGCCGGTGGACCTGGTGACCACCTCCGCCAGCGGGCTTGACCCGCACATCAGCCGCGCTGCCGCCGACTACCAGGTCAACCGGGTGGCCCGTGCTTTGGGCCTGCCGCCGCAGCGGGTGCAGGCGCTGGTGGCAGAGCACACCGAAGGCACGCTGCTGGGCTTTCTGGGCGAGCCGCGCGTGAACGTGCTGCGGCTCAACCTGGCGCTCGATGCCTTGCCCCGTGCCTGAAGCGGCGCTGGCCACCGCTTGCGTGCGTGTGGCGCCACCTGCTCTACAGTAGCTACCGATGAGCGACGCCCGCCCCAATCCCGACCAACTGCTCGAGCAAGTACAGCGCGACGAGGTGCGGGCGCGGCGTGGGCGGCTCAAGATCTTCTTTGGGGCCAATGCCGGTGTGGGCAAAACCTACGCCATGCTGTCTGCGGCCCAGGCCGCAAAGGCGCAAGGAACGCCCTTGCTGGTCGGCGTGGTCGAAACCCATGGCCGCGGCGAGACCGAAGCCATGGCCGCGGGGCTGGCGCGGCTTGCGCCCAGCCAGGTTGCGAACCATGGGCGTACGCTGCCTGAATTCGATCTGGAAGGGGCCTTGCAGTTTGGCGCTGCGCACGGCGGCGATCCCCGCGCCCTGGTTCTGCTGGACGAGCTGGCCCACAGCAACGCCGCCGGTTCGCGCCACCCCAAGCGCTGGCAGGACGCGGAAGAATTGCTCGCTGCGGGCATTGATGTCTGGACGACGATGAACGTCCAGCACCTCGAGAGCCTGAACGACGTGGTCAGCGGCATCACCGGCATCCGCGTGTGGGAAACCGTGCCAGACCGGGTGTTCGACGACGCCGACGAGGTGGTGGTGGTCGACCTGCCGCCCGACGAACTGCTGGCGCGTCTCAAAGCCGGCAAGGTGTATGTGCCGCAGCAGGCCGAACGCGCCGCCGCCAACTTCTTTCGCAAGGGCAACCTGTTGGCCCTGCGCGAGCTGGCCCTGCGCCGCACGGCCGACCGGGTCGATGGAGAGGTGCGTGCCTACCGGCGTTCGGTGTCCGTGCAGCCGGTGTGGGCCAACCGGGAGGCGCTGCTGGCGTGCGTGGGCCCGGGCGCTGCCGGTGAGAAAGTGGTGCGCAGCTGTGCCCGCATGGCCACGCAGCTCGATGTGCCCTGGCACGCGGTGCATGTGGAGACCGGCGCCCTCGACAACGCGCAGGCGCTGAAAGTGCTCAAGCTGGCCAGCGAGCTCGGGGCAACCACAGCGACGCTCTCGGCGCCGGAGCCTGCAGCCGCGCTGGTGCGCTATGCGCGCGAGCACAACCTTGTGCGCCTGGTGCTGGGGCGGGGTACGCGCGGGCGCTGGCGGCGGGCGCTGGCAGACCAGCTGGTGCGCAGCGCGGACGACCTCGACGTCTTGCAGGTGGCCCTGCCAACCAGGCCCGGCGCACCGGCGCCCGACCTCGCACGCGCACCGCGCACTCCGGATGAAGCGGCGGGCAGCGCGTGGCGCGGGTACGCCGCAGCGGCCACGGCCTGCACGCTACTGGCGCTGCTGGCAACGCCCATGACGGGTGTGCTCGAGCTGAGCAACATCGTCATGCTGTTCCTGCTGGTGGTGGTCGGCGTAGGGCTGCGCTTTGGGCGCGGCCCGGCGGTGTTGGCGGCCTTTCTGGGCGTGGCCTTGTTCGACTTGTTTTTCGTGCCGCCGCGCTTTTCGCTGGCGGTCAGCGACGTGCAGTACCTGGTCACTTTTGCCGTGATGCTCGTGGTAGCGCTGGTGGTGGGGCAGCTTACCGCTGGGCTCAAGGTGCAGGCGGCGGCGGCCATGCAGCGCGAGCGCCGGGTGCGCAGCCTCTACGATATGTCGCGCGACCTGTCGGCCGCGCTGCTGCCCGAGCAGGTGGGCGAGATTGCCGCCCGCTTCCTGCGCGCCGAGTTCCGCGCCCGCTCCAGCCTGCTGGTGGCCGACGACGCCAACCACCTTGAGCCGCTCGCGGGGGCCGAGGCGCCGGTGGACCTGGGCGTTGCGCAGTGGTCATTCGACCATGCCGAGTCCGCCGGGCGCGGCACCGGCACGCTGCCGGCCAGCCCGTGCCTCGTCGTGCCGCTCAAAGCGCCCATGCGCGTGCGCGGCGTGCTGGTGCTGGAGCTCTTGGGCAGCGCGCCGCTCGGCCCTGAGCCGATGCGCCTGCTCGATACCTGCGCCTCGCTGCTGGCGATTTCGCTCGAACGCATCCACTACATCGAAGTGGCGCGCACCAGCACCGTGCAGATCGAGTCCGAGCGGCTGCGCAACGCGCTGCTGTCGGCCATCTCGCACGACTTGCGCACGCCGCTGGCCTCGCTGGTGGGCCTGTCCGACGCCCTCGACCTGACCGATCCGCCCTTGAGCGCCGCCCAGCGCGAAGTCTCCGATGCCATCCGCGACTCGGCGCTGCGCATGAGTGCGCAGGTCAACAACCTGCTCGACATGGCCCGGCTGGAGGCAGGCGCTGCACCCCTGCACCGCGACTGGCAACCGCTCGAAGAGGTAGTGGGCAGCGCGCTGGTGGCAAGTAGCAAGGCACTGGCCGGCCGCGCCCTGCACGTAAACCTGCCGGCCGACCTGCCGCTGCTGCACCTCGACGCCGTGCTGTTCGAGCGCGTGCTCGTCAACCTGTTGGAGAACGCCGCCAAGTACACGCCCAGCGGAAGCGCCATCACCCTGGGCGCCGAGGCCGCCGCGCGGGAGGTGCTGCTGTGGGTGGACGACGAAGGCCCGGGTTTGCCCGAGGGCGCGGAAGAGCGCATTTTCGAGAAGTTCGAGCGCGGCAACCGCGAAAGCCCGCTGCCGGGCGTGGGCCTGGGCCTGGCCATCTGCCGCGCCATCGTGCAGGCGCACGGCGGGCGCATCCAGGGCAGCAACCGGCGCGCGCAGGGCCGCATTGCAGGCGCCCGCTTCACCATCGCCCTGCCGCGCGGAGAGCCTCCGCAGGACGACGGCACCGGACAGGGCGCGACACCATGAGCACACCTGAAAAGCCTGCGGGCCACAGCATTCTGGTCGTCGAGGACGAAGCCGCCATTCGCCGCTTCGTCCGCCTGGCGCTGGGCGCCGAGGGGCACACCGTGCACGAGGCCGACAGCGTAGCCCGCGGCCTGATTGAAGCTGGCACGCGCCGCCCCGACCTCGTTGTGCTCGACCTGGGCCTGCCCGACGGCGATGGCATTGAAGTGATCCGCGGCCTGCGCAGTTGGTCCACGGTGCCGGTGATCGTGCTCTCGGCGCGCAGCCAGGAGGCGGACAAAATCGCCGCGCTCGATGCCGGTGCCGACGACTACTTGGTCAAACCCTTTGGCGCCGGCGAACTCATGGCCCGCGTGCGCGCGCAACTGCGGCGCCACTACCAGCAGACGCCCGGCGGCGACCCACTGATTGCCTTTGGCGATGTCCGCATCGACCTCGCTCGCCGCACCGCCGAGCGCGCCGGCCAGCCGCTGCACCTCACGCCCATCGAATACAAGCTGCTCACCCACCTGGCGTCGCAGCCCGACCGCGTCATCACCCACCAGCAACTGCTCAAGGCCGTGTGGGGCCCCGGCCATGCGGACGACACGCACTACGTGCGCGTGCACATGGCCAACCTGCGCAAGAAGGTGGAGGACAACCCCGCCATGCCCCGACATCTGCGCACCGAGGCAGGGATCGGCTATCGGTTTGTTGCATAAACCTACGCTTCAATGTGCACAAATGACCGCATGTCTAATGAGTCGTCCCTGATTTATCCGTTTTCAAGCCAAGCCCAGGTGAGATGCTGACCTGGTGAGCGCGAAGTCGAGCCGTTTGCGCAGCGCCAGCGACCACGTTGGCGATAGACCCGCGATCTGGCGCAGCAGCCAGCGGATGTTGTAGCCCGCCGCGCACAGCAGTGCATGCAGCCGATCACCCTGCTGACCCTTGAGAGGGCCACGATCCATGCGGTGATCACTCTTGAGGTGGCCAATGATCGGCTCAATGGCCTGGCGCCGCTTGAGCAGCTTTCTCTGTTGCCCGCTGATCCGCCTGGACTTGCCCCGATAGCCCAGATCGACGAATACCGTCGCTAGCTAGGCCCCGCTGTCCTGCATCAGGATCGCTGCCTGCTCCAGTTGCTCGTTCAGTTGGAGGTCCACTGCCACGTTGATGGTCTGCGACAGCAGTTCTTCCCCGCCTTCCTCGCCCAGCAACTGACGGAACTTGACCACGGTGGTGGCGTCGCAGGGCTGGCGGTCTTCGTAATAGGCGCAGCCCGAGAAGAACTGCCAGCGGGGGGAGTCAGCGCGACCACGCCTTCGTCGGATCCGTTGAAGGCGTGCTTGAGGTACAGCAGCGCGCTGCACCTGTTCACCAAAGAGATCCAGATCGGGCATGGCAACGCCAGCGCGAGCCTTGCGCAAGAACAGATGGGCCACCGAGGCCTCGATTTGCCGCCAGGACATGCGCGAGGCCAGCACGGCCAGCAGATGGCGCAGGTCGATCATGTGGTCGATGCGCTAACGGAAGAAATTCTCGGTGGCGGGGCAGGCAAACAGCACGGCAGAACTCCCAGAAAACAGCCACTATTGGAAATCAAACTGGGCGTTCAGAGCATCAGCAATCACCCGAAAATCAGTGTTTATGCGGGCTGCAGGGGTTGTTCAGGGGCGCCTCATTGGGGTTCAGGGGTGGGTGCTGCGGGGCTCATGCGAAGAACCTCCACAGCGCAATCACCAGCAGCGTGTAAAAGGCGGCCATGAAGTCGTCGAACAAAATACCCCAGCCGCCGCGCCAGCCAAAGCCTTTGAACAGGCCGTCGGCCCAGCCCATCAGAGCCGGGCCGCGCAGGGTATCGGGTTACTTCTTCTGTCCGATGTAGCGAAAGCCGTCCTTGCCATTGGCGCGGAACTCGTATTTTTTGGTATCGTTCTGGAACACGCCGGACGTGTTGATCTCCATGAATACCGGAATTTCGGGAATGGGGGCGGCTAACGTTCCCACATTCACGGGCAGGGTCACACTCGCCTTGGCGTTGACCTTCCAGGAAATGATGGCGTATACCTCCTTCACGTCCATGTTCACCAGGGGCAACCAGTGGCCGCCAATGCTGGAGTGTTTGGCGTCGTAGTAGCCCGTGAGAGCGAATTTGACCTCGGTTTGGGTCACCGGAATAACCCCTTTGGTCTTGAGCGTCACCACCTGCGAGGTGCCGGACCTGGTCTGGGCATAGTTGTCCCACTGGGGATCGCTCGAGGCCAGTGCGCGTGTGAAGGCCCCCGTGGCGACGGTCTCGGGGCGGTTGTCCTTGATGACATCCCAGCCGAATTTTGCTACCGCGATGGCGGTAGCGGCGTTCTTGAGCGCCTTGGTCTGCGGTTGCAGATAGCCCTGTACAAAGGTCGAAATGTCCGTGGCGGCCTTGCCATACTGGTCATACAGGCTGCTGAAATCGTCCTGGCGCGAGGCCATCAGGGCCAGAAACTGCTGCCAGTTGCTGCCATGCGCATGCAGCACATCGAGAAGCTGCCTGGGGGTGATCTGGGCATTGCTCAGAAACTGGCTCAGTTCGGCCTCGACCTTGCCGGTCTTGTCGAGCGTCGGATGGGCATCCAGCGTTTCGTAGAAATCGACGAACTCCGGCAGGCTCAGACCAGAGTTGCGGTAATCCGTATAAATGGTTGCCAGCGAAATATCCAGGTCGTGCACCTCTTGCGCCAGCTTGCTGGCGTCCAGCGTACCGTGGCGTTTGCCCAGCTCGGCCCACAGTTGAGGCACGAAGGCTTGGATGGCTGCCACTTCGGGCAAGGCATCGGCGGCCTGCGTCTTGGCGTCAATGCGGCTGACTTCGATGGGGATGAGCCCGTCGCTGGCGAGGTCGTCGGCGGTGGTGACCAGCTGGCCGCTATTGCTGAGGCCGTAGACGCGATAGGTCGAGATTTCAGTCAGTGTGTCGTCCAGGCTCAGCTCGACGCTGAATTCGTCGCCGGGAATCAGTTTGCTGTCATCGCTGCCGCCACAGGCGCTGAGGAAGGCAGCCGCCAGGGCTGCACACAAAATGGATTTCTTCATGAACGGGTTCATCCTTGATTGGTACGGCAACGATGATCGAATGAACCCTGGCACTTGTCATTCCCTGATTTCAGGTATTTTGAAGGCTATGAGGGCCTTGAGTGATCGAACGACGCACGCCGGTGTGCTCCACTGCCTGCCCTGCCAAAATCATGCGCCTGTGGCTCCAAGCTGCTGCGCAGCGAACCGACTTGGACGAGGCTTGCCGCGCATGGGGTCATAACCAGGAACCCGAGCCTTTTGTGTAGCACAAAGGCGCCGACACCCTGCTGGTATCTGTCGCGCGGGTCGCACGTTAATGGTTTGATGCGTATTTCCGAGATGACGTACTGGCATTCACAAGAAGATCCTGAAATCATCCGCCAGCGCTTTCCAGTCAATCGTTTGCAGCTATTTTTTCAATAGCAACGTGAGACTCACCACCGTCCCCGTTGCGCCCGATACCATCTCCAGCGTGCCACCCATGCGCTCGGCCCGAGCGGCCATGCTGCGCATGCCCACGCTCAGCCCGGCTTGTTGCACGGCCTGCACGTCAAATCCCACGCCGTCATCCTCAATGCGCAGGCATAACACACCGGGCTGCGGCTGCGTGCATCGCACGCGCACCTGCCGCGCCCGGCTGTGCTTGATGGTGTTCGACAGCGCCTCCTCTACCAGCCGCGTCAGGCCCAGGCACTGCAGCGCGCTGGGACGGCCCTGCCATTGCAACGGCATGTCCCAGTGCGACGTCACATCCATTTCATCAAAGATACCGGTAAACCGGTGGCGCAGCGGCGCGGCCCATTGCACCGGCGTATCGGGCACCTGTGCGCCGGCGCTGGAGCCCTGGTCGATCACCTGGCGCAGGTCGTCACGCAGCACCTTCAGCAGCGACAGCACGCGCTCGTTGGACAACGGCTTGGGCGCCTGCTCCACCAGCGCCATGCTGCGCATCAGGCTGCCGCCCAGACCGTCGTGCAGGTCGTGCGCAATCTGCATGCGCTCCTGCAGTTTGGTGTGGTCCAGTGCCTGGGCGTGCTCGCGCTCCAGTGCCTGGGCCAGATCGGCGCGGGCACGGGCCACTCCCTGCTCCAGCGCGCGGTTGAAGCGCTCCACGCTGCGCACCCGCTGCATGAGCTGCGCGCCCAGCAGCAGCATCACCAACGAGATCACCAGCAATCCGCTCAACGCGGCCCAGTTGCGCGCCACGTTCCAGCGGTCCACCCCCGGAACGAGCGTGATCACCGTGAGCACCATGACCGCCAGCCAGCACAGCGCCAGCAGCATGTGCAGGGGCTTGCGCCCCCCAGGCCGGGAGCGCCACGCGTGCCACTGGAACTGCAGGCAGTTGACCATGAAAACCCCCATGGCCCCCTGCCACACCCTGCCGAACCACGGCCCCGCCACATCGTCCGGTACCAGCACCGCCGTGCCAGCGCCCAGTGCCGCCAGCACCCACAGCACACGTTCCGCGAGCGGCAGCTTCTGCCCGCCAAAGCGCAAGGTGAACACGCAGGCGGACAGCACGTAGCCCACCAGCGCCACCATGCTGAAACGGCTGCGTGTGATCGCATCGGGCCAGGGCCACTGCGTGTACGCCAGATAGGTGGTCAGATAAGCCAGCCACGCCAACGCCATCAGTCCGAACCAGCCGTAGGCTGCCCCAGCCGGTGTATTGCGGCGCAGCGCCCACACCACCAAAAACAGTGTGCCCGCCATGCCGCACAGCACCGCGTTGATCAGGTACAGCGTGCGTTGGCGCCACTGGGTGCGATGGTGCTGCGCGGCTACCGTGGACGGGTCGCCCAGCCGCACAGCGCGCAAGCCCGGCCCCAGCGCCACCGGCCCCACGGCGCGCACCCACACCGTGTTCACGCCCGGCTGCAGGCCGGATTCGGGCAGCACCCACCACCGCGGCACGTTCCAGCTGCGCGACAACGGCTCCACCAGCGAGGCGTCGCGCCACAGCAGATCGCCGTTGTTGTACACCTCGCCCGCCACGCTGATGCCGTCAATGCCCAGGGCCACGGGCTCGCCGTTCGCACAGCCGCGCTCCCAATCGATGCGGTACCAGCCCGAGTCGCCGTGCGCGGGCCAGCGGGCTGACCACGTATCGGGCAAGGTCACATCCACCCATCCGGTGAGGGGCCGGGCGCCGTCCAGCGCTGGCGCCGCCTGCACCGACACAATGCGCGGCGCGCAGGCATCGGCCAGCACCCCACCCGGCAGCCAGAGCGCCAGCGCGGCCAGCCACATCAGCAGCCGCATCAGCCCAGCCACCCGCGCGAACGTGCCTCACGCACCGCGCCCGTGCGCGATGACACCGCCAATTTGCGATAGACGCGCTTGACGTGGCTTTCCACGGTGTAGCGCGACAGGAACAGCTGCTCTGCGATCTCGCGGTTGGACAGGCCATCGGCCACCAGCCGCAAAATTTCGTTTTCGCGCTCGCTCAGGCAGTTCTCCGGTGGTGGCGGAGCGCCCGGCGCCGCCGCTGCCGGCGCGGGCAGCAACTCCAGGATGCGCCGGGCAATGAACGGGTCGATCGGCGCGCCACCGCGCAGTACGCTGCGGATCGACAGCATCACCTCCATGTCGTCGCGCTCCTTGAGCACATACCCGGTGGCCCCTGCACGCAGCGCGCCCAAAATGGCCTCTTCCGAACTCCAGGCCGACACCACCAGGATGCCCACGCCGGGGTCATCGGCGCGCAATTGCACGATCAACTCGCGCCCATCGCCGTCGGGCAAATGTAAATCCACCAGCACCAGCGCCATGGGTTGCTGCGCCAGGCAGGAGCGCGCCTCGGCCAGCGTGGCGGCGAACAACAGCGCGTCTGGCGGGTAGCCCAGCGCGCTCAGCACCCCGCGCAGGCGCTGCTGCAAGAGCGGCTCATCTTCCACCACCAGCACAGGTGCGGGCAGGATGGGATCGTTGGCGGGGGGAGACATGGTGCTGGCAACCAAAGAGAAACAAGCGCGATGGTAGGCCAGCGGGCCGCCCCCGCGTATCCCTGAGATTGGGTAATTTGCGCATACACCCCCAAATTACCCAATCTCAGGGATACCGCAGCCGGTCACAAGTCCCTACGATTCTTCGCCATGCACACCCATCTTTTGAGGTGTTTTTTGGCCTCTGGCGCTTTACTGCAAAGCGCTGGCTGCTATCAAAAAAGGAATCCGCCGGTGCCCTCCCCCATCGCTCCCCACCCCGCCCGCTGGCTTGCAACCACGGCTCTGGCTGCTGCCCTCACTGCCTGCGGCGGCGGCGGCTCGCCCGACCCACTGAACGAATACCGCACGCAGACCGTGCAATGGGCCGAATGCGACCCCACCATTCTGGGCAGGCCCATGGACGGCCTCGACATCCAGCCGCCCGCCGGGCGGCTGCAGTGCGCCCAGGTGCGTGCGCCGATGGTCTGGAGCGAGCCCCAGCGCGGCGATGTCTCCCTGGCGGTCATGCGCATGGCGGCAGGCCGGACCGAGGCGCGGCGCGGCGTGCTTTTCTTCAACCCCGGCGGGCCGGGCGGCGACGGGCTTTCCATGACGTTGCATCTGTGGGCTGCGTTCGCGGACAGCAATCCCGCCAGTTCCCAGGGCGCACAGCAGTTGCGGCTGCTGGATGAATACGACATGGTGGGCTTCTCGCCGCGCGGCGTGGGGGCCAGCACACGGCTGTCCTGTGCCACCAACGAGCTGACGCGCTTCGTGGACTACAGCGCGGCAGGGTGGGACACGCCCGAGAACATCGCCAACGTGCACTACAACGGCCGCAAGCAGGCCGAAGCCTGCGCGCGCAACCCCGTCACGCCGTACATCAACACCGACGCCACCGCACGCGACATGGATCTGCTTCGCGGCCTGCTGGGCGACGAGAAGCTCAACTATCTGGGCTACTCCTACGGCACCTGGCTCGGTGCGTGGTACGCCAGCCTGTTCCCTGAAAAGGTGAGCCGCATGGTGCTGGACAGCGCGACGGACTTCAGCGCCTCCATGGAGCAAATGCTGCACGGGCAGCCGCCCGCGCGCCAGCGCCTGTTCGACGAGGTGCTGGCACCCTACGCCGCGCGCCACCCAGACGCCTTCCGCCTGGGAGCCACCGAGACTGAGGTGCGCACAGTCATGCCCCGCCTCGCGCCCCGCGTGCAGGCTGTCTTGGGCGGACCCTTGAGTCGGCTGAGCTACAGCCGCGGCAGCGCTGTCGGATACCTGAGCCACATCGCGGCGGCCCAGGGGCTGGACGCAGCGCTGCTCAGCGTGCCGGATGCAGCGGATGCCGATGCGGTGCATGACGCGCTGGCGCTGCACGCCTTCGCCCCCGGCAATGAGCCGCGCGACGTGCTACTGCGCGAGACGGCATGGAAACTCTATGACAACTACCGTAGCACCTGGCTGGAGCCTGAGGCGGAAAGCATCCGGCTCGACGACGCCACCGGCGTTGCGGTCCGCTGCAACGACACGCCCAGCACGACGGACCTGTCGGAGTGGATCGCCAAGGTGCGCCGCATCGCCCGGCAGGCGCCCATGCACTTCGGCGGGCTGCTGGCGCTGGATGCCTGCGCGTTCTGGGGCGGCCCCTCGGTGCGCAAGCCCGATCCGGCGGCCATGCAGCAGCTCCCGGTGCTGTTCGTGCAGTCGCAGTACGACGGGGCCACCAACACCGACGACGCCAACCGCTTCTTCGCCCAGTTGCCCGGTGCCCGCCGCGTGTACGTGGCGGGTGACTTTCAGCACGGCGTTTACCCCTACAGCGACGCCTGCGTGGACCCCAAGGTGACCGCCCACCTGCTGGGCGAAACGCCCGCGCCGCGCGAAACCACGTGCCAGGGCCAGCCGTTGCAGGGCGAAGAGCCCACCGCAGACGCCATGCCCAAGGCCGAGGCGGCGGACAGTCCGCCCCCGGTTTACAAGAACCCCGAGAAGGCGCGTGCGCTCATCGACCGCTTCAAGCGCGGCCTGGTACCGCACTGATCACTTTTTCACCCTATCGCACCAAGGAAAACCATGCACAACCTCTCACGCCGCCACATGCTTGGCACCGCCGCCGCCCTGCTCGCTGGAGGGCTTGCCGCCTGCGGCGGCAGTGGCCCCGACTCCAGCGCGCCGCTCAGCACCACGCTGCTCGTTTACCTGCTGGGCTCCGACCTGGAGAGTGGCGGCGACTTGGGCACCAGCAACCTGCTGGAGATGCTGGCCGCGAAGGGCTCGACGCACACCCGCATCGTCATCACCACGGGAGGGGCCGACAAGGTCGACCCGGCGGGTCTCGTCACCAGCTGGAAAACCGTCAAGCGCTTCGAACTGGCGGAAGGCAAACTCAAGGAGCTGGCAGACCTCGGTGCGCAGAACATGGATTCAGGCAGCACGCTGCAAGACTTTGTGACGTGGGGCGTGCGTACTTACCCAGCCGACCGCACCATGCTGATGATGTGGGACCACGGCGGGGGTTACTACGGCTTTGGCAACGACGAAAACTTCCCTGACGACGGCGAGCCGATGATGCGAATGCACGTCATGGCCGCGGCGCTGCAAGGTGCAAAGGCCGCCACAGGGGTCACGCTCGACTATATCGGCTTCGACGCATGCCTGATGGCCACGCTGGAAGTTGCCAAGATACTCCAGCCCTATGCCCGCTACCTGGGTGCATCGCAGGAGCTGGAGCCCGGCTTGGGCTGGGACTGGACGACTGTGGTCGAGACTGCATCCCGCCAGCCCGCTCCCAGCATCCCGGAATTTGGCCGGGCGGCAGCCATTGCTTACCACGATAAGCAGATGCGCAGCAGCCCCGGCGGCAGCTTGGTGCCTTTTTCGTCAGACAACGTCACCTTTAGCATCATTGACCTGGCGCGCATTCCTGCCTTGCTGGAGCGGCTGGACGAATGGGCCCGTGCGGTACACGCCTACCACGACAGCGCCCCCAAGCTGGCCAAGGCAGGCAGCGCAGGCATCTTCTGGCCGCCCATGTTCAAGCGGCCCCGGCAAATGGCCAAGAGCATCAGTACGACCACAGCAAGCGCAGCCGTCGCAGAGGACGAAACCGTCGAACGCTGGAAGCAGGTCGCCATGGCACGTCTGAGCACCCTTGCCTTCGGGGGAAGTCCGAACATGAAGGAAGCCCTCGACCTGGTGGACCTGGGGCAGTTTGCCGCGCTGCTATTCGACCAGGGCATTGCCGCCGGCCCGCAAGCCGCCCTGCAGCAGGCGCTGCAAGACGCTGTTCTGTTCAACATCACCGGCTCCAAGGCCCGCAGGGCTCAAGGCCTGAGCATTTTCTTCCCTCTGGGCCAGCGCACCGCACAGCAGCGCGTCGTATATGACACATTCCGCATGCCCGCCGGGTACATAGGTTTGGTGGACCGCCATACGCAACAAGCGCAGCAAATGCCTTCGGTTATTTATGTAGCGCCGCTCCAAGCCGATGGCGAACTCATCGCAGGCGAAGTCGCCTCTCGGTATGGTGTGCAGCTGGCCGATCTGATGCAGGTGCAGTCCGTAAATGCCAACGTGGTCAAAGTCACGGGAACCACGCCCCTTGTCGTCTCCGGCGAGGGCAAGCTCGGCAAGGGCTACGGCACGGTCTATTTCAGTACGGATGCATGGTTGCAGCTCGACGGCCAGCCCCTGCTGCTCTACACCCTGAGCGTGCAAACGGCCGAAGACGGCGACCTTGAATCAGCGATGCTCGGCGCACCCGTGCGCCTGCAAAGCCGCACGGGCAACAGCGCTGCGCGCATCGTACTGCTGCTGATCCAATGTGAGCCCGACCCGGACACGGAAGAGCCGAAGTGCACCATCATCGGCGCGCGCGATATCGACCTGGACGACCCCGACAAACAGCCCGATCGCGTGGACCACCACCTCTACGCAGGTGACACGGTGGAGCCGCTCCACCTCCTCTACGACGTGCAGACCCAGGAACCCGTGCAGGAGCCCGGCGGCGGCCTGGCCATCACCTTCGGCAGGCCCATTACCCTGACGCCGGATAGTGCCCTGCGCTCAGAGCCGCTGGCCGCTGGCACGCACACGCTGATCCTGAGCGTGACCGACCTGGCCGACGGGGTGGGCTTCTCGCAGCCACTGAACGTCACCATGTCGTAAATCAAAAAACGACATTGCGCTGTTCCTACGGCGATATGAAGGGCATCCGAACAGCATCGCGTTTCAGGGCGCAAAAATTGCGGACTGGAACGTGCAGAAGCGGGAGCGCTGACGAACTGGACAGTGTTCGTGGCCAACCCGCAGCGGGAACGACAGATTCTCCTGGGCGGAAGACCGCATTGATGAAATTCGGGAAAAGCTCAGATCGGATGAACACGCGCTCGACGTCTTCGATACGCGTCTGGCCCAGCTCGGCTGGCACGAAGGACTTCGGCAGACTGGCGCTCTTCTCAGATTCAACTTTCGCGATGTCTACGTGTTTGAGGTAGCCGGGGCATTTTCGCGACTCCCGGATGGCTACGTACCACCGCTGGGCGTTACGAGCATCAAGTACAGCATCAACCTTTGCAACCTACCATCTCTCGATGTCACGGATGTTCGGCACATTCTCAATGTATGACTGACGCGCACCCCCATACACGCTGAGATGTTCAGTGAATGTGTTGCATCGACCGGTTGTGATCGTAAAAATTAACCCTGTAAAAATTCCTCTCGTGAGGCTTAACTTTTCCTATTCTGTAAAAACTTGCGCCTCAGTCAAATTGGGTAGAGAGCAAAAAATAAAAGCTGTAAAACTGCCATAGCAGACTGGATGTTGACATTCCTCCCCGGCCCGCACGCCCATCAAGGTCGACATCAAGCCGCATTCCATGGAGCAATTTGGAGTTGGAGTTGACCCGGTTCCGTGGACACATCATTCTTTGTGTTCAAGAAGTCGCAAATGTCCAAAGTACGACCGCCGTACCCGGCGCAATTTCGCCAGCAAATGGTCGAGCACGTGCGATGAGTTCGCCTTCCAGACTGGCGAAGAAGCTCTCGGCCATCGCATCGCTGCTCGACAGGTCAACTGTCGTATCCAACTCCCAGGTCAGCCCATAAAAACCTTCACGATTGAAGGTGTTGCGACGACCGGTTGAATCCGCCCTGACTGCCCTGGTCCGAATGGTGGATGACGCCCTTGGGTTTGCGCTGCTCAAGCGCCATGTTCAAGGCCGCCAGCACCAGGTCGGCGGTCATGCGCTCACCCATGGCCCAGCCCACCACACAGCGGCTCCAGACATCGATGACCACAGCCAGATAGAGGAAACCCATCCAGGTCGGCACATAGGTCATGTCGGCCACCCACAGCTGGTTCGGGCCAGTGGCGTGGAAGCGGCGATTGACCAGGTCATTGGCCGGGGTCTAACGTTTGTCGCGACGGGTGGTGACAGTGAAGCCTCTGCGCTTGCTGATGCCGTGGATAACTTCACCACCAACGCCTGGCCTGCGCGAAGATACAAAACAGGCCCGCAACCCAATTCGGGGTGGGGGGTCACTAAGCCTGTGACATCGTCGTTGCCGAACTCATGGCCAGCAATATCTTCAGCACTCCCGCAGGATGACCTTTGCAATCACGAAACCATGCAAGTCTGGCTGCCGGCTCGGGGGGCGTGAAATATGCGGGTAGCGTGCTTACCAACAATGCGTTACCGGTGCCCGCATGGACCCCATGGGCTGAGCGGAAAGGTTCCCGGGTCTTAAACCCCCGTCATACGCCGATGCACGCTCTGCGGCTCGCGCTCGAACGCCTCCATCAGGAAGCGGTCCTGCGGCTTCTCGGATGCCGTCTTGGGGATTTGGGTCAGCACCTGGATGAAGCCAGGCACCATGCCGGCCTCCAGGTGCTCACGGCACACGTCGAAGAGCTGCTGCGCGTCGAAGGTCGCCGCATCCTTGGGTACTACCGCGGCGACGACTTCCTTTTCACCTGGCGCGAGCTGCGTGCTGGCGATGCCGTAGACGTACACATCATCGACCACGCCAGATTCGGCGATCGCCTTCTCGATGAAGGCGGTGGCGATGAACTCGCCGTTGCGCCGGATGCCGCTGCCCTGGCGGTAGTCGAAATACAGCCAGCCATCCTGGTCTGCGTGCACCACGTCGCCCATGTGCAGCCAGCCGCCAGCGCACTTGCGCTGCGAGGCCTCGGAGTTGCCGAAATATTCCACGACAAAGGGCGCGCCGCTGGCGTGGCGCATCAGCAGCTCGCCTTGCTGGCCGGGGGGCACGTCGTTGCCGGCCTCGTTCACGATGCGGTGTTGCAGCAGAGACGGGGGCTTGCCGATGCTGCCCACAGGACCCTGGCCAAAGTGGTTGAAGCTCATCCCGCCTTCGGCCGCGCCGTAGAACTCCACGATCTGTACACCAAAGCGCTGGGAAAACTCGCGCCAGATGGCCGCAGGCATACCGGACGAGACGACAAAGCGCACGGGATTGTCGGCATCGTTGGCCTTGGGCGGTTCTGCGTAGACCGCCGTCGTCATGCCCCCCAGCAGCGTGAAGCTGGTGGCGCCGTATTGGCGCGTGATGTCCCACAGGCGCGATTTGGTGAAGCGCCGCGACAGCACACAGCGCAGGCGGCAGGCCAGGGCCGACCCCAGGGTGACGAGCTGGGCGTTGGCGTGCGTAAGCGACAGGCCCGAATAGAGCACGTCGTCCGCGCGGTAACCGAAAAGGCTCTGGGCAAGCTGCACGGTTTGGCAATAGCGTCGGTGCGTCATCACGATGCCCTTGGGGTCGCCTGTGGTGCCGGAAGTGAATATCAGCTCCAGCGCCGCGTCCGGGTCGGTGGTGAGAATGGGCAGGTCGGGCACATGCACTGGTGCCATCGCCTGCCAGTCAGCTACGCCGTCCCAGGCGGAAAGCGGCCGTTCGCCCTCGTCGGTGGCAAAGGCCATGGCCCAGCGCACGGCGGGCAGGCGCGCGTGCAGCGGTTGCAGGTGGGGCAAGGCGTAGTCGGCAGCAAAGACAGCGCTGCACTGGCTGTTGGTCAGCATGAAGTGCAGCTTGTCGCCCTTGGTGCGCGGATCGATGGGCACTACCGTGGCGCCCACGATTCCCGCCGCCACCATGGCCTCGACGAACTCGGCATGGTTGGCCATCAGCAGAGCCACGCGCTCACCGGGGACGATGCCCAGGTCCAGCATGGCCTGTGCCATGCGCCGGCCGTTGTCCCAGAGCTGGCGGTAGCTGCGCACATCGTCGGGGCGCACGTCACCGCCTTCGATGGTCAGCACGTTGAATTCCGGTAGCTCGGCCGCGCGGTTGGCGACCATGCCAGCGAAGACGTTGTCGGGGTAAAGGCTCATGCCATGGCCTCCTGTTCAACGGCCCAGCAGCGTGAGGCAGGCCACGGCCTCTTCGATGCCGGCCAGCCCGCCGCCGTTTTCCGCCAGCGCGATGCGCACGCCCGGTGCTTGGCGTGCCCCAGCTTCGCCGCGCAGTTGCGTCACCAGCTCAAACACCTGGCCCAGCCCGGTTGCACCAATCGGGTGGCCCTTGCTTTCGAGCCCCCCGGATGGGTTGATGGGGATCCGTCCGCCGAGGCTCGTTTCGCCGCGCTCTGCCGCCGTGCCGCCGTGCCCCATGGGCACCAGGCCCAGCAGCTCGGACTGAAGGACTTCGCCAATCGCCGTAGCGTCATGCACCTCGGCCACGCCCACGTCCTTGGGCGATACGCCGGCCTGCTCGTACAGGCGCTGCACGCCTTTGCGCACGAGATGGTTTTCCAGATCGCTCGCGGCCCGCTCGCTGCCGGTTTGCAGCACGCAGGCCAGCACGCGCACGGCACGGCGTGCATCGCCTTGCAGGCGCTTGAGGCCTGCGGCGTTGCAGACAATGGCCGCCGCCGCACCATCACTCACCGGCGAGCACATGGGCAATGTGAGCGGGTAGCTGATGGGCGGCGCAGCCAGCACCTGTGTCACGCTCATCGCGTCGCGGTACTGTGCCAGCGGGTTGTGCGCCGAGTGCCCATGGTTCTTGGCAGCCACCGCCGCGAACTGCTGCTGCGTGGTGCCGAATTCGCGCATGTGCATGCGGCCCATGGCGGCGTAAATGTCCATGAACAGGCTGTAGGGGCGAGGCGACTGGCTGCCCGGTGGGGGCGTGATGCCTGCACCCATGGCCAGCAGGCGCTCTTTGCCGGCTTCGGTGTCATGCACGTCCCAGGCGCCGTCGAAGGCCGCGAACATGCGGGCCTTGTCGTCGATGCACATCTTCTCCGCGCCCACGGCGAGCACGATGTCGGACGCGCCGCTGCGCACGTGCTGCACGGCCAGGTGCAGCGCCGTGCTGGCACTGGCGCAAGCGTTCTCCACATTGACGACGGGAATGCCCTGCACCCCCATGGCGCGCAGCGCGAGCTGCCCGCGCACCATGTGCTGGCCCTCCATGTGGCCCTGCGTGGCGTTGGAAAAATAGGCGGCCTGCAGTTGCCCGGCGTCACAGCCGGCATCCTGCAGCGCTGCAGTGACGGCCTGGCGTGTGAGGTCTTTGACGCTCCATTGCGGGTGTCGGCCGAACAGCGTCATGCCGACGCCAGCGATGTAGATTGCTTCCACGGGGTGCTCCCAGGTCAATAGAAATGATCAGCCCTGCCATGTCCGGCGTTCCGTGCAGCCGGAGGAGGGCGCAGTCTTCACTTCAGCGCGTACCACGCGACGCCATTTCCATCCACGGTGCAATCCACGGCACGTTCTGCGATGAGGTAGTTCATGCAAGCCACGGCTTCCCCCGTGGCGAGACTCAGTTGCTGTTCATCCTTCTCGCCGATGGAGCGGTGAAACAGGGCGGGGAATACGTCCACGATCCGCTGCGGTCCACCCTGCAACTGCTGGCGCAGCCGCACCAGCGCCTGGGTCTGGTTGGCCTTGAGCGCGTGCAGGCGTTCGTGCAGTCCGTAAAAGGGTTCGTTGTGGGAGGGCAGCACCAGCACATCGGCGGGCACCATCTGCAGCAGCTTTTCCAGCGATTCGTACCACTCCTTGAGCGGGTTGGCCTGGGGTTCGCTGGCGAACACCGAAACGTTGGACGAAATCCGCGGCAGCACCTGATCGCCCGCGATCAGCAGCTTCAGGTCCGGGCAGTAAAGGCTGATATGTTCCGGCGAGTGGCCACTGGTGGTGACCGCCTGCCAGGTATGCGTGCCCAATGAAATCTGTTCTCCATCTTGCAGGCGTCGGAAGCTCTCTGGCAGTGCGTGGATGTGCTTGCCAAAACTGCCGAAGCGGCTGCGATAGCTTTCGATAGCAGCCTCGGACCAGCCGGCGCGCCGACAGAACAGCACGCCGTCGGGCGGTGCCTCACGGCTCGTGTCGGCGTGCATGACGCGGCAGGTGAGGTATTCAAGGCGGCTCATGTAGAGCGGTACACCGGCGCGGCGCGTGAACCAACCCGCGAGGCCGATGTGGTCGGGGTGCATGTGCGTGGCGTACACACCCTGCAGCGGGCGCGCCAGCGGCCCCTGGGCCATGAGTGCCAGCCATGCTGCCACGGTGCCGGGGTCGTTCAGACCGGTGTCCACCAGCACCCAGCCATCGTGCGTTTCGATGGCCCAGACGTTGATGTGGTCCAGCCGGAATGGCATGGACAGCCGGATCCAGTGCACGCCAGGGGCGATTTCCGCCGCATGACCTGGAGCAGGTGGCTCGAAAGGGTACTGTAGTGCGGTGGTTTCGGGCTTCGACATACGAAAAAAGCTGGTGTGAAGGTTCAAATGCCCGTGAGTCCACCCGTGCACAGCACGGTCTGGCCACTCACGTAGTCGGACTCGGGAATGCAGAACAGGTAGGCCGCACCGGCAGCCTCCTGCGGCGTACCAGCCCTGCCCAGCGGGATGCTGCGCTCCATCATGGCCATCAGATCCGGGTTCACGCCCACCTTGATCTCGCGCCCCTCGACCTCGATGGTGGCGTTCCCGTCCGAGGTGGCCTCGGTCGCGCGGGTCTTGATGAGGCCATAGGCCACGCAATTGACCGTCGTATTCAAGCGGCCCCATTCCTTGGCCAGTGTCATGGTCAAGCCCATGATGCCGGCCTTGGCGGCGGAGTAGTTGGCCTGGCCGGCATTGCCGAAGACGCCTGAAACCGAGGAAATATTGACCACCTTGCGCACTACGCGGCGGCCTGCCGCTGAATCGGCATGGCTCAGCGCTCGAATCACCGGCTGAGCCGCCCGCAGAATGCGGAACGGCGCGGTCAGGTGTACGTCGATCATCGCCTCCCACTGTTCGTCGCTCATCTTCTGGATGACGTTGTCCCAGGTGTAGCCAGCGTTGTTGATGAGGATGTCCAGCCCGTCGAACGTCTCGGTGGCGGTGCTGATGAGCCGATCGGCGAAACCGGCATCAGTCACATTGCCGCAGCAGGCCACTGCCTCGCCCCCCAGCGCGAGAATTTCCTGGCGCACGGCTTCGGCGGGCGCATCGTCAAGGTCGTTGAGGACAAGCCTGGCACCTTCGCTCGCAAGCTTGATGGCCATCGCACGGCCGATGCCCCGCCCTGAGCCGGTGACCACAGCCACCTTGCCACGCAACTTTTCCGTCATCGTGTGCTCTCGTGTTTACTGGGGGGGCGCCGCTTCGGCATCGTAGGCGTCGGCGCTGCCTTGCTGGCGCAGGATGGCGCGCTGGATCTTGCCAGTCGCCGTTTTTGGCAGGCTATCCATTTGGCGCAGGTAGCGTGGCTTGGCAAAGCGCGGCAGTTGCGCGCTGGCCTGGCGGACGATGTCCGCCATGTCCAGCGTCGCACCTTCGCTGGGCACCAGGGCCAGCATCACCTCATCTTCGCCGCCCGCACCCTGCGCCGGTACGGCATAGGCCGCCACTTCGTGGATGCCGGGCAACTGTCCGACCACAGCTTCAACTTCAGTGGCCGAGATGTTTTCGCCCCGGCGACGGATGCAGTCCTTGATGCGGTCCACGAAGGTGATGAGTCCTTGCGCGTCCCGTATGCCCGCGTCCCCGGTATGGAACCAGAGGTTGCGCCATGCTTCGACCGTCTTTTCCGGAACGTTCAGGTAGCCTGCCATGAAGCCGAAAGGCACCTTGGGCCGCACCAGGATTTCGCCGGTCTGCCCGGCTGGCACAGGCGCATCGGTGTCGGGGTCGGCAATGCAGATTTCGTAACGGTCCTCGTGCGCCCAGCCTGCGGCATTCGGTGCGGAATGCCCAAGCCGGCCCCAGATGGGAATGCCAACCTCGGTCATGCCAAATCCGGACAGGACGTCTTTCACACCAAAGCGTTCGCGGAACACGGCTTCGTGCTGGGCGGGGTTGGGGCCGCTCATGCAGGCGCGCAGGTTGTGGTTCCGGTCCTGCGCCGTGGGCGGCTGGTTGATGACGAACATGGCCGTTGTGCCCAGGTGGTGGGTCAGCGTGGCGCCGGTTGCACGGATGTCGGCGAGCCAGGTGCTGGCGCTGAAGCGCTGCTTCAGGAAAGCCGGGATGCGCGCCAGCACCGTGGTTCCCAGTTGCATGAACAGGCCATTGGCGTGGAACAGGGGAAGGCAGATGTAGTACTTGTCGTGCGCAGCGACCTCCATGCTGCGCATGGCACCCAGGCCGAACATGGCGCAGTGGCAGTGCGGCATCAGCACGCCTTTGCTTGGCCCGGTGGTTCCGGACGTGTACATGATGCAAAAGATGTCCTGGGGCTGCGGCGCAGGGCCCTTCCAGGGGGGGCTGACCTCGTTGTCCAACCAGGCCACGTGGCGCCAGCGACCGGGCACGGTGGCATGACCCTCGCCCAATACGATCAGGGTCTTGAGATGGGGCAGTTCATCAGCCTGGCTGACAATATGTTCGACCAGTGCTGCGTCCACCACGATGGTTGCCAGTTGGCAATCGTTCAACTGGTGACGCAGGAACGAAGAGCGCAGCTCGGTGTTGAGCATCACTGCAGTAGAGCGCAGGTAACCAATGCCGAACACGGTGGTCGCCATGGCGCAACTGTTGGACATGAAAACGCCCACACGTTCTTCAGGCTGTACACCCAACTGGTGCAGGAAGCCGGCAAAACGCTGACTGTCCGTGAAGGCATGTCCCACGGTGAGGGCGCTGCCCTGGCTGTCGTGCAGCCAGGGCGTGTCGGGTTGGCTGGCGGCCCATTCGCTCAATGCATCGGTGAGCGTGCAGGCGTGGGGTTCATGGATGCGGCTGTACATGGTCCAGATCCTCAGTGGCATGAAATGTCAACGCACAGCATGATCAAACGTCCAATTGCTGGAGCCAGGGGAGATGGGCCATTGCCTCCGCAGGCTCTGGCTCCAGCTCCGACCCCATGAGGCCATTCCAGCGGTTGAACCAGCCGGCCATGGCCACGCAGGACACGATCTCCACGATTTCCTCTTCAGAGAAGACCTGCTTGGCCTGCTCCATAGCCCGTGCCGGTTCGCGCACCGGCAGGCACCCCCCGGCGGTGGCGATGGCCAGCGCCTTTCGTTCCTGTTCCGTGTACCGGGGATCGTTCTGGTACGACGGCAACGCGGCCAGCTTGTCCCAGTCAACGCCCAGGTGGTTGGCAGCATGTACGAGGTGCGTTGTCGTATAGCGGCAGCGCGCACCAC
This sequence comes from Simplicispira sp. 125, assembly GCF_003096555.1. Classification (NCBI taxonomy): domain Bacteria; kingdom Pseudomonadati; phylum Pseudomonadota; class Betaproteobacteria; order Burkholderiales; family Comamonadaceae; genus Simplicispira; species Simplicispira sp. 125. The sequence goes on along the minus strand of NZ_QEKM01000001.1, from coordinate 3,852,326 downwards.
GTGCGGCTTCCGCCGCGATCAGAAAGCGCAGGGATTGCGGTAGCAGGCCATCGCCACGCAGTGTCACGCCCAGCAGCTTGAGCAGCGCTGGCACCACACCAGGCTTGCGTGCCATGGTCAGCAGCGCGTTGGGACGGTAACCGACGAAATTCACCAGATCCTCGAGTACCGGATCTTGGGAGCGGGGGTCGCTTTCATGCAGCGGTGCGATGCGTGCGCAGGTGTTGGCGTTCATGGAAGTGTCTGTGTTGGGCATGCGTTGAGCATGTCGGGTCATGTTGCGGAACCTGTCGTGATGAGGCCTTCGACATGGGCGCGCTGGGCATTGAGCTCCTGCGCCGTGCCAGACCAGGCGACCTGGCCGTGGTCCAGCACGTACTGGCGGTGGGCCAGCTTCATGGGAACCTTAAGGTTCTGCTCCACCAGGACGATGCCGGTGCCCTGGCTATGGACTTCGCTGAACACCCGAACCAGTTGGTCCACGATGACGGGCGCCAAGCCTTCGGTGGGTTCGTCAAGCAGGAGGATGCGGGGATTGCTCAGCAAGGCGCGTCCGATGGAAAGCATCTGCTGCTCCCCGCCGGAAAGATGGTCGCCACCGAAGTTCAACCGCTCTGCCAGGCGCGGAAAGACCTCCAGCACCCGCTCAATGGTCCAGTGCCCCGGCTGGTGTGCCAGAGTGCCAATCTTCAGGTTTTCCAGTACCGTCAAGTTAGGGAAGATCCGGCGTGTGTCGGGTACCAGCGCCACGCCGAGCTTGGCAATGGCTTCCACGCCGAATCCTGAAATGTCTTGCTCACCCAGCAGACGTCGACCAGCGACCAGAGGCATCAAGCCCATCAGGGCTTTGAGCAGAGTGGTCTTGCCCGCGCCGTTGCGTCCGACGATGGCGACGATTTCATGGGCATCGATACGTACGGAAATTTCTTCAAGCGCCAGGGCTTGTCCATACTTGACGCTAGCTTTTTCGAGTTCGATCACAGGGCGTCCTCCCCAAGGTAAATCGAGCGCACCGATTCGTTTTTGCGAATGTCCTCGGGAGACCCACAGGCGATGACAGAACCGTTGCTCATGACCACGATTTCGTGGGAAAGAGACATCACCGCATCCATGTTGTGCTCGATCAGGAGCACCGTCCGCCCCACCGCGACCTTCTGGATCAATTCCAGCGCTGCCTGAATTTCATGGTGGCCAATGCCGGCCAGTGGCTCGTCCAACAGCAGAATCTTGGGGTCGGGCAGCAAGGTCACGCCCAGCTCCAACGAGCGTTGCAAGCCATAGGGCAGCGTGCCCGCGATGTCGTCGCGGTGGGCGGCAAGCCCTGTCAGCTCCAGGATGGCATCGAGTTGCTCTTGGAACTGCTTGTCGAAGCTGCTGCTTGCCCAGAAAGGCTGGAATCCCGGTCGGCGGGACTGGGCCGCGATCAGCAGATTCTCAGCAACCGTCATCTCTCCGAAGATCTTGATGATCTGGAAGCTGCGCCCAATGCCCATGCGGGCCCGTTCGTAAGCGGGACGCTGGCTGATTTCCTGGCCGCGGCAGAACACCTTGCCGTCATGGCGCATTTGCCGCCCGGCCAGGACATTGAGCAGCGTCGTCTTGCCCGCGCCGTTGGGCCCGATCAGGCCGTAAATGCGTCCTTCTTGAAAATCATGGCTGACGTCGTTGACGGCCCTCAGGGCGCCATAACTCACGGTCACACCCTCGCATTTGAGTGCTACCTGGCTCATCGTGCACCTCCCCGGCGATTTTTCTGGTAAGTCGCGAAACCCTTCTCCAGTTCACCGATGATGCCGCGCGGGAAGAAGATGGTCGCGAGGATGAACACTGTGCCCAGAACGCCATACCAGTACTCGGTCCAACTGCTCAGCCATTCCTTCAGGAACTCGAAGACCAGCACGCCGACGGTTGCGCCCCAGAGCGTGCCGGAGCCGCCCAGCAGTGTCATGATGATGACGTCCCCAGATGTTGTCCAATGCAGCATCTGGGGGTTCATGTACATCAGCAGCGAAGCCAGCAAGGCACCCGCCAGGCCGCTCAGGGCTCCAGAAATCACGAAGGTGATTTGCTTGTAGCGGTTGACGTTGAAGCCCAACTGATCGGCACGGGTTTCATTGTCCCGGATCGCTGCGATCACGCGTCCGAACGGCGAGCTGCGCAGGGATATCACCGCCAGCATGACCAAGGCATATAGGCCCAGAACAAACCAGTAGTAGTTCACAGGATCGAAGAAGTCGATGCCCAGAAAATTGGGGCGTTCGACGCCGGAGATGCCATCCGAACCGCCCGTGAAGCTTCGCAGCTTGCTGTCGGCCAGGATGAAGATCAACTGCGATAGCGCCAAGGTGACCAGGGCGAAGAAGATGCCGGAGACCCGCAGGGCGAAAAAGCTGAAAAGCAGAGCAAAAGCCGCACCCACGGCAATAGCAAGGACTGCTCCGCCATAGAACGGCAGACCGTATTTCTGGGTTGCCAGGGCCACCGCGTAGCCGCCCACTCCCAGGAAGGTGGCATGCCCGAAGGACACCATGCCCAGCGAGCCGAAGACGAAATCGAATCCGATGGCGAAGATTGCCCAAATGGCCGCCAATGTGAGCAACTGGATCATGGCCTCCCCTGGACTGAGGAAGGGCAGCACGATGCTCGCCGCAGCCAGCAGCAAGCCAAAGTAAATATCAAATTTGGTGAGCTTCATGCCGTCCTCGCCGTCCGGTGGAACAGGCCCTGCGGGCGCGTCAAAAGGGTGCCAATCAGCAGCACGAAAGTCATGATGTCCACCCAGCCTGGCATATACACATAGCCGATGGCGCGGACCATGCCGATCAGCATTGATGCAGCGATCGCCCCACGGATATTCCCGAGGCCACCCAGAATGACAACGATGAAGCAGTCGATGATGGTGTTGGTCGCCATGCCCAGCTCGATCGGGAACAACGGCGCTGCAATGGAACCGGCAAGGCCGGACAGTCCACAGCCGATGGCGAAGACCGCCATGCGGATGGTGCCCACCGGCAGTCCCAGGATGCGCACCATTTCTGCGTCGCTGCTTGCGGCCCGCACAAGCATGCCGAAAGTGCTTTTCTCCAGCACGAGGTAGAGCCCCACCGAAATGAGGGCGCCGAATCCGATCACGAAAAGCCGGTACATAGGGATTGTGCTGCCCAGCATGTCCACCGTGCCACTCCACAGTTGCGGAATCGGTACCTCCTGGTAGCCCGGTCCCCAGAAGAAGCGCACCAGGTCGCTCAGCACCAGGATCAGCCCGAAGGTCAGGATCAATTGGTAGAAATGGGGGCGTTCATAGAGTGGGCGCAGCGTGAGTTTTTCAACCACCGCCCCCACCAGTGCGGTGAAGAGTGTGGCAACCAGCGCCCCCATGAGAAAAGAGCCTGTGCGCCTTCCTGTCTCATACGAGATATAGGCGCCGAGCATGTAAATGGCGCCGTGGGCGAAATTGATCACGCCCAGCATGCCAAAGATGAGCGTCAGGCCCGCTGCCAGTAGGAACAGCAGCATACCCAAGCTCAAGCCAATCACAATAGTTGACATATCGATTCACCGGGTAGGAGTAACCAGGTTGCACGCAGGCTCCCAGCGGAGCCTGCGCGCGGTGCGGTCCTCAGTTTTTGCAGGGTGCGAAAAGCTTCTCTTCGGGGAAGACCTTGGTGACCTTCATCGTCAAAGCCGGGGCTGGCGGGGTGCCATGCACCACCTCACTCCAGAATCCAGGCTGTGCCGCTTGATGGTCGCAGGCACGCATGGTTTTCTTACCTTCAACGGAGTTTTCGCGAACGCTGGTCGCAAATGCGTCAACCCACTTTTCCTTGTCCCAGGAGCCGGTCTTTTCCACCGTGTCGAGCCACCATGCCATGCCGTCGTAGGCCTCTCCTGCCGTCATGCTGGGGAACATGCCGAACTTCTTCCGATAGGCCTCAACGAACTTCTGGTTCGCCGCGTTGTCGACGGTGTAGTGGTAGCGCTGGCCGGAGTTGACACCCACTGCAGCCGGCCCAACGGCCGCCACCATCGTGTCATCGGCAGCCACGGGACCGAAAAGCAGTTTGGTTTTGCCCAGATTGACTTGGCCGGCTTGCTTGAGGAAGGTGACCACGTCGGAGCCGGTCATCATTAGCAACACGCCGTCAGCGTTCGACTTAGCTACCTTGTCAACGATCGACGAGTAGTCGCGGTTGCCAAATGGGGGGAAGTCTTCGCCCACGACCTCTATGCCGTTGGGTTCGAGTTGGGATTTGATCCAAACGTAGCCGTCACGGGTGGCCTGGTAGTCGGCGGTGACCGCGTAGATTCGTTTGAGTTTCTTTTCCTGCATGTACACCAGTGCCATGCGGTTTTCCATGTCCAGGTTGTTGGAGGTGCGGAACGTGTAGCGGGAGCCGCCGGGCACGGTGATCTTGTCGTCTGCCGAAATGGTGACAAGATGGGGGATCTTGCGCTGTTTGGTCACGTTCATGACTGCCAGCGTCGATGAGGAGCTCAGCGCTCCAAAAATCATGTGAGAGCCTTCGGAGATCAGCTTGGTGGCTTTCTGGACGGCTGGTTGAGGCTTGGTCTCATCGTCCTCCCAGGTGATTTCGATCGGAACGCCCAGCACCTTGCCGCCGCGTTCCTCCACGGCGATCTGCACCCCCCGCCGCATGTCCTCGCCCAACAAGCCATATGGTCCGGAGAGGGACAGCACACCGCCGATCTTGAATTTCTCCGGCTTGGACTGTGCGTACCCCGTGGACGCCATTCCGATGGTGGCCGCTGCTGCGACCACCATGCTTTTCCTGAACCATTGCGCAAAATTTCCCATGATTTGTCTCCTGTGGTTGATCTAAAAAATTTCCTGATTAGCCGATACGGGCAGAAATTCCGCCGTCGACCATGATTTCGGCGGAAGTAACGTATTTGGATTCGTCACTCGCCAGCCATAGGGCTGTGTATGCCACGTCCCATGCTTCTCCCATATGGCCCATGGGGCACTGTTTGTCCCGCTTTTCCAGCGTTTCTTCCAGCGATGCTTCTTGGTATCCGTCTGCCAGTTTCAGCAACGGTTGCCGAACCATCGGCGTATTCATCAGGCCCGGCATCAGCACGTTCGAGCGGATGCCCTGTTGGGCATATTGCAAGGCGACGCTGCGTGAAAAGCCGAGCACCGCAGCTTTCGAGGCGCTGTAGGAGACATAGGCCACACCGCTGTCACGCGCGCCGGCCACCGAACCGATGTTGACGATGCTCCCCTTGCCTTTCCTGAGCATGGAGGGAATGGCATGTTTGCAGGTGAGGAACATGGAAGTCAGATTGACGTCGAAAACCATGCGCCAGTCCTCCAGGCTCTGTTCGACGACCCCGCCCATTCGGGCGGTGCCGACGTTGTTCACCAGAATGTCGATGTCGCCAAAGGTAGCGATGCAGTCCTGGATCAACGACTCCACCGCGCCAGGATCGGTCACATCGCATTGGGCGACGCTCATGGTTCCGCCCTCCTGGCGCACGATCGCTTCGGTTTCTCGCGCGGCATCCAGATGAATGTCGCAGCCATAAACCTTGGCGCCCTCGCGGGCGAACAGCACGGCCATGGCCTTGCCATTGCCCCAACCGGGGCCCGACGATCCGCAACCGGTCACCAGGGCTACCTTGCCTTCCAAGCGTTTCGCCATGCCGTACTCCTTACTGTGCTTGGCCATAGAGGGTCACGACGGTGGCACCGCCCAGTCCGGCGTTGTGTTGCAGGGCAAACCGCGCGCCTTCCACTTGGCGCTCTTCGGCGCTGCCGCGGATCTGGTGAACCAGCTCATAGCATTGCGCTAGGCCGGTCGCGCCAAGCGGATGGCCTTTCGACAGCAACCCACCCGAGGGGTTGACGACGACGGCGCCGCCGTAGGTATTGCTGTCGGACTCGACGAAGGCCTGGCCTTCGCCGATGCCGCAAAAGCCCAGGCCCTCGTAGCTGAGCAGCTCGTTCTGTGCGAAGCAGTCGTGCAGCTCGCACACGTCGATGTCCTGCGGCCCAATGCCCGATGCCTCATAGACCTGGCGGGCGGCCTCGCGCGTCATGTCAAAGCCCACGATGGAAATGCCTGACTTGTCGCTGAACGCGCCGGGGCGGTCAGACACCAGCGACTGGGCCAGCACTTGCACACGGGGGTCCAGCCCCATCTTTTGGGCAAACTTCTTGCTCACGAAGACCGCCGCAGCGGCACCGCAGGTCGGTGGGCAAGCCATGAGACGGGTCATGGTGCCGGGCACCAGAGCGGCGCTGGCCAGCACCTCTTCCACTGTTACCTCCCTGCGGAACAGTGCCAGCGGGTTGCGCGCGGCGTGGCGGCTCGCCTTGGCGCGGATACGGGCAAAGGTTTCCAGGGAGGTGCCGTACCGGTCCATGTGCTCGCGGCCCGCTGCAGCGAAGTAGCGAATCGCCATGGGCAGCTCGGGATGACCAAACACCTCATCCATGACCCCGTTGAAGCGGTCGAGCGGGTCGGGCCGGTCATCCCAGTGCGCCTTCAGGGCGCCCGAGGGCATCTGCTCGAAGCCCACTGCCAGTGCGCAGTCGGCCGACCCGTTGGCAACTGCTTTCCGCGCAAGGTACAAGGCGGTTGAGCCGGAGGAGCAATTGTTGTTGACGTTGATCACCGGCACGCCGGTCATGCCGACCTCATAGACCGCGCGCTGGCCGCTGGCCGAGTCGCCATATACATAGCCTGCATAGACGTCCTGAATATCGGAGTACGCCAGTCCTGCGTCCTGTAGCGCCTGGCGGATCGCCAGCGCGGCCATTTCCGGGTACGGCAGGTTGTCGCCAGGTTTCTTGAAAGGGGTCATGCCGACACCGGCGACGAGAACGGGTTCTTGCATTGCGATACCTCCAGGTTGAATTGCCAAACGTGCGTTGAATCGAAGCTTGCTGCGGTCAGGAGACCATCCGCTCCTGCGCGCTCCAGTACTTCTTGCGTACTTCTTTCTTCAGGACCTTGCCCACCGCGCTGCGCGGCAGTTGAGCGACGATCTCGACCTCCTTGGGCGCCTTCACGCTGCCCAAGCGGTCCTTGATGAACTGGATGAGCGCCTGCGGCTCCACGGACTGGTCTGGGCGCAGCTCGATGACAGCTCTGACGGCCTCGCCCCATTTTTCATCGGGCACGCCGATGACGGCGCAGTCCTTCACGGCAGGATGGGCCATCACTGCGGCTTCGACCTCGGACGAGAAGACGTTGAAGCCGCCGGTGACGATCATGTCCTTTTTACGGTCAACGATGAACAGGAAACCCTGCTCGTCGAAGTAACCCACGTCACCGGTGCAATGCCAGCCGTTGCGCTGCACTTCGGCGGTGCCCTCGGGGTTTTTGTAGTAGCCCGCAGTCACGATATCGCCCTGCGCGACGATTTCGCCCACAGCCCCGGGCTGGGTGAGCAAGTGGCCGTCGTCATCCATGATGGCCACCCGCGTGAAGGGAAAGCGGCGCCCCGCGCTCAGTAGGCGCTCGCGGGGTGCCACCTGTCCGTCTATGAAATGGTCCTCGACGCGCAGCACGGAGATGGCGCCAGGCACTTCCGCCTGACCATAGATCTGCAACATGACAGGCCCGAAAACCGCGATGGCCTCGGCCAGCTTGTCGGGTGACATAGGTGCGGCGCCGTACATGAAGTAGCGCAGCGCAGAAAAGTCGAAATCGCGAACGTTGGGCTGGGCCAACAGCGTATAGATGACCGTAGGAGGAAGGAACATCATGTTGACCCGCTCCTGCTCGATCACCTTGAGCAGCTTCTGCGGATCAATCCCATCCATCAGGATGACGCAGCCACCACGCGCCATGAAGGGCAGCGACACCAGCCCTGCGGTATGGGTGATGGGCGCGGCTGCCAGCACGGTCATGCGGTCGGTGACATACATCGCCGACATATGGTTGGCCAAGGTAGCCGTCAGGTTGCGATGGCTGAGCATGACGCCCTTCGAACGCCCCGTTGTGCCACCGGTACCCATGATCATGGCCAGTCCCTGTGGTTGCAGCGGCGCTGCAAACATCTCGGGCGACTGGCCCTGGATCAGTTGGGCAACCGACAGGTCCTGCTCATCAGCCTCGTCCAGGGCGATGTAATGGCGAATGCGGGGAACCTTGCCGCGGATCTCGGCGACTTGGCCGGCATAGCGGGCCTGGTAGAACAAGACGTCGCAGTCCATGTCCTGCAGGAACTCGATGTTACTCTCCACACTGTTGCGCGCATTGACGGGGAGCCAAACGCCCCCAGCGCGTACAACCCCGAGCAACGCCACGAATGCGGCTCCGGAGTTGCCGCTGAGCACCGCGCCGTGGAAGCCAGGCGCGAATCCCAACGCATCCAATCCTCGGGCGACCTGGCAGGTGAGCGCGCCCGCCTGAACATAGGCCATGGGCGGGGTGTCGCGCCCGTAGTCCAAAAAGCATGGGGCGTCCGGGTGGCTGGCGACGCCAGCATCGAAATAGTCGAGCAGATTCATTGCGTTGCTTCTTCGTTCAGGTCAAGTTCAGTGGTCTAGCCTTCGCTGACAATTCGCATGCCTTCAGCACCAACGGGCAAACAGAAATCGTGTGCAGAGCGGCAGGTTGAGCAGGCTGTTCATTTGGTACTAATTGATGTAAATTAGTACCATTAGACATCTGGATTGGTACCGGGTCAATTGTTTTGGTACCGAGTTTTATTGGGAGAAACCCGCATGAAAAAAAAGCTCGCAGACGAGGAGTTCTTCGATGCGTTGACCCATTTGTTCTTAACGGAGGGCATCAAAGGTCTGACGGTGGGTGAAATTGCCGCGCGCATGCATTGCTCGCGGAGGCGTCTCTATGACATTGCGCAGACGAAAGAAGATATCTTTTGCGCTGTCGTGCAACGCTTTTTCGACAACCTCCTGGAACAGGGAGAGGCATTGATCCATAGTGAAAAGGATTTGCCGACGGCACTCGCTGCTTACCTCAGCGTCGGCGTCCATGCGGCCAGCCGCATCGGTGTGCAGTTCCTGAAGGATGTCGAAGACTCTGCGGTTGCCCGAGGCATCTTCGACCACTACCAGCATGCCCGTACCTTGCGAATGTCCCAACTCATCGACGAAGGGGTGCGTCAGGATGTTTTCACCCCTTGCCATGGATTGGTCATGTCCGAGGTGATGCTGGGAGCAGCACTGAGGTTGCGCCGCCCGGCATTCCTTGCCCAGGCCAACCTGACCATCGAGGATGCCTTCCAGGAGTTCTACCGGGTATTGCTGGGTGGATTGCTGACCGATTCAGCTGCGCCTCACGCAGCCAGGAGTGGCAAGCGGGCTGGCGTGCGGCGAGGCGCCGTAAAGCAGGATGCGGACGACGATGAAGTCGGCACCATGCTGATGGCTGCCTGGAATCGCGGATAGGCGCATGTTCGCCAGAGCCAATCCAATGACCGCACAGGGTTGAAAACTGCCGGCTGATGGGGGGGCGCAGCCAGCCTCTTGCAGTCATCACAGGATCTAGCTACTGCTCGAGCCACAAGAACCTTTCGCAAAAACTAAAGAAAAGAGCGCTCAAACTGAGCGCTCTTTTTTACATAGCAACAAGCCCAAACAGGGCTGCGGCTTGCTTCGTATTTCTAGGTTGTCTTCACCCCTCAAGTTCGAGTTTACGACTTTACTGTCACAAATGACCACCCCGCAAACCCGCATGAATGCTGGAGGCTTGTTTACGACTTTAATTGCGTGTTTACGACTTTAATTACCCGGAATAAATGCCGCCCCTAGAGCGCAACGGTCATTCGACCGTCACGCTCTTGGCCAGATTGCGCGGTTTGTCCACATCCGTCCCCCGTGCGCAGGCCGTGTGGTAGGCCAGCAGCTGCAACGGCACCACATGCAATATGGGGCTGAGCAGGCCGTAATGTTCGGGCATGCGGATGACGTGCAGGCTCTCTCCGCTTTCGATACGGGTGCCAGCGTCGGCCACCACGTACAGCTTGCCGCCACGCGCGTGCACTTCCTGCATGTTGCTTTTAAGCTTTTCCAGCAGCGCATCGTTGGGGGCCACCGTCACCACCGGCATGCTGCTGGTGACCAGGGCCAGAGGGCCGTGCTTGAGTTCGCCTGCAGGGAATGCCTCAGCGTGGATATAGCTGGTTTCCTTGAGTTTGAGCGCGCCTTCGAGCGCAATGGGGTAGTGCAGGCCCCGGCCCAGGAACAGGGCGTTTTCCATGCGGGTAAAGTCGTCGGCCCAGTTGATGATCTGGGGCTCGAGCGCCAGCACCGCTTGCAGGGCCACTGGCAGGTGCCGCATGGCTTTGAGGTGGGCAGCTTCTTGCTCGGTACTCAAGCGTCCTTTGGACTGTGCCAGCGTCAGTGTCAGCAAAAACAGGCCTGCCAGTTGCGTGGTGAAAGCCTTGGTGCTGGCTACGCCAATCTCGATCCCGGCGCGCGTAATGTAGGCCAGCTTGCATTCGCGCACCATGGCGCTGGTGGCCACGTTGCAGATGGTGAGTGTGTGCTCCATGCCCAGGCTTTGTGCGTGGCGCAAGGCGGCCAGGGTGTCGGCGGTTTCGCCCGACTGGCTGATGGTGACGACCAAGGTGCGCGGGTCGGGCACGCTGGTGCGGTAGCGGTATTCGCTGGCCACCTCCACCTGGGTGGGAATGCCCGCCAACTCTTCGAGCCAGTACTTGGCAGCGCAGCCGCTGTAGTAGCTGGTGCCGCAGGCCAGGATAAGCACGCGGTCGATTTCCTTGAACACGCGCCAGGCAGCCGCGCCTGGCACACCCTGCTGCGCGATGCCGTCAAACAGCTCGGGCACGATGCCTTCCACACCTTCCAGGGTGTCGGCGATGGCACGTGGCTGCTCAAAAATTTCCTTTTGCATGTAGTGCCGATAGGGGCCCAGTTCTACCGCGCCGCTGTGCGCCTGCACGGTGCGCACCGGGCGCTGCGCAGGCGTCAGGGCTTGGCGGTCTTTGCCGACGATCCAGTAGCGGCCGGGCTGCAGGTCGACCAGGTCGCCTTCTTCCAGATAGACGATCTGGTCCGTCACGCCGGCCAGGGCCATGGCGTCGCTGGCCAGGAAATACTCTGTGGGCACCGTAGCTTCTGGGGTAGCGCCCTGCCCCACGCCCAGGATCAGTGGCGAACCGGCGCGTGCGCCCACCACGCGCTGCGGCTCGTCCTTGTGCATGACGGCGATGGCGTAGGCGCCATGCAGTTCGGCCACTGCCGCCTGCACCGCCTCGAACAGGTCGCCGCTGTAGTGGCTGTCCACCAGGTGGGCGATGACCTCGGTGTCCGTCTGGCTGGCAAACACATAGCCCCGGCCCTGCAACACTGCACGCAGCTCTTCGTAGTTTTCGATGATGCCGTTGTGCACCAGGGCGACGCGGGCGCTGCCTTCAGCGTTGGTGTCTGTGCCGTGGCTGAAATGCGGATGGGCGTTGTGCACGGCCGGCGCGCCATGCGTGGCCCAGCGGGTGTGGGCAATGCCGGTCGTACCTTCGATGCGCTCGGTCTGCACCTGCGCGAGCAGTTCAGCCACGCGGGATGTGCTGCGGGCACGCTGCAAGCCAGCCGACAGCCCCGCCCCGCTGGCCGCGTGCACGGCCACGCCGCAAGAGTCATAACCCCGGTACTCCAGCCGCTGCAGGCCTTGCACCAGGATGGGAACGATGTTGCGCGTAGAAACTGCGCCGACGATGCCGCACATAGGGATGGTCTCTTTTTGAATAGATGCGGCATCCTATGCCTCTGACCCAAAAATTATGGATTGAATTTTTAGTTTTTATGATCAAATATTTCATCAATTGAATCGCGTGAACTTTGGTTTCATTTATATTGAAATTATGGAATCAATCACACTCGACAAAGTAGACCTGCAACTGCTGGACCTGCTCCAGCACGATGCGGGCCAAAGCAATCAGCAGTTGGCTGCACTGGTGCATGTGTCGCCCCCGACCTGCTTGCGACGCATCAAGCGCCTGCACGATTCGGGCCTGATCGAGCGCCAGGTGGCCATCGTGCAGCCCGACCAGCTTGCCGCCCTGCAGGGCCACGGGCTGGCGTGCATTGTGGAAGTGACGCTGGATCGCCAAGGTACCGAGCACCTCGACGCCTTCGAGACCGTGGCCGTGGCAGACGACTGCGTGCAGCAATGCTGGCGCGTCTCGCCCGGGCCTGATTTTGTGCTGGTGGTGCATACGCGCGACATGCCAAGCTACCTGGCGCTGTCGCAGCGCCTGTTCACGGGCGTAGCCAATGTGCGCAATGTGCGTGCCTTCTTTGCCACCCACCGGGCAAAATTTACGACAAAAGTGCCTGTAACGCACGACTGACAAGCGCTAATAGCTTTTATTTTTATAGCAAAATCACCTGCACACCTTGCCATCCCAGGCCATGCGCGTAGAGTGGCTATCAGGAGGCTCCTACATGGAATTCAAGGACTACTACCAGGTGCTCGGCGTGGACCCGGGCGCCACGGCCGACGAGATCAAAAAAGCCTTTCGCAAGCTGGCGCGCCAATACCACCCCGATGTGAGCAAGGCGCCCGATGCAGAGCAGCGCATGGCGCAGCTCAACGAGGCCTATACCGTGCTGTCCGACCCTGAAAAGCGCGCAGCCTACGATGCCTTGAGTGCGCAGGCAGCCGCCCAGGGCGCACGCAGCGGCGGCGACTTTCACCCGCCGCCCCACTGGGATGCCGGTTTCGCCTTCTCCGACGCCAGCGACCCCTACGATGGCGCAGGCAGTGGGCAGCACAGCGATTTCTTCGAGCAACTCTTTGGCCAGGCCGCACGGGCGTACCGCAGGCAGGGCTCACCGGCAGGCGGCGCGCAGCGCGGGGCCGACCAGCACGCCCGCATCGAGCTCGACATCCCTGACGCCTACCAGGGCGGCACGCGCACCATCCATCTGCGCACAGCGCACCTGGACGCTGGCGGACATGTGGTACCCGAGCAGCGCAGCCTGGAAGTGAAGATTCCCAAAGGTATGCGCGAAGGCCAACTGATCCGCCTGGCAGGCCAGGGCAACCCGGGGCTGGGCGGCGCCCCAGCGGGTGACCTTTTTCTGGAGGTGCTGTTCCGCCCCGACCCGCGCTGGCGCGCCGAGGGCCGCGACATCTACCAGCCCTTGCTGCTCGCCCCCTGGGAGGCCGCGCTGGGCGCCAGCGTCGAAGTACAGACACCGGCGGGCAACCTGGAAGTGACCGTGCCCGCGGGCTCCCACGCGGGGCGCAAGCTGCGCCTCAAAGGCCGGGGCATCCCCAGCAGCACGCCGGGCGATCTGTACCTGGAACTGGGCGTAGCCCTGCCGCCCGCCGACACCGACACCGCACGCGCCGCCTGGGCTGCTCTGGGCAAGGCCTTTCCCCATTTCAATCCGCGCCAGGCGAAAGCCGCGCAAGGAGCCTGACCATGCCGCATGCATTCCACACCCCGGCGCAACTGGGCGAATTGCTGGACGATGCCTCCCTCACGCTGGAAGACCTGGCCCGCGCCTGCTGCCGCGCCCCGGAATGGGTGAGCGAGCGTGTCGAGGCGGGGGTGCTCGAAACCACCCCGCCCAGCAGCCCCGCCGCCGGGTTCGTCACCTGGCGTTTCAGCAGCGCCACCCTGGTGCGCGCACGGCGCGTGGCCCAACTGGAAGCTACCTTCGACGCCGACCCCTACCTGGCGGCCATGACCACCGATCTGATGGAAGAAGTGGCCCACCTGCGCCGCCGTCTGCGCCATCTGGAAGAAGGCACAGGCACGGCACGTGGTGTGCGGTAAGCCCTTGTTGGGCAGCGTCTGTTAGCCTTGACCATTGCCAGGAACCACCCCGCCCAGCACGCCATGTCCGCAGCAACCGACACCCAGCATCCGCCGTCCCACCGTGGCGACAGCGGCCCCGCTTCGCGCCGCCGCGTCTTCCACCGCATTTACCCGCTGCGCATTCTGGGCATGGGACTGGGCGGCTTGCTGATAGGCAGCGTGCTGCACCAGCACGGCATGCTGGGGCACTATGGATGGCTGGCGGTGGTGTCCTTTTTTCTCTGGCCGCACATCGCCTATCTGTTGGCCCGCTACAGTGCCGACCCGTTTCGCGCTGAAATCCGCAATCTGCTGATCGACTCGGCCCTGGTGGGCCTGTGGGTGCCGCTGATGCAGTTCAACCTGCTGCCCAGCGTGGTGCTGGTCGCCGTGACCACCTACGACAAGTTCAGCAGCGGCATCAAGCGCCTGTGGCTGTATTCGCTACCGGGCATGCTCGGCGCCGGGCTGCTGACCACCCTGCTGGTGCGGCCCGAACCGAGCCTGGAAAGCGGCCTTTGGGTGGTAATTTTCACGCTGCCCATCATTGTTGTGCACACCATGGCCGTCAGCATCGCCAGCTACCGGCTCATTCGCACCGTAGCGCGGCAAAACCGCCAGCTCGATGAACTGCGCCGCACCGACGCCCAGACCGGACTGGCCGCACGCAGCCACTGGCAGGAAGTGGCCAGCGCCAGCCTGGAGCGCTTTCATACCCATGCCGAACCGGCCTGCCTGCTGATGATCGACATCGACCATTTCAAACACATCAACGATCTGCACGGCCACACGGTAGGCGATGAAGCGATCCGGGTCGTGGGCCGCGTGATCCGCGACTGCGTGCGCGCCCAGGACCACGCCGGCCGCTACGGCGGCGATGAATTCGTGGTGGTCTGCAGCAATGCCAGCACCGCCACGGCGCAGGCCATGGCCGAGCGCATCCGCGAACAGATTGCCACCGTGCGCCTGCGTGAGCTGCCCGGCCTGCGTCTGACCAGCAGTATTGGCCTGGCCGAGGCCACAGACCGACAACTCCAGTTGCGTGACTGGATCAACGATGCCGATGCTGCCCTCTACCGCGCCAAGCACCTGGGGCGCAACCAGGTCAGCGCCTTCCCGGCGCCTGCGGTGGCCGCAAACGCACCTCTCTCTGTGGCGCCTGCACCAGGCCTCTGAAATTTGAAAGAAAAGTGACTCCAGCGCTTACCAGTCAAGCGCTGGTAGCTCTCATTTTTGCATCACTCGAAGAACGGCGTGGCCCCAGAGCCCGGCCAAGACACGCGCACCGTGCAGCCTTCACCCGGCACGGCCGTAGCCTGCACCTGGCCACCATGGCGCCGTGCCACGGCGCGCACCAGGGCCAGGCCGGTGCCCACGCCTTCAAACTCGTTCTCGCGGTGCAGGCGCTGGAAGATGCCGAACAGCCCTTTCGCCTGCGCAGGGTTGAAGCCCACGCCGTTGTCCTGCACCCAGAGCGTGCACCCCCCATCGGCAGCGCGCTCGGCCCCTACGGCGATGCAGGCCGGTGCCCGCCCCTGCGTGAACTTGAGCGCGTTGGACAACAGGGCATCGAGCAGAGCGCGCAGCAGTGCCGCATCGCCCTGCACGGTCGCTGGCGCCACCTGCCACTGCACGGCGCGTCCTTGCAGCGCTGCGGCCAGCGGCGCGCGGGCCTGCTCTAGCAGCGCCGCCAAATCCACGGGTTCCAGGCGCAGCGGCGCTCGGTCAATGCGGGCCAGGGCCAGCAGGCCATCAAGCATGCGGCCCATGCGCCGGGCCGATTGGTCCATGGTGCCCAGAAAGGCCAGCGCCTCCTGCCGCGCTTCGGGCTCCAGGCCCTGCACCTCCTCCAGCAGCTCGCGCACCAGCGGCCCATAGGAGGTGATGTGGCGCAGCGGCGCACGCAGGTCGTGCGATACGGCGTGCACCCATTCGTCCTGTGCAGCCGCCTGCGGCGCCCACTGCTGGTCGCGCTGTGCCAGCAGGGCACGCAGCGCAGGGGCATCGAGCGCGGCGTAGGCGTCCGCCCCCGGCACGCCGGGAGGGGCTGCGTCCAGGGGGGGCGTGCTCATGGCTTGGGCTGCTTGACAGGACGCTGCCAGTCGGCAATGCTGACCTGCCGTCCGCGCGCCACGCCCAGCGCGCCGGGGGGTACGTTTTTGGTGATGGTGGAGCCCCCCCCCACCGTGGCCCCGGCGCCAATGCGTACCGGCGCCACCAGCACGCAGTTGCTGCCAATGTGCACATCGGCACCCAGCACGGTGCGGTGCTTGTTGGCACCGTCGTAGTTGGCGGTGATGCTGCCCGCGCCGAAATTCACGCGCTCGCCCACGGTAGCGTCGCCCAGGTAGGCTAGGTGGTTGGCCTTGGCGCCGTCGGCCAGGGTGGCGTTCTTCACCTCTACAAAATTACCGATGTGCACCCCGCGGCCCAGTTGTGCACCGGGGCGCAGGCGGGCAAAGGGGCCCACCAGTGCGCCCTCGCCTACGGTAGCGCTCATCTGTTCGCCGTCAATGTGGGTGTAGGGGTGGATGACGGCCCCCGCGTCAATGCGGGCGTTGGCAATGCAGCAGTGCGCGCCAATCTGTACGCCCTCGCCCAGCACCACGCGGCCGGTAAAGATACAGCCGACGTCGATTTCCACATCCTGCGCGCACAGCAGCGCGCCGCGCACGCCGGTGCGCGTGTCGTCGCGCAGGTCAAAGCGCGCCGGGTCGGCCAGGCGCACGCCCTGCTCCATCAGCGCAGTGGCCTGGCGCAGTTGGTGGGCGCGCTCCAGTTCGGCCAGTTGCAACGGGCTGTTGACGCCCGCCACCTGCAGCACATCCACGATGCGGTGCGCCACCACAGAAGCGCCGTCCTGCACGGCCATGGCGACGATGTCGGTCAGGTAGTACTCGCCCTGGGCGTTGTCATTGGTCAGGCGTGCCAGCCAGCCGCGCAGCAGACGTGCGGGCACGGCCATGATGCCGCTGTAGATCTCGGTAATCGCGCGCTGGGCCTCGCTGGCGTCCTTGTGCTCGACGATGCCCTGCACCGCGCCGTCGGCATTGCGCACGATGCGGCCATAGCCCGTGGGATCGTCCATGGTCACCGTCAGCAGCGCCAGCTGCCCGCCGGGCACCGCCTGCGACGCGGCCACCAGCGCGCGCAGCGTGTCGGCCTGGGTCAGCGGTACATCGCCCGAGAGCACGACCACGGTGCCGTCGTCCTGCAGCTGCGGCACGGCCTGCTGCACGGCGTGGCCGGTGCCCAGTTGCGGCTCCTGGCGCACAAATTTCAGGTCAAAACCACCTCCAACGCTTGCTGCACCTGCGGTAGCAGCTTCTACTTCTGTAGCGCAGTGGCCGGTGATGACGATGGCGCTGCGCGCCTGCAGATGGGCGGCCTGGTCCAGCACATGGTGCAGCAGAGCCCGCCCGCCCAGGCGCTGCAGCACCTTGGGAATGCGGCTTTTCATGCGCGTGCCCTTGCCGGCCGCCATGATGAGGATGTCGATGGGTGTCATGGCAATCTGTGGTCGTCCGGCGCAGGACCGTCCCCGCCGGGAAAAGCAGCCGATTATCCTGAATCCGGCACGTAGTGGGTGCGCTACGCTATCGATTCATCCAGCGCATCAATACAGCTCTTCACATGCCTACCCCCTACGCACCCACCTCCCTGCTGCGCACCCGTCCTGTGGCGGCGGGCCACTGGCGCGCGTTCCTGGCCGTGGCGCGGCATCTCAGCTTTCGTGCGGCCGCAGAAGAACTGTCACTCACGCAATCCGCCGTGAGCCGCCAGATCCAGGCGCTGGAGGACGAAGTGGGCGTGCCGCTGTTCCTGCGCCACACCCGTGCCGTGGAGTTGACAAGCGCCGGCGCACAACTGCAGCGCGCCGTGACGCCCGCACTGGAACGCATAGACGCCGCCGTGCGCATGGTGCGCCAGACAGCAGGGCGCAAGAACGTGGCCATCGCCACCTGGGCCAGTTTTGCCTCGACCTGGATCATCCCGCGCATGGAAGCCTTCCAGCGCGACCACCCCGACATTGACCTGCGTATCGACGCCAGCGATGTCCCGGTCGACCTGGACACCGCCGACATTGACCTGGCGCTGCGCTACAGCCTTCCCAACGTACGCTTGGCGAGCGCTGAGCGCTTGTTTGGCGAGCAACTGGCAGTGGTGGCCAGCCCCTGGCTGCTCAAAAGCATGCCGCCCGTGCGCGCACCCGTCGATGTAGCCCGCTTCACCCTGATCGAAGCAGGCGATGCGCACCGCAGCCTGCACCTGGAATGGCTGTCCTGGCGCCGCTGGTTCAACACCCAGGGCTGCCCCCAACTGCAGCCCCAGCGCTGGCTGTCCTTCAACCACGCGCACCAGATCGTGCAGGCCGCGCTCAGCGGCCAAGGCCTGGCGCTGGCGCGCCTGCCCTTGGTGGCAGACGCGCTGGCCCGGGGCGACTTGGTGGAGGTGCTGCCCGGCCACCGGCTCGATTCGCCGCTGGCCTACTGGCTGCTCGTCGGCCCACGCAGCCAGCAGCGCCCAGAGGTGCAGGCCTTTTGCACCTGGCTGCGCGCCGAGGCTACGGCCACGCGCACTGCTCTGGGGGAGGCGGCAGAACCCAGAGCGCCAAGCCCCTGAATATCAAATCAATAGCTACAACCGCTTGATGGATAAGCGGTTGAGGCATTTTTCATCCAATTATTCACCCAGCAACACGCGCGCAAACTTGCGCTTGCCCACCTGCACGACGTAGCTTCCCGCCGTGAGCTTGAGGCCCTTGTCGGAAACCACCGCCCCCTCGACGCGCACGCCGCCACCGTCGATCAGGCGGTTGGCCTCGCTGGTAGACGGCGCCAGGTTGGCCTGCTTGAGCAAGGCACCGATGCCCAGCGGCGCACCCGACAGGTTCACCTCGGGAATCTCATCCGGCACGCCGCCCTTGCTGCGGTTGGTGAAATCCTGCTCGGCTGCATCGGCGGCTGCCGCACTGTGAAAGCGCGCGGCAATCTCTTTGGCGAGCATCACCTTGGCGTCCTTGGGGTTGCGGCCACCCGCCACCTCGGCCTTGAGCGCGGCAATCTCGGCCAGGCTCTTAAACGACAGCAGCGTGTACCAATCCCACATCAGCGTGTCCGAAATACTCAGCACCTTGGCGAACATGGTGTTGGCGTCTTCGGTGATGCCGATGTAGTTGTTCTTGGACTTGGACATCTTGTCCACGCCGTCCAGACCGACGAGCAGCGGCATGGTGAGCACACACTGCGGCTCCTGGCCGTATTCCTGCTGCAGGTGGCGCCCCATCAGCAGGTTGAATTTTTGATCGGTGCCGCCCAGCTCCAGATCGCTCTTGAGTGCCACCGAGTCGTAGCCCTGCAGCAGCGGGTACAAAAACTCATGCAGGCTGATCGAGCTGCCGACGGTAAAGCGCTGGTGAAAGTCGTTGCGCTCCATCATGCGCGCCACGGTGTACTTGGCCGCCAGCTGGATCATGCCGGCCGCGCCCAAGGGTTCGCTCCACTCGCTGTTGTAGCGGATCTCGGTGCGCGCAGGGTCGAGCACCTTGGCCGCCTGGGTGTAGTAGGTTTCGGCGTTGGCCTTGATCTGCTCGGGCGTGAGCGGCGGGCGCGTGGTGTTGCGTCCAGACGGATCGCCGATCAGCGTGGTGAAGTCGCCAATCAGGAAAATCACCTGGTGCCCCAGGTCTTGCAACTGGCGCATCTTGTTGAGCACCACGGTGTGGCCGATGTGGATGTCGGGTGCCGTCGGGTCCAGCCCCAGCTTGATGCGCAGCGGCTGACCCTTGGCCTGCGAGCGCGCCAGCTTTTGCACCCACTCGTCCCGGGGCAGCAGTTCCTCGACGCCGCGCAGCGACACTTCGAGCGCCTGTGCCACGCCATCGGTGACCGGGAAAGTTGTAACAGCGGAATGATTCATAAGGGTTTTCCAGGGTGTCGCACCAAAAGTGTTCGCTATACTTGCGGCCACATCGCAGTGGCGGATTCTAATTGGCCCGCCATTCCAGACGACTTCTGGAGCACTGCGGCACTGACAGTTCGTGTGTCGTGCAGCCCCTGGCCCCCGCGCCCAGTGCCTGCAGCAGGCCCACACTTACCCTGGGGATTGCATCTTGAATCATGGCTTGACCACCACCGGCGCCGCATTGCTCGATCGGATTTCCCAAGGCATTCAGAAACACCCCAAACGCATCACCGCCCTTTTGGCCGCGCTCCTGCTGACCGGCGGCGGCGGTGCTTTTGCCGTTGCCTCCCTGGCGCCCGATCCGGCCGACCTGCCGGTGCGCATGATCGAGCAACCCATTGATTCGCTGGTCAGCGGCACTTCGCTGGCCACTTTGACCGAGCAACCGGGTTTCTCGCTGTTTCGCTCCGAGCAGGTGCGCAGCAGCGATACGGCAGAATCCCTGCTGCAGCGCATGGGCGTGGCAGACCCTGCCGCAGCCGCCTTCCTGCGGCGCGACAGCGCCGCGCAGCGCAACCTGCTGGGCCGCACCGGCCGCCTGGTATCAGCGGAAACCACCGACGACCACCGCCTGCTGCGCTTGACTGCCCGCTGGGCCCACGATGACAGCGGCGATTTCAAGCGCCTGGTGATCGAAAAATCCGATACAGGGTTCACCTCACGCATCGAAACAGCCCCACTCACCACCTCCAGCCGACTGGCCGGTGGCGTGATCCAGAGCTCGCTCTTTGCTGCAACCGACGAAGCACGCATTCCCGACGCCGTGGCCGTACAAGTGGCCGAGCTGTTCTCGGGCGACATCGATTTTCGCCGCTCCCTGCGCAAGGGAGACCGGTTCTCCATCGTCTATGAAACCCTGGAAGCCGATGGCGAGCCGCTGCGCAGTGGCCGCGTGATCAGCGCAGAGTTCCTGAACAATGGCAAATCCCATCAGGCCCTCTGGTTCCAGGAGCCGGGCTCCGCCAAGGGGGCCTATTACACCCTTGACGGCCAAAGCATGCGCCGCGCTTACCTGGCCACGCCTCTGGAGTTTTCCCGCGTGTCCAGCGGTTTTTCCATGCGCTTTCACCCCATTTTGCAAAAATGGCGGGCCCACCTGGGCACCGACTTTGCAGCCCCTACCGGCACCGCCGTGCGTACCGTGGGTGATGGGGTGGTCGAATTTGCAGGTGTCCAGAACGGCTTTGGTAACGTCATCTACGTCAAACACCGCAACCAGCATGTTACGGTCTACGCCCATTTGAGCCGCATCAACGTGAAACAGGGCCAGTCGGTCGCACAAGGCGAAAACATCGGTGCCGTCGGCTCTACGGGCTGGGCTACCGGCCCGCATCTGCACTTCGAGTTCCGCGTCAACGGCCAGCACCAGGACCCCATGACCATCGCACGCCAGAGCGAGGCCGCCACGCCGGTGTCCGCTGCAGCGCGCCCGGCGTTTGACCGCTTGGCCGCAATAATGCGCATGGAGCTGGCGTCCGCCGAGTCCATACAGCAGGCCAGCGCTGAATAAGCACAGCATCTGCGCGGAGCCTCTTCCCGGCACTGCGGCCCACGAGCATACCTATGTCCGAGCTTTACATCGGCCTGATGTCGGGCACCTCGCTCGACGGCGTCGATGCTGTATTGGCCGATTTTTCCGGCCCGCGCTGCCGTGTGCTGGCGCACCATGCAGCCCCCTTTGACGACACCACCCGCGCCGAGCTTCTGGCGCTCAACAGCCCTGGTGCCAACGAACTGCACCGCGCAGCCCTGGCCGCCAACGCTCTGGCTCTCCACTACGCCAGGGCCGTGCGCGACCTGTTAAAGAATACTGACGTACCCGCCCATGCGGTGCGGGCCATTGGAGCCCATGGCCAGACTGTGCGCCACCGTCCTGGGGAATTCGACGGCACGGGCTATACCCTCCAGCTCAACAACCCTGCCCTGCTGGCCGAACGGACTGGCATTGCCGTGGTGGCCGACCTGCGCAGCCGCGACGTGGCGGCTGGCGGCCAGGGCGCGCCTCTGGTGCCCGCCTTTCACCAGCACATGTTCGGCCAACCGGGGCAGGACTTGCTGGTGCTCAACATTGGCGGGATTGCCAACCTCAGCGTACTGACTGCTGGCGGCCATGTATTGGGTTTTGATTGCGGCCCGGGCAACGCCCTCATGGACCATTGGTGCCAGCGCCATACGAAGCAGCCATTCGATCGGGACGGTAGCTGGGCGGCCAGCGGCCAGGTGCTACCCGGTTTGCTGGCCTTGTTCAACGAGGAGCCTTACCTGCACCGGGCGCCACCCAAAAGCACGGGGCGCGACCTGTTTCACCCCCAATGGCTACAGAAGCAACTGGCAGGTTTTGGCTCCGCATCTCCCGTCGATATCCAGGCCACACTCACCGAATTCACTGCAAGCGCTTGTGCAGCAAGCGCATCAAGCTACAAAAACAATAGTAAATCTTTGGCAGTCTGTGGCGGTGGTGCATTCAACCAGCACCTGATGAAACGCTTGCAGGCACTGCTGCCTTCGCTGCGGGTGCAGGCGACCGATGCTTTTGGCTTGCCGGCCCTGCAGGTGGAGGGTGCTGCCTTTGCCTGGCTGGCCCGCCAAGCCATGCTGGGCCTGCCGGGCAACCTCCCAATGGCAACGGGCGCCCAAGGCGCCCGTGTGTTGGGGTGCATCTACCCTGCGTGACACTCTGCAGGAGCCTGCGCACCCGGCGGCACGAGCGGCCCTGGCAAAGCCAGGCTCAGGAGAAGCTGGAACCGCAGCCGCAGGTCGAGGTGGCACCCGGATTCTTGATAACAAACTGCGCGCCCTGCAGATCTTCCTTGTAGTCGATCTCGGCACCCACCAAGTATTGGAAACTCATGGCGTCGATCAGCAGCGAAACGCCGTTCTTGGTCATCACCGTATCGTCTTCGTTGGTGATTTCGTCAAAGGTAAAGCCATACTGGAAGCCCGAGCAGCCACCGCCTTGCACAAAAACGCGCAGCTTGAGCTCCGGATTGCCTTCCTCGGCAATCAAATCTGCCACCTTGGCCGCCGCACTTTCGGTGAAGATAATAGGATCAGGCATCTCGGTGGGGATATTTTCGGCAACGGCACTCATGGGCGAACTCCAATTCTGGTTGGGTACGATGCTACTGCAATCTCCCCGTTTCTTCTGTTCACTGCTTGCTTGACGCCAATTTCAGTGTGGGCATTTCTTCCACCACCATATCGGCAGGAATCATCTTCCCGCAGATGGTGGCCCCCTGGTGCATTTCCAAGGTTTTGTAGTGCACATCACCAGCAATACGCGCCTTGGGCTGCATCTCCAGCATGGTGCCCGCATGCAACGGGCCATTGATATGACCGTTGACGATCACATGGTCGGCATAGACCGCGCCGTCGACCCGTGCCGAGGCCGAGATGACCAGCAGCCCGGGTTTGTCTGAAGCGGCTCGCACGTCGCCCACCACTTCACCATCAATGCGCAAGCCATCCGTAAAGTGCACATTACCTTCGATGCGGGTGCCTTCGGCGATCAGGCTCTTGATGGGTGGTTGCTTGTTGCGGGAAAACATGGGTCGGACTCCTTGGCGTGCACGGGCACGCATTCGAACAAATCGGTGTGCATCAGTGCGCGGCGGCGGCCTGGCCCAGTACTACGGTCTGCGTAGCATGGAGGGTGGCCCCCTCCATGACGCGAGCGGTGACGGTTTTTACCATGGCCCGCAGCGGCAAATCGACCACCCCCTCCAGGCGGCGGTACTGGCGCAACTGCAATACTGCTGCATCGGATACTGTCTGGCTCCAGGGCTTGCCGTCGCGCGTGCCAGACAGCACCAGCTCTAGCCGGCCCTTGAATTCCGGGGCATTCTTGGTTTGGCGCATCACCAACACCTGCCAGCGCAGATGGGAGTCCGCCCGCATTTCCGCCTGCAATCCCCGAATGGCCATGCTAAGGCTGCCAGTGTTGGCGGGGATGAGCTTCTCAAAAAACCCCAAGTCTTCCCGCAGGGCCATGTTTTCAGCTTCGGCTTGCTTTAGACGGGCCATCAGTTGCTGCATCGCCGTGCGCTCGGCGACCAGCAAGCTGTCCGAGCTGTTAGCCACCGACTGCTGGAGCTGATTGTCTTCACGCAGACGGTCCAGCTCAGAACGCAATCGAATCAATTCTTCACGGCTCACCGTGTCAATACCGGCAATGGAGCGACCAAATTCAAAAGCCCACAAGGCCACGGCAGCACAAAGACCGAGTACGACCGCCAGAAACAACCAGCGCAGCGGCCAGGGCATGGCACTGCGCACCGCCATGCGGGGGGCACTGATGGTCAGGCGGCGGCGCAACAATCGCAAACGCATGGGGGCGTCGTTCTCCTGTGCAGTGGTTCGGGCTCGGGCAGTGCACGCCCTGCGAGGCGAGGCATGCGGCGCGTGCCGCAATATACCCTGGCTACTGGGCTCCATCCGCCAGAAAAGAAAAAACCGCAAACGGGATAACCCGGATGCGGTTTGGGGCAAAACAGTAAAAAAGCGGATTAACGCTTAGAGAACTGCTTGGCGCGGCGTGCAGAGCGCAGACCGACTTTCTTACGCTCGACTTCGCGCGCATCGCGCGTCACGAAACCAGCCTGGCTCAGGGCCGACTTGAGCGTTGCGTCATAGTCGATCAGGGCGCGGGTGATGCCGTGGCGGGCCGCGCCGGCCTGGCCGGACTCACCGCCGCCATGCACATTGATCATCACGTCGAAGGTTTCGGCGTGGTTGGTCAGCAGCAGGGGTTGCTTGGCGATCATGATCGAGGTTTCACGGCCGAAGTAGGACTGGATGTCCTTGCCGTTGACTGTGATCTTGCCAGAGCCTTTTTTCAGAAACACGCGGGCGACGCTGGATTTGCGACGGCCGGTTCCATTGTTCCATTCACCAATCATCTCAAGGCTCCTTACAGTTCCAGCACTTTGGGCTGTTGGGCGGTGTGGGGATGCTCAGCACCACCGTACACCTTGAGTTTCTTGATCATCGCGTATCCGAGCGGGCCCTTGGGCAGCATGCCCTTGACAGCCTTCTCCAGCGCGCGGCCGGGGTGCTTGGATTGCATGTCGCGGAAGTTCGTGGCCGTAATACCGCCGGGATAACCCGAATGACGGTAGTACACCTTGTCGATCGACTTGGTGCCGGTGACCTTGATTTTTGCGGCGTTGATGATGACGATGAAATCACCGGTATCAACGTGAGGCGTGTAAATGGCTTTGTGTTTGCCGCGCAGACGGAGGGCAACTTCGCTGGCTACCCGGCCGAGCACCTTATCGGTGGCGTCAATCACAAACCACTCGTGCACGACCTCAGCGGGTTTGGCGCTGAATGTAGACATGAGTTTTCTCTTTCGAGGGCTTGACCGGCCTAAAAAGGGGCCGGTGTCCTTGGCGCTCTTTTCCACGGTCGGCGTTTCTCTGAGCGGAAACCTCTTAGGTGGTACTTGCAAACACGGCCCAAGGACCGCGCTCACACTTCGCCGCGGAGCACGCAAGCGCTGCGAAGCCTGCCATTATACAAAAACTGCGCACTTATACCAAGTGACTTGCAAAAGCAGTCACGCTGTGCGTGCGCACAGCGCTCTCTGGCGTTGTCAGAACCGGCAAACCCAGCGCATCGCGCACGGCAGACGCGGCACGGGCCATGCTGAACAGCCTGTCCACCAACGGGAACAGGCTGCGCGCCTCAGCCGTGGCCACAAGCCGCCCCCCCACCCGTTCAAACAACGGGAAGCCCAATTGCAATTCGGCGTGTTTGAGGGTGCGGCTGACGGCCGGCTGGGTGATGTTGATCAGACGCGCAGCGCCGCTGACGCTGCCGGTGACCATGACCGCGTTGAAAACTTCAATATGGCGCAGACGCATCGACAGCAGGCGGCTCAATTGGCAAAGTTACTACGCTCCAGAGGCTCCATGGCCTTACGGAACTCAACACAGGCCGCGCGGCCTGCATTGCCCGGCTTGCGACACTCTTCACGCAGACACATGCTGCGGGTGAACACATTGGTGTTCTCGCACAGGGGTGCTGGCGGACGCGGTGCAGGCTTAGGTGCTGGCGGCTCCGGGGGTGGGGCGGGCGCAGGCTCGGGGGCTGGTGCAGGGCTGGACACCGGCGCGGGCTGCTCTTTGGCGACTTTGGTTGTTCGGGCCGCTCGCGGCGGCGACTTGGAGACCGCGCGTGGATCGTCCGTGGCCACAAAGGCGGGGGACGGTTCCACAATGACCGCAGGCTCGCTGGCGGCCGCTTGTGCGGCTGTGGGATCAGAAGTCGGCTCAGCGACGCTCTGCTGCACCGCCAGGGGTGGCGATGCTTCTACCGGAGGTTTTAACTCGGTAATGATCGCTTCCACAGATGCCGGGGCACGGCTGCGCCAGCCATAGGCTGCAGCCGCCGCCACGACGACAAAGACGCCGGCAATGACCAGCCACGTCATGCCCAAGGGACGTGCTGCGGTTTTTTCGCGCGTGCGACCTGCCTCCTTGGCCGCCCGTGCGGCCGCCTTTTGCGAGGGGCTATGGGCATGCACTTTCTCGAGGCCTGGCTTTTGCCGTCCCGCCACACCGGCCGCGTGGATACCGTGCGCCGGATCCGGATCCAGAAAACGGCTGTCGGCAATGTCTTCCATGGCCACCGTATCACCCGCATCCAGGAACACTGTATCGGCTGCGTCAGGGAGAAGGATGGCGTCCTGCACCGGGCTGCGCACCTTGGCGGTATCCACCGGTACCGACAGTGGTGCAGCCACCGCTGCGGCAGGAGCCAGGGGCCCAGGAGAGGATGATTGCCGGAGTTTTTCTTTCATCTCCGAGGTCACATCCACCGTAGGCACCACATGGCCCGGGCCTGGCTGGTCGGTGGGTTCGACCCAGATGTCACCCAGATCGGAGCGAAAATCAAAATGCTCCACCCCTTCAGGTGGGGTCGTCATCTCCATGATCTGCAGGAAGGCATCGATGCTCTGCGGACGGTCCCGAGGATTGAGTGCCAGAGACTGGGAGATGGCTGCCACGAAGGCGGGCGAATATTCTTGCCCGAACTGGCGAAAAACTGTTTTGGCTACACGGGAGAACGGCACCATACGGTCCCGGATCGAACGCAGGGTGGAAGGCAGTGGCGTATCGTTGCACAGGCAACCGTGCACTACGGCGGCCAGTGAGTACAGATCACTCCAGGGCCCCTGGGCCAGATCGGCATCGCCATCAGCGTATTGCTCGATGGGCGCGTAGTTCACCTTCAGAACGGCGGTGTGTTTGTGGTCCCGGTCATTGATCGCATGGCGCGCAGCCCCCAGATCAAGCAGCACCGGGGGCCCGATATCCTGCAGAAAAAGGTTGTCAGGCGACACATCGCGGTGCAAAGTTTGCCCATCATGCAGTTCACGCAGCGCCCCCAGCACGCACCACAGCACCTTGCGCAGCCAGGCCTCGGGCGGCGGGGTGCGCATTTGCGCGCGCGCCTGCTTGAAGGTCATGCCGGTGTACAAAGGCATGACCATGTAAGCGGTGTTGTTGGCTTCCCAGAAGCGGAACACCTTGACCAGCGATGGATGATCGAACTGTGCCAGCAGGCGCGCCTCGCCCACAAAAGACTTCAAGCCGGCCATAAATGCCGACTGGTCGGCGGGCGAGCGCGCGAGCAGTGAGCCATCGTCCGTACGAGCGACCAGCGCCGCAGGCATGAACTCCTTGATAGCCACGGCCCGGTGCAGAGAGTGGTCGAACGCCCGGTACACCATGCCGAATCCTCCCACGCCCAGCAGCGCGAGGATCTCGAACTCGCCAAGGCGCGTGCCCACCGGCAGTGCATCAACATGGAGCGCCCCTGGAGCGGGCGCAGAAGTGGAGCGAACATTCATGGCAGAAGGACAAGGGATGGATGGGCAACCCAGAAGATGATTAAGGCGCAATCATCGCCTCACAGAAACCCGCCCGACGCAACAAAACGCATCTTGGCTGCAAAAAAACGTCAGTGACAGCGAAATAGTGCCGATTGTGCCCACCCTTGAGCCTCACACACACAGGGTCATCCCACCCTCAAGATTCGGAGCAAACAGCAAACACCAGCCGCATGGTTACCATTGGAGCATGTTCAGTTACCGCCACGCCTTCCATGCAGGCAACCACGCCGATGTGCTCAAGCACACAGTGCTGATTGCCGCCCTGCAATACCTGACCGAGAAGGATGCCGCCTTGACCGTGCTGGACACCCATGCCGGCGCAGGCCTGTACCGACTGGACGGTGACTACGCACGCACCAGTGGCGAGGCCAGAGAGGGCATCCTGCGCCTCACCGCCGCCGACACTCCGGGCGAAGCCTTGGCGCCGATGCTGCAAAACTATGTGGACCTGGTGCGCGCATTCAACCAGGGCAGCAGCACCAAAGTCTATCCGGGCTCACCCTTCATCATCCAGCGCCTGCTGCGCGCGCACGACAAGCTCAAGCTGTTTGAACTGCATCCCACCGACTTGCGTGCTCTGGCAGGCAATGTGGCCCAGCTTGACGCGGGGCGCCAGGTGGCCGTGCTGCACGAGGATGGTTTCGAGGGGGTCAAGAAATTTTTACCTCCACCGGCCCGCCGCGCTTTGCTGTTGTGCGATCCCAGCTATGAAATAAAGAGCGACTACAGCAAGGTGCTGGACATGGTGCAAGACGGACTCAAGCGCTTTGCCACAGGCACCTATGCGGTCTGGTACCCCATCATTCCGCGCCCCGAAGCCCACGACCTGCCCCGCAGACTCAAGACCATGGCGCAGAAGGCAGGCAAGAGCTGGCTGCACGCCACGCTCACGGTGAAATCCAGCAAAATCACCGAGAACGCTCAGGGCGAAACGCAGCGCCCGGGCTTACCCGCCAGCGGCATGTTCCTCATCAACCCGCCCCACACCCTGAAAGCGGGCCTGCAACAGGCGCTACCGCAGTTGGTGGAACGGCTGGGGCAGGATCGCAACGCGACCCACACGCTCGAATCAGGCAGCTGATCCGCCCCACAGGCCAGGGCGGGCCTGTCGATCAGCGCTTGCAACGAGCGAGGAAGGCGTCCTCGAAACGGCTGAGCTCATTGCGCTCCCCCGCAGAGAGGTCCGTGCGCGCGCGTTTGGTCGCAATGATGCGACGCGATTCGGCACACTGTTCCGCGAAACGCTGCTCCTGCTCACGCTGGCTCTGGCCGACCAATTGGGCCGATTTTTCTTCCTCGCGGCGCTGCTTTTTCACCTCTCGCCGTTCATCCGACAGCTGTGAATAAGCCTCCTGCTCCTGCTCACGGCAGTCGCGCTTGTATTCGCGCCGCATGCCTTCCACCACATCAGGTTTGATGCCACGCGAATAAGCGGAACGGATGCCGCTGTCCAGCGAACGGCAGCGCGCACTCATGTACTGGTAGTGTTCCGGCTCTTCGGTGGGCACCCGCACCGCGGTGGAGTAGCTATTGCTGCTGCGACCATAGGACGACGGCGCCGACCCGGACACCGCAGCCGTCGTGCGTGCGTTCGGCGGACAGGGGCGGGACAGAACGAAAGTATTTCCGCTGTCATCCCGGCAGTGGTAGCGCGTTTGAGCGGTGACATCAGACGCTGCCAGGCCACCACCAGCGGCCAGCAGCAAAGCAATTACAGATCTCATCGGAGCACGGCAAAAATCAAAACCGGCATGTTACCGGAGCAGACCAAGGCGGCGGCTGATTTCCAGGGTGGCCGCGCTCTGGTTCATGGTGTAAAAATGCAGCGCCGGTGCGCCTTCAGCGCGCAGGCGCTCACACAGGGCCGTGACCACGTCCAGCCCGAACGCACGGATCGAGGCCACATCGTCGCCAAAACCCTGCAGACGCAGACGCACCCAACGGGGGATCTCGGCACCGCAGGCATCCGAAAACCGCATGAGTTGCGTGGAGCTGGTGATCGGCATGATGCCGGGCACCACGGGCACATCGGCGCCCAGGCGCCGCGCCTCGTCCACAAAGCGCAGGTAGGCATCGCCGCTGTAAAAATACTGGGTAATGGCGGCATCGGCACCCGCCTGCACCTTGGCGGCATAGGCCTTGAGGTCGGCCTCGGGCGAGCGGGCCTGCGGATGTATCTCGGGGTAGGCGGCCACTTCGATGTGGAAGTCGCGCCCCGTTTCAGCCCGGATGAAGGCCACCAGGTCGCTGGCGTAGTGAAACTCTCCACCCATGCCATAGCCGCTGGGCAAATCACCGCGCAGCGCCACCAGGCGCCGCACACCCATGGCTTTGAGTGTTGCCAGCTGTTCCCGCACCGAGGCGCGCGTGGCACCAATGCAAGAGAAATGCGAAGCTGCGTCGACGCCCTCCTGCAAAATGGCCTGCACCGTGTCAAAAGTGCCCTGCTGGGTGGAGCCACCCGCGCCGTAGGTGACGGAGCAGAACTGGGGCTGCAGCGCATAAAGCTGCTGGCGCACGGTGCGCAGCTTGTCGGCGCCTTCGGGTGTCTTGGGGGGGAAAAACTCCACGCTCACCGGCAGGCCGGGGCGTGCTGCATTGGTGGCGGTCATGCGGCCTTCCTTGCAAAAACAAAAAATTCGCGGTTACCATCGCCGCCCGCAATCGGGCTGTCGAACCAGTCCTGTACGGCAAGACCCACATCGGCACAGCAGGCGCGCAGGCGCTGCTCCACCACCGTATACAGCGCGGCATCCCGCACGATCCCCCCCTTGCCCACTTGGCCCGGCTGCAGTTCAAACTGTGGTTTGACCAGCATCAGCACATGGCCGCCCGGGGCCAGCAGCGGCACCAGCGCAGGCAGTACCAGCGTGAGCGAGATAAAGGACAGGTCACCCGTAATCAGTTCAAACAACGGCGTAATGCCGTGGCCTGCCAAGGCAGCTTGGCGGCGGGAAGCCTCTGCCGCCACAGGGCTTTCCTGCGGGGCTTGGCCACGGGCCAGCGCGAGCTCGACTTCTTCGTCACGCACATCATCGCTGTCGTCGTAGTCCGACACCTCGCCATCGCCCGACATCCAGCGATAGGGGTTATCGGGCGGTGTGTCGTCTTCTTTTTCCGCTGGCGCCACCGTATCGGACCATTCGGCCTCCCATGCCTCTTGCAGTGAGGCCGGTGTCAGCGCCCGCGCATTAAGCCCTTCGAGGCACACCACGCGCGGGTCCTGGCGCAGTTGCGCATGCAACTGGCCATGGCCCACATCGACGCCCACCACCCGGTGTGCACCGCGCTCCAGCAGGCAATGCGTAAACCCCCCGGTGGACTGGCCCACATCCAGGCACTGAAAATCCTGCACCGCCAGCCCGACGTGCCGCAGTGCGGCTTCGAGCTTGAGCCCGCCACGCGAGACAAACCGCGCCTCGGCCTCGGCCTCCTGCAGCAGGCACACCTCGGCTCCGGCCGGAATCTCGTCGCCATTTTTGACCACGCGGTTCCAGGGTGCGGACGCAGCCAGGCGCCACTGCACCCCGCTGGCGATCAGGCGCTGGGCCTGCGAGCGGGTACTGGCCAGCCCGCTCTCCACCAAAAAGACATCAGCACGCATAATATTTTAAGAAAAATTCGACTCAACCGCTTGCGCAGCAAGCGGTTGCAGCTATTACATCAATAGCAAATCAATAGCGGTAAGTATCGGGCTTGTAGGGGCCTTGCTTGGGCACGCCGATATAAGCAGCCTGCTCGTCGCTCAACTCGCTCAGCATGGCACCCACCTTCTTGAGGTGCAGGCGTGCCACCTTTTCATCCAGATGCTTGGGCAACACGTAGACCTTGCCGCTTTCGTAGAAATCGCTGTGCGTGAACAGCTCGATCTGCGCGATGGTCTGGTTGGCAAAGCTCGACGACATCACGAAACTCGGGTGGCCCGTGCCGCAGCCCAGGTTCACCAGACGGCCCTTGGCCAGCAGGATGATGCGTTTGCCATCGGGGAAGATGACGTGATCGACCTGGGGCTTGACCTCTTCCCATTCGCATTTTTCTTCGAGCTTTGCAACCTGGATTTCGTTGTCGAAGTGGCCAATGTTGCAGACGATGGCCTGGTCCTTCATGGCGGTCATGTGCTCGAAGGTGATCACGTCACGGTTGCCGGTAGTGGTCACAAAAATGTCGGCCTTGTCGGCCGCGTATTCCATGGTCACGACCTTGTAACCTTCCATCGCGGCCTGCAGCGCGTTGATGGGGTCAATCTCGGTCACCCAGACCTGGGCCGACAGCGCACGCAGCGCCTGGGCGCTGCCCTTGCCCACGTCGCCGTAGCCCGCAACGCAGGCCACTTTACCCGCAATCATCACATCGGTGGCGCGCTTGATGCCGTCCACCAGCGACTCGCGGCAGCCGTACAGGTTGTCGAACTTGCTCTTGGTGACCGAATCGTTCACGTTGATGGCGCGGAACATCAGGCTGCCCTTGGCGGACATTTCCTTGAGGCGGTGCACGCCGGTGGTGGTTTCTTCGGTGACGCCGATGATCTCCGCACTCTTGCGGCTGTACCAGGTGGGGTCCACGGCCAGCTTGGCCTTGATGGAGGCAAACAGGCAGGTTTCTTCTTCGCTGGTAGGGTTGGCAATAAGGGATGCGTCTTTTTCAGCACGCTTGCCCAGGTGCATGAGCAGCGTGGCGTCGCCGCCGTCGTCCAGAATCAGGTTCGGGCCTTCGCCGGGCGTGCCTGCAACGCCGAAGTCAAAAATACGGTGCGTGTAGTCCCAGTAGTCGGCCAGCGACTCGCCTTTGATGGCGAACACCGGTGTGCCGCCCGCAGCAATGGCGGCGGCGGCATGGTCTTGCGTCGAGAAAATGTTGCACGAAGCCCAGCGCACCTGCGCGCCCAGCGCCTGCAGCGTCTCGATGAGCACGGCGGTCTGGATGGTCATGTGCAGGCTGCCGGTGATGCGCGCGCCCTTGAGCGACTGCTTGGCAGCGAATTCTTCGCGGATGGCCATCAGGCCGGGCATCTCGGTTTCGGCGATGCGGATTTCTTTACGGCCCCAGGCGGCCAGGCCAATGTCGGTAATGGCGCAGTCGGTGAGGACGGGGGCGTTGACGCGTGCGTTCATGGTTTGCTCCAAAGCATGTTTGAAAAACCACTCGCCGGGGGAAGGTACAGGCTCACCACACGGAAAGTGGATGAGCGTCGTTGCGGGATGACTCCGAGCCTCACGTCCCGCATACACAATGGGGCCGCTGCAACGCTCCTCGGAGGAAGGGGCGATTATATCGGCACCGCAGGCGGCGCGCTGCCTCACCCCTTGGCGGCATCGGCCCTGCTGCGCAGGCGCAGCGCGAGCCACAGCGCGCCCGCCAGCAAGACCAGCGAAAAGACCACCAGCGCCGGCCACTGGCCATGCTCCCAGAACCAGCCCCCGGCCGACCCCAGCAGGCTCGACCCCAGGTAGTACGCCAGCAGGTACAGCGACGAGGCATGCCCCTTGGACTGCAGCGCCAGCCGCCCTACCCAACCGCTGGCCACGGCGTGCGCCACAAAGAACCCGAAAGTCAGCACCGCAATGCCCGCGATCACCCCCGCCAGGGGCGCCACCAGGGTCAGCAACACGCCCGCCGACATCAGCACCACACCGCCGACAAGCACCGGCGCACGGCCCAGACGGTCTGCCAGCGCGCCCGCGGTGGGCGAGGCCACCATGCCGAACAGGTAGACACTGAAGATCAGCCCGATCTGCGTCTGGCTCAGGCCATAGGGCGGCAGGGCAAGCCGGAAACCGGCGTAGTTGAACAGCGAGACAAACACCCCCATCAGCGCAAAGCCCGAGGCAAACAGCAGCGGCAGGCCCGGCGTTTGCAGATGGGCGCGCCAGGCGCCCAGGTGGTACCGCAAACCCAGGGCCCTGCGCACCGCCGGGGCGCCCGGCCTGTCGGCGCGCGGCAGCAGCAGCACAAAACCGACCGCAGCCACCAGGCCCAGCACCCCCATGGTGGCCAGGGCCACGCGCCAACCAAAGTGGTCTGCCAGCGCGCTCATGCCAATGCGCCCCGCCATGCCGCCAAAGGCCGTGCCACCGATATACAAGCCCATGGAAAACCCCAGCCCGCGCGGGTGGATGTGGTTTGACAGGTACGCCATCGCGACGGCAGGCACGCCGCCCAGCAACAGACCTTCCAGCGCCCGCGCCGCCAGCAGCGCGCCCCAGGAGGGCGCCAAGGCGGCCAGAATGTTGAACAGGGCCGCCAACGCCATCGATACGAACATCAGGCGGCGCTGGTCGCGCCCCTCGGACAGCGCCCCCGCGGCAAAGATCGCCACCGCCAGGCAGCCCGTGGCCACCGAAAGCGCCAGCGAACTGCTCGCCGCGCCCAGGCCGAAATGCGCGGCCAGCTCTGGCAACACCGGCTGCACGCAGTACAGCAGTGAGAAAGTGGCAAAACCTGCCAGAAAAAGCGCCAGGCTGATGCGCCGGTAAGCCGGCGTGCCCGCCTGCACCCAGGTCGATGCAGGAGAGGCAACAGAGTCGGAATGCATAACCGCCACTGTGACATGTTTGGGGCACAAACACAGCAAAGGCCTGCCTGGCCTGCGGCGGCGGAAGGCCCGATGGTCCCCCTTTCCGGCCCCACCCGTAAAATCCCGCCTTTCACCACCCCACCGCCCCCACAGGGCGCGGGGGTGCCAACGCTTTCCCCTGTTGCTGGATTACCCCTTGTCCTACGCCTCTGAGACCCGGCGCCGCCGCACCTTTGCCATCATTTCCCACCCCGACGCTGGTAAAACCACGCTGACGGAAAAGCTGCTGCTGTTCTCGGGCGCCATTCAAATTGCTGGCGCCGTCAAGGGCCGCAAGGCCAGCCGCCACGCCACGTCCGACTGGATGGAGATCGAGAAGCAGCGCGGCATTTCGGTCGCGTCCAGCGTGATGCAGATGGCCTACCGCGACCACGTGGTCAACCTGCTCGACACCCCCGGCCACAAGGACTTCTCGGAAGACACCTACCGCGTGCTCACTGCCGTCGACTCGGCGCTGATGGTGATCGACGCGGCCAACGGCGTGGAAGCGCAAACCCGCCGCCTGATCGAGGTCTGCCGCCAGCGCGACACGCCCATCATCACCTTCGTCAACAAGATGGACCGCGAAGTGCGCGACCCGCTGGACATCCTCGACGAGGTGGAGCGCGAGCTGGGCATGCCCTGCTGCCCCATCACCTGGCCGGTGGGCCAGGGCAAAAGCTTTGGCGGCATCATCAACCTGCGCACGCAGACCATGACCGTGTTCACTCCCGGCAGCGACCGCGGGCCGAAAGACTTTGAAGTGGTGCCGCTGGCCGAGGCCGAGCGGCTGCGCAAACGCTTTGGCAAATCGTTTGACGACGCACTGGAGAGCATGGAACTGGCCGTGGGCGCCTCGGCCGCCTGGAACCATGCAGATTTCCTGGCCGGCAAGCTCACGCCCGTGTTTTTCGGCTCCGGTGTGAACAACTTCGGTGTGATGGAGGTGCTCGACGCCGTGGTCGACATGTCGCCCCCGCCCGGTCCGCGCATCAGCACGCTGCAGGTCAACAAGCAGCCGGTGGTCAAAACCATCCAGCCCGAGGACGAGGGCTTTTCCGGCGTGGTGTTCAAGGTGCAGGCCAACATGGATGCCAACCACCGCGACCGCATCGCCTTCGTGCGCGTGGCCTCGGGCAAATACACGCCGGGCATGAAGCTCAAGGTGCAGCGCACCGGCAAAGAGCTGCGGCCCACCAGCGTGGTCACCTTCATGAGCCAGCGGCGCGAGGCGGTCGAGGAGGCCTACGCCGGCGACATCATTGGCTTTACCACGCACGGCGGCGTGCAGCTGGGCGACACCATCACCGACGGTGCCAACCTGCAATTTACCGGCCTGCCCTTCTTCGCGCCCGAACTGTTCATGACCGTGGTGCTCAAGAACCCGCTGCGCACCAAGCAGCTGCAGCAAGGCCTGGCCCAGCTGGGCGAAGAAGGTGCGATCCAGGTCTTCAAACCCGACACCGGGGGCAACATGCTGCTGGGCGCCGTGGGCCAGTTGCAGTTCGAGGTGGTGCAGCACCGTCTGAAAGCCGAATACGACGCTGATATCCGCCTGGAAGGCTGCCAGTACACGGGCGCG
The DNA here is from genome assembly GCF_003096555.1 of Simplicispira sp. 125. Lineage (NCBI taxonomy): Bacteria > Pseudomonadati > Pseudomonadota > Betaproteobacteria > Burkholderiales > Comamonadaceae > Simplicispira > Simplicispira sp. 125. The sequence goes on along the minus strand of NZ_QEKM01000001.1, from coordinate 3,816,563 downwards.
CGCTGGATCACCGCCGACACCCCCGCCGAGTTGCGCGAGTTTGAAAACGCCTACCCGCTGCGCATGGCGCACGACGCGGCCGAGACGCTGGCGTATTTGTGCACATCGCCCTACGACGTGCGGCTGGCGCAAGAGCGCTTCCCCAAGATCCACTTTCACCCGCTGCGCGAGCATGCGGGCCTGGCCCTGGGCCATGCCAGCTGACATGGCGCCTTTGGCAACCTGGTCCGCGCCCCGCGGCGCGGGCCTGGTGGGCGTGTTGACCGACATCGATGACACCCTCACCACCGAAGGCGCCATCACACCCGATGCACTGCAAGCCCTGGGTGCGCTGAAGGCGGCGGGCCTGCATGTCGTCCCCATCACCGGGCGCCCGGTCGGCTGGAGTGCGCCCTTTGCCGCCACCTGGCCGGTCGATGCCATCGTGGCGGAAAACGGTGCGGCGGCCCTGCTGAATACGACAGAAAATTTACATCAAAATGGCTTGCAGCGCTTATCTGACAAGCGCGAACAGCTATCAAAAATATACCAACAGGATGCCGCCACCCGCGCCGCCAACTTCCGCGCCATGCAGCAGGTGCTGGCGCAGATCGAGGCCGAGGTGCCGGGTGCACGCCAGGCCACCGATTCCCCGGGGCGCGAGACCGACATCGCCATCGACCACAGCGAGTTCAGCCACCTGCCGCAAGAGGCCATCGACCATGCGGTGCGCATCATGCGTGCGGCAGGCATGACGGCCACGGTCAGCAGCATCCACATCAACGGTTGGTTTGGCGCGCACAACAAGTGGGAAGGTGCGCGCTGGATCGTGCAGCAACTCTTCGGGCGCACGCTGGAGAGTGAAATCGACCGTTGGGTCTATGTGGGCGACTCGACCAACGACCAGATCATGTTCCAGCACTTTACGCACAGCGTAGGCGTAGCGAACATTGCACGCTTTGTACCCCAGCTTGTTCATCTGCCGCGCCATGTGACAGCGGGCGAACGCGGCGCCGGGTTTGCCGAGCTGGCGCGCCACCTGCTCGCCGCACGCGCAGGCTGACCCGAAACGATTGCACCGCTTCAACCCGGCGCGGGCGCCAGCACCACGCGGTTGCGCCCCGCCTGTTTGCCGGCATACAGGGCGACATCGGCCCGGGCCATGAGCGCATCCAGCGACTCACTGTCCTGCAGCTGCGCCACACCCGCCGTGGCGCTAATGCGCAGGCTCTGGGTACCGATTTCAATATCCATACCGGCCAGGGTGTTGATAAAACGCTCCATGACAACGCCCGCCTGCTGCACAGAAGCGCCGGGCAACAGCACCGCGAACTCCTCGCCCCCCACCCGCGCCACCATGTCCACGCCGCGAAAACTGCGGGTGCACAGTTGGCCCACACCGCGCAGCACGGCGTCCCCAGCGGCGTGGCCGTAACGGTCGTTCACCTGCTTGAAATGGTCCAGGTCAAACATGACCAGCGAAAGCGCTTCACCGGTGCGCTGCGCACGTGCCGCCTCGATCGGAAAGCGCTCCGCCAAGGCGCGCCGATTGGGCAGCCCGGTCAGCAAGTCGGTGGCGGCCTGGCGTTCGAGTTCGACCTGCAGGGCCACACGGCGCGCTACTTCGCCCTGCAGTTCGCGGTTGGCATCCTGCAGTTGCTGGCGCAGCCAGAACTCCTGTCTTTCGGTTTTTTGCTGGCGCAGCGCAGCCACATAGCCCATGACCGCAGGCATCGTGACCAGCAAAACGGTGGCCGCCTTGGTGGCTGCATCTGCCGGGCTGGTCCACCAGTAACTCACGGTGGTCCCGACAGCCCCAAACAACGCGACGGGTATGGTCAGCTTCACCCGTGAAGGGATGAAAAGAAACATGGTGAGCTGCACCACCATGATGACGCCGGTATTGATCGCACGCACGTCCGGCCGCACGGCGTAAAACAGAAAAAAGAAGGGATAGGCCAGCAGGCCCAGCCACATCAGGATATGGTTGTGAAGAGCCAGTGTCGGCACACGCCCCAGCGCGTGCATATATCCCAGCAGCAGCACAGCCATACCCGCTCGATAGCCCATCAGAACCCAGAACCACGGCACGGGACCCATCGCGAGATAGTCGGGCACGGCAAACAGCAAAAGCAGGATCGCCCAGACCAACAGGCTGGTGCGCTGTTGCGACACCACCTGCTGCAACGTGCTCTCGCGAAAGGATTGCTCTAGCGCGGCGTCAACAAACTCACCCCGTAGCGGCCAGATACGGTCAGGAGGCATTGCGGGCGACGGGGGCGTGGTCGGCATGGTGGCTCTATCCTAGATGAACGACAGGCGCCGTACTGCCAACATCAAGCCTTGTAGGTGGAGAGCAGGATGCTGGTCTCCGTGTTGGCGATACCTGGCGTGAGACGGATGCGGCCCAGGGCGCTGTCGAACGCCTCCAGGCTCTGGGCGCGCACCTCGGCCACGATGTCCCATCGGCCGTTGGTGGTGTGCAGCGTGCCCACCATGGGCTCGCCGCGCAGCGCACGAATCACCTCGGGTGCGGCATTGCCTTCCACGGCGATGCTCATCCAGGCGCGAATGCGGTGCGGCTCCGAGTCGGGCCGCAGGCGCACGGTGTAGCCCACGATCACCCCGCCTTCCTCCATCTTGCGCAGGCGGTTTTGCACCGTGCCACGCGAGACGCGCAGTTTTTGCGCCAACGTGGCCACAGGCGTACGGGCATCGGCACGCAGAATGCTGAGGATTTCGCGATCGGTGTCGTCCAGTTTGGTCATAGTGTTTTTCATGGCTGACAATGCGCTAATTTTCAGCGCATTTTGGTCAGTTTGGGGGCTTTTTGTTAGCAATGGCCTTGCGCAAAATCAGTTTGCACCGCCCTTCTGCACTCCACTTCACCCCCGCCCGCAAAAATGCCCTCCATATCCCTCCAGTCCCCCGCCGCCGTGGTGATGGTGCGCCCGCAGCGCTTCCATCCCAACCCCGAAACTGCCGCCGACAACGCCTTCCAGGCGCGCACCAGCGGTCAGCCGCCCGACGCAACGGCCCGCAGCGCCCACGCCGAGGTCTGCGCAGCCGCCGCCCGGCTGGAGGCCGCCGGGGTGCACGTGCACCTGTTCGACGACGATGGCGCGCAGGACACGCCCGACAGCGTTTTTCCGAACAACTGGTTCTCCACCCACGCCGGGGGCCATGTGGCGCTCTACCCCATGTTTGCACCCAACCGTCGGCGCGAGCGGCGCAGCGACATCATCGAGATGCTCAAACGCGAGTACCGCGTGCAGGACGTCATCGACTATTCGGGTTTGGAACACGACGACATGTTTCTCGAAGGCACGGGCGCCATGGTGCTGGACCACATAGCCCGCATCGCCTACACGGCGCAGTCGAACCGCGCCAACCCGGTCGCGCTGGAACGCTTTTGCACGCATTTCAACTTTGAACCCATGGTCTTCGCCACCGCAGACGCGCAAGGCCAGCCCTGCTACCACACCAACGTGATGCTTTGCGTGGGCACCGACTTTGCGCTCGGGGGCTTTGGCCTGATTGCCGACCCACGGCGGCGCGAGGCCGTGCGCGCACGCCTGCGCGAAAGCGGGCGTGTGCTCATCGAACTGGACGCCCGGCAGATTGGCGAATTTGCCGGCAACGCGCTCGAACTCACCGGCCGGGACGGGCAGCGCCTGCTGGCTTTGTCCGAACGTGCTTGCGCCAGTCTGAGCACCGCACAAAAAGCCGTCATCGAACGCAGCGCCACGCTGCTGCCGCTGCGCGTGCCCACCATTGAACTGGCGGGCGGCTCGGTGCGCTGCATGCTGGCGGGTATTCACCTGGCACGGCGGCCTTCTGTGCCAGCGCAAGCCATGGCGGGGCGGGATCACGTGCTGGCATGCGCGGTGTAGCGCTGCTTTGGGACTTGTGTTTTGTGCTGCCGACGGAGGCCGGGATGTGCGCCCGGCGGCGCGTTAGGGCCGAGCGCAGCGATGGCCCGTGCGGGCTTCAACCCCCTTCTGGCTGCGCCGAGGAGCGCAGAGGATGGCGGATCAGGGCTCGCGATTGTTTGAGCGCCGCAGGCGCGAGTTCGAGCGAGACCCCGCCAGCACCGAGCACCGCTGCCTGCGACCCCGGCCTCCGCCTTCAGCACAAGCGGCGCGGCCCAAGGCGCAGAGCGCACAAAAACCCAACAAAAAACCCATCTAACGCCCGTGAAACAAGCGCAACAAGCTATAAATTAAATAGCAATCAACCCTTGTCAGACACCCACACCGCCGACGCCCCCTCACGCCGCGCCACCCACCAGGCCACCTGCGCCAGCCAGCCCACCGCCACCAGCGCTGCCGCGCCCACCAGCCACTGGCCCAGGCGGGCCTGGTCGTCCAGCAGGTAGGCGTTGCACAGGCGCAGAGGGCTGTCGATGTACAGCTGTCCGACCACCGCGGTCATGGGCAGCATGTTGCCCAGAAAAAATCCCTGGACCACCAGCCCCGCAGCGCGCCACGACAGCCGCAGCGCCGTGCCAGCCACTACCAGCGCCACACATTTGGCCGCCTCGATGGGCGCAGACACCAGCGCCAGGTCGAGCACACGCGGCACCATCAACACGGCCAGAACAGTGCCGGTGGCGACCAGCCCGCTGATGCCGTGCGCATTCCAGCGCGCCGCGCAGGTGCGTACAGCGGGGGGCAAGCCTGCTGCCAGCCAAGCACCCGCCAGCATCCACAACGGAAACTGCAGCGCCATGTGCCGCCACATGCTGGCCGTGAGCCACTGGCGCACCGCAGGCACAAGCAACAACGCCATCCATGCAAGCGCCACCAGCACCTGGCGCCGGGGTGTGCACCCGATGGCCACCGAAGCGCGCAGGTGGTACCGGTTCACAGCCGCCCCCCTTTTGCCAGGTGGCGCGCAGAGTCCAGCGCCAACTGCTGCTCGGCCAGGTCAAACACCCGCACCATGCGGCCCTGCGCGTCCAGCACCAGAAAGGCCGCGTTGTGCTCGTAGTCGCCGCGCCCATCGGGCACCACCACCACACCCAGGCGCTGCAGCAGCGCTTGCTGCTCTGCTGCGTCGGGCACGCGCACCCAGTGCCACAGCGCCGGGTCGGCCTGCAGTGAGCGCGCATAGGCCTGCAACACCGCAGGCGTGTCATGCGCGCCATCAAAGCTGATGGACAGCAGGCGCACCTTGGGTGTGGCCCCTGCGTTGCGGTCGGCCTGCAGGGCCGCCTGCAACTGCTGGAAGCTGCTGCCCAGCGACAAGCACACCGTCTGGCAGCGGGTGTAAACGAAGTCGACCAGGGTGACACCGCCGCCCTGCGCCAGCAGCGTGGGCAGGCTCTGCGCCGCGATGCCCGGGCCTTCCACCGTGACCGGCGGCACGGGCACGGGGTGCTGCGCCACCTCCAGGCGGCGCGCGCCTTCGGCCGTCCAGACCTGGAAGTCGTGCGTCAGCCAGGCAGCGCTGGCATAGCCTGCCAGCACCAGCAGGGCGCTGAGCAAGGCGGTGCGCAGCATGGCGTGCTCAGGCCGGTTTACCCGCCAGCGCCTTGAGCGCCGCGCCGCCCTCAAAGGGCGTGGTGCGGGCGCTGCCGGCCTGGCGTTCTTGTTCAAACAGCGTGGTCGGCAGGGCCTCGGCCTTGTTCGACCAGGCGCTGCGGATGTAGCTGGCCACGGCGGCCAGCTCGGCGTCGCCCAGTTGCTGGAACGCGGGCATGGCGCCGTTGTAGCTGGCACCCGCCACGCTGATCTCGCCAGTGACGCCGTGCAGCAGGATGTTGGCCAGGATGCGCGTGTCGCCCTGCACCCATTCCGACCCATCGAGCGGCGGGAACACGCCGGGCAGGCCCTTGCCGGTCGCCTGGTGGCACGCGGCGCACTGCGCAGCGAACACGGCTTTGCCATCCACTGCGGCACCCGCAGCGGCAGGCACCGGGCCTGACAAGTCGGCTACCGTGCGGCGGTCACCCAGGCTGGCGTTGCCGAAGGGATCGGAGATGAAGATGTAGACCACGCCAAACAGCACCATGGCCAGGGTGATGGCAGCCGCGGCCAGCGGCACGGGACGGATGCGCTCCTCGGGTTCGGCGTTTTCGCGCTCCTGGGCCCGGTGGTCGGTATCGGATTCTTGGGTCATGGGGGCCTCGCAGTGTTCAGGACGCGGGTGGTGCAGCGGTTGCAGAGGGTGCCGTCGCGGCCGGGGCCGCCTGCACGGCGGGCGGCAGCACCGGGTAGGTGTGGTTCAGGCCCTGCAGGTACTTCACCAGATCCAGCGCCTCGGGCCGTGCCACCACCACCTGCCCGGCAGGGGTCTGGCCGGGCGGAAGCTTGACCACCTCGTCGCCCGGCTCCGCTGCGGCCTTGGTCTCGAACAGATAGGGGTACGACGGCATGATCGATCCCGGCACGTAGGCCCGGGGCTGGTACAGGTGCCCCAGTTGCCAGTCTTTGCTGGGCTGGCGTGCGCCGATGTTGAACAGGTCAGGCCCGGTGCGCATGCTGCCCAGCAGGTGCGGCTTGTCGTAAAAATAGTCGCCCGGCACCGATGCCCGGCCCCAGCCGCGCTCGCCGTCGGGCCCCAGGTTGCGGTCGCGCGGTTGCTGTGTATGGCAGTACACGCAGCCATTGGCGATGTACACCTGCCGCCCGCGCAGCTCGGCGCTGCTGTAGGGCTTGAGGCCTTCGGGCGGCGTGATGTCGCGCACCTGCATATAGGGCATGACGACCAGTGCAGCCGTGGCGACAGCCAGCGCCACCATGGCACCGGCAGCGAGTTTGACTTCATTCTCCATGTGCGAACTCCATGCCCTTGGCAGGCGGCGTGAACAGGGCCGCACCGGTACGTGTGGGGCCAAAGCGCAGCGCCATGGCCAGGAAATGGCCGACAAAGACGAGGTGGCTGAGCACCATCAGCGAGCCCCCCACGCTGCGCCACTGCAGGTAAGGCACGGTGAGCGCCACCGACTCCATGAAGGGCCGCGAGGCATCGAGCATGGCCAGGCCCTGCAGCCAGCCACCGATGGACAGGCCCACGAAATAGATACTGATGCCGACCACCGCCAGCCAGAACTGCAGCGTGATCAGGCGCGGATACGGCCACTCCCAGTGCAGCACGCGCGGCAGCATGAAGTAGATGGCACCAAACAGCACCATAGTGACGAAGGCATAGGCCCCCAGGTGGGCGTGTGCCACGGTGAAATGCGTGAAATGCGCCACCTGGTTCACGCTGCGCAGCGCCTCCAGCGAGCCCTGCAGCGACGACAGCATGTACATGAAGCCGCCAAACATCATGAAGCGCAGCGTGGGCGAATAGCGCGCCAGGTGCATGCGCCCCCACATGGTGCCGGCCATGTTGATGGTGAAGGCCGCCACGGGAATGATCATCATCATGCTCTGCACAATGGACAAGGTGGTCAGCCAACCCGGAATGGGCCCGCCGATCAGGTGGTGGCCGCCCACCTGGCCGTAAAAGAAAGCCAGCGTCCAAAACCCGAGGATGGACAGGTTGTACGAGCGCACCGGCCGTCCGATGATTTTGGGCAAGAAGTAGTAAATGGCCCCCACACTCACCGGCGTAAACCACAGGCCCAGCACGTTGTGGCCGTACCACCAGTTGGTGGTGGCCTGCTGCACGCCGGTGTGCACGCCGGGCAGCTTGGCAACGATGAACAGCAGCGCAATCCAGAGCAGCGCCGCGACGTGGTACCAGACCGTGACATAGAGCGACTCGACCTTGCGGTTGACCAGGGTGTAGAGCACCGGGCCAATGATGCAGACGAACCCGGCGACGATGAAGAGCCCGATCTGCCATGGGATCTCCAGGTATTCCATGCCGTCCGTCCAGCCCGAGCCGATGGCGCCAATGGCGCTGGCAATGCCGGTATTGATGAGCGCACCGCCCAGCATCACCCACATGGCGCCCACCAGATGCGTGCGCAGCAGGCGCGGCAGCAGCCAGATGATGACGGCCAGCGCGGCATTGGTGATCCAGCCATACAGCACGGCAGTGAGGTGCACCGTGCGGATGCGCCCAAAGGTTTGCCACGCCTCGCCCACCATCCAGTCGGGCATGTGCAGCTTGAGCGACGCGGTGAGCCCCGCCAGGGAGCCGAGCACCAGCCAGAAGCAGGCAAACGCAATGAACATGAACACCGGGAACGCGGTGGAGTGGTCGGCCTCGATGCGGTGGCGCAGCTCGTCCGGGTCGGCAACGTGGTCGCTCTCGCCCGGGGCAGCGGCAGCGCCCTGCAGGCGCTCTTGCGCCCCACCCTGCAGCGCCGGATCGTCGACCTTGCCCAACTCACCCGGCGCAAAGATGACCGATGCCGCCCGGGGATTCTCGACCAGCAAGCCCTTGCGCATCGACCAGATGAAGACAAACAGCCCCATGATCGAGAGCAGAAAAGCCCCCAGCAAACTCAGTATCGCGCTGTCCATGGGTGGGTTTCCTTTCCGCTGGCGTGCGCCGGTTTTTGTTGATGTACTTCAAACCTCCATAACGACGCATGTGCTAAGAGGCTGTGCGCCGGATTCTAAGATTCATTAGAAATGGATATTCAATACCGCCATCAAACCCCTGCCCGCACCAGTGTTACCCACCGGGCAACGACTTGAGGCACCATTCAAAATTTATGTAAAAAGCAGGTATTACGCAATACCATCAAGCGCTGACAGCTATTATTAATATAGCAATCGAGAAGTATTGCGCTATTCGGGCAACTGCGCCCGCAGTTGCGCATCGCAGCCCACGCCTGCGGCAATCGACCGCCGGGCCAGCGCGGCCAGGGCACGCACTGCCCAGGGATGGGTCAGCCCGGTCACGCCGCCGGGGTCTGACAGCATGCCGCACAGGTAGCGCTGCTGCGCATCGCTCCAGCGCAGGGCCACGCAGGCCCCGCGCCTGCGCCGCGAGACCAGCATGCCCAGCGGGCACGGCTCGGTCAGGCAGCACAGGCCGCAGCCGTTGCACGGCGCGCCTTCGGGCGGTTTGGGTGGGGCGCCGGGGTGCAGCCAGACCACGGTGTGTTCAGCGGAAAGGGGCGGGGGCATGGGTGTCAGCGGTCAGCAAGAGCCACACGCCATTGTGACGGTGCGCAGGCCGCGCACCACAAAAACAGCCCCGCTGCCGGGGCAGCGGGGCCCAGTCCGGCCAGGGAAAAGGCCAGAACGGAGGAGATGATCCCGACAACGGGAGAGAGCGCAGGACCGCGATCAGCAGCCCAGAGGGCGGTTCGGCCGCATGGGCACGATGCCGGTCACGCGCAGCGTGGCAGCCGAGCCATCGGTGGCGGTCAGCGTCTTGCCGCTGAAGCGCACCTGGTCGCTCTCGCGCAGCACAGACGAGTCGGTGGCTTCGGTGCTGGCGTACTCCTTGCCATCAAAGGTCAGAAAGGCCTGGTAGATGCCGTCGACTGCACCGGAGCGATAACGGATGTCACCAAACGCCGTGGCCGGAGAGCCCACCTTGTTGGCCCCGTCAAAACGGAAGGTGCACAACTCGGGCACCGAGCCAATCGGGTTGACCTGGTCCACGGCGGTGAGGTTCAACGCACCATTGCCATAAATACCGTTGAGGCCGGAGAGCGTGGCGTTGGTCACGGTCAGCACGCCGGGTTCGTTGCTGGGGGTAGGGTCGTCGTCATTGCCACCGCCGCAGGCGACGAGCAGAACGGAGGCTGCGGCGAGGGCCGCACAGGTCTTGAGCATGGATTTCATGGTGATAGGTGTCCGTAGAGTGTTGGAAGGGCCGGAGGCCCCGGCGCCGAAGCGCTGAACCCCTGTCCACCATGCTAAGAACACCCCCGGGCGCCGCGTGTGCGGCATCGCCCGCTCTGCGCGTAGGACTGGGGGCCGACAGCGGCGTGCCTTGTGTCAAGCGGCCCAGCTCTCACCCAGCACCGCGGCCTGCTGCAACACCAACTCCACGGCCGCGTCCTGCAAATCTGGCGGGTATTTGTATTTGCGCAAGATACGCTTGACCATCAGGCGCAGGCTGGCACGCACGCTCTCGCGCTGGCTCCAGTCGACGGTGATGTTCTTGCGCAGGTTGTCGGTCAGTTCATGGGCGATCTTTTTCAGGGTTTCGTCGGTCAGCTCTTTCACGGCCGACTCGTTGTTGGCCAGGGCGTCGTAAAAGCGCACCTCGTCTTCAGACAGGCCCAGCGCCTCGCCCCGGCCCGCCGCCTGGCGAAACTTTTTGGCCATGTCCACCAGCTCTTCCATCACCTGCGCCGTTTCGATGCTGCGGTTCTGGTAACGCGCGATCACACTGGTCAGCAAGTCTGAGAACTTGCGCTGCTGCACCACGTTGGTGGCAAATTTGGCCTTGATTTCACCTTCTAGCAGGCGCTCCAGCAGCTCCACGGCCAGGTTGCGCTCGGGCAGGTTTTTCACCTGGGCCAGAAATTCATCGTCGAGCAGGCCGATGTTGGGCTTATCCAGCCCCACGGCGTCAAAAATATCCACCACGCGCTCGCTCACCACCGCCTGGCTGATGATCTGGCGGATGGCTGCGTCGCGCTGCGCATCGGTCCGTTTCTGCGCCGTCACATCGCGCTTGGTCAAAATCACTTTCACCGCCTGGAAGAATGCCACCTCTTCGCGCAGCGCCTTGGCTTCGTCCAGCGTGCAGCACAGGCTGAATGCCTGGCCCATGGCCACCGCCGCGTCGGCAAAGCGGCGCTTTCCGTCTTGCTGGCTGTCTTTGTTGGCTGACCGAATCCCCAGCACATGGTTGGCCGCCCCGGCCAGGGCCTTGTGTCCGCCCGTCAAAAAACCTGACCAGTCGTAGCCGTGCAGCAGGCTGCGCAGCACGTCCATTTTTTCGAACAACAAGGAGAGCGCCTCGTGTGCGTCCACCGTGGGTTTGCCTCGGCCCTGGCTCGCGGTGTATTCCTTCATCGCGGCTTTGAGCTCGTTGCCGATGCCGATGTAGTCCACCACCAGGCCGCCCTGCTTGTCCTTGAACACACGGTTCACGCGGGCAATGGCCTGCATCAGGTTGTGGCCCTTCATGGGCTTGTCCACGTACATGGTGTGCACGCAGGGCGCGTCAAACCCCGTGAGCCACATGTCGCGCACGATGACCATGCGCAGCGGGTCAGCCGGGTCCTTGAAGCGCTTTTCCAACCGCTTTTTGACCTGGGCGCTGTAGATGTGCGCTCGCAATAAAGCCTTGTCGCTGGCGCTGCCGGTCATCACCACCTTGATGGCGCCCTGCTCCGGGTCTGCGCTGTGCCAGTCGGGGCGCAGGCGCACGATTTCATCGTACAGGTGCACGCAGATGTCGCGGCTCATCGCTACCACCATGGCTTTGCCGTCCTGGGCTTTGCTCCGCTCTTCAAAATGCGCCACCAGGTCGGCCGCCACGCTGGCAATGCGCGGCGTGGCGCCCACCACTTTTTCCAATGCGGCCCAGCGGCTTTTGAGCTGGGCCTGAGTGCTTTCCTCTTCGTCCTCGGCCAGCTCGTCCACTTCTGCGTCGAGCAGGGCCAGGTCGTCGTCTTTGAGTCGCAGCTTGGCGAGACGGCTTTCGTAATAGATGGCCACCGTGGCGCCGTCTTCCTTGGCCTGCTGCATGTCGTAGACATGGATGTAGTCGCCAAACACGGCGCGCGTGTCGCGGTCCTGGCTGCTGACCGGCGTGCCGGTGAACGCGACGAAGGTGGCGTTGGGCAGCGCATCGCGCAGGTGCTGGGCGTAACCGGCTTGGTAGTGCGTGGTGTATTCGGGCGAAGCAAACTCGGCATGCACGGCGCTGCTGCCAGCATCGCTGGTCACTATGCTTTTAGTAGCTGCTTGCGCTTGTGCATCAAGCGCTAGAGGCACATTTGGCTTGAAATTTTGCTTGCGCGTCTTGAGCTTGGCCTCAAACCCGTACTGCGTGCGGTGCGCTTCATCGGCAATCACCACGATGTTGTGGCGCTCGGAGAGCACCGGGAACACATCCTCGTCCTCGCCCGGCATGAACTTCTGGATGGTCGCGAACACAATGCCGCCCGACGGCCGATTGGCCAGCAGCTGGCGCAAGGCCGGGCGCGTGCTGGCCTGCACCGGCTGCTCGCGCAGCAGGTCGGCGCCCAAGCTGAACACGCCAAACAGCTGGCCGTCGAGGTCGTTGCGGTCGGTGATGACAACGATGGTGGGGTTCTCCATCGCCGGCTCCTGCATCACGCGGGCGGCAAAGCAGGTCATGGTGATGCTTTTGCCGCTGCCCTGCGTGTGCCACACCACGCCGCCTTTGCCGCGCTGGCTGGTAGCAAGCCCCTCGCGCGACGCAGCCACCACATGCCCAATAGCGGCGCGCACCGCATGGAACTGGTGGTAGCCGGCAATCTTCTTTATGAGCTGGCCGTCGTCCTCGAACAGTACAAAAAAGCGCAGGTAGTCCAATAAGTATTGCGGCGCCAGCACGCCGCGCACCAGCGTTTCCAGCTCGTTGAACTGGCCCAGCGGGTCGAGCTGCACGCCGTCAATCGTGCGCCACTGCATGAAGCGCTCAGCGTTGGCCGAGAGCGAGCCCAGGCGCGCCTCGCTGCCATCGGCAATCACCAGCACCTCGTTGAACTGAAACAGGTCGGGGATTTGCTCTTTGTAGGTCTGAATCTGGTCGTAAGCCTTCCAGATGCTGGCCTCCTGGTCGGCCGGGTTTTTCAACTCCAGCAGCACCAGCGGCAGGCCGTTGACGAACAACACAATGTCGGGCCGGCGCGTGTGGTGCGGGCCTTTGAGGGTGAACTGGTTCACCGCCCAGAACTCGTTGCGCGATGCATCCGCCCAATCAACCAGCCGCGCAAAGTCGCCCCGCGTTTCACCGCCCTGCTGGTACTGCACCGGCACGCCGCCCACCAGCAGCCTGTGAAACGCCCGGTTGGCCGCCAGCTGCGCAGGCAAGCCCAGGTTTTGCACCTGCTGCACCGCGTCTTCACGCGCGGCGGCAGGCATGCCGGGGTTGAGCCGCGCCATGGCTTCGCGCAGGCGGCCCAGCAGCAGCACCTCGCGGTAATTCGCCCGCTGTGGGTTCGGGCCATCGGGGGCGATGTCGAAGCCGCTGCGCACCGCGTAGCCCAGGTCTTGTAACCAGGCCAGGGTTTCTTGTTCGAGTTGGTCTTCGGTCATGGCGCCCCTCCCTCGTGTCGACGCCATCGACATGAGGCCCTTGATATGTTTATTTTTACGCAAAAAATCGACACATTTTCTGTACGTGTCGATTTCATGGTCATTTCACCAACTCGGCAAACAGCGCGTCGTTGATGTAATACATCTCCCGCCCTTGCTTGCTGGCGCGCAGCACGCCCAGCCCAGCCAAGGTTTGCAGGTAGCTCGAAGCGGTTTGGCGTTTGGCGATGTTGGCGTTCACCAAAAATTGAATTTTGGTGTACGGGTGCTGAAAAATCGCCTCCACCAAGTCTTTGCTGTAGATGCCCGGCGCTTGCTGCTGCACTTGCTCACGCACCTGCTCCATCAGTACCCGAATGCGCGTCACTTGGTCAAAAGTTTCCTGCGCCGTGCTTTCCACGGCACGCAGCATGTACAGAACCCAGCTTTCCCAATCCTGCTGCTCCGTCACCCCGCGCAAACCTTGGTAATAGCCTGACTTGTTGGCCAGTATGTAGCGCGACAAGAACAGCACCGGGATATCCAGCAAGCCCTGCTCCACCAGATACAGCAAATTCACAATGCGCCCGGTGCGGCCGTTGCCGTCTTCAAACGGGTGAATCGCCTCAAACTGGTAGTGCAGCACCGCCATTTTGACCAGCGGGTCCAAATCATCCTGTGCATGAATGAACTGCTCCAGGTTGGCCAGCTTTTCCCGTATGACGGCCTCGCCCACCGGCGGCGTGTACACCACTTCTTTCGCGGCATTTCTGAGGGCAACGCCCGGCACTTTGCGCACTCCAAAGTCCACTTGTTTGATGGTGCGAACAATGTCGATGAACAAATTGGTCGCCAGCGGCCGGTGTTTCAACTGGCTAAAGCCAAAGTTCAGCGCCTGGCGGTAGCGCAGCACTTCCTTGGTGTGCGGGTCGGTCTTGCCATCGGCATCCGCATCGGCGTCGGCCCGGTACAGCTCATCGTTGGTGGTCACGATGTTCTCAATCTCGGACGACAGCCGCGCCTCTTGCAGCACGATGCTGTTGATCAGCACACCCTGATTGGGAATCTGCGCCGCCAGCCCGCGCAAATTGGCCAGCGCCCGGTTGGCGGCGATGGCTTGTTTGAGCACGGCTTTGCTCTCCAACTCCACCGTCGGCGGCAGCAGGGGCAAGTCGTTGTAGGGCTGGCTGCGGTCAAAAGGCATACAAGGGTGCCTGGCGGCGGTGGAACATGCTTAAAAAATCGCGATTTCTATGCATGTTAGTCGCCATGTGCTTAGAAAACCCAATTTTTTAAACCTATGGACTGGGATGGGCGTTGGCGTCTGCAGTCGGAAAATACAAGGGAAATTGGCATCTAGCGCTTATGCAGCAAGCGCTACAAGCTATCAAATCAGTAGCAAATCGGTATTAAAGCACTCTTGAATAGAACGCAGCGGTTTGCAAGAAGGCTTGCATACCGCGTGTTGCGGGCGCTGCCAACGCCGCAGAGCCGACAACCGCCTGCTCAGACTTCAGCGGCGAGCGCCTGCGCTTCGGGGAGCCGCAACTGGCCGGAGATCAGGCGGGGGAGCAAGGTGTCGCGGAGGGTGGCGAGGGTTTGGGCTTGCTGCTCGTTCGCCTTGACGCGTTGATGGAGCATGCTCGCCACGCCCTCGAATGCTTCCACGCAGGCGCGATTCGGCACCAGATATGCCAGGCCATGAATGTGATTTCGATTGAGTGTTGGGACCGCAGAGCCCGCATTGAACGATTTGAAATCGAGCAGACGAAGCAACTCATAGGCAAAGCAGGGGGTCGCAGCGCGAAACTCCTTGATCCAAAGCGTTGTATTCAGGGGCCAATAGGGGCCGAACTCCAGAAACACGCGACCCAGAACGCCGGATCGTCCTGTGACGACCCCAGGCCCTTGCACCATGGTTTCGTGGTGCATTCCGCTGGGTCCGCTCGCTGCAATGATCGGGACTTCACCTGGAATGCGATCCTGCGAAGGCAAGTCAAAACCCCGCTGAAGGACCAACAGATCGTCCAGTCGGCCAACCCGCCACCCCTCCGGCACCCACCCCAACTCCGACTCCTCCAGCGCATCGGGAAACAGCGCGGCGGTGGCCTCATCCATGCCTTCGGGGGCGCGGCCTTCCATCTTGGCGCGCACGGGGTCGAAATCGACAAACCACGACTTGAACAGCGCCTGGGCAATGGCTTCGAGCGTGGCGTTAGTTTCACGCAGGAGGGTGATGCGGTCGTCGAGGGCATCGAAAACCCCGGCGATATGAATTTGCTCGTTAAGGCTTGGCAATGTGATTGCCATTTGTCGAAGGTGTGATGGACCGAAGTGCTTGATGACGCTGCCCGTTGCCATTCGCTCAGCCTGCTCCACAAAAACGCCAGACGACAGAAAAGCACGTAGATATTGATGATTGAGTTGCGAGCTTGCGCTACGAAACCGAATGATCCCGGTGTAAGCGATCGAGCCGACAGCTTCCGGCCCTACAACGCTAACTCGACCAAGCGATGCACTTGTGCTGATCAGGAGGTCCCCTTCCCTCAATGCGAAATGCTTCCACTTTGCGGCCACCTTATCGGCATCCAGAAAATTGCAGCCTGCGATTTGTACTGTCGGGGTTTCAATATTCCTTAGGCGAAGCAGCGGCACGCCAGAGTCGTGAAAGTCTTTCGCGAGAATGCCGGGGCCTTCCTGGAAGTCGGTCACTTTATCCAACGGCTGAACATCCCAATAACCGGGAACCTTCAAGCGCAGTTCAGTGCAGGCAGGCCACTCAGAACTCATACCCCAGCCCCCCCAACTTCTGCCGAATCACCGCATCCAGCTCCGCGCCCTTGGCCATCTGCTCGCCCAGCTTTTCGGTCAGCTTCTGCATCTTGTCGGCAAAGGCTTCGTCGTCGTCTTCCACTTCTTCAGCGCCCACGTAGCGGCCGGGGGTGAGCACATGGCCGTGCTGGGCGATCTCGCAGAGTGCCACGCTGCGGCAGAAGCCGGGGATGTCTTGGTAGGTGGCCGCGGAGCCCTCACCCCCGCCCTCGCCGCTTGGCAGCGGGAGTGATTCGCCGCGCCATGCGGCGACGGTGGCGGCGATGCGGCCTATCACCTCATCCGTCAACTCGCCCTGCACGCGGCTGATCATGGTGGCGAGCTTGCGGGCGTCGATGAACAGCACTTGGCCTTGGCGCTGTTTTTGCTTGGCCAAGAACCACAGGCAGGCGGGGATTTGGGTGTTGAAGAACAGCTGGCCGGGCAAGGCAATCATCACCTCGACCACGTCGGCCTCGACCATGGCGGCGCGGATTTGGCCCTCGCTGTTCTGGCTGCTGCTCATGCTGCCGTTGGCCAGCACGATGCCGGCGCGCCCGCTGGGTTTGAGGTGGTGCAGCATGTGCTGCAGCCAGGCGTAGTTGGCGTTGCCCTGGGGTGGGTCGCCATACACCCAGCGCGGGTCGCCCTCCAGGCTGCCGTGCCACCAGTCGCTGACGTTGAAGGGAGGGTTGGCCAGGATGAAGTCGGCGCGGAGATCCGGGTGCTGGTTGCGCACAAAGGTGTCGGCCGGTTCGCGCCCCAGGTTGAAGTCGATGCCGCGAATGGCCAGGTTCATGGCGGCCAGGCGCCAGGTGGTGGGGTTGCTTTCTTGCCCGTAGATGGACACGTCGTTGATCTTGCCGCCATGCGCTTCGATGAACTTCTCGCTCTGCACAAACATGCCGCCCGAGCCGCAGCAAGGGTCGTACACCTTGCCGCTGTGCGGGTTGAGCACGGCGACCAGCGTTTTGACGATGCTGGCGGGCGTGTAGAACTGCCCGCCGCGCTTGCCTTCGGCGCTGGCGAACATGCCCAGAAAGTATTCGTACACCTGGCCCAGGGTGTCGCGCGCTACGTCGGGTGTGGCGCCAAAACCGATGGTGGACACCAAGTCGACCAGCTCGCCCAGCTTGCCGTCGGGCAACTGGGCGCGGGCAAAGCGCTTGTCCAAAATGCCTTTGAGCTTGGGGTTGTCGCCTTCGATGAGGGCCAGCGCGTCGTCGATGTGTTTGCCAATGCCCGGCTGCTTGGCCTGGGCGCGCAGCTGCTCCCAGCGGGCGCCTTCGGGCACCCAGAACACGTTGCCCGAGGTGTAGTAGTCGCGGTCGTCCAGCTCGGCGGCCAGGTCTTCAGGGGCGGCTTCGCCGTAGTAAAACTCGTCGTGCGGGTCAGCGAGGCGCGCAGCCACTTCGGCGCGGCGGGCGGCAAAGGTGTCGCTGATGTATTTGACGAAGATGAGGCCGAGCACCAGGTGCTTGTATTCGGCCGCGTCCATGTTGGCGCGCAGCTTGTCGGCGGTGGCCCAGAGGGTTTTTTTGATGTCGTCGAGCATGGGGAAATTGCTTGCAATCAGGATGTGCGCCGGTCGCGGCGCGGCTCAGCGGTGTTCACGGTCAAAGCGTTCTTCGGCCTCGCTCAGGTGGCGCAGCAGCACATGGGACACCAGGTTGACGCCGATGCCGCCGAACATGACGGGGAAGATGTAGAGCGCGATGGACAGCTCCGAGAGGAAAACCGCATCATCGGCCAGCGACGGCGTGATGCGGGCCAGCTTGGCCAGACCTTGGAGCAGGTACACATCCAACCCGGCAATGAGCACCAGCACCAGGCCGAACAGCACGACCGTGGTGCGCGAGATGGCGCGGCGCACCAGCAGCGCCGCGTAGATGGCAGCCGGCAGCACCACCGAGAGCGCCACCAGCAGCCAGAAGCGCACTTCGACAAAAACGCTGGGGGCGGGTACCGGTGTCACGGCGCAGCCACCACCCGTGCGCGTGCGTTGGGCGCCTCGCCAAACATCTCCGGCGCGTACAGGGCCTCGACGCGGCTGGGGGGCAGCGCGAAGTCGCCCACGTTGTTCAGGCGCACGGTGTATTCCATTTTGACGGTGCCCTTGGGCAGGTATTCGTAGTAGCTGCGGAAGGCCTCGAAGCTGCGCTCTTCAAACGCGGGCCAGCCCAGCCCACTGCGCTTTTCGCCCTGGGTGGCGATCTCGGAGTCGCGCCCCAGGCCGCTGCCCAGAATGGTGGCGCCGCCCGGAATGGGGTCGGTGATGGCCACCCAGGTCATGTCGGCCTGGCCTGTGACTTCCAGCGTGATGCGCAGCACGTCGCCGCGCGTGTACTGGCCTGCGGGCAAGGCCTTGTTGGCCTGCTCGATGGGTGTGACGGTTTTCTGGATGCTGTAGCCCGCGCTGAACGGCGCCTTGAGCTGCACCGCAGCCACCGACTGCAGCGTGAGCCAGGGCTTGCCCGGCCCCTGGTGCGTGACGGACAGGCCTTCCTTGCCGCCCGCAGTGCCCCAGGGCAGGAACATATTGTTGCCCCGCAGCATGCCGGGCGCCGCAGGGGCCCCAAACGCGCTGGCCTGGTGGGCTGCACCTTCCGCATCGGTGGGCTTGATGCGCTCGACCTTGCTCCAGTCCACGCTGGCCGTGTGGCTGCCCATGGCCGCCTTGGTGGTGCCGGAGACGGGCGTGGCCTCGAACTTGGCCGAGAACTTCTCCAGCGCCAGGCCGCCCCACAGGTTGGCGGTGGTGGTGTGCCAGGCGCCGCCCTGCTGGCGGGCGATGAAGCCATTGGCCAGGCGGCCCATGTCGTCCTTCCAGTCGGGGTTGTCCATCACGGCGAGCAGGAGGCGCGCAAGGTTCACGTCGCCGTTCTGCATCAGCCACCACCAGTAGTCGTCGCGCTCGGTGCTCAGCAGCAGCTTGGTGCCCTGGTAGCTCAGGCGGGCGCGCAGGATTTGCGTGGCCTCTTGCAGGCGTTTGTCGCGCTCGGGGATGTCCTGCACGCGCCGCAGGATGTTCATCCAGTCGATCACGCTGTGCGTGGGCCACTGGTTGGGCGCGATGGTGATGCTGGTCAGCATGCGGCCCTGGGCTTTGCCGTAGCGCGAGAGCGCTTCGATGGCGGCGAGCTTGCGCATGTCCAGGTCTTTGCGCGGACTCCAGA
The DNA here is from genome assembly GCF_003096555.1 of Simplicispira sp. 125. Taxonomy (NCBI): domain Bacteria; kingdom Pseudomonadati; phylum Pseudomonadota; class Betaproteobacteria; order Burkholderiales; family Comamonadaceae; genus Simplicispira; species Simplicispira sp. 125. The sequence goes on along the minus strand of NZ_QEKM01000001.1, from coordinate 3,797,515 downwards.
AATTGCGCTCGATGCGCCCTTCCACAAAGGCGATGAGGCCCCGCTCCATGGGCGCGCGCACCTCGCCCGGCAGGGCAAAGGCGGGGTTGATGCTGGCGGCCTCGTGCGCGGCGGCCAGCAGGTAGGCGGTCAGGGTGTCGCTCCCCCGGTGGGTGTCGCCCTCGCGCGGCGGGAAGTAGTTGGCCAGGCCATCGCCGTCCAGATAGGTGGGCAGTTGCGCCACGACGGTCTGCCAGAGCTTGCCGTCGCGCAAGCCCACGGCCTTGCTGGTTTTTTGCTCCAGGCAGGCAAACGGGTAGTTGGCCCACCAGTCGCGCACGCCGGGCAGGCCCTCGGCCAGTTTGGGCTGCAGCGCCAGGCGCAGGCCGCCCCGCCCGGGCAGCGCATCGGCGGGGGGTGCGGCGTCCAGGGTGTAGCTGCCGTCCACCTGCACCAGCGTGGCCTGTTGCACCGTGAGCGGTACGGCCGGTATCAGGCGCTGGCTGGCCTTGAGCGCATCGCGCGCGCCGCCTAGCTGGTCTTTCGCTTCGATCTCCCACAGCAGAGCCTGCACGCGGGTCTGCGCCAGCTGGGCCGGGGCTTTTACGCTCCAGGCCACTTCACGCGCCTCACCGGCGGGGATGTCCACGGTCTCAGTCTTCAAGCTCAGCAGCGTCGCGCGGGGCGTCACCTCCACCTTCATGGCGGCCTTGGTGGTGTTGCGCAGGGTGAACTGGGCGCGGAACTGGTCGTCCTCGCGCACCAGGGGCGGCAGGCCGCTGATGATCTGCAGGTCTTGCGTGGCGCTGATCTGGGTGCTGCCCGTGCCGAACAGGCCGGTGGCGGCATCGGCCACGGCCACGATTTTGAAGGTAGTGAGCGCGTCGTTCAGCGGCACCGTCACCTGCGCCTGGCCGTTAGCGTCGAGCTGCACCTGCGGGTTCCACAGCAGCAGGGTGTCGAGCAGTTCGCGGGTGGGGCTGCGCCCCCCGCCGCCGCCTGCTGCCACGGCTTTGCGGCCGTAGTGGCGCCGCCCGATGATTTCCATCTGCGCGGTCGAGGTGGCAACGCCCCAGCTGCGCCGCTGCAGCATGGCGTCCAGCACATTCCAGCTGGTGTTGGGCATGAGTTCGAGCAACGCCTGGTCTACGGCGGCCAACGCCACCTCGGCGTGGGCGGCGGGCTTGCCATTGGGCAAGGTGGCCGTGATGGTGACCTGCGCCTTGCCGCGCACGGGGTAGCTGGCTTTGTCGGCCACTACTTTCACGTTGATCTGGTGCGCCTTGCTGCCCACCTTGATCTCGGCCATGCCCAGACGAAAAGCCGGTTTGCTCAGATCGACCAGCGCCGTGGGCGCAACGTATTCCTTGCCCTCGTACCAAAAGGCGGTCCACCACTCGCGCGGCGCCTTGAAACCCCAGGTGAAGAAGCTGTACCAGGGCACCTCGCGCAGGCGCCCGCGCAGCGCCAGCACGCTCACATACACGTTGGGGCCCCAGCCCTCTTGCACCTGCAGGCTGACCGTGGGGTCCTTGCCGTTGAGCTGCACCACCTGGGTATCGATGATGCCTTCGCGCTCCACCGTGACCAGCGCCGTGGCAAAGCGGAAGGGCATGCGCACCTGGAACCTGGCGGTGTCGCCCGGCTGGTAGCTCTTCTTCTCGGGCAGCAGGTCCATGCGGTCGTGGTTTTCGCCGCCAAACCACAGCTCGCCCTGGCGCGTGACCCACACGGACGAGGCCGCATCAAAGGTGTTGCCGTCCTTGTCGCGTGCGGTGGCAACCAGTTCCACCTCGCCGGGCTCGTCGAGCTTGGTCTCGCACAGCAGCAGGCCGCGTGCGTCGCTCTTGCCGGTGCACACCGTGCCCAGGTCTTTGGTTTCGGTCTTGTTGTCGTAGCTGTAAAAGCCCCCCACCATGCGCTTGCGGCTGCTGGTGGTGATGCGGGCAATGGCCTGTACCTGCAGCGGCACGTCGGCGGCGGGCTTGCCGTCGGGCGTGAGCGCCAGTGCCTGGAAACGGATCTTCTGGCTGGCCGAGACCCAGCCTTCGGTCTTGATACCAGCCAGCACCCCGGCTGGCCACAGGCTGCTGGTGCTGCGCAGGGTCTGCACTTCGCCGTTGGGGTCGGCATAGGTGGCTTCGATCAGCAGGTCTTGCGCCGTGCTGGCGCGGGGCACGTTCTCCAACGCGATGCGGCCTGTGCCGTTGCGGTCCAGGGTGAGCGGCAGCTTATCGGCAATCACGCGCGGCGCCTGGCGGGCGGTTTCTTCCTCTTCTCCCTCTGTGCTGCCTTGCTGGCGACCCCGGGGCGGGTTGAAGCTGAAGGCGTCGTAGTCGTCAAAGTGCAGGTATTTGCTGCGCACCAGGGCCGACACGCGCACGGGCAACTGCGCGGCAGCACCACCGGCCACGTAGTTGACCTGCACACTCGCGGGCACGGTGCGCACATTGACCAGCGGTGCCTTGTCGGCCGGGCCCACGCGGCCCTCGAACACGGGCAGGCGGAATTCTTCGACCCGGAACTGGCCCGACGTAAAACTGCGCCCATCGCTGCGGCTGCTGTGCAATGCAACTTCGTACACGCCCAGCTTCGCTGCGGGGGGCACCGCAAATTCGCTTTGCGCACTGCGCCCGCCGGTGGCTGTCTTGCGCCAGGCCAGGGGCTGGGTGAATTGCTGGCCGCTGCCCACATGGGTGATGACCAGGGAGTCAGGCTCCTGCGCAGGCAGGCCAAAGCCGCCCCGTGTCTCGGTGCGCAGCAGGTGCTTCATGGACACCGTTTCGCCAGCGCGCAGCAGTGTGCGGTCGAAGATCGTGTGCGCCCGCTCGTCGGGGCTCGCGTCGTTGCTGGTGGGCACGTTGAAGCGCCAAGGCTCAATGCCACGCTGCCAGTCGCTCCAGGTGAAGGCCATGTCCGGCACACCGTCACTCCCCTGGTGGCGTGCACTGATGAAGTAGGCATCGCCCCCGTCGCCCTGCCCACGGCACAGCGGCGGGTCGGACGACAGGCCCTCGAAACGCGCCACGCCTTGTGCATCCGTGGTGCCCGAAGCCAGTTCGCGGCCATTGCAGTCGGACACGCGCACGCGGGCGCCCTCCACGCTCTGCCCTTTATCGAGCGTGGTCACCCAGGCCATGGCGTTCTCGCGGCCCAGCTTGAAATGCACTCCCAGGTTGGTGACCAGCGCCGAGGTGCGCACAACCATGGCGCGCGCTGCGCCGTGCCGCGCATCGAGCAGCGATGCGCCCAGCAGCGGCGACGCAACCTCCACCACATGGAAACCCGGCGCCAGCGGAATGCCCACCACCTCCAACGGGCGGGGGTCGGTACTGACCGGCTTGGGCAGGTCCAACGCACGCACACCCGGCTGGCCCGAGAGCAGCGAGAGCATGCGCGACTGCACGTAGTGTTTGTCGCCGTCCAGCACCTGGGGCAACGTCCCCTTGACGTCACGCCGCGCCTGCTTGCGCTCCACCATGTAGTTGTTGTACTGCTGCACCTTGCGGAACCAGGCAATGATGTCGGCGTCGTTCTCGGGGCGCAGCGTGCTGACCTGGCCCGCAGGCGCCGCTTCACCCCCGGGTTGCAGGCCTTGCACGCGCAAGGCGGCCTCGACCTTGCGCAGCGTGACCGGCAGCAGCGCCGGGGTCTGCGGCCCCTCGGCCAGGCGCTCGACAATGCCGAACGGCGCAGCGGCAAACTTGGCCAGCGGCGGCATGCCGCCCGTGGCCACCCTCAAAGGAAAGCTGTCGGCGTTGGACAGGGCACGGCCCGCGGCATCCTTCAAACCCTTGGGCAATTCCAGCTGGAATTCGGTGCTCTCGGCCAGGGGCGCGGCAAACTGCACGCTGCTGACCAGGCCCTCTGCGGCTGTGCCCTCATCCTCGCCGCCCGTCTGGGGTTTGATCGACTCCAGGGGCGACTTCAGGCGAATCGCCGCCGCCAGCTTGCGCGGCACGGGTGCGTTGAAAGACAGCGTCATCGGCCGGATCGGCAGGCAAGCCGCCTGGGCGTTTTCACGCTCGCAGGTAAATTCAGCCAAAAACGGTGCACGCACCTCGAAGGTAAAGCGTTTTTCCACGTTACCGGCCACCCCGCTGGGCGTGACGACACCTTTGCCCCACACCAGTTGCACCCGCGACGAAGGCGTGAGCCGCCGGTTGCACGCCAGCGTGACGATGGACAGCGGATCGCGCGCGGCTTGCTTGTCCAGGCCCTGGGCCTGGAGCAGCGCGGCACGGTCCTTGCCATCGATCAGGCGCACAGGCACACGCTCGCCCACGCCATCGGCGGCGCACCACACATTCGCCTGCACGCTGGCCAGCTGCGCGGGGCCATTGAGCTGCAGTACAAAGAACTGCTCTTCGTCGATGTGCTCGTAGGTGCCGGGCCGTACGTTCTGCACATAGGGCCCTCCACTATTGAATTGATAGCTGGCAGCGCTCTTCAGTGGGGCGCCAGAGGCCGATTTGAAGTCAATTTTTGGCAGCATGGTGCAGCGCACACCGGGCGGCATGTCGCGGGCCAGGTCAAACACCCATTCGCGCTCGCTCGTCCAGCGCCCGGTGCCTTTGCTGGCTTCGGCGTCGGTGCAGTTGACGGCAAAGGGCGCTGGAGCCTTGGGGTCACCAAAGGTGGTGGCTGCGCTGTCAAACTTGACCACAACCTGGCGCACGCGGGCCACTTCACCCTGGGGCGATACGCTGGTCACTTGCAGGGCCTGGGCGCTGGCGGCGACCAACGCAAAACCCAATACGGCGGCAATTTCTCTGGTATTCACCCTGGACTCCTCGGCAGAACGGGTAAGCGTAGCGGAAAAATACGGCGTTTCAGGCACGGCGCACAGGGATGACGCACTTCCCGGGACGGCTCCCGGCAGGGTTTGCCGCGAGGCACATCCACACCATCCTGCCCGCACAATACGGCATGCCCACGCGATTCGATCTCTCCTTCAGCCAAGAACTCTGTGACGTCCTGCATGCAGAGTTGGGCCTGGTCTGTAGCTTCATGGGCGAAGCCGGGCAGATCGTGGCATCGAGCGAGCGTGAACGCATTGGCCAAGCGCATGAGATAGCGCAGCGCATCATGCAGGGTGCGCTGGAGGAATACAGCATCACCCCGCAAGAAGCCGCCCGCTCGACCACCATGCGCGAGGGCATCAACATGGGGATCGACCTGGGTGGTCAGCGCGTCGCCTGCTTTGCCATCGCCGGTCCGCTGGACATGGTGCGCCCCCTGGCCCGGTTCGTACGCTTTTGCGTGGTCTCACTGCTACAAGTGCGTCCAGAAGTGGACACACCTTCTGCACCCGCCCTTGCTGCCCTCGCACATCCTGCTGGAGACAATCCCTCTAACGCACGCCTGACCGATCTGCTGGGCCATGCCAGCCAGGCCGTGGCATTCAGCCTGCGCCGCCTGCACGACGCAGTCCACCACATCGACCAGGGCATCACCTTGTTCGACAGCAGCCTGCGGTTGGTCGTATGGAACCGCCGATTTGTGGATCTGATCGGCGCGCCCGCCGCCTCGGTCCAACCCGGCCAGCCGCTGGAAGACTTGTTGCAGCGCTATGCAAAGAGCGCCGGCCTTGCTGCGGCAGAACTGCAGGCCCTGGTGGCCCGCAGAGTGGCCCGCGTGCGCGCGGGTCAGCCCAGCGCGTTCGAGCATGTCAGCCCCCAAGGAACCGTCCTGGCCATCGTAGACCGGCCTCTGCCCGACGGCAGCCTGGTCTCTACTTACACCGACATCACGGAAAAGCACCGGGCCGACGCAGCCCTGCGCGCAGCCTACGAAAACGCCGAACGGCAGGTTGAGCTGCGCACCCGTACGCTGGCGGATTTTGCCAACCTCTCGTCGGACTGGTTTTGGGAACAAGACACCGCGTTTCGTTTCACCCGGTTTTTCGGGCACTCGATAGAAAAGCTGCACCGAGAGCCCGGCTACTTTCTGGGCAAACGGCGCTGGGACATGCCTATTCGCGGCATCACCGGCGAACAGCTTGCCGAACACATTGCCTGCCACGAGCGACATGGGCTTTTCCGCCATTTCGAGTACGAAATCGACGCACCAGATGGCTGCACACAGTATTTTTCCGTCAGCGGTGCCCCCCGGTTTGACGACCAAGGCCACTTCGTGGGCTACCACGGCATCGGCAGCAACATCACCGGGTTGCGGCACGCCGAACTGGCCATCCGCGAGCGTGAACGCCAGCTCGCACAAATTGTGGACGGCAACCCGCTGGCCACCTTCGTCATCGATGCCCACCGGCACATCACCCACTGGAACCGCGCCTGCGCAGCACTGACCGGGATGGAGGCTGCCGCGATGCTGGGGCACCACGAACCCTGGCGCGCCTGGTACGAGAGCCCCCGGCCCACCTTGGCCTGTCTGCTGGTCAACCAAGCCACGGACGAAATGCTGGCCACCTACTACCCCGATTTCCGCCACTCCACGCTGATCGCCGGCGCACTGGAGGCCGAGGTGCATCTCCCTGGCCGGGGCAACGACGAGCGCTGGCTCTCCATGATGGCGGCTCCGCTGCGCAATGCCCAAGGCACGCTGACGGGCGCGATCGAAACCGTGCAGGATGTCACCGCGCGGCGGCGAGACCAGCAACTGCTGGAAGACCGCAGCGCAGCGCTACAACAGGCCAATCTGGTGATGGAAGAGCGCGTGCACATGCGCACCGAGGAGCTGTCCCGGCAGCTGGGCTTCATGCACCAACTGATCGAGGCGATTCCCAGCCCCGTGTTCTACAAGGACGCCCAGGCCCGCTACCTGGGTTGCAACAGCGCGTTCGAGGCCTTCATCGGAAGCCCCGCGGCCCACCTGATTGGCAAGACTCCCCACGACATTGCCCCCAAGGAGCTGGCAGACCGATACCTGGCCGCAGACCGATCCATTCTGGACCACCCCGGAAAACAGATTTACGAAAGCGACGTCCGCCACGCCGACGGACAACGGCACCGCGTCATCTTCCACAAGGCCACGTTCACCCACCTTGACGGCAGCGTGGGTGGGCTGGTTGGCGTCATGCTCGACATCACCGATCGCACACGCATGGAAGACGATTTGCGCCAGGCCGCCACGGTGTTTGACAACATCGCCGAGGGCGTGACCATTGCCGAGCGCGACGGCACCATCATTGCCGTCAACCGTGCGTTCAGCGCCATCACCGGCTACGACCGCACAGAAGTGATTGGCCAAAACCCCCGCATATTCCAGTCGGGGCGGCACGATCGCAAGTTCTACGCCGACATGTGGGCGGCCATCACCAGCCACGGCCGATGGCAGGGCGAGGTCTGGAACCGGCGCAAGACGGGCGAGATCTATCCGCAATGGCTCTCCATCACGGCGGTGCATGCTCCTCAGGGCCCAACAACCCACTATGTCGCCACGTTCTCCGACATCACGCACCAGAAACAGAACGAAGAGCGCATCCAGTTGCTGGCCTTCTCCGACCCACTGACCGGCCTGCCCAACCGGCGGCTGTTGCTCGACCGCCTGGAACACGCGCTCATCGTCAGCACACGCAACCAGCGCCGGGGCGCGCTGTTCTTCATCGATCTGGATGACTTCAAGGGCTTGAACGACACGCGCGGCCACCACATGGGCGACCTGCTGCTGCAGCAGGTCGCCCAGCGCCTGGTGGCCTGCGTGAGCGAAGGCGACACGGTGGCCCGGCTCGGAGGCGACGAATTCGTGGTCATGCTCGAAGGTCTGAGCCCGGGCACCCTGGAGGCTGTCAAGCAGGCCGAGGCGGTTGGCAACACCATCCTGCACGCCCTCAACGAACCCTATGTGCTGCAGGACAACGTGCACCACAACACCCCCAGCATTGGCGTGGTGCTGTTTGGGGAGCCTCAAGGCTCGGTGGAAGAACTGCTCAAGCAGGCCGACCTGGCGATGTACCGCGCCAAGGCCTCAGGGCGCAACGCCATGTGTTTTTTCGACCCGCAAATGCAGTCCGTGCTGGCCGAACGGGTGGCGCTTGAAAAGGAACTACGCATCGCACTGCAACAGCAGCATTTCGTTCTGCACTACCAACCCCAGGTGAACGAGGCTGGCGCCATGGTCGGGGTGGAGGCGCTGGTGCGTTGGCAGCACCCCGAGCGCGGCATGGTCTCGCCGCTCGACTTCATTGCGCTGGCAGAGGACACCGGCCTGATCCTGCCGCTGGGCCACTGGGTGCTGGAAACCGCATGCACGCAACTGGCCGCATGGGCAAAGCGCGCAGACCGCCTGCACCTGACGATGGCCGTCAATGTAAGCGTGCGGCAATTCCACCATGCCGATTTCGTGGAGCAGGTGCTCAGGGTGCTGCAGGCAACCGGCGCCAACCCGCAGCGGCTCAAACTTGAACTGACAGAAAGCCTGCTCATCACCCAGGTTGACGAAGTGGTGGCCAAAATGAGCGCCCTCAAAGCCCGGGGCGTGTGTTTCTCGCTCGATGATTTCGGCACGGGGTATTCATCGTTGGCCTACCTCAAGCGCCTGCCGCTGGATCAGCTGAAAATCGATAAAAGCTTTGTCTCACATGTGCTGACGGACACCAACGATGCGGCCATCGCCCGCATGATCGTGGCCTTGTCTGAAAGCCTGGGCCTGGAAGTGATTGCCGAAGGGGTGGAGCACGCCGACCAGCGGGATTTTCTGGCGCAGCACGGCTGCCACGCTTACCAGGGCTACTTCTTCAGCCGCCCTCTGCCGCTGAACGCCCTGGAGGCCTACGCCGATGCCCATAGGCTGGCAAGTGCCCCCGCTTGAAGCATCCAGCGCAAGGCGTCAAACCAGCCTTGCGCGGTGACGCTCGATCTGCGCCTGCACCTGGATGGGTGCCGTGCCCCCCAGCGTGCTGCGGGCGTTGAGCGAGCCGCGCAGGCTCAGGCACTCATACACATCTTTTTCAATCTGCGGGTGAAAACCTTGCAGAACGGCCAGTGGCAGTTCGGACAGGTCGCAAGCGTGTGACTGGGCCGCCTTGACGGCATGTGCCACGGTTTCGTGCGCGTCGCGGAACGGCAGGCCCTTTTTCACCAGGTAGTCGGCCAGGTCTGTGGCGGTGGCGTAGCCCTTCTTGGCAGCGTCTTCCATGGCCTGGGCGTTGACGGTAATGCCACCCTCCTTCTGGCCCGTGGCGGGGTTGAGCTGGCCACCCACCATCTCAGCAAAGATGCGCAGCGTGTCCTTCAGGGTGTCGACGGTGTCGAACAGCGGCTCCTTGTCTTCCTGGTTGTCCTTGTTGTAGGCCAGGGGCTGGCCCTTCATCAGGGTGATCAGGCCCATCAGGTGGCCGACCACGCGGCCGGTCTTGCCGCGCGCGAGTTCCGGCACGTCGGGGTTTTTCTTCTGCGGCATGATCGATGAGCCGGTGGTGAAGCGGTCGGCGATCTTGATGAAGCCGAAGTTCTGGCTCATCCAGATGATGAGTTCTTCGCTCAGGCGACTCACGTGCACCATGCACAGGCTGGCAGCGGCCGTGAACTCGATGGCAAAGTCGCGGTCGCTCACGGCGTCCAGGCTGTTTTGGCACACCACGGGGAACCCGTTCACATCCACCATGCCCAGCGTTTTCGCCACGCGCTCGCGGTCCAGCGGATAGGTGGTGCCGGCCAGCGCGGCGCTGCCCAGGGGCAGCACGTTGGTGCGGCGGCGCACATCCTGCATGCGATCAAAGTCGCGCGCAAACATTTCCACGTAGGCCAGCAGGTGGTGGGCAAAGCTGACGGGCTGGGCCACCTGCAGGTGGGTAAAACCGGGCAGGATCACCTCCACGTTGCGGCTGGCCACGTCCACCAACGCCTTCTGCAGGTCGGTGAGCAGACCAGCAATCAGATCGATCTCGCCGCGCAGCCACAGGCGCACATCGGTAGCGACCTGGTCGTTGCGGCTGCGGCCGGTGTGCAGGCGCTTGCCCGCATCGCCCACCAGTTGTGTGAGGCGCGCCTCGATGTTCAGGTGCACATCTTCCAGGTCCAGCTTCCACTCGAACTGGCCGGACTCGATTTCCTGCGTGATTTGCGCCATGCCGCGCTCGATGTCGGCCCGGTCCGAAGCGCTAATGATGCCCTGGGCAGCGAGCATTTCGGCATGCGCCAGGCTGCCCGCAATGTCGGCCTGCCACAGACGCTTGTCAAAGAAAACGCTGGAGGTATAGCGCTTGACAAGGTCGCTCATGGGTTCGGAAAACAGCGCCGACCACGCCTGCGCCTTGGTATCGAGCTGATTGTGTGACGGGGCGGAGGCTTGGGCTTTGGGCATGGCAGGGCAATAATCCAATGAAACAGACACCCGGAACACCCGGATGCCGCAATGCAAGAGACGCAAATTTTATCGACCCTTCCGGGCGATCCCCCTACAACAGCTTTCACGGCACGCTCCAGCGTGCCTGCGGGGCGTGCGCTGGTGTTCGATGCCTGCCATGCGGGCGTGGTGCTGCGCGCGGTGATGTTCGTGGAAGTGGTGCTGGCCGTGGGCGTACTGTATGGCGCGGAAAACCTGCCCGACTGGGTGGCTCGGCTGGCCCTGCTGACCGGCGTGGCCCTGCCCGCCACGCTGGCCTGGCTGGTCGCCGCCTGCAGCCTCAAGCAGGTGCTGCAACGCTTGCCCACCACCGGCCAGTATCTTGCGGGTGTGCTCCTGGGGGCGCTGGCGGGTGCCGGGGCCTGCGGCATGCTCTTTTTGGTGGGCGCTGCATTGCAGCCCCCGTGGGTAGCCAGCGCCGCCTCGGGCGCACTGCTGGCCGCGCTGCTGGTCGCCGCCCTGGTACTGCGCGCGCGCGGTCGCACGCCCGCCGCCACCACGGCCCGCCTGACCGAACTGCAGTCCCGCATTCGCCCACACTTTCTGTTCAACACACTCAACAGCGCCATTGCCCTGGTGCGCGAGGAACCCGCCAAGGCCGAGTCGCTGCTCGAAGACCTGAGCGACCTGTTCCGCCACGCACTGGTCGAGCAGGGCGAGGCCGTGACCCTGGCCGAAGAGATCCAATTGGCGCGCCGCTACCTGGCCATCGAACAGGTGCGCTTTGGCGACCGGCTGCGCGTGCAGTGGCAGCTCGACCACCGCACCGACGCGGCACTGCTGCCCCCGTTGCTGCTCCAGCCCCTGGTAGAAAACGCCGTCAAGCATGGCGTGGAGCCCAGCGCCCGGGGCGGCAAACTGCGCGTGCTGACCGAATTGCGGGGCAGCCGCGTGGTCGTGCGCATTACCAACACCTTGCCCGAAGGCCAGCCCAACCACAGTAATACATCGCGCGGTCATGGCATTGCCCTGGCCAACGTGCGTGCCCGCCTGGCCCTGCTGCACGACGTACAGGGCGAATTCAGCGCAGGCATCGAGGAAGGCCTGTACCAGGTGCGCATCACCCTGCCCGCGCCCCTGTTCACACCCGAAAAACCACCCGCCGCCACGCCCCGCCAACGGGCACGCACGCCATGAACATCCTCATCGTTGACGACGAAACCCTGGCCCGCAACCGCCTGCGCACTTTGCTGGGCGATTGCGCCGACACCGAACGCCACAACCTGGCAGAAGCCGCGACGGCCGCCGAGGCTCTGGCCCTGCTGGCCCCCAGCGGCGGACGGGCGTTTGATGTGCTTTTGCTGGACATCCACATGCCTGGCCAGGACGGCCTGTGCCTGGCGCAGGCCATTCAGACGCTGAGCTACCCGCCCGCCGTAGTGTTCGTGACAGCCCATGCCGACCATGCCGTCAGCGCCTTCGAACTGGACGCCGTCGACTACCTCACCAAGCCTGTGCGGCTGGAGCGCCTGCAACAGGCCCTGGCCAGGGTGCAGCGTGCTCTGGGCCCCGCCACTGGCACCACGGGGAATGCGCCAGCGGCCACCTTGCCAGCAGGCGAGGCCCTGGTCATCCAGGACCGAGGCCGCACCGAGCGTGTGCCACTGGCTGAAGTGCTTTTCCTCAAGGCTGAGCAGAAGTACGTGACCGTGCGCACCACAGCACGCAGCTACATCCTGGATGGCTCGCTGAACGAACTCGAAGCCCGCTATCCTGGACAATTCCTGCGCATCCACCGCAATGCCCTGGTCGCCCGCCGGGCCGTGCGTGCCCTGGAAAAGCACTATGACCCCGAGGAAGGCGATGGCTGGGCCGTGCGCCTGCATGGCCTGGCGCAGTTGCTGACGGTGTCGCGGCGACAAGTAATTGCGGTGCGCGAAGAAATCGCACACCGCTGATCTGCTCCCCGGCCCATCAGGCGGGCGGGCCGACCAGACGAGGCGCCCAATCTTCCACGGCACCGCTGTCGAGTCGGCGCTGCAGCAGGCGCTGCCAGGAAGCAGGCAAGGGCAAAGCCAGCGCAGCCTGTAGCTGCGCACCATCCAGCACCGGGCGGTACAGCAGATCGAGCAGACGCTCCAGAGTCCACAAGGGGAAAGGCCGCGCCTCCAGCACCAGCGCGGCCCCTGCCCAAAAATCCCCCTCCTCCAGCACGCGGTAGTACCAACCCGTGCGGTGTGTCTGCTGCACGCGCCGCGCCATGTCTGGCAGGCCAAACCGTTCGTTGAGTTTCCAGCAAGGCTGGCGGGCCTGGGTGACCTCCAGCAGCACATCCCCCACGCGCCACTGGTCACCCAGACACACCGTGGCCTCGGTCACGCCCTGGCTGTGCAGGTTCTCGCCAAAAGCGCCCGGGGCATCCAGCATGGCGTGGGCACCCAGTTCGGTACGCCAAGCGGCATAGTGCTCCTGGGGATAGTGGTGTACGGCCTTTTCCACACCGCCATGCAATCGAAGGTCGCCCTGCGCGTCACCCTGCAGACCCAGCGCAGTGGCACGCACGCGGCCTTGCACGGGCGTCTTGTGAATACCGCTGAGGCTGCCCCTGGCAAAAGGCACGGCAGCACCGGCACACACCACCAACAAAGCGGCCGCCGGTGTGACAGCATCGCTCATGGTCAACGCCCCAGGCTGCGTTTGAGTTCCTTGAGCAACAACGTCACCTGGTTGGAAGCGTGCCGATAGCCTCCCTTGAAGACCTGATGGGCTTTCTCATGTTCGCCTGCCTGGCTCAACGCCACCACGCTGGCCGCCTGGCCGTGGAAATACGCATGCCGCTGCACCAGCATCTCAAAAGCCGGGTAGTGGCCCAGACGGTCGCGCCCCTCGCCCTGCAGCCACTGACCCAGGGGGCAGTGCTCGTACTGGCGAACCTGCTCGGGATCGAGATTTTCTTCGGATTGCCCCGCCAGTAACTTTTCCAGGCGCAGCTTCCATTCTTCATGGCTGGCGATGGCTGCATCGATATCGAATTCGGTCATCAAGGTGGCTGCGTATTCCGGGTCGAGAATCAGCTCGCTGGCATTGTCCTCATAAGCCCAGGTGGTTTCGGGACTGGACGAATCCTGCTCCCGTATCTTGAACATGCGACTGAAGAAACCCATAACTTCCCTCGTTGTGATTCGAACGACCCGCTGTGGGCATAAATCGCTTTATGGCGATATATATGGATACATTCTGTGCCAGCTGGCGCGATTTGAACAGGCACTCGCGCTGACGCATATTTTTTTTGCGGAACTCAACCTCCCAAGCACTGCCATGGCAGCCGGGGCAATCTGGGCAACAATCGCCCCCATGACAACCTCCCATCGCCCCGCACTGTCCATGCTGGACTTGGTGGCCGTCCGTGAAGGCGGCACCGTAGCCCAAGCGCTGGCCATTGCCCTGCGCACCGCTCAGCACGCTGAATCCTTGGGGTTTCAGCGCTATTGGCTGGCCGAGCACCACAACATGGCAGGTATCGCCAGTTCGGCCACGGCAGTACTGGTGGGCCACATCGCGGGAGGAACGCAGCGCATGCGCATCGGCTCCGGCGGCGTGATGCTGCCCAACCACGCACCGCTGGTAGTGGCCGAAGCTTTTGGTACGCTGGCCGAGTTGTACCCCGGCCGCATTGACCTGGGCCTGGGTCGCGCACCCGGCACCGACCCGCTGACCATGCGTGCCCTGCGCCGCGATCGACCAGAAACGGCAGAGGATTTTCCGCACGATGTAGCCGAGCTGCAGCGCCTGCTGGCACCCGCGCAGCCCGGCCAGCGCCTGGTGGCTACGCCTGGCGCGGGCACCCAGGTGCCCATCTGGCTGCTCGGCTCCAGCCTGTTCTCGGCCCAGCTGGCGGCAGAACGCGGGCTACCCTATGCTTTTGCCTCGCACTTTGCACCGCGTCTGCTGCTGCAGGCCATCGAGCTGTACCGCCGCCTGTTCAAGCCTTCAGCAGCACTGGCCAAACCCTATGTGGTGATCGGTGTACCCCTGGTCGCAGCCCCAACAGACGACGAAGCCGCCTACCTGGCCAGCAGCACCGGACAGCGCGTGCTCGGTATCCTCAAGGGTGAGCGGCTACTGCTGCCACCACCCATCAAAAACTATTCCGCCCAACTGCAACCGCAGGAACGTGCCGCGATCGACGACTTCCTGGCCGCCGCCGTGGTCGGTGGCCCGGACACTGTGCGCGCGGGCCTGGAGAAGCTTGCCCAAGCCACCAGCGCGGATGAACTGATGCTGGTGTGCGATGTGTTCGACCCAGCGCTGCGCCTGCGCTCGCTCGACATCGCGGCGCAGGCACACAGCGACATGCGGGTCACAGGCTCTTCGATGTCTGCCTGAGAAGGGCGCAACGAATCCCTGCGTTTACCGCGCCAGGTAGCCGCCATCCACGGGATAGTAGGCTCCGGTGACGAACGAGGCCTTTTCGGAGGCCAGCCAGGTCACCAGTTCGGCGACTTCTTCCGGGCGGCCCAGGCGTCCAATCGGGTGTGCGGCCACCAGCATGGCGTTGATGCCCGCATCCTGCTCCAGCGCACTGATCATGGGGGTGTGAATAAACCCCGGACCCACAGAGTTGAGGCGCACGCCTTGCGCGCTGTACTCCAGCGCCGCGGCTTTTGTCAGCCCCAATACGCCATGCTTTGCCGCCGAATACGCGGGTGACGTGGCAAACCCCACCGATCCCAGGATGGACGCCATGTTGATGATGGAACCGCCGCCGTGCTTGAGCATGGCGGCAATCTGGTACTTCATGCCATAGAACACGCCCGAGAGGTTGATGTTGATGACCTGGGCCCAGCCGTCCAGCGGATAGTCGGCCGTGGGGGCCTGCGGACCACCGATGCCGGCGTTGTTGCACGCCACATCCAGCCGACCGTATTGGGCCACGGTGCGGTTCACCAGGGCTTCGCAGTCTCCAGGCTTGCCCACATCGGCCGCAACAAAAAGAGCATCCCCACCTGCTGCACGCACCAGAGCGGCCGTTTCTTCGCCTGCCTGCGCATCGATGTCAGACACGACAACCTTGGCGCCTTCGCGTGCCCACATCAAAGCAACCGCGCGCCCGATACCCGACGATGCGCCGGTAACGATTCCCACCTTGTTCTTCAGCATGAAGGCTCCTTATCCAAAACGCCTGCAACCCATTGCCACAGGTTATGTTCCATTCTGCGACTTCTGCACGCCAGGACCTTGACATTGGTCATGTCCTTGGCGCAGCCACCATGCGTCCGCAGGAGCCGCGGACAGCAGCTACCATCGCAGACTCGCATATCTTTTGTTTGCGTACGCTTGTTGTGTAATCCACAGTCCGTCCGACCCCATTCTCACCACCTTGCCCGCATCGCATGCCCGCTTTTTCCTTCGAAGCCCTTGACGACCAGGGCCTGACCCGCAAGGGCGTGGTCGAGGCCGATACGGCCAAGGCCGCCCGCGGCCAGCTGCGCGCGCAGGCACTGGTGCCGCTGGTCGTGGAGCTGGTGGGCGACCAGGCCAGCAACGGGGTGGGCGCCGCAGGCCGCAGCCTGTTCACCCGTCCGGTCTTTGGCGCCACGGCCCTGGCCATTTGGACGCGCCAGCTCGCCGGGCTGGTCTCCTCGGGTCTGCCGCTGGAGCGTGCACTGACGGCCCTGTCCGAAGAGTCTGACAACGAGCGCCAGCGCCACCTGGTGGCCGTGCTGCGGGCCGAGGTCAACGCCGGCTCCACCTTTGCCCGGTCTTTGCAGCAGCACCCACGCGAGTTTTCCGACATCTACTGCGCCGTGATTGGCGCCGGTGAACACAGCGGAAAACTCGGCCTGGTGCTCGAACGCCTGGCCGATGATCTGGAAGAGCGCCAGGAACTCAAGGCCCGGCTGGTGGGCGCCGCGCTGTACCCGGCCATCGTCACGCTGGTGGCCATCGCCATCGTGCTGTTTCTGGTCAGTTACGTCGTGCCCCAGGTGGCCAGCGTCTTTGCGGGCAGCAAACGCGCATTACCCTTTCTCACCGTGGCCATGCTGGCCATCAGCAGCTTTGTACGCACCTACGGCGTGTGGATGTTGATTGCTCTTGTTTTAATAGCTATTGGCGCCCGCTGGTCCTTGTCTATTGAGGCTTTTCGTGAAAAATTCGATGCGGCCTGGCTCAATGTCCCGGTGGTGGGGCGACTGGCGCGGGGCTACAACGCGGCCCGCTTCGCCAGCACGCTCGCCATGCTGGCAGGGGCGGGCGTGCCCATCCTCAAAGCCTTGCAAGCTGCCGCTGAAACCCTGCACAACCGCGCCTTGCGCGCCGACGCCCTGGATGCCTTGGTGCTGGTGCGCGAGGGCGCGCCCCTGGCCTCGGCCCTGGCCCAGAAGCGCAAATTCCCCAGTCTGCTGCCCATGTTTGCGCGCCTGGGCGAACAGACAGGCCAGTTGCCCGTGATGCTGCAGCGAGCGGCTACTCAGCTTTCAGCCGAAGTGCAGCGGCGCTCCATGCAGCTGGCTACCATCCTCGAGCCCCTGCTCATCGTCACCATGGGCGTGGTCGTGATGCTGATCGTGCTGGCCGTGCTGCTGCCCATCATCCAGCTCAACCAGTTCATGAAATAAGGCACGCCCCCCTGTGTCGCTTCGCTCCTTCCCCCCTCTCTCGCCCCGCTGCGCGATGCGGGAGGGGGGACGCCACCAGCGCGGCGGGGCGGCCCTTGCGCGGTGGCCGCTGGCCTGGGCCGCGCCATTTCGTGCGCTGCACATAGCGCGAGCACACAGTGAAGCCCCTTACGGAGATCCGCAATGGCCGTAACAATGGACGACAAGCTAGTGGTGGCGATTTCATCGCGCGCCCTGTTCGACTTCGAGGAGGAAAACCGCCTGTTCGACCAGGGCAACGCGCAGGCCTACATGCAACTGCAACTTGAACGCCTCGATGTACCGGCGCCGCCGGGCGTGGCGTTCTCGCTGGTCAAGAAGCTACTGGCCTTCAACGAGCCCGGCCAGCAACGCGTGGAGGTGGTGGTGCTCTCGCGCAATGACCCGGCCAGCGGCATGCGCGTATTCCGCTCGGCCCGTGCGCACGGTCTGGCCAGCGTGCAGCGCGGCGTGTTCACGCAAGGAGCGGCACCTTTTCGCTACCTGCGCCCCCTGGGCGCGCACTTGTTCCTCTCGGCCAATGCCACCGACGTGAGCGAGGCCCTGGCCATGGGTTACCCAGCGGCACGGGTGGCCACCCAGTCGGTACAGGCCAGTGTGGCGCATCCGCACGAGGTGCGCATTGCCTTTGACGGAGATGCCGTACTGTTCTCTGACGAGGCCGAGCAGGTGTTCCAGTCTGCCGGGCTCGATGCTTTCCAGGCACACGAGCAAGAAAAGGCCCTGCTGCCATTGCCCCCCGGTCCGTTCAAGCCCTTTCTGTCGGCCCTGCACCGCCTCCAGCACAGTGGCGCGCCCAGCATGCGCATCCGCACCGCACTGGTCACGGCGCGTGGTGCGCCAGCGCACGAGCGCGCCATCCAGACATTGATGAGCTGGAAAATCACCGTGGACGAAGCCATGTTTCTCGGCGGCATGCCCAAAGGGGAGTTCCTGCGCGAGTTCGAGCCCGATTTTTTCTTTGACGACCAGACGGGCCACGTCACTTCAGCTGCGCTGCACGTGCCCGCCGGTCATGTGAGCAGTGGCATTGCCAACCGGCCGGTCAACACAAACAGGTGAGGAGGGGAACTTCCTGCGCCGACGGATGCCCTACTGCGGTGAATCACTTCGACGCTCCTCTCAATCAACGCAATGGCAGTGCCCGCGTGCTTGCGGCGCGCACTCTCCTGAGCAGTGCCATCGCACTGCTCATCGCGTTGCCCGCACAAGCCGACAACCCAGCACCCGAACCTGCGCAAGCAGGTTTGAGCAAAGGTGAAATCAAGGCCCATCGGGAATTCAAACTGCTCGACTTCAATGGCGATGGCCAACTGAGCCGCAGTGAAGTGCGCCTGTTCCCCCGCCTGGCCGCGGCCTTTGACAGCGCGGATACGAACCACGACGGGCAGATTTCTTACGAAGAAGTGCGTGCTTTTGCGGCCACCTACCGGGCCGAACGGGCCCGCCTGCGTGCTGCGCAGGCCAATACGATGCCGCCAAGCGAGGAGAAATGACCGGTGGCTGGGGAATTTACCCACCGAGCAAGCGGCAAAAATTTATACAAAAGTGGCTTGAACGCTTTATGGACAAGCGTTTGAAGCTACAAAAAAAAGAGCGCCAAACCGGCAAACCCATTACCCCCCGGTACGCTTGACCTTGGGATCGGAATACGTGAGCGGCTCGTCGTTGCGGGCCTGCTGGGCCATGCGCTCTTGCAGCGTCGTTTTGTTGACATCCTGCGCTAACTCGATGGCACTGCCGCTGGCACGCCACATCGATTGCAGGAATTCCAGCAACTGCTTGTAAATCGGCTCCTTGGGCGGCTCAGGCGGTTCTTCGACCGTGTCCTTTTTCTTGACCTCCGTCCAGTCGCGGTTCGACGTGTCCGGGGCGGACGGTTTGTCCGGCGTTTTCACGACGGCCCCCTCACCCAGTCGGTCCATGGACTCGACGGGGTTGGCGGCGTTAATCGGGCGCACTGGTACAGCTCCAGATGCCCCGGTGGAGTACAAATCAGCGCCCTGGGGGCGCCAGATCGGTGATCGGTCTACAGGTGGCAGTTGCATGACAGTGGCCTCGGTAAATGGAAAAACCGGGGAGGCTTTATCCCCTTCTCGTACCTCTATTACGGCAAAAAGAAGGGGGAGTTAAGCCTTTTTTCAACGATCAATGCAAAAAAAGGGAATTTACCGGGTTTGTACTTACAAAAACCGCTCCAGCAGGCGGCGCGACGCCCGGTCCAGGGCTGTGCTGTCGGCAATCGCATACTGCACACCCGAGGCGCTGGCAATCAGCAACGCGGTGCGGCCGCGCAGCCGACGAATATCCTCTTCGGCCTTCAACACCAGAGCGCTTGTGCCGCGGTCAGTCTCCACTTCCCAAGTGCTGGGCGTGGAAAAACTCGAAACACTGAGGATTTTTTGGATAGTGGGCACAAACTCCCGTGCGGCCAGCTCCTCCCGAACCAGCGCGAGTGCAGGTGCCGGCAGGTCGTCCAGGCGGTCCAGCCACAGCAGTTCGTGTCCATCTGAGCCGACCAGGGACAAGCCCTCATCGGGCGCCGCCAGCGGGAAGGCTCGCACGGGCAGCACACCGGCATGCACCGTGCCATTAGGCAGGGTCAGCACCAGGCGCCCATGGGCGTCGCGGTGCATTTGCGGAAGAAGTGACGGGGTGGCGTTCTGCATCAGGGGCCTCGCAGGCATATCAAGAATTGCCGGCCGGATGGGCCGGGTGCAGCAAGCTGCTGTCAAGGATGAGCACGCCCGCGGCCTGGGCATCTTCCTCTGCGCGGCGTGCCTGCGCCTCATACAGCCGCCAGTAGGCGCCCTGCTTTTCCATCAGTGCGTCGTGCGCACCGACCTCGACCACTTCGCCCCGGTCCATGACCACCAACCGGTCGGCCTTGCGCAGGGTGGAAAGACGGTGGGCAATGGCAATGGTGGTGCGGCCTTGCACCAGGTTGTCCAGCGCCTTCTGGATTTCCTTTTCAGTTTCGGTATCCACGGCAGAGGTCGCCTCATCCAGGATCAGGATGCGCGGATCAATCAGCAACGCGCGGGCAATGCTGATGCGCTGGCGCTCGCCTCCCGACAGGCCCTGGCCGCGCTCGCCCACCAGCGAGTCATAGCCGTGCGGCAGGCGCAGGATGAATTCGTGCGCATGGGCGGCACGCGCGGCCGCAATGATCTCGGCGCGCGTGGCTTCGGGTTTGCCGTAGGCAATGTTCTCGGCAATCGTGCCGAAAAACAGGAAGGGCTCCTGCAGCACCAAGCCGATGTGGCGCCGGTAGTCAAGCACGGAGAAACGCCGGATGTCGATGCCATCGAGCTGGATGGAGCCCTCGCTCACGTCGTAAAAGCGGCAGATCAGATTGACCAGGGTGCTTTTACCCGAGCCGCTGTGGCCCACCAGGCCGATCATCTCGCCGGGGCGGATATCGAGATCCAGGTTCTTGATAACGGCCCGGCTGCCATAGCGGAAACCCACGCCGCGCATGGCGATGGCCCCTTGCACCTTGCCCACCTGCACCGGCTGGGCCGGGTCGGGCACGTTGCTCACGTGGTCCAGGATATCGAAGATGCGCTTGGCGCCGGCAGCAGCCTTTTGCGTGACAGAGACGATGCGGCTCATGGAGTCGAGCCGCCCATAGAAGCGCCCGATATAAGCGATGAAGGCGGTCAACACACCCACAGTGATCTGGCTTTTGGACACCAGCCAGATGCCGAAGCCCCAAACGACGAGCAGACCGATCTCGGTCAGCAAGGACACCGTGGGCGTGAACAGCGACCAGGTCTTGTTGAGCTTGTCGTTGACTTGCAGGTTGTGCTGGTTGGCATCGTGAAAGCGCTGGGCCTCGCGCTTTTCCTGGGCGAAGGCCTTGACGACGCGGATACCAGGAATGGTGTCCGCGAGCACGTTGGTCACCTCACTCCATACACGGTCAATTTTCTCAAACCCGGTACGCAGACGGTCGCGCACCGTGTGGATCATCCAGCCGATGAAAGGCAATGGCACCAAGGTGACCAGCGCCAACCAGGGGTTGATGGAAAACAGGATGGCTGCCGTCATGCAGATCATCAGCACATCGGTGACGAAATCGAGCGCGTGCAGCGACAGGAAAACGTTGATGCGGTCGGTCTCCGAGCCAATGCGTGCCATCAGGTCGCCCGTGCGTTTTCCACCGAAATAATCGAGTGAGAGTCTGAGTAAATGCTCATACGTGGTGGTGCGCAGGTCGGCGCCAATGCGCTCGGACACCAGCGCCAGGATATAGGTACGCGCCCAACCCAGCCCCCACGCCAGCAACGCCGATGCCAGCAGGCCGCTCAGATACATCAGCACCAGAGCAGGATCGATCTGCTTGCCGTTCTGGAACGGGATCAGGATGTCATCCATGATCGGGATGGTCAGGTACGGCGGCACCAGCGTGGCGGCCGTGGAGGCCAGCGTCAGCCCGAAACCGGCAGCGAGTTGCATTCGGTAGGGATGCGCAAAGCGCCACAGGCGCAGCAGCACCCAGGTCGACGGCTGAGGCGTCTGCGCGCGCGCGCAGGCCGGACATTCTTCGGTATCGGGCGGCAGCAAAGCCTGGCACACGGCGCAGCGGGCTTCGTCAAGCTCCTCGGCCAGAGCGCCGCCCTGGACGGCCAGGCGCTCGGTCAACTGCTCGAAGCGCTGCGCGAGCTGCAAAGCCTGCGCCTGAGCGCCCAGGGTGAAACGCCAGAACGCCAGGCGCTGTTGCGCATCGTGCAGCTCGATCGTGCCAACGCCTCCATGGTCCAGCAGGCGCAGCGACTGGCCCGGCGTCAGTGCCCACTCGCGCCAGGTAACAGCCCCGGGGTCGCAGGCCAGCAGGCGGCGCTGCGTCACGACCAGCATGCCCGTGCCAAAGTGCAGATGGGCGTCCAGGTCAACCGCCAGGGCTGCCCGCACGTTTTCGTCGGAAGCGAGCATGGCCCGCAAACCGGCCCCGAAAGGGCTATTCAAGACACCGAAGGCGTCCTCAAGATGGTGATGTTGCATTTTGGTTGGTATTTCCTCCGCCCCCGTCGGCGTAGCGTGCCGAACGTTGCGCTTACGCGGATTCTCCCTGATGGGGGCCAGCCGGGTGCACAGCGCACACATGGCCTGGAATGGAGATAACGTCTGCCCCCCCGCATTCGATGACAGTGCCCACCAGACTGGCGCACAATCCTCTCGTCTCTCTTTCCCTTATTCTGCAACGTCCGCACCCGGCAGGCCCTTCTTCCGCAGCACTCCATGGCGAAATTCAACGACATCCAACTCCTGCGCATCAACTACCTGCGCGGCCCCAATATCTGGACTTACCGTCCGGCGCTTGAAGTCTGGCTGGACCTCGGGGCTCTCGAAAACCATCCTTCGCACCAGATTCCAGGGTTCAATGAACGGCTGACAGCCTGGCTGCCTGCACTGATCGAGCACCACTGCGGTGTGGGCGAACGGGGCGGCTTCATGCAACGCCTGCAGGAAGGCACCTGGTGCGGTCATGTACTGGAACACATCGTCATCGAACTGCTCAATCTGTCGGGCATGCCCACGGGCTTCGGACAGACGCGCAGCACCTCGGTACACGGCGTATATCGCATGGTTTTTCGGGCACGCGACGAGCAGGTGGCGCGCATGGCGCTGGAGCAGGGCCACCGCCTGATCATGGCGGCCATCAACGACGAACCATTCGATGTGCCAGCCGCCGTGGCCAAGGTCCGCACCGAGGTCGATGACTGCTACCTGGGCCCCAGCACCGCCTGCATCGTGACCGCCGCCACCGACCGCGGAATCCCGCACATCCGCCTGAATGACGGCAACCTGGTGCAGTTGGGTTACGGCGCCAGCCAACGCCGCATCTGGACGGCCGAGAGCGAATTCACCAGCGCCATTGCCGAGGGCATCGCCTCGGACAAGGACCTGACCAAGTCCCTGCTGAAATCCTGCGGCGTACCCATTCCCGAAGGCCAAGTGGTACACAGCCCCGAAGAAGCCTGGGAAGCAGCGCAGGACATCGGCCTGCCCGTGGTCGTCAAGCCTTCGGATGGCAACCACGGCCGGGGCGTGACACTGGACCTGCGCAAAAAAGAAGACATCGAGGCCGCCTTCCATGTGGCTTACCCCGAAGGCAGCGACGTGATGGTCGAGCGCTTCATCCTTGGCGATGAGCACCGTCTGCTGGTGGTCAATGGCAAGGTAGTAGCCGCCGCACGGGGCGAAGTGGTGGGCATCACCGGCAATGGCCGCTCCACCGTGGCTGAGCTGATCGACAGCCAGCTCAACTCTGATCCGCGCCGGGGTTACGAAGAAGAGTACCCCTTAGAGATCATCGATGCCAACACCAACGTGGCCGTGCAGCTGGAACTCAAACGCCAGGACCTCGATGCCCAGGCCGTGCCGGCAGCGGGACGCCAGGTGGTGGTGCAGCGCAACGGCAACGTGGCGGTGGACTGTACCGACGAAGTGCACCCTGAAGTGGCCTACATCGCAGGCCTTGCAGCCCGCGTCGTAGGCCTGGACATCGCCGGCATCGACATGGTCGCGCAAAACATCGCGCGCCCCTTGCACAGCCAAGGCGGCGCCATTGTCGAAGTGAACGCAGGCCCCGGACTGCTGATGCACCTCAAGCCCGCCGTGGGCGCGCCCCGCCCTGTGGGCCAGGCCATCGTGGAACACCTCTTCCCTGCAGAAGAGCAGGCTGGCGAGGCAGGCCGCATCCCCGTCGTGGGCGTGGCCGGCACCCGTGACAGCGCAACGATTGCACGCCTGGTAGCCTGGCTGCTGCACCTGAGCGGCAGACACACGGGCGTCGCCTGCCGCGATGGCCTTTTCCTGGACCGCCGCCGCGTGGAGGCCGCCGACAGCGCCCACTGGGAAGCCGCACACCGCCTGCTGATGAACAAGACCGTGCAGGCCGTGGTGATCGAAAACGATGCCCGCACCATCTTGCGTGACGGCCTGGCCTACGACCGTTGCCAAGTGGGCGTGGTGACCGACATGGACGGCATGGAAGCGCTGGCCGAGTTCGACGTGCACGCGCAAGAGCAGATGACCCGGGTGCTGCGCACCCAGGTCGATGTGGTGCTCGCAGGCGGCGCGGCTGTGCTGCATGCCGCCATTGCCCAAGTGGCCGAACTGGCACCCCTGTGCGACGGTAGCGTGGTGTTGTACGCCCAGGATCCCGACCTTGCCACCGTTGCGCAGCACCGCGCCGAGAACAACGGCCGCGCCGTGGTGCTCAAGAACGGCCGCGTGGTGCTCGCCACGGGCAATGCAGAACACGTGCTGGGCGCCCTGGGCGATCTGACCTTTGGCCGCAATGCGGTGGTGCCCGATACCGACGCCCTGTTGGCCGCCGTAGCCACAGCCTGGGCGCTGGACATTGCCCCCGACCTGATCGGCGCGGGCATCAAGACCTTCGAGCCTGAGCTGAACGCCCAGGAAATCCTCCGCACCTGAACACCGCCCCGGCCCTTTCCTCCGGCAGATTTCTGAAAGAACAACCCCATGGATGTCACCCGCATCAGGGCCCTGCGCGGCCCCAACCTCTGGAGCCGCAACCTGGCCATCGAGGCCGTGGTTACCTGTGCCGAATCCGAACGCGCCATGGCGCAGATCGAAGGCTTTGAAACCCGCCTGCGTGCACTCTTCCCGGCCATCGGTGCACTGCACCCCGAAGGGGGCGACACCGACCTGTCCCTGGCCCATGTGTTGCAGACCGCAGCGCTGGCTCTGCAGGCGCAGGCGGGCTGCCCCGTCACCTTTGCCCGGACCACGGCCACCGTCGATCCTGGCGTCTACCAGGTGGTGGTGGAATACAGCGAAGAATGCGTGGGCCGCCAGGCCTTTGCCGACGCGCAGCAGCTGATTGAAGCCGCCCTGAACCATGGCCATTTCGACGCCGAAGCGGCCATTGCCCATTTGCGCGAGCTGGACGAAGACGAGCGCCTGGGCCCCAGCACCGGAGCCATCGTCGAGGCAGCGGTGGCGCGCGGCATTCCGTACCGGCGCCTGACCCAGGGCAGCCTGGTGCAATTTGGCTGGGGCTCCCGGCAGCGCCGCATCCAGGCCGCCGAGATCGACTCGACCAGCGCTGTAGCCGAATCGATTGGCCAGGACAAAGACCTCACCAAACGCCTGCTGCACGCCGCTGGCGTGCCCGTGCCATTGGGCCAGCCGGTGGAATCGGTCGACGAGGCCTGGGCCGTGGCCCAGAAAGTGGGCTTGCCCGTGGTGGTCAAACCCCAGGACGGCAACCAGGGCAAGGGCGTCACGGTCAATATTTCCGACTTCGCACAGCTGGAAGAGGCTTATCGCAACGCCGTGGAATATGGCACGGTCATGGTCGAACGCTTCCTGCCCGGCCAGGACTACCGCCTGCTGGTGGTGGGCGACCAACTGGTCGCAGCCGCGCGCCGCGAGCCACCGCAGGTGCTGGGCGACGGCGAGCGCACCGTGCACGAGCTGGTAGACATCGTCAACCAGGACCCGCGCCGCGGCGAGGGCCATGCCACCTCGCTCACCAAGATCCGGCTCGACGACATTGCGCTGGCCCGCCTCACGCAGCAAGGCCTGACGCCCGATTCCGTGCCCGAAAAAGGCCAGCGCGTAGTGCTGCGCAACAACGCCAACCTGTCCACCGGTGGCACCGCCACCGACGTGACCGACGACGTACACCCCGAGGTGGCCGCGCGCGCCGTGGCTGCGGCCCAGATGGTGGGCCTGCACATCTGCGGCGTGGACATGGTGGCCGAGACCGTGCTGCGCCCGCTCGAAGAGCAGGGCGGCGGTTTTGTCGAAGTGAACGCCGCGCCCGGACTGCGCATGCACCTTGCACCGTCCTATGGCAAGCCCCGCGCCATTGGCCAGGCCATCGTGGACCGCCTTTATGCCCCTGGCCAGGACGGGCGTATTTCCGTAGTGGCCGTCACCGGCACCAACGGCAAAACCACAACCGCCCGCCTGATTGCCCACCTGTTCGCAGCCCAGGGCCTGCGCGTGGGCATGACCAATACCGACGGCGTCTATGTGAACGGCCGCCAGATCGACAGCGGCGACTGCTCGGGCCCCAAGAGCGCTCGCAACGTGCTGCTGCACCCCGACGTGGACGCCGCCGTGTTCGAGACGGCCCGCGGCGGCATCCTGCGCGAGGGGCTGGGTTTTGACCGCTGCCAGGTGGCCGTGGTGACCAACATCGGCGCCGGCGACCACCTGGGGCTGAACTACATCACCACAGTGGAAGACCTGGCGGTGCTCAAGCGCGTGATCGTGCAGAACGTCGACCCGGCGGGCTACGCGGTGCTCAATGCCACCGACCCCATCGTGGCGGCCATGGTGAGTGCGTGCCCCGGCAAGACCATCTTTTTCGCCAGCGACCGCCACCACCCCGTGATGGCCACGCACCGCGCCCAGGGCCACCGCACGGTGTATGTCGATGGCGACTCCATCGTCGCTTCTGAGGGCTCGTGGCGCGAGATCATCCACCTGCGCGACGTTCCCATCACGCGCAACGGCAAGATTGGCTTCCAGGTCGAGAACGTCATGGCCTCCGTCGCAGCCGCCTGGGGCGTCGGGCTGCCCTGGCAGACCATTCGCCGCGGCCTCTCGGGTTTTGTCAACGACAGCGACAACGCGCCTGGCCGCTTCAACATCATGGACTACCGCGGCGCCACGGTGATTGCCGACTATGGCCACAACCCCGACGCCATGCGCGCCCTGGTGGCCGCCGTCAACGCCCTGCCCGCCCAGCGGCGCAGCGTGGTCATCAGCGGTGCGGGCGACCGGCGCGACGAGGATATCCGCGAGCAAACGGTCATTCTGGGCGCGGCGTTTGACGATGTGATCCTGTACCAGGACGCCGCCCAGCGCGGCCGGGCCGACGGCGAAGTCATGGCCCTGCTGCGACAGGGCCTGGCCGGGGCCGCCCGCACCAGCCACGTGGAGGAGATCCGCGGCGAGTTCATCGCCATCGACACCGCCCTCGCGCGCCTGCAGCCCGGAGACCTGTGCCTGGTGCTGGTCGACCAGGTGGAAGAAGCGCTGGCCCATCTGGCCCAGCGCTGCGCCGAGGCCTGAGCGCCCTACGGTACGTAAAAAGAGCCCTGCACCACGCAAAAAGGCCCCGCCGCTCGATGCGCCGGGGCCTTTTTATTTAGTTAATTGCTATGATTAGTATAGCTTACAGCGCTTGCTCCATAAGCGCTACAGCCCTATTTTGCTTGAAATTTATTTCATCGAAATAGTGGTATTCAGCCCCTCGGAAGCGCTGCCATCCTCAAACCAGCGCGCCGTCACCGTCTTGGTCTGTGTCCAGAACTGCACGGCCTGCTTGCCGTTGGGGCCCAAATCGCCCATTTTGGAAGCACGCGACCCGGTGAAGCTGAAATAGGCCACCGGCACCGGGATCGGCACGTTGATGCCGACCTGGCCGACGTTGATGTCGTGCTGGTACTTGCGCGCCGCCCAGCCACTGGAAGTAAAGATGGAGGTGCCATTGCCGTTCGGGTTGGCATTGATCAGGGCAATGGCCTCTTCCAGCGTCTCGACGCACACCACATTCAGCACCGGACCAAAAATCTCCTGCTGGTAAATGTCCATTTCGACTTTGACGTCGGAAAAAATCGTCGGTCCCACGAAGTTGCCGCTCTCATAGCCTGGCACCGTGCACTGGCGGCCATCGAGCAGCAGGCGCGCACCCTGCTCCACGCCCGAGTCAATCAAACGCAGCACGCGCTGGCGCGCATGGGGGTTGACCAGCGGCCCCAGATCCGCCTGGCGGTCGCTTCCCGGGCCGACCTTGAGCGCTCCGGCGCGCTCGGTCACCTCGGGCAACCAATCGCGCGCAGCGCCCACCAGCACGGCCACCGAATTGGCCATGCAACGCTGGCCGGCAGCGCCAAAGGCCGAACCCAGCAGGTTGTTGATGGCCTGCTCCTTGTGCGCGTCCGGCATGACGACGCAGTGGTTTTTCGCGCCCATCATCGACTGCACACGCTTGCCGGCATCTGAAGCGCGGCGGTAGATGTGCTGGCCGACATGGGTCGAACCGATGAACGACAGCGCGGCAATGTCCGGATGGTCGCAAATCATGTCCGCCACCTGCGCGCCGCCATGCACCACGTTGAGCACGCCGGGCGGAATGCCCGCTTCGTGCGCCAGCTCCACCAGGCGCATGGTCGAGCTGGGGTCTTGCTCGGACGGTTTGAGCACAAAAGTATTGCCGCAGGCAATGGCCATCGGGAACATGAAGCACGGCAGCATGACCGGAAAGTTGAACGCCGTGATGCCAGCGCCCACGCCAATCGGCTGGAGCAGGTTGTACACATCCACACCCGTAGCGGCGTTTTCTGCGATCTCGCCCAGTTGCAAGGTGGTGATGGAGCAGGCGTGCTCAATCACTTCCAGGCCGCGTGCCACCTCGCCCTCGGCGTCGGGCAAGGTCTTGCCATGCTCCAGGGTGATGAGCTGCGCCAGCTCGGGCAAGTGCTCGCGCACCAGGTGCTGCAGCTTGAGCATGATGCGCATGCGCGCGCCCAGCGACGTGGAACGCCAGGTCTGGAACGCCTCGCGGGCACTGGCTACGGCCAGGTTGACCTCTTCAGGTGTGGCAAAGGGCACGCGCGCCACCACTTCTTGGGTAGCCGGGTTGGTGACATTACGCCACTCAGTGCTTTTCGACGGGTAGGCTTTGCCGCCGATGAAGTGGTGGATGGTGGCGGGGGTGGAGGCAGGGGTGTTCATGGCAATCTATCGTGAAAAACAGGCAGGGAGGCGCCACCCTTGCGCACGCATGCCGCACGCCAGGGAGTCGTGGTGGCACCACCAACACGGCGCCAGGGGAAGGCCGGGCCTTACTTCTTGACCAGCGGGCAGGTCGAATCGGCCAGGGGTTTAAAAGCGATTTGCGCAGGCACGGTGCTGACCGTGTTGTAGTAGTCCCACGCGCCCTTGGACTCGGAAGGCTTCTTCACCTGGAAGAGGTACATGTCATGCACCACGCGGCCATCAGGGCGAATACTGGCGTTGCGCATGATGGGGTCCTGGATCGGCAAGTCGCGCATCTTCTGCGCCACGGCCTTCCAGTCATCGGTCTTGGCCGCCGCCACCGACTTCAGGTAATGCAGCACGCTCGAATACACGCCCGCCTGCACCATGGTGGGTTTATAGCCTTTGTGCAGTTTTTCAAAGCGTGCGGCGAAGGCGCGGGTTTTGTCGTCCATATCCCAGTAAAAGCCCTCGGAGAACAGCAGGCCCTGCGCCTGGTTCAGACCCAGAGAGTGCACGTCCGTCAGGAACATCAGCAGCGCAGCAACCCGCTGGTCCTTGCCGTCCACGCCAAACTCCCGTGCCGCCTTGATGGCATTGACCGTGTCCTGCGCGCCGTTGGCCAGGCCAATGACCTGGGCCTTGGAGTTTTGCGCCTGCAGCATGAAGGACGAAAAATCGCTCGCATTAAGCGGATGGCGCACGCTGCCCAATACCGTACCGCCCTGGGCCTTGACCACGTCCGAGGCGTCTTTTTCCAGCGAGTGGCCAAAAGCGTAGTCGACGGTGAGGAAGTACCACGATTTGAAGCCCGCCTGCGTGAGCGCCGCTGCCGCACCCGAAGCCGACGAATAGGTATCAAACATCCAGTGGAAACCGTTGGTTGCGCAATCCTCATTGGTCAGCCGCGTGGTGGCGGGGCCGCTGTAGAGCGCAATGCCGCCTTTTTCCTTGATCAGCTTCTGAATTGCCAGGGCGCCTGCCGAATTGGTCAGGTCGGCCAGGGCATCGACCTTGTCGCGGTCCATCCACTCGCGCGCCCGGGTAGCGGCGATGTCGGCCTTGTTCTGGTGGTCGGCACTCACCACCTCGATCTTCATGTCCTTGCATTCAGCCTTGAGGCAGTCCTCGACCGCCATGCGCGCTGCCACTACCGAGCCTGCACCGCCCATGCCCGAATAAGGTCCGGCCATGTCGGTCAAAACACCAATCTTGACCACGCCATCCGAGATTTGCGCCTGTGCACCGGCGCAAAGGGCCAACACCCCCACCGCAACCGAATTTCTGATGAATGTCTGCATATTTGTCTCCTTGTTTTGTACGGCCTGAACCTGCAGTCTGTGGACTACGGATTCACTCTATCATTGTGTTTATGCATTCGGATATAGCACTTATGAATTCATAGAATGCAAATTTGCACCACCACAGCGACCCCATGACCGGACTCCATCCATGACACAAGCGGGCATCAACTGGGACAACCTGCGTCTCTTTCTGGCGGTGGTGCGCGCCCAATCGGCCCAGGAAGCCGCGCGGCGCCTGGACGTAGACCACTCCACCGTGACGCGCCGCCTGCACCGCCTGGAAAAAGAACTGGGCACCCAACTGTTCGAGCGCACTCCGGCCGGGCACGTCATGACCGCTGCCGGCCATCGGCTGCTGGAACATGTGGAACGCATCGAGAGCACGGTCGCCCTGCTGGACGAAGACATCGGCGACGACAGCCAGATGCTGACAGGCCATGTGCGCCTGGGTGCGACGGAAGGTTTTGGCAGTTTTTTTCTGGCGCCCCATCTGAGCCATTTTTGTGACCGCCACCCCGCCATCACGGTCGAGTTGCTGGTGGTGCCCCGGTTCATCAACCTGTCGCAGCGCGAGGCCGATCTGGCCATCAACATCGAGCGCCCGCGCAGCAGCACCCAGGTCACCAGCAAACTGTCGCAGTATCGGCTGCAGCTTTACGCCTGCAGGCGCTACCTGGCCCGTCATCCAGGCATCCATTGCGTCGCCGATCTGGCCGAGCATCGCCTGTTTGGCTATGTCGACGAACTCTCGTTCAGCCCCGAGTTGCGCTACCTCGAAACCATCGCACCGCACGCCCACACCCCGCTGCGCAGCACCAGCATCGTGGCCCAATACAACGCCGTGCGCGAAGGCCAGGGCCTGGCGGTGCTGCCATGCTTTCTGGCCGCACAATGCCCCGACCTGGTGCCCGTTCTGCCGGCAGACATCGACATCATTCGCACCTTCTGGATCGCAGCGCCCAGCGAGCGGCGCGAACTGGCCCGCGTGCGCGCACTGTGGGACTATTTGCGCGAGGCCACCCAGCGCAACCAGGCTTTTCTCATGGGAGAAACCCACACCATGCAGCGCATGGACTGAGACAATGAGGGCACCGCACCAGAGACCCCTCCTCCATCCCTGCAACGCCGCCACACGCCCATGAAAACATCCCTCTCACGCTTTCGCCCTTCCATTCGCCGCCCTGCACGGCACCTTTGGCTGGGGCTTGCCATGGCCTGCTGCAGCGTCGCCGCGCTGGCTTCGTCCGGCGAGAAAATCGGCACGGTGGACACCGCCTTCCAGTGGCTCGGCCGCGACCACGACATCATCGTGGAAGCCTATGACGACCCCGGCGTACAGGGCGTGACCTGCTATGTCTCGCGGGCACGCATCGGCGGCATCAAAGGCACGCTGGGCCTGGCCGAAGACCGCGCTGAAGCCTCCATTGCCTGCCGTCAGGTGGGCCCGCTCAGTTTTCCGGGGCCACTCAAAAAGCAGGAAGAAGTGTTCAGCGAACGCATGTCCATCCTGTTCAAGCGCCTGCGCATCGTGCGCATGGTGGATCCGGCACGCAATGTGCTGGTCTATCTGACGTATTCGGAAAAGCTCATCGACGGCTCGCCCCAGAACAGCGTGACGGCGGTGCCGGTGGACCGGGCCTTGGCCATCCCGCTGAAATAATAGTAAAAATGGCTATAACGCTTACATATAAAGCGTTAGAAGCTATGTTTTAAATAGCAATCCGTCATTCTGCCGCAACAATCTGCCGCAGCGCCTGCTCGAACACTTCGACCGGCTGGCCACCCTGAAGGAGGTGGCGGTCGTTGATGACGATGGCGGGCACCGAGTGAATGCCTTGCTGCTGATAGAACTGCTCCCGCTCACGGACTTCATCAGAAAAGCGGCCGGACGCCAGCAGTGAGCGCGCTTCGTCCTCGTTCAGTCCCACCCCACCCGCAACACGCACCAGCAGGTCGTGGTTGCTCGGGTCTTGCCCATCGGTGAAATAGGCCTTGAACAAGGCCTGCTTGAGCGCAAGCTGACACCCCTGCAGCTCTGCCCAGTGCAGCAGGCGGTGTGCATCAAAGGTGTTGTAGATGCGGCCACGGGCGCCGGGGGTAAAGGTAAAACCCAGTTCCGCGCCGCGCGCAGCAATGGCCGCGCGGGTAGCTTCTCGCTGCTCGGCCGAGGCGCCGTATTTTTCCTGCAGATGCTCGCCAATGTCCTGCCCTTGCGGCCCCATCTGCGGGTTGAGTTCAAACGGCTGGAAATGCAGGTCCAGCGTTACTTCGTCCTTCAGCCGATCTGCCGCCTGCTGCAAGGCCCGCAGGCCAATGACGCACCAGGGGCACGATACATCGGACACAAAGTCAATCTTCAAGGTCTTGGTCATGGCAGCCCACGGCAATGGTTTTGGGCCTGCCATGGTAGGGCGAACGCAATGCCCTTGCCCTCCAAACGCCTTGTACCGATACCAGGATGCCAGCTGCCACGCGCCCCTCGATTTCAAGATTTTGATTGTGTCGAATACTGGAACAGTTAGTTTGTGACTTGATAGTTTTTCTTTGGCCTAGATGGGATTAAAGTTCACCCATCGATGAGACGCAGCCCACCAGAGCCCCTCACCGACCCGGATCAGCACCGCCTCAAGGTTGCGGACCCGGCTCCCTGAAATAACTTTGACCCAAGGACTTCACCATGACCGCATCCCGCATCCTCTCCATCGCCGCTGTTACTGCTTTTGCCTCGTTCGGCGCCCAAGCGAATAACCTCTACGGCACCCAGTTCGAAGCCGGCTTCCAATCGACCCGCGCCCGCTCTGCGGTGCAGGCCGAGGCCGTGCAGGCGGTGTCGCAGTTCAAGAACTTCGAAGTGGCCGATCGCCAGGGCGATACCCCATCGGCCGTGACCCGCGCCGCCATCCGCGCTGAAGCCGTGACCGCCGCCCGCGCTGGCCAGATCGCCACCGGCAACCGCAGCTGATTGATTCCCTCTCCTGCAAAGCCCTTGCAGGAGCACTCACAACCAAACCTGTTTCTCCCAAGGACACCATCATGAACACCGCTCGCATTCTCTCTATCGCCGCCGTAGCCGCTTTCGCCTCGATCGGCGCACAAGCTGTTGAACTCAATGGCAACCTGTACGGCACCAATTTCGAAGCCAACTTCCAGTCCACCCGCAGCAGCGCCGATGTGCGTGCCGAAGGTGTCAAGGCTTTGCCCAGCTTCAAGAACTTCGCCGTGGCCACCCCGGCAGCCTCTTCGGCGCTGGACCGCGCTACGGTGCGCGCCGAAGCCGTGACGGCCGCCCGCGCGGGCCAGATCGCCATCGGCAATCGCAGCTGATCACGCTGCGCCCGGCAGCACCCCGCCCGCAGGACGCAAGCCCTGCGGGCTTTTTTGTGGGCGCGCACTCTGGCATGCCCCGCGGCTGCATGCCAGAATCGGCCATGCCCACGCACCAGGATCCTGCCGACGCCTTGCGGCTGTCCGCCGAACCGGCCGACAGCGCCATGACGACCTTGTACCGGGCGGCACTCGGCCCGATCGGGACGGAACGCTATCTGCCCCGTTTCGCCCATTTCGATCGCCTGGGCCGCACGCACCCTGGCTGGAATACCGGCGCCAGCTTGTGTACCTTGAGCTGGATGGCGCTGCGCCACTTATGGGGCCCCGCCCTGATGTACGTGGCGGCCGCCGAAGGCTTGGCCCTGCTGGTCTTTGGCGTGGGCCGCGCCCAGCTGCAATGGCCCGATGCCGTGCACTGGGGGTTGATGGCGGTCTTTGGTCTGCTGGCTTTTGTCCTGCCCGGCCTCTATGGTGACGCCATCCTGCACACCGAAATCCGCAAGCGCATTGCCCGCGCCCTGGCGGCCACCCGCACCATTCCCGAGGCCTGTGCCCAGCTGGAACGCCAGGCGGGGAGCTTCAAGCGCCTGTCCGGCCTGGCTGCGCTCAACCTGTTGTTACTGGCCGCCGCCCTGGCCGCTTACTGGGTTTTGCCCCCGGGCGACACGCCAGACACATTGGCGTCCAACGAAGCGATGACTCCGCTCGTCGTGACGACTCCCGCTTCGCAGGCAGCGCCGGTGGCCTTGCCCGCTTCAGCCCCACTGGTGGCCGACGACAACAATGCACCGGAGCCCACACCCCCGGCACCCAGCAGCAGCGAAGCTCCTGCTCCTGCTCCCGTCGCCGTGGCGCCCACGCCTACACCCGCCAGCGCCGCTGAGGCTATCCAACCACCACCTGCGACTCCCGCCACCTCCCCGTCGGCAGCCCCACTCCTGCCCAAATCGGGGGCAGTTAGCAGCACAAAGCAGCGCCCGCCCGCCCGCAAGAACAACCCTGCGGCCGCCGTGGCGCCACAGGCATCCACACCTGCCAGCGCGCCCTTTCCCGTCGTTGGCAGCACGCCGGGTTACTACATCAACGTAGGGCTTTTTGCCGAGGAAGCCAA
The DNA here is from genome assembly GCF_003096555.1 of Simplicispira sp. 125. NCBI lineage: Bacteria > Pseudomonadati > Pseudomonadota > Betaproteobacteria > Burkholderiales > Comamonadaceae > Simplicispira > Simplicispira sp. 125. The sequence goes on along the minus strand of NZ_QEKM01000001.1, from coordinate 3,763,136 downwards.
TGCCCGCAAAACCCAGGCACGTCTGCTCAACGAGGGCTTGCCGGCGTTTCGTCAGCTTCTGGAAACCGCCAAAGGCCCGCGCATCCGGGTGCGCGTTGGCCCTTACGCCTCCGCCAAGGAAGCCGGTGCGGCGGCCACCCGCATACGGGGCCTGCAACTCGAAGCCGTCGTGTTCAAGCAGTAAGAGGCGTTTCTTGGCGGGCTTGAAATGCCCCTGCTCCGTATTCCTACGGTATAGGCAGAAACGGCGTTGCTGTTTATGGTCGGGGACATGGCAAACGCACAGGCCGTTTGCCGAACACTGAAAGCCCCATGAACCTTATCCACCTGCTGCTGCGGCATGCCCGCCTGTCACCCGACCGCCCCGCCCTCTTCCTTGGCAACGCGCCATGGGCGACCTACGGCGCGTGGGCAGCGCGCAGCGCCGCACTGGCGCAGCATCTGCGCGCTGCCGGTTTACAGCCGGGGGACCGTGTGCTGCTCTTCATGCGCAACCATCCCCGCTACCTGGAGGTGCTGTGCGCTGCCTGGTGGGCCGGCCTGGTGGTGGTGCCCGTCAACGCCAAACTGCACCCCCGAGAGGTGGAATGGATCGTCGAGGACGCCCAGGCCCGCTGGGGATTCACCACCAGTGATGTCGCTCCTGGCGTACTCGCAGGATTGGAACAACAGATCGATATCGAGTCCGAAAGGGCCAACGCCCTGCTGGCGCCCCTGCAAGACCTGGAAGCCGCGCCCACCACCGAACGCGCACCCGACGACGTGGCCTGGCTGTTCTACACCAGCGGCACCACAGGCCGCCCCAAGGGCGTGATGCTGACGCACCGCAACCTCATGACCATGGGTTTGACCTATTTCGTGGATGTGGACCCCGTAGCCGCCCAGGACACCATCGTCTATGCCGCGCCCATGTCGCATGGCGCCGGGCTGTACGCCATTCCCCACCTGATGGCCGGGGCGCGCCATGTGGTGCCCGCGTCGGGCGGCGTGGACCCTGCGGAGCTGTTTGCACTGGGCTGGCAAATGGGGGCTCTGTCCACCTTCGCCGCACCCACCATTGTCAAGCGCCTGGTAGACCATGCCGAAGAAGCCGGTATCCCCGTGGTCAATTGCGCGCGCGCCTTCAAAACCATTGTGTATGGCGGCGCACCCATGTATGTGGCCGATATCGAGCGTGCCCTGCAGGTCATGGGGCCGCGCTTTGTGCAGATCTATGGCCAGGGCGAAACACCCATGGTGGCCACGGCCCTTGCGCGCGCGCAGCTGGCCGACACAGGACACCCGCGCTATCAGGAGCGCATTGCCTCGGTCGGCGTGGCCCAGACGCCTGTCCGGGTGCGGGTAGCCAACGCGCAGGGCGAGGCACTGCCTGTGGGCGAAGTGGGTGAAGTCCTGGTACAGGGCGACAGTGTGATGGCCGGCTACTGGCGCAACCCCGAAGCGACGGCCGCTGCCTTGCGCGGCGGATGGCTATGGACGGGCGATGTGGGCAGCCTGGACAAAGACGGCTTCCTCACCTTGAAGGACCGCAGCAAGGACCTGATCATCAGTGGCGGCTCCAACATCTATCCGCGCGAAGTGGAGGAAGTGCTGCTGACCGCCCCCGGCGTGGCCGAGGTGGCTGTGGTGGGCGCCCCCGACGCGGAGTGGGGCGAAATTGTGGTGGCTTTCGTCGTGGCGCAGGACGGGGCAAAAGTGGTGCACGCCGAACTCGATCAGCACTGCCTGGAACGGATGGCCCGCTTCAAGCGACCCAAGCGCTACATCACGGTGAGCGCCCTGCCCCGCAACAACTATGGGAAGGTGCTCAAAACAGTCCTGCGCGAACAAATTTGAGAACCCGGGCGGCCAACTTCACTCAGCGCGCAGCCGCTGCAGCAACCCCGCGGTAGATGCATCCAGCCCTTCCACATTCCCGGTGGCCAGGCGCTGCTCCAGATCCCGGGCCAGCACCTTGCCCAGCTCCACGCCCCACTGGTCAAAACTGTTGATACCCCAGAGACTGCCGCTCACGAACACACGATGCTCCTGCAATGCGATCAACGCGCCCAACGATGCCGGTGTGAGCGCCTCCAGCAGCAAGAAACTGCTGGGCCGGTTGCCGGGAAAATGCCGATGCCCGCACTCGCTGGCACGCCCCTCCATCAAGGCTTGGGGCTGCGCCAGGGCATTGGCGAGCAGCATGCTGTGGTGCCCCGCCAATGAATGCGCGCAGCGGCGCACGGCCACAATCTCCAGCGGCAGGACATCACTGCCCTGGTGCAGCATCTGGAAAAACGCATGCTGGCCATTGCTGCCTGGTTCGCCCCAGAGCACGGGCGATGTCGCCATGGGCAGCAGGCGCCCTTGCCGATCCACCTGCTTGCCATTGCTTTCCATCTCCAGTTGCTGCAGATAGGCGGGCAGCCGCCGCAAGTAGGCATGGTAGGGCGCGATGCAACGGCTGTCGAAGCCGTGGAAGTTGCGGTACCAGACGTCGAGCAAACCCAGGCGCACGGGCAGGTTGCGGGCCAATGGCGCGGTGCGAAAGTGCTCGTCCATGGCATGTGCACCTGCCAACAGCTCGCGAAAACCCTCGGCCCCCACGGCAATCGCCACAGGTAAACCGATGGCAGACCACAGCGAGTAGCGCCCGCCCACCCAATCCCAGAACCCGAATGTGGTGGTGATGCCCAGCTCGCGCGCGGCATCCACATTGGTAGTGAGTGCGGCAAAGTGCCGCGCCACATCGCGCCCGCCCTGCGCATGGAACCAGGCCAGCGCCGACCGGGCGTTGGTCATGGTTTCCACGGTGGTGAATGTTTTGGAGGCTACCAGGAACAGCGTGCGACTGGGCTGCAAGGACTGGAGCGCGGCATGCAGTTCATGCCCATCGATGTTGGAGACAAAGTGCAAGCGCTTGCCTTGCGCACGATAAGCCTCCAGCGCCTGCACCGCCATGTGCGGGCCCAGATCCGAGCCGCCGATGCCGATATTCACCACATCGGTGATGCCCTCGTCGGCGCGCACCGCCTCGGCATAGGCCAGCATGGCATCGAGCGTGGCGTGCACCTGCACCAGATCGCCTGCCACTTCCGGCCGATCACCCGGCAAGGCCAGCCCCCGGGGGCGGCGCAATAAAGTGTGCAGCACCGCCCGCTGCTCCGTGCTGTTGATCGGATCGCCACGCAGCATGGCATCGCGGCGCGCCTCCAGCCCACAGTGCGCGGCCATGTCTAGCAGCAAAGACTCGGTCTGCCGATCCCAGAGGTTTTTTGACAAGTCCGCAAAAACATGGGGCGCCGTCTGGCTGAAATGCGCAAAGCGCTGGGCATCCGCGGCAAAGGCCTGGCGCATGTCCAGCATGCGGCCCTCGTTTTCATACAAGGCGCGCAGGCGAAGCCATTGTGGGGATTCGTCGCAACGGATAGGCTGGTTCATGGGGTGCAAAGTCTAAACCCAGACGGCGCCATCCGATTTCGCAATCGCGCGACCCAACATCCTTTTACAACGCGCCCCAAGGGTGGCAAAAGAACGATCAGCGCTTGCGCACCACCACACTGCCGACCGAATAGCCGGCGCCAAAGGAGCAAATCACCCCCAGGTCGCCCGCAGCCAAGTCGGCCCGGTGGCGGTGGAAGGCGATGATGGAACCCGCTGAGGCGGTGTTGGCGAACTCGTCCAGGATCAGCGGCGCGACATCGGCGTCGGGCTGCGTTCCCAGCATCTTGCGCACGATCAGGTCATTCATGCTCTGGTTGGCCTGGTGCAGCCAGAAGCGGCGCACTGCCGCTGGCGATTGCTGCAGTGCGGCCAGGTGCGACTCGATATGCGCCGCCGCCATGGGTACGACTTCCTTGAACACCTTGCGGCCTTCCTGGCGGAAGGTTTTGTCGCGGGCGTTGGGGTCGCTGTCTTCGCTGCGGTTCAAAAACCCGAAATTGTTGCGGATATTGTTGGAGAACTGGGTGACAAGGCGCGTGCCCAGCACTTCCCACTGGTCAGCCGATGGGGCGTCGTCAGCCCGCTCGACGATGACGGCGGTGCAGACGTCGCCAAAAATGAAATGGCAGTCGCGGTCGCGCCAGGCATGGTGGCCCGAGGTGATTTCAGGGCTCACTACCAGCACGCAGCGCGCGCTGCCGGTGCGCACGGCATTGACCGCCTGCTCGATGGCAAAGGTGGCCGAAGAACAGGCCACGTTCATGTCGAACCCATAGCCGCCAGCCCCCAGGGCCTGCTGGATCTCCACAGCCATGGCCGGGTAGGCGCGCTGCATGTTGGATGCGGCGCACAGCACAGCATCGATCTGATCCCCCGTACGGCCCGCCGCCGCCAGCGCCTTTTGCGCGGCATCCACGCCGATCTCGGCCATCAGCGAGAGCTGGTCATCAGGGCGCTCAGACAAACGCGGGCACATGCGTGCCGGGTCCATCAAACCGCTTTTCTCGATCACGTAGCGCTGCTGGATGCCCGAGGCCTTTTCGATGAACTCGACGCTCGAATACGGCAGGGCCGGGCGCGCCCCCGCAGCGATTTCGCCGGCATGGAGCGTGTTTTGCTCGTCCACGTAGCGGTTGAAAACATCCACCAGTTCGGCATTGCTGATGGTGTACGGGGGCTGGTAAAGACCTGTGCCGCTAATAACAACTGAATGCATAGAAATCAAATCCTGCGCCCTGAACTGCCAAGGCGGTTTCGGAGTGTAACGAGGAGGCCGTCAGGCGGCCCGGATCAAATGCTCCAGCTTGACCGCATCAGCCGCGAAGGCACGGATGCCTTCCGCGAGTTTCTCGGTCGCCATGGCGTCCTCGTTGAGGGCGTACCGAAAGCCTGCTTCATCGTATTGCACGGCTGGCAAATCCATGGTGCGCGCGGCCTGGGCGTCCAGCGCACGCTGCAGGGGCGCCTCGGTGGCGGCCAGCTGCGCCAGCAGATCGGGGGCAATGGTGAGCAGGTCGCACCCGGCCAGCGCGGTGATCTGGCCCACATTGCGAAAGCTCGCGCCCATCACCTCGGTGGCGATGCCGAAATGCTTGTAGTGGTTGAAAATCTTGTGCACCGACTGCACGCCGGGATCGTTGGCACCGGCCCTGTCGGCTTCCACCCACTGCGCACCGGCCTGTTTCTTGTACCAGTCGTAAATGCGCCCGACAAACGGCGAGATCAGCTGCACCCGCGCCTGCCCGCAGGCCACGGCCTGGGCAAACGAGAACAACAATGTGAGGTTGGTGTGGATGCCTTTGCTCTCGAGCTTGCGCGCCGCCTCTATGCCCTCCCAGGTGGCGGCGATCTTGATGAGTACGCGGTCGATATGGATGCCTTCGGCCTGGTACAACTCGATGATGCGCTCGGCCCGCGTGATGGTGGCGCTGGTGTCAAAGCTCAGGCGGGCATCCACCTCGGTGGACACGCGGCCCGGAATGGTGGCCAGGATTTCGCAGCCAAAGCGCACCAGCAGGCGGTCAATCACCTCATCCATCGTGCGGTCCTTCCAGCGGGCCACAGTATCCTTGAGCAGCGGTGCGTATTCTGGCTTTTGCACCGCCTTGAGGATCAGGGACGGGTTGGTGGTGGCGTCCTGGGGCTGGAACTGGGCCAGCTGCTTGAAGTCGCCGGTATCGGCCACCACGGTCGTGAACTGTTTGAGTGCGTCGAGCTGGTTCATGCAAATCCTCATGGGTCAGTCTGGCGGGCCCACAGACGGCGCGCCCAACCCCGAGTGTATGCGTCCGCCAGGGGCTGAAACTGCGTTACATTCTGCCCCACCGCACCCAACCCCGCCGCACACACCATGCTCGATCGCATCACGGCCTCCCTGCCCTCCCTCGCCCCGGCAGAGCAGCGCGTGGGGCGCCTGGTGCTGCAGGATGCGCGCGCCTTTGCCCGCCTGCCCGTGCGCGAACTGGCTGAGCGCGCCCATGTGAGCAAACCGACGGTGGTGCGCTTTTGCCGCAGCATGGGCTACGACGGTCTGGCCGACTTCAAGCTCAAACTCGCGGGCAGCGTGAGCGAGGGCGTGCCCTTCATCCACCGCAGCGTAGACGCCGATGACAAGACCAGCGATGTGCTGGTGAAGGTGGTGGACAACGCCGTAGCCGCCTTCCTGCAGTACCGCAATGCCGCCAGCACGGTGGCCATTGAACGGGCCGCCGACGCAATTACCGCCACCTGGAAGATGGGGCGGCGCATCGAGTTCTATGGGGCGGGCAATTCGGGCATCGTGGCGCAGGATGCGCAGCATAAATTCTTCCGCCTGGGGGTCACGTCCATTGCCACCAGCGACGGCCACATGCAGGTGATGAGCGCCACGCTGCTGGGGCCGGGCGACTGCCTGGTGATCATCTCCAACTCGGGCCGCACGCGCGACCTGATGGACGCTGCCGACATTGCGCGCAAGAACGGGGCCACAACAATAGCCATCACGGCCAGCGGCTCGCCCCTGGCCAGCACCTGCCCCATCCACCTGGCCGCCGACCACCCCGAGGGCTACGACCGCTACAGCCCCATGGTCTCGCGCCTGCTACACCTGCTCATCATCGACGTGCTGGCGACCTGCGTGGCGCTGCGCATTGGCAGCCCGCTGCAGCCCATCCTGCAGCAGATGAAGGACAACCTGCGCGCCAAGCGCTACACTTGATTTGCTACAAAAAATAGAGCTATCAACGCTTATTGAATAACGATTTCAGAGAAAAAACACTCTGAAAAATCTATTCAACAAGCGCTAGCAGCTCACTTTTTTGACATCAACGCCCGTAGGTCGATGTGAACGTGGCCTTGCCCAGGCTGTTGGCATTGACCATGAAGCCGGCCAGCGCTGCCGAGGCATCGTCGGGAATCTCCAGCCGGTCCACGCCCAGGGCATGCACGGTGAAGACGTAGCGGTGGGGCTTGTCGCCCGGGGGCGGGCACATGCCGCCCCAGGCAAAGGCGCCGTAGTCGTTGCGCACCTGGCGCGCCCCTGCGGGCAGCCCGGCGCCGCCCTTGGCACCGGCGTTGGGCGCAAGCGCCACCGTGTCCGCCGGAAGGTCCACCACAAACCAGTGCCACCAGCCCGACCCGCTGGGCGCGTCGGGGTCATACACCGTCAGCGCAAAGCTCTTGGTGCCTTCGGGCGCGCCGCTCCAGTGCAGGGCGGGCGACTCGTTGCGGCCCGAGCAACCAAATCCATCAAACTCAAAGTGCTGCGGTACCGTGCCTCCGCTGGCAATGTCGGGGCTGGTCAGGGTGAATGCAGTCATGGGCCGTCTCCTGGGTTGTAAAAATCAACAAAAAAACACCTCTAGCGCTTTACTGGTAAGCGCTAGCAGCTATTTTTTTCATAGTCATTCATTCAAATCCTGCCTTCTTCCACCGCATGGCAGGCAATGCGGATGCCGCCCAGGTTCAAGAGCTGCGGGCGTTCGCTGCGGCAGCGGTCGTTGGCATGGGGGCAGCGCGGGTTGAAGGCGCAGCCCGGCGGCGGGCTGAGCGGATTGGGCACCTCGCCCTGCACAGGGGTGCGCGCCTTGCCCGTGTCGTGCATCTTGGGGATGGCGTCGAGCAGCATGCGCGTGTAGGGGTGGCGCGGGGTGTCGAACAAGGTGTGCTTGTCGGCCAGCTCCACCAGGCGGCCCAGGTACATCACGCCCACCTGGTCGCTCACGTGGCGCACCACGGCCAGGTTGTGGCTGATGAACAGGTAGGTGAGCTGTCGCTCGCGCTGCAGGTCCTTCATGATGTTGAGCACCTGCGCCTGCACCGACACGTCGAGCGCGCTGGTCGGCTCGTCGCACACCAGAAACTCGGGCTCGGTGGCCAGGGCGCGCGCGATGGAAATGCGCTGGCGCTGCCCACCCGAAAACTGGTGTGGGTACTTCACCATGTCGAGCGGCGACAGGCCCACGGACTGGAGCAACTCGCCCACGCGTGCTTTCAGCTCGGCCTTGTCGGTGATCAGGCCATGCTCCTTGAGCGGCTCGCCCACGATGTCTTCCACCAGCCAGCGCGGGTTTAGGCTGGCGTACGGGTCCTGGAAGATCATCTGGATGCGCCGGCGCATGGCCTTGGCATTGGCGCCCTTGAAGGCGGCATGCGCGTCCTGGCCATCAAAAGTGAGGCCGCCGCGCGTGGGCTCGTACAAGCCCACGAGCAGGCGCGCCACCGTGCTTTTGCCGCAGCCCGACTCGCCCACCAGGGCCAGGGTTTTGCCTTTTTCGATCTCGAAGTCCACACCATCGACCGCGTGCAGCAGCGTGCGCGGCTTGCGCTCGATCACGCGGTTGAGCCAGGGTGCCGATACGTCGAAGGTCATGGCCAGATCGTGCGCCTGCACGAGGGCCTTGCCGCGCACAGGTGCTGCGGCGCTCATACGGCCACCTCGGTCGGTGCGTGGGCATGCAGCCAGCAGGCCGAGCGGGTACTACCGGCCTCCATCAGATCAGGGCGCTCACGCAGGCAGCGGTCAAACGCGCTGGCGCAACGCGGGTGGTAGGCGCACCCGGCAGGAATGGCATTGAGGCGCGGCATGGCTCCGTCGATCTGGTTCAGGCGCTCGCGGTCTTGCTCCATATCGGGAATGGAAGCCATGAGACCGCTGGTGTAGGGGTGCGAGGGCTGGTTGATGACGTCATGCACCGGTCCGATCTCGGCGATGCGCCCGGCATACAGCACGGCCACGCGGTCGCAGGTTTCGGCAATCACGCCCATGTCGTGCGTGATCAGCATCACCGCGGCGCCCCGCGATTTGCAGATGTTCTTGAGCAGTTGAATGATCTGCGCCTGGATGGAGACATCCAGCGCCGTCGTCGGCTCGTCGGCCACGATCAGCTTGGGCTCGGCCGCCAGCGCCAGGGCAATCACCACGCGCTGGCGCATGCCACCCGAGAACTGGTGCGGAAAATGGTCTACCCGCTGCTCGGCGGCCGGAATACCCGTGTCCTGCAGCAACTGGATGGCCCGCTGGCGCGCCTCGGCCGGGCTGACCGGCAGGTGCGCCAGAATGGTTTCGGTCAGCTGGCGACCCACGGTATAGAGCGGGTTCAGCGAGGTCAGCGGGTCCTGAAAAATGGCGCCAATCTGCCGCCCCCGGATGTGGCGCATCTCCTCATGCCCCAGATGATCGATGCGCTGGCCCTCCAGCAAAATCTGGCCCGAGGCCACGCGGCCCGGAGGCTCGAGCAGGCCGATGATGGCCGCACCCGTGAGCGATTTGCCCGCGCCGGACTCACCCACCACGCCCAGGATTTCGCCGGGTGCGATGGAGAAGGAAATATCGTCCAGGGCACGCAGGGTACCGCGACGGCCCGGAAACTCGACCACGAGGTTTTTGACTTCCAAGAGAGACATATCAGTGATTCACAGTTCTGTGCGCTGCACACAGTCAATTGAATAGGCATGACCCAGGCCAGCGACCGCCGCGCAAGGGCCGCCCCGCCGCGCTGGCGGTGTCCCCCTTCCCGGCGAAGCCGAGAGAAGGGGGATGCGGCGCAAGCCGCTCAGAGGGTTGTTCTCCATTTCTTCAGCGCAACCGGGGGTTGAGCGCATCGCGCAGCCAGTCGCCCAGCAGGTTCACCGACAGGGCAATCAGCACCAGCATGGCGCTGGGGAAGACGGTGATCCACCACTCGCCCGAGAACAGGTAGTCGTTGCCAATGCGGATCAGCGTGCCCAGCGAGGGCGATGTGGGCGGCGCGCCCACCCCCAGAAAGGACAGCGTGGCCTCGGTGATGATGGCCGTAGCGACCTGGATGGTGGCCAACACCATCACCGGGCCCATCACATTGGGCAGCACATGCTTGCGCATGATGCGCAGGGATGAAACCCCGGTCACACGCGCGGCCTGCACGTATTCCTTGTTGCGCTCCACCAGCGTGGAGCCGCGCACGGTGCGTGCGTACTGCACCCAACCGGTGAGCGAAATGGACAGGATGAGCACGCCAAAGGCCAGCGATTCGTGCGCATGCGGGAACAGCGCCCGGCCTACACCGGCAATCAGCAGGGCGACCAGGATGGCGGGGAAGGACAGCATCACATCGCACAAGCGCATGAGCACGGCGTCGATCCAGCCGCCGCGAAACCCTGCCAGCAACCCGAGCGCCACACCCACCACCACAGACAGAACCACCGAAGCGATGCCCACGATCAGCGAGATGCGTGCGCCGTAGATCAGCGCCGAGAGAATGTCGCGCCCCTGGTCATCCGTGCCCAGGAGGTACTTGGATGTGCCCTCGGCACTCCAGGCTGGCGGCAGCCGGGCATCGCTCAGTTCCAACGTGGCCAGGTCAAAGGGGTTGTGTGGGGCCACCCAGCCGGCAAAGACCGAGCAGAACAGGCAGACCAGCGCGATCGCTGCAGCCAGCATGGCCACGGGCGATGTGCGGAAGCTGTAGCCCACATCGCTGTCCAACCAGCGTGCAAGAGTTGTTTTCATTGTGTGAATACCAGGAGTCATACGGCAACGCACAGCGCTTGTGGCGACCATGCGTTGCAACTGCGGGTCAATCGCTACGATCGCGTGCGAACTACTTGCTGATGCTCATCCACTTGAAGGGCATGAAATTGTCGGCCAGTTGCACCAGCTTGACTTTCTTGCTGACACCCCAGGCCAGCGCCTGCTGGTGCAGCGGCAGGTGGCCGATGTCGGCCGAATGCAGATCAAAGGCTTCCTTGATCATGGCATTGCGCTTGGTCACATCGGTCTCGGACTGGATCTTCTTCGTCAGCTCGTCCACCTTGGGGTTGCAGTACGCGCCCAGGTTGAACTGCCCGGCACCCTTGTCATCCACGCAGGCCATCAGCGCATTAAGGGCGTTGTGCGCGTCGTAGGTCGTCGGCGTCCAGCCCAGCATGTAAAAGCTGGTGTCGCGGCGCAGCACCTTGGGGAAATAGGTGCCCTTGGTTTCGGCCTGCAGATTGATCTTGACGTTGATGCGTGACAGGTTCGCGGCCACAGTCTGGCAAATGCGGTCGTCATTCACGTAGCGGTCGTTCGGGCAATTCATCGACACTTCAAAGCCATTGGGGTAGCCCGCCTCGGCCATGAGTTTTTTGGCGGCTTCCACGTCATAAGGCAGACGTTTGGCGTCGGGCTGGAAGCCATTGATACCTGGGCCCACCATCAGCGCCGACGGGTTGGAAGCACCGCGCATCACCGTCTTCTTGATACCTTCGATGTCGATGGCCTGGTAGAAGGCCTGGCGCACGCGCTTGTCCTTGAACGGGTTCTTGCCCTTGACGCTGGAGTACAGCAGCTCGTCACGCTTTTGGTCCATGCCTAGGAAAATGGTGCGCAGCTCGGGGCCGGTGATGGCCCGCGTGCCGGGGTTGTTGTTGACACGTTCAATGTCCTGCACCGGGATGGGTTCCATGACATCAATTTCGCCCGACAGCAAGGCCGCCACGCGCGTGGGAGCGCTGCCGATGGGGGTAAAGACCACTTCAGCCACGTTGCCCTCAATGGGGCCCCAATAAGCGCCATTGCGAACGAACACGGTGCGCACGTTGGGCTGGCGTTCGCGCAGGCGGAACGGACCGGTGCCATTGGCGCGGAAAGACGCCGCGTTTTCGATGCCCTTGCGGCGATCGACCGGGCCGGTGGCGTTATTGGCCTCGCACCACTTCTTGCTCATCATGAATACCTGCGAGATCACGTCGGGCAGAATGGGAAACGGGGTCTTGGTTTCGATCTCGACCGTGTGGTCGTTGATCTTGCGCACTTCCTTGAAGTCGTTGGTGTAGCTCTTCATGTCAGAGCCCTCCATCTGCGTGCGTGCAAAGCTGAACAGCACGTCATCCGCAGTGAACGGCGTGCCATCATGGAATTGCACACCCTTGCGCAATTCGAAGCGCCACACCGTGGGCGAAGTCTGCTTCCAGGCAGTGGCAAGCGCTGGCGCCAGGCTCAGATCCTTGTTGCGGCCGACCAGCGGCTCATAGACATTGCTCGTCGTGCTCAGTTGCAGCGATTCATTGAGCGAGTGCGGGTCCATGGAGAGGGCATCGCCCTGATTGGCAATCCGGATGGTTTGCGCGTGGCCCACCAAGCTGGCCGCCGACAGGGCAGCGAACAGGGCTGTGGCAACCAGTTGTCTCGTCTTTTTCATGTAGTTCTCCTGGGTAAAAAAAAGGAAATTCACCATCATTGCGCCGCAGGCAAGGGCATGGCGCGCTCGATCAGGCTGGCGTGCAGGGCAGCACCCAGCGACAGAATATCGTCGTTGAAGTCATAGCGGCTGTTGTGCAATACGGCGCCACTCGCGCCCATACCCTGGCCGATGCGCAAGTAGGCACCGGGCTTGGTCTGCAGCATGAACGAAAAGTCTTCGGCGCCCATGCTGGGCTCCAGGTCACGCACCACGTTCTCCGCGCCCAGCAGGGCTTCGGCCACGTCGCCCGCGAAACGCGCCTCGGCTTCGGTGTTGATCGTGGCAGGGTAAATGCGCTGGTAGTCCAGCGCCACCGTGGCACCAAAGGCCATCCCCACCGCGCTGCACAGTTCGTGCAGGCGGCGCTCGACCAAGGCCTGCACCTCGTGGTCGAAGGTGCGCACGGTACCCACCAGCGTGGCCGAACCCGGCAGCACGCTGAAGGCCCCCAGATCGCCCGCCTGCACGGCGCACAGGCTGACGACCGCACTGTCGATGGCGCGCACATTGCGCGACACAATGCTCTGCACCGCCGTAATCAGGTGCGCCGCCACCAGCACCACATCCACCGTTTGATAGGGATGCGCGCCATGTCCGCCCCGCCCTGTGATCTGGATGGTGATGCGGTCGGCCGCCGCCATCATGGCGCCGTCGCTCAGGCCCACCGTGCCCGGTTTCATCGCGGGCCAGTTGTGCATGGCGTAGATGGACTGCACGGGAAAGCGGTCGAACAGGCCGTCTTCCATCATCACGCGCGCACCAGCCATGCCTTCTTCGCCCGGCTGGAAAACCAGCACCGCTGTGCCATCGAAGTCACGGGTCGCCGCCAGGTAGCGCGCAGCGCCCACCAGCATGGCGGTATGGCCGTCATGCCCGCAACCATGCATCAACCCTTGCTTGCACGATTTCCAGGAAAAATCGTTGTGCTCGGTCATGGGTAGCGCGTCCATGTCGGCACGCAGGCCCACCATGGCGCCACTGGCAGTACTGCGCCCACGTACCACGGCGACGATGCCGGTGCGGCCAATACCGTCATGGATTTCATCCACGCCGCAAACCTTGAGTGCCTCTTTCACCCGGGAGCCGGTGTACACCTCTTCGAAACCCAGTTCCGGGTGGGTGTGCAGATCGCGGCGCAGGGCGGTCAGTTCGGGGTGGTATTGGGCGATATGGGCAAAGGCTCGCCCACCAGCCTTCAAACGCGGACCCAGCATGTCAGTGCCCCCCCGCCTTGCCCACGCGCAGGCGTGGGTCCACAGCGAAATAAAGTAGATCGACCACGAGATTGATGACCACAAAAATCAGGGCGATCAGGCACAGATAGGCTGCCATCACAGGAATATCGGCAAAGGTTACCGCCTGGATGAACAACAGCCCCATGCCCGGCCACTGGAAAACGGTTTCGGTAATGATGGCAAAAGCAATCAACCCGCCGAGCTGCAGGCCGGTGATGGTCATCACCGGCACCAGGGTATTCTTGAGTGCATGGCCAAAGTGGATGGTGCGGTCCGACAGGCCGCGCGCCCGCGCGAACTTGATGTAGTCGGTGCGCAGCACCTCCAGCATTTCAGCACGTACCAGCCGCATGATGAGCGTGAGCTGAAAAATCGCCAACGTGATCGCCGGCAGCGTGATGTGGTGCCAGCCCTTGGCGGTCAGCAGGCCCGAACTCCACCAGCCCATGTGCACGACCTCGCCCCGACCAAAGCTGGGAAACCAGCCCAGCGTGACGGAAAACACCAGAATCAGCAGGATACCGATCACGAACGTCGGTAGCGACACGCCCAGCAGCGACAAGGTCATCAATGCCTGGCTGGTGAAACTACCGCGCTTGAGAGCGGCGTAGACCCCCATGGGAATACCCATGGCCAGCGCCAGAAAGGCAGCCACCAAAGATAGCTCCAGCGTCGCCGGAAAGCGCTCGGCAATCAGCCGCGACACCTTTGCGCCCTGGCGCAGGCTCAGGCCAAATTCACCCTGTGCGGCGTTGACCAAAAAATGGCCGAACTGCACGAAAAAGGACTTGTCCAGCCCCAAGGCTGCGCGCAACTCCCGTATCTGATCCGGCGTTGCATCCTGGCCCAGCAAAAATACGACAGGGTCACCCACATACTGGAACAGCATGAAGGAGATAAATGCCACGGTAACCATGACGATCACGGCCTGGATCAGGCGGCGCAGTATGAAGGCAAGCATCTATAGGAATCGAGTGTGTGTTCGACAGCGCCACCTGACCACTTATGGCGGCCGGTGACGAGTAATAAAAATCATCATGCCACAGGGTGTGCGCAAAATTGTGCGCACACCCTGCATGGCTTAGTTCACCTTCACCAGCCGCATGTCCACGCGGTTGTCGGCGCGGTGCACCAGCTCGATGTTCTTCTTCATGGCCCAGGGAATGACCTGGTCATGCAGCGGAAGGTGTGAAACGGTGTCGTTGGACAATTGCAGCGCCTCGGTCAGCATGCGGGCACGCACGGGCGCATCAGTCTCGGCCTTGATGCGATCGACCAGGTAGTCCATGCGCTGGTTGCTGTAACGGCCCACGTTGTAGTTGCCGTCGCCGCCCTGACCCACGGTACGCACCAGCGATTGCAGGCTGTACAACGAGTCGAAAGTCGGCACACCCCAACCCAGCATGTAGATGCTGGCTTCGTAGCGCTGGATCATGGGGAAGTAGGTGGCCACCGGCAGGGTGCGCAGCTTGGCCTTCACACCAATACGCGACCACATGGCGGTGACTGCCTGGCAGATGGCCTCGTCGTTGATGTAGCGGTTGTTCGGGCAGGCAAAGTCCACCTCGAAGCCATCGGCATACCCCGCTTCGGCCAGCAGTTTCTTGGCGGCCTCCACGTCGTAAGGGAAGCGCTTGCCCACGGCTTCGGTATAGCCCGCCACCTGGGGCGCCACAATCGCGCCCGTGGGCTTGCCCAGGCCGCGCATGATGTTGCGCGAAATGGTGTTGGCATCAATCGCCTGGTACAAGGCTTTGCGTACGCGCACGTCCTTCAGCGGATTCTTGCCTTTGATGTTCGAGCCTGGCAATTCATCGCGGAACTGGTCCATGCCCAGGAAGATGGTGCGGTTCTCCACACCGTCGACCACCTTCAAATCCGGGCTGGCACGCAAACGGCCCAAATCCTGGGGCGTAGGGTCGAGCACCATGTCCACTTCACCCGACAGCAAAGCAGCAACGCGCGTGGCCGCCGACTTGATGGGGGTGTAGACGATTTCGGTCACATTGCCGTCCATCTTGCCCCACCAGTTCGGGTTGCGCTTGAAGACCATGCGCTGGTCCGGCTGCCAGGATTCCAATGTGTAGGGGCCTGTACCCATGGCATTGCGGTGCGCAAAGTTTTCGTCGGCTGCCTTCATGTCCTTAGGTTCGACCGATTTGTTCTTCTCGGCCCAGGCCTTGCTCATCATGCGCAACTCGGTCATCTGGCGCAGCAGCACGGGGTTGGGCGACTTGAGCAGCACATCAATGGTCTGCCCATCCACCTTGACCACCTTGTCGATCCCCTGCACATACGGCGTGAAGTTGGACGTCTTCGCCATGGCGCGCTGAATGGAGTACACGGCGTCATCGGCGGTGAAAGCTGATCCGTCATGGAACTTCACCCCCTGGCGCAGGTTGAAGCGGATCTGCGTGGAACTGATCTCTTTCCAGGAAGTTGCCAGTACAGGCTCTACATCGAAGGTCTTGCTGTTGTAGTACACCAGGCTTTCATACACGTTGGCATGCAGGCCGTTTTGCAGCGCGTTGTTCTGCGAGTGAATATCCCAGGTAGAAATTTCACCCTGACTGGCCCACTTGAAAGGCTTGGCTTGTGCGGCAGGTGCCGCCACCAAAACTGCAGCAACCGCCAACGACAACAGATTGAATTTGAGATTCATACAACCCTCTTGATCAAAAAGAGGGGACTATGCCGGAAGCCACACTGAACTGGTCATGGGTTATCCCTAAATCAGGGTAGATGCACAGGGTCTTGATCGCGCAAACCGAACACGCAACTCATTCTGTTTCCAAATCATTCGTGTCTAGGCGCGAAGCCGCAGACAGTGCTGTAGCACGGCAAGGCGAAGCAACAACGACACGGATGATTTAGAAATGGAATCACTTCCTGGATGGGCTGCTGTGGCGCACTATGCAGTGATCTCATTTGATTGGTATACAAAAACACGCCATGGCAGCACATGTGTATTGATTCTTATCGGAGATCACCTCGCAAAATCACGAAAAAAAACCGCCAACCCGAAGGTTGGCGGTTTGATCTGCCAATGGAAGCTGGCTTACGCCAGCACACCATTAGAAGTTGTGGCGAATGCCCAGACCCAGGTGGTTCTTGGCGCCGGTAGCGTAGCCACCAGGCAGCGCGCCATTGTTGTCGCCGTCCTTGTAGTAGGCAGCGTAAGCAAAGGTGCGCTTGGACATGGCGTACTTGCCTTCCAGGACGAAGTCGGTGTTCTTCATGCCGGTGCCGTTTTCACGAGCGATGTCCAGCGTCAGAGCAAATGCGCCAACTGGAACAGTTGCGCCGATGGTGAAGCCCTTGGAAGGACCACCGTTGTTCTGGATCGAACCAGCAACCTTGGCCATGCCGAAGTCATACGAAGCACCCAGAGCCATGTTGCCCTTCATGGTGTTGGTCTTGTTGTACGACAGAGCAGCAGCCAGAGGGCCGTTTGCGTAGATCACGTTCAGGTCGTACTTGGCATTGCCACCGTTGTCGGGCTTCATGATGTAGCCGATGGTGGAGCTGAAACCGCCCATGTTGGGGGTGCTGTACTGGAACAGGCTGTTGGTACGAGGACCTTGGCCCGTGAAACCGAACTGGTTACCAGCAGCGGAGTAGTTGGCCGTGCCAGTCAGTTCCCAGGTAGCCACGCCGAAGAAGCTGGGGTTCAGCGTACGGCCCATTTGGAAGCGACCGAAACCACCCGACAGTGCAACCCAGGTAGCACGGCTCCAAGCGCCAGCAGCGCCATTGGCCAAAGCGCCGTCTTCTTGGTTAATGCCTTGTTCGAAGTTGAACGAAGCCTTCAGACCGCCACCCAGGTCTTCCACGCCGCGTACGCCCAAACGGCTGGTACCGTTGTTCATCAAGCCAGCGCTAGTCATTTGAGCGGAAATACCATTGGACTTGACCAGACCCACGTCAGCCACGCCATACATTGTCACGGAAGATTGAGCCATGGCGACGCCAGAAGCAGCCAGCACGGCCAGGGCAATCAGGGATTTTTTCATTGCGAGTTACTCCAAGGTTAAACATAGGGCGCCGGTACGGGGGGTCTTGGGTGTTGTTGCACCTGCACAGTCCCGCCGGTTCCCCGGGCCAACCTCCTGGTGGGGAAGTTGTTGCTATTGCACCAGACGTCGGCCTGTTTCGCAAAGGAATTCACCCACAACCGGCCTCAAAGGCGGAAATCGTTGTCGTACTGCAACACTCCGGGCATGGATGCAGAATAAGCTCATCCGATAGTGGGCTCTTGGGCCGCACCACTGCCTATTTTGTGACGAAATGAAAATTCTGTGGCGCGATTGTTTGTTCGAAAATTTAACTCTCTAGACCCTTGGCTGGGCGCAGCCGATACGGCCTTGCGCACCCTGTTTGCCAAGCCGTGCGCCAGCGAGGCTTCTCCGGCCGATGCGGAGACAGAGGTGGCGCTGCGGCCTGCGGATCGGCGCTTGTCGGGCGCTTTGATGCGGGTCAACCATGTGGGCGAGGTCTGCGCACAGGCCCTTTACACGGCACAAGCCGCCATGACACGCGACGGCCCTCTGCGGGAGCACCTGCTGGAAGCTGCCCGCGAGGAAACAGACCACCTGGCCTGGACACGCGCACGTCTCGACGCCCTGGGCGCCCGTCCGAGCCTGCTCAACCCGCTGTGGTACGCAGGCGCCTTTGCGCTCGGCACGGTAGCCGCAGGCTGGAGCGATCGCGTCAGCCTGGGTTTCGTGGTGGAAACCGAGAACCAGGTGTCCGCCCATCTGGGCAGCCATCTGCAGCGCCTGCCGGACGACGACCGGCCCTCCCGGGCCGTGGTGGCCCGCATGAAGGCCGACGAGGAGCGCCACGCAGCGCAAGCGCGGGCCTCAGGCGCGATGGAACTGCCCCGGCCGGTGCGCGCGCTCATGCGCGCTGCGGCGCGGGTCATGACAACGACCGCCCACCACCTCTGACGCCCGGCCCAGCACCGCCTGCGATGCCTGACGAAGTCGGAGGAGGAGAAGGCTCAGGCCTCGACCACCTCAAAGCCCGTGGTGATCTCGGCGGTCTTGCCCAGCATGATGCTGGCAGAACAGTATTTTTCGTGGCTCATGGCGATGGCACGCTCCACGGCCACTGGGGTCAGCCCCTTGCCGGTCACGGTGAAGTGCATGTGGATGCGGGTAAAGACCTTGGGCTCGGTCTCTGCACGCTCGGAAGTGAGCTTGACGCTACAGCCACGCACATCGTGCCGTCCGCGTTTGAGGATCAGCACCACGTCATAGGCCGTACAGCCCCCCGTGCCGGCCAGCACCGCCTCCATGGGGCGCGGGGCCAGGTTTTGACCGCCGTTGGCGGGATGGACTGCGTCAGGCGCTCCATCCATGGCCAGGACATGGCCGCTACCGGTTTCGGCGATGAACCCCATGCCGGACCGCGTTCCTGCAGCGCCTGTCCAGCTCACTGTGCATTCCATGCTTTTTCTCCTTGAGGTGCGTGGTTTTTTTCGGACAGACTGTAACGTACAAATACCTACCCGTGCTGCGCCGCAACAAACCTTGCGCTACACTGAGCCCAAGCGAACCTCCTGCTGACATGGGCAGGTTGGCGGCAAACCCCTCAGAGGCTCCGCCACGCACCGATTGTCTCCTCCACCTCCCCCGGTGGATTACGCCCCAGGCCTTACGGCCCGGGGCTTTTTTTTGCCTGACGTGCCCGGCTGCCCGCACGAAAACACACACCCTATGATATGAACCCGCCACACTTTCTGCGGCGGCGCAGCATTTGCACCCCATGACCCAGCACCTCACCCCTGCCGATTACCTCACAAAGATTTTGACCGCGCGCGTTTACGACGTCGCCATCGAGTCCGACCTGGAACCCGCCCACAACCTGAGCCGCCGCCTGCACAATAAGGTACTGCTCAAGCGCGAGGACCAGCAGCCCGTGTTCAGCTTCAAGCTGCGCGGCGCCTACAACAAGATGGCGCACCTCACGCCTGAGCAGTTACAGCGCGGCGTGATCTGCGCCTCGGCCGGCAACCATGCCCAGGGCGTGGCCATGAGCGCACGCAAGCTGGGCGCACGCGCCGTGGTAGTCATGCCCACGACCACGCCAGCGCTCAAGGTGGACGCAGTGCGCGCCCTGGGGGGCGAGGTAGTGCTGCACGGCGACAGCTACTCCGACGCCTATAGCCATGCCGTGCGTCTGCAGCAAGAGCAGGGGCTGAGCTTCGTGCACCCGTTTGACGACCCCGACGTGATCGCTGGCCAGGGCACCATCGCGATGGAAATCCTGCGCCAACTGCAAAAACTGGGCAGCACCCGGCTGGATGCCGTGTTCGTCGCCATTGGCGGTGGCGGCCTGATTTCCGGTGTGGCCAATTACATCAAGGCCGTGCGCCCGGAGATCAAGGTCATCGGCGTGCAGATGAATGATTCAGACGCCATGATCCAGTCCATCCAGGCAGGTGAGCGCGTCACGCTGGCCGATGTGGGCCTGTTCTCTGATGGCACCGCCGTCAAGCTGGTGGGCGAGGAAACCTTCCGCATCGCCAGCGGCCTGGTCGATAGCTACATCACCGTGGATACCGATGCCGTGTGCGCGGCGATCAAGGATGTGTTCGTGGACACCCGCAGCATCGTCGAGCCCGCAGGCGCATTGGCTGTGGCGGCCATCAAACAGTACGTTGCCACGCACAAGACCCGGGGCGAGACCTACGCCGCCATCCTGTGCGGCGCCAATATGAACTTCGATCGCCTGCGCTTCGTGGCCGAACGGGCCGAGGTGGGCGAAGAGCGCGAAGCGCTGCTGGCCGTCACCATTCCTGAGGAACGCGGGAGCTTCCGGCGTTTTTGCGAGGTGATTGGCGACTTGCCCGGCGGCCCGCGCAACGTGACCGAGTTCAATTACCGCATCAGCGACGCCGCAAGCGCCCATGTTTTCGTGGGCCTCACCACCCATGGCAAAGGCGAGTCCGAGAAGCTGGCGCGCAACTTCAGCCGCCACGGTTTCGAGGCGCTGGACCTGACGCACGACGAACTGGCCAAAGAGCACCTGCGCCACTTGGTCGGCGGGCACTCGGCCCTGGCGCGCGACGAGCGCCTGCTGCGCTTTGTCTTCCCCGAGCGGCCCGGAGCATTGCTCAAATTTTTGAGCCTGATGGAGCCCACCTGGAACATCAGCCTGTTCCACTACCGCAACCAGGGTGCCGACTATGGCCGCATTTTGGTGGGCCTGCAAGTGCCGCCTGGCGACGCTACGGCCTTTGACGCCTTCCTCGCCACGCTGGGCTATCCGTACGTCGAGGAAACCCTGAACCCAGCCTACCGGTTGTTTCTGCAAACATCCCGAAGTGCGGTACAAAAATAGCAGTCAAAACGCATTTTAGCCTTATTCTACAAGCGCTATTAGCTATTATTTTTATAGTATTCATGCAAACCCTGCGCCACTATTTGCTGGCCGTGCAGTTCTTCACGCGCATCCCCGTCACGGGGCGGCTGGCGCAGTGGGTGGGCTACAGCCCGGCCATGCTGCGTGCCAGCAGCGCGCATTTTCCGGGCGTGGGCTGGCTGGTGGCTGCAGTGGCCACGGGCGTCTTTGCTGCGTTGCAAATGGCGCTGGCGCCCAACCCCATGGCCCCGCTGGTCGCGGCAGTGTTCTGCACCATCACCACAGTGCTGGTCACAGGGGGTTTTCATGAAGATGGCCTGGCCGACGTGGCCGATGGCCTGGGCGGCAGCCAGGACCGCGAGCGTGCGCTGGACATCATGAAGGACTCGCGCATTGGCGCCTTTGGTGCCATGGCGCTGGTCCTGGCACTGCTGGCCAAACTGAGCCTGCTGGCCTTGCTGGGCACGCACAGTTTGGCAGCTGCCCTGGCAGCGCTGGTGGGTGGGCATGTGCTGTCGCGCTTTTGGCCGCTGCTGCTGGTGCGCCGCCTGGAGCATGTGGGCGATACGGCCCGCTCCAAAAGCAAGCCGCTGGCGGACCAGATTTCGGGGTCTGCGCTCGGCATCGCATTTTTATGGTGTTTTTTGCCTCTAGCGCTTACGTGGAAAGCGCAGTCAGCTCTATTTTTAATAGCATCCATGGCCTGCAGTGCCCTGGCCGCAGGCGGGATGGCGCGCTGGTTCGCACGGCGCTTGCAGGGCTTTACGGGCGATTGCCTGGGGGCAACGCAGCAGGTCAGTGAAATCGGCTTTTACCTGGGTGCCGCCCTGGCACTGGGGCGCGGCTTCGGCGCATGAAACCCCAACGGCTGTGGATTGCTCGGCACGCGCCCGTACTATTGACTCCGGGCACCTGCTACGGCAGGCTGGACACCCCGGTCGACCCCGCCACCAGCGCTGCCAGCGCCCAACGCCTGGCCAAGATGCTGCCCATGGGCATACAGGCACGCCATTCGCCCCTGCAGCGCTGTACGTTGCTGGCCCACCAACTGCAGGCGCTGCGGCCCGATATGGCGTTTGCACCAGACGCCCGTTTGGTCGAAATGGATTTTGGTTCCTGGGAGGGCCAGGCCTGGAATGCCATCGCACGCGCCGACATCGACGCTTGGACGGCCCGTTTTGTCGACCACCCACCTGGTGGGGGTGAAAACCTGGCACAGATGCTGGATCGCGTACACGCAGCACTGCAACAAGCACGCCGACAGCCCGGCGATACCCTGTGGATCAGCCACGCCGGTGTGGCGCGCTGCGTGCAATGGTTGCTGGGTGCGCAGGGGCAACAAGGCCAGCGCCCCACATCAGCGCAGTGGCCCGTGCAGGCCCCCGCGCCAGGGCAGTGGGCCTGTTACCGCCTGAACGGCGCAAACACGGCTATTTGAGTCGCAACGAGGCACCCACACCGACAGACTGCGTGATCGGCGCAGCCTGCCAGGCGGATGCAGAATGCGGGCCTGCGGCCGACGCACCGGCTTCCTGCCCAGCTTCGCTGAGCTTGAACTGGCTGACCGCGCTGGTCAACCCACGCGCTTGCTCGCGCAGCGACTCGGAAGCGGCGGTGGACTGCTCCACCAGAGCCGCGTTCTGCTGCGTCATCTGGTCCAGCTGGCGCACCGCCTGGCTGATTTGGGTAATGTTGTCGCGCTGTTCGGCGGTCGATGCAGTGATTTCGCCGATGATGTCCGTAACGCGGCGCACACTGCCCACAATTTCGGTCATGGTCTCACCAGCCTGACCCACCAGGCGCGCACCGTCTTCCACGCGCTCGACCGAGGCACCGATCAAGGCCTTGATTTCCTTGGCGGCCTCGGCACTGCGGCCCGCCAGGCTGCGCACCTCGCTGGCCACCACGGCAAAGCCGCGGCCCTGCTCGCCCGCACGGGCGGCCTCCACAGCGGCATTGAGCGCCAGAATGTTGGTCTGGAACGCGATGCCATCGATCACACCGGTGATGTCGGCGATCTTGCGCGAGCTGGTGGTGATTTGCTCCATGGTGCTCACTACCTGGGCCACAACCGCGCCGCCCCGCCCTGCCACTTCGGCCGCTGAATTGGCAAAATCATTGGCATGGCGCGAGGATTCAGCGCTTTGCTGCACGGTGCTGGTCAATAGCTCCATGGACGACGAGGTTTCTTCCAGGTTGGCCGCCGTCTGCTCGGTGCGGTGGCTCAGGTCGTGGTTACCGCTGGCAATTTCGCCGCTGGCGGTGGAGATGTTGCCTGCGGCATCCTGCACCTGGCGCACCAGCCCGCGCAAGGCCTCTTGCATCTGGCCCATGGCCAGGACCAACTGGCCCACCTCGTCTTGCTGCTGGACCTGTACGTCGCGCGAGAGATCGCCACCGGCAATGCGTTCGGCCAGCCTGCGCGCCAGTTCGAGCGACTGGGTGATGGAACGCACACTGAAGAAGGTGATGGGGATGAGCACCGCCAGCCCCAGCAGCAGGGCAACACCGATCAACACTGACATGGAGGCCGTGCGCGTATCCACCCCTTGCCGCGCCTCGTCCATGCGGATGCGTGCACCGGCTGCCAAATCACTCATCAGCTTGTCGGCGTTCTCCGTGTGGCTTTTCAAACGGTTGGCGTAGGCCCCGCCACCCGCTCCATCCAGCATGGCGCCTTCGATCTGTTCGAAGATGGGGCTGATGCCTGTCTCGTACTGTTTGACCTCGTCCAGCACCTTGTCGATCACACCGACAAACTCCGCATCGGCCGCCTGCACCTGCCGCACGGCATCCAGGCTTTTGCGCAACGAGGTCAGCGTGGCAGCCCAACGCTCGCGCATCGACGCCACTTCAACGCTGTTGTTGAAATTGATGATGATGTCTTTTTCGATGCGACGCAGATCACCCAAGGTGGTGCGCAGGTCGGACATGTCGGTGAGCGTCTGCACGCGGTGCGCGAACAAATCCTGCACGGTGTCGCGGGTGCGGTCCAGCGCCACATAGCCCATGCCTCCGAGCACAACCAGCAGAACCAGGGAAAAAATCGTGCTGAAGTACAGACGTGCACGGATCGACAAACGGCCCAGAGCGTTCATGGCTCCCCTTCCAGAAAATGGTATTCACGGGCACCCGCCTTGTGGCCATGCCCCGCCCGCAGCCTTGTGGGCTGCATTTGTAATGAATATAAGCGAGGCTGTAACAGGTCACGCACAGGGTATTCACCGCCTGCGACAGCGGCACATCGGCAAGCCACCGCCGCGGGTGGCGACTGCGTCACGCCACCGGGTGCAGCGGGACGTACAGGCGTCCCCCAGTTTTCTGGAACTCTTCGGCCTTGGCCGCCATCCCCTGCGTGAGTGCCTCGCCCTCCGCAACGCCTTTCTGCGCAGCGAATTCACGCACTTCCTGCGTGATCTTCATCGAGCAAAATTTGGGGCCGCACATCGAGCAGAAATGCGCCACCTTGGCCGAGTCCTTGGGCAGCGTCTCGTCGTGGTATTCCTGCGCCGTCTCCGGGTCCAGGCCCAGGTTGAACTGGTCCTGCCAACGAAAGTCGAAGCGCGCCTGGCTCAGGGCATCGTCGCGTGAGCGCGCGCCCGGGTGGCCCTTGGCCACATCGGCGGCGTGGGCCGCGATCTTGTAGGCGATGATGCCCTGCTTGACGTCGTCGCGGTCGGGCAGGCCCAGGTGTTCCTTGGGCGTCACGTAGCACAGCATGGCCGTGCCCATCCAGCCGATCATGGCCGCGCCGATGGCCGAGGCAATGTGGTCGTAGCCGGGGGCGATGTCGATGGTCAGCGGGCCCAGGGTGTAGAACGGCGCCTCGTGGCAGGTCTTGAGCTGCTCGGTCATGTTGGCCTGGATCATGTGCATGGGCACGTGGCCGGGGCCTTCGATCATGGTCTGCACATCGTGCTTCCAGGCGATCTGGGTCAGCTCGCCCAGCGTGTGCAGCTCGGCGAACTGGGCCTCGTCGTTGGCGTCGGACGCGCAGCCGGGCCGCAGACCGTCGCCCAGGCTGAAGGCCACGTCGTACTGCTTCATGATGTCGCAGATGTCCTCGAAATGCTCATACAGGAAGCTCTCGCGGTGGTGCGCCATGCACCACTTGGCCATGATGGAGCCGCCGCGCGAGACGATGCCCGTGCGCCGCTGCGCCGTGAGGTGGATGTAGGCCAGGCGCACGCCAGCGTGGATGGTGAAGTAGTCCACCCCCTGCTCGGCCTGCTCGATCAGGGTGTCGCGGAAGATTTCCCAGGTCAGGTCTTCGGCGATGCCGCCGACCTTTTCGAGCGCTTGGTAGATCGGCACGGTGCCGATGGGCACGGGCGAGTTGCGCACGATCCAGTCGCGCGTGGTGTGGATGTTCTTGCCGGTCGAGAGATCCATCACGTTGTCGGCGCCCCAGCGAATCGCCCACACGAGCTTCTCCACTTCTTCTTCAATGCTGGAGGTGACGGCCGAGTTGCCGATGTTGGCGTTGATTTTGACCAGGAAGTTGCGGCCAATGGCCATCGGCTCAACTTCGGGGTGGTTGATGTTGGCCGGAATGATGGCGCGGCCGCGCGCCACTTCGTCGCGCACGAATTCGGGCGTGATGATTTTCGGGATCATCGCGCCCATGGGGTTGCCCGCCAGGCGCTGCTCGCGCGCTAAGTCTTGCTGGTATTGCGCCATCCACTCGCGTTTACCGTTTTCGCGGAGGGCGACGTACTCCATCTCGGGCGTGATGATGCCGCGCCGCGCATAGTGCATCTGCGTGACGTTGACACCCCTTTTGGCGCGCAGGGGCTGGCGTTGCAATGCCGCAGCTTCTGCGCGCAGCGTGGCCAGGCGCACTGCGTCTTCGCTTTTGCTGCCATCGTCCAGTGCCACGGATGGGCGACCCTGGTAGCCCTCTGTGTCGCCACGCGCCTCGATCCAGCGGCCACGCACACTGGCGAGGCCCTTGCGCACGTCGATCTGCGCCTGCGGATCGGTGTAAGGGCCCGAGGTGTCGTACACGCTGACCTGCTCACCATTGGTGAGCGCAATATCGCGCACCGGCACACGCAGGTCGGGGTGCAGGGCGCCTGCAATGTAGGCCTTGCGCGATGCAGGAAAGGGGTCGCGGGCGCGTGCCAGCAAGCTGGCGAAGGATTCACGGGCAAGGGGGTCGGGGGCGTTCATGGCAGGTCTCCTAAGGTCCGGGGATGGATGCTCCGGACTGGACCTGCGCTCCCATAGACACGGATGGCGTCTGTGGACGGCGTACGCGCCCGATGGGACATGCACGCAGACAAGGAGGTCGGCTCTTCTTCCGCCGGTATGAACCGGATCAAGTTCGTCGGGTTCGCCGGGGAGCCTGTTTCCAGACCCCCGGCATCTCAGCGCATCAGCACACCCCGGAGCAGGGGCGAGTATAGGCCGAGAAACAGTTCACAGCGTCAGAAGCCGCGCTCCAGGATGAGCACGGCAAAGAAAACTCCTGCGGCAATCATGGTCCACTTGAGCACAACAAAACCCAGCTGCTTGTACCGCGCCCGGCCGGTACCGGCATAAAACGCAAAGCACAGCGCCGCCACGAGCAGCAACAGCATGACGATCCAGCGAAACAGCAGCATACGCGGGAGGCTTGTGGTTTGGCGCTACCAAGCGCGCACCGGCTGCGCAAAACCGGCAGGGGCCAGGCGTTCGTTCTCGAAGGTGACGATTTCCCAGACCTCGGGATGGGCTTCGAGTTCGCGCAGCAGCAGGTTGTTGAGCGCATGGCCGGAGCGGAAGGCGCTGTAAGCCGCCAGCAGCGGCTTGCCGACCAGGTACAGGTCGCCCATGGCATCCAATATCTTGTGCTTGGCGAACTCGTCGTCGTAACGCAGGCCGTCGGCATTGAGCACTTTGTAGTCGTCCATGACGATGGCGTTGTCCATGCCGCCACCCAATGCCAGCCCGTTGGCACGCATCATTTCCACGTCCTTGGTGAAGCCGAAGGTGCGCGCGCGGGCAATGTCGCGGCTGTATTGGCCCTGGCCCAGGTCAAATTCGACGGATTGCCCCGTGGAATCGACGGCCGGATGGGCAAAGTCAATTTCAAACCGCAGCTTGTAGCCGTGGTAGGGGTCGAGTCGCGCCCACTTGGCGTGCACACCCTCGCCCTGGCGAATTTCTATAGGCTCTTTGACCCGAATGAAGCGCCTAGAGGCGTTTTGCAGAACGATACCCGCACTTTGCAGCAGGAAAACAAAAGAAGCCGAAGACCCGTCCAGGATGGGCACTTCCTCTGCGGTGATGTCTACATACAGGTTGTCCACCCCCAGCCCGGCACACGCTGACATGAGGTGCTCGACCGTATGCACGCAGGCGCTGCCCGACGAAATGGTGGACGCCATGCGCGTGTCCGTCACGGCCTGGGTGGATACCGGAATGTCCACCGGCTCGGGTAAATCGACACGACGGAACACGATGCCGGTGTCAGGCTGCGCAGGGCGCAGTGTCAGCTCGACCCGCTGGCCGCTGTGCAGGCCGACGCCCACCGCACGGGTGAGTGTTTTGAGGGTTCGTTGCGCAAGCATCCGTTGATTTTAGTGTGGACTGCGCGTTGTTGCTGCACTGCGCCATCGCGTTTTTCTATCACGGCGATGGCACAAACGTGC
This sequence comes from Simplicispira sp. 125, assembly GCF_003096555.1. NCBI lineage: Bacteria > Pseudomonadati > Pseudomonadota > Betaproteobacteria > Burkholderiales > Comamonadaceae > Simplicispira > Simplicispira sp. 125. The sequence continues at coordinate 3,735,794 of NZ_QEKM01000001.1, read as the reverse complement.
AGCGCCCACCTCAATCAGCCTGCTTGCGCAGGAAGGCAGGGATTTCCAGGTCGTCCATGCCGCCCGAGGACAAGGCATCCACCCGCGCTGCAGCCTGCGTGCGGTTGGTACGCCAGACACTGGGCACGGCATAGTCTGCCTGGCCACCCACAGCCCCCGGCGCAGCGCCCACGGAGCCGGACAGCATGCCCGTGCCAGGCATCGGGTAGGACATGTTGTCCGTTCCCGTGCGCAGGCCGCCCTGCACCACCGAGATGGGCTGGCGGCGCGCATTCTGGCGCGAAAGACCGGTGGCCACCACAGTCACACGGATCTCCTCGCCCAGGGTTTCGTCGTAGGCGGCGCCGAAGATCACATGTGCGTCGGTCGATGCATAGGCATTGATGGTGTTCATGGCCTGGCGCGACTCAGACAGCTTGAGGCTGCCCTTGCTCGCCGTAACCAGCACCAGCACGCCCTTGGCGCCCGACAGGTCGATGCCTTCGAGCAGCGGGCAGGCAATGGCCTGCTCGGCGGCGATGCGTGCGCGATCCGGGCCGCTGGCCGTGGCCGTGCCCATCATGGCCTTGCCGGGCTCGCCCATCACGGTGCGTACGTCTTCAAAGTCGACGTTCACCTGACCGTACTCGTTGATGATTTCGGCGATACCCCCCACGGCGTTCTTCAGCACATCGTTGGCGTGGGCAAAGGCCTCGTCCTGGGTGATGTCGTCGCCCAACACTTCCAGGAGTTTTTCGTTCAGCACGACGATGAGTGAATCGACGTTGGCTTCCAGCTCGGCCAGGCCGTCATCGGCATTCTTCATGCGGCGGCCGCCTTCCCATTCGAAGGGCTTGGTGACCACGCCCACGGTGAGAATACCCATTTCCTTGGCGATGCGCGCAATGACAGGTGCGGCGCCCGTGCCCGTGCCGCCGCCCATACCGGCGGTGATGAACAACATGTGCGAGCCCTGAATGGCGGCGCGAATGTCCTCTACAGCGGCCTCGGCGGCTTCACGCGCCTTCTCGGGCTTGCTGCCAGCACCCAGGCCGCTCTGGCCCAGCTGAATGACGCGGTGCGCCGTGCTGCGGGTCAGGGCCTGCGCATCGGTGTTGGCGCTCACGAACTCCACGCCCTGCACGCTGCGCGCGATCATGTGCTCAACGGCGTTGCTTCCGCCGCCGCCCACACCAATCACCTTGATTTGCGTGCCCTGGTTGAATTCTTCGACTTCGATCATTTCGATGGTCATGTTGGAGCTCCTTGGATTGACTGATTTGCAATGAATGGCGATGAATGAATAGGGTGGATGGCGCATGGCCATCGGTGCACGCGGGGCGGCCCGGTACTGCACCAGCGCAAGCGCGGCGGTGGGTGGGGCCAGACTTGCCAGATGAAGTGGTCCATGGTCAGAAATTCCCCACGATGAAGTCTTTGAAGCGGCCAAACGCCGACTGCACCGAACCCGTCTTGTGCGCCACCTTGAAGCCGCGCATGCGCGCCAGGCGCGCCTCTTCCAGCAGCCCCATGACGGTGGCCGCACGGGGCTGAGCAACCATGTCGGACAGGGCGCTTGAATACTTGGGCACACCCCGGCGCACGGGCTTGAGGAAGATGTCTTCGCCCAGCTCCACCATGCCCGGCATGACCACGCTGCCACCGGTGAGCACGATGCCCGACGACAGCACCTCTTCATAGCCCGAGTCGCGGATGACCTGTTGCACCAGCGAGAAAATCTCTTCCACGCGCGGCTCGATGACCCCGGCCAGGGCCTGCTTGCTGATCATGCGCGGGCCCCGGTCACCCAGGCCGGGCACTTCGACCTGGGCCTCGGGGTCGGCCAGCAACTGCTTGGCGTAGCCGCTTTCGACCTTGATGTCCTCGGCATCCTTGGTGGGCGTGCGCAGCGCCATGGCGATGTCGCTGGTGATGAGGTCTCCAGCGATCGGAATCACCGCGGTGTGGCGAATCGCGCCGCCGGTAAAGATGGCGACATCGGTCGTGCCCGCGCCAATATCGACCACCACCACACCCAACTCGCGCTCATCGTCGGTCAGCACGGCCTGGCTCGACGCCAGCGGGTTGAGCAGCAGTTGCTCCACTTCCAGGCCACAGCGGCGCACGCACTTGATGATGTTCTCGGCCGCACTTTGCGCACCGGTGACGATATGGATTTTTGCCTCCAACCGGATGCCGCTCATGCCGATGGGCTCTTTCACGTCCTGCCCGTCGATCACGAATTCCTGCGGCTCTACCAGCAGCAGCCGCTGGTCGCTGCTGATGTTGATGGCCTTGGCTGTCTCGACCACACGCGCCACATCGGCGGCGGTCACTTCCTTGTCTTTCACCGCCACCATGCCGCTGGAGTTGAGCCCGCGGATGTGGCTGCCGGTGATGCCGGTGTAGACACGCTGGATCTTGCAGTCGGCCATCAGCTCGGCTTCCTTCAAAGCCTGCTGAATGCTTTGCACCGTGGCGTCGATATTCACCACCACGCCGCGCTTGAGGCCGTTGCTCGGCGCCACGCCCAGGCCGGCGAGCTTGAGCTCGCCTCCGGGCAGCACCTCGGCCACGACCGCCATGATCTTGGCCGTGCCGATGTCCAGCCCCACCACCACGTCTTTGTATTCTCTTGCCATATGCGTTTTCGCCTCTTGTTCTGCCGTACTGCCTACTTGCGCACTGGCGCACTGGATCCCACCGTCACCGTCGTCACCCCGCGCAGGCGCAGCGCATAGCCGCCGCTGTGCCGCAAGTCGGCCGATTCCAGCGCGTCCGCGCGCCGGCCGTAGTGCTGCGCCACCTGCGTCAGCGTGCGCACAAAGCGCTGCGTGCGCTGCAACACCTCTTCGGTCGTCCCTCCACCCAGTTCCACTGCGGCACCGCTGTCGAGTTCCAGATGCCAGCCACCCCGGCTGCTCAGGTCCAGCGCCTGCACCACCATGCCCAGCGGCTCGAAAATTGTCTGCAGTTGCCTCTGCATGGACATAACCTGGCCCGACTGGCCGTTCGGACCACTCAGGCGGGGCAGCCCTTCGTATTCGGCTTCGTCAGCGTTGGCGTCGAACACCTCACCCTGGCGGTTCACCATGGTGGTGCCCGACTCGGGGCCCCAGTGGGCAGCCGCCTGGTGCTCTTCCAACACCACCTCAATGGTTCCTGGGAACTCACGGCGCACCTGCGCGGTGCGCACCCAGGGAGCTTGCTCGAAGGCTTCGCGCGCGGTGCGCAAGTTGAGGGTGAAAAAATTGCCGACCAGGCGCGGGGCCACATTGGCCCGCAGCGTGACAGCGTTGTTATGCACAAGATCGCCTTGCACCACGATGCGGCCAATGGAGAGCGCCGGATGGCGCAGCACCCACCAGGCACCGGCGGCCAGCACCAGCACGACACAGCCCAGGAACAGGACCGATGCGGTCAGGTTCATGAGCTTGACGTCCAGTGGCGCTGGCATGGCGGTATTCATCCGGCGATGCCTCCCACGGCGCCGGCCGGCGTGTCCAGCGTGGCGCTGGCCAGCAGGCGCAGACACAGGTCTTCGTAACTGATACCGGCCGCGCGGGCCGACATGGGCACCAGCGAATGGCCTGTCATACCCGGCGAGGTGTTGATCTCCAACAGAAAAGGCTTGCGGTCGCTGGCGCGCACCATGATGTCGGCCCGTGCCCAGCCCCGGCAACCCAGGGTGCGAAAAGCCTCTACCACCAGGCGCTGGATGGCTTCGTCCTCGGCCTGCGGCAGGCCACTGGGGCAGTGGTACTGGGTGTCGTCGGTGAAGTATTTGTTCTGGTAGTCGTAGTTGCCTTGGGGCGCGACGATGCGGATCACCGGCAATGCGACGGCGCCGGCACCCTCGCCCAGAATGGGACAGGTGGTTTCGTCCCCTTCAATGAACTGCTCGCACAACACCTCGGGGTCGTAACGTGCCGCCAGTTCGTAGGCCTGCGCGCACTGGCCGGGGTCGGTGACCTTGGTCAAACCAATGGTGGAACCCTCGCGCGCCGGTTTGACGATCATCGGTGCACCCAGCGCTGCCAGAGCGGCCTCAGTTTCAGCGCTGCTGGCCACCTGGCGCCAATCAGGGGTAGGCAAGCCTTCGGCACGCCAGATGCGCTTGGTCATCGTCTTGTCCATGGCGATGGCGGACGCCATGACGCCCGGACCGGTGTAAGGAATGCCCAGCAGTTCCAGCGCACCCTGCACCGTGCCATCTTCGCCATGGCGGCCATGCAGCGCGATGAAGCAGCGTGCATAACCAGCGCGCTTGAGCTCACCCAGATCGGTGTGGGCGGTATCAAACGCGTGGGCATCGACACCACGCGCGCGCAATGCCTGCAGCACCCCGGCACCCGACATGAGCGAGACCTCGCGCTCGGCGGACGAACCACCCATGAGCACAGCCGTCTTGCCCAGGCCCTGCACGTCTATGTTGGAGTCAAATTGGCTCATAGCGCTTGTTCACCGTGCCCTTCCAGCTCTTTTTTTCGTAGCATTTCAACCACTTTGGCGGGCACGGCGCCGATGGTTCCCGCACCCATGCACAGAACCACATCGCCCCCCTGCGCCAGGTCGGCAATGGCCTGCGGCAGCGCCGCGATGTCGTCCACAAACACCGGCTCCACCCGCCCGGCGACACGCAGCGCACGTGCCAGAGAGCGCCCGTCGGCCGCCACCACGGGCGCCTCGCCTGCGGCATAGACCTCGGTGAGCAGCACAGCGTCGGCGCCACCGATGACCTTGACGAAGTCCTCGAAGCAGTCGCGCGTGCGCGTGTAGCGGTGCGGCTGGAAGGCCAGCACCAGGCGGCGCCCGGCAAAGGCCCCGCGCGCGGCGGCCAGTGTGGCGGCCATTTCCACGGGGTGGTGGCCGTAGTCGTCAACCACCGTGAACTGGCCGCCGCCAGCGGCAGGCAGGTCGCCATAACTCTGGAAGCGCCGCCCCACTCCCTTGAACTGTGCCAGCGCACTCAGCACGGCAGCGTCTGGAATATTCAACTCCACCGCCACGGCGATGGCCGACAGGGCATTGAGCACGTTGTGCTCGCCTGCCAGGTTGAGCACCACGTCCATGTCCGGCAGCGTGACGCCGTTGCGCCGCTGCACCGTGAAGTGCATCTGCGCTCCCTCAGCGCGCACGTTGATGGCGCGCACCTGCGCGTCCTCAGAGAAACCGTAACTGGTGATAGGGCACGACACCTCGGGCACGATCTCGCGCACGGCCGGGTTGTCGATGCACAGAATGGCCGTGCCGTAGAACGGCATGCGGTGCAGAAAATCGACAAATGCTTTCTTGAGACGGCCAAAGTCGTGGCCATAGGTCTCCATGTGGTCGGCGTCGATGTTGGTGACGACCGCCATCACCGGCAGCAGATTGAGGAAAGAGGCGTCCGATTCGTCGGCCTCGACCACGATGTGGTCGCCACTGCCCAGCTTGGCATTGGCCCCGGCGCTGTTCAGGCGCCCACCGATCACGAAGGTCGGGTCCAGCCCCGCCTCGGCCAGCACGCTGGTGACCAGGCTGGTGGTGGTGGTTTTGCCGTGCGTGCCGGCAATGGCGATGCCCTGCTTGAGCCGCATGAGCTCGGCCAGCATGAGGGCGCGCGGCACCACGGGAATCTTCTTCTCGCGGGCAGCCAGCACTTCGGGGTTGTCCGCCTTCACGGCGGTAGATGTCACCACCGCATCGGCCCCCTCAATATGGGCCGCCGAATGGCCCAGGTGCGTGGCTATGCCCAGCGCCTGCAGACGCCGCAAGGTAGGGCTGTCCGACAAGTCGGAACCCGAAATGCGGTAGCCCAGGTTGAACAGCACCTCGGCGATGCCGCTCATGCCGGAGCCGCCTACGCCGACAAAGTGGATGTGGTGAATGGCATGTTTCATGCAGCCAACTCCTCGCACGCGGTGACCACCTCGCGGGTGGCATGGATTTTTTGCATGTTTTTGGCCTTTAGCGCTTTATCCACAAGCGCTGTTCGCTCTGTATTTTGTAGCATTTGAGCCAACATCTGTGGTGAGAGATCGCGCTGCTGCACCAGCCAGCCGCCCCCGGCCTGCACCAGGAACTGGGCGTTGGTGGTCTGGTGGTCATCCACAGCTGCCGGAAACGGCACAAACACGGCGGCCGCGCCCACGGCGGCAATTTCGGTAACCGTGCTGGCGCCCGCACGGCAAACAATGATGTCGGCCTGGGCAAAGGCGCTGGCCGTGTCGTCGATGAACGGCGTCAGCTCGGCCTGCACCCCGGCTGCTTCGTAGTTGGCGCGCAGCTGCTCGATCTGCGCCGCGCCGCTTTGGTGCGTCACCACCGGGCGCTGGTCTTGTGGAATCAACGCCAGCGCCTGCGGCACGATCTCGTTGAGGGCACGCGCCCCCAGGCTGCCGCCCACCACCAGCAGCCGCAGCGGCCCGGTGCGACCCGCAAAACGCTCCGCCGGGTCACCCTGGCGCGTGAACGCGGTGCGCAGCGGGTTGCCCACCCATTGGGCCTTTTTCAGCACCTGCGGGAACGCGGTGAACACCCGGTCGGCCACAGTGGCCAACACCTTGTTGGCCATACCGGCCACGGAATTTTGTTCGTGCAATACCAAAGGCTTGCCCGCCAGCACGGCCATCATGCCGCCGGGAAAACTGATGTAGCCGCCCAAGCCCACCACCACGTCGGGCCGCACGCGGCGCACCACCTGCCAGGCCTGCCAGAAGGCGCGCAGCAGGCGCAGTGGCAACAGGGCCAAAGTGGCCAAGCCCTTGCCACGCACACCGGAAAAATCAATGGTTTCCAGCGCAAAACCCTGGGTGGGCACAATGCGCGCCTCCATGCTGCCCGGCGCGCCCAGCCAGTGCACGCGCCAGCCGCGCGCGCGCAACTCCTCGGCCACGGCCAGGCCTGGGAAGATGTGGCCGCCGGTGCCACCAGCCATGATGAGCGCGGTCTTGGGCGTGGTACTGCTCATGCGCGTTCTCCCCGCTTGCGCGTGGTGGGCAGCTTGCCGCTGCCCCGCATCGGCACATGCGTGCCGACAGCGCTGGCGCGCTGGCGTAATTTGTTTTGCAGAAACAAATGACTCATGCTCGCTCTCCCCGCTTACGCGTGGTGGGCAGCTTGCCGCTGCCCCGCATCGGCACATGCGTGCCGACAGCGCTGGCGCGCTGGCGTAATTTGTTTTGCAGAAACAAATGACTCATGCTCGCTCTCCCCGCTTGCGCGTGGTGGTCAGCTTGCCGCTGCCCCGCATGAGTAATTTGTTTTCGTAGTCCACGCGCAGCACCACGGCGATGGCGACCAGGTTCATCAGAATGGCCGAGCCGCCGTAGCTCATCAGCGGCAGGGTCAGCCCCTTGGTGGGCAGCGCGCCCAGGTTTACGCCCATGTTGATGAAGGCCTGAAAGCCCATCCAGATGGCCACCCCCTGCGCGACCAGACCGGCAAACACGCGATCCAGGGCAATGGCCTGGCGGCCGATGTGCATGATGCGGCGCGTCATCCACAGGAACAGCACGATGAGCATGAGCACGCCCACCAGGCCAAACTCTTCACCAATCACGGCGAGCAGGAAGTCGGTGTGCGCCTCGGGAAGCCAGTGGAGTTTTTCGACGCTGCCGCCCAGGCCCACACCAAATATTTCGCCCCGCCCGATGGCAATGAGGGAATGCGAGAGCTGGTAACCCTTGCCCAGGGCGTGCTGCTCGCTGAACGGGTCGAGGTAAGCAAACACCCGTTCGCGCCGCCACGGTGAGCTGGCAATCATCAGGCTGAACGCCCCCACGAGGATGGCCGCGATCAGGAAGAACATGCGGGCATTGACGCCTCCCAAAAACAGAATGCCCATGGCGATCACGGCGATCACCATGAAAGCACCCATGTCCGGCTCGGCCAGCAACAGCACCCCGACAATCGCCACAGCCGCCCCCATGGGCAGCACGGCGCGGAAGAACCTCTCTTTGACCTCCATCTTGCGCACCATGTAGTCGGCGGCGTAGATGAGCACGGCAAACTTGGCCAGCTCAGACGGCTGAAAGCCAAACGGCCCCAGCGACAACCAGCGTCGCGCACCATTGACAACAGTGCCCACATGCGGCACCAGCACCAGCACCAGCAGCGCCAGAGAGAACATGAACAGCGCACGCGCCGACCGCTCCCAGGTCGCCATGGACACTTGGAAGGCCAGCAGCGCCGCCACAAAAGCGACGATCAGGGAGAACACATGGCGCATCAAGAAATGCGTGGGGGCGATCTTGCCAAAGCGCGGGTTGTCCGGCAGTGCGATGGAGGCTGAATACACCATCACCAGCCCCCAGGCCAGCAGGGCCACCACCACCCACAGCAAGGCTTCGTCAAAACCCAGCACGCTGGCCGGTGTGGATGTGGTCTGGCGGTATTCCGTGCCGCCGGCGCGCACAGGTAAAACTTCGGCGGCCTTGCCCGGCAGACCGCCAAACCAGCCCGCCATGCGCTGCATCACCCCCCCGGAAGTGCGTGCGGTGCTGCTCATGCTGCGCCCTCCAGGTCCTGGCCTGCATCCAGCGCCAGTTGCTGCACCGCTTGCACAAACACCTGCGCGCGGTGCCCGTAGTTGTCAAACATGTCAAAACTGGCGCAGGCGGGCGACATCAACACGGCGTCTCCGGCATGGGCGCGCTCAGCAGCCCATTGCACGGCCGCAGGCAACGCATCGGCGTCGTGCAGAACAACACCCGTCTCCTGCAGCGCAGCGCGGATCAATGGCGCATCGCGCCCGATCAGCACCACGGCCCGCGCATAGCGCGCCACCGGGTCGGCCAGGGGTGAAAAGTCCTGTCCCTTGCCATCACCGCCCAAAATAACCACGATGCGCCGCTCGGCGCCCAGCCCCGTAAGGGCCGCCACCGTGGCACCCACGTTCGTGCCCTTGCTGTCGTCGAAATACTCCACTCCGTTCAGGCGCCCCACAGGCTCCACGCGGTGGGGCTCGCCCCGGTATTCGCGCAAGCCATACAGCATGGCGCCCAGCGGGCAAGCTGCCGCCTGTGCCAGCGCCAGCGCGGCCAATGCGTTCACGGCGTTATGCCGCCCACGGATGCGCAGGGCATCGGCCGGCATCAGGCGCTGGATGTGCAGCTCTTCCTCCAGCCCTGCGCCTGCGCCCAGCGGCAGCGCGGCAGCGCGGCGTGGCCGCTTGAGGGTTTCGTCGGCTTCCTGCGCACGCACCAGCCAGGCCATGCCGCTGACGACTTCGATACCGAAATCACCCGGGCGGCGCGGCATGTCGCCGCCAAAAGTGACGTGCGCGCGCTGCTGGAGTTTCTGGAATTTCGCACGCACCGGAGCCAATGCTTCGCTGGCGCGCACCGGCACTTCGCCTTTCGGACGGCTCGGCGGCGGCAGCATGCCCATGACGGCCGGATCTTCGCGGTTGAGCACCATGAGGCCGGTCTCGCCAAAAATACGTGCCTTGGCCGCTGCATAGGCCGCCATGTCGCCATGCCAGTCCAGGTGGTCTTGTGTGATGTTCAGCACCGCCGCCGCCGTGGGCTTGAAACCGGCGACGCCGTCGAGTTGGAAGCTCGACAGCTCCAGCACCCACACATCGGGGAGCTGCCCTGCGTCGATGCGCGCAGCCAGGGTGTCGAGCAGCGTGGGGCCAATATTGCCGGCCACAGCCACTGTCTTGCCGGCGTGTTCCACCAACCGCCCAGTGAGTACTGTCACGGTGGTCTTGCCGTTGGTGCCCGTGATGGCCAGCACGGCCGGTGCATAGCCATGCGCGCCACGCAGCGCACGCAAGGCCATCGAATACAAGCCCAATTCGCCTTCAGTGCTTATTCCACAGGCGTTAGCAGCTACAAATACAGAAGCAACTTCGGCAGGACTGAGACCGGGCGACCGGTACACCGCCGCCAGTCCCTGGCCCTCGACCAAGTGTGCGCCGAAGGCCCCCGAGACAAAGCGCACCTGGGGCAGCTCATGCTGCAGCACCGCTCGTTGCGGCGGGGCTGCGCGTGTATCGGCCACGGTCACTTGGGCACCGCAGCGCACACACCAGCGCGCCATGGCCAGACCCGAAGCACCCAACCCCAGGATGAGGATGTGTTGACCCTGCAGCGGCCCCGTGCCTTCCAGCGGCCAGCCCACAGGAACAGGGGTGGGCACGAAAGCATCTTCGGGTGGCTGCGCCTGCGTCGTCTCGGCGGCCTGCACATCAATCTTTGATTCGTTGGACACAACGTCGGCAAAAATCTGAGCAACAAAGGCAGCGGCGTCCCGGGCTGCGTTCAGGGTCTGCGGGAGTTCAGGGGTGCAGGCCGCCACGGGCGCGGCGGCCGAATTCACCATGCCGTCATCGGCGGCCAATGGCGCCTCATCCTGCGATGCCTGCAACACGCCTTCAGCCAGCGGGCCCACCGCTTGAACCGACACGTCGGGCGCGGGCGCGGCGAGACCCGGCAGCGCTGTGGGCGTTACCGGGTCGGCAGGCAAGGCGTGGAGGTCGTCGTTCGGATTCATCGCAGCTTGAGGGTGGACAGGCCGATCAGGCACAGCAGCATGGTGATGATCCAGAAGCGCACAACCACCTGCGTTTCCTTCCAGCCGCTCTTTTCGAAATGGTGGTGCAGCGGCGCCATCTTGAGCAGGCGCCGGCCCTCGCCGTAGCGCCGCTTGGTGTACTTGAACCAGGTGACCTGCAGCATGACCGACAGGGCCTCGACGACGAAGATGCCGCCCATGATGGCCAGCACGATTTCCTGGCGCACGATCACGGCGATGGTGCCCAAAGCCGCGCCCAGCGCCAGCGCACCCACATCGCCCATGAACACCTGGGCCGGATGCGTGTTGAACCACAAAAAGGCCAGCCCCGCGCCCGCCATGGCGGCGCAGAAGATGAGCAATTCGCCCGCACCCGGAATATGCGGAAAAATCAGGTACTTGGAATACAGCGAACTGCCGGCCACATAGGCAAAAACACCCAGGGCAGAGCCCACCATCACCACCGGCATGATCGCCAGACCATCGAGCCCATCGGTCAGGTTGACGGCGTTGCTCGACCCGACGATGACCAGATAGGTCAGGATCACGAAGCCCAGAACGCCCAGCGGGTAGCTGACTTCCTTGAAAAACGGCAGCAGCAAGCCTGCCTGCGGCGGCAGATCGACCGAAAAACCCGAGCTCACCCAACTCACAAACAGCTCAAACGCCTTGGGGTTGGTGCCCTCGGAAATACTGAACACCAGCGCCAGCGCAGCGAGCAGACCGATGATGGACTGCCACATATATTTCTCGCGCGAGCGCATGCCATTGGGATCCTTGTAGACCACTTTGCGCCAGTCGTCCGCCCAGCCGATGGCGCCAAAGCCCAGCGTAACGATGAGCACAATCCAGACGAAGCGGTTCGACAGGTCGGCCCACAGCAGGGTGGATGTGGCAATGGCCAAAAGGATCAGCACGCCACCCATGGTGGGCGTACCGCTTTTGACATGGTGCGTCTCCATGCCGTTGGTGCGGATGGGCTGACCAATCTTGAGTTCCGTCAGTCGCCGGATGACGCGCGGCCCGGCAAATAGGCCAATGAGCAACGCCGTCATCGCGCCCAGCACCGCGCGCAGCGTGAGGTACTGGAACACCCGCAGAAAGCCGAGATCCGGCGACAGGTTTTGCAACCACTGGGCCAACCACATCAGCATGGCGCACCTCCGTCCGTACTGCGGCGCTCGTTGCTGGTTGCCATCGTGTTCTCCTGCGCAGCGGCGGCCACGGCCTCCACCACCTGTTCCATCTTCATGAAGCGCGATCCCTTCACCAGCACACTGCCCACACTGGGCAAGGCAGCGCACACCGCTGCCTGCAGCGCTGCCATGTTGTCGAAATGCCGGGCGTACCCAAAGGCTGCCACTGCGTGGGCCGACTGCGCACCCAGGGCGTACAGATATTCGATGCCGCAGGCCTGCGCATGCGCCCCGGCCTCGGCGTGGAACTGCGGCCCCTGGTCACCCACCTCGCCCATGTCACCCAACACCAGCAGGCGGGGCGCGGACAGCGCGGCCAACACAAGAATGGCGGCGCGCACGGAGTCCGGGTTGGCGTTGTAGCTGTCGTCCACCACGGTGATGGCCCGGCCAGCGCAGGACACGCTGAAAGCCCGCGACCGCCCCTTGACCGGCACGAACGCCGACAGTCCGCGCGCAATATCGGGCAGCGGAACGCCCGCCGCCAAGGCGCAGGCCGTGGCGGCCAGCGCGTTGTCCACGTTGTGGCGACCCGCGATGTGCAATGTGCAGTGCAGTGCGCCCTGGGGCGTGGCGATCTCCACGCGCCAGGCGCCGTCCGTCCATTCGGCGCGGTTACAGCGCACGTCGGCACCCGCACCGCCAAAAGTCAGGCAGCGCCGACCACCCGCCAGGGCTTGCCACAGCGGTGTGTAGGCATCCCCTGCCGGAAACACGGCCACGCCCGATGCGGGCAGTGCGGCCAGTACCGCGCCGTTTTCTTCGGCCACGGCCTGCACCGTGTGCATGAACTCCAGATGCTCGCGCTGCGCGTTGTTTACCAGCGCCACGGTCGGCTGGGCGATGCGCGCCAGCTCCGCAATTTCGCCGGGGTGATTCATGCCCAGCTCCACCACGCCCACCCGGTGCTGTGCCGTCAGGCGCAGCAAGGTCTGCGGGACGCCGATGGCGTTGTTCAGGTTGCCCTGGGTCGAGAAGGCCGCCTCCTGCGCGTGCGCCTGCAGGATGGCCGCCAGCATTTGCGTGACCGTCGTCTTGCCGTTGCTGCCCGTCACGGCGATCAGCGGCAGCGTGAACTGCGCACGCCAGCCCGCAGCCAGTGCGCCCAGGGCGTGCAGGCTGTCAGGCACCTCGATACCGGCCAGCCCAGCCTCCTGAAGACCTCGCTCGGCCAGGGCGGCTACCGCGCCGGCGACACGCGCCTGCGCTAGAAATTGGTGGGCGTCGAAACGCTCGCCGCGCAGGGCGACAAACAGGTCGCCCGCCCGCAGCGTGCGCGTGTCGGTGTGCACGCGCACCAAAGGCGTCTCGCCATCACCCACCAGACGCGCCCGTGGCTCGCGCGCATGGATCCAGGCAAAGGCCTGCTGCAGGGTCATCATTGCCATACGCTGGCTCCCCGGCGTACCAGCGCAGCACGCGCATGCGCCATGTCGGAGAACGGCTGGCGCACGCCCGCCGTCTCCTGGTAGTCCTCGTGGCCCTTGCCAGCGATCAGCACCACGTCCCGGGCATCGGCCTCGGCCAGCACCTGGGCAATGGCGGCGGCACGGTCGGGTTCGACCCGTACCGTCTCTCCAGCGATGGTTCCCAGCAAGATCTGGTGAATGATGGAAACGGGTTCTTCGCCGCGCGGGTTGTCGCTGGTGACCACCACCCTATCGGCATGGTGCTGCGCCGCCGCGCCCATCAGTGGGCGCTTGCTGGCATCGCGGTCGCCGCCACAGCCAAAAACGCACCAAAGCTGGCCGCCACGCTCTGCCGCCAGAGGGCGCAGTGCTTGCAGCGCCTTGTCCAATGCGTCCGGTGTATGCGCGTAGTCCACTGCCACCAACGGCTGGCCCTGTGCCACCAGGCGCTCCATGCGGCCAGGTACCGGCAGCAACTGAGCGCATGCGGCGACCGCCTGCACCAGCGGTACGCCCAGGGCACGCTGCGCAGCAATCACGCCCAACAGGTTGGAGACGTTGAAGTCGCCGAGCATTCCCGTCTGCAATGAATGCTTCTCTGCACCTTCCACCACGTCCAGGCGCAGGCCGCCGTCGCCCCACGCCACGGCCTGCGCCTGCAGGCGCGCGTCCTGGCGCATGGAAACACTCCACACATCCAGCCCGCGCCCGGCCAGGGCACTGTGCAACTCGGCACCGTGCGGGTCGTCGATGTTTACCACCGCGGCCTGCAACCCAGGCCAATCGAACAGCGCCCTTTTGGCTTGCCAGTAGGCGTCCATGTCGAGGTGGTAGTCGAGGTGGTCCTGCGTAAAGTTGGTAAACACGGCCACGCGGATAGGCGTGCCAGCCAGGCGGTGTTCGGCCAGGCCGATGGACGAGGCCTCGATGGCGCAGGCGCGCACGCCCGCATCGACAAACTGGCGAAAGGCCTGCTGCAAACGCACCGGGTCGGGCGTGGTCATCCCGGTGGATTCGAGATGCCCCGGCATTCCAATGCCCAAAGTACCCACCAGGGCGCATGGAGAAAGCGCATCGTGCTGCAACTTTGAGAGTGCATGGGCCAACCACCACGCGGTGCTGGTTTTGCCGTTGGTGCCGGTAACCGCCACCACAGCGAGTGCATCGCCCGGTGCGCCAAACCATTCGGCAGCGATCAGGCCGGTTGCCTGCTTGAGGCGTGGCAGCGCGGCAACAACCAGACTGTCGAAGGCAAAGGCTTCCACGCCCTCGTGCTCGACCAGGCAGGCCGCTGCGCCGCGCACCAGGGCATCCGGTACATGCGAACGGCCATCAGTCGCCGCACCGGGCCAGGCGATGAAGCCATCACCGGGCATCACCTGGCGGCTGTCGGTCTGCAGCGTGCCCGTGACATGCGCACGCAGCCACTGCACGGCTTGCGAAGGGGTCTGGATCATCTGCATCACACCGACTCCTCCACCGTGTCGGCGACGATCTGCGGCTTGACGGCCATGTCCGGCTGCGCGCCCATCATGCGCAGCGTTTGCTGCACCACCTCGCTGAACACGGGTGCGGCCACGGCGCCGCCGTAGTACACGCCGTTGCTCGGCTCGTCGACCATCACGGCGACGATGATGCGCGGCTTGTCAATGGGCGCCATGCCGGTGAACCAGGCGCGGTACTTACCGCTGGAATAGCTCTTGCCCACCTGTTTGCGCGCCGTGCCCGACTTGCCGCCGACCGAGTAGCCCACCGTCTGGGCCTTCTGGCCCGTGCCGCCGGGGCCGGCGGCCATCTGCAGCATCTTGCGCACCTCGTCGGCAGTTTTGGGGGAGAACACCGGCACGCCGACCGCAGGCTCAGAGCTCTTGAGCATGGTGGCGGGAATGATCTGGCCGTTGTGCGCAAACACGGTGTACGAGCGCGCCATCTGGAACAGGCTGGCCGACAGGCCGTAGCCATAGGACATGGTGGCCTGCTCGATCGGGCGCCAGCTCTTGTAGGGGCGCAGCCGACCACTGACCGCACCGGGAAAGCCCACATGGGGCTTCTGCCCGAATCCGGCGGCCGAGAAGGTCTCCCACATCTCGCGCGCCGGCATCTGCATGGCCAGTTTGGTGGTGCCCACGTTGCTTGACTTCTGGATCACGCCTTCGACCGTGAGCACGCCGTAGTTGTGCGTATCCGAGATCGTTGAGCCGGTGATGGTCAGGCGCCCAGGTGTGGTGTCCACCAGCGTGCCAGGCTTGACACGGCCGCTATCGAGCGCCAGCCCGATCGTGAAGGGCTTCATGGTCGAGCCAGGCTCGAAGGTATCGGTGATGGCGCGGTTGCGCAACTGCTCGCCCGTGAGGTTCTGCCGCTTGTCGGGCGAATAGCTGGGATAGTTGGCCAGCGCCAGCACTTCGCCCGTGACGGCGTCGAGCACCACCACGCTACCGGCCTTGGCCTTGTGTGCGATGACCTGGTCGCGCAGCTTCTGGTAGGCAAAAAACTGCACTTTGCTGTCGATGGACAGCTGCATGTCGCGCCCGTCCATCGGCGGCACTACCTCGCCCACCCCCTCGACCACCCGACCCATGCGGTCTTTGATGACGCGGCGCGACCCGGCACGCCCGGCCAGCAGATCGTTGAACGCCAGCTCCATGCCCTCCTGACCCTTGTCTTCCACATTGGTGAACCCCACCACATGGGCTGCGGACTCACCTTCAGGGTACTGGCGCTTGTATTCTTTGCGTTGGTAAATGCCGGGAATCGCCAGCGCAGCAATTTGCTGCCCTACATCCCAGTCCAGCTGGCGCCGAATCCAGACGAAGGTCTTGTCCTCGTCGGCCAGTTTGCGCTGCAGTTCGGCCAGCGGCATACCCATCAGGCGCGCTAGCTCCTTGAGCTTGGCCCGCACTTCGGGCTTGTCTTGGTCCACATCCTCGGGGATGGCCCAGATGCTGGCTGCGGGCACGCTGGACGCCAGGATCAGACCATTGCGATCGAGAATACGGCCCCGGTTGGCCGGTAACTCCAGGGTGCGCGCAAAGCGCACCTCGCCCTGGCGCTGAAAGAAGTCATTGCCCACCACCTGCACATAGGCGGCACGGGCACCCAGGCCGACAAAACCCAGCGCAATCATCGCCACGATGAATTTGCTGCGCCATACCGGCGTCTTGCTGGCCAGCAGGGGGCTGGAGGTGTAGAGCACACTGCGGCTCATGGACGCACCTTCGATGCGACCACGCCAGGCAGCGGGTCCGGCACGTACTGGGTGATGGCTGGCGTGGCAGTGCGCATCTGCAGCTTGGCTCGCGCCAGGGTTTCCACGCGCAGTGGCGTGGCCTGGGCCCGCTTTTCCACCTCGAGTCGATGTTGCTCGGTTTCCAGGCGGCGCGCTTCGGCGACCGCACGGTCCAGCGCGGTGTAAAGCAGGCGCGACTCGTACTGCGTGTGCACCAGGTACAGGGCACTGCCCATGACCAAGGCAAAAAGCAGAAGATTCAGGCGTGCCATGGCTCAGACCTCGGTACGCTCAGCCACGCGCATGACCGCACTGCGCGCGCGCGGATTGGCCGCAACCTCCGCTGCGCCCGGTTTGATGCGATCGAGCGCCCTGAGCCGCATGGGCTGGGGCACGGCAAACGGAGCACGGCGGTCGAACACCTCTTTGGAATGCAAGGCGATGAACTGCTTGACGATGCGGTCTTCCAGCGAATGAAAGCTGATGACCACCAAGCGCCCGCCTGGCTGCAGCACCTGCAGGCTGGCTTCTAGCGCCTGTTGCAACTCTTCAAGTTCGGCGTTGATGAAAATCCGAAGAGCCTGAAATGTGCGCGTTGCAGGGTTCTGGCCCTGCTCGCGGGTTTTGACCGTGCCAGCCACGAGATCGGCCAGTTCTGCAGTGGTTGCGAGAGGCCCCCTTTCCTGCCGCCGAGCAACAATCGCCTTTGCAATGGGGCCAGCAAACCGTTCTTCACCATATTCACGTATCACCTCCGCAATCTGCCCTACTTCGGCGTCCGCCAACCACTCGGCCACGCTTTGACCACGCGTGGTGTCCATGCGCATGTCCAGCGGACCGTCGAAACGAAAACTGAAACCCCGCTCCGGGGTGTCGATCTGCGGTGAACTCACGCCCAGATCCATGAGCACACCCGCGGCACTGGCGGGCGGTAAATCCGCCAGGTGGCGAAATCCCTCGTGCCGAATGGAAAAGCGCGCATCCGGGATGCGCGCTGCTTCTTGAATGGCTTCGGGGTCCTTGTCGAACGCCAGCAGACACCCCTGCGGCGAGAGCCGTGAGAGGATCCGCCGCGAATGCCCTCCCCTGCCAAAGGTGGCGTCGATCCAGGTACCGGCCGGTGCATCGCCTGCGCCGCCCAGCAATGCGTCGACCGCTTCTTCGAGCAGCACCGTGGTGTGTAAGGACTGGCCGGTCACCGTACGCCCTCAGAACGAAAAGTCACTGAAAACATCGGGCATCGCGTCCTGCATGGCCTTGGCTTCCTGGGCCTCGTAGGCGCCCTTGTCCCACAGCTCCAGGTGGTTGCCCATGCCCAGCAGAATGGCTTCCTTGGTGATGCTGGCGGCCTGGCGCAGCTCAGGAGAGACCAGCACCCGGCCCGTGGCATCCATGTCCACATCCATCGCGTAGCCCATGAAGATGCGCTTCCAGCCTTGTGCCGACATGGGCAGCTGCGCAATGCGTTCGCGGAATTTTTCCCACTCGGGGCGCGGGAACACCATCAGGCAGCCGTGCGGGTGCCGGGTGATGGTGAGCATGCCGGAGGCGGTCGCGCTCAGGACGTCACGATGCCGGGTCGGCACAGAAAGCCGACCCTTCGCATCCAGACTGAGCGAAGAAGCCCCTTGAAACACGGTCCCAACCCCTTGCTGTTCGATAAACCCGGCACAAACCCCCAACGCGGGGGCGGACGGCACTTTTCACCACTAAATTGCACTTTTTTGCACTGTAGCAGGAAAAGCCTGTTCAACAAGGGGGCTTGCAACATCTTCTTGCAATGAAATCAAGGACTTAGGCGCGAGTCTGCAAGTCTGCGAACAGTAAAAACCGTTATGCAGAAAGCAGTTAGACACGCCAATGAAAGTAACACCTGAGGCAATTGCCGATCTTGCCCGATCCAACGACCCAGGCCCGGGGCAACAAAATCCCGGGTCGTTTGCGTCAGAGGATGTAGCGCGACAGGTCTTCGTCCTGGCTCAGGGCCTGCAGCCGCGCATCGACATAGGCGGCGTCCACGGTGACCGTCTGGCCCGAGCGGTGTGCGGCGTCGAAGCTGACTTCGTCGAGCAGGCGCTCCATCACGGTGGACAAGCGCCGTGCACCAATGTTTTCGGTGCGCTCGTTCACCTCGAAGGCAATACTGGCCAGCCGCGTGATGCCTTCGGCCGTGAAGTCGAGCGTGACGCCCTCGGTGGCTAGCAAGGCTTTGTACTGCAGTACCAGCGAGGCGTCGGTCTGCATGAGGATGGCCTCGAAGTCCTGCACCGACAGGGAATCGAGCTCCACGCGGATCGGAAACCGCCCCTGGAGTTCGGGAATCAGGTCGCTGGGCTTGGACAGGTGGAATGCACCCGAGGCGATGAACAGAATGTGGTCCGTCTTGACCATGCCGTACTTGGTGGACACGGTAGTGCCTTCCACCAGGGGCAGCAGGTCGCGCTGGACACCCTGGCGGGAAACATCAGCGGAACTGGTCTCCTGGCGGGCAGTGACCTTGTCGATTTCGTCAATGAAAACCATGCCGTTCTGCTCGGCGCTGCGCACGGCCCGCAGCTTGATCTCTTCCTCATTGACCAATTTGCCAGCCTCCTCCTCGATGAGCAGGCGGCGCGCCTCGGCAATCGTGAGCTTGCGTACCTGGCGCTTGCCCTGGCCCATCTGACTGAAGACGCCGCGCAACTGCTCGGCCATCTCCTCCATGCCTGAGGGCCCCATGATTTCAAGCTGCGGCCGGGATTCGGCCAGGTCAATCTCGATGTCCTTGTCGTCGAGCTGCCCTTCGCGCAGTTTCTTGCGAAAAACCTGGCGCGCCGTGCTATCGGCGGGGGGCTCGCTGCCTGGGGTGCGCGCCGTGGGAACCAGCACATCAAGAATGCGCTCTTCTGCTGCGTCCTCGGCACGTGTGCGAACCTGGCGCACCTGGACCTCGCGCTCTTGCTTGACGGCCACTTCCATCAGGTCACGGATGATGGCGTCCACATCCTTGCCCACGTAGCCCACCTCGGTGAATTTGGTGGCCTCGACCTTGATGAAGGGCGCATCGGCCAGGCGCGCCAGACGGCGGGCGATCTCGGTCTTGCCGACCCCCGTGGGACCGATCATGAGAATATTTTTGGGCGTGATCTCGTGGCGCAGGGGCTCCTGCACCTGTTGGCGGCGCCAGCGGTTGCGCAGTGCGATGGCCACCGCACGCTTGGCGGACGCCTGGCCCACGATGTGCCGGTCGAGTTCGGAGACGATTTCCTGGGGGGTCATGGAGGACATGGGCAATTCTTCAAGAGAAATAGCCTTCGAACGCTTATGTAGAAAGCGCCTGCAGCTATCAAAAATATATCAAAATACACCGTTACAGCGTCTCGATGGTGTGGTGCATGTTGGTGTAGATGCACAACTCCCCCGCAATCCCCAGCGACTTGCGCACGATTTCCTCGGCCGACAGATCGGTGTTCTGCAGCAGCGCCTTGGCAGCCGAGTGCGCGTAAGCACCGCCCGATCCAATCGCCACAATGCCCTGCTCGGGCTCCAGCACGTCGCCATTGCCGGTGATGATGAGCGACGCCTCCAGGTCGGCCACGGCCAGCATGGCTTCGAGGCGGCGCAGCACGCGGTCGGTGCGCCAGTCCTTGGTCAGCTCGATGGCAGCACGCACCAGATGGCCCTGGTGTTTGTCCAGCTTGGCCTCGAAGCGCTCGAACAGTGTGAATGCATCGGCCGTAGCGCCGGCAAAACCCGCGAGCACCTTGCCGTGGTGGAGTTTGCGCACCTTGCGCGCTGTGCCCTTGACGACGATGTTGCCCAGGGTAACCTGGCCATCGCCGCCAATGGCAACCTGCACGCCGTCGGGTGTCTGGCGGCGCACGCTGATGATGGTGGTGCCGTGAAACACCGGGGAGGAGCTGGATGAAGTCATAGCGCCAGCAGGTGCGGGCGATGGGCGCAATTACAAGCCCCACAGCCCGCCATCGTCCACGCCTTCAATCCTTGCGAGGAACGACCCAGGCGTGCTCGCTGACGCCCACCACGTTGAAGAACACAGCCACCAAACGGTGCAGGTTGATGAACTGCACCACCCGCCCCTGGCCCTGCTGCTGCGCAGCCCAGTTGAGCACCGAGCCGGCCGCCGAAAAATCGATGCGGATCAGGCGGTCGCAGGGAATAAAAATGGGCTCTCCTGCGGGCACCAGTTCCTCCAGCCCCTCCAGCAAAGGACCTGCATCGCCTTCGATATGGCCCGACAAACCCGCCAGCGGCGGCCGCGAGTCGCCAAATCCGGTCAGAGGCGCAGGCGTGGTGGAGTCCTTCCAGTGAGGCCGTGCAACCAGTCCCTGCACAGGAGCCGGCGGGGGCGCGGGTTCGGCGTTCAGCGCAGCATCGCTGTAACCACAACGCGGCGGCACCCAGGAAGGGGGGGAGACTTCATAGGTCACGCAGTAGTCGAGCGCCACCATCTCAAACTCATCGGGCCGCCCCATAAAGCGCAGCGCCTCCATGCGCAGGCGCCACCATTCGGGATTGGTGTTGCGGTCACCCGACTGGGTATTCGCTTCCATCAGTGCCTGCAGCACATCAGCGCCCACAAAAACGATTTGTGCATCCTGCCCCGCCCAGCGGGCGAACTCGTTGGCCAATGCCGTCAAGGCGGCATCGTCGATGCTGGCGATGCGCGACCAGGTCAGTGTCCAGGGCGAAGCCGCCCGAGCGAGCGAAGCCTGCAGCGCGGCGACCGATTGGAGCGTGAGCGCCGGTGGAGCGTTCCAGTGGAAGTCACGGCGTGCGGGCGCGGGCGTGTCCTGCACCACGGTTTCCAGGCCGAGCTGCTCAGGCATGGAGAACCACAGGGGCGCAGAGCGCGAAAAACGGGCAGCAAAATCAATCGCTAGGGTATCAAAGCGCTCCTGCTGACCAGTGGCGCGGTACAGGTCGAACAGCGTCATCCAGATCTCAAACTGATGCTCTGCAGCGTCCTGCGCGTGCCGTTCCAGCACTTCGAGCAGGCCTGCCTCTGCGCCGGCATGGTCGCCATTGGCAAAACGGATGGCTGCTTCTTCCAAGTCGGGTTCGTGCACGAATTCCTCCATTTCGGGTGCCGATGCGGACACGGGCGCGGCGGGTGGGCCGGGTGGGCCGGGCGGGCGGGCGGGCGGCGGGCTGGGGGCTCCGGTCAACACCTGCGAGGAGACATTGCCAAACCCCGCGATGGTCATACTGTCGTTGGCAAACAGCGGCTCTGCACCGGCCTGGGGCGCCAGAGCCGCTGGCAGAGACAAGGGAGCTGTGGGTGCAAAAGCCTGGGCCGCCTGCTGCGCACTGCCTGCATCCTGCGCAGGAGGCGTAGAGGTATCGCCATTCTGCTTGCTTTTCCACCACTGCATCGACATCTGTGCTTCGATTTCGTCGATCTTCTTGATCGTCACCGCGCGTTCGCCAGGTGAAGTGAGGCTGCTCTGGAAAAATGAAGGACGGGCGGCAGGGTCTTCGACCCGCTGGCCCGTCAGGGTGTCGCGTTGGCGCAGCTTGCGCAGCTGATCGAACTCCCGGCGGCGCACGAAGTCGTTGCGACGCTTGCGCTCGATCATCTCCTTGAGCATCTGCTTGCTGTACTGGCTCTCCTTGTCTTCCTGGATAGAGTCCAGATCCGTCCAGCTGACGGTCGGGTTGCGCACAAACCGCACCACCTTGGACAGGAGGCCGCCGCCGGAGGGGGTGTCTTCCTTGCTCATGGTGGTGGTCTGGTTCTCAATGGCGCACGGTTTTCTCGCGCAAGCTCAATCGCCAAACATCTTCTGTTTAAGCTCGCGGCGCTGCTGCGCTTCGAGCGACAAGGTGGCCGTGGGTCGCGCCAGAAGGCGGCCCACGCCAATGGGCTCACCCGTCTCGTCGCAGTAACCGTAGTCACCGGCGTCGATACGGCCAATCGACTGCTCGATCTTCTTGAGCAGCTTGCGCTCGCGGTCGCGTGTGCGCAATTCCAGCGCGTGCTCCTCTTCGATGGTGGCGCGGTCGGCCGGGTCGGGCACGACCACGGTGTCCTCGCGCAGGTGCTCGGTGGTCTCTCCGGCGTTGGCGTGTATGTCTTGCTTGAGCAGCACCAGCTTATGGCGGAAAAACGCCATCTGCTTGTCGTTCATGTACTCGTCGTCGGGCATGGCCAACACTTCCGCGTCGGTCAGTTCCTCAACAGACTTGGTTTTCCAGTTGTTCGCCAGCTTGACATCCTTCTTGATGGAGGCCAGAGACGGGGACACTTGCATGGTCGTGGGCATGGTATTCGTGTAGCTCGCTTTGGCAGCCGTTGATGCAACAGACTGCGCCATGGATGGTACGGTCAATTGGGCCAGACGCGAAGAAGGTCGAGTACTGCGTGCGGGCACCTGTCCGGCGGCCACGGGCGCCACGGGTTCAATCACCTTGGCCGGCGCCTTGGCGGCTACCGGCTTAGCGGCGGCCGCAGAGGTTTTGGCGGGTGCCTTGGTTTTGCTGGTTTCAGCTTTCAATTCAGGTCTCCTCGCGGTTCGGGCAACCCGCAACAGCACAGATGGAGCGCTGGCGGGAGGGTGAATAGTATGCCCTTGTGTTCACCGGGGCGCGATTGTATCGACACCGGCTGACTGTGGGCACTGCGTTGCTCATTACCCACATACCCCGGTGCGATCAACGCAGTGCGTATTCTTGACTTCAGGCAAGACAGCGGTCCAGGCCCTGTTCCAGGATATCGCGCGGCAGGTCGATGCCGATGAACACCATGCGGCTCTGGCGCGCCTCGTCTTGCGCCCACTGCGGCCCCAGGTCGCTGCCCATGAGTTGGTGCACGCCCTGAAAAATGACCTTCCGCTCGGTACCCACCATGTTCAGCACCCCCTTGTAACGCAGCATGCGCGGGCCATAGATATTGACGATGGCGCCCAGAAAATCCTCCAGCTTGGCAGGGTCGAAGGGGCGGTCCGAGCGGTAGACAAAGCTCTTGACGTCATCGTCGTGGTGATGGTGGTGGCCATGGCCGTGCTGGTGCGACGGGTGGTTGCAGTGTTCACCATGCGCATGGTCGTGGTGTTCATGCCCGTGGCCATGGTGGCTGTGGGCCTCTTCTTCCTGGAGGAATTCGGGGTCGATGTCGAGCTTGGTGTTGAGGTTGAAGCCCCGCAGGTCCAGCACCTCGGCAATGGGCACCTCGCCAAAATGCACGGCCTTGATGGGCGCACGCGGGTTCATGTGTTTGAGCCGGTGGATCAGCGCATCGGTTTCTTCCTGGCTGACCAACTCGGTCTTGGACAGGAAGATCTGGTCCGCAAACCCCACCTGGCGACGCGCCTCCTGGCGGTCGTTGAGCTGCTGGGCAGCGTGCTTGGCATCGACCAGCGTGATGATGGAGTCGATCAGGTAGGTCTCGGCGATCTCTTCGTCCATGAAGAACGTCTGCGCCACAGGGCCAGGATCGGCCAGGCCGGTGGTTTCGATCACGATGCGGTCGAAATCCAGGAGCCCCTTGCGCTTTTTGGCGGCCAGCAGTTGCAGCGTCTCGCGCAAGTCTTCGCGAATGGTGCAGCAGATGCAGCCGTTGCTCATCTGCACGATCTGCTCCTTGGAGTCGGTCACGAGAATGTCGGTGTCGATGTTTTCTTCACCGAACTCGTTCTCGATCACAGCAATTTTCTGCCCGTGGGCTTCGCTCAGCAGGCGCTTGAGCAGCGTGGTTTTGCCCGAGCCCAGAAAGCCGGTCAGGATGGTGGCAGGAATGAGAGACATGGAAGGCCTTGAAATGAAAGACGACCGCCGCACCCGCCCGAGCGCAGTACGGTGATGGCAAAAAGATAGGGAGACTGTAGCGGAGCTGTCAAGCCCCTGGCGCTGCGAGGCCTGCAGCTCTCAAGGCATTTGCGCTCCAAAGCTCATGGACAAAGCGGAAAACGCTATCACTTCAATAGCTATTTGCGCCGCGCGCGGGGGTGGGCCTGGTCGTACACCTTGGCCAGGTGCTGGTAATCCAGCCGCGTATACACCTGCGTTGTGGTGATGCTGGCGTGCCCCAGCAGTTCCTGCACGGCGCGCAGGTCACCGCTCGATTGCAGCAGGTGGCTGGCAAACGAGTGGCGCAGCATGTGCGGGTGCACCGGCGTGGTCAGCCCGGCCTGCCCGCTGCGCTGGCGCAGGCGCAGCCAGACCGACTGCGCCGACAGCCGCTTGCCGCGCTGGCCCACGAACAAGGCCGCATCCAGCGCGCCAGGCGCAAAGGGTGTGGCGCGCAGCTGCAGCCAGGCCTGCAGCGCCTGCAGCGCCGCGCCGCCCACGGGCAGACTGCGGCGCTTGCTGCCCTTGCCCAACACATGGACCTCGGCGCCCTGCAAGTCGATCCAACCCCGGCCCAGGCGCTCGGTATCGGGGCCGGGGGCGGCGTCCAGCCCCACCAGTTCGCCCACGCGCAGGCCGCAGCCGTAGAGCAATTCGACCATGGCAATATCGCGCGCCTCCAGCCAGGGGTCGGCGCCACTTTCGGCATAGTCGGACAGGCGCACCGCGTCGTCCACGCCCAGCGCCTTGGGCAAGGGCTTGGGGGCTTTGGGGGCGCGCACGTCCTGCACGGGGTTGTGCCCTGTCAGCCCCTGGCGCGCGGCCCAGACGAAGAAACCGCGCCAGCCCGAAAGAATGAGCGCGATACCGCGCCCGCTGCGCCCGCTGCCGTGCATCTGCGCCACAAAGCGGCGGATGTGGGCGGCCTGCAATTGCAATAGCGGCACCCCCGCCTGGGCGGCATGGCGCGCCAACCGATCCAGATCCAGCGTGTACAACACCAGCGTGCGCGCGGCCAGGCGCTTTTCGACGCGCACATGCTCCAGGTAGCGCAGCACCAGCGGGTCGGTGGGCGGCGGTGTGGCCAGCGCGTCGGGCATGGGCTCAACCC
This sequence comes from Simplicispira sp. 125, assembly GCF_003096555.1. Taxonomy (NCBI): domain Bacteria; kingdom Pseudomonadati; phylum Pseudomonadota; class Betaproteobacteria; order Burkholderiales; family Comamonadaceae; genus Simplicispira; species Simplicispira sp. 125. Next base: position 3,710,579 of record NZ_QEKM01000001.1, on the reverse strand, counting down.
ACCACAAAGAACACCGGGCTGTCAGCACACGCCACAGCGCAGGGCCGCCGCATCGGGTGCAGCTCCAGCGCGGGACGCGGAGCCAGGGCCGCCCCGCAGCAAGGGCGTCGTCCCCCTTGGAGGGGAGTGCGCCACAGGCGACGCAGGGGGGGCTTCATTTCAGCCGCTGCAGCGCAGCGCTGGCCAGCTCGGACATGCGTGAGAGAAAGTCGGTCCCCATGGTGGCGTCAAAGCGCTGCGGGTCGGGCGAGCCCAGCACCAAGAGGCCAAAGGCGGGCGTCGCGCTGTCGATGGCGCCCACGCGCAGCGGCAGCAAGGCAATGGACTGGGCGGTCTCTCCCGGCGCTTGCGCCAGCCAACCGGCCGGCTCGAACCCCAGATTGGGGCCGCAAAACGGCATGGTGAGCGACGAAGCAAAGGCCTGGGCATCTTCACTCGCGCCCAGGGCAAAGTCGCAGTCGATGTAGGCGCCCGACACCCCCCACACGCGCACGGCGGCCAGCGGCACGTCGAACAAGGCGCATACGCCATCCACCACGGCAGGCGGCAGGTCGATGGGGTCGCGCACCTGCAGCAGGGAGCCGGTCCACTGGTGCACCTTCTGGGCGATGGCCTCGTTTTCGTGGCTGTTGCGCACCATTTCCATCACGCGCTGTTCCAGCCCCTTGATCTTCTCGCGCAGCATTTCGGCCTGGCGCTCCTGCAGGCTCACGGCGCGCTGGCCGTGCGGGCTGGTGAACTGCACGCTGGCCAGCACCTCGGCGTGGCGTTCAAAGAAGCCGGGTGTGCTCAGCAGAAAGTTGGCGATGTCTTCTTCGGTGATGGGAGGGATGTGGTTCATGGTGCGTCAGGGATGTCGATCTGGCCTTCGAACACGGTAGTGGCCGGGCCGGTCATGAAAACGGAGTCGGCCTCGTCGCCGCTCCAGGCAATGGTGAGCAAGCCGCCGTGCGTTTGTACATGCACGCGCGCATCGAGCAGCCCCAGCCGGATACCCGCCGCCACGGCCGCGCAGGCACCCGTGCCGCAGGCCAGGGTTTCACCGGCGCCGCGCTCATACACGCGCAAGCGCACATGTTCGCGATCGAGCACCTGCAGGAACCCCGCGTTGACCCGCTGCGGAAAGCGCGCATGGCGCTCGATGAGCGGGCCGGTCAGCAGCACGGGCGCGGTGTCCACATCCTGAACCAGTTGCACGGCGTGCGGGTTACCCATGGACACAATCGCTACAAAAACAGTAGCTTGTTGCGCTTGCGCATCAAGCGCTAGAGGCCATTTTTGCCCCGAACCCTGGGACACGGGCGCAAGGCCTGATGCGTCGAACGGCACGCGCGCCGGGTCGAACACGGGGTGACCCATGTCCACCGTCACGCGGCCATCGGGGGTGAGCTGGGGAGCAATCACGCCCGAGAGCGTCTGCACCCGGATGGTGTCGCGCGTGGTCAAACCCTTGTCGCGCACATAGCGTGCAAAACAGCGTGCGCCGTTGCCGCACTGCTCCACCTCGCTGCCGTCGGCGTTGTGTATGGCGTATTCAAAGTCGATCCCCTCGCCCGGCGATGGCCGCACCGAGAGGATCTGGTCGGCACCGACACCAAAGTGCCGGTCGGCCAGAAAGCGGTATTGGGCCGTCGTCAGGCCCAGCGGGCCCTGGGTTTCGTCGAGCACGACGAAATCGTTGCCCGCGCCTTGCATTTTGGTGAAGCGAATCTTCATGGCTTGGATTATCGTGGCTGGCTGCTGTCCATGTCCGGGCATTTTTTCCGGTCTGATTTCACCAAGGAACCGCCATGCACGATCTCTCTTCCTTCCCCATCACCCGCAAATGGCCCGCCCGGCACCCGGACCGCATCCAGCTCTACTCACTGCCCACGCCCAATGGCGTGAAGGCCTCGATCATGCTGGAGGAAACCGGCCTGCCTTACGAGCCGCATCTGGTGCGCTTTGACAGCAACGACCAGATGTCGCCGGAGTTTCTATCGCTCAACCCGAACAACAAGATCCCCGCCCTCATCGACCCCGACGGCCCCGGCGGCCAGCCGCTGGCGCTGTTCGAGTCGGGCGCCATCCTGGTCTACCTGGCCGATAAGAGCGGGCGCTTCATGCCCCAAGACCCCGCCGCGCGGTACCACACGCTGCAGTGGTTGATGTGGCAAATGGGCGGCGTAGGGCCCATGTTTGGCCAACTGGGGTTCTTCAACAAATTTGCCGGCAAGGATTGGGAAGACAAACGCCCGCTGGGCCGCTATGTGGCCGAGTCCAAGCGCCTGCTGGGCGTGCTGGAGCAGCGCCTGACGGGCCGCGACTGGATCATGGGCCAGGACTACACCGTGGCCGACATCGCCACCTTCCCGTGGGTGCACAACCTGGTCGGGTTCTATGAAGCCGGTGCACTGGTGGAGTTTGACCAGTTCCCGCAGGTGCAACGCGCGCTGGCGGCGTTTGTGGAGCGGCCCGCAGTGCAGCGCGGGCTGGCGATTCCTGCCCGCGACTGAAAAACGCATCGCCCACAGCGCACGCAACTGGCGCGCCCCAGGCCAGGGCTCCCGCGCAAGGGCCGCCAGCATTCCCATGTACGGGCGCTGGGAGCGTCTCCCTGCCCGCTGCGCGCAGCGATGCGAGAGCGGGGGGAAGCGGCGCAGCCGCTCAGGGGGATGCTCATAATGCAGCCATGACACGCCCCAGCCAGCAACTGCACCCGCAGCGCGAACCCGTTCGCCCCCTCTCCGCCGCCACCGTCCTGCTGCTGCGCGACGCACCGCCCGAGAGCGGGCCCCCCGGCCTGCAGGTGCTGATGACGCGGCGCTCGGCCCAAGCCAGCTTTGCGCCTGGCGCCTATGTGTTCCCAGGCGGAGGCATCGACGCACTGGACGCCGACCCCGCCACGCACGCCGCTGCAGCGCGCCGCCCCAGCCAGAGCGACGAACACCTCACCCAAGCCATTGCCGCCATCCGCGAGAGTTTCGAGGAGCTGGGCGTGCTGCTGGCGCGCCACGCCGATGGCCGCATGGCGGGCGCCAACGACATTGCCGCGCTGAACCGCCACGCGCCCTTTGCCGCCCAGTGCCAGGCCCGGGGCCTGCAGCTGGCGGCTGACAGCGTGTTTGTGCTGGCGCGCTGGACCGCCGACCGCGACCTGCCCAAGCGCTTTGACGTGCCTTTTCTGGTGGCGCGCATGCCCGAAGGCCAGACCCCGGTCGCCGACGAATCCGAGCAGTTCGAGCCCGTGTGGGTGCGCCCGCAAGAGGCGCTGGAGCGGCACGAGGCCGGCCAGTTCTTCATGATTTTCCCAACCATCCGCACGCTGCAGCGCCTGGCACGCTTCGACAGCGCCCAGGCCGTGCTGACCGCCTGCGCGGGCGAGGCGCCGTTGTGGACGAGCTGCCCGCGTGCGGGCCTGCTGGCCGGCAAAGAGGCACGCTACATGGAAGACGAAATGCCGTTTGGCGAGCTGGCCCTGGTTTGCCCCGACGGGCAGATCGTGCACCCGCTGGACTGGCAGAGCGAGCGCCCCGTACAGCTTTTGAAAAACCTGCAGCGCCTGACCGCACCCAACCCCGGCGTGATGACCGGTCCCGGCACCAACAGCTACCTGGTGGGCGACCCGGCCACGGGCTACATCGCCATAGACCCCGGCCCGCAGGACGCACAGCACCTCGAACGCTTGTGGCGCGCCGCGGGGGGCGACATCCGCATGATCGTCTGCACCCACTCGCACCCCGACCATTCGCCCGGCGCAGCACCGCTGCAGGCCTTGTGCGTGCAGGCCGGGCGCGCTGCACCGCCCATCCTGGGCCTGCCCTCGGCCCCCACGGCACGGGCAGCCAGCGAATTCACGCCCGAGCGTGCGCTACAAAATGGAGAGCTACTCACGCTTACTGGAAAAGCGCTAGATGGCAAAATTACCCATACCCTACAGGTAGTGCACACGCCCGGCCATGCCGCCAACCACCTGTGCCTGCTGTTGGTCGAAGATGCCCTGCTGTTCAGCGGCGACCACATCCTCAACGGCAGCACCACCGTGGTCGACCCACCCGACGGCAACATGGCCGACTACCTGGATTCGCTCGACGCGCTCGATGCGCTGTGTGCGCAGCACGGGGTCGAATTCATCTTGCCCGCGCACGGCTACGTGCTGGGCTTTGCCCGCCAGGCCATTGCCCAGCTCAAGGCGCACCGACTGGCACGCGAGGCCAAGGTCATCGCCGCCATGCAGGCCCTGCCGGACGGCAGTGTGGAGGACTGGGTGGCGCATGCCTACGCCGACGTGCCGCAGCGCATCTGGCCCGTGGCCCAGCGCTCGCTGATCGCCCATGTGGAACGCATCCGCGCTCTGGGCCCTGGGAATGATTAACCCCCCTGCGCCGCTGCGCGTCTTCCCCCAGGGGGACGCCGCCCGTGCGGCGGGGCGGCCCTTGCACGGCGGCCCACGCCGCAAGCGTGCCAGTTTCATAGGCAGCGAGCGACATACCAAACAATATGACTGAAACACAACGACTGGCCAAGCGCCTGGCCGCCGAACACAGCCTCTCGCGCAGCACCGCCGAGCAGTACATCGAAGGCGGTTTCGTCAGCGTCGATGGCAAAACCGTCGAAGTACCCGGCGCCCGCGTGGCGCCACACCAGCGCGTACTGCTGACACCGGGCGCCAGCCTGTTCGACCTGGTCCCAGTCACCCTGCTGCTGCACAAGCCGCCGGGCTTTGAAGCCGGCTTGGGCATGGAAGCGGGCCACGCCGCGCACAGCAGCCGCAGCCAGGGCGCGCCCGCAGCCCTTAGCCTGCTGAATGCCGCATCGCACATGCCCGAGGATGCCTCCGACATCCAGGTGCTGCTGCGCCACTTCAAACAGCTCGAATGCTTTACGCCCCTGCCCACACCCGCCAGCGGCCTGGTGGTGTACACGCAGGACAAGCGCATTGCGCGCAAGCTGCAGGAGGACATCGAGACGCTGGAGCAGGAGTGCATTGTGGAAGTGGCGGGCCAGATCGCCGAGAACGGCCTCAAGCGCCTGTGCCACGGCCTCACATTCAACGGCCGGCCGCTGCCGCCCATCAAGGTGAGCTGGCAGAACGAGACCAAACTGCGCTTTGCGCTGCAGGGCATCCGCCCCGGGCAGATCCCGGCCATGTGCGAGGCCGTCGGCCTGCGCGTGATGGCGATCAAACGCATCCGCATCGGGCGCGTGCCCCTGGCCAAGGTGCCCGAGGGCCAGTGGCGTTATCTGCAGCCTTGGGAAAAATTCTGACACCCCCCTGTGGCGCTGCGCGCCTTCCCCCCTCTCTCGGCTTCGCCGGGAGGGGGGACGCCCCCAGCGCGGCGGGGCGGCCCTTGCGCGGGGGCCGCTGGCCTGGGCCGCGCCGGGTTCATGCGTTGCGGGCGATGCGCGGTGCCTTGGGTCACAGACATCAAAAACCATAGCTGCCTGCGCAGAATGTATGCGCCGCGAAGGCACTTTTGACTTAAAAACCTGCCCTCCACTGCTACACTGCGCGGCCACCCTGGAAAGAGACCATGGACCAACGCAACAGCAGCAGCGCCCCGGCGAACACCATCGACACGCATCCCCTGGAATTCACCGGCAGCGGCGGCGATTATTTCCGCGTCTGGATCGTCAATGTGCTGCTCAGCGTCATCACCCTGGGCTTTTACACGCCCTGGGCGCGGCGGCGCACGGCGCAGTATTTTTACAGCCACACGCAGGTCGCCGACAGCCCGCTGGAGTTCACCGCCCCCCAGGGCAAGATGGTCAAGGGTTTTGTGCTGCTGGTACTGATCACGCTGGCCTACAACATCGCCGCCAACACCGGGCAGGACACGGCCGTGGCCCTGTTCTTGCTGGCCGGTGCCGCGCTGGCACCCTTCATCTGGGCCAGCGCCATGCGCTTTCGCCTGGGCGCCACGCGCTGGCGCGGCCTGCGCCTGCAGTTCACCGCGAGCTGGAAAGAGGTCTACATTGCCAGCTGGCCGGTGTTTGCGCTGGCACTGGTGTGGTTTGGCGTTTTCTTTGGCCTGCAGATGCTGTCACCCGAACTCTCGGACGTGCTGCAAGCGGCCGAAGAAGAAATCCGCAAGCCGCGCATGCCCGCGTTCACACCGGCCATGGGCGGCCTGCTGGTGCTGGGACTGGTGCTCACGGTGCTGTGTTTCATCCGCCTCGAATACAACTACAAAAGCCTGCTGGTGCGGCGTGCGCATCTGGGCGCCGAACCGGGCCGCTGGAAACCCGTGTACATGGATTTCGTGAAAGTCTGGCTGGCCACCGTGGCGGTATTCATCGTGTGCGTGGTCCTCATCTCCGTGCTCGTCAGCGTGCTGGCGGGCGGCTCGCTCGCCCTGGCGGCGGCGGCCAGCAAGCAGCTGGGGCTGTGGATGTTCGTGATCCTCATGGTGGCCATCGTGGCGGGCGTCTTCTTGCTGTTCCTTGCATCGGCCCCAGCCCGCGCCTACCGCGAGGCCCGCATGTTCCAGTTGATGTGGAACAACATCGGCGTGGGCCAGATCGCGCGTTTCAAGTGCGATTTGCGCAGTACGGGCTATGTGTGGTTGCGCCTCAAGAACATGCTGCTCACCCTGTGCACGCTGGGCCTGTACCGGCCCTTTGCGCGGGTGAGTGAATACCGCATGAAGGTGGAATCCGTGACAGCGCATGTCAAGGGCGGCGTGGAGCAGGTGGCGGGCCGCATGGTGCGCCAGCAGCAGGGCGGCCTGGGCGATGCGCTGGCCGATGCGGCAGGCCTCGATCTGATTGGGTGATGGGGAACACCCCCCTGCGGCGCCTTCCCCCCGCTCTCGAATCGCTGCGCGATTCGGGCAGGGGGACGCTCCCAGCGCCCGTACATGGGAATGCTGGCGGCCCTTGCGCGAGAGCCCTGGCATGGCGCCGCGCTAGCTTTGGCAGTCGGCGCGCTGGCTTTGTGGAGGAGACAACCCGGTGAACACCTCTCCAGAATCCACCAGCGCGCCTGGCGATCTGCTGCCTGGGCGCTGGTTTGATGGGCGCAGCAGCAAGGCCCGGCCCGTGGTGGTGGGCCTGCAGCCCACGCCCCAAGGCCCCTCGCTGGTGCTGCACCCGCTGTCGCCGCCGGGCGCGGCGCCCGTGGTGTTTACCAGCACACAGGTCGACTGGCCCGAAGCCTGGAACGAACGCCGCCCGCCCCTGCGCGTGGTGGTGGACCTGCGCGATCACGGCAGTGTGGAGATCGACGCCGTGGCCCAGTGGCGTGCCGCCCTGGCCGCCGCGGGCAACCGCCCCGGCATTGCCCAGCGCATGCAGACCCGCTGGCCCGCGCTGCTGGGCGTGGCACTCGCCGCCGTGGTCGGCCTCGCCCTGTTCTACCGCTATGGCACGCCCTGGGCAGCCACGCAGCTCACGCGCTTTGTACCGCTGTCATGGGAAACCAGCGTGGCCCAAAGCGCGCTACAGCAAATGGACGACGGCACGCTCAAGCCCAGCACGTTGCCCCGTGCGCGGCAAGACGCACTCAAGGCACGGTTGGATGCGCTGGTGCGGCAAACACCCGCTTCGCTGCACCGTTACCACGGCTACCGGCCGCCGCTGTCGCTGGAATTTCGCGCGGGCATGGGGGCCAACGCCTTTGCCCTGCCCGGCGGCAAGATCGTGATGACCGATGGCATCGTCAAAGCCGCCGCCGACAAGGGCCTGCCCGACGATGCCCTGGTGGGCGTGCTGGCCCACGAAATCGGCCATGTGGTGCACCGCCACACCACGCGCATGGTGGTGGAGCAGGGCGTGCTGCAAATGGGCCTGGGGCTGGCGCTGGGCGATGTGTCGACCATGGTGTCCACGGGCAGCGCACTGCTCACGGGGCTGCACTACCGCCGCAGCCACGAGCGCGAGGCCGACTGCTACGCCATCGGCCTGATGCGCCACGCCGCCCTGCCCACGGCACCCATGGGCCAGTTGCTGCTGGCCATGGCGCATGAGGAAGAAGCCCAAGCGAAGAAATCAGACGCCCCCGCATCGGCGGCGGACAAAGGCAAGGCCCGTGCGGACGCAAAGGCGCACCCGGTTTGGTCGCTGCTGAGCAGCCACCCGGACACCATCCAACGCGCCACCGAACTGCAGCAGGGCCAGGCACCGTACTGCCCGCAAATGTATTGAAAAAGATAGCTACCAGCGCTTACTGCATAAGCGCTGGAGTCATTTTTTGTGTGTAAAGTGTGAAGCACGCCGATAAGCCGGATTCTGTGCACTGCGGTTGCCCGCAATGTGACCGCCATTACTCTGGGCCGGGTGTCGCCACCACGGCTCGATGCTACCTACCCGCCAACTCTGCGGAACCACATCAACGTTGGCCTACTTGGTATTGCTGCGCGTAGAGATTGCCCGTTTCACCCAAGTCGCGTTCCGCGCCTTGGGTGGCTATGGGGCTTCAGGCTTGCGCCTGAGCGTCTGGCTTGCGCCAGCCGGCGCCAGCTTGCGCTGGCCCCCCCATAGAACACCCTTGGTGGCTGAAAACGACCTGACTCGTCTCTGTTGCTCTGATCCTCACCTCACGGTGGGCAGCCGTTAGCTGCTACGCTGTCCTGTGCAGTCCGGACGTTCCTCCAGTGCCTGGTTTCCCAGATTGCACCAGCGGCGGTCTGGCGTGCTTCACGGGGCCGATTATCGCTGACCCCAAGCCTTCATTCACTCCATGCCCCTCACGACAGCACCATGACCACGCCCTCCCCCACCCATTTCGACGCCGCCGCCCGCGATTGGGATCAGCGCCCCCTGTCGCAGCAACTGGCCGCCGTGCCCGAGCGCCTGCTGGCGCAACTGCCCTTACGGGCCAGCGACCATGTGCTCGATTTCGGGGCGGGCACGGGGCTCCTGTCCACCCCCATTGCGCCCAAAGTGGCGCAGGTGACGGCGCTGGACATGTCGGCCGCCATGCTGCAGGTGCTGGATGAAAAGGGTTTTGCCAACATCACCCCGCTGCAGCAGGACATCTTTGCGGGCCTGCCAGGGCAATACCACGCCGTCGTGAGCTGCATGGCCCTGCACCACGTGGCAGACACTGCAGCACTGCTGCGCGCATTTGCCGCCGCCTTGCACAGCGGCGGGCGCATTGCGCTGGTGGACCTGTACCAGGAGGACGGCAGCTTTCACGGCGACAACCAGGCCAAGGGCGTGCAGCATTTCGGTTTTGCACCCGAGGCCTTGCAGGCGCTGGCCGAGCAGGCCGGGTTGATGGACATCGCGTTCAGCGAAATCCTGCGGCTGCAGCACAGCAATGGTCGGGGCTATCCGCTGTTCCTGATGACCGGGCGCAAGCCTTAATCGCACCGCGCGCATGTCGGGCACAACAATCACCAGCCGCAGCCAAAAAACCGGCGCAGCAGGGGCGCCGCCCGACCGGGTATATCCATATGGCGAAACGGGCAGAACAAGTGGGACAGAATGAACCCCACTGTTTTCACCCCGTTTCAGGAGACGCTATGAAAGTCGACAACATTCTGCAAACCATTGGCAATACGCCGCATGTGCGCATCAACCGCATCTTCGGGCCGGATGCAAAGGTCTGGATCAAGTCCGAGCGCAGCAACCCCGGTGGCTCAATCAAGGACCGCATCGCCCTGTCCATGGTGGAAGACGCTGAAAAATCGGGCGCCTTGAAGCCCGGCGGCACCATCATCGAGCCCACCTCGGGCAACACCGGCATCGGCCTGGCGCTCGTGGCGGCCGTCAAAGGCTACAAGCTGATTCTGGTGATGCCCGACAGCATGAGCATCGAGCGCCGCCGCCTGATGCTGGCCTACGGCGCCAGCTTTGACCTGACGCCCAAAGAAAAGGGCATGAAGGGCGCCATCGCCCGCGCCGAGGAGCTCAAGGCCCAGACACCTGGCAGCTGGATTCCCCAGCAGTTCGAAAACCCGGCCAACATCGATGCGCATGTGCGTACCACGGCGCAGGAAATTCTGGCCGACTTCCAGGGCGGACTGGATGCACTCATCACCGGCGTGGGCACAGGGGGGCACCTGACCGGTGTGGCGCGCGTGCTCAAGGCCCAATTTCCGCGGCTTTTGGTGTTTGCCGTGGAGCCCACGCTCTCGCCCGTGATCTCTGGTGGCCAGCCCGGGCCACACCCGCTGCAGGGCCTGGGCGCTGGATTTATCCCGAAGAACCTCGACGTCAGCCTGCTCGACGGCGTCATCCAGGTGGACGCTGAACCGGCCCGCGAATACGCCCGCCGCAGCGCCCGCGAGGAAGGCATGCTGGTCGGTATCTCGTCCGGTGCGACGCTGGCCGCCATCGCCCAAAAACTCCCCGAACTGCCCACAGGCAGCCGCGTGCTGGGTTTCAACTACGACACGGGCGAGCGCTACCTGTCGGTTGAAGGCTTTCTGCCATCTTGATGAAAATGGACTCCAGCGCTTATGGATAAAGCGCTGGAAGCTATTGTTTGAATAGCAACCGGTGCAAAATCACACCAGCCCGTAAAATCCAGGCGTTTCCATTGCCCTGCCCGATCACCACGGGCCTGCAAACCCATGATCCGCCTCTCCGAAATCCGGCTGCCGCTGTCCGCGCTGGCCTCCTGCCCCGACACCCACCCGCAGGCCGCGCTGCACACCCATGCCGCCCAGGCGCTGGGGTTGGCCGATGCCGACATTGCTGCACTGCAGGTCTTCAAGCGCAGTTTCGACGCACGCAAGGCGGCGCTGCTGGCGGTGTACATCGTGGACATCACCCTCGCCAACACGGCCAGCGAAGCGGCCCTACTGGCCCGGCACGCGGACAACCCACACATCCAGCCCACGCCCGACATGGCCTGGGTACCGGTGGGTCGTGCACCAAACCCGCTGGCCGAGCGCCCCGTCGTCGTCGGCTTTGGCCCCTGTGGCATTTTTGCGGCGCTGGTGCTGGCGCAGATGGGTTTTCGGCCCATCGTGCTCGAGCGTGGCAAGTGCGTGCGCGAACGCACCAAGGACACCTGGGGCCTGTGGCGCAAGCGCGTGCTGCATGCCGAGAGCAATGTGCAGTTTGGTGAAGGTGGCGCCGGAACGTTCAGCGACGGCAAGCTCTACAGCCAGATCAAAGACCCGCGCCACCTGGGGCGCAAGGTGATGCACGAGTTCGTCAAGGCCGGAGCGCCCGAAGAAATTCTGTATGCGGCGCACCCGCACATTGGCACCTTCAAGCTGGTGAAGGTGGTGGAAAGCCTGCGCGAGCAGATCATCGCGCTGGGCGGCGAGGTGCGGTTCGAGCAGCGCGTGACCGATGTGGTGATAGAGCACGACGCCCAGGGCCAGCGCCATTTGCGCGGCCTGAAGGTGCTCAACCAGGCCACGGGTGAGACCACCGAGCTGGCAGCGTCCCATGTGGTGATGGCGCTGGGCCACAGCGCCCGCGACACCTTTGCCATGCTGTACGAGCACGGCGTGCACATGCAGGCCAAGCCCTTCTCCATCGGTTTTCGCATCGAGCACCCGCAAGGCGTGATCGACCGCGCGCGCTGGGGCCGCCACGCGGGCCACCCCCTGCTGGGCGCGGCCGACTACAAGCTGGTACACCACGCCCACAATGGCCGCACAGCCTACAGCTTTTGCATGTGCCCGGGGGGCACCGTGGTGGCCGCCACCAGCGAGCCCGGCCGCGTCGTGACCAACGGCATGAGCCAGTATTCGCGCAATGAGCGCAACGCCAACGCCGGCATGGTGGTGGGCATCGACCCGCAGGACTACCCCACCGATCCGGCCGCCTTCGAGGCCACACTGGGCGCCACGCACGGAGCAGAAGCCCTTGGCGCAGGCCAGTACCACCCGCTGGCCGGTATCGTGCTGCAGCGCCAGCTGGAATCCAACGCCTACGTGCTGGGCGGCAGCGACTACAGCGCGCCGGGCCAATTGGTAGGCGACTTTATTGCGGGCAAGCCCTCGCGCCAATGGGGCGGCGTGGAGCCTTCGTACCAGCCCGGCGTGCTGCTGGGCGACCTGCACACCGCCCTGCCCGGCTACGCCATCGAGGCCTTGCGCGAGGCGTTGCCGGTATTCGGCCGCAAGATCAAGGGTTTTGACATGCACGACGCCGTACTCACCGGCGTGGAGACGCGCACCTCGTCGCCGCTCAAGATGGGACGGGGCGAGAACCTGCAAAGCCTCAATACCGCGGGCCTGTACCCCGCAGGCGAGGGGGCCAGCTACGCCGGCGGTATCCTGTCGGCCGGTGTGGACGGCATAAAAGTGGGCGAGGCTGTGGTGCGCAGTCTGCTGGGCGCGGCGACTCCAAACCACGGCACATCCTGAGCGTCATTCTGTTTCCAAATCATTCGTGTCCAGGCGCGAAGCCTACGATCAGTGCTGTAGCACGGCAAGGCGAAGCAACAACGACACGGATGGTTGAGCAATGGAATAACCCCGCTGTGCAGACGCGCGGCGCGGCGCTACAGTGCAGCAAGACGGCACCACCGTATCGGTGCATCTACCCCGCCCATGCGCCTATTGCGTTCGCTGACAGCCCTGTCCCTCTGCGCGTGCCTGCTTGGAGGCTGCGCTGCCCCGGGCGATCCCTCCCGGCCGCGGGTGACCACCAACAGCCTGGGCATGGAATTTGTGCTGCTCCCCGCAGGCGACTTCCTGATGGGCAGCGACGAGGGGCCCGAGCGCCTGGCACACGACTACCCACGGTACGAGCGCAGGCGCCTGACCGCGCTGGGCGATGAGGCGCCGGTGCACCGGGTACGCATCACGCAGCCCTTTTTCATGGGCCGGCACGAAGTCACGGTGGGGCAGTTCCGCCAGTTCGTCAAAGCCTCGGGCTACACGCCCGAATCCATGGCCGATGGCACTGGCGGCTATGGTTACAACGCCGCCTACGACCCGGCCACTACCCAGCGCGGCGACGCCTTCGAGGGACGCGACCCAAAATACTCGTGGCAAAACCCAGGCTTTGCACAAAGCGACCGCCACCCGGTGGCCAACGTGACCTGGAACGACGCCGTGGCGCTGGCCGCATGGCTGAGCCAGCGGGAGAACGCGGTGTACCGACTGCCGACCGAAGCCGAATGGGAGTACGCCTGCCGCGCCGGTGCGCGCACGCGCTACCCCGGCAGCGATGCGCCCGAATCCTTGCTGGGCATTGCCAACACCTTCGACGCCGATGCCGCCACCTTTTGGCCCCGCTGGCAGGCCCTGGCCCTGGCGGGCCACGATGGCCATGCCTTCACCGCGCCGGTCGGAAGCTATCCGGCCAACGCCTTCGGACTGCATGACATGCTGGGCAATTTGTGGGAGTGGACGGCCGACTGGCACAGCGACACCTACTACGCGCAATCACCCCTGGACGACCCACAGGGCCCGCAAAACGGCGAGGTGCGCGTGCGCCGTGGTGGCTCCTGGCACACCTGGTCGCTGTATGCGCGCTGCAGCTTTCGCAACTGGAACTCGCCGCAGACGCGCTACACCCTGGTGGGCATCCGGCTGGTGCGCGAGGCGCCACCTGCACGGCCCTGAGCACGCGCCGCCCATGGCGGCGCTGCGCCATCAGCCCTTTTGCGCGTTCTGCAGCGCGGCGATGCGCTCTTCAATCGGCGGGTGCGTGCTGAACAGCTTGCCGATGCCACCGGCGATGCCCATGGCCGCCATGCTCTTGGGCAGCTCGGCCGGGTGCACACCGCCCAGGCGGGCCAGGGCGTTGATCATGGGCTGGCGGCGGCCCATGAGCTGGGCGGCGCCGGCGTCGGCGCGGAATTCGCGCTGGCGCGAGAACCAGGCGACGATGATGGCGGCCACAAAGCCCAGCACGATATCGAGCACCACGGTGGTGACCATGTAGCCGATGCCGGGGCCCGAGCGGTTTTCGTTGTTCTTGTTCAGGAAGCTGTCCACGGCATAGCCGATCACGCGCGAGAGGAAGACGACGAAGGTGTTCATCACGCCCTGGATCAGCGTCATGGTGACCATGTCGCCGTTGGCGATGTGCGCCACCTCATGGCCGATGACGGCCTCGACTTCTTCGCGCGTCATGCTTTGCAGCAGGCCGGTGGAGACGGCCACCAGGGCCGAGTTCTTGAAGGCGCCCGTGGCGAAGGCATTGGGGTCGCCCTCGAAGATGCCGACCTCGGGCATGCCGATGCCGGCCTTGTCGGCAAACTTGCGCACGGTCTCGACGATCCAGGCCTCGTCCACCGAGCGCGTGCCGTCGATGATCTGCACGCCCGCGCTCCACTTGGCCATGGGCTTGCTGATCAGCAGCGAAATGATGGCGCCGCCAAAGCCCATGACCAAGGCAAAACCCAGCAAAGCCCCCAGGTTCAGGCCGTTGGCAGTGAGGTAGCGGTTGACGCCGAGCAGACTGGCCACGATGCCGAGCACGGCCACGACAGCGATGTTGGTCAGCAGGAACAGAAAGATTCGTTTCATGGTGCTTGCACAAGCGTGCAGGTTTATCAAGGTTTCAAAAGGTGGGGACGACCGTGCGTGGCTTCAAGCCGGGTGGGCTGCTGCGCGGCGAAAAACCGAAAGATCATCATAAAAGGAAACCGCGTCGTTCCCATGGCACCAGCCCGGTACCCCCATGAGAGGCAAAGGAACAAAAGGTTTCTGCACCCAAATACCCGGCTGCAGCTCCGCAGCCAGCCAGGCATCCGTTTGCGCTATTGTTTCAATAGCTATAGGCGCTTGATAGACATGCGCTGTGATGCCTTTACGGGGCACGACCAGTTTTTCCATCAGCGCATGGCCGACGAGCAACAGCCGCGCCTGCGCCCACAGCGGCCGCAGGTTCACAAACAACCGCTGCCAGTCCCGTGCGCGCAGCGCCTGCCACAGGGGCGCGGGCGCATCGAGCAAAGCGCCGTTTTCATCAAACAAGGTGAGCGCATCACGCAGCGGCCCGCGCACCGCGCCCACGCCCTGCGCAGCAATGGCCTGCGCCTGCAGCCAGTTCATGCGGCGCTTGGCTTGCGGCAGGTGCAGCCACACCAGTCCATTGAAAAAGTCGTGCAGGTTCTCGCGCGTGGGCACCTGGCCCGTGTCGAAGATGAACTGCTCGTAGGCCTGGCCCGGGGGCAGCGCCGCCTGCGGCACGAAGCGCACCGGAGCATCGGGCGCTGACCCCAGGGCCTGGGCCACCGGCGTACCGGCGACCACCTGCCGGGCCAACGGCAGACCGCGCTCGCGCCAGGGGGCCAGCCAGGGCGCTTGCCAATCGATGGCAGCGACTTCTGTCATGCCTCACCGGGCAAGGGGGCCCACATGACGCACGCTTTGCGGGTGGTGGAGCAGGTCGATCTCGAACGATTGTGGATGGCGCTCAAGAATGCGCAGGGCCGATTGCGCAGGCGCGAGCAATCCTTTGTCGCGCAGCCTCCCCGCCACAGCATGGAGAGCGCAGGGCGCGCCAAAGACCAGTTCCGGCACGGCCTGGAGCACATCTTCACGCCGCACCCGCTGCAGGGCAAGCCGCTGCAGGGACGCGCGCAGTGCGTGCAAGGGCGCAGGCAAAGGCGGTGCCGGGCGCCTGCCCTGCCGACTGGGCCAGGTAACGACCTCGGGCGCAACAGGCGCGGCAGGAACCGCCCTGGACGGCACCACCGGCTGGACCCTGACTGCCACCTGGGGCGTGCCAACCGCGCGCAGTTCGAAGGCTTGCGTTGCAAGCAACAACTTTGTCAGCGTCGCAAAACCATGGCTGCGCACGTCAAAGACCGCTTTCGCGCCCAGCTGCATGCGCAGGGCGCTGACGGTCGCCCAGCCATCAGCCTCCTGGCTGTCCTGCGCGGCCTGCCGCAGGCGCGCCAGCAGCCGCGCGTCCTGACGCACAACTGCAGAAGGATCACTGCTGGACAGCGGCGGCGCCGGCACAGGTGCCCCAGCAGAAGCTAGAGCGGGCACAGCTGGCGCGCGCACAGGCAATGGGCAGTAAACAATGCGATTGGGCGCCGGGTCCGGAAAAAGACGGAATGCCGCGCCGTGCTGGCGGAACCACACTGCCGTTTTCTGCGATGGGGCCAGAATCCCCTGCTGGCGCAACGCGGCCACGACCGCGTTCAGATGCTGGGGCAACCCGCTGCGCAGCGCCGGAAATGCCTTGAGGACTCGCTGATCAGCGTCCTGCTCGGTGGCGGCGGCAGACAACGCTTCCTTGGCGGGCTCGACAGGCGCAGGCGGCTCGGGCACGGCTGCACGCGGGGTCTCTGCCGCGGGCGCCGCGACCAGCTCCATGAGCACCACGTCGTCGTAAAAACTCTCCGGGTTGGCGAAGATCCGGTCGGCCAGACTGAAGCACCACACCTGACAGCCGCGCTCGCGCAGCCAGGTGGCCAAGGGTACGAAGTCTGCGTCACCCGAGCAGATAGCCACCGCATCGATGGTATTGGTGCATACCGCTTCGACTGCGTCGATCACCAAGGCGCTGTCGGTCGTCACCTTGTTGACGATCATGTTGGCGACGGGGCGCACGCCATGGCGCCACAGCACTGACTCGATGGCTTTGAGGCTCTCCGCCCGCCCATAGGCGCGCTTGTACAACACCCGTTCGGCGCGCTGGCGCACATCGGTCAGGACATGGTCGAGCGCAGTGGGGTCGCACAGGTTGTCCGCATCGATGAACAGCGCCAGGCTGCGCGCCGTGCCGTGCGGGGTACCGGGCGCAACGGGCATCAGCTCACCAGCCGCCACGGCAGCGCTTCGCCTGCGCGCAAGGGTTTGAGTTCGGCCTCGCCAAAGGCAAAGCTGTCGGGCGGTGTCCAGCTTTCGCGGCGCAGGGTGATGGTGCCGACGTTGCGCGGCAGGCCGTAGAAAGCGGGGCCGTGAAAGCTGGCGAAGCCCTCGAGCTGGTCCAAGGCACCCGCGCTGTCGAAGACCTCGGCGTACATCTCCATGGCGGCGTGCGCCGTGTAGCAACCGGCGCAGCCCGTGGCGTGCTCCTTCAGATGTGCAGGATGGGGGGCGCTGTCGGTGCCCAGAAAGTACCGGTCTGATCCGCTGGTAGCCGCCTGCACCAGGGCCTGGCGGTGCTGCTCGCGCTTGAGCACGGGCAGGCAGTAGTAGTGCGGGCGAATGCCCCCCGTAAAGAGGGCGTTGCGGTTGTAAAGCAGGTGGTGCACGGTGATGGTGGCAGCCGTATAGGGGCCCGCCTCCTGCACGTACTGCGCGGCTTCCTTCGTGGTGATGTGCTCGAAGACGATTTTCAGCTCGGGGAAGTCGCGGCGCAGCGGGATGAGTTGCTGCTCGATGAACACGGCTTCACGGTCGAACAGATCAATGTCGGGGCTGGTCACTTCGCCGTGCACCAGCAGCAGCAGGCCCGCCTTCTGCATGGCCTCCAGGGTCTTGTAGGTCTTGCGCAGGTCGGTCACGCCCGCATCGCTGTTGGTGGTGGCGCCCGCAGGGTAGAGCTTGGCGGCGACCACACCGGCTTCCCTGGCACGCGCAATTTCATCGGGCGGCAGGTTGTCGGTGAGGTAGAGCGTCATCAGCGGCTCGAAAGCGACGCCTTCGGGCACGGCGGCCAGGATGCGCTGCTTGTAATCACACGCCTGCTGGGCCGTGGTCACGGGCGGGCGCAGGTTGGGCATGATGATGGCCCGGCCAAACTGGGCGGCCGTGTGCGGCACGACGGTGTGCAGGGCCTCGCCGTCGCGCACGTGCAGGTGCCAGTCGTCGGGGCGGGTGATGGTGAGGGTGTCTTGGGCGGCGGTCATGGCTGCCATTGTCCCATCACTCCCCCGCCCTGGCGCCTGGCGGACCCGCCAGGCTTCACCCGGGGGCGGGCTTATTCGGGGTCGAATCCGGCCAGATCCAGGGCCTCGCGCAACGAATCGAGCGCGTCGCGCACCAGGAAGGTTTCCGCATCATCGCGGGAACACGCCCGGATGGCCTCATGGCTGATCTGCTTGACGAACTGCGCCAGTGCCTGGGCATTCTCGGACGTGAGTTCGGCGGTGATGACCACGGGTTGTTTCATATTCAGCTTCTCGTTCAGACCATGTTGGTCACGCCGGGGGATTCCAGTGCCCTGCATCTTACCGGCGCCACCGCAAGCCAGCGCCTGGATGCAAACGCAAAAACGGCACCCGAAGGTGCCGCTGGTTCGGTAACCGTTTGCACTCAGTGCTGCAGGATCTTGTTCAGGAAGTCCTTGGTGCGCGGCTTGCGGGCGTCGGGGTTATTGAAGAACTCTTCCCTGGAGCAGTCTTCGAGGATTTTTCCGCCCACATCCATGAAGATCACGCGGTGGCTCACTTTGCGGGCAAAACCCATTTCGTGGGTCACACACATCATGGTCATGCCTTCGTTGGCGAGGCCTACCATCACATCCAGCACTTCGCCGACCATTTCGGGGTCGAGTGCCGAGGTGGGTTCGTCGAACAGCATGACGATGGGGTCCATGGACAGCGCACGCGCAATGGCTACGCGCTGCTGCTGGCCGCCCGAGAGCTGACCAGGAAACTTGTCCTTGTGGCCCGTTAAACCCACGCGCTCCAGCATCTTCAGGCCGCGCTTCTTGGCGTCGTCTGCGCTGCGGCCCAGCACCTTGATCTGTGCGATGGTGAGGTTCTCCGTCACCGACAGGTGCGGAAACAGCTCAAAGTGCTGGAACACCATGCCCACACGCGAGCGCAGCTTGGGCAGGTCGGTCTTAGGGTCGTGCAGCGGGATGCCATCGACCGTGATCTCGCCCTTCTGAAAGGGTTCGAGTGCGTTGATGGTCTTGATCAGCGTGGATTTGCCCGAGCCCGATGGGCCGCACACCACCACCACTTCGCCCTTACTGATGGAGGCCGTGCATTCGTTGAGCACCCGTACCGGGCCATACCACTTGGATACGTTCTTGAGTTCGATCATTTCTTGTTCCTCAATCCAATCTCTTTTGCCCGCTTCAGCGGATGATGGCGATCTTCTGGTGCAGGCGCTTGACCGTCCAGGAAAGGGCGTAGCACATCACAAAGTACAGCACCGCCGCGGCCAGGTAGGCCTCGATGGGGCGTCCAAAGTTCTTACCGGCTACCTCGAAGCCCTTGAGCATGTCGTAGGCGCCGATGGCGTAGACCAACGAGGTGTCCTGGAACAGGATGATGGTCTGCGTGAGCAGCACCGGCAGCATGTTGCGAAACGCCTGCGGCAACACGACGAGCTTCATGTTCTGGCCGTAGGTCATACCCAGCGCCTGGCCCGCGTACACCTGGCCCCGCGGGATGGACTGGATACCGGCGCGCATGATTTCACTGAAGTACGCGGCCTCGAAGGCAATGAAGGTAATCACTGCCGACACCTCGGCGCCAATGGGCCGACCGATGATGGCGGGCACCAGCAGGAAAAACCAAAGAATCACCATCACCAGCGGAATGCTGCGCATGCCATTGACGTAGATGGTGGCCGGCATATCCAGCCACTTCTTGCCCGAAAGCCGCATGAGCGCCAGCAAGGTGCCGAAGAACACACCGCCGATGGTGGCCACCACCGTGAGCATGAGGCTGAAATACAACCCCTTGAGCACGAAGTTGGAAATCAGGTCCCAGTTGTAGAAGGAAAAATCCAGTTGCATATCAGTGACCTCCCCCGCTCGCGGCGACCATGCCCGGAACCCGTGCACGCTTTTCGACGAACGCCATGATGCGGTTGATGGCAAACGCCGAGATCACGTAGAGCGCCGTCACGGCCAGATAGACCTCGATGCCGCGCGAGGTTTCTTCTTGTGCCTGCATGGCGAACATCGTCAGCTCGGCCACCGACACGGCAAACGCCACAGACGAGTTCTTGAAAATATTCATGGTCTCGCTGGTCAGCGGCGGGATGATGATGCGCAACGCCATCGGCAGCAGCACATAGCGGTAGGTCTGAAACGTGGTGAAACCCATGGCCAGCCCGGCGTAGCGCTGGCCGCGTGGCAGCGCCTGGATACCTGCACGCACCTGCTCGGCAATCCGCGCCGAGGTAAAGAAACCCAGCGCAAAAACGACCAGCACAAAACCCGGTACGCCCTGCAGCACCGGGAAGAAAGTGGGCAGCACGTGGTACCAAAGAAAAATCTGCACCAGCAGCGGGATGTTGCGGAACAGCTCGACCCAGGCATTGCACAACCCCACTACCACGCGGCGCCCCTCCAGAGTGCGCAGCGTGCCAATGACCGCGCCCAGCACCAGCGCCAGCGCCAGCGCCAGCAGCGATACGGACACTGTCCAGCCCCAGGCCGACAACAACCAGTCCAGATAGGTGATGTCGCCGCCCTTGCCAAAGCAGCCTGGCACCGCCTGGCGATCCAAGGTGTCTTCGCAGAACACCTGCCAATCCCAGCTCATAGGATTCCTTTCATGTGACGGCCTACGCCGCGCAACAAAAAAAGCCCCCCCGAACGCATGGCTCGAAGGGGCATGGGATCGCTCCGATTACTTCTTGGCGTAGTCTTCCATGGGCTTGTCGTTCGGATTTGCCCAGGCGTTCTTGGTGGCTTCAGACAGAGGCAGGCCGATCTTGGTGTTGGTGGGCGGCACAGGCTGCATGAACCACTTGTCGTACAGCTTGGCCAGCGAACCATCAGCAATCTGGCGCTTGATGGAATCGTCTACAGCCTTCTTGAAGGCCGGGTCATCCTTGCGCAGCATGCAGGCAATGGGTTCGACCGACAGCACCTCACCCACGATCTTGAAATCGGCCGGGTTCTTGGACTTAGAAATGTTGGCGGCCAGGATGGAGCCGTCCATCACGAAGGCGTCAGCACGGCCGGTCTCCACCATCAGGAAGCTGTCAGCATGGTCCTTGCCATAGACTTCCTTGAAGTCCAGGCCACCGGCGCGTTCATTCTTGCGCAGGGTCTGCACCGAGGTGGTGCCGGTGGTGGTGGCCACGGTCTTGCCGTTCAGGTCCTTGATGGCAGCAATGCCCGAGCTGGCCTTGACCGCCATGCGCACTTCTTCCACATAGGTGGTCACGGCAAAGGCCACGTCCTTCTGGCGAGCGGCGTTGTTGGTGGTGGAGCCGCACTCCAGATCCACTGTGCCGTTGGTGACCAGCGGGATGCGGTTTTGCGAGGTCACAGGCTGGTACTTGGTTTCCAGCTTGGCCAGACCGAGCTGCTTTTGCAGGTCGGAAATGATGTGCTCAGCCATCTCGGTGTGAAAACCGACGTACTTGCCATTACCCAGCGTATAGGACAGGCCCGAGGACTCCCGCACGCCCAGTGTGATAGTGCCAGAGGATTTGATCTTGGCCAGGGTGTCATTGGCCTGTGCAAAGGCACTGCTTGCAGCCAGAACGGTGATGGCTGCAGCCAGCAAATGTTTCTTCATACTTGTCTCCTTGTGGGTAAACGGGAAAAGAGTTGATTCTAGAGAGTCGTCACCTACGCTGCACAGCGTGGCAAACCCTCACAGAATCGGGCATTGTGCAACGCCCCCGCCAAGGCGCTGCACAAAATCAAAACGGAACGAAGTCGGTGGGGTACTTCCAGAAGTCGCGCAACAGGTAGCTGATGGGGAGGTTCAGCGTTGTATTGTTGGGCGGGATAGGCTTGGCAAACCACTTGTCGTAGATGGGGTTGATTTCGCGGCTGGTGATCAGGCGGCGCATTTCCTCGTCCACCAGTTTCTTGAAATCCACGTCATCCTTGGGCAGCATGATGGCCAGGGGTTCGGTGGTCATGAATCGCCCCACCACCTTGAGAGCCTTGGGGTCGGGGCGGTTGGCGGCCAGACCATAGAGCAACACGTCGTCCATGAGAAAGGCATCGGCTTCACCCGTCTCCACCATCTCCAGGCCTCGGGCGTGGTCAGGGGCTTCCAGAATGGTGATACCCATCAGCCGCTCGCGATTGGCCTGCTCGGCCGCCTTGAGGGGCGTCGTGCCCTTGGTGGACACCATCTTCTTGCCCATCAGATCTTCCACCCGATTGATGGGGCTGGACGCCTTGACCAGCAGACGCGCGCCGGTGATGAAGTGCGGAATAGTGAATGCCACTTTCTGGCGCCGCTCGGCATTGTTGGTCGTGGAGCCGCATTCCATGTCGGCTTTGCCCTGGGCGACCATATCGACCCGATTGGCCGGAGTGACTTGCAAAAACTGCACCGGCATGTTCTTCATGCCGGTCTTGCGGCGCACCACATCGGCCAGGTGCAGACACAGGTCCACGGCATACCCGATGGGCTTGCCTGCGGCGTCCAAATACGAGAAGGGGACAGAGGACTCACGGTGGGCAATGACCAGCGCGCCCCCTGCACTCACACGCTCAAGCACCGTCGCAGCGCCTGCAGAGCCTGCAGCGCAAACTACGGCAAGGCCCCAGGCCCATCCTTTTAATGCGTTCATGTGGATTCTCTTGTTCAGCATCGACCTGGTTCAGGTCATGAAAATGGTCGGCCTCGTGCCTTGTGGACACTTCGCACCGGCACACTGTGAACGCAATTTCCGCATTCCGGCAATGAAACGGCGTCAAGGGGCGGAATAGTACGTTCCGTCCAAGAGCAATTCCAATGCCGAATATGCGCGGCGTTATGCAAATAAATTATGCGAGCGCCGCACCCGCAGGGCCACTGGCCTGCGCCTGCAGGTAGGCCCAGAGCGCCTGAGCCGTGCCTTTGGGCTCCTCCTTGCCGGTGGGCCGCTCGCGGTAGGCACGCACGTCCATCACCATCTGCAAATTTTCCATGCCAGGTGGCACTGCGCTCACCAAGCGGCGGGCGCGCAGTTCTTTCTTGACCGCGCTGTGGGGCAGAAAGGCCACTCCCTGGCCTTCCAGCGCCATGGCCTTCAGGCCTTCGGCCATGTCGGTTTCGTACACCCGGTCGAGGTGGATGGCCGTGCCCGACTGTTTGAGGATGAGCTCTGTCACCCGTCCCAGGTAGGCGCCCGGCGCGTAGCCCAGGTACGGCAGCGGCTGACCCGGTTTACCGGGCAGGCAGTACAGCGGCCGCCCCTCGGAATCGGGCTTGCTGTAGGGCGACAGCACCTCCTTGCCCAGGCTGACCATCTCGTAGTGGTTGGCATCGAGCTGAAAGGGCTGGGATTCATGGTGGTAAGTGACCAGCACATCGCAACTCCCCTCCACCAAACGCATCACGGCGTCGTGCACGTTGAGTGCAATGAGCCGACTCTTGAACGGGCCAAACTGGTTGTGCAGGCTGGCGACCCACGCCGGAAAGAACGTAAATGCCAGCGTATGCGGCACCGCAAACTCAATCATGTCCTGGCTGGACGTGCTGTGCGCGCGCAGCATCGCACGGGTATTTTGCAGCGCCTGCAGCACCTCCAGCGACTGGTCGTACAGCGTCTTGCCCGCCGCCGTCAGGCGCGTGGGATAGGAGCTGCGGTCCACCAGATCGGCGCCCGCCCAGGCTTCCAGGGCCTGGATGCGGCGGGAGAATGCCGGTTGCGTCACATGGCGCAGTTGCGCTGACCGGCTGAAACTGCGCGTTTCAGCCAGGCTGACAAAATCTTCAAGCCACTTGGTTTCCATCGGCACATTATCCGCGCGCCCGGGCGTCCCCACAGACCCGGCATGCACACGCCGGGCCGCTGCGTACGCAGAATAATCACCGCATAATGCAACGCTACGCCTGCCTTGCGCAGGCATGCGGCCTTGCACGCCGTGCTTCAGAACCTCCCACGCGACCTGCAACCATGTCCTCCCATCACCCCGCCGCGCCCGAGCGCCCGGCTGCGCCTTCCATCCCTGTCGCCGCCCCTGCCCAAGCCCGCTTTCTGGGTCTGGAAGACTGGCTCACCGTGATCGTCATGGCAACCCTGGCCCTCATCACCTTTGCCAATGTGCTGGTGCGCTATTTCACTGATTCTTCTATTGCCTGGACCGAGGAAATTTCGGTCTTTCTGATGATCGTGCTGGCCATGGTGGGTGGCTCGGCCGCCGTCGCGCGCGACCGCCACATCCGCATTGAATACTTTGCCGAGAGCGGCTCGTTGAAACGGCGCCAGCGGCTGGCCCAGCTGGGCGCACTGATGGTGGCGCTGCTGTTTGCCACCATGGCCGTACTCAGTGTGCGCCTGGTGTGGGACGACTACCGTTTTGAAGAAACCTCACCCGGCATTGGTGTCCCACAGTGGTGGTATTCGATCTGGCTACCGGTGTTCTCCACGCTGATTGCCCTGCGTGCACTGGGCCATTTCGTACGCAGTGGTCGCAAGGCCCGTCAGGAGCCTGCGGCATGACGGCAACCTTGCTGTTCGTGGCCTTTGCGTTGCTGATGCTGGCCGGTGTGCCCATCGGCGCTGCGCTAGGCCTGGCAGGTGCCACCGCTATTGCTGTCGCCAATGCCGATTCACAGTGGTTTGGCCTGCTGGCCGTGCCGCAGAATTTTTATGCCGGTCTGGGTAAATACCCCTTGCTGGCCATTCCGATGTTTGTGCTGGTGGGGTCGATCTTCGACCGCTCGGGTGTGGCGCTGCGGCTGGTGAATCTGGCGGTGGCCGTGGTGGGGCGCGGCCCCGGCATGCTGCCGCTGGTCGCGATTGGCGTGGCCATGTTCATGGGCGGTATTTCGGGCTCCGGCCCGGCAACGGCGGCAGCCATTGGCGGGGTCATGCTGCTGGCCATGCAGCGCGCAGGCTACCCGCCGGCGTATTCGGCCAGCGTCGTTGCGGCGGCCGCATCCACCGAC
Organism: Simplicispira sp. 125; assembly: GCF_003096555.1. Taxonomy (NCBI): domain Bacteria; kingdom Pseudomonadati; phylum Pseudomonadota; class Betaproteobacteria; order Burkholderiales; family Comamonadaceae; genus Simplicispira; species Simplicispira sp. 125. The sequence continues at coordinate 3,686,020 of NZ_QEKM01000001.1, read as the reverse complement.
ATCCTCATCCCCCCCTCGGTGGCCTTCATCGTCTATTCGGTGCTGGTACCAGGCGCCTCGGTACCGGCGCTGTTTGCCGCCGGTATGGTGCCAGGCATTCTGGCCGGTTTGGCGCTGGCTGTTCCCACCGTGTGGCTCGCTCGGCGCCACCGCATGGGACAGCTTGAAGCGGCCCTGCCGCGCCCTCCTTTCTGGCGCAGCCTGCGCGACGCCGCGTGGGGCCTGGCGGCGCCGGTGGTGATCCTGGGCGGCATGCGTGCGGGCTGGTTCACGCCGACCGAGGCAGCAGTGGTGGCGGTGTTCTACGGTTTGTTCATAGGGATGGTCATTCACCGCACGATCCGCGTGCGCGACCTGTTCGAGATCCTGCGCGAATCGGGCGAGCTTTCTGCCGTGATTTTGCTGGTGGTTTCGCTCGCCGCCATCTTTGCGTTTTCGCTCTCCACATTGGGCGTGATCGACCCCATCACCAACGCCATCGTGCACTCTGGCCTGGGCGAAGGCACGGTGCTGACGCTGCTCATCCTGATGCTGATCGTGCTGGGCATGTTCCTGGACGGCATCTCGATTTTCCTGATCTTTGTGCCGCTGATGATGCCCATCCTGCAACACTACCAGTGGGATCCGGTGTGGTTTGGCGTAATCCTCACGCTGAACGTCGCCATCGGTCAGTTCACGCCGCCGATGGCGGTGAACCTGATGGTTTCGAGCCGTATTGCCGGCGTGCGCATGGAGGACACGACGCACTGGGTGCTGTGGCTGGTGGGCGCGATGTGCCTCGCCATGCTGGGTGTGATTCTCTGGCCGCAGTTGGCGCTGTGGCTGCCAGCCTATCTGGGTTACTGATTTTTCACAAGGAGACTAAAACCATGAAACTGCGTACCTTCCTCACCTCGGCCGTGGCCGCCGCCTCGCTGCTGGCCCTGAGCAGCCCCGCAGCCTTGGCGCAAACCGCCTACAAGAGCGAATACCGCCTGTCGTTGGTGCTGGGCACAGCCTTCCCCTGGGGTAAAGGCGGCGAGCTGTGGGCCAACAAGGTGCGCGAGCGCACCAGCGGCCGCATCAACATCAAACTCTACCCCGGTGTTTCGCTGATCCAAGGCGACCAGACACGCGAGTTTTCGGCACTGCGCCAAGGTGTGATTGACATGGCAGTGGGTTCGACCATCAACTGGTCACCCCAGGTCAAGCAGCTCAACCTGTTCTCGCTGCCTTTCCTGATGCCCGACTACGCCGCCGTGGATGCGCTGACGCAAGGCGACGTTGGCCAAACCCTTTTCAAAACGCTGGACAAAGCCGGTGTCGTGCCGCTCGCCTGGGGCGAAAACGGCTACCGCGAGATTTCCAACTCAAAGAAACCCATCAAATCGCCCGACGACCTCAAGGGCATGAAGATCCGCGTGGTCGGCTCACCACTGTTCCTCGACACCTTCAGCGCCCTGGGCGCCAACCCCACGCAGATGAGCTGGGCCGACGCCCAGCCCGCCATGGCCAGCGGCGCCGTGGACGGCCAGGAGAACCCCTTGGCCATCTTCACCGCTGCCAAGCTGCACAGCGTGGCGCAAAAGTACCTGACGCTGTGGGGCTACATTGCCGACCCGCTGATCTTTGTGGTGAACAAGGACATCTGGAACTCCTGGACCCCCGCCGACCGTGAAATCGTGCGCCAGGCCGCCATCGAAGCGGGCAAGGAAGAAATCGCCATTGCCCGCAAGGGCGTGATCGAGGCTGACAAGCCCTTGCTCAAGCAAATTGAAGGCCTGGGCGTGACGGTGACCCAACTCACGCCCACCGAGCGTGCGGCCTTCGTCAAGGCGACCCGCCCGGTGTATGACAAGTGGAAGAGCCAGGTGGGCAACGACTTGGTCAACATGGCAGAAAAAGCGATTGCGGCGCGCAAGCAGTAAACACAGCGCTGCGCAACCAAACCACCCCGCTTCGGCGGGTTTTTTTATGTTCGCCCCACACGGACGCATATTTGCAGAAACAGGCTCCGCCACGAGTCGATGGTCCACGCCAGGCCACAGCCGTGGTTATGCGCAAAACTATGGACTTTATGCAGTTGCGCATTGATAATGCGTGTCTACGCCCTGCGCCATGGGCTTGCACCACAAAACCATGGCACAGGGCGTTTCTACGCGCGCAGCCAGCCCACGAAGCTGCGCTCCCCGCAGTGCTGATGAACTTCTGAACGCCGCCGGCCATCGGGCGGCGTTTGTCCTTGTATTGCGGTTTTTCCGCACCACGAAAGCAGATCCATGCGCCAAGAAAGCGACTTCATCGGAGTCAAGACCATCCCGCCCGCAGCCTACTGGGGGGTCCACACCGCCCGCGCGGTCGAGAACTTCCCGATCACCGGCCACACCGTAGCCCAGATGCCCGAACTCATTCGCGCCTTTGCCTTTGTCAAAAAAGCTGCCGCCCATGCCAACCTGCAGCTCGGCGTGCTCAACACCATGCAAGCTGGCGCCATTGTCCAGGCCTGCGACGACCTCATTGCCGGCCAGTTGCACGACCAGTTTGTCGTCGACGTCATCCAGGGAGGCGCCGGTACCTCCACGAACATGAATGCCAATGAGGTGATTGCCAACCGTGCCCTCGAGCATCTGGGATTGCCCAAAGGCAGCTACGACACGGTCCACCCGAACGACCACGTCAACGCCTCGCAAAGCACCAACGACGCCTACCCTACCGCGCTCAAGCTCGCGACCTACTTCGGCATCCAGAATCTATTGGCTTGCCTGGCCGCCCTGCGCGGAGCGTTCCAGGCCAAGGCCGTTGAATTTGCCCCCGTCCTCAAAATCGGCCGCACACAACTACAAGATGCCGTGCCGATGACGCTGGGCCAGGAGTTCACCGCCTTTGCCAGCATGATTGCCGACGACGAAAAACGCCTGCGTGAATCGGCCTATCTGATGACCGAAGTGAACCTGGGCGGCACCGCCATTGGCACCGGCATCAACGCGCCCGTGGGCTATGTGGCCGCCGTCATTCCGAAGCTCGCCGAACTCTCGGGCGTGCCCGTCACCGCTGCGGCTGACATGATTGCCGCCACCGCAGACACCGGCGCATTTGTCGATATCTCGGGCATCTTGAAGCGCATCGCCAGCAAGCTCTCCAAGATCAGCAACGACCTGCGCCTGCTTTCTTCAGGCCCGCAGGCCGGGGTGGGTGACATCAAGCTGCCCGCACGCCAGGCCGGTTCGTCCATCATGCCGGGCAAGGTCAACCCGGTGATCCCCGAGGTAATGAACCAGGTGTGCTTTGAAGTGATCGGCAACGACGTGGCCATCACCATGGCGTCCGAAGCAGGCCAACTGCAGCTCAACGCCTTCGAGCCGCTCATGGGCTGGGCGCTCCACAAGAGCCTGACACACCTGGCGCACGCCTGTCGCACGCTGCAGGTCAACTGCGTCGAAGGCATTGAAGCCAACCACGCTCTGCTGGACCAGCGCATTACGGAGTCGATCACCCTGGTGACGGCGCTGAACCCGATCATTGGCTACGAAAAGGCCGCCAGCATTGCCAAGGCCGCCATGGCCAGCGGAAAGGCCATTGCCGTCACTGCCGAAGAGCTGGGCATCATGGGGCAGGTAGAAATGCGGCAGTTGCTGGTGCCAGAAAAGCTGACCCGGGTGGGGGCACTGAGCAAGAGCTGAGCGTATTGCAGGGGGTCTGCTGGAATACCCTCAGCAACCGCCTGCACTTCAGGGTCAGGGGGGCCTGCAGCTGAAGCGGCCGTCCCTCCAAGCAGCCGAACGCGCACAACGAATATCCCACTTTATCAATCAGACACATTGGCTTGTCACAATTCGTAGGCACTTCTGGACGGCTTCTTTCATGCACTTTCAGTCCCACGATTTCAATCCCCCTCTGACGGCTTGCGTTGCCCGCGCTCGGCATCCTGCAGCACACGTTCAGCCGTACGTTCGCTGGTCCGCATTCGCACTTGGTTTGCTGATCAGTGGCTTGCTCGCCACGGGATGTTCGGACAAAGCGCCCGCCGCGGACAAGAATGCCGCCGGCGCAGCCAAGGAGCCCACCAAGGTCGGCGTAATCACCCTGCAGTCACAAGCCCAAACGTTGACCAGCGCACTGGCCGGTCGAACCAGCGCCTTCATGAGCGCGGACATCCGGCCACAGATCAACGGCATCGTTCAAAAGCGGCTGTTCACCGAGGGTGCGATGGTGAAGGCCGGGCAGCCGCTCTACCAAATCGACGCAGCGCCCTACCAGGCCGCTGAAGCAGCCGCCAAAGCCGCGCTCGCCAAGGCGCAGGCCCAGGCGCGCACTGCCGAGGCCAACGCCAAGCGCAATGCCGAACTGGTGCGCATCGATGCCATCAGCCGCCAGGCCTACGACGAGAGTCTGGCAATTGCGGAGCAAACAGCGGCCGACGTCGCGGTGGCGCAAGCAGCCCTGGCGACTGCGCGCATCAATCTTGGCTACACGCGCATCGTCGCGCCCATTTCTGGACGCACAGCGCTCTCGAACGTCAACACAGGCGGTTTGGTGACGGCCAATCAAGTGGGTGTACTGACCACCATTTCGCAGCTCGATCCCATGTATGTGGACGTGACACAGTCGAGCAGCGATTTGCTGCAGCTCCAGCGCGATCTGGCCGCGGGCCGTTTTGAAAAACTGGGCGAAGGTGCCGTGCGCATCACGATTCTCCTGGAGGACGGCAGCAGGTACACCCACCCTGGACGGCTGCAGTTTGCCGGTGTCACGGTGAACCCGAGCACGGGAGCCGTCACGCTGCGTGCGGTGGTGCCCAACCCCGACGGCATGTTGATGCCGGGCATGTATGTGCAAGCCCTGTTGCCGACCGGTATCTCCAGCGACGCGCTTCTGGTACCGCAGCGGGCCGTGACGCGCGACATTGCCGGCAAGGCCAATGTGCTGGTGGTAGGGCCAGAGAACAAGGTGGCGCGCCGCCCGATCGAGATCGACCGCGCCGTGGGCAGCCGGTGGCTGGTCAACAGTGGCCTGTCCGCTGGCGACACGGTCGTCGTGGATGGGTTCCAGCGCATCAAGCCGGGCGACACCGTAGCCCCGCAACCGGTGCAATTGCCTGACGCACCAAACCCTGCGCCGGGGGCGTCAGCGGCGGCGGCCTCCCCTGCCAGCAACCCTGCCCGCTAAGCGCAGGCCCACACCATGGCACCGTTCTTCATCAACCGGCCTATCTTCGCGTGGGTGCTGGCCATCGTCATCATGCTGGCGGGTGGTTTGTCCATCTTCACACTGCCGCTGGAGCAATACCCCGACATCGCGCCACCCAACGTGACGATTGGCACGACCTACACCGGCGCTTCTGCCGAAACGGTGGAAAACTCGGTCACCCAGGTGATCGAACAGCAACTCAAGGGCATCGACAACCTGCTCTACATGGGTTCGACCAGCGACGCATCGGGCCAGTCACGCACCACGCTGACGTTCAGCCCGGGCACCAACATCGACGTAGCGCAGGTGCAGGTGCAAAACAAACTGCAATCTGCCGTCAACCGCCTGCCCGAAGCCGTCAAGAGCCGCGGCGTATTCGTCAACAAGGGCGGCAACGACTACCTGACCACCTACAGCTTCACCTCGCCCGACCCGAACGTGAGCCAAGTGGACGTGGGCGACTATCTCTCGACCAATCTGGTCGATGTCATTGGCCGCGTCGATGGCGTGGGCGATGTGCGTGTCTTCGGCACGGGCTATGCCATGCGCATCTGGATGAACCCGGCGCTGCTGGAGAAATTCGCGCTGATGCCGTCGGATCTCATTGCTGCGCTGAACGCGCAGAACGCGCAGGTCTCGGCCGGCCAGCTGGGCGCCCTGCCCGCGCCACCGAACCAGCAGCTCAACGCCACCATCACGGCGCGCACCAAGCTCAAGACCGTGGACGAATTCAAGAACATCCTGCTCAAGGTCGCACCAGACGGCTCCGCAGTGCTGATGAAAGACGTGGCCCGTGTAGAGCTGGGCGCCGACAACCTATCCATCACCTCGCGACTCAACGGAAAGCCTGGCGCCGGCATGGGCATCGTGCTGGCCGATGGCGCCAATGCCACCTCCGTTTCCGACGCTGTGAACGCCAAGCTGGCGGAACTCCAACCGTATTTCCCCAACGGCTTAACGTCATTCATCAGCTCGGACTCCACCCCCTTCGTGCGTGCCTCCATCAAGGAAGTGGTCATCGCACTGATGGAGGCCATCGTTTTGGTGGTGCTGGTGATGTTCCTGTTCCTGCAGAACATGCGCGCCACGCTGATTCCAGCCATTACGGTGCCGGTCGTGCTGCTGGGCACCATGGGCGTGCTGTCGATTGCCGGCTATTCGATCAACACGCTGACCATGTTCGCTCTGGTGCTGGCCATCGGCTTGCTGGTGGACGACGCCATCGTGGTGGTCGAGAACGTCGAGCGGGTCATGTCGGAAGAAGGCTTGTCCCCCAAAGAGGCCACCCGCAAGTCCATGGCGGAAATCACCCCGGCACTGATCGGCATTGCCCTCACGCTGTCTGCCGTGTTCATCCCCATGGCGTTCTTCGGCGGCTCCACCGGCGTCATTTACCGGCAGTTTTCCATCACTATCGTATCGGCCATGGCGCTTTCGGTGTTCGTGGCGCTGAGCCTGACACCCGCTCTGTGCGCAAGCTTGCTCAAGCCGGTGGCGCGGGGCCAGCACGATACGCATGGCGGCACACCGCGGCGCGGGCTGCTGGGCATTTCGGACCGTTTTTTCCACTGGTTCAACAATCAGTTCGACCGCAACGCCAGCCGCTACCAGGGTGCAGTGGGGCGCTTGCTGCACAGCAGCAAACGCATGCTGCTGGTGTTCCTGGTCATTTGCGGCGGCACCGCGTTCCTGTTCAGCAAACTGCCCACGTCGTTCCTGCCGGTGGAAGACCAGGGCTACATGCGCATCCAGATCAGCCTGCCACCGGGCAGTACCGACGCGCGCCTGCAGGCGGTGATGCAGGAAGTCCAAAACTATTTCGCCAAACAGCCCGATGTGATCAGCTTCAACTCCATCACCGGCCTGAGTGGCGACCAGGCGTCGGCGCGTGGCTTCCTGCGCCTCAAAGACTGGAGCGAGCGCCAGCGACCAGACCAGAGCGCCGAGGCGATTGCCCGCAAAGCCACCCAAGACCTCACAGTACTGCGCGACGCACGCATTTTTGTGACACTGCCGCCCGCAGTGCGCGGCCTGGGCTCAGACTCGGGCTTCAACTTGCAGCTCAAGGACCTCAGCGGAGTGGGGCATGACGCATTGCTGCGCGCACGCGACCAGGTGCTGGAACTGGCCAAGGGCAACCCACAGATCCGCACGCTGCGCACGACCAACCTGGATGACAGCTCGCAGCTGGGCGTCACCATCGACGACCGAAAAGCCGCCGCGCTTGGTGTGAGTACCGCCAACATCAACAGCGTACTGTCCAGTGCCATGGGCGGCACCTATGTCAACGACTTCCTGAACGATGGCCGCGTCAAGCGCGTGTATGTGCAGGGCGACGCTCCGTACCGCATGCTGCCCCAGGATATCGGCCAGTGGACGGTGCGCAACGACAAGGGCGAAATGGTGCCTTTCAGCGCGTTTTCTTCAACCAACTGGACGTATGGGGCGCCGCAACTGCAGCGTTACAACGGCAGCCCGAGCTACGAATTCGTTGGTGACTCTGCGCCCGGCGTGAGCTCCGGCGCAGCGATGGATGCGGTCGAGGCCATCCTCAAACAACTGCCCGCGGGCGTGGGCTACGAGTGGACCGGCGCATCGCTGCAGGAGCGGCTGTCGGGCGCACAGGCTCCGCTGCTCTACGCCGTCTCGGTGCTGTTCGTGTTCCTGTGCCTGGCCGCGCTGTATGAGAGCTGGACCGTGCCGCTCGCCGTCGTCCTGGCCGTACCGCTGGGCGTGGTGGGGGCGCTGGTCTTCACCGGTGTGCGCGGACTGTCCAACGACGTGTACTTCCAGGTGGGCCTGCTCACCACCGTGGGCCTGGCGTCCAAAAACGCCATCCTGATCGTCGAGTTCGCGACGCAACTGCAGGAAGCCGGCCGCAGCGCTTACGACGCCACAGTGCAAGCTGTGCGCCTGCGCCTGCGCCCGATCCTGATGACGTCCATGGCGTTCGGCTTTGGCGTCTTGCCACTGGCGCTGGGCACGGGCGCTGGCGCCGGAGGCCGGCACGCCATCGGCACTGCGGTGCTCGGTGGTGTGATTTTTTCCACCACGCTGGGCATCTTCTTCGTGCCTGTGTTCTTCCTGGTGATCCGCAGTTGGTTTGCCAGTCGCTCACGCCACGAAGACAACGCCCCGCCGCCACCCGAAGCGCCTGTTGTGGAGGACGCCGTATGAATACGCCTCCTTTGTCGACACCCCCTGGCCCAGCGTGCGCGCCTGCACGCTCGGCACACCATGACAGCACGGTGCCGCTGTGGGTGACTGCGACCCTTGTCGCATCGCTGGCCGGTTGCATGAACCTGGCACCGCCCACACGCACTCCGGCAGCGCCCGTGCCCGCCGCCGTGGGCACCACGGCAGACGCTGTGCCAGCGCAGCCCACCGCCCAAAGCCTGGATCAAATCGAGGCCTTGGCCTGGGTCCAAGCACCCCAGTTGCGCCAGGTGCTCGCACTGGCACTCGCCAACAACAGCGACCTGCGCCTGGCCTTGACCAACATTGAAAAGGCCCGCGCGCAGTACGGTGTGCAGCAGGCCGACCGGCTCCCGACCGTGGCCGCATCGGCCCAGGCCAGCCGCACCCGGGCGGCGCAGGACCTGACGACGGCCGGGCGCGACCAGACCACCAGCCAGTTTGTCGCGCAGATCGGCTTTGCCAGCTACGAGCTCGACCTGTGGGGCCGTGTGCGCAACCTGAACGAGGCCGCCCTGCAGCAGTTTTTGCTCAGCACCGAGACCCAGCGCAACGTGCAGATCAGCCTGGTGGCCGATGTTGCCAACGCATGGCTCACACTGGCCGCCAACCAGGCCCGACTCGCACTGGCGCAAAGCACGCTCGAGTCGCGGCGCAAGGCGTTTGCCATCACACAGCGCATCTACGAGCTGGGCGCCACCTCCGGGCTGGTGCTGGCACAAAACCAGACCACCGTCGATTCGGCACGCGGTGATGTGGCCGCTTATTCCAGCCAGGTAGACCGCGACCGCAATGCGCTACAACTGCTGGTGGGTGGCCCGGTCCCCGAAGCGCTGCTGCCGTCGCCACTGGGCAGCAACTCGCTCGGCGTTGCCGCCTTGGCAGCACTATCAACGCCTGTACCCTCCAGCCGGCTGCTGGTACGCCCCGACATCCAGGCGGCCGAACACGCGCTGCGGGCAGCCACGGCGAATATCGGCGCCGCCCGTGCCGCCATGTTTCCCTCCATCAGCCTGACCGCGTCGACCGGTGCAGCCAGTAGCGAGCTGTCCAACCTCTTTGGCGCAGGCAACGGCACCTGGAGTTTTGTGCCGCTGGTGCGCCTGCCCATCTTCGACGGCGGCCGCAACCGCGCCAATGTGCAGGTGGCGCAGGCCAATGAGCAACTGGCGCTGACCCAGTATGAAAAAACGGTGCAGACCGCGTTTCGCGAAGCTGCCGATGCGCTGGCCGACCGCGCGCGCTGGGCAGAACGCCTTGAAGCCCAGGCGTCCCTGCTGGCGGCCACGCAAAAGGCGTTCGACCTGTCGGAGGCACGCTTCAAGGCCGGTGTGGACAACTATCTGTCGGTGCTGGACGCGCAGCGCAGCCTCTACGCAGCGCAGCAAACGCAGATCTCGCTGCTGCTGGCCGAGCAGGTCAATCGCGTCACGCTGTACAAAGTGCTCGGCGGGAGTTAATGATTCAACCGCACATTGATATAAAAACAATAGCTACTAATGCTTGCCATATAAGCGTTAGAGGCTAATTTCACCTGATTTTTTACACCCAGAACGGGCCTGTAGCACATCCATTGCTCAGGCGCTTGCGCCATCCCCATTTTGCTGCAGCGCCCACATCTGCGCATAACGCCCTCCTGACGCGAGCAGCACGCCGTGCGTACCGCGCTCGACAATGCGGCCGCCGTCCATCACCAGGATCTCGTGGGCATCGACCACGGTGGAGAGGCGGTGTGCAATGACCAGCGTGGTCTTACCGCGCGCCACGCTGCGCAGCTCGGCCTGGATGGCGCGCTCGTTGGCTGAATCAAGGGCAGAGGTGGCCTCGTCAAACACCAGAATGGGCGGGTTCTTGAGCAGGGTGCGGGCGATCGCCACGCGCTGCTTCTCGCCGCCCGAGAGCTTGAGGCCGCGTTCGCCCACCATGGTGTCGTAACCCTTGGGCGTGGACGCAATGAAGTGATGGATGTGCGCAGCGCGTGCGGCCTGTTCCACTTCCTGCGGGGTAGCGCCGGGGCGCCCATAAGCGATGTTGTAGGCCACCGTGTCGTTGAACAGTACGGTGTCCTGCGGCACGATGCCTACGCACGAACGCACGCTGGCCTGCGTGACGCTGCGCATGTCCTGCCCGGCCAGGCTGATGCGGCCTTGCTGAATGTCGTAGAAACGAAACAGCAGCCGCGCCAGCGTCGATTTGCCCGCGCCCGAGGGTCCCACCACAGCCACCGTTTTGCCTGCCGGTATCTCAAAACTCACGCCGCGCAGAATAGGGCGGTCAGGTTCATAGGCAAAGTGCACGTCTTCAAAACGCACCGCCGGGCTGGTGCCAGCGGCGATGTGGAGCGGCTCGGCGCCCGGTGCATCGGCCACCTCGCGCTCGCGGTCCATCAGCGTGAACATCTTGTCCAGGTCTGCGAGGTTCTGCTTGATCTCGCGGTAGATCACGCCAAAGAAGTTGAGCGGGATATAGATCTGGATCATGAAGGCGTTGACCATGACCAGGTCGCCCAGCGTCATGCGGCCATCGGCCACACCCTGCGTGGCGCGCCACAGCATGGCCACCAGCGCGGTGGCAATGATGGCCTGCTGCCCGCTGTTGAGCATGGACAGCGTGCTCTGGCTCTTGAGCCGCACACGGCGCAGACCTTCCAGGCTTTCGTCGTAGCGGCGCGCCTCGAATTCTTCGTTGTTAAAGTATTTGACGGTTTCATAGTTCAGCAACGAATCGACGGCTTTGGTGTGCGCCGCAGAATCCAGCGCATTGGCCTCACGCCGGAACTTGGTGCGCCACTCGGTGACGACCACCGTGAATGCGATGTACACCACCAGCGCAGCCAGCGTGATCCAGACGAACCACATGTCAAAACGTGAACCCAGGATGGAGAGCACCAGCACCACCTCGACCAGCGTGGCAATGATGTTGAACAGGGCGAACGAGATCAGCGACTCGATACCGCGCACGCCGCGCTCAATGTCGCGCGTCATGCCGCCCGTCTGGCGCTCCAGGTGAAAGCGCAGGCTGAGCGCGTGCAGATGCCGGAAGGTAGTCAGGGCAATGCTGCGCGCCGCACCCTGCGTGGCCTTGGCGAACACCAGCTCACGCAATTCGGTGAACAGCGAGGTGGTCCAGCGCAAGGCCCCATAGCCCAGCAGCAGCGCGACGGGCACCACCAGCAGCGCAGTCACGGCGCCAGGGGGCACCGCCATCGCATCGACCAGTTTTTTGAGCAGCAACGGTACGCCCACATTGGCCAGCTTGGCCCCCACCATGAAGGCCAGTGCGGCCAGCACGCGCCATTTGTACTGCCACAGATAGGGCAGCAAGCGACCCAGGGTGGCCCAGTCAGAATGGGTGCGCACCGGGGCGCCGGGTGATGTTGGGGGAGAGGATTCGCCGTGGTGGCGCATGAGGGACAATTCTGTTGGTTACTTCTACCGAGATTGTGCCCATGTCCGACACCCCCAGCCGCACCTCCGCCCCATTACCCACCGACAAGGAACTGGTGCTCAAGGTCATTCCCATGCCGGCCGACACCAATGGCAACGGCGACATCTTCGGCGGCTGGGTCATGGCCCAGGTGGACCTGGCCGGCTCGGTGCTGCCCGCACGCCATGTGCAAGGCCGCATGGCCACCGTGGCAGTGAACGAGTTTGTCTTCAAGCACCCCGTGCGCGTGGGTGACATCCTGTCGTTCTTCTCCAGCGTCAAGCGCATCGGCCGCACCTCGATCACGGTCGACGTGGAGGTCTTCGCCGAACGCTTTTCCGAGCAGGGCAACTATGTCAAGGTGACCGAGGCGCTGGTGACCTATGTGGCCATTGACGCCGAAGGCCGCCCACGCCCCCTGCCCGTGCGCTGATTTCAGAAGCGGGAAAAATCGGGCGCGCGCTTGGCCAGAAAGGCCGAGACCGCCTCGGCCAGTTCGGGGGAGCGCAGGCTCTCCTGCAGCGCCTGGCCTTCGCGCTCCAGCGCGGCCTCCAGTGCCGCCTGGTGGCCCTGGCGCAGCAAATGCTTACTACGGCGCAGAGGGCCGGGGGCCATCTGCGCCAGCGTGTCAGCGGTGCGCTGGGCACGCTCCATCAAACCGGCGGCGGGCTCCACGGAGGTCACCAGACCGGCCCGGAGCGCTGTTGCGGCATCGAAGGGCTCGCCCAGCAGCACCAGTTCGCTGGCCAGCCGCATGCCTGCGTTCAAGGGTATCCAATAGCTGGAGCCGAACTCGGGTACCAGGCCCAGCTTGGTGAACGGCATTTGAAAGCGCGTGCCCTCGGCGGCATAGACAAAATCGCAGTGCAGCAGCAAGGTGGTGCCGCCGCCGATGGCCAAACCGTGCACCGCAGCCACCAGCGGTTTTCCAAACGTCGTCAGGCGCCGCAGCAAACGCGCCAGCGCCGACTGCGCGTAGTCATCGGTCAGCAAGCTCGGCTGTATGCCCTTGAGGTTGGCACCCGAGCAAAACGCATCACCCGCGGCACTGATCAGCACCACGCGCACTTCGGGGTTCTGGTCGGCCTCGGCCAGATGGGCTTCGAGCGTGTTGAACCAGCGGTCGTCCATGAGGTTGCGCACCCCGGCTTGGCCAAAACGCAGGTGCAGCACCTTGTGCTGGATGTCGGCGGTGAAGTGAACGTCCATGGGGTCTCCGAAGGGGTTAGGGTTGCGTGAGGGGGACGAACGTAGAGCTGCGAGGGGTGCGTCATTCGGGCGCCAGAAACATCTGCAATGCGTGGGCGGCCAGTTCATCGAGCGAGAGGCGCCCCTCGGGGCGATACCACTGCGCCGCCCAGTTGAGTGCCCCAAAAATGAACAACCGGGCCAGGCCGGGTTCTGTGCGCAACGCACCTGCGTCGTACAGGGCGTGCAGCACGGGCATCCAGGGGGCTTCGTAGACCGTCTTGATTTGCGCAATGGCCTCGCGCTGGGCAGGGGTGAGCGAACGCCACTCGTACAGCATCACCGGTACAAAATCGCCTGCTGGGCCGAGCAAAATTTCACAATGGTGGCGCACCAGAACCGCGAGGCGCTCGCGCGGGCGATCATCGCCCAGCCCCATAAGGGCTTGCGCCTGGCTGCGGACGGCGCGCTGCATGCCCTCTTCCATCACGGCGTAGAGCAGCGCGTTCTTGCTTTCGAAATGGTAGAAGGGCGAGCCGCTGCGCATGCCTGCCGCCGCCGCGATATCGCGCGTACTGGCCGCATCGAAGCCCTGGGCACGAAAAAGCCGCGCCGCGCCGTCGATGATGAGCTGGCGGCGGTTGCCTTCGTCGCGCTCGTCCAGAGTCTTGCGGGGCCGCCCCCGGCGCCGCGTCGCCACAGGCATGTCAGGCACCACAGCGGGCCCGGACGAGGGATCAAGGGGTTGGGCAGACATGCCCGGCACGATAGCCGGGTTTGGTTATTTCAGCAAGCAAGTGCTTTGCAAAAAGATCCTGCAGCGGTTGATCCGCCGCAGGATGCGGATCAGGCAGCGATGGCGACCGCCTCGGGGCTGCGTGCACCCGTGCCGCGGGCCGGGCTGCTGGCCGTTCCCACGTCAACTTCGCCCGAAATCTGGCCGCCCTCCTCGATCACCAGTTTGCCGTAGCGAATCTTGCCGCTCACCTTGCCAGTACTGTAAATCACCAGCTTCTGCCGTACCGTGAGCGTGCCGCTGAAGTCCCCCCGGATTTCGGCGATATCAATATCGGCCGAGCCCCGGAAGGCCCCTTGCTCAGAGATCTGGATCACGCGCGAATCCATGGTGGCTTCGACGGTACCTTCCACCACCAGGGTGTCGCAATCGGTGATCTCCACACCCTTGAGTTTGATGTTGGGGCCCACGGTCAGCTTGCTGCCTGTGCTCTCGACCGGCGCCTTGGTGTTGACCACGGCTGCCGAGGACGTTTGGCTGGTGTTACCGGCAGGGTTCAGTCCGTTGGCATTGCCCTGCGCAACGGCGGGCTGGCGAGGCTGGAAGGTTTCGGGTTCACGCTTGCCAAAGAAGGGGTTTTGCACGGCCATGGAATCTCCTAGAAAAGACACCATGATGAACACCGATCGATGCAAAAGCTGCCTGTATTGCGCAAGAACGGTAACCAAACGGTTCGATGCTTGCATGCGCTTGCAGTCTTTGCAGCAGCACACATGCGTGCCACCGGCCCGTGCAGTCGATCGTCAGGAAACGATGTAGGCGGCCGCCCCGGCCGACATCATCTGGCCGTCGGGCCCCAGAAACTCCATGCGCGTGGTAGCCACGCGCGAGCCCAGGCGCAGCACCTGCGCGCGCAGCTCGAAATGGTCGCCAATGCCGGGTCGCAAGTAGTCAATGCGCAGGTCGATGGTGCCCAGCTTGGCAAAGCGGTGCAGGCGCTGCAGGGGTTCCTCGTCCATGTGGCGGGCACCGATGGCGGCCATCACGGCGAGCCCGCCCATGGCATCCAGCCCGGCACTGATGACACCCCCATGGATGCGGTTGTAAGCAAAGTGGCCCACCAACTCGGGCTTCATGTCGATACGCCCGACGACTTGCTCGGGCGCCATGCTCACGATCTTCAGCCCCAGAACCTGGTTGAAGACGATCTTTTCCTCGAAGATGGACTTGAGCCCGGCAATGAACTCAGGCTCGAAGGGTTTGACCGGCGCGGGGGTTTTGCTCATGGGGGTCCTGCAAAGGAACGGTGCCGGCGCACGGCGCTGACATCGATTGCTTCTTTTTTAATAGCTACTAGCGCAATATGCATAAGCGCTAGAGGCCATTTTGACCTAAAAGTGCTGTGTGTGCACAGAATTGCAGGACACCGGACCCGGCCTGCGGCGCGGGCCGCCCGAGCTCAAGCCTTCAGCACTGGCTGAAATCAGGCTTTCTTTTGGCCATGAACGCCGTAAAAGCTTCGCGCGCAGCGGGTTCGCCCAGCATGCGGCCAAAGCTTTCACCTTCCTCGGCCATGCGCGCAAGCACGGGCGCCGTCTGGCCCAGCTTCATCAGGCGCTTGGTCTCGATCAGCGAGGACAGGGGCTTGGCCGCCAGCTTGCGGGCCTGGGACTGGGCGATGGCGTTGCATTCGGTGGGGGGCACCACGCGGTTGACCAGGCCCACTTCCATCGCGGCCTCGGCCATGAAGGGCTCGCCCAGCAAAAGCGCCTCGGCAGCGCGGTGGTAGCCCAGCATCTGCGGCACCAGCAGGCTCGACGCCGCTTCGGGGCACAGGCCCAGATTGACGAACGGCATGGAGAACGCAGCGTTATCGCCCGCGTAGACCAGATCGCAGTGCAGCAGCATGGTGGTGCCGATGCCCACCGCCGGACCACAGACCGCAGCCACCACGGGCTTGGGAAAGGTGGCGATGGCGCGCAGGAAACGGAACACCGGCGAGTCCTGCGAGGCCGGGGGCTGCTGCAGGAAGTCACCAATGTCATTGCCGGCGCTGAACACGGCCACATCGCCCTGCAGCACCACGGCACGCACGTCGGTTCCTGGGGTAGCCGCCTCGAAGGTTTCAGCCAGGGTGGTGTACATGGCGCGGGTGAGGGAGTTCTTCTTGTCCACCCGGTTCAAGGTGATGGTGGTCACACCGGCTTCGGTGTGCACCAGGATGTCGTTTTGGATTTCGCTCATGGGACGGGTTCCTGAAAAATGGAAAGCAGGCTGGACACGCTGGAGATGCGGCCCTATTCCTTGTAGTAAACAATCTGGTGGCTGGTGGCGAGCATGGTGCCGCTCTCGCTCCACAACTGCACCGTCTGGTCAAAAAAACCGTTGCGAAACTCTTGTGCGCGCGCCTGCCCCAGTACATGGCCGGTCCCCGTTGCTTCCAGTTGCGCCGCGCTGGCATGGAAATACACCGTGATCGACACCGTTCCCGCAGGCACGTGCACTGCGCGACGCAACCAGACGCGCGGGAAGAACACATCGGCTAGCGCGGCCAGCGCACAAAAATCAAGGGGCCGCGGCGGGCTATCGCGCATCCAGACCTGCGTCAGGCTGCTATCGCCCTGGCCATTCCATTGCCGGGGCAAGGCGCCCGTCACGGGGCGCAGGTCGTAGCGGCTAAACCATTCGATGCCCGGTGCGGGCGGGTAGGCGTCCAGCCCTTCGGGGCCGGGCACGGTAGGCATGGCCACATCGGCCAGGCTCCAGGTCTCGCGCCGCACGGCCGTGACGGCCGTGGCGGTGGTGGTGACCACCTGCTCGCCCTGCGCGTCCGTTTGCAAAATGGACACGGTCCAGTGCTGCGTGGAGCGGTTGGTACGCACCGGCGTGGCCTGCACGGTGAACGGCCCGGTGGACAGCGCCCCCGCATAGTTGACAGTGAGCGAGAGCGGATCACCCAGGCGGTCCGGGTGCAGCAGGATGGCCCGCAAGGCCGTGGCGGCCGTGATACCGCCAAAAGGCCCGACCATGTTCCAGTACGCTGGGCTGGTGTGCCCCCGCAAAAGGCCCGGGGCGGTAGATTCAAGCACCAGGGCCTGGTCAAAAGAGTGGGGTGTCGTCGTCATGCTGGACAGTGTGCCGCTAAATCACTACTTATACCGTCGTGCCGGTGACTGGCAGCCCGGCCAACCCCAACAGGTCGGCCACGGCGCGCGGCCACAGCGTCTGGCGAAACTGCTCGCGGAAGAACCCGAAATGCCCAATGCGCAGGGCGTTGATGTCTTCGGGCGCAATGCGCTCCACCCGGGCCGGGGCATTGCGGTAGAGCTTGACCAGGCTGTGCGTGCCGCGCAGGGTCATCAGCTCGTCATCGCTCATCCACAGCGCCAGCACCGGAAAGCGCACGGCGGCATAGCTTTGCGCAGCGGCAGGGCCTTCGGCCCCCACGCTGTAGGTGGGATGAAGACACCAGCGGCGCCATTGCAGGATCACACCGGCAGGCAAGTCGCCCACCTTGCGCAACGTGCGCCCCGGAAAGTAGCCCCACAGGCGCGTGGCCAGCGGCACCAGCACCCACCAAAAATACGGCACCATGCGTTTGAGGCGGGGCGCGTTCTCACGCCAGTAGCCGCTGCCCGCCGCCACGCTGAGCAGGCCATCGACTTGGCCGGGGTTGCGCAGCAGGCCGGGTAGCTGCGCGCCCAGGCTGTGACCCAGCAGGTACAGCGGCTGCTCGGGCAGGGCCGCGCGCGCAGCCGAGATCACAGCCTCGTAATCGCGTGCCCAGTCGAACAAATTGGCGCGCACCTCGCGCATGGGGCCGACGAGCGAGTCGCCATGGCCCCGGTAGTCGAAGGTGGTGACGCGAAAACCCTGCCCCGCAAGCCACTGCGCGAATGCCGCGTAATAGTCCTGCCGCACCCCCATGGCCCCGCCAATGACCACGCTGGCGCGCGGCGCGCCCTCGGGTTCGAAGACGCTCAGCGCCAGGGTGGTCGAATCATCGACCCGCAAGCTCTGCTTGTTCATGCTGTGTCTCCTGTCGATCACGCTGCTCTGCGTCAGCTTGAGTTTCAGAACACTCCGCCCTCAAGAAAGGGCTTACACCCTGCCCTCAAGGGCGTAGCGAGCAGGTGTCAGGCTAGGCGGACGGAGCGCAGCAACCGGAACGTACTTGCGGTACGTGAGGATTACGAGCACCGCCCAACGACGCATGACGCCCGCGCAGTAGCCAGTTAAACGGCCTCGAAGATGCCGGCGGCGCCTTGGCCTGTGCCTACACACATCGTCACCATGCCGTACTTCAGCTTGTGGCGGCGCAGCGCGTGCACCACCGTGGCGGCGCGGATGGCGCCCGTGGCACCCAGCGGGTGCCCCAGCGCAATCGCCCCCCCCATGGGGTTGACCTTGGCCGGGTCCAGGCCCAGGGTGCGCACCACGGCAAGCGACTGGGCCGCAAAGGCTTCGTTCAATTCGAACCAGCCAATGTCTTCGTGCTGGAGGCCGGCATAACGCAGCGCTGCAGGAATCGCCTCGATGGGGCCGATGCCCATGATCTCGGGCGGTACGCCGCGCGCGGCGTAGCTCACAAAGCGCGCCAAGGGCGTCAGACCAAACTGCTTGACGGCCTTTTCGCTGGCCAGAATCAGCGCGCCCGCGCCGTCGCTGGTTTGCGAGCTGTTGCCGGCCGTGACGCTGCCACGGGCGGCAAACACGGTCTTGAGCTTGGCCAGCGCTTCGAGCGTAGTGTCGGGGCGTGGGCCTTCGTCCAGGTGCACGGTGCGCTTCTTCGCGATCACTTCGCCGGTGGCGAGGTCGGGCGTGCGCTCGGTGATCTCAAAAGGTGTAATTTCGTCGGTGAACTCACCGGCCTGCTGGGCCTTGACAGCGCGCAGGTGCGATTCCAGCGCAAACGCATCCTGGTCTTCGCGCGAAACTTTCCATTGCTGGGCCACTTTTTCCGCCGTCAGGCCCATGCCGTAGGCAATGCCGATGTCCTCGTCACGGGCAAACACCTCAGGGTTGAACGAGGGCTTGTTGCCACCCATGGGCACCATGCTCATGGATTCAGCGCCGCCAGCGATCAGCACGTCGGCTTCGCCCACGCGGATGCGGTCGGCAGCCATCTGGATGGCCGTGATGCCCGAAGCGCAAAAACGGTTCACCGTGACACCGCCCACGGGGTGGGAAAACGCCAAACCCATGGCGATACGGGCCATGTTCATGCCCTGCTCGCCCTCGGGAAACGAGCAGCCGATGATGGAATCCTCGATCGCCCTGGGGTCCAGCGTGGGTACCTGCAGCATGGCGCTCTTGATGGCGGCGACCAGCAGGTCATCGGGGCGGGTGTTGCGGAAGTAACCGCGGCCCGAGCGCCCGATGGGCGTGCGCGTGGCGGCAACGATATAGGCTTCCTGGACTTGTTTTGCCATGGGGTACTCCTTCAGTTCTTGGGGCGGCTGGAGGGAATCCAGGCCCAGGTAAATTCACATTGCACCGGCTCGGCGCCGGTTTCGTCGGTCACGGTGACCTGCACCTGCACCTCGCCCTTGTCGCTTTGCTGCATCAGCGCGCGCTGTTCGACGGTGAGGGTGGCGACTGCACGCAAGGCGCCCTGGGCGCGTTTCTTGAACGCCACCTTGAGTTCCTTGGCCAGCGGCAGGCAGTCGTCGCGCACGTTCATGCCCACCACCATGCCGGTGGCCGTTTCGGCCAGCAGCGTCATGGCGGCGGCGTGCACGCCGTGGATATGGTTTTGCACGCGGCGCTGGTTGGCTACGGCCACTTCCACACGCTGCGGCGTCAACGCCACGTACTGCAACCCCGCTGTACCCGTGAAAGGCACAGCGCGGCGCAGCACCAGGTTGCGCGCCCAGGGGCGGGCAACCGCAGGCACCCGGTCGAGCTGGCCCAGGGTGCGGGCCAACCGGTTGGGGCGTGTGGCCGCGAGGGTGGCAGCAGCGCGGCCCATGTCAGTTGCGAACCGGCTTGCCGGTGCTGAGCATGCCCAGGATGCGTTCCTGCGTCTTGGGATGGGTGATCAGGCTGCAGAAGGCCTTGCGCTCCATGGCCATGAGGTATTCCTCGCTGACCAGGGAACCGGCGTCTACGTCGCCGCCACAGACCACGCCTGCGATCAGGCTGGAGATGTGGAAGTCGTGTGCACTGATGAAGCCGCCGTCGCGCATGTTGACCAACTGCGCCTTGATGGTGGCAATGCCGCTGCGGCCAGCCACCGGGAACAAGCGCTTGTGCGGTGCACGCCAGCCGCCCCGGGCCATCGCCTTGGCTTCGTTCAGCGCCACAAACAGCAGCTCGTCCTTGTGCGGCACGATGACATCGCTCTCGAGCAGGTAGCCCAGCTTGCGCGATTCCAGCGCACTGGTGCCCACCTTGGCCATGGCGGCGGCGGTGAAACCTTCGGTCAGGAAGGGCAGCACGTCCTTGGACGTGGACTGCGCCATGTTCTCGGCAGCGCGGCGCGCAATGTAGGTCAGGCCACCAGCGCCGGGCACCAGGCCTACGCCCACTTCGACCAGACCGATATAGCTTTCCATGTGCACCACGCGGCGGGCCGAGTGCACGGCCAGCTCGCAGCCACCGCCCAGCGCCAGGCCACGAATGGCCGACACCACGGGCACACCGGCGTAGCGCAGGCGCAGCATGGTGTTCTGCAGCTCTTGCTCAGCGCCCTCAATGGCACTGACACCGGCGATCATGAACGCGGGCAGCATGGCCTGCAGGTCGGCGCCGGCGCTGAAGGGCTCGTCGCCCGACCACACTACCACGGCCTTGTAGTCCTTCTCGGCAATATCGACCGCCATGGCCAGACCCTCGGCCACGTCGGGGCTGATGGCGTGCATCTTGGTCTTGATGCTGGCGATCACCACTTCGTCGTCCAGCGTCCACAGGCGGATGGCGTCGTCTTCGTGCAGTGTCTTGCCCGCCGTCTTGTAGTCGGGCAGGGTTTCGCCCAGCAGCGCCTCGGGGAAGTGCTGGCGCTCGTACACGGGCAACTGGCGGCGTGCAATGAATTTCGCCTTGGATGCGCTCCAGGAGCCTTGCGCGGTGTGCACGCCACCGGCCTCGGCCACGGGGCCCTTGAAGACCCACTCGGGCAGTGGCGCCTTGGACAGTGCTTTGCCCGCGTCGATGTCTTCCTGGACCATCTTCGCCACTTCAAGCCAGCCAGCCTCTTGCCACAGCTCGAACGGACCCTGCTTCATGCCAAAGCCCCAGCGCATGGCCTGGTCCACATCGCGGGCGTTGTCGGCTATTGTTGAAAGGTGCACGGCGGCGTAGTGGAAGCTGTTGCGCAGGATGGCCCAGAGGAACTGGCCCTGCGCGCCCTCGGCATTGCGCAGGAGCTTGAGGCGCTCGGCAGCAGGTTTTTTCAACATGCGGCCGTACACCTCGTCGGCCTTCTGGCCGCCGGGCACGTATTCGCCGCTGGTCAGGTCAAAACGCAGAACGTCGCGGCCCACCTTCTTGTAGAAACCAGCCTTGGTTTTCTGGCCCAGGTTACCCAGCTCCAACAGCTTCTTGAGCACGGCGGGGGTTTCAAAACTGCCGTAGAACGGGTCGCTCTCCTCATGGAGGTTGTCCTGCAGCGTCTTGATCACGTGGTTCATCGTGTCCAGACCCACCACATCGGCGGTGCGGAAGGTGCCGCTGCTGGCGCGGCCGAGCTTCTTGCCGGTGAGGTCGTCCACCACGTCGAAGCTCAAACCGAAGTTCTCGACCTCCTTCATGGTGGCCAGCATGCCGGCAATGCCGACGCGGTTGGCGACGAAGTTAGGGGTGTCGTGTGCGCGTACCACACCTTTGCCCAGGCCGCTGGTAACAAAGGCTTCGAGCTGGTCGAGCACCTCGGGGGCGGTGGTGGGAGTGTCGATCAGCTCCACCAGCGTCATGTAGCGCGGTGGGTTGAAGAAGTGGATGCCGCAAAAGCGCGGTTTGATGGACTCGGGCAGCGCTTCGCTCAGTTTCGTGATCGACAGGCCCGAGGTGTTGGATGCCACGATGGCGTGCGGGTTGACGAAAGGCGCGATCTTTTTGTACAGATCGAGCTTCCAGTCCATGCGCTCGGCAATCGCCTCGATGATGAGGTCGCAGTCGCGCAGTTGCTCCAGATGCTCTTCGTAGTTGGCCTGGCCGATCAGCGCTGCATCGTCCGCCACACCCAGCGGCGAGGGCTTGAGCTTCTTCAGGCCTTCGACGGCCTTCATCACGATACCGTTCTTCGGACCTTCCTTGGCAGGCAGATCAAACAGCACCACGGGCACCTTGACGTTGACGAGATGCGCAGCAATCTGCGCGCCCATCACGCCTGCGCCGAGAACGGCGACTTTCTTCACTTGGAATCTAGACATCACTATTTCTCCATGGAGCCGCGCTGCAAGCGCTGGACTCCGTTGTCGGACACCCCGCGACTGGCGCCGGGCGGACTGGGTGGTTTACTGGACGCGAACCCAGGTTTGCGTGCGACCGAAGGGGCCAATGGAGCCGCGCACTTCCAGCTTCTTGCCGCCTTCGATGGGCGTCATGCGCAGCGTGTAGTTGCGACCGTTCTCGGGGTCGAGAATCTTGCCGCCCTCCCACACATCCTTGCCCTCGGCCTTTTTGGCGTTGCGGATGATCTCCAGGCCCAGCAGCGGTTTGTCCTTGCGGTCGTCGCTGCACTCCTTGCACAGGTCTTCGGGCTTGGCGTCCTTGGCCAGGCGCTTTTCGAGCACCCCATTGAGGGCGCCCGCGCCGTTGTCCTTGATACGGATTTCCGCCTTGGCCTCGCCAGTCTTGTCGTCGATGTTGCGCCACAGACCTTCGGGCGTCATCTGGGCCCACGTCGGGGCGGCAATCACTGCAAAAACAATAGCTGCTAGCGCTTTATTCATGGGCACTCCAGAGTTAAAAGACTTGAAATCCGCAAAATCACCGGATCAGGCCAGCGCCAGATCCGTGTCCATCAGCACCTTGGCGCCAGTGCGCGCGGTGCGCATCAGTGTCGCCGTTTCAGGGAACAGCTTGGCAAAGTAAAAACGCGCCGTCTGCAGCTTGGCCTGGTAGAAAGGGTCCTGGTTGCCTGCAGCGATTTCGCGCAGCGCCACCTGGGCCATGCGGGCGAAGAAGTAGCCAAACACCAGGTGACCGGCCACGCGCAGGTAGTCCACGGCGGCAGCACCCACTTCGTCGGGGTTCTGCATGCCCCGAAAGCCCAGCTCGGTCGTGAACTTGGTCATCTGGTCGGCCAGATAGGCCACGGGATTGATGAACTCGGCCATCTTCTCGTTCACGCCTTCTTCCTGCACCAGCGCGCCGACGAGCTTGCCAAACTTCTTGAGCGTGGCTCCGTTGTTGCCCAGAATCTTGCGGCCCAGCAGGTCCAGCGACTGGATGGTGTTGGTACCTTCATAGATCATGTTGATGCGGTTGTCGCGCACGAACTGCTCCATGCCCCATTCCTTGATGAAGCCGTGGCCGCCAAATACCTGCATGCAGGCGTTGGTGGCGGTGTGGCCGTTGTCGGTCAGGAAGGCCTTGGCGATGGGGGTCAGCAGGGCCAGCAGTTCGCCGGCGTCCTTGCGGGTCTTTTCATCGGGGTGGTTGTGCTCTTTTTCCAGCAGCATGGCGCAGAAGATCTGCAGCGCGCGGCCGCCTTCGGCGTAGGCCTTGGCGGTGAGCAGCATCTTGCGCACGTCGGGGTGCACGATGATGGGGTCGGCCGGCTTGTCCTTGGCCTTGGTGCCTGAGAGGCTGCGCATCTGCAGGCGGTCCTTGGCGTAGGCCAGGGCATTCTGGTAGGCCACTTCGGTCAGGCCCAGCGACTGGTTGCCCACGCCCAGGCGTGCGGCGTTCATCATCACGAACATGCCCTGCATGCCCTTGTGCGGCTGGCCCACCAGGGTGCCGACAGCGTCTTCGAGCACCATCTGGCAGGTGGCGCTGGCCTTGATGCCCATCTTGTGCTCCAGGCCGCCGCAGTAAATACCATTGCGCTCGCCGACGGAGCCGTCTTTGTTCACATGGAACTTGGGCACGATGAACAGGCTGATGCCCTTGATGCCGGGGGGCGCATCGGGCAGGCGGGCCAGCACCAGGTGGATGATGTTCTCGGCCATGTCGTGCTCACCGGCGCTGATGAAAATCTTGTTGCCGGTGATCTTGTAGGTGCCGTCTGCCTGGGGCTCGGCCTTGGTGCGCATCAGGCCCAGGTCGGTACCGCAGTGGGCTTCTGTCAGGCACATGGAGCCCGTCCACTCGCCGCTGGTCATCTTGGGCAGATAGGTGGCCTTTTGCTCGGGCGTGCCGTGGGTTTCCAGGGCAGCGTAGGCGCCATGGGTCAGGCCGGGGTACATGGTCCAGGCCTGGTTGGCGCTGTTGAGCATTTCGTAGAACATGGTGTTGACCACGAAAGGCAGGCCCTGGCCGCCGAATTCGGGAGCACAACCCAGCGCCGCCCAGCCGCCCTCGACATACTGTGCGTAGGCTTCCTTGAAGCCCTTGGGCGTGGTCACTGCATGGGTGGCCTGGTCAATCGTGCAGCCCTCGGCATCGCCGCTGATGTTCAGCGGGAACGTCACCTCGGTGGCAAACTTTCCACCCTCTTCCAGAACGGCATTGATGGTGTCGGCATCCATGTCGGCGTGCTTGGGGATTTGCTTGAGGTCGTCAGCAACCTTGAACACTTCGTGCAACACAAACTGCATGTCGCGCAGGGGCGGTGTGTACGTGGGCATGGGTTTTACTCCTTGGTGGTTTGGGTAGAAACAGAGGAATGGCCCGCCTGCTGCGCCTGAGCGCTGAAGCGGGCAAGGATGTTGTCAAAACCGGCCAACGCCTTCGCGATGGAACCGGGGTTCTTCAAAAATCGTGCCTCGTAGTGCAGCGCCAGGATGAGCCCATGGATCTCGAACAGCATCTGGTCTTCCACCACATCGGCGTTGAGCTCGCCCAATTCCTTGGCCTGCAGGATGGCGCGCTTCATGGCGGCATGCCAGGTCAGCACCGAATGCGCCAGGGCATCGCGCACTGGACCAGTGCGGTCGTCAAACTCGATGGCGCCGCTGATGTAGATGCAGCCCGAGTCGATCTCGATGGAGGTGCGCTTCATCCAGTTGTCGAACAGGGCGCGCAACCGTGCCACACCGCGCGGCGCCGCCATGGCAGGAAAGAAAACCTCCTGCTCAAAGCAGTGGTGGTATTCGCGGATCACCGAAACCTGGAGTTCTTCGCGCGAGCCAAAGTGTGCGAACACGCCCGACTTGCTCATGCCCATCACCTCGGCCAATGCGCCGATGGACAAGCCCTCCAGACCAATGTGCGTCGCCTGTCCCAGGGCCGCATCGATGATGGCCGCCTTGGTTTGTTGCCCTTTTTGCAGAGCGCGGGCACCACCGCTGCGCGCACGGGGTGTGCGGGGTACGCGGGACGCCGGACTGGAAGAAGGGGGTGCGGACATGGGGCTCACAAAAACGAACGATCGTTCTATTCTGCAGCAAATTCACCGACATGCCCAGTCCGGCACCAAAAATAGAGAGCCGCCCCCAAACTTTCCGCACGGGGCGTGCGCAGGTCAGAGCATCAATGCAAGGCTTGCTTCGAGGTGCTCTGTCGGCAGGCGCCGCAAACCGGAGCGCGCAAAACGCTGCAACCGGCCCTGCAGGAAAGCCGTCAGCACACTGGCCGCCACCTGCGCATCCACGCTCGGGGTGGCCGAGCCCGCAGCGCCAGCGGCCGGACGCAGGCATTGGCGCAGGCTGGACTCGATGCGATCAAAAAACTGGTTCATGCGCGCTTGCAGGCGCTCATGCTCGAGCACCAGGGCATCACCCACCATCACACGCACCAGGCCTGGGTTGCGTTCGCCAAACTGCAGCACCAGCGCCACCACACGCTGGGCCTGGCGGGCCCCTTCTTCGGGCGGCACACCTTCCGGAGAGCCACTCTCCAGAATCTGCGCCATGCGGGTGAACACCGCCTGCTCGATGAAATCGATCAGCGCTTCGAACATTTGTGCCTTGCTGGCAAAGTGGCGGTACAGCGCCGCCTCGCTCACCCCCAGGCGCGATGCCAGCGCCGCAGTGGTGATGCGCTCCGCCCCAGGCTGTTCGAGCATGGCCGCCAGCGCCTGCAAAATCTGCTCGCGCCGCTCACCAGGTCGTGCGCGTTTGCGCTCCGTGGGGGCGGGGACTTGGGACGAAGTGGGTGCTTGCTCAGTCATGGCGGCGAAATGTGTGCAATTGATTCTCGCACAGCCCCTCCCCCTCTCATGGGGTTTCCAAACCATTCGGGTCCGGCGCAAAGCCGCAAACAGTGCTGTAGCACGGCAAGGCAAGGCAAAGCAACAACGGCACGGATGGTTTAGAAAGGGAATCAGACTGCGTGTCAGGCAGGAAACAGCAGCACCACCAACAAGCCCCGGCCATTGCTGCCGTCTGCCAGCGTGAGCAGGGCCCCATGGGCACGGGCGATTTCATCGGCAATGGGCAAGCCCAGACCGGTGCCCTGGCCCACCGTTCCCTGCACCCGGTAAAAGCGCTCCAGTACCCGCGAGCGTTCAGCCGCTGGCACCCCGGGGCCGTCATCCTCCACCTGCAAGGCGGCGCGCAAACTACCCTGCAGCCCCGATAGGGTCCCGCAGCGAATGGTGACGCTACCCCCGGGGGGCGTGTACTTGATGGCGTTGTCCACCAGGTTCGACAACAGTTCGCGCAGCAGCCAGGCATGTCCCATGACATGGGCTGGCTCGGCCTCCAACCCCAGGTCGATGCCCTTGCCAGTGGCGGCATCGAGAAACATCTCCAACATGGTCTCGCACAGGTCCTGCAGATCCACGCGCTGCATGGTCTGGCCGTCCAGGCTGCGGGCATCGGCGCGTGAGAGCGCCAGCAACTGGTGCGCCAGTTGCGAGGTGCGGCGCGTGGCATCGCGCAGTTTTTCGATTTCAGCCGCTCCTAATGTAATAGCTGGCATCGTTTTACTATCTTGCCCTGGAGGCACATTTGACTGTGATTCCGGTGCGCCATCGATGGTTTTCGCACTGGAGCGCGCCAGCATGGCCCAGGCCTCTACCTGGGCCTGCAGACCCGCCAGGGGGGTGCGCAGTTGGTGCGCGGCATCGGCCACAAAGCGGCGCTGGCTTTCGGCCTGCGCATTCACCAGAACAAAAAGCCGGTTGAGCGAGTGCACCAGCGGCCGCACTTCAGACGGCGACGCCGCTTCGTCGATGGCACTGAGGTCACGGGGTGAGCGCCGCTCCACCGTGGCCGCCAGGTCCAGCAGCGGCTTGAACGCCCGGCGCACCGCCCAATGGATCGCCAGCCCTGCCGCTGCCACCAGCACCAGATTGGGCAGCAGTACCCGCAACAACAGGTGCTGCGCCCACTGCTGGCGCGGATCGGTGCCATCGGCCAGGGCCACCACCAGTTCGCCCGCCCCGGTGCGCCCGCGCTGAACCGCGACACGGTAGGTCACACCACTGAATTCCACACTCTGGAATTCCGGATCCAGTGTGGCCGGCACCGCACCATGCACCCACTCGTCGCCCAGCAACAAACGGCCCGACAGATCGCGCACGCTGAAGCTGGTGTAGTTGCTTTGGCGCAAGAAATCTTCCACGAGCGGTGCGGGCAACCAGACCGGAAGGTCGCCTTTGGCCGCCCCGGCAGACAGCACCGAATCGGCCAGCGCCGGCAGCAGGCGTACCAGGCGCTGGTCGTGCCGCGCGGCGGCCTCATCGGCCGAGCGGTAATCCATCCACGCCCCCAACAGCGCCAGTGCGCACAAGGGCAGCACCAGCAACAGCAAGAGGCGGTTGCGCAAATCGGAGGTCATGGCCCGCAAGCGGGGGCGCAGCATGGTCATCGTGTTTTCCGATCTCCGCTGCAGTGCAGGCACAGTGCAGTCGGTGCACACACAGCCATGGCGCAAGTCACTCGGCGTTCAGACGCCCAGCAGTTCCAGCCGGTAGCCAAACCCCCGGATGGAACGCAATCCCACGCCATGGGGTTCGAGCTTGCCGCGCAGGCGCGAGACGTACACCTCCACCGCGTTGGGGGTGATTTCCTTGTCCCAGCCGGTCAGCGCCTGCAGCAGCTTGTCTTTGCTGGCAGGTTTGGGCGCATGGATCATGAGGTATTCGAGCACCGTCCATTCACGCGGCCCCAGGTCGATGGGCAGCAAGGCAGCGTCCGCCGCAGGGCGGATGCTCACCTGGCGGTTGGCGGTGTCAAGCTCCAGCGGCCCAAAACCCAGTACGGCCGTGGTGGCCGCCTGCGAGCGCCGCAGCAGCGCCCGCAACCGGGCCAACAGTTCGGGCAACTCGAACGGCTTGACCATGTAGTCGTCCGCGCCCAGGTCCAGGCCCTGCACGCGGTCCTGCAGGGCGTCGCGCGCCGTCAAGATCAGCACCGGCATGTCGCGGCTGGCCATCTCCGGGCGGCGCAGGCGGCGCGTCAGTTCCAGACCGTCCATGCCCGGCAGACCGATATCCACCACCGCCACATCAAAAGTCTCCCGCTGGAGCACTTCTTCGGCCCGCTCACCGCTGCCCACCCAGTCCACCGCGTAACCGGCGTCGGTCAAGCCCAGCTTGATGCCGCTGGCGACCATGATGTCATCTTCGACCAAAAGGAGGCGCATGGTTCATCCCCTGCGTTTAATGAGGCGCATTGATGTGGCCCATGCAACAGGTACAGCGCTTGCATTGCGCGCGGCCCAGGCCAGCAACCGCCGCGCAAGGGCCGCCCCGCCGCGCTGGCGGTGTCCCCCTCCGCATTGCGCAGCAATGCAAGAGAGGGGGGAAGGCGCGCAGCGACTCAGGGGGGTGCTCATCAATGGCTTCGGATCATGGTGCCGTAGGCCTGATCGGTCAGGATTTCCAGCAGCATGGCATGTGGCACGCGGCCGTCGATGATGTGCACCGCGTTCACCCCGGCCTTGGCGGCGTCCAGCGCACCCGCGATCTTGGGCAGCATGCCGCCCGAGATCGTGCCGTCGGCGAACAGCTCGTCGATGCGGCGCGCCGTCAGGTCGGTCAGCAGGTTGCCCGCCTTGTCCAGCACGCCGGGAGTGTTGGTCAGCAGC
The DNA here is from genome assembly GCF_003096555.1 of Simplicispira sp. 125. Lineage (NCBI taxonomy): Bacteria > Pseudomonadati > Pseudomonadota > Betaproteobacteria > Burkholderiales > Comamonadaceae > Simplicispira > Simplicispira sp. 125. Next base: position 3,657,225 of record NZ_QEKM01000001.1, on the reverse strand, counting down.
ATGAGCTTTTCGGCCTTGAGCACCTCGGCCAGCTTGCTCGCCACCACGTCGGCGTTGATGTTGTAGCTCTCGTTGTTCTCGCCAAAGCCGATGGGGCTGATGACGGGAATGAAGGCATCGTCCTGCAGCGCCTTGACCACGCTCGGGTCGATCGAAACGATGTCGCCCACCTGGCCCACGTCGTGTTCGACCTCGGGGTTCTTGTTGTCGAGCATCTTGAGCTTGCGTGCGCGGATCATGCCGCCGTCACGGCCCGTCAGACCCACGGCCTTGCCGCCGGCCTGGTTGATCAGGCCCACGATGTCCTGCTGCACCTCGCCGGCCAGCACCCATTCGACCACCTCCATGGTCTCGGCATCGGTCACGCGCATGCCCTGGATGAATTCGCCTTTCTTGCCCAGGCGCTTGAGGGCCGTCTCAATCTGCGGCCCACCGCCGTGCACCACCACCGGGTTCATGCCCACGAGCTTGAGCAGCACGACGTCCTCGGCAAAATCCTGCTGCAGGGCCGGGTCCGTCATGGCGTTGCCACCATATTTAATGACCATGGTCTTGCCATGGAACTTGCGGATATAGGGCAGCGCCTGGGCCAGGATTTCGGCCTTGTCGCGTGGAGCAATCGAATGAAGGGTGTCGGTCATGGCACAAGGGCGTGAGCAGTAATGCGCAAATTGTGCCGCATTCCCCCGGTGGGCCTCAGGCGCGCAGGTTCAGGGCAGGCCCAGCGCATACGCCAGCACAATCAAACCCAGCACCAGCACCAGCCAGCCAGCAATCAGCCAGCGCCAGAGCGCGGGCGCTTCGCGCAACTCCAGAAACTCCAGCGCTACCACCAGACCCTTGACGAAGGCCTGCCCCAGCACCGCCAGTGCCACCGCCAGGCTGCCCACCGAAGACCCGCTCTCGCCCATCCAGAAGGTCACACCCGTGATGGCCAGCAGCAGCAGCCAGGCGCGGTTCAGTCGTGATTCATGCATGTTCAAACCCTTTCAGCGCAGCACATAGACCAGCGGGAACAGCACGATCCACAACAGATCGACCATGTGCCAGAAGGCCGCGCCCGTCTCCAGCGCGTGGCAGTCGTGGCGACCGTAGGCGCCGCGCCGGGTGCGCCACCACAGGTAGGCGATGGCCAGCATACCGACCACCACGTGCAGGAAGTGGAAGCCCGTGAGGATGAAATACAGCATATAAAAAGTGTCGTCGTCACCCATGTCCGCCCAGGCCTGCGCCTTGCCCGCGTATTCGGCCAGCTTGACCACCACAAAGCCAGCGCCACAGACCAGGGAACCCACCAGCCAACGCGCCCCGGCCTGCACGGCATCGCGCCGCACCGCCTGCACGGCGCGCGCCACACACCAGCTACCCGTGATCAGCAACACCGTGTTGAGCGCGCCCGAATGCAGGTCCAGCGTGGCCTGCCCCGCCTGGAACAGGGCAGGCTCGCGGTTGCGCGCAAAGGCGTAGGCAACGAACAGGATGGCGAAAGTCAGCAGTTCCAGCAGGATGACAAACCACACGCCCAGGTCACCGCGCAGTCGCGGGCCTGCGTTGGTGTCGGTTTTAAGCAACAGATGATCGGAAGTTGAAGAAGCATTAGAAGTCATGGTTTCAGTGCCGTGCACCCTACAAGCGGCCATGGGGCCTACCTGCAGGAGATTGTGCGACGCAACAACTGTGGCGAGCGAGGCGTCGCTAAAAAGAGTCACGTAAAATTCATCTTATTGATTATAGTCAACCACACCGAGGGTTATCCCGGTAATGTTCAACCTGTATTCATCGCAACTCCATAAGGAACCCCATGAGCCAAGGCTTCACCAGCCAGATGGCGCGCAATATCTTCTACGGCGGCACGATGTTCTTCGTACTGCTGTTTGCCGCGCTGATCTTCCACACCGAAACCAAGATTCCCGAGCGCTCGAAGTCGGGTGAGATCACAGAGTCCGTCGTGCGCGGCAAACACCTGTGGGAAACGCGCAACTGCATCGGCTGCCACACGCTGCTGGGCGAAGGTGCGTATTTCGCACCTGAACTGGGCAACGTGTACGAACGCCGCGGTCCCGATTTCATCAAGGGCTGGATCAAGGCCATGCCGTCCAACACACCCGGCCGCCGCCAGATGCCCAACTTCGACTTCAGCGACGCGCAACTTGACGACCTGGTCGAGTTCCTGCGCTGGACGAATGGCATCAACACCGAGAAGTGGCCACCCAACATTGAAGGTTGAGCGCGGCTATCCCACCCGCCGCCCACCCTCCCTTCAAGGATTCAAACATGAATATTCCAACGCTTAAATACCAGTCGCAAGCTGTCGCCAAGCTGTACTTCATTGCGGCCCTGTGCCTCTTTACGGGCCAGATCCTCTTCGGCATCACACTGGGCCTGCAGTACGTCATTGGCGATCTGTTCTTCCCCTACATCCCGTTCAACATCGCGCGGATGGTGCATACCAACCTGCTGATCGTCTGGCTGCTGTTCGGTTTCATGGGCGCCGCCTACTTCATGGTGCCCGAAGAGAGCGAAACCGAGCTCTGGAGCCCGCTCTTCGCCAAGATCCTGTTCTGGGTGTTCCTCGCCGCCGGCGTGGCAACCATCCTGGGCTATCTGTTGGTGCCCTACGCATCGCTCGCCGAATGGACCGGCAACGACCTGCTGGCCACCATGGGCCGCGAGTTCCTGGAGCAGCCCCTGCCGACCAAAATTGGCATCGTGGTGGTCTGCCTGGGCTTTCTGTTCAACATCAGCATGACCGTGCTCAAGGGCCGCAAGACCGCCATCAGCCTGGTGCTGCTGCTCGGCCTGTGGGGCCTGGCGCTGATGTTCCTGTTCAGCTTTGTCAACCCCAGCAACCTGGTGCGCGACAAGATGTACTGGTGGTTCGTGGTGCACCTGTGGGTGGAAGGCACCTGGGAACTCATCATGGCCTCGCTGCTGGCCTTCGTGCTCATCAAGACGACCGGTGTGGACCGTGAAGTGATCGACAAATGGATGTACATGATTGTTGCCTTCGCGCTGATCTCGGGCATTCTGGGTACCGGTCACCACTTCTACTTCATCGGCCTGCCAGGCTACTGGCACTGGGTGGGCGGCGTGTTCTCTGCGCTCGAACCCATCCCGTTCTTCATGATGACGCTGTTCGCGTTCAACATGGTGCAGCGCCGCCGCCGCGAACACCCCAACCAGGCCGCCGTACTGTGGGCCGTGGGTACTGCCGTCATCGCCTTCCTGGGCGCCGGCGTCTGGGGCTTCATCCATACCCTGAGCTGGGTCAACTACTACACGCACGGTTCGCAAGTCACTGCAGCGCACGGCCACCTGGCCTTCTACGGTGCCTACGTGCTGGTGGTGCTCGCCATCATCAGCTACGCAATGCCGTTGATGCGCGGTCGCGAAGCCAACCCCATGCGCGCCCAGCGCTTCGAAATGTGGAGCTTCTGGATCATGAGCATCGGCATGGCCGTCATGGTGCTGGCCCTGAGCGGCGCAGGCATCTTGCAGGTCTGGTTGCAACGCATGCCTGCTTCTGGCACGGCGATGTCCTTCATGGCCACGCAGGACCAGCTGGTGTTCTTCTACTGGGTGCGCGTGTTCGGTGGCGTGATGTTCCTTGTGGGCTTGGTCACCTATCTGTCGAGCTTCTTCATTGGCCCTGCCGCCAATGAGCAGGAAGTGGCTGCCATCCCCGGCAGCCGCATGCATAGGGCCTGAACATGAACAGCGCCGAACAAGCCTTCGTGTCGGCGCCTGCCGCCCCCCAACGGGTGGCAGGCGGGGCCTCGGTGCCCTGGTACGCCGCACAGGCGGGTGAGTGCGCGCTGTTCGAGCACTGCTTCGCCCAGCAGCTCCCGCTGCTGATCAAGGGCCCCACGGGCTGCGGTAAAACGCGGTTCGTGGAGCACATGGCGGCGCGCCTGGCGCGCCCGCTCATCACCGTTTCCTGCCATGACGATCTGAGCGCAGCCGACCTCGTCGGACGCCATCTGATCGGCCATGGCAATACCGTCTGGGCCGATGGCCCGCTGACACGCGCTGTGCGGGAAGGCGCCATTCTTTACCTGGACGAAGTGGTGGAAGCGCGCAAGGACACCACCGTGGTGCTGCACCCGCTGGCCGACGACCGGCGCGTACTGCCCATTGAGCGCACAGGCGAACTCATCGCCGCGCCGCCTGAGTTCATGCTCGTCATCTCGTACAACCCGGGCTACCAGAACCTGCTCAAGGGTCTCAAGCCCAGCACGCGCCAGCGCTTCATCGCGCTCACGCTGGATTACCCCGAACCCACGGTCGAGCGCGCCATCCTCGAGCGCGAAGGCCGCGCCACGCCCGAGATTGCCGCCCGCCTGGTGCAACTGGCCCAGGCGCTGCGCCGCCTCACCGACCACGACCTCGAAGAAACGGCCAGTACCCGCTTGCTGGTGATGGCCGCGCGCCTCGTGGCGTCGGGCCTCCCCCTGGTTGACGCCTGCCGCGCCGCCGTGGTCGATGCCCTGAGCGACGATCACGATACGCTGCGTGCGCTCGACGAAGTGGTACGCGCCGTGGTGGGTGATGGGGACTGATTGCTCCAGCTGCGCCAGTGCCGCCGCATGCGGCACGGGCAATGCAGCGCAGGCCCCCCTGGCACACACCCAGGTGCTGCAGCGCCGTCGCCGGTGGTTACAGCTGTCGTTTTTTGCTGTTTTCCTGCTCGCGCCGGCACTCAACCTGCTGCGCTTTGATTTGAACGAGACCCAACTCTGGGTGCTCGGTTTCCGCTGGTCGCTGGGCATCGACGCCTTTGTGCGTGGCGAGGCCACCGCAGCACAGACCGCCTGGTCCATTGTCTGGCGCGGCATCCTGCCCGTGTTATCGCTGGTCATCGGTTTCCTGGCGGTGGCGTACCACTATGGGCGCCTGTACTGCGGCTGGCTGTGCCCCCATTTTTCGCTCGTTGAGACCCTCAACGACCTGCTGCACCGCGCCACCGGCAAGCTCAGCGTGTGGGACAAATCCCCAACGCCCCGCCCGGGCCGCAGTGCCGACAAGCGCTGGTGGCCCGTCTTCCTGGCCGCATGCTTGGTGTTTGGCTTCGTCTGGGCCATCACGCTGCTCACCTACCTGCTGCCTCCCGCCGAGATTTGGGGCAACCTGGTGCACGGCACTTTGAGCCCCAACCAGGCGCGCTTTCTCGGTGTGGGAACGCTCGTCTTCACCCTCGAATTCACCCTGGCACGGCATCTGTTCTGCCGCTACGGCTGCGCTGTGGGCCTGTTCCAAAGCCTGGCCTGGATGGCCAACCCCAAGGCCATGGTGGTGTCGTTCACCCGCAGCCGCGCGCGCGAATGCAAGACCTGTGAAGTCATGCCCACCAGCCGCTCGAAAACGCTGTCCGCGGAAACGCCACGCGCGCAACCCCATCCTCTCGGTCAACGGCCGGTGCCCAGCGGCAGCGCCTGCGACCATGCCTGCCCCATGCGCCTGAATCCACGCAACATCAAACGCATGATGTTTGCCTGCGTGCAGTGCGGCCAGTGCCTTGACGCCTGCGACGCCACCCAGACCGACCAGGGGCGCACCCCCACGCTGGAGTGGAAAGTGGGCCTGGACGCCGTGCGTGAAACCCTGCGCCAAAAACGCGAGGGGATTCACTGATGGAAGAATGGGTAGGCCAGTGGTGGCACAAGGCCATCACCCGCATCGCAGCCGCACCGCCCAACGCCGAGCGTGTATTGCTGGCCGATATGCAGCGCAGCATCGCCCTGCTCTACCGTGCGGGTGGCGGCGACCCTGCGGTGCGCGTAGCGCCCGCTGCAGCCTCGCGCCATGGCGGCGCGCGGCGCTTCCTGGAGCGCGTCGCTGGCAGCAACCAGCGCAGCGCACAAAGCCGCCTCGACCCCGAGGTGCTGGCGCTACCGCCCGAAATCGGCGTGTTCGACCAGCGCGCACTCAACCACGACCTTTATTTGTGGCTGGCAGCACTGGCCGCCGTGTTTGAACCCACGGGCGACTGGATTGCCGACAACCGCGCCGCCAGCAGCCGCGCCCTGCAGCGCTTTGCCGGCCTGCGCAGCCGCCACGCCGCACTGGTAACAGCCCACCTGGCACAGCGCCCGGCGCTTTCCAGCCTGCGCGCTGCGGCGGTACCGTTTGAAGCCGCGGTACAAGCCGCCCTGCGCGGAGAAGACCACGGCGCCCTGTTCGTGCAGCCTGGGCAAGTGGCGCCCGTGTGGCTCTGGCTGGCCGCCGACGCCCCGGCACAGATCGAAGCCACGCCCATTACAACCAGCACAGCAGGCGACGGCCCAGACCCCGACACCGAGCAAGACCCCACCGCGCAGGACGAGGCCAGCAAGCGCCGCCGCCGCGCCAAGCGTGCCGACACGGGTGAGGAGCGCAACCCCCTGCTCGTGGCACCCAAAACAGAATCCATCACCACCTGGAGCGAATTCGTTCGCCTGGCACGCGGCAGCGACGACGAACCCGACCCCAACGCCCAGGCCGCCGCTGACGATATGGATACGCTCACGCTGGCGCGCGGCAAGCAAACCACGGCCTCGCGCGTCAAGTTCGACCTTGACCTGCCCAGCGCCAGCGCCGACGACCGCCCCCTCGGCCCCGGTCGCAAAACCCCTGAATGGGACTGGCGCCGCCGCGCCCTGCTGCCCGACCACTGCGCGGTGCAATGCCTGGTCACCCAGCCGCAAGCGCCTTTCGTGCCATCGCCGCACCTGCGCGCCACGGCCCACCGCGTGCGCCGCCGCCTTGAAGTGCTGCGCGCCGCACCGCGCAACATCAAGGCCCAGCACAGCGGCGACGAACTCGACCTGGACGCCTGGGTGCGCTTCCAGACAGAGGCGCGCGGCGGTGTGCAACACAGCGACGCACCGCCCATCTACACCCGCCGCGAGCGCGGCGAGCGCAGCCTGGCCACCTTGCTGCTGGCCGACCTGTCGCTCTCCACCGACGCCTACGCCACGTCAGACGCCCGCGTGATCGACGTCATCCGTGATGCGCTGTATGTGTTTGGTGAGGCGCTTGCAGCCACTGGCGATGCGTTTGAAATGCTGGGATTCAGCTCGGTGCGCCGCCAGCACGTGCGCATCCAGCACATCAAGGGGTTTGGCGAGCGCTGGGGCGAGCCGGCGCGCGCACGGGTTGGCGCCCTCAAGCCCGGCTTCTACACCCGCATGGGCGCGGCCGTGCGCGATGCCACCCGGCGCCTCGCCGCCCGCCCCGAGCGCCAGCGCCTGCTGCTGGTGCTGACCGACGGCAAACCCAACGACCTCGACATTTACGAAGGCCGCTATGGCCTGGAAGACACCCGCCACGCCATCCAGGAGGCGCGTGACGCAGGCCTTACGCCGTTCTGCGTCACCATAGACCACGAAGCGCACGATTACCTGCCCATGCTGTTCGGCAGCAACGGTTACGCCCTGGTGCGCCAGCCACAAGAGCTGACACGCAGGCTCACGCAGGCCTGGGTCACGTTGGCGCGTTAAACCGAAATGCTATTAAGTAAATAGCTTATAGCGCTTACTGGATAAGCGCCAGAGGCCAAAAATACTCCGTTTTTACTTTTAGCGGCGCAACCAGGTCGGCACCTTGAAACGCACAATGGCCAGGTACGCCGCCACATAGCTCACCACAAACAGCGCGCAAAACACCATCAGCACGGGTGTGTTGTTCCAGAAGAGCACCGCCGGCACGACGGTGAGCAAGGTAAAGCCCCACAGATAAGGCGAGGTGCGGTTATTGCGCATCAGCATGCGGCGCGACTCGTCGTCATGGAACACGCTGCGCACGATGCGCCGGTAGATCAGTTGGTGAAAATGCAGCGCATCGGCCACGCCCGGTGACACGCCACGCGCCAACTTGCGGTAGATGGAAAACACGGTCTCCCAGACCGGGTAGATCAGCAACAGCAGCGGAAACCAGGGCGACACCAGCACATTGCGCTGCACCAGCGAAACACTGGCCAACGCAATCACCACGCCCCAAACGTAGGCTCCACCATCCCCGGCAAACAACATGCCACGCGGGTAATTCCACACCAAAAACCCCGCCGTGGCCGCCGCCGTGGACACCAGCAGCGCCGCCAGCGCCCGGTCGCCCACCTGCAAGGCCACATGGGCCAGCGCCAGGCACACAATCAGCGCCACCATGCCCGCCAGCCCGTTGTAGCCATCAATGATGTTGAATGCATGGGGCAGCCCCGCCACCGCCAGCAGTGCAATGGCAAACCCGATCCAGGGCACATTCGCCAGCAGCATATCGAGCCAGGGCAGATCCAGCCGCGGCACTGCCAAACCCAGCAAAGCCACGGCCAGCACCCCCGAAGCCGCCGTGAAGGCCAGCCGGTAGCGCACCGTCAGGCGCTGCGTCATGTCCTCGGCAATGCCCCCAGCCGCCGAGGGCAGCAGCACCAGCAGCCACGCCCCCACCCACGCCCCCAGCCCCAGCGACGCCGGATCGCCTTGCCAGGTCTGCACCATGCCCAATGTCCAGCTCGCCCCCAGGCCCAGCAGCACCGCCGCACCGCCGAGCCGGGGCACATCCCCAAAATGGAACCGCTGCGGCATGCTGTTGCCATACGCAGCAGCATGGCTGCGCATCCACCGCACGATGAACCCCGCAGCCAGCGCTGCCACGAAGAATGCCACGACGGACAAGAAGATCATGAGACGCCGATGGTAGCTGCAAGGCGCCGAAATCCGATACAGCCCACAGGATCAAAGTGCTGAATGCTGCCCACAAACATCACATCACCGGGCGAGCGTGCGGTACAGGCGCATCACCCGCTCCACATACTGCTGCGTCTCAGGGTAGGGAGGAATTCGCTTGCCGTACTTCATCACGGCACCCTCTCCAGCGTTGTAGGCCGCCAGTGCCAGTTCCTTGTCGCCGTCAAACAGGCGCAACAGATCGGCCAGATAGCGGCTGCCAATCTGCGCATTCACCTGGGGCTCCATCACCGCCTTGCGCCCTTCCGCCGTGGAATGGGCCGCCACCCCGTAGCGCTCAGCCGTGGCCGGCATCACCTGCATCAGTCCCAGGGCGCCCTTGCGTGACACCGCCTCCGTGTTGAATGCCGACTCGGCTGCCGCCACCGCAATGACCAGTGCTGGATCGATCGCGGCAGACAGCGCCGCCGCTTCCAGATGGGGCTTGGCGTCCTTGTAACCAGGGAGCCTGAGCGCACCCACGCCCCGCTCCGGCGCCTGGCCCGCTCGTGCCAGCGGTGGCTGGTCAATCCAGACCAGCCCCCTGGACTGCGGTGGCGCGGCGTTGCCTATGTGCACCACGCCGTCGCGGTCCACAAACTGCCAGATTGCCTCTGCCTGCACAGCACCCACATGAAACACCGCCGACAGCAGCATCAGCGTGCAGATTGCGTGGACCCTCCGCAGAGTCCATCGCAGCATGCCACGCAGCCCACACCAGCGCATAACCACCGCCGCCGGATCAATAGGGTAACGGCGACCCGCCGCTTCAAAGTGCGTGAAACCTATTGACTTCATACCAATCCACGACCCAGCAGGCGATCCAGGCGCGCGCGCCATGTGCGTCCAGCCAAAGTCGCTTGCGTATTCGAGCAGACCTGCTCCAACGCGGCCTTGTCGGTCGCCAATAGCCGCACTTGCTGGCGCAGTTGCTCGAGTTCTTGTTCAAACTGTGCGATCAACTGTCGCGCTTCAGCGAAGGCCTTCTGGTGCTCTAACAGCGACGCATGTTCCGCGGCATGCGTCACCTGCAATGCCTGCAATTGGGTACGCAACTGGTTTGCTTCGGTGCGTACCTGCATCGCCGCCCAGTCGCGCGAGTCGCGTGCTGGTGCCGCCACAACCATCCATTGGTACACATCGAAATCGGCCCATCCCGTCAGCAAATGCTGGCGCCAGGCATCCGGTATGGACTCCCAATACCAAGCGAACTCACTCTGCGCTACAGGGACACGGTTAGCCTCCCAAGCGACCGGCACCCATCCGCAGTCCATCAGCAACTGCTCTATGCTGCGGCGCGTAAAGAAACGCAGGTGGGTACGGTCAAGCAACCCTTTGTCTGCGTAGTCAAACATGCCGACCCGCAAAGCCGCAGCCACACCGGCATAGGCAATATTGGGCAGAGAGATGATGACGCTGCCCATGGGCTGCAGCAAACCGGCAAGCGCCTTGAGCACCTGCTCAGGTTGACGCAAATGCTCCAGCACGTCACAGGCCAGAATGGTGTCGAAGCGCCGACCCTCCAACGCATCCAGCCAGACCCGGCCATCGAGATCAGCCTCCACCACCTGTACACCCAGCGGCTGCAATGCCTGCAGCGCGGCAGGATCATTTTCCACCACCGTGACCGCTTGTCCACGCGCCCGCAACACCTGCGTCATAGCTCCCGGTCCTGGCCCCAGTTCGAGCACCGAGCCCCCATCCGGCACCCGGCGCAGGAGTCGAGCGGCCCATGCATCACCCTCGAGGTCAAAGGCGTAGTCGTAGCGATCTATGTCGGACATCTCTCCCCCTCTTGTGTTGTCGGTTGCCACATTTGATCCCATAAACCCCAATGCCACCAAGCCCAGGGACGGTCGCGCACATCCCGCTCCAAATGTTCAATTGCAGTATCGATGGCCATCTGCGGGCTACCGGGCAACGCATCCACCACCACCTCCAACCGGTCCGGCGCCAGGCTGCGCGTGCGGGCATGCAACAGGGCCGCCCTGGTCGATTGAGCCAAGCGCTCAATGCCTGTAGGTAAACGGAGGTATCCGCCCAGGAAGGCATGGTCGCGCATGCGTGCAAAGTCGGGGCTCCAGGCGTCAGCAAGAATCACCCAGGCTTGGCCATTGCGCAAACCTTCGTGCACCGGTCGCAAGGGCTCGCTCGATACACGCCACTGCCCCCCGGTAATCGCCATGGTGCTGGCAATTTTCCGCATGAGAAAGGCGCGTTGCGCATCACCAAGATCCGGGTTTTCCAAAACAGGCATTGTCAGGATGTTCAGCGCCACACCTCTCCGCCCCAAGGCAATCACCGCCGTGAGTAGCCGATCGTAGTGGTTGAGCACAAGGATGAAACCCTGCTGCCGTTGCTGCAGGGCCTGCACATGCTCCCAGCCCTGAACCGTAACGCTTGGCCCACCCGGCTCACCCAACCTGTGCAAAGCCGTGGCATCCAGCATTTCCGTGGCCAGCATATTCATGTGCGCACGCGCCCACAACTGAAGCTGCTCCTTGGTCGCTTCGGGGAAAGCCCGGCTGAACTGCTGTCGCAAATAGTGTTCGGTCGCGCGCCGCACGGCCGGTGCATCCCGTCCCAGCCAATGCACAAGCCGCCAAGGCAATGTCGTGGGAAGGCTGCCCAATGCGGGAAATGCCCATTCCAGACGCCAATCGCGGCTCATGGCGCGTGCAGCCATTCATGCTCCAGCCAGACAAGACCAAACTCACGGTGTTGCTGGTTGAGCACAGTGAACGGCTGGACCAGCTCTGCCATGTCAAGTACCTGGAGGCCCGTATCGTCCAACGTATAGATACTCCACAGATACTCGCCCGACAACAGCGGCAGACGCGGAAAACGCACACGCAAACAATGTGTCCCCACCCCACGCAGAGGGGGCCTGGAATCGAGGAACTGGGTGCTGCTGCCAAACACGTTGTCCTTGTCTGGCCGCACAATGGCAAACCCGACATGAAACGGCGCGTCCCCATAAGACTCCACTTCGACCTCCAGGGTGAGATCCTGGAAAGAGTCCACCTGCACAGGATTGATCCCGTCAGAGGTTTCAATACCTACGCGCATAATCTTCACCGGCACAGATGCATGTGTCGACGGGATCACCGCCGCCGAAGAACCTTCCGCCATGGCAGCGGTCGCGACAGTGTTCAAATACGCATACCTTCGCCGCTCATGCGCTTCATAGGCAGTCACCACATCCTCGGTGGAGCCCATCGCTTCGATCCGCCCATCATGAATCCAGGCCGCACGCTGGCACAGGCTGCGCACCTGGTACAGGTTGTGGGAGCAGAACAGCACCGTCGCGCCCTGCTCACGCAGCGCAAGGATACGGTTCAGGCTTTTCTTCTGGAAATGCAGATCACCCACCGACAAGGCCTCATCCACGATCAGCACGTCGGGGTCGATTGCCGTGGCCGCCGCGAACGCCAGGCGCATGAACATGCCCGAAGAATAGGTTTTCACCGGACGCTCCAGCGTCTCGACCGTCAGCTCCGAGAACGCCGTAGCGCGTTGATGGAAGACCTCCATATCCGCGCCTTCGAGTCCGTGCAGCGCCGCCATGAAGCGAATATTGTCGTAGCCCGACTCTTCCGGGTGAAAGCCCGCACCCAGTTCCAGCAACGCCGCTACCCGGCCCTCGCGCGCCACCCGCCCTTGTGTCGGACGGATCGTTCCCGCCGCAATCTTCAACAAGGTGCTCTTGCCGGCCCCGTTTTCACCGATCAGGCCAAAAGTCTCGCCCGCCTGCACCGCAAAATCGATGCCGGACAAGGCCACATGCACACGGTGACGCTGCCGCCCGGTAAGCCACTCCAGCAGGCGGTCCTGCGGCTTGGCGTAGACCGGGTAGGTTTTCTCCACCCCTTCAAAGCAAATACTCATGGCCTACAGCGCCTCACCCAATACCGGTTTCATGGAACGGAAGAACCACCAGCCCCCGCCCCCCAGCAGCACGACCCAGACCGCCAGCGCCCACATCGTGCCCAGCGGCACCGGCATGTGAAGCACCGCCGACTGCACTGCCAGCACCAGGCAGGCCACCGGGTTGAGTAAAAACCAGCTGTGAAACCGCTCGGGCACCTGGGCCAGCGGATAGACGATGGGCGTGAGATAAAAGCCGAGCTGCAGCGCAAAGCCCACGGTGGAACCCACATCGCGCCACAGAAAATGCGCCATGCTGAGCACCAGCGCCAGGCCAAACGTCAGCACAACCTGGGCCAGCACCAGCAAGGGTAGCCAGGCCCACGACACGAAAGGCCCCACGCCCTGCCCGATCGACAGCACCAGCAACAAAGCATAGCCAATGCCCAGCACCAGCAGGCTACCGCCGACCGCCACCGCAGGCAGGATCTCGGCCGGCATGGGTTGCTTGCGCAGGAAGTCCTCGTAGGCGGCCAGGCTGCCAACCCCTCGGCCAATGGCATCGGTAAAGGGCAACCAGATCGCCAGACCGGCCAGCAAATGCAGCAAATAGCCATTGCTGGACGTCAGGCCCGGTACCCGCACCGCCAGAATCAGGCCAAACAGCACGTAAAAAATGGCCAGACTCGCCAGCGGCTGAACAAATGCCCAGGCCAGGCCCAGCACCGACCCGGCGTAGCGCGTCTTGAACTCGCGCAGCAGCCAGTAACGCCACAGGACCCAGGCGCGCTGCGCACCGCCCACCGACGCTACCGTAGACACCCCTGGCGAGCGCTGTGCCTGGCTCTTCGCATTCATTGAGACCTCACCTTCACCGAGTCCCAGCGCCGAGACAACTCAGACCGATACCGCTGCATTCACTGGCTCCTGGTGCGCCGCGTGCCCATGCGCGGGAGTCAGTGCCTGGCGAGCCGCCAGCAAGCCTTGCGCGAAAGACTCGGCGGACGCCTCCCAATGTTGTTGGCGTGCAAACGCCATCGCCCGCTGGCACTGCGCCTGGCGCGCCGCGTCGTCCTGCAGCAAATTGCACAACGCATCAGTCAGGGCTTCCAGCGTGGGTTCGGTCAAGAGGGCCACATCGTCATTGAGCAGCCACTCCACGCAGTCGCCACGGTTGGATACCACGGCGCAGCCGCTGGCCATCAACTCGAGCGGCATGAGCGACAGGTTGGTCAGTGACAGTATCAGCGCAGCATCGCACTGGCTGAACGCATCGGCCAGTTCCTCGGGCGAAACCACGCCAGCCGACAGGTGCGGAAACGGAATGAGGTAATCGCTGACATCCCACCCCGCCAAGATGAACTGCGTATCGGGCAGCCTGCGAGAAACCGCCTCCAGCACCAGCAGACCAAACTCGAAGGCCCGCCGTGGGGTGGGGGGGCGTGCATAGAAAAACACGCGCTTGATCTCCTGCTCTCGCCTTGGGCGCTCACGATAGCAATCATGATCGACACCGAAACTGATGGGATGCGTCTGCATGCCGTATTCGGTCTTCAGTTTATTCGCCAACCATCCACCGGCCGTAATGCCATAGAAACCGAAACGATAAGTGTTGTCTGCCAGCACCGATTCTGTTCCCATCGGGTAGAAGCTGGGCTCGAAATCCTGAACGAAGTACAACTTTTTGACATCGCCTGCGATCGCCCGCACCGGATACGCCGTCTGCCAACCGGTGGCAATCACGAACTCGCTGTTCGGCAATCCTTTGAATCCCATAAAGACCTTGGCCTTCAAGGGAAAGAAATATTCACAGATATCCTGGCGTGCCAACTCGGCAGTGGCATGGTTGGTCGGGCTGACGATCACGATATTCGACTCCCACCCCATGCGCTCCAGATGCATGATCGTGCGAAAAATCGTCTGGTGTCCGCCTGAGCCGATGTTGAAATCCGGGATGAACCACAGCAAGGTTCCGGCACGCGCCTTCTCCGCTGCCAGCTCCACCGTGGCAACGCGCACAAAATCGTAATGCATGAACACATTGCGGCTCTTCAGGCTTCCCGGGCCTTGCGCCAACCGTCGCCTGACCATGGATAGGGTGCCCCACAGCCCGTGGCGTTTCGTCAAATTCCACACCTGCCGCATGCGCAGCCCGATCAACCCTGCCATAAACACTCCAAAAACGCATCACTCAGGGGCATCACGACGCCCCAACAAGCACATAAACATCAGGCGCTGCGCCCGAGCATCTTCTGGTCACCAGCCCCTCGCGGGCGCTGCAGCAGCGCCTAGGCAGAACGGCCACGCTGCAAGCCCTGATCACGGGAGAGCATCCCCAGCAACCAGGCCGGCAAGCGCCGATGCTGCGTCCCCAGGAATTGCCCCGTGGTGCGCGCCAGCTCGATGCCCGCCATATAGACCGCCTTTTTCACCCACCCCCAGCCACGCTGGCCCGCCTGGCGCAGCCAGGCCGCATCACGCCGCGCAAGCAGGGCGGCGCTCGCCCATGCACGCACAAGACTGCGCTGCATGTCGTAGCCAAAATAACGCTGGAACGAGCGCGCCTCGTCAAAATTGCGCTGCAGGGTTTCCCAGATGCCGAAGTCGTGCGAGTGATACACCGCCGCCTCGGGCGCATAGGCTTTGCCATACCCTGCCTCGACCGCAGCCAGCGCCCAGGTCTGGTCTTCAGCAAACGCAACGTCGGGAAAAGGCAATTGCTCCCACACCGAACGACGCAGACAGGAATTGTTATTGGAGAAAAAGTGTAGCCATTGCCGATAGCCGGGGTCGACAGCAAAACGGGCGCGGTCTTCCAACCGCACGACGCTTTGCTCTGCACCAAAACCGGCAAAGTGCTCGGCGAGTTCACGCCGTGTAATGGCCCGTGCGTCCGGATGGGCCCTATGGGGACCAAAAGCGCCCGCCACATCGGGCTCGGCGTCGCATGCCTGGACCAGGCGGGCAAGCCACTCGGTGCTCGCTGGCCTGGCATCCTGCGTGATGAAAACCAGAAACGCGCCGCCGGAAAGGGCGGCCAGCTGGTTGCGCGTGCGCCCATGACTAAAGTCCTCGGGCGCGATCGTCTCACAGCGCACGCCACGCGCACGCACCAAGTCGACTGAACCATCGGTGGAGCCTGAGTCCATCACGATGACCTCAAACGGCCAAGGTGCATGCTGCGCAAGCACGGCGTCCAGCACCTCACCCAGCAGGACGCCACCATTTTTGACGGGGATAAGAACGGACGCTCGAGGAACCATGGATGCTGCGCGACGCGCCTTCGGACACGACAGAGACCAGGCAGGCTCATGTCCAGAAAGCAGCAAAAAGTTAACTGAGTACTCTAGCACACAGGCTACTGGCAGCAAAATGCTCTTTCAGGCGCGCCACCTGCACACTGGCCAGTTATCTTGTTACGAAGTTTAAGAAACCATCAAGGCAGCTGGCTTTCACTGGCTGCTGGCGGGGTGAGTAATTTTTGCAGGTCTTCAGGATACTCTTCCAGATTCATAAACCCTGGTTCACCCAATACCTGACCGTTATAGAAATCCTTGAAAACCTGAGTAATGCGATCGGAAAACTGCCCTGCATGCCCGCTCCCCTTGAGAAAAACGGCCACAAAATCGCTCCAGACCGCGCCATGCTGGCGACTGACATAGGACTCCAGAACGCAGGCATCAACCCCGTTGCGCTGCGCCCAGGTGATCAGTGCCTTGCCGCTGTCAGGATAAAAGCGCCAGCAATCCACAGGATAGCGGTGGAACGTGCCGTTGGACGGCGCATTGAGATAGAACAAACCTGGCGTTTTGAGCACACGCATGATTTCGAGAAAAAGCACCCAGAACAACTCGGAATGCTCAAAACACGAACTGCTGACGACGACGTCGATCGAGGCATCCTCGAAAGGCAGGCGGTAAGGATCATCGAGCACGACATCCACCCCCCGGCCCTGCACGAAATCCACACCAATAAATTGCAAATGCGGTGGGCACACGCTGCGCAGCGAGCCATTGACATCCTGCGCACCGATATCAATGGCAATCCCCTGCGGTAATTTGGCGGCGTACGTTTCGAAAAACAACTTGCCGTTGCTCATGGCCGTAGGATGCATGCGTCGCTCTCTGAAATCTTAGGAAATCAATATCACTTGGTGTCGAAAATACCGCGCACAGCCTCTTCATCCAGCTGCACGCCGTATTTCTGGAACATTCGTTGCTGCACATCGGCACGCCCCTGCTCCTGGCAATAGCGCACTGCATGCTGCGCGGCAACGGCAGAGACATCCTTCCAGGGCACGATCTGGCTCGGCCGTTTGGCCACAATCTGGAAAAGGTAGACGAATTCACCGTCCTTGACGGGTCCTACGATGTCGCCCTGGTTGGCCGAAGCCAAGGCACGCAAGATCTGATTTTCTGCATTCAGTGCCACCCAGCCCAGGTCGCCCTGCACTTCGAGCTTATAGACCTGCTCTGCCTTCGCGGCGGCATCGTCGAACTTCAAGGTCCCTGCACCAATGGCTTGCACTTGGTTCACCAACCAGATTCCGGCAGACTCGCCCTCCACCGAAGTACCGGTAGGCAAGATGATGCGGCTCAACCGGACGGTGGTGGGCGCCGTGAACGCCTTTGGATTGCTGTCGTAGAAAGCGCGCGCCGTGGCCTCGTCCTTGGGGGCCTCGCAGACGGGGCTCATGGATTTGAAGATCGCGTAGGCATACACATCGTCGAAACGATCCTCGCCACGCTCCTTACGCCGGGGCACCCCCTGGCTCTCGCCCTCCAGCGCCAGCACACGGGCTAAAGCCATCTCCTGCACCACGGTGAGCACACCCGACACATTGCGCGCCGCAGGCTTGAGGTCGATGCGGCGGCCCAGGTACTGGGTCAAGTCGGCCTCGGTAATGGTTTCGCCATTGGCCAGGCGGGCAAGAACGGGGCCCTTGGCTTCCTGGGCCAGGGCCCCATTGAACACCGTGGCCACCGCCAGGAGCGCGATGCGGGGAACGAGATAGCGAATCAATGTCTTGGTCATGTTGTCAATGTTTTCGGTCTGTTGGGTCGATCATGGCCGGGGCTGCGCCTGCTCCCAGAGCGGGCCATAAATGACGTCTGCGCGCTTGCCCGCAGAATTGAGCACCAGGATGTCCTGGTGCCCATCGCCATCAATGTCCTGCAGCTGCAGACTGGTGGAATACCCACTGGTACGCAGCTCCCGGGTTTGCAGCACGCCACCCGTGGCATCGAGGCGCTGCAGGGTCAAGCGCTGGTCATCACCCCAGATCACCAGGTCGTCTGTCAGAGCAACGACAGCGCTTGATCCTCTGGGATCACCGGCGATCCACTGCAGTTCCCCGGTTTGCATCTGAATACGGGCATTGCGCCCACCCGTTTCCAGGGCCACATACAGCCACAGCCCGGAGGGCGATGGCCGCACCTGGCGCGGAATCACATTAAAACTCGCCAACACCTTGGGCGTGGCGGAGAGATCGGACTCCGGCACCGCCACGACCTTCTTGTCGTCGAGGCAGGCGACGGCAATGCCCGCCTGCGCAGAATGAGGGAGTTGAGAGACCCGGATGGGGTGCCACGGCGCCTCGCACCAGGTGGCTTTGTGCGTCTGACTATTTTGGGGTCGATCCTCACTCCAGTCGACCCAGGCGATATCTTTCCCTGAATACGGGGTGGCCAGCATGCGGTATTTCCCTGCAGTTGCGGACAGCACAAGTACATCGCGCGGGGCAAAACCGACCTTGGCCTGCACCAGCGGCGTCAATTTGCCATTTCCGACCCGAAAAATATCCAGGCTGGAGCTCCTTTCAACGGCAGCCACCAACAGCTGCGGCGACAGCCATACAGCGGAATCCGGGTGGTAAGCGAGGGGCTGCTGGTCCAGCAGCGCGGCCGTGCGACCCTTGATGCGGAACAGGGACAGCTTGTTGTTCTCGTGCTCCACGGCCCCCAGCAGGCAATCTGCCGCTGTACAGAGCAACTGCCCGCCCCAGGCATCGGGCAGGTCCAGGTGGATGGTCGGTGGAGCCACTGTCTTGGGCGCCACCGAGGTTTGTGCAGCCGCCCCGGACACCACAGGTGCCGGCGCGGTTTGACAGCCCAACACCAACAGAGCGGCGCCCAAGCCCGCAAAGCGACCAGACCACACGCGCATTTGCTTCATGACACACTCCAAATGAATATAGCGCCTTGCGGCGCTATAAAAAGCCCACCCAAAAAAGGCGGGCTTGGTTTTTCAAACCACAGGCAACCAAAGGCCGCCCATGGAAGAAAAATTAATTGCGGTGGAAGCCCAGCACCGTTTGCACGGCACCAAAGGCAGGAGCGCTGATCACGCTGTACGAGAACACGCTGGCATTGACACCACCGAAACCGGCAACGAGTGCTGCATCCCAGTCGATGAAACCATCAACAAAGGTTGCAGGACGGCCGACGATCGGAGCTGGGTCAAACCAGTCCAGCTCTTCGAACTTCAGGTCGAAGTTGACAGACTTGCGGTTTTGCTTGTCGTCAAAAATGTTGACGGTGTGGCTACCCTTTTGGCTGCCGGTGGACCAGACCACGATGTTGGTAGCAGCACCGCCATCCAGGAAGTAGCGCATGCTGAACTTGGCACCGACTTCAGGAGCAACAGGAACCGTCTGAGCAGCACCGGCCACTTTTTCCAGGGATGCAGCACCCAGAACCGTCAAGTCAGTGGTACCAGCAGCGTAGGTCAAAGGACCGTCGATCACAGGCGTGTAAGCCACGTCTTGAGCAGCCGTGTTCACTTGGAAGGCGTGAGCTGCGATTCGCTCGTCACCAACAACACCAGGAGCCACAGCAGCGCAAGTAGCGCCACCCACGGAGAACACCAGGTAGCCGCGCTTGCCAGCGGTAGAGCCACCAGCCTCATTCACCCAAACGAAGGGTTGGTAATCCTTGTCGGTCATCGTGAAGCAACCGTCGGTCACGTGCTTGGAGTCTTGGTCAAAGAACGTCCAGAACACAGCCTTGGTAGTACCCGACTGGTTCACCAAGCCCACAGCCGTGGTATCGGATGCGCCGTTGTGGATGACATTAGGAACCACCACACCGTTGCTGAACGTGCCAGCGGTATAAGCCTGTGCCACGCCAGCGGTCATTGCTGCTGCCGCGACGGCTGCCATTGCAAATTTTTTCATTTCTAAGTCCTTAGATAATTGAAGGAAGCTTTCCCCACGAATGCGGGATATGCAACCCATCCGTCACTTCGTTTGGGTTGTTGCTATCTTATCTTGAGAGTTTCGCGTTTTCAATCTATTCCTCCCAGAAATCAAGATAGCGTGAAATTGTTGCACCTGAGCAACAAGATTATTGCTTGGCGTCCGGGAACATGGTGCTGCGGCGCAACACATGGTGCCACACCCCGTCAATCTTGCGCCAATCGTCCTGCATCATGGCTTCTTGCCCCTTTATGCGCAGTTGGGGCACACCAAAGCGCATCCATACATCGACCACGGCCCGGTCACCTTCCAGGCTGCGCACGCCGCGCACCTCCACGGCATCATAGGTGATACCGCCGCGCTTGAGATAGCCTTCCAGCGTCCAGCTCGGGTCTTTCGATACTTCCTCGAAAGCCCATGCGGCGACACGGTTGTTGGCGCGCACGGTATCCCAGTAGGCCTGGGCACGCTGCTGAAGTGCTGCGCGGTCGCTCTCGGGCGAGGGCTGGCCCATGGTGGCGCAACCGCCCAGCACAGCGACCAGAAGGGCCGGGGCCAGCAGGCGCAGAGCCCATTGACGGCGGGGGAGGGACTTTGGCATGGAATGAATCTCCTGATGAGGTTGTGAATGGTAGAGCTTGGTGGCGCCTGTGCCCGCAAAGTTCAGCGCGCAGGGGTTACTGGCGCATCGGCATCGCCTGCGCCCAGGAGTGGCGACTGCAGCGACATGGTGCGCATGCGCTGGCGCAGTTCGGCGCTGGCGGCACGCAATTGGTCGTCGTCTTCTAGGGCGCGCGGGGTCATCAGCACCAGCAGTTCGGTGCGCTCACGCTTGATGCTGGAGGTGGAAAACAGCGCGCCAAACAACGGGATATCGGCCAGGCCGGGCACGCCGCTGCGGCCATTGGTTTCGTTCTCGCGGATCATGCCGCCCAGCACGATGGGCTCGCCCGAGCGCACGGCCACGCGGCTCTGGATCTGGCGGGTCAGGAAGTTGCGCTGGCCGGTGGCCGCATCGATTTCGCCCACGTCAGTGACCTGCTGGACGATGTCCATGGTGATCAACCCGCCTGCATTGACCGAGGGGGTTACGGAGAGCATCACGCCTGTGTCTTTATAGGTAATCGATTCGGTGACCAGGGTGCCCGTAGCCGTGGTCGAGCTTTTCACCGGCTGCTGTTTGCCGATCTGGATAGTGGCGTTGTGGTTGTCCAGCACCAGCACCGACGGGTTGGACAACACGCGCAGTTGCGACTTCTCGGCCAGCGCATTGAGCGTGGCGCGCACGACACCGGCCTTGTTCAGAATGGTGTACGAAAACCCGGGCTGCTTGGCGCCGATGCCGCCGCTCTCGTTCATGTTCAGCAAGGCCTGGCCATCACGGCCGCGGCTGAGGCTGTTTTGTACAAACCACTCCACCCCGTATTCCAGGTTGCCGGTAAGGCTAACTTCGACAATGCTGGCTTCGATGAGTACCTGCACCGGGGCCTTGTCAAGCTCGCGCAGGGCTTTCTCGATGCGGCGGTACTCGGTGCGCGGTGCGCGGATGAGCAGGGCATTGCGTTTTTCGTCGGCCACCACGCGGACATTGCCGTCAAGCTGGCTAACCGAAGTGAGTGGCGTGTTCTTGTTGCCGCCCATGGCCGACTGGGCGGCCGCGGCCATGGCGGTCGCCGTGCCGGAACCCGTCGTGCCCGCAGTGCTGGTGGTGCCCGGGGTGGCCAGCCCCGCCGTGCCGCTACCGGTAGACGGCGCAAACTGCGTAGGCGCAGAGCCAGCAGCCACGCCCTGCTTGGAGCGCGATGTATCGCCGCCAAACAAGCCATTGAGCATTTCAGCAAGGTGGGTGGCAGAGCCATTTTGTACCGGATACACAAACAGGCCCGCTTCAAGTGCGTCCGAGGGCCGGTCGAGACGCCGAATCCAGGTTTCGACCTGGGCCAGCAACTGGCTGCGTGGCGTCACGACCACGAGGGCGTTCAGACGCTCAACCGGGACCAGCCGGATGAGGCCATGCAAGGGGTTGGCCGACGAGGCCATGGCCGCAGCGCTACCCGCCCCGGCACCTGCAGCACCCGGGGCAGCGCCTGCGAAGGCATTGGCACCGCCGCCGCTGTAGGGGTCGGCCGATTTGTCCGGGCCCAGCATGGCCTGGAGCGCATCGCGCACCACATTGACGTTGGCGTTCTCCAGCACAAATACGCCCAGCGACATGCCGGTGAGGAAGTCCACATCAAAGGCATCCACCATTTCCAGCCAGCCACCCAACTGGGCTTTGCTGCCCTGCAGCACGAGCAGATTGCGCAGCGTGTCCACGTAGACGATGGCCTCGCGCGGCGCAATGGGCGCCAGTATCTTGGCCATCTCGCCAGCAGCAATGTGGTTCAGCGGCACGATGACCGTGCCCGCGCCTGCGAGGTCCTTGAAACGCGCCGCACCCACCACCGGGCGTGCACCCACCGTCACGGTGCGTTTGGTGACGTGGTACACCCCCGCGTTGTCGCGCACGATGGCCAGGTCGTGCGGCAGCAGTACGGCGTCCAGCACATCGAGCACCTGGTTGCGCTGCAGCGGTTGGCGCGTGTGCAGGCTGACCACAGTATCGCCGCCCGCATCAATGGTGTAGTTGAGCTTGAGCAGGTCGCCCAGCAGGGCTGCCGCCAGGTTGCCGACGGTAGCGTTCTCGAAGTTGAGCGCCACTTTGTCGCCCTTGGCCAGCACCGGGTCGACCTGGGGGCCAATGTTGCGCTTGAACAGCTGGTCGTCCCCCGGGAACAGGCGGGTATTGCCTGAGGGCGATTTGCCACCTGCCGGCGTCGGACTGGCGATTTCTTCCGCCGCGGGAGCCAATGCGGGCGCCACAGCCTCGTCCTGCTCCGGATTCTTGTCTGCCTTGGTCGCGCTCGGCGCCACCACAGGCTCGGTCCGAATGGTCACGGGGGGCGTATCGGGTACGCTGGCACAACCTGAAGCCAGCAGTGCCAGCATGAGGAGGGATGGCCGAATATTCATAGGTGATAACTCCGGTGTTTGCGCTGTGTCGCTGTTTATTGGTCTGCCGAGGATGGGCGTGGGCGTACCGCACCCGGCGGCACCTTGGCCTGTGCAGGGCTGCCTGCTTCCAGCGGCCGTTCGATGCGCTGCGCATCTGCGGACACAAATACGGCTTTGCGGCCATCGAATGACTCGATACGCCAGTGCGTGGATTCGGTGGTGATCTTGAGTGGGCTGCCGTCCGGGCGCTGCAAAATAGCCACACTGTTGGCGCCGGACTCCAGCACCGCCGTCAGGCGTGATTGCGCGAGTTCACCGGCCAGCCCCCCCTTTGGCCCCCCCGTATCAGCCGGACGGCGCGAGGCCCAGAATACCGGGCGCTTCGCCGCATGCACAGCACGCGCGTCCGGTGGCCGGGACAGGGGTTCAATCTGGGGCAATTCAGGTTTACGTGCCACAGGGGGGCTCCAGGTGTCTTTCCTGGCTTGCCACCAGTAGGCACTGGCGCCCAGGGCGACAGCCGCCAGCACGGGTACGAGGTGCCAGGGTTTGATCATGGCTGCGCCTTTCCGGGTGCCAGCGGCGCTTCAAGCTGCAGGGTCAGGCGGGCGTTTTGTGGACCTGTGGCAGCGCCTTCGCGCGACAGGCTGACGGTGCGCACCCAGAAAGGCGGCCTATGGGCTTGCAGCATTTCCATGAAGCGCACAAGCTTGGGCCATTCGCCGGTGACGGTTGCCGTCAGGCGTGTGCGTGCCAGTTTTCCATCCACGCCGGGCTCCAGTGCCACCTGCGATGAAACAAGGGTGCCGCCTGCGGCGCCAATCAGCTCACGCAGCTTTTGCTGCACGTCGTTCTGCGCATTTTCGCCAGCGGGGTGCAGCAGCGGCAGGACGGCATTGCGGGCATCGCCCAACCGGGACTCGATATCGGGCCCGGCTTCCACGACACCCTCGAGGCGCTCGCTGCGCGACTCCAGTTGTTGAAGGGCACCGTCGTAACGGGTCCAGAGTGCCCGGTAGCCCTGTCCGGCAAAAATGCCCCCTCCCAGTACCAGCAGAGCCACAATGCCGCCGGCACGGCGTGTCCAGGTATTCATGGTTTGACCCCTTCCCCGCGCCAGCGCATCTCGAAGGTAAAACGCTCCTTGTTCAGGGCGTTGTCACGTACGCTGGCCACAGTGGCGCGCGCTTCGGCCAGGGCGGGCTGGCGCCCCAGGTGTGCAATCAGCTCGGTAGCGTTGCCGGTCAGCCCCATGATCCGGATTTCGCTGCCATTGATTTCAATGCGGTCAAGCCAGGCGTCGTTGGGCAAGGTCTCGGACAGACGGTCCACTACACTGGCCAGTGGCAGGTCGGTACTGCTGCTCTGCCGCAATTCGTCTGCCAGCAGCGACTGCTGGCGCAATTCGTCCAGTTGCTGGCGCAGGGGAGCGGCCTTGGGCTCCAGCGCACCGACATGTTCCAGCGCCCGAACCACCGCCTGCCGCTTGAGTATCAGCGGCATGAGCGCAGGCATGGCCATGGCCCCCAGCAGGAGCATTAGCGTACCCACGAGAACGCCATCCATCCAGCGCTGGCGCTTGTGCTGCAGGTGCCACGACTTGCCACGCACCGCCAGGGCGCGCCCCTGACGGGCCAGGTAGACGGGCGCATCGGTGGCCAGCCCATGCTGGGCCAGGAGCGTTTCTTGGTCACTGCGCCGACACATGCCCCAGTCAATAGTCCACCCGCCCTCGGATGCCGGAACGGCCTGCCAGGCCGCCACAATGTGTTCTGGCGGCAGGGGTGAAACGCGCCACAGAGTTTCTTGGACGGCGCTGTCGAGCGCCTGCCGGGGCATGTCAGGGAGCTGCACCGTGCCCCACAGGCAACTGGACTCCGGTACCAGCAATCCGGTGGCCTTGTGCTGGCCTGTGCTGGCGCGCAACCGGGTTCCGGTCACCGCCCAGCGGCCCCCATCAGAAGACACGGCCGTGCGGCGGCTTGCGGGCCAAGCGCCATGCTCCACCAGCGCACGCCTGAGGTCGCCAAACCCCCAGGCCAGTCGGTCCAGCGTGGCGTGCACGCGAAGAGATAGCTGCCCCCAACCTGTCATGAATTGAATTCCTGTTCCGGCTTGTTTACGCGGCGCGTCGGCTCCAGTGAGAGCGTCGTCCAGGGCATCAGCCCATCCGAGCGCTCGCTGAGATCAATCCACGCTTCACGCTGCCACCAGCGCTCGCCTTCCGTCTGCACGAAGGCCCGAATTCTCACGGCCTGCCCTCCTCCTGCCGTTGCAGACATAAAGAACTCGGAAGCGGCCCCGGAGAGCAGCATCCCAGACTGCGTTTCAGGTGGTGATGAGTGGATACGCGCCCCAAGCCCTGGCTCGCCTGTGAGTGCGTCGATCAGTGCTGCAGGCGCCGAACCGATAGCGATACGCTGTTGACCGTTGATGCCCAGATAGGGGGCGATTATCTCATAGAGCGCGGGAGTCATACCGAGTACCGACTTGAGTTCAGACAGGTCGTCGAGAGACGAATTGCGGGGCAGGGAAGGCCAGCCAGCCGCCCGGTATTGGGCCGCTTCCGCCCCGCCGACGCCCCCCGGGATGTCATCCGGATCAAGGTAATCCCTGATGCGCGAGGTAAGAATGGTGGCTTCGCCTGGCGCAAGCCCACCCGCCTTCTGAAACAAGGCCTGGAGCAGGGTATCGCTGGCCACATTCACATCCACCAGACCGTTTGCCGGTGTGATTTCAAGCCAGACTTCGTGGGGCCCGAGAGTCATTCGCTGACGTCGGTAGCGGGCCGGGGCGCCTTTTTCCGCCAGCAAGCGCTGCGCGGCGAGTTGCAGCGCAGCATCCAGCACCGATTCGAACCTCAAACGCTCCAGACCCAGCCCCACATGCCGGGTTTGCTGGCGAATGCCATGGGCGCTGGCCAACACGACCAGCGACAACGCGGCCACAAGCCAAAGCACCAGTATCAGCGCCGTTCCCTTGTTTCCCTTGTGTCTGCGCGGCATGGTCATCGCGCCCTCGCCAAAGCAAAAACCATGGCAGGCCAGTCACCACGCTCATCGGCAATCTCGACCCTGATGCGCGCAGGGTACTGCTCCCGACCCGCTTCCCATTGCTGCACCCATTGGCTGGTGCGGCCATCCTGGTAGTACCACTGCAGGGTCTGCACATCTTTCAGCAGAGTTTCGCGCAGGGCACGATTCCAGTCCAGGGCCGTCGGCGCCCCATCGTACGGCAGCGCTTCCACAGACAGGTCGATCCGCCCATCCTCATGCCGCAGCGGCGTGATGCGAAACACATACAAGCCCCCGGCCTCGCCACGCTCCGGAAGCGGCGCCACCCAAATGGCGCCTGCCGCAGTGCCGCTGAAAAAATTCACGATGGAAGCGCCGTCCTTGCGGCTCAGCAAACGCAGGGTGTCAAACTTGCGCCCCAGCCACTGGCTGACCACCAGCATATGCTCGGTACGATCGATCAGGCGCTGGTTGCGCTCTTCGGTGCGCCCTATCACGCCAAAACCCGCAAACATCAATGTCACAACCGCAGCGGTGATGGCCAGGGCGATGAGCAGTTCGAGCAACGTGAAACCACGGCTCGATGGTCGGACCAAACGGTTCATGGCGCCGCCCGATAGGGTTTCCAGGTCGTCCAGACCAACACCGTGGGCCCGTCTTTCGCATGCGCGACATGGACCGTGACCTTGGCGACCGGCAGCGCCCCTGCAGGCCGCCCATCCACCTCGTTCAGCTGCGCCTGTTCAGGAGACACCTGCACACTCCAATACCAGGCGCCGGCCTGCCCGGTCGGTTGCCGCTCGAGGTCTTCGGCGTAGGTTGCAGAAGCGAGCGCCGACCTGGCCACCAGCGCCGCCTCCACCCGCGCACCGACATCGACCACGTTCTTCGAGCTTTGGCCCACGGTCCGGTAGAGCGTACCCAGAGCCATGGCAGCAATGGCCATGGCAACCAGCGCTTCGAGCAGGCTGAACCCTTGCTGGCGGGCTGGTGCGCGCAATGCGCGCAAGAGAGGGCGCGTACGGTTCATGAACGGGCCACGACTGCGGCTTGCTCAATGGTGCCAAACAGCCAGTTCACGCGAAACGCCACACCCCGGCCGGCGCGCAAGACCGCCAGCCTGCCGCCACGGGCGCCCCCATCAGCATTGAACACAAAGAGCGGCTCTCCCGCCAAGGAAGCATCCTTGGGAAGGCGTTCGGCAGCCTCCCACTCCACCTCCAGTGGCGCGGGGATGTCCATAGGCGGCTGTCCATCCACCCTGAGCTGCCGGGTCAGCGGCTCGTAGATCACGACCACGACCCGGCCCTCCTGAACGCACAGGGCACGCGCCTGACTGAGATGGGTGGCCACTTCGCGGACGGTCTGGTGATAGCGCGCCCGCTCCATGAAGGACTGGGCGCCGCCGCCCACCACGGAAACGGTGAGGGCAGCAAGCACCAGCACCACCAGCAGCTCCAGCAAGGTGAAGCCGGCACCTCGGTGGCGTACCCCTGGTGCACGGTTGCGCATGCGGATCAGTTCACCAGACACGGGGTGATGACGCGACCGCAACTTCAGTTGTAGATATCGGCGCTATCCCCTTCGCCACCAGGTTTACCGTCCGCGCCCAGAGAAAAGATGTCTGGCGCATTGTTGCGCCCGGGATTTTTGTACAGGTAGGTGGCACCCCAGGGGTCGGCGGGCAAGCCCTTTTTCAGATAGGGACCATTCCAGCCAGGCGCCGTGGCGGGGCGGTCGGTCAGGGCGCGAAGGCCTTCGGCATCATTGGGATAGCGGCCCACGTCCAGTTTGAAGAGATCAAGGCTTTGCTCGATTTCGGCGATCTGTACCCGTGCCGTCTTGGACTTGGCTCCGCCCAACTGGTCGAGCACCTTGGGGCCCACCAACCCTGCCAGCAGGGTCAGGATGACCAGGACCACGAGCAGTTCGATCAGGGTAAAGCCCGCAGAACGGCGCGCTCGCAGGAACACATTTGCCGCGTTGTCATTGATATGTTTTTTCATGGCGAATTCCTTGAATGAAAATAGTCAGATGGTGTCGTTGATCGACAGCACGCCACCCAGGATGGCGATGATGATGAAAGCGACAAACGCCCCCAGAATGATGATGATGAGGGGCTCCATGGCCGCCAGAACGCGGCCCATAGTGCGCCGCCCTTCGTCCTCATAGCGATCGGCCAGACTGAGCAAGGTGCTGTCGAGCTGCCCAGTTTCCTCGGCCACGCGTATCAATTGGGGGGCAGTGGTTTTTTTGAAATGGGGTGACACAAATCCGGTGGAAAGCCGCTTGCCTGTTTTCACGATGCCGACCAGGGGCTCAATGTCTTTGCGCAGGGCCACATTGGTCAAGGTATCAACGGCGATGCGCAAGGCATCGACCATGGGAACACCTCGCTGCAACAAAATACCAAAGGTCCGGAAATAAACGGCAAACTGGAGATTCTTGACGACTTTCCCGAACAGCGGCATGTCGAGCAGCATGGTGTCAAGCTGCATGCGCCCCGCTGCGGTGGCAACCCAGCGGGACAATAAAAAGAAAAGCATGGTCACGCCCAGCAGGATGAGCATCCAGTGGGACCGGATCAGGTCGCTAAGATTGACGACCAGTTGGGTCGAATAGGGCAGCGCATCCCCCATGGAATCAAAGATTTCCCGGAACTGCGGAACAACGAATGCCAACAGCAGCACCACGGAGAGTACCGCCACCACCAGCAGGATGATGGGGTAGGTCATGGAGGAGATGACATAGTTCCGAAGCTTGTCCTGCGCCTCCAGTTGCACCGTGAGTTCCTTCATGACCACATGCAGGGAACCCGATGTCTCCCCTGCCCGGATCAGGACGAGGTACTGGCGCCCCAGGTCCCGCTCGAAAGGCAGCAAGGATTGGTATAGCGATTTGCCTCCTCGCACCCCTTCTTCGACCTTGCTGATGAACGCCCTCAATGCATCGGTGGCCGCCATCTCCTTGAGCATGGCCAAAGCTTTGTCCAGCGGCATGTTGGCCTGCTTGAGGTGTGCCATCTCCCGGCTGAAAAACAGGATGTCCTGGCGCTTGAGCTTTGCGCTGCGGCTTTGCTCCATGCCCTGGGCAGGGGCCGCCTCGCCCCCCGTGAGGCGCACCGGCGTGATGCCCTGCCCGATCAGCCGCAATCGGGCAGTGTCCACATTCGGCGCGCGAACACTGCCCTGGCATGGCTTGCCCTCGGACGTCACTCCATCGTATTGAAAATCAGTCATTTTGACGCGCAACGCGCAGCACTTCCTCTGCAGTGGTCAGCCCCAAGCCTACCTTGGTGGCGCCGTCCTGCAACAAGTTCCCGCCGGCATAAGTGCCCTCGCTACCATTGATAGAGGAACCTTGCTCCAGCACCTTGCGCTTCATGTCTTCGGTGAGCAGCAGCAATTCATGGATGGCCAGCCGTCCCCGATAGCCCGTTCCGCGGCAGTTGGGGCAACCCACCGAGCGGTAAAGCGTCTGCCCTTCACCCACGGATGCGCCCAGCGAGGCCGCTGCTGCCTGCGCCTGATCCGGCAGCAGGAGGGTCTTGCAATCGTCGCAGAGCTTGCGCACGAGACGCTGCGCAAGCACCCCGATCACGGAAGCCGTGATGAGGTACGGCTCCACACCCATGTTGATGAGCCGCACAATGGCTCCCAGGGCGCTGTTGGTATGCAAGGTGGACAAGACCATATGGCCTGTCAGTGCCGCCTGGACCGCAATTTCGGCGGTTTCCCCGTCCCGCATTTCACCAATCATGATGACGTCCGGGTCTTGTCGCAGGAACGAGCGCAGCACCTTGGCGAAGGTCAGGCCGATCTGGGGCTGCACCTGCACCTGGTTAAGCCACTGCAACCGGTATTCCACCGGATCTTCCACTGTAAGAATTTTCAGGTTTTCACCTTCGAGTTCTTGCAGTGACGCATACAGCGTGGTGGATTTTCCCGACCCCGTGGGGCCTGTCACGAGCAGGATGCCATGCGGCACACTCAACAACTGGCGCAGGGATTGCAAGGTCGGCGGAGTGAAATGCAGGCTTTCCAGGGACAGGAGGTCAAAATTCTTTTCGAGCAGGCGCATGACCACCGATTCCCCGAACATGGTGGGGATGGTGGAAACCCGCGCGTCCATCTCCTTGCCGTGCACCCGCAGTTTGGTGCGCCCGTCCTGCGGCATGCGGCGTTCGGCAATATCGAGTTGCGAAAGGATCTTGATGCGTGAAACGACGGCCGGGGCATCCTTGTTGTCGATTTCGTCGATGGGAAACAGCTCTCCATCCACCCGGATGCGGACAACCGACTGATCCTCATACGTTTCGATGTGAATATCCGACGCCTGGGCAACCACCGCCTGCGAAAGAATCTGGTTCACGCGCTGGATGATCGGCGCCTCGGAGGCCATGTCCCGAAGATGCTCGATGAACTCCTCCGCTGCAGGTTGACCATCAACCTCCAGATCGTCTTCGGCCGCATCCTGGAGGTACCAAGCATTGAGTTGTGTGGATATTTCGGATTCCAGTCCGAAATAAATATCCGGCTCCTTGCCAAACACCAGCATCAAGGCATTTTTCAGAGACGGACTTTTTGGATCGGGACAAGCAAACGCAGGAACTAACTCCGGGTTATCTGAATCACCCAGCGGCAGTAAATCATTGGCCAGCAGGAAACTCGTATTGAGTCGGGATGTTTCCGGTTTGTTTTCTGGAAAATGGTCGGTCCGCACCAGTGGCAAACCCGCTTGCTGCGAGAGGGCGACAGCTACATCGATTTCAGAAACAATGCCGAGATTGACTAGCAGACGTCCTAGACGTCCCCCCATCGAACGTTGCACCTCCAGCGCACGGTCCAGATCGTTGCGGGAAATTTTCTGCGCCGCGAGCAGCATTTCCCCAATTCTCAGGTACTTTTTTTCCTGATTTTTCACTGGACCTACCTCAGCCATAGCATTCATTTTCCGCACCTGTTTCTGAATATTCTGAATTGACCGTACGGTAGTTTTGAAAGCAATATGCAGCCAGTCCGTCAAATATCACCTGGCTCATTTTTTCTTCTTCTGTTCAAGGCCTGCCTTCAGCAGCAGCGCCCATCCGAAAAGCCGTGCAATTTACCATGAAGCGCCCACCCGCCCACGCGCACCATCCCAGAGTCCGCGCACGCTAGCCTTGAAGTGCTGCCAACGGCTGCGCCCGGCCACACAATTGAAACCGATTTTCATCAACAGCCGCCAGGCAGACGCCAGCGACCAACGCAAGGGTACGAAGGGCTGGCGGTACAGAAGCACGGCATTGCGCACCTGAAAGTAGTGCCGCCATGCCGGATACGCCAGAAACCGTCGCCCCATGAACACAATGGGGGGGCCCCCGAGCGCATGCACCATGCGCGCAGAGCAGACGCCCAGCAGCATCCAGCGGGCAGCGCGGGCGCGCAGGCTCCATTCCACGTCCACGAAGTCGATAAACCAGTCTTCTCGCATGGCGCCCACCTGCTCAAGCACAGGCATCGGAATCAGGCAGCCTGATGCAATCAGGTGGTCTACCACGTGCACCGTTCCTGCGGTGCAGAGAAGTCTGCGAAAACGCAGGCCATCGAGCCATACAAAAGGAGAATGCGCGATGGGCTGACGTGGGTCAGCATGCAGCGGACCGGCGGCACCTGCGTCGGGGCGCTCCTGCAATGCGGCAAGAAGCTGGGCGACCATGTCGGCAGCGGGGACGCTGTCCTGGTCCATGAGCAGCACATGGCTGGCGCCCTGCACACGCGCCCAGTCGATTCCGCGATTCTGCGCACCGCCAATTCCCAGGTTGCGCTCCATGCGTAACACGGCATCGACCTGCGGAACCGCCTCCCGGCGCCAGGCGGGCAGATCCACCGTCGAGGCGTTGTCCACGATCACCATGTGCGCCACCTGTGGACGCAAGGCTTCGATCTGCGCCAGGAGGGCGTCACAGTCGGGCTGGAACGTCACGATCACCGCGGCGACCGATACCCCTTGACAGGCCGCAACCACCGTGGACGGATTGGCATTCATGCCATCACCTCCGGCTGGCAAAGCCGGGAATAGGCCCGTGCAATGGCAGTCCAGCGATAGCGCGCGAACGCCGGATCGTCGGGCTGCGGCGTCCAAGCCTGTAGGTCCGGTGTGCGCAGGCATTGCTCCAGCGCGGCGGCACTGGCGAAGTAACCTCCCTGGTCCGCCAGGGTGTAGCGATTGAATATGCAGTCGAATGCCAGAATCGGACGGTGGTAAGGCAGCATTTCGATCAACGAAGGGTTGGTGCCGCCGACGCTGTGGCCATGCAGGTACAGGCGGCAACCTGCACGCAGGGCCGCAAGCGCCTGCGGCTCGAACAGTGCATCGATGCACTGGATACGCGGTTCTTCACGGTAGCGCTGCTGCAGTTGCTGCCCCAGAGCGGTGGTACTGAAGTTGCCGACGACAACGTAGCATTCGACGCCGCCAGCCAGTGCG
The DNA here is from genome assembly GCF_003096555.1 of Simplicispira sp. 125. Lineage (NCBI taxonomy): Bacteria > Pseudomonadati > Pseudomonadota > Betaproteobacteria > Burkholderiales > Comamonadaceae > Simplicispira > Simplicispira sp. 125. The sequence continues at coordinate 3,624,988 of NZ_QEKM01000001.1, read as the reverse complement.
GCTTCCATCATTTCGGCGATCTGGTTCTCCGGCTCAATACGGGCGACCGTCAAGAGATAGCACCCGGGCTCCAGCCCGAAGCGCTGGCGCACCAACGCCCGTGCCTGCTCCGATTCGATGGGCTGCACATGGTCGTTCCCGTAGGGGATGATGGTGCTGGCGCGGCCATAGGTACTGGCAACGATGTCCGCAATGCCCTGGTTGTCGCTGATGACCTGATGGGCGTGGCGGATGGCGAGCCGCTCGCTCAGACGCAAAAATGCGCGCGGCAACCCCCGCCACTTGCTGCGCCGGGCCTCCAGGCCATCCACATTCACCACGATGCGCTTGGTGCCCGCGAGCCAGCGCATGAGCGGCATGCACACACCGGCAGAAACACCCATGACGACGACGGCATCGCAACGGCGCAAGCTGAACAGGAAACTGAGCAGATCGTAGGGCACCGAAGCAGGGCCGTTGGCCCGCAAGGGCAGGTATCGATGGCGCAGCCCCGACCGATCGGCCGCCCGCGAACCGCGCCCGATGGAGGAGCCAAACACCTCGACCTGGTGTCCCAGCGCCACCAGCCGAGGAGCAAGCTCCGCCACGCAGGTTTCGAAGCCCCCATAGCGGGCAGGCAGACCGTCAGTACCGATGAGGGCGATTCGCAGGGGCGATTGCGACGCAGGTTCGCAGGTCATCGGTAGCCCGCTGCTGCTGGTCACTGCAGGCTTGGCGTCTCGGTCCAGCATGGGGTAACGCGCGCCATCAGGCACCAGCCAGAACAGCGGCCAGGCTCAGACCGGCAAGGTCCTTGCCGGACAGCACCGGCGCCTTGCCCAGGTCCGGCCAAGCGATGGCCAACTGCGGATCGTTCCACGCCAGGGAGCGCTCGTGCTGCGGGCTGTAGTAATCGGTCGTTTTGTAAACGAAATCGGCCGACTCGGACAGCACCAGAAAACCGTGGGCGAGTCCCGGAGGAATCCAGAGTTGACGATAGTTGTCTTCCGTCAGTTCGACACCCACCCATTGCCCCGCAGTCGGTGAGCCCTGGCGGATATCCACCGCCACATCGAACACCGCACCCCGCACCACGCGCACCAGCTTGCCCTGCGCCTTGGGAGACACCTGGTAATGCAGGCCACGCAGGACGCCACGGCATGAACGGCTGTGGTTGTCCTGCACAAACTGGTGGTCGGTGCCCGTTGCGTCGTTGAAGGTTTTTTGGTTGAAGCTCTCAAAGAAAAATCCGCGGGCGTCACCGAACACCTTGGGTTCGATCAGCATGACGTCGGGGATGGCGAGGCGGGTGGCTTGCATGGCGGGGTTCAGTAAATTTTTTCCTGGAGCAAGCGCAGCAGATACTGGCCATAGCCATTTTTGGACAAGGGCTGCGCCAGCCGCTGGAGTTGCTCGCTGTCGATCCACTGCCCGCGCCACGCGATTTCTTCAGGGCAGGCGATCTTGAGGCCCTGGCGGTGCTCCAGCGTGGCGATGAACTGACTGGCTTCGAGCAGGCTTTCGTGCGTGCCGGTGTCCAGCCAGGCATAGCCTCGCCCCATGATTTCGACATGGAGTTGCGCCTGATCCAGATACAAACGATTCAGGTCCGTAATTTCCAACTCGCCACGGGGAGAAGGCTTGAGGCCCTTGGCCAGCTCCACCACCTGGTTGTCATAGAAATACAGACCGGTCACCGCATAGCTGGATTTAGGCGACACCGGCTTTTCTTCGAGAGAAAGCACCCGGCCCTGGGCGTCAAACTCGGCCACGCCATAGCGTTCGGGGTCGTGCACATGGTAGGCAAAAACGCTGGCACCCTCGGAGCGTGCCGCGGCACTGCCGAGCAGCTCATGGAAGTCATGGCCATGAAAGAGGTTGTCACCCAACACCAGTGCGCAGGGCGAATCACCCAGGAACTGCTCGCCAATGATGAAGGCCTGCGCCAGGCCGTCCGGGCTCGGTTGCACAGCGTATTGCAAGTTGATGCCCCACTGGCTGCCGTCGCCCAGCAACTGTTCGAAACGCGGCGTGTCCTGCGGCGTGCTGATGACCAGGATGTCGCGGATGCCCGCCAGCATGAGGGTGCTCAGCGGGTAGTAGATCATGGGCTTGTCGTACACCGGCAGCAGTTGCTTGCTGATGGCCAGCGTGGCCGGGTGCAGGCGGGTGCCGGAACCCCCGGCGAGGATGATGCCCTTGCGGGCCGCTGTGTGTGCGGTCATGGTCTGTGCGTCAAAGGATTTCGGTGAGCATGCGCGCTACACCGTCGCGCCAGTGCGGCAGCCGCAGGCCAAAGGTGGCTTGCAGGCGGCGGGTGTCCAGGCGCGAATTGTGCGGCCGCACGGCAGGCGTGGGGAAGGCGCTGGTGGGCACAGGCGCCACTTCAGTCGCTTTCAATTTGATAGCTGGTTGCGCTTGTGCAGCAAGCGTTAGAACCTCTTTTGCATACAAATTCCAGTTGGTCTCGCCTGCCGCCACGCAATGGTACAGGCCGCCGTCCTGGGAGTGCTGCGCCAGGTGCCGAATGGCGTGGGCCGTGACGTCGGCCAGCAGGTCGGCGCCTGTGGGGGCGCCCCACTGGTCGTCGATGACAGTCAGGCGGTCGCGCTCCTGCGCCAGTCGCAGCATGGTCTTGGCAAAGTTACCGCCGCGTGCCGCATAGACCCAGCTGGTGCGCAGAATCAGGTGCCTGGCGCCGGACTGCTGGATCAGTTGCTCCCCTTCGAGCTTGGTGCGGCCATAGCAGCTCAGCGGCGCGGGTGTGTCAGTTTCCAACCAGGGACGGGTGCCGCTGCCGTCAAACACGTAATCGGTGCTGTAGTGCACCAACCAGGCGCCCAGGCGGGCGGCCTCCTCGGCCAGCACGCCGGGCGTGGTGGCGTTGAGCAGGCGTGCGAGATCGGGCTCGCTCTCGGCCTTGTCCACGGCGGTGTGCGCTGCGGCATTGACGATGACGTCCGGGCGCAGGGCTCGCACGGTGTCGGCAACCCCGGCAGGGTTGGAAAAATCACCGCAGTGTTCCTGGCTGTCAAAGTCCAGCGCGGTGACATCGCCCAGCACAGCCAGGCTGCGCTGCAATTCCCAGCCAACCTGACCACCCTTGCCCAGGAGCAGAATGTTCATGCAGCTTCGCCTTCGTACTGCTTGGCGACCCATTCGCGGTAGGCGCCGCTTTGCACCTGCGCCACCCAATCCGCGTGATCCAGGTACCACTGCACGGTCTTGCGGATGCCGGTGTCAAAGGTCTCGGCGGGGCGCCAGCCCAGTTCGGCCTCGATCTTGCGGGCGTCGATGGCATAGCGCCGATCATGTCCGGGGCGGTCCTTCACGTAGGTGATCTGGGCGCGGTAGCTTTGGCCATCAGCGCGCGGGCGCAGTTCGTCGAGCAGAGCGCAGACCGTGTTCACGATGTCAATGTTGGCTTTTTCGTTCCAGCCGCCGACGTTATAGGTTTCGCCCAAGCGGCCCGCTTCAAGCACGCGGCGGATGGCGCTGCAGTGGTCGTTCACATACAGCCAGTCGCGGATCTGCATGCCGTCGCCGTACACCGGCAATGGCTTGCCCGCCAGCGCGTTGACGATCATCAGCGGGATCAGCTTCTCGGGGAAGTGGTAGGGCCCGTAGTTGTTGCTGCAGTTGGTGGTGAGCACCGGCAGGCCGTAGGTGTGGTGCCAGGCGCGCACCAAGTGGTCGCTGGCGGCCTTGCTGGCGCTGTAGGGGCTGTTGGGCTCGTAGTTGTGCTGTTCGGTGAAGGCAGGCGCATCAGGCGCCAGGGTGCCATACACCTCGTCGGTACTGACGTGCAGGAACCGGAATGCTTCTTTTTCGATAGCTGGAAGCGCTTGCCAGTAGTGCCTTACAGCCTCCAAAAGCCTGAAACTTCCCACCACGTTGGTCTGGATGAAGTCTTCGGGGCCGTGGATGGAGCGGTCCACATGCGACTCGGCTGCAAAATTGACGATGGCACGCGGCCGGTGCTCGGCCAGCAAGCGCCCGACCAACGCGCTGTCACCAATATCGCCCTGCACGAAAACATGGCGCGCATCGCCTTGCACGCTGGCCAGGTTGTGCAGGTTGCCTGCGTAGGTCAACTTGTCGAGATTGAGCACGGGCTCGCTGGAGCCGCCCAGCCAGTCGAGAACGAAATTGGCGCCAATGAAGCCGGCGCCGCCGGTGACAAGGATCATGGGATAAACCGATAGTTGTGCCCGCTGGCAAAGCCTCGGATTATCCCACTGCACCTTGTCGCCGTCAGTAACCGTTTACCCGCAAGCGCATCGCAGCATCAGAAGTGAATGCCGCGCATCATCTGCTGCAAGGCCACCGCTTCGGCCGAGAGCTGCGGCTTGCCGCCTTTCTCGCCCTTGGCTGCGGTCGAATCCGGGAACATGCGGAAGCTGGCGTTCATGCCGATCTGGGCCACGCGCGGCACCAGCGCGTGCATGACCTGCCCCAGAATGCCCAGGCGCGTGGCAATGTTCACCGGCTTGAAGATACAGGCCTGCGCGATCATGTCGGCGGCCTCCTCAGGCGCCAGTGTGGGCACATTGTTGTAGATCTGGGTGGGCGCGATCATGGGCGTGCGCACCAGCGGCATGTTGATGGTGGTGAACGTGACGCCCTGATCGGCAAACTCGCTCGATGCGCAGCGCGTCCAGGCATCCAGCGCTGCCTTGCTGGCCACGTAGGCTGAAAAGCGCGGTGCGTTGGTCAACACCCCAATGGAGCTGATATTGACGACATGGCCCTTGCGCTTTTCCACCATGCCCGGCAGCAGGCCCATGGTCACGCGCAGGCAACCAAAATAGTTGAGCTGCATGGTGCGCTCGTAGTCGTGGAAACGGTCGTAGCTCGATTCAATGGCACGGCGGATGGAGCGCCCCGCGTTGTTGATGAGGAAATCCACGCCGCCATGGTCTGCGATGAGCTGCTGCACGAAACGATCGCAGTCCTGCATGTCAGCAATGTCTGCGGCATAGGCGATAAAGGCATACCCCTTGGCCTTGGCCTCTTTGCAGGCTTCGTCGAGTTTGGCCTGGTCACGCCCACAGATCAGGGTGATGGCGCCCGCTTCGGCAAACTTGTGCGCGGCAGCGAGGCCAATGCCCGACGAACCGCCCGTTACCAACACCACCTTGCCCGCCACCGTGCCCTTGAGCGTACGGTCGATGAACAGTTCGGGGTCAAGGTGTCGCTCCCAATAGTCCCAGATGCGCCAGGCGTAGTTCTTGAGGTTGGGGCACTCCACGCCCGAGCCTTTGAGCGCCGCAAGCGTCTCGCGGCAATCAAAGCGCGTGGGGTAGTTCACAAAGGTGAGCATGTCCTCGGGCAAGCCCAGGTCCTTGAGCACGGCGTTGCGCACGCGGCGCACCGGGGCAATGGCCATCAGGCTTTTTTTGATGCCCTTGGGGATGAAACCCAGCAGCGCTGCATTGACAAACAGGTTCATGCGCGGCGCATGCGCAGCGCGGCTGAAGATGTCGAGCACATCGCCCACGCGGTAGCCCACCGGGTCCACCAGATGGAAACACTTTTTGCCAATGGCCTTCTGGTGGCTGATGACGTTGATGGCGTTGACCACGAAGTCCACTGGCACGATATTGATGCGCCCCCCTTCCAGGCCCACCGCGGGCATCCAGGGGGGCAGCAACTGGCGCATGCGCTGAATCAGCTTGAAGAAATAATAGGGACCGTCGATCTTGTCCATCTCGCCGGTCTCGCTGTCGCCCACCACCATGGCGGGGCGATACACCGTCCAGGGCATCTTGCAGTCCTGGCGCACAATTTTTTCGCTCTCGTGCTTGGTGAGGAAATACGGGTGGTCCAGCCCTTCAGCCTCTTCGAACATGTCCTCGCGGAATACGCCTTCGTACAGACCCGCAGCCGCAATGGAGGACACATGGTGGAAATGCCCGGCATCGATGGCTTTGGCGAATTCCACCGTGTTGCGCGTGCCCTCGATGTTCACGGCCGCCTGGCTCTCGGCATCGGCCGACAGGTCGTACACGGCAGCGAGATGGTGGAAATGGTCGATCTGGCCCTTGAGCTTCTTCACATCCTCGGCAGAAACGCCGAGCTTGCGGGATGTCAGGTCACCAAACACCGGCACCGCGCGGGCGGCGCTCACGCCCCAGTAGCTGCGCAGTTCGGCCACTTTGCCGGCACTTTCCTTGCGCAGCAGGAAATACACCACGCTGCCCTTGCGCTCCAGGAGTTTTTTAACCAGCCGCTTGCCAATAAACCCTGTGGCACCTGTCACGAAATACTGCATGTTGAAAACTCCTGTTGATGGCTTTGATCATTCTTGCCTAAGCACACGCCCTCGGGCTTTAGCAAAAACCCGCGCCGATGCTACCGGCACGGCGCCCAGCTAGACGGCACGCTCTACGTTTTTAGGAGTGCGCGCCTACACGGCGGGCAGCGCAGCGCGTAAAGTTCTCTTCATGCCAGCAGCAGATCGCTCAGGCAAACACATCAACCCTTTCTACCGGAGGCCACATGGTCAAGAAACTGCAAAAACTCAGCAACGAAAAAAAGAAAACGGGCGCCCAGTTGTCGAACACCGTCAAGGACTCTGCCCAGCAAATCTGGCTGGCCGGCTTGGGGGCATTTTCCAAGGCCCAGGAAGAAGGCGGCAAAGTGTTTGAAGCCCTGGTGAAGGAAGGCTTGTCCATCCAACGCAAGACCCAGGCCGTGGCCGAGGAAAAAATTTCGGAAGCGACCAGCCGCGTTTCCAGCATGGCCAGCGACATTGGTTCACGCGCCGCAGGCCAGTGGGACAAGCTGGAAAACATTTTCGAAGACCGTGTTGCCACCGCCCTGACCAAGCTGGGCGTGCCGTCGTCGCGCGACCTGGATGTGCTCAACGCCCGCATCGACGCACTGGCCAAGAGCCTGGGCAAGGCCCCTCCTGTGGTGAAGGCCGCACCCGCCAAGGCTGCGGTCAAGCCCGTGGCCAAGCCTGCTGCAAAGCCAGTGGCCAAGAAGGCTGCAGCCAAGCCTGCCGCAAAACCAGCAGCCAAGAAGGTGGCTGTCAAGTCCGCTGCAGCCAAACCGGCCGCAAAGCCAGCGGCCAAAAAATCGGTCGCCAAGGCCCGGACCCCCTTCCCCAAGGTCGCCCCCCGCAGCACCGACGCAGCACCCGCCGCTGACGGCGCCGCCAGCGCAGCCTGATTTCCGAACGGCATGACGCAGGGGCTTGCGCCCTTGCGCACAACGGCTGTCACACCGGTGGTGTGACAGCCGTTGTGCATTCAGTGTCCACAAAATGACGCGGTGCAGCATTTATACCCCCCTGAAAACGTCGGTTAGAGTAGCTACAAACACACATTCCAATCGATGCATGAGGGCCAGCACACATGGTGAAAAAAGCGCCGCGCCGCACCGCTGAACGCATACTGGAAGTCACGCTCGAACTGTTCAACCGGTTTGGCGAGCCCAATGTCTCGACCACCCTGATTTCCGCTGAACTGCGCATCAGCCCAGGCAATCTTTACTACCACTACCCAGCCAAGGACGAGCTCATCAATGCGCTGTTCGACCGCTACGAACGTGCACTCACCGAACTGCTCGGCGCCAGCAGCAGCGTGCGCAACGTTGAGGATGCATGGTTCTTCATGCACACGCTGTTTGAGCTGATCTGGCAATACCGCTTTCTTTACCGCGACCTCAACGATCTTCTATCCAAGAACCGTCGGCTGGAGATGCATTTCCAGACAGTGCTGCAGAACAAGACGCACGCCGTGCGCACCCTGCTCGACGGCATGCAGCGCGCAGGTGCCCTGCAAATCGATTCGCGCGAAATCGAACCCACCGCCACCAGCATGGTCGTGGTACTGACCTACTGGCTGAGCTTTGAATATGTACGCGACCCCCGCCGCGCGCTCGAACCCGAAAGCGCCCAGGCTGCCTTGCTGCGCGGCGCGCACCATGTGCTGAACCTGCTCATGCCCTACCTCGAACCCGGCCAGCGCGCACACCTGCTGCAGCTGGCCACGGCCTACCGGCCCGATGCCTGAACCCTTTCAGGACACCCCATACCAACGGAGACACACATGGCGAAATGGACCCCCTTTCCCCACGCGGGCGACTACAGCTTCGACGCTGCCAGCCTGAAAAAGCACTGGGCACGCCTGCATGCCGGCGATGGCGAACCCTTGCCCAAAGATGCCGCTGTCCTGCAAGCCTGGGTGCATTTCCACAATGGCGACTTCCAGAAGGCGGCCGAAGTAGGCCTGGAAGCTGGGGGCGCGGGCACTACCGCCGCCAACAAGGCAACAGCCATTTACGCCACCTACCTGGAAAAGAAGGAAAAGACCCGTCTGGACCTTTATCTGCAGGTGGCCGAACAGGCAGAGGCGCAAGCCGCCGAAGACCCGAAGAACGCCAATGCCTGGTATTGGCACGCCTATGCGCTGGGCCGCTACAGCCAAGGCATCAGCGTGGCCAAGGCGCTGGCCCAGGGGCTGGGCGGCAAGATCAAGGAGTCACTGGAAAAAGCCATCGCCCTCTCGCCCAAACATGCGGACGCCCGCATCGCGCTGGGGGCCTTCCATGCCGAGGTGATCGACAAGGTGGGCTCGCTGATCGGCGGCATGACCTATGGCGCCAAGAAGGACACCGGTCTCAAGCTGTTCCAGGAGGCCCTCAAACTCAACCCGGGCTCGGCCATCGCCATGATCGAATACGCCAATGCACTGGTCATGCTCGAAGGCGACAAAAAAATGAAGGAAGCCACAGCACTGTATGAGCAGGCCGCCGCAAGCACACCCCTGGATGCTATGGAGCGCCTGGACGTGGACATGGCACAGGCAGAGCTGGAAGAGTAACCCCTGCGGCGCCCCGTGAGCGACCGACCGGACTAGGCTCCGAAGCGCTGCGAGGCGATGGTCAGCAGACCGTCAAAAATCAGGTTATCCACCAGCTCGAACGGCCTCGTCATGCTGGGCGCCATTTTCCAGCCGGCCCCCCCCGTCATGATGCAGGCGGGCTCAGCACCGCAGTGCGCCATGACATGCTGCACCATGCGCTCGACGGCCCCTGCAATGGCATAGGTTCCGCCGCTCGTCAGCGCATCGCTGGTATTGGTGGGGAACAACCGCACCTCCCCCGTCGGCACATGCAAGCCAGCCGTGCCAGACTCCAGCGCGCGCAGCATGATGCCGTGGCCCGGCAGAATCAGGCCCCCCAGAAACCGCCCCTGCGCGTCGATGGCCTCCACCGTGACCGCCGTGCCCACCATCACCACCACCAAGGGCCGCGCAGGACCTTGCGCCAGCATGTGGTGGCGCGCACCGATCATGGCCACCCACCGGTCGCAACCCAGGCGCGTGGGGTGGTCATAGCCATTAATCAACCCTGCTTCCTGGGCCGAGGACACCACCCACTGCGGTGCCACGTCCCACAACTCCATCTGCTCTTCGACACGGCGCTTGACGGCATCACCCGCCACCACACAGCCCAGCATGCGCGACGGCGTCGGCAGACGCGCCCAGGCGGTATCGGAAAGACGGTCGATATGGTCCAGAAACTCTGCGCCCTGCGCCAGCAAAGAGGCTCCCGGGCGGGGCGCCTCGTACAGCGCCCACTTCAGGCGGGTGTTGCCCACATCAATGGCCATGAATGTCATCCAAGGCATTATCCAGAGTTTTCATGTGCCTGCCGTCACTCTTGCGCCATTGTCTGACGACGAAAAACTCTGCACGCCGTTAGAGTAGACTCGTTTTACACACCACAATCAGGAGGTTCGACATGGGTCTTTTCAGCTTTATCAAAGAAGCCGGCGAAAAACTGTTTGGCGGCAAGGAAGTCGAGGCGGCGGTGGTCAGCGCAGCCAGCAACCCGGCTGCAAAGCCCTCACTGGACGAACTCAACGCCAAGGCGTCACGCGCCATTGAGGCCTACATTGACACCCAGAAACTGGGCGTGGAAGCGGTTCAGGTTGCCTTCGATGGAGCCACTGGTACCGTAACGGTTCAAGGCCAGGCCCCCACCCAAGAGGCACTGGAAAAGGTCACCCTGTGCTGCGGCAATGTGGCCAGTGTCAAAGAAGTGCACAACCTCATGGCTGTCGCCACCCCCGCACCCGAAGCGCAATACCACGACGTGGTGCGTGGCGACACGCTCTCGGCCATTGCGAAAAAATACTACGGCGACGCCAACAAATATCCGCGCATCTTTGAAGCCAACCGTCCGATGCTGTCGCACCCGGACAAAATCTACCCCGGCCAAAAACTGCGCATTCCAGCGCTGTAAGCCTCGCCTGGCTGCTTTTAGGCAATGCTGAACAAGTCCCTCACGCGCTGCGCATCCGTACCTCGGGCGGTCTGCGGCGTTGCAAATCCTCACCATAACTGCGGCCATAGCTGCGGTTTGCGCCTTGCATCCCATCCCGATGCACGGCGCGCATCATCGCGGTGACTTGTTCAGCATCGCCTTAACCCTGCCGCCAGGGCAGGCCGTGAAAGCGCCAGCCGCCCCGCAAACCGCGCTGTGCCTGCTGGTTGGGATCGCCCTCGAAGCCTTCCAGCACATTCCAGGCTTCTAACCCCAGAGCAGTGGCGCGCTGTGCCGCGGCAATAGAACGCACGCCGCTGCGGCACAGCAGCACAGCTTTGCGGCCTGTCGGCACGGCCGAGCGAATCTGTTCGTCAAACTCCGCATTCATCAGCATGCCGGGCCATTGCTTCCAGGCCACGGCCACGGCGCCCGGCACCTCTCCCACCCATGCGCGCTCGGCATCGCTGCGCACATCGATCAGTACGGCATCGCCCGCCTGCACCCACTGCCAGGCCAGCACAGGGTGCACATCCCCCGCATAACCCCGATCGCTGCGCAACACCGGTTGGTCTGTGGCTCCCGCATCATGGCGCAGGCCCGAGCTGCGGTTCGCAGGCACCGCCTCGCCCATGCGCTCGGGCGTAGGCAGGTGCAGCCCCTCCATCAGCGCGACAAACTCGGCCTCACTGCGCCCGGCTATGCGGGCATTGCCAGCCTTTTCAGCGCCGATACTCGAATGGCTGCGCCCGTGATAGTCATGCCCCGGCCACACGGTGGTCTCGGGCGGCAAGGCGAACAGCACTTGGGTGATGCTGTGGTAAAGCTCCCGGGCGCTGCCCGACTGGAAGTCGGTGCGACCACAGCTGTTGATGAGCAGCGCATCACCCGTGAACACCTGACCGCGCCACAGGTACGACATGCTGCCCGCCGTGTGGCCAGGCGTGGCCAGTGCGTGCAGGCTCTCCCCCCCAAAGGCCAGCACATCACCGTCGGCCAGCTGCGCACCGGCCGTGCCAATGCCGCAGCCTGCGGGGGCCGCCGTGCGTGCACCCGTGTGCTCGGCCAGCAGGCCAGCGCTGGTGATGTGGTCGGCATGGTTGTGGGTTTCCACCGTCCAGCGCAAGGCCAGGCCCTGTGCTTGCAACACAGCCAGGTCACGCTCGAGCTGGGCGTCCACCGGGTCGATGATGAGCGCCTCGCGTGTGGCGCGGTCGTGCAGGATGTAGGTGTAGGTACTGGAGGCCGGGTCAAAAAGCTGCAGAGGAATCATCGTTTTTCAGTCCTGTTTTTGATGAAAAGTGCCGCAAATTCCCTATATACAAGCGCAACAAGCTATTTATTCAATAGCAAATCAATCCCACTGGGGCGCCGGTTCATCTTGCAGGTGGCGGCGCAGTTGCGCGTAGTCGGGCACCACCGTGCGCACCGTATCCCAGAAGCGGGGGCTGTGGTCCATCACGCGCAGGTGCGCCAGTTCGTGGGCGACCACGTAGTCGATCACCGTCGGCGGGTAGTGCAGCAGGCGCCAGTTGAGACAAATGGAGCCGTCTGCACGGGCGCTGCCCCAGCGCGTTTGGGCACTGGACAGGCGCAGCCGGGTCCAGCGCACCTGCAGCAGCGGCGCAAAGTGGTCCAGTCGCCCGGTGAAGTGCCGGCGGGCATCGCGCATCAGCCAAGCCTGCACGGCATCGCGGATCTGCCCGGGCTGTGCTGCGCCGGGCAGGCCAATGTGCAGTTGCCGCGCGGCCACTCCTTCCTCCCTATCACGCAAGGTACCGGCGGCGCTCTGCCCCGGGTCCAGCAGCACCCGCAGGGGGGCGCCCAGGTACGGCAGCAAGGTACCGTCGCGCCAGTCGATCCGCGCGTGTTCCAGCCGCCGCTGGCGCTCTTGCGCCTCGCCCAGCTTGCGCAGGATCCAGCCCGACTTCTCGCGCAGCGCAGCGTCCACCGCCGCCAGCGTGGCCCAGGTGGGCGCCCGTACCGACAGGCCATCGGCCCCGACAGTAAAGCCAATGCTGCGCCGACGCGCACGCTGCAGGGCATAGGCCACTACGGCATCGCCCAGCAGCACTTCGCGGGTGGCCTGCGGGTGGCGAAAATGCGTCGGCACCAGTATGTCTTGCAGGGGTGTCGCCTGTTCTTGCGGCTTCTGAACTATCAAATCAGGAGCTGCCAGCGCAATCCCATCAATCGCTGGGGCTGTTTTCTCTTGGGAACGGAGTGGCGCCGAGGTGCCAAAAAGGTCCAGCGCCAGTTGCACAAAGCTCTGTGCCATACGGGGCCTTGTGCGTCAGGCCGGGGGCAAGGCGTCTGCCTTGTTCAGCAGGACTTCGGCAAACGCCGCCAGATCGGCATGCACGCGCACCCCTTCAGGCCACCCGGCGGGCAAAGGCAGACCTGGAGCCAGATGGGCGGATACGCCGGTGCACACCAAGTGCAGGCGGGCTCCCAGCGCGGCGCCTGCCTGCAAGTGCACCTGGCAGGCGCCTACCACATGCACGTCTTTGGCATCCACGCCGTAGCGGTCGCAGATTTGCTCCAACAGACCGGGCGCGGGCTTGCGACAGGTGCATTCCTCACTGGGTGCGTGCGGGCAATAGAACACTGCGTCGATACGCCCACCGCTGGCCGCCAGCTGCTTATGCATCGCGGCGTGGATTGCGTTGAGCGTGGCCACGTCAAACAGTCCCCGTCCCAGCCCTGGCTGGTTGCTGGCCACCACCGCATGCCAGCCAGCACGGTTGAGCCGAGCAATCGCTTCCAGCGCCCCGGGCAGCGCATACCAGTCGTCAGGAGAGGCAATGAACTCTTCGCCCCCCAGGGCATTGATGGTGCCGTCGCGGTCCAAGATGACGATTTTCATGCTGCCATTATCAAAGATTCGGTACGGCGGCGTCGGTCTCGGCAGGAGCCAGGGGCACGCCCACCGCGCGCCATCCCGTGACAAAGCGGCCACTGCTACGTCCACGCGACCACTGCAAGGTCAAACGCATACCGGGCTGCCACTGCGCGGCCTGGGGGTCGTCCAGCACCAGTTGCTGCACGGGCTCCAACCCCTCCACGCGCAGCAGCAGCTCCGTGCCGCCCAGGGAATGCAGATTGGGCATGCGGGGGCGACTGCCCAGCACCTCGGCCTGCACTGGCTCCAATGGCTCCAGACCTTGCAGGTCCGCGTTCCGCCATAGCAGCGCAGCGCCGCCCACCACCCACAGCGCGATCCAGGCCCACAGCAGCGCCTGGCGAACCCGGTGTCCACCGACGCGGCGCACACCCCAAAACACACACAGGCCCAGCAGCAGCAGACCGGCCAGCGCCCACCCCAGGGGAGCCAGGAGTTGCAGCGGCGTAGCGTCCAGTGCGATCGGCGTGAGCGGCAGCGCCGTCGTTGGCGTACCCCGCTCGCTCTGCCACTGCAGCAGCCAGCGCAGCCCCGCGAGCACAGCGGGCGGGGCAAACAGCAACCAAGCCGTGCGCTGCCCAGCCGATGAGGCCACGGCTATCGGCGAGTGGTCGTCCATGGGCACTTGGAAACAGCGGCCCAACCGAACTCAGGCGACCAGGCGCGACAGATCAGCCACGCGGTTCATGGCATCGTGCAGGCTTTTGAGCAGGCCCTGGCGGTTCAAACGCAGGTCGAGTTGCTCGGCGTTGACCATCACGTCGTCAAAGAAGGCATCGACCGGAGCGCGCAGCACGGCCAGGGTCTGCAGACTGGCGGTGTAGTCCCCTGCGTCGAACTGGGCATTGGCCTCGGGCACAAAGCGCTGCAGCGCGGCGTACAGGTCCTGCTCGGCTTGTTCCTGCAACAACTGCGGGTTGACGTGGGCATCCACCTCGCCAGCCTTCTTGAGGATGTTGGCAACGCGCTTGTTGGCCGCTGCCAGCGCCGGGCTCTCGGGCAGCGCGGCAAAGGCCCGCACCGCTGCCAGCTGCTTTTCGACCAGCGCAAGGCGCTGCGGGCGCAGGGCAACCACGGCATCCACTTCTTGCGCGCTGAAGCCTTGCTCACGCAGGCTACCGGCAAGGCGGTCGTAGATAAAGTCTGCCAGCGCGGCAGAGGCATCAGTGATCTTGTTGCCAAAGGCGGGCACGGCACTGGCCAGCAAAGCGTTCAAATCCAGCGGCAGGTCTTTTTCAACCAACATCCGGATCACACCCAGCGCATGGCGACGCAGCGCAAACGGGTCGCGGTCGCCCGTGGGCAGGTTGCCAATGCCGAACATGCCCACCAGGGTTTCAAGCTTGTCGGCCAGCGCCACGACCACACCGGCCGTGTTGCGCGGCAGGGTATCGCCGGAAAAACGGGGCTTGTAGTGGTCTTCGATGGCGTCGGCAATGACCTCGCCCAGGCCGTCGTTGAGCGCGTAGTAGCGGCCCATGGTGCCTTGCAACTCGGGGAACTCGCCCACCATGTCGGTCACAAGGTCGGTTTTGGCCAGCAAGGCGGCATGGTCGGCCTGCTGCACCAGCGTGCTATCGCCCAGTTGCTGCGCAATGGCCTTGGCAATGGCGCGCACGCGCTCCACACGTTCGCCCTGGGTGCCCAGCTTGTTGTGATAGACCACTTTGCCCAGGCCCTCGACGCGCGAGGCCAGCGTCTTCTTGCGGTCCTGGTCAAAGAAGAACTTGGCGTCGGCCAGGCGCGGGCGCACCACACGCTCGTTGCCGCCGGTCACAAAGCTGGTGTCTTCGGGGCTGATGTTGCTGACCACCAGGAACTTGTTGGTCAGCTTGCCTGCGGCGTCCAGCAGCGGGAAGTACTTCTGGTTGGCCTTCATCGTGAGGATGAGGCACTCTTGCGGCACGCCCAGGAACTGCTCTTCAAACTGGCAGATGACCACGTTGGGCCGCTCGACCAGGGCCGTCACTTCGTCCAGCAGCGCTTCGTCTTCGATGGGGCGGGCGCCGTTGCCTACCTTGGCAGCGGCTGCGGCGAGCTGGCGGGCGATCTCGGCCTTGCGCTCGGCAAAGCTGGCGATCACGGCGCCGTCTTTTTGCAGCGTGGCGGCGTAGCTGTCGGCGTCCTTGAACACCACAGGCGACACGGCGGCTTCAAAGCGGTGGCCTTGTGTGCTGTTGCCTGCCATCAGGCCCAGCGCCTTCACGGCCACCACGGTGCTGCCGTGCAGCGCCACCAGGCCGTGCGCAGGGCGCACAAAGTTCACGCTGGTCCAGCCGGGCAGCTCGCAGTCGGTTTCGAGCTGGTAGCTCATGACCTTGGGGATGGGGAGCTTGCCAATGGCTTCTTCCAGAGCCTTCTGCAAACCGGCCTGCAGGGTAGCGCCGGTCACCACGCTGTCGTAGAACAGCGCTTCAGCCTTGCCATCCTGGGCGCGCTTGAGCGCTGCAACAGCGGCAGCGGGGTTCGATACGTCAGCGCCCAGGGCCTGCAGCTTTTTCAACAGCGCAGGGGTGGCATTGCCGCTGGCGTCGAGACCCACGGTCACAGGCATGAGCTTTTGCTGCACGGACTTGTCAGCGGCCTGGGCGGCCACCGCCGTCACATGCGCAGCCAGGCGGCGGGGCGAGGCAAAGGGCGTGACCACCGAGGCGGCCGTCGCCAGGCCCAGGGCCTTGAGCTGGTCGCCCAGCACAGTGGCAAAGGCATCGCCCAGCTTTTGCAGCGCCTTGGGAGGCAGCTCTTCGACAAACAGTTCAACGAGGAGGTTTTGGGTAGTCATGTTGTCGGCTCTATTCCGTAATCCATTTGGCATCCGCTACGCAAGCGATGCATGAAAACTGGCACGCCCCATGCGCGAGCAGCCGCGCAAGGGCCGCCCCGCCGCGCTGGCTGCGTCCCCCTGCCCGCATTGCGCAGCAATGCGAGAGCGGGGGGAAGGCGCGAAGCGGCTCAGGGGGGTGTTCCTTCACTTCACGCAGCCTTCTTCGTCATCTGTTCCACCCACTCGCGCGGCGCCATGGGGAAGCCCAGGCGCTCGCGGCTCTCGTAGTAGCTCTGCGCCACGGCGCGGGCCAGGTTGCGGATGCGGCCGATATAGGCGGCGCGCTCCGTCACGCTGATGGCGCCACGGGCGTCCAGCAGGTTGAAGCTGTGCGCGGCCTTGAGCACCTGCTCGTACGCAGGCAGCGCGAGCTGCTGCTCCATGAGGTACTTGGCCTGTTTTTCGTGCGCGTTGAAGGCGTTGAACAAAAAGTCCGCGTCGCTGTGCTCGAAGTTGTAGGTGGACTGCTCGACCTCGTTTTGCTTGTACACGTCACCGTAGCTCAGGCCTTCGGTCCAGGTCAGGTTGTAGACGTTGTCCACGCCCTGCAGGTACATGGCCAGGCGCTCCAGGCCGTAGGTGATCTCGCCGGTGGCGGGCTTGCAGTCGATGCCGCCCACCTGCTGGAAGTAGGTGAACTGCGTCACCTCCATGCCGTTGAGCCAGACCTCCCAGCCCAGGCCCCAGGCGCCCAGCGTGGGGTTTTCCCAGTCGTCCTCGACGAAGCGGATGTCGTTCTTCTTCAGGTCGAAGCCCAGGGCTTCGAGGCTGCCCAGGTACAGCTCCAGGATGTTGGCGGGCGCGGGCTTGAGCACCACCTGGTACTGGTAGTAGTGCTGCAGGCGGTTGGGGTTCTCGCCATAGCGGCCGTCTTTGGGGCGGCGGCTGGGCTGCACGTAGGCGGCCTTCCAGGGCTCGGGGCCGATGGCGCGCAGGAAGGTGGCGGTGTGCGAGGTGCCGGCGCCCACTTCCATGTCGTAGGGCTGCAAGAGCGCGCAGCCCTGGGCGTCCCAATAGGACTGGAGCTTGAGGATGATTTGCTGAAAGGTCAACATGTGGGTGCTGCGCGGCGCAAACCGCGCGAAAGAGGGTCTTGTCCGGGTGGTGCGCCCCCGGGGCGCACAAGGGCGGGATTTTACGGCCCCAAAGAAAACGGCCCGTCCACCCCCTCGCAGGAAGGACGGGCCGCACGGGGCCGTGCAGGCTTACGCGCCGTCCCAGCGGCGCAGCACCAGGCTGGCGTTGGTGCCGCCAAAGCCGAAGCTGTTGGACAGCGCGGTGCGCAGCGGTGCGTCACGCGACTCGCGCACGATGGGCATACCTTCGGCGGCGGGGTCGAGGTTCTCGATGTGGGCCGAACCGGCGATAAAACCCTCTTGCAGCATCAGCAGACAGTAGATGGCCTCTTGCACACCCGTGGCACCTTGCGAGTGGCCGGTGAGTGACTTGGTGCTGGAAAACGGCGGCACCGCATCGCCAAACACTGCACGCAACGCGCGCAGCTCTGGCAGGTCACCCACCGGGGTGGAGGTGCCGTGCATGTTGATGTAGTCGATGGGGCCGTCCAGGCCCTTGATGGCCTGGCGCATACAGGCAATGGCGCCGTCACCCGAAGGCGCCACCATGTCCACGCCGTCCGATGACAGGCCAAAACCCACAATCTCGGCCAGGATGGTGGCACCACGGGCCTGGGCATGTTCCAGGCTTTCCAGCACCATGGCACCACCACCACCGGCGATCACAAAACCGTCGCGGTGGGCGTCGTAGGGGCGGGACGCCTTCTCGGGGGTGTCGTTGTAGGCGCTGGACATGGCACCCATGGCGTCGAACAGCATGGCCAATTGCCAGCTCAGCTCTTCACCACCGCCAGCAAACATCACGTCTTGCAGGCCAAAAGCAATCTGCTGCGCCGCCATGCCAATGCAGTGGGCCGACGTGCTGCAGGCCGAGGTGATGGAGAAATTGATGCCCTTGACCGCAAACGCGGTGGACAAATTGGCCGACACGGTGGAGCCCATGCAGCGCGTGACCTGGTACGGCCCGACACGGCGGATGCCCTTGCTGCGCAGGATGTCGGCGGCTTCGACCTGGTTCGCGGACGATGCCCCGCCCGAACCCATGATGAGGCCGGTGCGTGGGTTGGAGACCTGTTCAGGTGTCAGGCCGGCCTGGGCAATCGCGTCCTTGAGCGACAGGTAGGCATAGGCTGCCGCGTCACCCATGAAGCGGCGCAGTTTGCGGTCGATCAGTGCGTCAAGGTCAATCTGCGGTTTGCCAGCCACCTGGCTGCGCAGGCCCATTTCGGCAAATTCGGGCATGGCCACGATGCCGGACTTGCCTTCGCGCAGCGACGCGGTGACGGTCGCCATGTCGTTGCCAATGCACGAGACAATGCCCGTGCCCGTGATCACCACGCGTTTCATGCTGCATCTCCTTGCGGTGCTCCGTCTTTGGCCGCGTCTTCCTCGCGCTTGAACAAGCCCACGCGCAGGTCGTTGGCTACGTAAATTTCCTTGCCGTCGACAAGCAGACGGGCGTCGCCAATGGCCATCACGAGTTTGCGCTTGATGACGCGCTTGATGTCGATTTCGTAGGTTACGAGCTTGGCCTCCGGCCCCACTTCGCCCGTGAATTTGACCTCACCCGCGCCCAGGGCACGGCCGCGGCCCGGCAGTTTCAGCCAGGTCAGGTAGAAGCCGATCAGCTGCCACATCGCGTCCAGCCCCAGGCAGCCCGGCATGACCGGGTCGCCCTGAAAGTGGCAGGCAAAAAACCAAAGATTGGGCTTGACATCAAGTTCAGCCACGATTTTTCCCAGACCATGCGCGCCGCCATCGCTGTCGATGTGCGTGATGCGGTCGAACATCAGCATGGGTGGCAGCGGCAGGCGCCCGCTCTCGGGCGTGAACAGCCGTCCTTCACCCGAGGCAATCAATTGTTCATAGGAAAAGGAATCTGCCATTTTCAGTCGTGCTCCAGATCAGCGTGCATACCGCCGTGATTGACCATCGCGCCTATCGCTTTGTGTTTGATTGTAGGAACCATTATCCCGTATGGACGGCGCCATTCCAGCGGCGGCGCATCCCTGCCGCCGCCAGCGCCAGCACACCGAGTGCCCACAGCGGCCACAGGCCAAAACGCGATACCCAGGCGGCATAGGGCGTGGCGGCGCCGCTGCGCCCTTGCACTTCACCTTTGAGCATGCCGCGCATGTGGCGCTGCAACTGGTGCGTGACGATGCCCCGGTGGTCGATGATGGCCGTGGCGCCGGTGTTGGTGGCGCGCACCATGGGCCGCTCGAACTCCAGCGTGCGCATGCGGCTGATGGCCAGATGCTGGTCGATGGCCAGGGTGTTGCCGAACCAGCCAATATTGCTCAGGTTGACGAAGATTGTGGGCGCGTTTTCGGCCTGCGCAAACTGCACAGCCAGCTCTTCGCCGAACAGGTCCTCGTAACAAATATTGGGGGCAATGCGCTCCCCTTGCCATGCGAACGGCGCCTGTGCAAGACTGCCCCGGCTGAAATCGCCGAGCGGGATATTCATGCGTTCGGTGAACCAGCGAAAAAAGGGTGGAATGAATTCGCCAAACGGCACCAGGTGGTGCTTGTCGTACCGGTACGGCGCCAGCAGGCCGGACTGAAATCCGAGCACCGAGTTGGTGTAGCCCGTCTCCAGGCTGCCCAGGGGTATGCCCAGCAACGCCGCCTGCCCTTTGCGTGCAAAGTGCTGCGCGATGGCATCGAGGTAGCCGGGCGTGAGTTGCTGGGGCAGTAGCGGAATGGCGGTTTCAGGCGCTACGACGAGCGCACCCTCCAGGCTGGTGAGCCGGTCTCCATACCACTGCAGCGCCATAGGCACACCGCTCCCTGGTTGAAACTTTTCGTCCTGCGGTATGTTGCCCTGCAGCAGGACCAGCGGCAGCGCAGGCGCGGCAGGTGCCATGGGCGTATGGCACAGATTCACGGCACAGTGGCGCTGCAGGGCGGCGCCGCCACCCAGAATCAACAGCGCCAGCGCCAGCGCCCAGGCGCGCGGGTTGCGCAGGTCGCGGCGGCGCACCTGCACCAGCAGCATGGCCAGCACGGCCGCAGCACATCCGATGCCGTACACGCCCACGATGCGTGCCAGCGCAGCCAAGGGCCCTTCCACGTGGGCGTAGCCTGCGGCGCCCCACGGAAACCCCGTCCACCATTGGCCTCTGGCCAGTTCGGCCAGCAGCCAAACCATTCCAAAAAAGAGAGCACCTAGCGCCCGCCCCTTGGGCGCTAGAGCCTTAAAAAGACCGGAAATCACTGCATAGTAAACACCCAGAAACGCGGCCAACGCCAGCACCGCTGCGGCCGCGAGGGGCGCCGCCAAACCGCCGTAGGTGTGCATGGAGATATAGAGCCACCAGAACGTGCCCGCCAACCAGGCTGTGGCAAAAACCCAGCCGATTCCAGCAGCGCGGCGCCAGCCCATGGGGCGGTGCAGCAACCAGGCCAGCACGGCCATCGAAGCCAGTTGCAGCCACCAGGCAGGCTGCCCGCTACCCGGTAAAGCCAATGAGGCAGCCTGTGCCAGCCCCGCGCACAGCGCCAGCGGCCATTGCCACGGTGCCGCGTGCGGCACTTGCACAGGGGCCAAGGCCATCAGGCGAGCGCCGCCGTATCCTGGTCTGCCGGTGACACCTTGAACCAGCGCACAGCCCCGCCCTTGGTATGCAGCACGACGAAGACCAGCCCCCACAGCACGGCCTCTTCACCGCGCTTGGGCACATGGCCCATTTCGTGGGCGATCAGGCCGCCAATGGTGTCAAAGCTTTCGTCCGGATCGCTGCAGGTGATCTGCGCGCCAAAGGCCTCGGCCACGCGCTCCACGGGCGTGTCGCCACTCACGCGATAGGTGTGGTCGGCCAGGCCGAAAATATCGCCCTCGTCTTCAGGAATGTCGAATTCGTCTTCGATCTCACCCACGATCTCTTCGAGCACGTCCTCGATGGTGACCAGGCCGGCCACACGGCCAAACTCGTCAATCACCACAGCCAGATGGTTGCGGTTGCCACGGAATTCCCGGAGCAGATCGTGCAGGCCCTTGGTCTCGGGCACGAAGACTGCAGGACGCAGCAACGCACGGATGTTCAAAGTGGGCGACCGCTGCAGCTTGAGCAAGTCTTTGGCCATGAGAATGCCGATGATGTTCTCACGCTCGCCCTGGTACACCGGAAAGCGCGAATGCGCCGTGTTGATGATGGTCTTGAGCAGTTCGTCGTAAGGTGCGTCGATGTTCACGACGTCCATGCGGGGTGCAGCCACCATCACATCCCCGGCCGTGCGATCGGCCATACGGATCACACGCTCGAGCATCACGCGCGAATCGGCGCCGATCACATCGTTGTTTTCGGCGTCGGCCAGGGCTTCTATCAGTTCTTCGGGAGAATCCGGGCCAGGGTGGATGAACTCAACCACCTTCTGCAGGAATGTGCGCTTGTCTTCCTTTTCAGGCGCGCGCGCGGGGTGGGGGTCTGACACAGCCTAGGAGTGCAGGACGTGCGGTAGTGAAACAGACCGCTAGGATAACGGATTGCTGTGACAAGGCTCCACAGCCCCCGTCTGACGCTCACTCGGTTTCGTGCGCCCGTTGCATGCCCGCCAGAAAGTCCCAGAACTGCTTGGCCTGGCGCTTGATCTGGTAGTCCACCTCGGCGTACTGCTGTTCCACCATCTCGGTCATGCGTGTATCGAGGTTGGCGGGGGGCAGTTGCAGGAATGCTTCAGACTCGGTGCCATCGCGCTGCACCACCGCACCGGCGTTGCGTGCGATCTTGAGCATCGCGGCATTTTCAGACAACGCATGGATGAACACCATGCTCACGCCTTCATTGCGCGCATGCATCACGGCCCGCTCAAACAGGCGCGCACCATAGCCACGTCCGCGGGCTGACTTCAGCACGGAGACTCCGAATTCCGCGCAGTTCTGGTGCCCCGGCATCGTGGTGTAGGCCAGGTGTGCCATGGCGATGAGTTCCAAGCGCCGGTTGTAGATACCGAAGATGTCATCGCGATCGAAGTTGAGCTGGTCGGCATACCGGCGGATCTGATCGTCGCTCGCCGCATAGCCAAAGCGCAAATAGCGATCTGCCGGCTCCAACGCCAGCAAGTGCGCCGCAATGCGCTCTCGGTAGCTGGGACCCAAAGACCGGATGGGCACCATCAAAGGGGCCTTGGTGTCGCCAATTTTGCGTTCGCTCGCCGGGCGCAACAGGCTGGAACCTGCATCCAAGGAAGCTTTGAGCCAGTCTTTGATTTCAGTCATGGACTCAATATAAGGGTTTTCCCTGGGTATTCCAAGCCTTTTTTGCTGCACTGCAACAAATTAGAGTATCCAGACCAATTCTTCAATGAAATCAAGCATTTGTTACAACTTAGCCAATACAACCTTCACACCGGAACGGCCGTGGTGGCCTTCACTCGGTCGAGCACAAAGCTGGTTTTGCAGTCTTGCACGCTGGGGTGCTTTAGCAGTGTGTCCATGATGAAGCGGCTGTAGTGCGCCATGTCGGCCACCACTACGCGCAGCAGGTAATCCATCTCACCCGTCAGCGACGCGCACTCGACCACCTCGGGCCAAGTCTGAACACTCGCGCGAAACAAGTCCATGGGGTTGCGCTTGTGTGTCTCGGTGTGCTTTTCGAGGCGCACGTTGAGGTAGGCCGTCAGGCCCAGCCCCACGGCTTCGGGCTTGACCAGGGCGACATAGCGATCGATCACGCCGCTGTCTTCCAGCCGCTTGACGCGGCGCAGCACCGCACTGGGCGACAGGCCTACCTGCGCCCCGATCACGTCGTAGGTTTCGCGCCCGTTGTGCTGTAAACAGCGCAATATTGCCCGATCCAGCTTATCTAATGCGTCATTGACTCTCATGACGCACGATTTTACGCACACCCTGGATTTGCGCACACGAGACCACCCACCCGGGTATGTCCCGATGGCGACAGAAAACACAAAAAGGAAGAATTTCACTTGCAAAAACGCACGGTCGTTCGTTTATTGCGCATACAACAATCCTATCCAGGAGACATCCATGACCGGTTTCTTTCGCCGCCTGCTGCGCGGCCTGGCTTTTGCTGCCACAGCACTAGCCCTGCTCCCCCTGCAAAGCGCCCATGCGGCGGGCAGCTACACGCAAACGCGCTACCCCATCGTGCTGGTGCACGGGCTGTTCGGGTTTGACTCAGCGCTGGGCGTGGACTACTTCTACGGCATTCCTGGCGCCCTGCGCAGCGACGGTGCCAAGGTCTATGTGGCCCAGGTGTCGGCCGCCAACAGTACCGAGGTACGCGGCGAACAGCTGCTCGCCCAGGTGAAGAACATCCTGGCCCTCACGGGGGCCGCCAAGGTCAACCTGATGGGCCACTCGCATGGCGGCCCCACCGCCCGCTACGTGGCGGGCGTCGCACCGCAGCTGGTGGCCTCGGTCACCTCCATCGGCGGTGTCAACCGCGGCTCGCGCGTCGCCGACATCCTGCGCGGCGTGGCTCCGGCAGGCTCCGTCAGCGAAACCTTGGCCAATGGCGCAGCCTCGGCGCTGGTGTCTCTGATCAACATCACCTCGGGCGGCACGGGCCTGCCACAAATGCCAGTGGCTGCACTGGACTCGCTCACCACGGCGGGGTCTGCCAAGTTCAACCAGCGCTTTAGCGCAGGCGTGCCCACCAGCGGCTGCGGCAATGGCGCTGAACTGGTGAATGGCGTGCGCTACTACTCGTGGACCGGCACCCAGCCCGTCACCAATATTTTCGACCTGAGCGACGGCGCTCTGGGCGTGCTCGGCCTGGTGTTTGGCGAGGCCAATGACGGCCTGGTCTCGGCCTGCTCTTCGCGCCTGGGCAAGCACCTGGGTGATTATCGCCAGAACCACCTGGACGAAGTGAACCAGTTGCTCGGCCTGCGCGACTGGTTCTCCACCGACCCCGTCACCCTGTACCGCCAGCAGGCCAATCGCCTCAAAACCGCCGGTCTGTGAAAAAACGCATAGGCGCACGAACGCTGGCCGTCTGCGCCCTTGTGGGCGCGGGTGCTGTCGGGTGGCTGGCGCTGTCCAATGGCAGCCCACTCTCCACCAGCGCACCGGGCAGTAGCTCCAGCGCCCGTGCGCCATCGGCGCCCGGTGCGCAAGTCGCCTCAACTTCGTATGCCGCCGCCGGGCACGGCCGCACCTCTGGCTCCACGGCCGCCGACCCATTGCTGACACCTGGACTGCGCTACGCACTGGAAGCACTGCTGATGGCCGCCGGAGAAATGTCCGACCCACAGCGACTCAAGCAGCGCCTTGAAGCCCTGGTAGGCCAGCATTTCCCCCCAGAACTTGCCACCCGTGCCCTGGCCCTGGCACACCGCTATGTGGATTACCGCGTAGCCCTCGGTCAGTTGCGCCCCCCGTCCGACCAGACCGACCCGCAAGCACTGCGCACCGTAATGGCCGAGCGGCAAAGGGTGCGACTGCAGTATTTCGACGGTGACGAATTCGACGCCCTTTTTGCCCAGGATCTGGCCCTGGACGAATACATGCTGGCGCGGCTCGAAATCGAGCGCAACAGCGCACTGACCCCGGAACAAAAGCGCAGCGCCTTGCAAGAGGCCGAACAGGGACTGGACCCTGCCTTGCGCGCGCAGCGCGCCGAAGCTGTGGCCCACGAGGGCGTGGCGCAGCAGACCGCCGCCTTCAATGCCCAGGGCGTGGACGAACGCACACGCCATGCGCAGCGCAGCGCCGAGTACGGCCCCGAGGCTGCCCAGCGCCTGGCCCAGCTCGACCGCGAACAAGGGGACTGGAACGCCCGCCTGGACCAGTACCAGCAGGCCATGGCCAGCACACAGGACCCGACACGCCTCGCCCCCCTGCGATCCCGGCTTTTTTCTCCCGAAGAACAGTTGCGCGTCGAAGCGGCCCTGGCCGCACGGGCGCTACCCTCCCCACACTAGCGCTGGCAGCCCGCTGCGGCCTCCAGCCGCCGTTGCATGCAGTATTTCAAGCGCTCGGATCGTGATACAGCGCAAATTTCCTGCAAAAAATCACATCTACAGGCCAAACTACGCCTGAATGCTGAGGGCTGCATTGCCTACAGTTCATGACATAAATCAATCCACAAATGGAGACAGCATGAACGCAGCACTTTCGGGGCATGCCCTGGCGCCCACCGATGCCTGGGACAACCCCATGGGCACCGATGGCTTCGAATTCATCGAATACGCCGCGCCCGATCCCGCAGCCATGGGCCGCTCGTTTGAAGCCATGGGCTTCAAGCCCGTGGCGCGCCACCGCCACAAGAACGTGCTGCTGTACCGCCAGGGCACGATCAATTTCCTCATCAACGCCGAACCCGACAGCTTTGCGCAGCGCTTTGCACGCCAACACGGCCCCAGCGTGTGTGCGATTGCCTTCCGGGTGCATGACGCCAAGGCCGCCTACGAGCGCGCCGTGTCGCTGGGCGCCTGGGGCTACGCCGGCAAGGCAGGCCCGGGCGAGCTGAACATCCCGGCCATCAAGGGCATTGGCGACAGCCTGATCTACTTTGTGGACCGCTGGCGCGGCAAGGGCGGTGCACAGCCCGGCGACATCGGCAACATCGGCTTCTTCGACGTCGATTTCGAGGCCCTGCCCGGCGTGAGCGCGCAGGAAGCGCTGCACCCCTTTGGCCATGGGCTGACCTACATCGACCACCTCACGCACAACGTGCACCGGGGCCGCATGGGCGAGTGGGCTGACTTCTACGAGCGCCTGTTCAATTTCCGCGAGGTGAAGTACTTCGACATCGAAGGCCAGGTCACCGGCGTCAAGAGCAAGGCCATGACCAGCCCCTGCGGCAAGATTCGCATTCCCATCAACGAGGAAGGCAAGGAGAACCCCGGCCAGATCCAGGAATACCTGGACATGTACAACGGCGAGGGCATTCAGCACATTGCCATGGGTTCGGACGATCTCTACAAAACCGTGGACGCGCTGCGCACCAGCGGCGTGCGCCTGCTCGACACCATCGACACCTATTACGAACTGGTGGACAAGCGCATCCCCGGCCACGGCGAGCCGCTCGAAGAACTGCACAAACGCAAGATCCTGATCGACGGCAAAAAAGACGCGCTGCTGCTGCAAATTTTCAGCGAAAACCAGCTCGGCCCGATCTTCTTCGAGTTCATCCAGCGCAAGGGCGACGACGGCTTCGGCAACGGCAACTTCAAGGCGCTGTTCGAGAGCATCGAGCTCGACCAGATCCGCCGTGGTGTGCTCAAGGCGCCGAAATAAACCAGCCCCCCCCTGAGGTGCTGCGGGCAGGGGGACGCCGCCAGCGCGGCGGGGCGGCCCTTGCGCGGCGGCCGCTGGCTTGGGCCGCGCCAGTTTCATGCGCCGTGGTCGGTGCATGTCCCATGAAAACAGAAAAGGAGACTCCCATGGCCGTCGAACCCGCCGTCTATGGCGCCAGCGAACGCCCGCCGCGCGGCGACTATGCCCGCGCGGGCGCCGACTACACCTGCGCCCAGGACTACACCCGCTACACCCGCGCCGACCACGACACCTACCGGCGCCTGTACGAACGCCAGAGCGCGTTGCTGCCAGGCCTGGCGAGCGAAGCCTTTATCGCGGCCCTGCCCTCACTGGGCGCACGCGAACAGATTCCGCGTTTTGAAGACATCAACGAGCGCCTGCACCGTGCCACCGGCTGGGAAATTGTGGCCGTCCCGGGGCTGATCCCCGAAGTGCCCTTCTTCACGCTGCTGGCGAACCGCAAGTTCCCGGTGACCGACTGGATCCGCACGCCCCAGGAGTTCGACTACATCGTCGAGCCCGACATCTTCCACGACCTGTTCGGCCATGTGCCGCTGCTGTTCAACCCGGTGTTCGCCGACTATGTGCAGCGCTACGGCCAGGGCGGCCTCAAGGCCCACGGCCTGGGCGCCTGCGAGATGCTCTCGCGCCTGTACTGGTACACCATCGAATTCGGCCTGATCCGCGAGGCTGGCGGCCTGCGGGCCTACGGGGCCGGTATTCTGAGCTCCTCGGGCGAGCTGCCGTACGCCGTACAAAGCCCGGAACCGCAGCGCCTGCCACTGCAACTGGAGCGCACCATGCGCACGCGCTACAAGATCGACACCTACCAGCAGACCTACTTTGTCATCGACAGCTTCCAGCAACTGTTCGATATGACGGCTGCTGACTTTGCCCCGCTGTACGAGCGCCTGCGCGGTCAGCCGGAGTTTGCGGCGCAAGCCTAGCTCCACAACCATTGCAGCCGTTTTCACACCGCCCTGCAATAAACATCACTCCGCAGGGCAGCGACATGGCCTACAGTGGCATCCATGAACTCTGCCAGCCCCGCAATCACGGCAACACCCTCCGAGCGCGCCGCGCGCCAGACCGCGGTGGTGCAAGCCCTGCTGCAGCACCTACCCGCGCACGCACTGCTGTGGCATTCCGAAGACACCACGCCCTACGAGTGCGACGGCCTGACCGCCTACCGCCAGCGTCCGCTGGTCGTTTGCCTGCCCGAAACCACGGCGCAGGTACAGGCGGTGCTGCAGGCCTGCCACCGCCTGGGGGTGCCCGTGGTGGCGCGCGGCGCCGGCACCGGCCTGTCGGGAGGCGCCCTGCCCCACGCGATGGGCGTGACGCTTTCACTCGCCAAATTCAACCAGATCTTGTCGTTAGACCCCGTCAGCCGCACCGCCCGCGTGCAGTGCGGCGTGCGCAACCTGGCCATCAGCGAAGCAGCCGCGCCCTATGGCCTGTACTACGCGCCCGACCCCAGCAGCCAGATCGCCTGCACCATCGGCGGCAACGTGGCCGAGAACTCGGGCGGCGTGCACTGCCTGAAATACGGCCTGACGGTGCACAACGTGCTGCAGGTGCGCGGCTTCACTGCCGAGGGCGAGGCAGTCACCTTTGGCAGCGAGGCGCTCGACGCACCCGGCTACGACCTGCTGGCCGCCGTGATCGGCAGCGAGGGCATGCTGGCCGTCACCACCGAAGTGACCGTCAAGCTGGTTCCAAAGCCCCTGCTTGCGCGTTGCATCATGGCCAGCTTCGATGATGTGCGCAAAGCCGGTGACGCCGTGGCAGCAGTGATCGCCGCCGGCATCATCCCGGCGGGCCTGGAGATGATGGACAAGCCCATGACCGCCGCCGTGGAAGACTTTGTGCATGCGGGCTACGACCTCACGGCCGAGGCCATACTGTTGTGTGAGAGCGACGGCACACCCGAAGAGGTGGAGGAGGAAATCGGACGCATGAGCGCGGTGCTGCAGGCTGCAGGCGCCACCGCGCTGACCGTGAGCACCAGCGAAGCCGAGCGCCTGCGTTTTTGGAGCGGGCGCAAAAACGCCTTCCCCGCCAGCGGCCGCATCAGCCCCGACTACATGTGCATGGACTCTACCATTCCACGCCGACGCCTGGCCGACATCCTGCTGGCCATCCAGGACATGGAGAAGAAGTACGGCCTGCGCTGCGCCAACGTGTTCCATGCGGGTGATGGCAACCTGCACCCGCTGATCCTGTTCGATGCCAACGACGCCGACCAGCTGCACCGCTGTGAGCAGTTCGGCGCCGAGATCATGGAAACCAGTGTGGCCATGGGCGGCACCATCACGGGCGAGCACGGTGTGGGCGTGGAAAAGCTGGGCACCATGTGCGTGCAGTTCACCGCCGAGGAACTGGCACAGATGTCCAGCGTCAAGCACGCCTTCGATCCGCAGGGCTTGCTCAACCCGGGCAAGGTCATTCCCACGCTGAACCGCTGCGCCGAGTACGGCAAGATGCTGGTGCGCGGCGGGCAGATCAGCCACCCCGACCTGCCCCGCTTTTAAGCCCCGCGCATGCAAGTGCTCCAGGGGCTGGCCATCCTGCTCACGCTGCAGTCGGTGGGCGAGGCTCTGTCGCGGCTGCTGCACCTGCCCTACCCCGGCCCGGTGATTGGCATGGTGCTGCTGCTGGGCGCACTGCGCTGGCCTGCGGTGCAGCAGCGTGTGCAAACCGTGGCCCGCTTTTTACTGGCCCACCTGTCACTGCTGTTTGTACCCGTGGGCGTGGGCGTCATTTCCCAGCTCGGGCTGCTGGCTGAGCACGGGTGGCGGCTGCTGGTGGTGATCGTGGTGTCCACGTGGATCGGCCTGGCTGTTACGGCGCTGGTGCTACGACAGCTGATGCGCCAGGCTCCACCATCGGGAGACAGGGAATGACGGACTTCGTGCAACTGTGGGTGTACCTCTCGTCCACACCGCTGTTCGGGCTCAACGCCACGCTGGTGGTCTATGTGCTGGCATTGGCGTTTTACACGCGCATGGGGCAGGCGCCCTGGGCCAACCCAGTGCTGTGGTCCATGGTGGTGCTGGGCCTGGGTTTGCTGGCCACGGGCACGGCCTACCCCACCTACTTTGCCGGGGCACAGTTCATCCACTTCCTGCTCGGGCCCGCCGTGGTGGCGCTGGCCTGGCCGCTGTGGGAGCGGCGCGCCGAACTGCGCGTACGCTGGGGGCGCTTTACGCTGGCCTCGGTGGTCGGCGGCGCGGCCGCGGCAGGCAGCGCCGTGGGCCTGGCCTGGGCACTGGGACTGCCCCTGGAAATCGTGCTGTCGCTGGCGCCCAAGTCGGTCACGGCCCCCGTGGCCATGGGCATTGCCGACAAGATTGGCGGCAATGCATCCCTGGCCGCAGTTTTTGCCGTAGTGACGGGGCTGGTTGGCGCACTCAGCGGCAAAACCCTGTTTACCTTGCTGGGCATCGGTACCGACGCCACCGGCTGGATGGCCCGTGGCTTTGCCATGGGCACGGCCGCCCACGGCATTGGCGCCGCACGGGCGCTGCAGGTGCACCAGGATGCTGGCGCCTGGGCCGCGCTGGCGCTGGGGCTGCAGGTGGTGACAGCGTCGCTGCTGATCCCGCTGATCGCGGGTTGGTTCTGATCAAACCAGCGCCAACAGCCAGTCCCGGAACATTTGCAGCGCCTCGGGCCCCGGCCGGTGCTGCGGCTGCACGAACCAGTAGCCCTGTTCGCCCGCAAGCACCTGCGGGTGCGCCTGCACCAGGCGCCCACTGTCCAGCGCCTCCTGCGCCAGCAACTGCGGCACCAGGCCTACGCCCAGGCCTGCGGCGGCAGCGGCCATCACCATGGAAAACAACTCATAGCGTGGCCCGCGCGAGGCGTGCAAGGTGTAGTGCCAGCCACGCTCGGCATACCAGCCGCGCCAGGCATGGGCGCGCGAGGCCAGCGTGAGGTGCGGACAGTGCAGCCAGGCCTGCTCGTCGTGCAGGGCGTGCGCGGCGGCATACTGCGGGCTGCACACGGGCACGCACGGTCCCTCGGGCAACACCATGCCGCCCTGCGTGTCGGGCCAGAGCCGGTCGCCGTAGTAAATGGCGGCATCAAAACCGCTCTCGTCAAAAGCGAACACCTCGGAGCGCACCGAGAGGTTGAGCGTGATGCGCGGGTGCAGCGCCGCAAACTGCGGCAGGCACGGAATGAGCCACTGTGTGCAGAAGGTGGACACCACCGCCAGGTGCAGCACATAGCCTTCATCACGCCCCACCCGGATCTCCTGCGTGTCGCGCTCGATCTGCTCCAGATGCAGGCGTATGCGCGCCGCATAGCTGCGGCCTGTGTCCGTCAGGGCCAGGCGCTGGCGCGCCCGCACGAACAAGGTCACACCCAGCCGATCTTCCAGCGCGGCGACATGGCGGCTCACGGCGCTGGGCGTCAGGGCCAGCTCTTGGGCCGCACGCGAGAAGCTTTGCAGCCGTGCCGAGGCCTCGAAAGCCTGGAGGACGCCCAGGCTGGGGATGTCTTTCCGCATGGCAAATGCACTCCACAGTTGTTCGTAAAACTCAACATCCATGGAGGATATAGCAGCTATTGGGTGCACTAAACGCATTTAACATGGTGCGCACACGCTGCCCACGGCCCCGGCACAGACCGGGAACCGCCCAAGGGACTCCATCGATTTGCTCCAGAACGCTTTCATGAACACCTCTTCGATTCCTCTTTTCGACTCCGTCCTGCAGCAACTGGGCCTGGACCTCACCCCTTGGCGCGGCCAGGGCCTGAGCGTGCGCGCACCGCGCGACGGCGCCGTGTACGCCCAGCTCGCCAGCCACACCAGCGCACAGGCCCAGGCGCTCATCGAGGGCGCACACGCCGCCTTCCTGCAGTGGCGCGCCACGCCCGCCCCGGTGCGCGGCGAACTGGTGCGGCGCCTCGGCCAGAAGCTGCGCCAGCACAAGGAGGCGCTGGGCCTGCTGGTGTCGCTGGAGGCGGGCAAGGTGCGCTCCGAAGGGCTGGGCGAGGTGCAGGAGATGATCGACATCTGCGACTTCGCCGTGGGCTTGTCGCGCCAGCTGCACGGCCTGACCATCGCCAGCGAGCGCCCGGGCCACCGCATGATGGAAACCTGGCACCCGATGGGCGTGGTCGGCGTGATCTCGGCCTTCAACTTCCCCGTGGCCGTGTGGGCCTGGAACGCCGCGCTGGCCTTGGTGTGCGGCAACGCCGTGGCGTGGAAGCCATCCGAAAAAACCCCGCTGTGCGCCATTGCCTGCCACCACCTGTTGCAGCAGACGCTGAACGAATTTGCCGCCGAGCAGGGCATGGCCGCCCCCGCAGGCCTGTCCACGCTGCTGCTGGGCGGGCGCGAGATGGGCGAGCTGCTGGCGCGCTCACCGCGCGTGCCGGTGGTCAGCGCCACGGGCAGCACACGCATGGGCCGCGCCGTGGCGGTGGACGTGGCGCAGCGCTTTGGCCGCAGCATCCTGGAGCTGGGCGGCAACAACGCCATGGTGGTGATGCCCAGCGCCGACCTGGAACTGGCCGCACGCGCCATCACCTTCGCCGCCGTGGGCACGGCGGGCCAGCGCTGCACCACGCTGCGCCGCCTCATCGTGCACCGCGACGTGGCCGCACCGCTGCTGGCGCGGCTGGAAAAAATCTACGCCAGCGTGCGCGTGGGCGACCCTTTGGCCGACGGTGTGCTCGTCGGCCCGCTGGTGGACCGCGCATCGTTCGAGCAGATGCAGAGCGCCCTGGCACAGGCGCGTGAACAAGGCGGCACCGTGCAGGGCGGCGAGCGCGAATGCCAGACCCTGGGCGAGGACGCCTGGTACGCCCGCCCGGCCCTGGTGCGCATGCCCGCGCAAAGTGGCGTGGTGCAGCACGAGACCTTCGCGCCCATCCTCTACGTGCTCACCTGCGCCAGCCTGGACGAGGCCATCGCCTTGCAGAACGGTGTGCCCCAGGGCCTTTCGTCCTCCATCTTCACCACCGACCTGCGCGAGGCCGAGCGCTTCCTCTCCAGCACGGGCAGCGACTGCGGCATTGCCAACGTGAACATCGGCACCTCGGGCGCCGAGATCGGCGGTGCCTTTGGCGGCGAGAAGGAAACCGGCGGCGGTCGCGAATCGGGCTCCGACGCCTGGAAGGGCTACATGCGCCGCGCGACCAACACCATCAACTACAGCGACGCGCTGCCCCTCGCGCAAGGCGTGCGCTTCGACGTCTGATCCCATGATCGCCAACCCCCAGGGCGCGCCGATCGCCATCATCGGCGGCGGCGCCATTGGCAGCGCCATTGCCTATTACCTGACGCAGATGGCGCCAGAGCAGCCCGTCGTGGTGGTCGAGCGCGACCCGAGCTATGCCCAGGCTTCGTCGGCGTTGTCGGCCAGTTCCATACGGCAGCAGTTCTCCAGCCCGATCAACATCGCCATCTCGCAGTTCGGCATCGAATTCCTGCGCGACATCGGCGCGCGCCTGCAAGTGCATGGCGAGCAGCCCGACATCGGCATGGTCGAAGCGGGCTACCTGTACCTGGCCAGCCCGGTCGGCGAGGCCGTGCTGCGCGACAACCATGCGGTGCAGCGTGGCATGGGCGCCGATGTGGCCCTGCTCGCACCCGACGCGCTGCGCGCGCGCTTTCCCTGGCTCTCCACGGACGGCGTCTCGCTCGGCTCGCTGGGCCTGTCCAGCGAAGGCTGGTTCGACGGCTACAGCCTGCTGCAGGCCCTGCGCCGCAAGGCCCAGGCCCAGGGCGTGCGCTATGTGCAGGCCGAGGCCGTGGGCGTGGACACGCAGGCCAGCGGCGGCGTACAGCACATCAGCGCGCTGCGCCTGGCGGATGGCCAGCGACTGGAATGCAGCGCCGTGGTCAACGCCGCCGGCGCCTGGGCGCGCCCGGTGGCGCAGTGGCTGGGCATTGACCTGCCGGTGTTTGCCAAGCGGCGCACGGTGTTCCATTTCAGCTGCCCCGAGGCGCTACCGCACTGCCCACTGCTCATCGACCCCTCGGGCATCTGGCTGCGGCCCGAGGGTGCGGGCTTCATCGCCGGCTATGCCCCCGCCGAGGACGCGGACCCCGACGATGCGCCGCTGGACCCCGACCACGCCGCGTTCGAGAACCATGTGTGGCCCCAGCTCGCCGCACGCATCCCGGCCTTCGAGGCGCTGCGCCTGCACAGCAGTTGGGCGGGCTACTACGAGATGAATGCGTTCGACCACAACGCCATCCTGGGCCTGCACCCGGCCTGCGACAACCTGTACTTCGCCAACGGCTTCTCGGGCCACGGCCTGCAGCAGTGCCCGGCCGTCGGGCGCGGCCTGGCCGAACTCATCCTCACCGGCCGCTGGCAAACGCTGGACCTGGAGCCCTTGGCCTTCCAGCGCCTTCTCGACAACCGCCCCCTGCTCGAACGCAATGTCATCTGAACCCACCCCCACCCTGCTGCGCACTGGCGGCCAGATCCTGGTCGATCAGCTTGTGCTGCACGGCGTGCAGCACATCTTCTGCGTGCCCGGCGAAAGCTACCTCGCCGTGCTCGACGCATTGCACGACGCGCCCATCGAACTGACAGTGTGCCGCCAGGAAGGCGGCGCGGCCATGATGGCCGAGGCGCACGGCAAGCTCACCGGGCGGCCCGGCGTGTGCTTCGTCACGCGCGGCCCCGGCGCCACCAACGCGGCGGCCGGCGTGCACATCGCCATGCAGGACTCCACGCCGCTGGTGCTGTTCGTCGGCCAGATCGAGCGCGGCGCGCGCGGGCGCGAGGCCTTCCAGGAGGTGGACTACCGCGCCGCCTTCGGCACGCTGGCCAAGTGGGCCACCGAGGTGGACGATGCGCGCCGCCTGCCCGAGATCGTGGCGCGCGCCTTCAGCGTGGCCTGCAGCGGGCGCCCCGGCCCGGTGGTGGTGGCCTTGCCCGAGGACATGTTGACCGAGCACGCCGAGGCGCCTGCCGCACGCACGCTCCAGCCCATCGAAAGCGCTCCCAGCCCGGCGCAAATGGCGCAACTGCTCGAACGTCTCGGTCAGGCACGCAACCCGGTGGCCATCGTCGGCGGCAGCCGCTGGAACGCCGAGGCCGTGGCGCGCTTGCAGGACTTCGCCGCCGCCCACGCCCTGCCCGTGGCCTGCTCGTTCCGGCGCCAGATGCTGTTCGACCACCAGCACCCCTGCTACGCGGGCGACCTGGGCCTGGGCGTGAACCCGGCGCTGCTGGCGCGCATCCGCGCGGCCGACCTGCTGCTGCTCGTCGGCGGGCGCCTGTCGGAAGTGCCCTCGCAGAGCTACACCCTGCTCGACATCCCCACACCGCAGATCCCGCTGGTGCATGTGCACCCCGACCCCGATGAGCTGGGCCGCGTGTACCAGGCACAGCTGCCCATCAACGCCACGCCCACGGCCTTCTGCGCCGCCTTGCCCAGCACGGCGGCGCAAGCGCCCAGTGCCGCGCGCCAGCAGGCCGTGCAAGAAGCCCATGCCGCCTACCAGGCGTGGAGCGACCCGGCGCCGATCCGCATCCCGGGCGAGCTGCAAATGGGCGCAGTGATGCAGCACTTGCGCGAAGTGCTGCCGCCCGACGCCATCTTCTGCAACGGCGCGGGCAACTTCGCCACCTGGGTGCACCGCTTCTGGCCGTTCCGCCAGTTCGGCACGCAGCTCGCGCCCACCAGCGGCAGCATGGGCTACGGCCTGCCGGCCGGCGTGGGCGCGCAGCGCCTGTGGCCCGAGCGCACGGTGGTGGTGTTCGCGGGCGACGGCGACTTCCTCATGCACGGCCAGGAATTCGCCACCGCCGTGCAGTACCGGCTGCCCCTCATCGTGGTGCTGCTGGACAACGGCATGTACGGCACGATCCGCATGCACCAGGAGCGCGAGTACCCGCGCCGTGTGAGCGGAACACAGCTACGAAACCCCGACTTCGCCGCCTATGCCAAAGCCTTTGGCGGCCACGGCGCACGCGTGGAACGCACCGAGGAGTTCGCCCCGACGTTGCAACGCCTACGGGAACAAGCCCAGACCACACGCCTGCCCGTGCTGCTGCACTGCCTGATCGACCCCGAGGCCATCACGCCCAGCCGGTCGTTGAGTCAGATACGGGGCGGGTGAGTCTTCGGTGGCCAGCAGCGCGCAGTCGTTATTTACCGATTGCCGGTAAACGGTATAAAATCTGACCGCATGGCGATCTTGTCCTTCAACTGCGCAGAAACGCAGCGACTGTTCTGCAGCGGTACAACCCGCCGCTTTACCAACATCCAAGCTGTGGCAGAACGGAAACTGGCCCAACTGGATGCGGCGCAGACACTGGACTTTTTGCGCAGCCCGCCAGGCAATCGCCTGGAAACGCTGACAGGAAACCGGAAAGGCCAGCACAGCATCCGCATCAACGACCAGTGGCGGCTGTGTTTCGTCTGGACGGACAAAGGTGCTGCCAACGCGGAGATTGTGGATTACCACTGACCGCCATCAGAAGGAGAAACACATGTTCAAGAACGGTATGCGTCCCGTACACCCTGGCGAGGTATTGCGTGAGGATTACCTCAAGTCCATGGAAATGAGCGCCAACGCATTGGCCAAACAACTGCACGTTCCAGCATCGCGCATTAACGACATCGTGCTGGAACGGCGCGGCATCACCGCAGATACGGCCTTGCGTTTAAGCCGCTTTTTTGGTGGTGACGCGCAATCGTGGTTGAACCTGCAAACGGCCTATGACCTGCGCACGGCCGAGCTGGACGAAACACTGCAGATTGCAGTGATGGCAGTGAATCCCCTCGAATTGCACCCGGCCTGAACTGCAGACCCTGCGCATCTCACAAGCTTCTACGCTTCAGCAAACAAGCCACGCCCCGGTGGCGACTCCAGCGCCAGCAGCGCCCGCTTGCGCGGCAGGCCGCCGCCAAAGCCGGTGAGGCTGCCATCGCTGCCGATCACGCGGTGGCAGGGCACGATGATGGAGACCTTGTTCTGCCCGTTGGCCGCCGCCACGGCGCGCGTGGCGTTGGGGCGGGCGATGGCGCGGGCTTGGCTTGCGTAGCTGCGCGTCTGCCCGTAGGGGATGGCCAGCAGGGCCTGCCAGGCACTGAGTTGGAAGGGGGTGCCCACCAGGTCCAGCGGCACGCCAAAGCGCTGGCGTTGCCCGGCGAAATATTCGGCCAGTTCGTGGGCCGTCTGCGTCAGCACCGCGCTGTCGCCCGGCTGCGCCGGGCCGCCACGCGCGGCCTCGACCTGGGCCAGCTCGCGCTCCACGCCGCCCTGGCCCACGAATTCAAGGAGGCACAGGCCCTGGGGCGAGGCCACGGCCAGCATCTCGCCCAAGGGGGTGGAGAGCTGGCGCGAGAGCAAGGCCATGGGCCGGAGGTGGTCAGGCGATTTGATCCAGTGCCGAGCGCAGGTGGCCCACCGTGCGCTCCACGTTGTGCCACTTCTCCAGGCCGAACAGGCCAATGCGGAAGCTCTTGAAGTCCGGCCCCTCGTCGCACTGCAGCGGCACGCCCGAGGCCGTTTGCAGGCCCACGGCAGCGAACTTGCTGGCGTTCTGGATGCCGGGGTCCGTGGTGTAGCTGACCACCACGCCGGGCGCCTTCCAGCCTTCGGCAGCCACGCTGGGGAAGCCGCGCGATTCGAGCAGCGCGCGCACCTGGGCACCCAGTTCGATCTGCTCCTGGCGCACCTTGTCAAAACCATATTCCCGCGTCTCCAGCATCACATCGCGCAGGCGTACCAGCGCGTCGGTAGGCATGGTGGTGTGGTAGGCGTGCTGGCCTTTTTCGTAGCCTTCGGCGATTTGCATCCACTTCTTCAGATCGCACGAGAAGCTGCTGCTCGTCGTGCCTTCTAGGCCCAAGCGCGCGCGCTCACTCAGCATCACCATGGCGCAGCAGGGCGAACTGCTCCAGCCCTTTTGCGGCGCGGAAATCAGCACATCGACGCCCGTGGCCTGCATGTCCACCCACATCGCCCCCGAGGCCACGCAGTCGAGCACGAACAGCGCGCCCACCTCGTGTGCGGCAGCGCTGATGGCGCGCAGGTAGTCGTCGCTCAGGATGATGCCGCTGGCGGTCTCGACATGGGGGGCGAACACCACCTTGGGTTGCTCGGCGCGGATGGCGGCCACCACTTCGTCTGCCGGGCACGGGGCCCAGGGCGCCTGCGGGCCATCGCCCTGCTTGCGGGCTTTGCACACGATGGCGCCGCCGCCCAGGCCTTTGTCGGCATCAAAAATCTGGCTCCAGCGGTAGCTGAACCAGCCGTTGCGCACGATCAGCACTTTTTGCTGGTTGGCAAACTGGCGCGCCACGGCCTCCATGCCAAAGGTGCCGCTGCCGGGCACCAGTACGGCGGTGTGGGCGTGGTAGACCTCTTTGAGCGTGCCCAGGATGTCCTGCATGACGCCGGTAAAGCGTTTGGACATGTGGTTGAGCGCGCGGTCGGTGTAGACCACCGAAAATTCGAGCAAACCGTCGGGATCGATATCGGGCAAAAGACCGGGCATGGGGGAACTCCGTGATGGGTGCGATAAGGCCTGCGCCGGGCAGGCTCGCCCGGTGCGGCTGACAAGCGTTTCAGCTTAGCACGGCCACCGCGTGAACAGGGCACGCCCCTGCCCGCACCACGGCCTTGCCACGGGCCGGGCGCAAGGATCTACCAGGTGTCGATAAAGCGCGCTCCGAGTGCACCCACGCGCGCCGAGGCCAACCCCCGCGCCAGCCAGGTGCGCGTGTCCAACGGGTCGATCACGGCGTCGATCTCCAGCGTGGCGGCCATGTGCATGGCTTCGCCGTTGGCATACGACTTGGCGACCAGCTTTTGGTACAGCGCTTCGCGCTCGGGGCCTTCGGGGAGGGCTTCGAGTTCTTTCTTGAAACCCAGGCGCACCGCGCCCTCCAGCCCCATGGCGCCAAACTCCCCCGTGGGCCAGGC
Source organism: Simplicispira sp. 125 (assembly GCF_003096555.1). Lineage (NCBI taxonomy): Bacteria > Pseudomonadati > Pseudomonadota > Betaproteobacteria > Burkholderiales > Comamonadaceae > Simplicispira > Simplicispira sp. 125. The sequence goes on along the minus strand of NZ_QEKM01000001.1, from coordinate 3,586,790 downwards.
CACGGTGAACACGGGCGCATGCAGGCCACCGGCCGCCATGCCCATGGCGCCCAGGCCGTAGCCTTTGCGCAGCACCACGCTGAAAAACGGCACGCGCAGGTGCGCGGCGGTGACGAACAGGCGGCTCACATGGCGCACCTGCGCCGTCTGCTCGACCTCGGGGCCGACCATGAAGCCGGGCGTGTCGATCAGGCTGACGATGGGCAGGCCATGCGCGTTGCACAGTTGCATGAAGCGCGCGGCTTTGTCGGCCGCATCGGCGTCGATGGCGCCGCCCAGGTGCAGCGGGTTGTTGGCCAGCAAGCCCACGGGGCGCCCCTCGATGCGCGCCAGCGCGGTATGGATGCCGGCGCCAAAGCCGGTGCGCAGCGCCAGCAGGCTGCCTTCGTCCACCAGGCCGCTCATGGCGGTGCGGGTGTCGTACACACGCAGGCGGTTTTCGGGCACCACGCTGCGCAGGGCGCGCTGGTCGGGCGCGCTCCAGTCGGCCCGGCGCCCCTGGAAGAACGACAGATAGTGGCGTGCGGCGGCCACGGCTTGCACCTCGTCCTCGACCAGCACGTCGATCACGCCGTTGGCGTGCTGCACGCTGCTCGGGCCAATCTGCTCGGGCTTGAAGACGCCCAGGCCGCCGCCCTCGATCATGGCCGGGCCGCCCATGCCGATGTTGCTTTGGCGCGTGGCGATGATGACGTCGCTGCAGCCCAGCAGGGCAGCGTTGCCGGCAAAGCAGCGCCCGGCCGTGATGCCCACCACGGGCACCTGGCCCGACAGCGCGGCGTAGCTGGCAAAAGTATGGACATGCAGGCCCGCCACCACGGGGATGTCGGTATCGCCCGGGCGGCCGCCGCCGCCTTCGGCAAACAGCACCACGGGCAATTGCTGGTCGAGCGCCACGCCCAGCATGCGGTCGGTCTTGGCATGGTTGCGCGCGCCCTGCGTGCCCGCGAGCACGGTGGCGTCGTAGGCCATGACGACCGTGCGCGCCCGCTCCTCACCGCATTGCGCGCCGTTGACGGCGCCAATGCCCGTCACCATGCCGTCGGCCGGGGTGTTGGCGATGAGGTCGTCCATGCTGCGGCGGCGGGCCTGCGCGGCCACGGCCAGCGCACCGTATTCGATGAAGCTGCCTGCATCGCACAGGTCGGCAATGTTCTCGCGCGCCGTGCGCTGGCCTTGCGCGTGGCGCTTGGCCACTGCAGCGGGGCGATGGACGTCGAGGGTGAAGGCGTGGCGGTCGATGACACGCTGCAGGTCGGCGCGAATGTGGTCCGGGTCGCTCTCGTGCGCCTGGGCCTGCGCCACTGCGGCGGCGTCCTGCACGGGTGCAAGCACCAGCAGCGGCTGGGCCTGCACCAGATACGCCCCGGGCGCTGCGGCCATCGACTGCACACGCCCGGCATGGGGCGCCAGCAGCACATGCTCCATCTTCATGGATTCGAGCACCGCCAGGTCGGCACCGGCCGCCACCACATCGCCCACGGCCACGGCCCACTGCACCAGGCGTGCGGGCATGGGGGCGCAAACGCTGTTCGGGTCGGCTGCGGCCAAGGGGGTGGCGGTTGCAGAGTTTGAATGATTTTGGCCTCCAGCGCTTACAAGATAAGCGCTATCAGCTATCTTTTTAGTAGCATACAGCAACGCTGGCAGCACCTGCTCCACCCAGCGCGTGTGCACCTGCTGGCTGGCCATCTCAGGCCGCTCGGCCACGGCGCGTAGCAGCGAAAGGTTGGTAGCGACGCCTTCAATGCGGCACTCGGCCAGGGCACGTTGCGAGCGGCGCAGCACATCGGCAAAGTGGCTGCTGCGCGAGGACACGATGAGCTTGGCCAGCAGCGTGTCGTAGTGGGGCGAAGGCGTGGCGCCGGCCACACCGTGGGTGTCCACACGTACGCCCGGCCCGGCAGGCAGGTCAAAGCGCGTCAGCGCGCCGCTGCCCGCCACCGCGCCGCCCTGCGCATCCAGCGTTTCGGCGTTGATGCGCCATTGCATGGCATAGCCCCGTACCGGCGGCGGCGCGGCCGGGTCCAGGCCCAGGTCGTGCAGGCTTTGGCCTGCCGCCAGCTGGATCTGCGCCTGCACCAGGTCCACACCCGTGACCTCTTCGGTGATGGTGTGTTCGACCTGCAGGCGCGGATTGGCTTCGATGAAAACGTAGGGCAATGATTCGCAAGCCAGATCCACCAGGAATTCAAAGGTGCCCAATCCCTCATAGGCCACGGTGCGCGCCATCGTCAGGGCGTCTGCCGTGATGCGCTGGCGAAGCTCCTGCGTGAGGGAGGGGCTGGGCGCAATCTCCACCAGTTTCTGGAAGCGCCGCTGCAGCGTGCATTCGCGCTCGCCCAGGGCAATCGCCTGCGCTCCATCGCCCAGCACCTGCACCTCGATGTGGCGCGCGTTCTCCATCAGGCGCTCCACGTAAACGCCCGCCACGCCGAAGGCGGCCTGCGCCTCGCGGCGGCAGGTGTCCCACGCGGCAGGCAGTTCGGCCTCAGACTGCACGGCGCGCATACCGCGCCCACCGCCACCGCCAATGGCCTTGATGACGATGCCCACCTTCCGTCCATCCACCTGCTGGGACTGCCAGAAAGACTGGGCCTCTTCGAGCGTGACCTCGTGCTGCGTGCCCGGCATCAGCGGCACGCTGCAACGCTGCGCCAACGCGCGCGCCTGGGCCTTGTCGCCAAACAGCGCCAACTGCGCGGGCGTGGGACCAATGAAGCGCAGGCCCGCCGCCTGGCAAGCCTGGGCAAAGTCGGCGCGCTCGCTCAAGAAACCGTAGCCGGGGTGCACGGCATCACAGCCTGTGGCCTGCGCAATGGCCAGCAGCCGCGCAGCGTCCAGGTAGGCCGCAGGCCCGGTGGCTCCCAGCGCCACGGCCTCGATGGCGGCATGCACATGGGGCGCCTGGGCGTCGTCGTCGGCATACACCGCAACGCTGGCAACTCCCAGGTCGTGCAGCGCACGCGCAATGCGCAGGGCCACCTCTCCCCGGTTGGCGATCAAGACTTTGGAAAAATACGGCGAGTTCATGGTTTTGCTTCTTTTTTGATAGCTGCCAGCGTTTGCTGCATAAGCGCTGCAGGCCTATTTCGGTGACATCTCAATGATCTAGGCGCTGCGTGTGAAACAGGCGCTGCCCAGGCCAGGGCAGCCGCGCAAGGGCCGCCAAGCTGCCTAGGCGGCGCTTCGCTTGCGTGCGCTGGTGGCGCCCCCCCTGCCCGCAGCGCGCAGCGCTGCGAGAGCGGGGGGAAGGCGCGCAGCGCCACAGGGGGGTGTCACTCGTCCTTGAGCATGCGGCGCAGCACCTTGCCTGCGCCGGTTGACGGCAAGGCGTCGATGAAACGCAGCTCGCGCGGCGCCTTGTAGGTGGCCATGTTCTCGCGCGCCCATTGCAGCAAGGCTGCGGCGTCCACGTCCTGGCCCGGTTTCTTCACAATGAAGGCACGCACGATCTCTCCCTTTTCGGCATCGGGCACGCCGATCACCGCCGCCTGGGCCACGGCGGGGTGCTTGCACAAGATGGCCTCCACTTCTTCGGGGAACACGCTGTAGCCCGAGACCTTGATCATTTCCTTGAAGCGGCCCGTGAAGGTGAGGTAGCCGTCAGCGTCGATCCGGCCCATGTCGCCGGTATGCACCCAGCCATTGCGCAGCGTCTGCGCGGTGGCCTCGGGCTTGTTCCAGTAGCCCTTGAAGTTGCCGGGGCCGCGCACGATGATTTCGCCCATTTCACCCGCCGGCAGCGTGGCGCCCGTTTCGGGGTCGATGATGCGGATTTCGTTGCCCGGCACGGCCTTGCCCTGGGTGCCCCAGCGAATCGCGTCATGCGGCATGCTGGTGTCCACGGTGTGGGTTTCCGACAGGCCATACGAGGCCTCAAAACTGGCGCAGTTCGGAGCAAACTGTTTCCACTGCTGCGCCAGCGCCTCGGTCAGCGTGATGCCGAAGCTGGTGACCGGGTTCATGCGCAGCGCTGTCAGGTCGCGCTCGCGCAGGCCGGGCACCTGCATCAGGGCGGCGTTCATGGGGGCGATGCTGTACCACCAGCCCACGCGGTGGCGCTCCAGCGCCTGCGCCACGCCCAGGGGGTCAAAGCGGTACATCAGCACCGAGGTGGCGCCCGTGAATACCGGCACGTTCACGCCCATGACCATGCCGGCAATGTGGTACAGCGGCGCGACAGACAGCAGCACATCGTCGCCGCGCACACCGTTGCATTGCGCGGCCGCCGCCGTCTTGAACAATGCATTGCCATAGGTCAGCATGGCGCCCTTGGGCAAGCCCGTGGTGCCCGAGGTGTAGGTCATCAGTGCCACATCGTCCATGGCGATCTGCACCGGAGCGGGCGAGCCGCCCGCGCGCACGGTGGCCAGAAAGTCTTCGCACCCGGCGGGCACGGTTGCGGCCGCGGCACGCATGGCCAGCAACTCCGCCGGCACATCAATGGCGGGGGCATCGGGCAGCAGTTCGGCGTAGCGCACGACAAACACATGCTGCAATGCCGTTTGGGCGCGCACCTTGTCCACCACGGGCAAGAGGGATTCGGCCGCCACGATGACGCGCGCCTGCAGGTCGCCCAGCTGGTATTGCAGTTCGTGCTCTTTGTTCAACGGGCCGCAGGGGCAGACGATGGCACCGATCTTCTGGATGCCGAAGTGCGCCATGAGGTACTGCGGACAGTTGTTCAGGAACAGCGCTACCGGGTCGCCCTTTTTCACCCCCAGGGCCTGCAGGCGCGCGGCAAAGGCATCGCTGGCGCGGTCCAGCTCGGCCCAGGTGATGGTGTGCCCGTACCAGATGCAGGCCACGCCTTCAGGGGTGGCGCGCGCATGGCCGCGCAGGTATTCATGCAGGGGCTGTGCAAGGGGCGCGCCTGCGGCGCCAGGGATGGGATCGGTCATGAATGTGTCTCCTGTGTGTCTTATTCCGCCGTGACTCAGGGTTTGCGATAGGCGCATGGCCCTGCCAGCGTCTTGCCAATATATACCGATTGGTAGAACAATGATACCCATGGGTATAACCAGAGCGACACCAACACCAACCGCAGCCACACTGGGCACGTCGCCGGTCAAGGCGCGCGGGCGCCAGAAGACATCTACGGCCAGTACCGACGAAAAGCGCGAGCGCATCCTCAAGGCCGCCGAGGTGTTGTTCGACCAGCAGGGCTACGCCAACACCACGATGGAGCAGATCGTGAGCGCGCTGGGCGTGACCAAGCCCTATGTCTACTACTACTTTCACAACAAGCAGGAAATCTTCGAAACACTGTCGTGGCGGCCCACCGTGGCCTGCTTTACAGCCATGGATTTCCCGGAGGACGACCACCGCCCCGCACACACCAAAGTCACGGAAGGCATCGAGCGGCTGATCCGCTCCACCATCGAGCACCACCCCGCAGCCTTCTTTCCGTACCGCGAGCCCCAGGTGTACCGGCCCGAGTACATCGCCATGCAAAAGAAGCTGGCCAACCACTTCTACGAACGCCTGTGCACCCTGATGGAGGAAGGCCGGCAGGACGGCATGTTCGATTTCAAGGAAACGCGCCTGACCGCGCTGGCGGCCTGCAGCCTGCCAGGCTTTCTGTACCACTGGTACCGGCCCGACGGACGCCTCTCGCCCGCCGAGGTGGTGCGCGAACTCTCTCAACTGTCGTGGCGCGTGCTGGGTTTGCGCAGCAAACGCCGCCCCGGCGCATCCCATCCCCCTTCAACCCCGGAGACCTCCTCACCATGAAATCGCTTCTCAAGCCACTGGCGGCAGCGGCCCTGCTGTGCGCCAGCGCCGCCCACGCACAAGACACCTTCAAGATCGCCTACATCGACCCCCTCTCGGGGCCGTTCGCCAACGTGGGCGAGCTGATGCTCACGCACACCCAGTACGCCGTGGAAGACATCAACGCCAAGGGCGGCGTGCTCAAGGGCACCAAGCTGCAGCTGCTGCAGTTCGACAGCAAGCTCTCGGCCCAGGAGAGCCAGAGCGCGCTGCAGGCCGCCATTGACCAGGGCGCCCGCGCCATCGTCACCGGTGGTTCGGGCTCGTCGGTGGTGACGGCGCTGGTGCAGGCCGCAGCGCGCCACAACCAGCGCAATCCGGGCAAGGAAGTGATCGTGCTCAATCACTCCTCCATCGACCCCGAGCTGACCGGCAAGGCCTGTAATTTCTGGCACTTCCAGCTCGAGGCGAACACGGCCATGAAGATGAAGGCCATCGCCAACTACGTGAAGAAGCAGCCGGACATCAAGAAGGTCTACCTGCTCAACCAGGACTACGCGCACGGCAAGCAATGGGCGCATTACGGCCGCGAGATGGTGGGACTGGCACGCCCCGATATGCAGTTCGTGGGCGAGACTCTGCACCCCATTGGCCGGGTCAAAGATTTCGCTCCCTACCTGGCCAAGATCAAAAGCAGCGGAGCCGATTCGGTCATCACAGGAAACTGGGGCCAGGACATGACGCTGCTGCTCAAGGCGGCGGGCGATGCGGGCTACAACCTGCGTTATTTCAACCACAGCGCGGGCTCCATTCCGGGCACGGTGCTGGCCGTCTCGCAAGCCAAGCTCGGCCAGCTGACCTGGGTGGCCGAATGGCACCCCGGCCAGGCAGCAACCCCCAAGGTAGACGCACTGGCGCAGGCCTACAAAGCCAAGACAGGCAAGGAATTTCTGGCGCCACGCATCGAGATGACGCCGCGCTTCCTCGCAGCAGCGATCAACAAGGCACAGTCCACCGACCCGATGAAGGTTGCACGGGCGATGGAGGATCTGACGATCGACTCCGTCGTCGGCCCGGTGCGCATGCGCGGCGAAGACCATCAGTTGCTGCTGCCCCAGGTGGTGAACACCATTGCGCCGGTGGACGGCAAGGCTGTGAAGGTGGGCTGGGATGGCACCAACTATGGCTTTCGCACCGACGCAGCCTATACCGGCAACGAGCTGGCCCAAGGCACGGAGTGCAAGATGACAAGGCCCTGATCCTGCGCACCGGCACGCCGGCCGATACCATGGGCGGCTTCTTCACGAGAGAGACACCCATGCCCGACTTTCGCAGCGACACCGTGACCCAGCCGACTCCCGCCATGCGCGCCGCCATGCAGGCAGCGCCGCTGGGCGACGATGTGTTTGGCGACGACCCCTCCGTCAACGCGCTGCAGGAGCATGCGGCGCAACTGCTGGGCTTCGAGGCCGCGCTGTTTGCGCCCTCGGGAACGCAGACCAACCTGATCGCCCTCATGGGCCACTGCCAGCGCGGCGACGAGGCCATCGTCGGCCAAAGCTGGCACACCTACCGCTGGGAGGCCGGCGGCATGGCGGTACTGGGCTCCATCCAGCCCCAGCCGGTGGAAACGCAGAGCGACGGCACGCTGCTTCTCACCGACATCGCTGCTGCCATCAAACCCGACGATCCACACTTTGCGCGCACCCGCCTGGTGGTGCTGGAAAACACGACGGGCGGCCAGGTGCTGCCCGCCACCTACATCTTTGATGTGGCGCAGCTGGCGCGCACGCGCGGGCTGGCACTGCACCTCGATGGCGCCCGCCTGTTCAACGCCGCCACGGCCTATGCGCAAGCCCAAGGCACCGATGTGTACGACGAAGCCCGCGCACTGTGCGGCCATTTCGACACGGTTTCGCTCTGCCTGAGCAAGGGTCTGGGCGCGCCCGTAGGCTCACTGTTGCTCGGGCGTGCAGACTTCATCCGCCAGGCCCGGCGCACCCGCAAAATCCTGGGCGGCGCCATGCGCCAGTGCGGCATGCTTGCGGCTGCCGGGCTCCATGCACTGCAGCACCATGTGCGCCGCATGGCCGACGACCACGCCCTGCTGCGCCAGCTTGCCGACGGGCTGGCCCAGGCCGGGCACGACCACCCCGTACTGCAAGGGCGGCTGGCGGTGGTTTCGGCGCATACCAACATTTTGTTCACCGATGTGGGTGCCGATGTGGCTCCGGCGCTTACCCGTTGGCTGGCACAGCACGGCGTGCGCTGCACCAGCAGCCTGTATGGCGGCCAAACGCGCCTGCGCTGGGTCACGCACCTGGACGTGGGGCCCGACGGTGTAGCGCGAACACTGGACTGTGTGCAGCGCTTCAGAACGGCCTGATCATTCACTTTATAGCTATTAAATCAATAGCTACTACCGCTGAATGGACGGGCGCTAGAGGCCAATTTTCTTTCAACCCACGGAAAACTTGCGCTTCACGGCGCGGGGCGTTGCCTGCCACCAAAGATGCCTGTGCCCACGCGCACCAGGGTGCTGCCCGCAGCAATGGCGGCATCGAGGTCGGCGGTCATGCCCAGCGACAAGGTATCGAAGCACTCCAGCCCCGACAGGCCCGAGCCGCGGATGCGGTCGAACACGGCACGCGCACGTTGGTGTAGCGCGTACTGGGCAGCGTAGTCGGCCGCTGGCTCAGGAATGCTCATCACGCCGCGCAGGCGCAACTGTGGCAGCGCCGCCACGGTTTGCGCCAAGACCAGGGCCTCGTCAGGCAGCACTCCCGATTTGGTCGGCCCGCCGTCCACATTGACCTGAATGCAGACTTGCAAGGGCGCCTTGTGCGCAGGCCTTTGGGCTGCCAGACGTTCGGCGATCTTGGCTCGATCCAGGGTATGCATCCAGTCAAAATGCTCAGCCACCAGGCGTGTCTTGTTGCTCTGCACAGGGCCGATGCAGTGCCATTGCAGCGTGGGCACATCCATCTGCTGCAGCGCCGCCATTTTTTCCACGGCCTCTTGAATGTAGTTTTCGCCAAACGCCTGCTGCCCCGCCTGGGCCGCCTGGAGAACGGCTTCGGGGCCAAAGGTTTTGGAAACGGCGAGCAGTGAAACACTGGCTGGATCGCGCCCGGCGGCAGCGCAGGCCTGCGCAATCCGGTCATGAACCTGTTGGAGGTTGTCGGCAATCGTGGTCATAATGTTTGCCAAGCGTACCAAACGATCGAGGGAACCGTGGACATTACCCAACTGCTGGCGTTCAGCGTCAAAAACAAGGCTTCTGACTTGCACCTGTCCGCGGGCTTGCCGCCGATGATTCGCGTGCACGGCGATGTACGCCGCATCAACGTCGATGCACTGGACCACAAGACGGTTCACTCCATGGTGTACGACATCATGAGCGACTCGCAGCGCAAAACCTATGAAGAGTTTCTGGAGGTCGACTTCTCGTTCGAGATCGACGGCTTGGCACGCTTTCGCGTCAACGCCTTCAACCAGAACCGCGGCGCGGCCGCCGTGTTCCGGACCATTCCGAGCAAGATCCTGACGCTCGAGCAACTCAACGCACCCAAGATTTTTGGCGACCTGTCGCTCAAGCCGCGCGGCCTGGTGCTGGTGACCGGGCCCACGGGCTCGGGCAAGTCCACCACGCTGGCGGCCATGGTCAACTTCCTCAATGAGAGCGAGTATGGCCACATTCTCACCGTGGAAGACCCGATTGAGTTCGTGCACGAGTCCAAGAAGTGCCTGATCAACCAGCGCGAAGTGGGGCCGATGACGCTCTCCTTTGCGGCAGCACTGAAATCTGCACTGCGCGAAGACCCGGACGCCATCCTGGTGGGCGAAATGCGCGATCTGGAAACGATTCGCCTGGCCATGACCGCAGCAGAAACCGGCCACCTGGTGTTCGGCACGCTGCACACCTCCAGCGCAGCCAAGACCATCGACCGGATCATCGATGTGTTTCCGGCCGAAGAAAAAGAAATGGTCCGCTCCATGCTGTCCGAGTCTCTGCAGGCCGTGATCTCGCAAACCCTTTGCAAGCTCAAAGACGGCTCTGGCCGCGTGGCCGCGCACGAGATCATGCTGGGCACGAGCGCCATCCGCAACCTGATCCGCGAGGCCAAGGTGGCGCAGATGTATTCCACCATCCAGACCAGCAACAGTGTCGGCATGCAGACACTGGACCAGAACCTGACCGATCTGGTGCGGCGCAACATCATCAGCCCCGCCGAGGCCCGCAGCAAGGCCAAGATCCCCGACAACTTCCCAGGTTGATTTTCATTTCAACCGTCTGACACCGGCCGCCTACTGGCGGCCCACTGGAGCACCCCATGAAAGGCATTCTTGGTCTTTTGCGTATGACGACGCGCAACAACAAGCCGCAGGACCACCAGGACTCCGTCTTCTTTTCGACCGCCTTTGCCAACCAGGGCGTGGAGTCAACCATGCTGGTGCCCTGGGAAGCGCGAGCGGTGGAGGTAGGTGCCAAGCGCATGCCGGTCAGCCGAGGGGGCAAACTGCTGCAGGCGCTGTGGGCGAAAGACAAGTACATGGCCCATTTGGACCAGGATGCTGTCAAGCGCATGGAGCGTTTCTTCGAGTTCGCCCAGGTACCGCCCAACCGCGATGTGATTCGCCAGGACGAATACGGCAACTTCATGATCGTGCTGTTGACCGGCACCATTGCCGTGGACCGTGTGCAACCGTGGGGAGAGCAATTGCGACTGGCAGAAACCCGCCCCGGGGACATCCTGGGCGAGATGTCGCTGCTGGACAGCGGCATCCGCTTTTCGGCCTGCACCACACTGACCGATTGCGAGATTGCCGTACTCAGTGCCGACGCCATGGACGACATGATGGACAAAGATCCGCAGCTTGCCGCCAGCCTGGTGGCTTTGCTGGCACGCAAGCTCTCACTGCGCCTGCGGGTGGTCAGCGCACGTTTGAGCGAAAACCAGAAATGATGCACCAGCGCGCAGACGCCAAGTGCGGGAGGATTTGAAATGGAACGCGATCAGGCCAGTAAATTCATCAACGATCTGCTCAAGCTGCTGGTCAGTCGCAATGGCAGTGACTTGTTCATCACGGCCGAATTTCCACCGGCCATCAAGGTCGATGGAGCCATTGCCAAGGTATCGCCACAGCCGCTGTCCCCCAACCACACCCTGACGCTGGCCCGCTCCATCATGAGCGACAAGCAGGCCGCTGATTTCGAACGCACCAAGGAGTGCAATTTCGCCATCTCACCGTCGGGCATCGGCCGCTTCCGTGTGAACGCCTTCATCCAGCAAGGCCGCGTGGGCATGGTGATGCGCGTGATCCCGCTGACCCTGCCAACCATCGACGGCTTGGGCGTGCCGCAGGTACTCAAGGAAGTCACGATGACCAAGCGCGGCTTGTGCATCCTGGTGGGTGCCACAGGCTCGGGCAAGTCGACCACGCTGGCCGCCATGGTGGACTGGCGCAACGAACACTCTTTCGGCCATATCATCACGGTCGAAGATCCGGTCGAGTTCGTCCACCCGCACAAAAACTGCGTGGTGACGCAGCGCGAAGTGGGTCTGGACACCGACAGCTGGGAAGCCGCCCTCAAGAACACACTGCGCCAGGCGCCCGACGTGATCCTGATGGGCGAAATCCGCGATAGGGAAACCATGGAACACGCGATCGCGTTCTCGGAAACCGGCCACCTTTGCTTGGCGACGCTGCATGCCAACAGTGCCAACCAGGCGCTCGACCGCATCATCAACTTCTTCCCGGAAGAGCGCCGTGCGCAGCTGCTGATGGATCTCTCACTCAACCTGCGCGCCCTGGTTTCGCAGCGCCTGATCCCGAAGCAAGACGGTAAGGGCCGTGCAGCGGCTGTCGAGATCATGCTGAACACTCCGCTCATTTCCGACCTGATCTTCAAGGGCGACGTGGCAGAGATCAAGGAGATCATGAAAAAGAGCCGCAACCTGGGCATGCAGACCTTTGACCAGGCTCTTTTCGATCTGTTCGAAGCCAATGTCATCACCTACGAAGACGCCTTGCGCAATGCCGACTCGCTCAACGACCTGCGCCTGCAGATCAAGCTCAGCAGCCAGCGCGCCAAGTCGACCGACCTCGCTTCGGGTACGGAGCATTTCGTGATCGTCTAAACGCGCACCGACTGCGCGCCTCCCGGCCCGCGCACGCCGCGGGCTTTTTTCATTCAAGGATTGAACGCCATGGCCAGCACCAATGCCCGTACGTACGAACCCCTCGCTTCTCGCAAGATCGCCTTTCTAGGACTTGGTGTGATGGGCTATCCCATGGCCGCACATCTGGCCCTGGCCGGCCACCAAGTGACGGTATACAACCGCACTGAATCCAAAGCAGTCGCGTGGTGCACTGAATATGCCCACACCAACGCTCCGCGGCACGCGCCTTCGCCACGCCTGGCCGCTAAGGATGCTGAAATTGTGTTTTGCTGCGTGGGAAACGACGACGACCTGCGCTCCGTGGTACTGGGTGCCGATGGTGCCTTTGCCGGCATGGAGCCCGGCGCCGTTTTTGTGGACCACACGACCGCATCGGCGCAGGTGGCACGCGAGCTGTATGGTGCGGCCCGCACCCTGGGTCTGCATTTCATAGATGCACCGGTCTCCGGCGGCCAAGCAGGCGCGCAGAACGGCCTGCTCACCGTGATGTGCGGTGGCGATGCGGCAGCATTCGAGAGGGTGCAATCCGTAGGGATGGCGTTCTCCCGCGCCTTCACCCGCATGGGCGAGTCTGGTGCAGGTCAGCTGACCAAGATGGTGAACCAGATCTGCATTGCCGGGCTGGTGCAGGGGCTCTCGGAGGCCGTCGCCTTTGGCCAGCGCGCCGGGCTGGATATGAACCTGGTCCTGGACGTGATTGGCAAAGGCGCGGCACAAAGCTGGCAGCTCGACAACCGCGGCAAGACGATGGTTGCGGGGAAGTTTGACTTTGGCTTTGCCGTGGACTGGATGCGCAAGGATTTAGGCCTGGTGCTTGCCGAGGCCCACCGCAATGGTGCGCGTTTGCCTGTGACGGCCCTGGTGGACCAGTTCTATGGTGACGTGCAGCAGCTGGGCGGGCACCGCTGGGATACGTCCAGCTTGATCAAGCGCCTCGGCTGAAGATCAGCGGTCCCTTCTCCTGGCTGCCCCTTTCAGGGTGCGCTGCGAGGTGCTGCGCTGCCCTCGCCATTGTCCTGGGTCACTGGCGCTGGCTTGGACGCCGTCATGCGCGCCAGGTCCGCGTCACTCAAGTATTCAAAAACCCGGACAACTTTGCTGACGCCAGTGACACCGCGGGCAATGGATGTGGCGCGAGCGGCCTCGCGCTGCGTGACCAACCCCATGAGGTAGACCACGTTGCGCTCCGTTACTACCTTGAAACTGCTGGCCGATAGATCCTTGGCATCGACCAAACTGGCGCGCATCTTGCCAGTGATGAATGTGTCATTCGAACGTTGCCCCAGCGAAGTACTGGGCATGACCGCCAACTCATTCACCACGGAGCGAACATTTTCCACGCCGCTGACGATCTTCTCAATCTCCTGCCGTGCTTCGGCCGTGCCGACCTCTCCCGTTACAAGCACCTGGCGGTTGTAGCTGGTCACATTGACGTGCACTTTGTCGCCATAAGCACCATGAATGCGATTGGACGAGCGCAGCTCGATGGTTTCGTCCTCGATCTGGGTTCCCGCAGTCCGGCGGTCGATCGCCATCATGCCGCCAAGAGCCGCACCGCCCAGCACCACGGGCGTCGCGCAACCTGCCATACCCGCAGTCAATGCGGTTGCAGCCATTACCGCACACAAGGCGCGATTCATACGATTTGTCATCACGAAATCTCCTGTTCACCAAACAATTGGGCGTCCATGCCATCGCAGAGACAGTTGATCACCAGGGTGTGCACTTCGCGCACACGCGCTGCACGATCGTGCGGAACACAAATCAGCACATCGGTCTCCCGCACTGCTGTCGCCAAATTCCCACCTGTACGGCCCGTCAGCGCAACCACTGTCATCTCTCGCTCGTGTGCCGCATGCACGGCGGACAGCACGCTTGCATCTGCCGCAGTCGTACTCACGACCAGTAGCAAGTCTCCTGCTTGACCTAATGCGCGCACTTGGCGGGCAAACTGCTGGGGTTCGTCCGTGCCACCCGCATTCACGGTCAGCAGCGCACCATCTGCACACAACGCAATCGCAGCGAATTCAGGACGCTCGCGCTCGAACCCAGCCACGCAGCAGGTCGCAAACTGCTGTGCATGCGCAGCCGATGCACCACTGCCGCAGGCAAGAATTTTCCCCCCACTGGTAATGCTCGCAAGCAGCGCCTGCACGGCATCAGAGATGGGGCGCGCCAGGATCTGGGCAGACTGGTATTTCAAATCGGCACTCTCGATGAAGTGCTCCTGTATACGTTGCTCAAGCATGGGCCGTTGCGATATTGGACTGGTTTCAGACCGATGATGATACCCCTCGGTGTTATGAATTTTGTAGCAATCGGTACCTTGTCTTCTTCGCCTATTCACTCAAGGCGCATCAAAAGCTGCCTTGATCCATTCGACTTCGCCCTCCACCAGAACCACATCGAAACGGCACGGGGGCGGTGCGCCCCATCGCAGCAGAAAATGACGCGCAGCGAAGATGATGCGCCGCTGCTTCAACGATGAAATACTGGCCCCGGCGCCACCGAATGCGCGGCTGGAACGCCTGCGCACCTCGACAAACACCACAGTTCCGTCGGGCTCCTGCACAATCACGTCGATTTCTCCGCCACCACGTCCTGGCGTTCGATAATTGCGCGCAAGCAGTCGCAGACCGGCAGCCTGCAAATGGGTCCATGCAAGATCCTCCGCAGCATTGCCTTTCGCGCGTGTGGTCGTCTTGCCGGTAAATATCTTGTCAAGGAAATCCATTGAGCGCATCTTTCGCATCAGCCTTGGGTGCCGCCCGCGAAGCGGCCGCAGACCAGCATTATCCTCAAGCGACCTTGTATGTGGTTGCCACCCCCATCGGCAATCTTGCAGACATCACGCTTCGCGCGCTGCACGTGCTGCAGTTGGCGGATACCTTGGCTTGTGAGGACACGCGCCACACCCAAGGCATGCTGAGAATCTATGGCATCGACAAGGAACGAAGCCAACTGCTTGCCGTGCACCAGCACAATGAAGCTGAGTCTGCACAGGCAGTAATTGCCCGATTGCAGCAAGGCGAGCGGGTGGCTTACGTTAGCGACGCGGGCACCCCAGGCGTTAGCGATCCTGGGGCACGCCTGGTTGCTGCGGTGCGTGCGGCAGAACTGCGCGTGATGGGTCTGCCTGGCGCGAGCAGCATCACGACGGCCATTAGCGTGGCCGGAATGATTGCCAGTGGGAGCGACGGTTTTGTATTTTCAGGATTCTTGCCAACCAAGGCAGCTGAGCGCAACATGCGTGTGCAGCGCCTGCAGCAGGAACCCCGCGGCATCGTGCTGCTGGAAGCGCCGCACCGCATTCAAGAACTGGCACACGCCTTGTCAGCCCTGGGCCATCGTCCAGTCACGTTGGCACGCGAGCTGACCAAGCAGTTTGAGGAAATCACCACACTGCCGGCCCACGCTCTTGCGTCTTGGCTGCAAGCAGATCCCCATCGATCGCGCGGCGAATTCGTCGTACTTGTGCATCCGGTTGCTGCGATCACGGATACAAGAGACAGTCTGCGCATTCTTCAACTGCTTTTGCAAGAATTGCCTTTGAAGTCTGCGGTGCGCCTCGCCGCGACCATTACCGGTTCACCACGCAATGCTCTGTACGACAGTGCATTGAGGCTGCAGCGCGCAGGTGAACCATCGATCGAAACAGATGATTGATAGTTCACGAAATTCCTTCCCAGCACGCCATTGGCGCCAGGGCTGAGGCCCATTGGCCACTTGCCGACCTCACAAGATATCGATGGGCAAAAACAAAAACGCCCACTAAAAAGTGGGCGTTTACTGACAGCGGAGACCGCTTGCATATTGGTTGCGCGAGAAGGATTTGAACCTCCGACCTTTGGGTTATGAGCCCAACGAGCTACCAGACTGCTCCATCGCGCGGTAAGAAGTATATTATAGCTTACTTTTCAGAGCTCTCGCTAGAATTATTTGCATCAGCACGATCCACCAGTTCAACCAAGGCCATTGGTGCATTGTCGCCAACGCGGTAACCCATCTTCAGAATACGGGTGTAACCACCGGGACGCGCATTGAAGCGGGGACCCAGGTCATTGAACAACTTGGTAACCATGTCACGGTCGCGCAGACGGTCAAACGCCAAACGCCGGTTAGCAACAGTGTCCACCTTGGCCAAAGTGATCATGGGCTCGACCACACGACGCAGTTCTTTGGCTTTTGGCACTGTGGTTTTGATGGCTTCGTGTTGCAGCAGCGAATTCATCATGTTTTGCAACATCGCAAGGCGGTGCGAGGTGGTGCGGTTGAGTTTGCGGAGTCCGTGACCGTGGCGCATGGTGCTTTCCTTATATATCGTTAAATCGGGCAGCCGTATCAGGTACTGCCCAAGGCACTCCCCTTATGGGGACCAAAATTATAGCTTACCGCTTGTCCAAACCGGCTGGCGGCCAGTTTTCAAGCTTCATTCCTAAGGTCAGGCCGCGCGATGCGAGCACTTCCTTGATTTCGTTGAGCGACTTACGACCCAAGTTCGGGGTCTTCAGGAGTTCATTCTCAGTACGCTGAATGAGATCGCCAATGTAGTAAATGTTTTCAGCCTTCAAGCAATTGGCCGAACGCACGGTAAGTTCAAGTTCATCGACGGGACGCAACAGAATCGGATCAAACGTGGCATTGCCGCGCTGGCTGCCCGGCTCGGGGAAGACGGGCATATCTCCGCCTTCGAGCTGCGCAAAAACTGCCAATTGTTCAACCAAAATCTTTGCCGACGCGCGAACCGCATCTTCTGCAGTGATCGCGCCATTGGTTTCAATCTCAACGACCAGCTTATCCAAGTCGGTCCGCTGCTCGACACGAGCGCTTTCAACCGTGTAGCTGACCCGCTTGACTGGGGAGAACGAAGCGTCGAGAACGATCCGTCCAATCGACTTGGATGTTTCATCCGAGAATCGGCGTTGATTGCCCGGGACGTAGCCACGGCCCTTCTCGACCTTGATCTGCATATCCAATTTGCCGCCTTGCGACAAGTGGGCGATCACATGATCCGGGTTCACGATCTCCACGTCGTGGGGTGTCTGGATATCGCGTGCAGTTACGACGCCATCGCCGTCTTTTCGAAGGCTGAGCGTGACTTCGTCACGGTTATGCAGCTTGAACACAACGCCTTTGAGATTCAACAAGATGTTGACCACATCTTCCTGAACACCATCAATCGAGGAATACTCGTGGAGCACGCCTGCGATCGTCACTTCTGTCGCTGCATAACCCACCATGGACGAGAGCAGAACGCGCCGAATGGCATTGCCCAACGTGTGCCCATATCCGCGCTCGAACGGCTCCAGTGCGACTTTGGCCCGGTTGTGGCCTAGCTGCTCTACATTGATAGCCTTGGGTTTCAGCAAATTTGTTTGCATGCAGACTTCCTCTCAATACCCCCAGCTCGTTACACCGGTAAGGCTGGTGAAGCGCCTACACCGCAATGCCTTGCGGTGTAGGAACGATTTTCTACGGTGATTGCGCTCAGTGCTTAGCGCGAGTACAGCTCAACAATCAAGGATTCGTTGATATCTGCACCAAATTCGTCCCGATCAGGAACCTTCTTGAAGACTCCTTCTGCCTTGGCAGCATCGACCTCAACCCAAGCAGGCATACCGACTTGCTGTGCGAGCTGTAGCGCCTCAGCAATACGGCCTTGATTCTTGGATTTTTCGCGCACAGCCACCACGTCACCAGCCTTGACCAGGTACGAAGGGATATTGACAGACTGCCCATTGACAGTCATTGCCTTGTGGGACACAAGCTGACGAGCTTCTGCGCGCGTAGAGCCAAAGCCCATGCGATACACCACGTTGTCCAGGCGGCACTCCAACAACGACAACAGGTTGGCACCCGTGTTGCCCTTGCGACGGTCAGCGGCCTCGAAATAACGGCGGAATTGCTTTTCCAGGATGCCGTACATGCGCTTGACCTTCTGCTTTTCGCGCAGTTGGAGGCCATAGTCAGACGTGCGCTGACCCGAGGTGCGACCATGCTGGCCGGGTTTGGAATCAAACTTCGACTTGTCCGCAATCGAGCGGCGTGCGCTCTTGAGGAACAGGTCGGTGCCTTCACGGCGAGAGAGTTTGGCCTTGGGGCCGAGATAGCGTGCCACTTGAATATCCTTCTATGTCATCTTCCGCAAACCATTGCGGGAGCCGTCTGCAGCGGCTAAACCGGCGCAGACGGCGGTGGGCTTGTTAAATCAATTAAATGCGACGGCGTTTTTGCGGGCGGCAGCCGTTGTGGGGTACCGGGGTCACATCAGAAATCGACGTGATGCGGATACCTAGGGCACCAAGGGCGCGTACCGAAGATTCACGTCCAGGGCCAGGGCCCTTGATTTCCACATCCAGGTTTTTAATACCTTGCTCAATAGCTGCACGACCCGCCGTTTCTGAAGCTACCTGGGCGGCGAAAGGCGTTGATTTGCGCGAACCCTTGAACCCTTGACCACCTGACGATGCCCACGACAGTGCGTTGCCCTGGCGATCGGTAATTGTGATGATGGTGTTATTGAACGATGCATGCACGTGGGCAACACCATCCGAAACGTTCTTGCGAACTTTTTTGCGTACACGCTGTGAGGCGTTATTGGCAGGAGACTTGGCCATATTGATCTTTCAATCTCTTTATTTTTTCAGTGCAGCGGCACCCTTGCGCGGACCCTTGCGAGTGCGTGCGTTTGTGCGCGTGCGCTGACCGCGCATGGGCAGTCCGCGGCGATGGCGGAAACCCCGGTAGCAACCAATGTCCATCAAACGCTTGATGTTCATCGTGGTTTCGCGGCGAAGGTCACCCTCAATGGTGAACTGCGCAATCTGGTCGCGAATTTTTTCCAGATCACCGTCCGATAGATCTTTGATCTTTTTGGAATAAGCGATGTCGCATGCTTCGCAAATTTTGCGAGCGCGTGTGCGACCAATGCCGAAAATAGCAGTTAAGCCAATCTCTGCATGCTTGTGCGGCGGAATATTGATACCAGCGATACGTGCCATGTGCGTCCTCTAATGCTTTCCTGTTCAACCCTGGCGCTGCTTGTGGCGCTGGTCAGTACAGATCACACGCACCACACCTTTGCGGCGGATGATCTTGCAGTTACGACAGATTTTCTTGACCGAAGCCGAGACTCTCATTTCATACTCCTAAAACCAGATAGCGCTCCGGCTGCATGCCTGAAACACCTTGTAAGCCTGTGCATAGCACAAGGCATACATCTTTTAAATCACGCCAGCTTTTGACCGCAGCGCGCCATAAATATGCAAATAACTTGGTGGCAAACGCCGTCAAGCACCTGCTCCCGACTTGAAATTCGCCTTCTTGAGCAGCGAGTCATACTGCTGAGACATCAGATAATTTTGCACCTGTGCCATGAAGTCCATAGTCACCACCACAATGATCAGCAACGAGGTGCCACCAAAATAGAAAGGCACGTTGTATTTAATGATCAAAAACTCAGGCAGCAAGCACACGAACGTGATGTAGATCGCACCAATCAACGTGAGACGCAGCAGAATTTTATCAATGTAGCGCGCAGTCTGTTCACCTGGCCGAATGCCAGGTATGAACGCACCACTTTTCTTCAGATTGTCTGCGGTTTCACGGCTATTGAACACAAGTGCCGTATAGAAAAAACAGAAGAAGATGATGGCCGTTGCATAGAACATCACGTAAATAGGTTGCCCTGGCGTGAGTGCTCCTGATATATCTTTCAGCCAACGCATCGACTCGCCTGCGCTGAACCAGTTCACCACCGTCGCTGGAAGAAGAATGATGGACGATGCGAAGATCGGAGGAATCACACCTGCCATATTCAGCTTCAAAGGAAGATGAGATGACTGACCGCCATAGACCTTGTTGCCTACCTGCCGCCTGGCGTAGTTAACAAGAATTTTCCGCTGCCCACGCTCGACGTAAACCACGAAGTAGGTCACCAGCCCAACCACCAGTACGATGAAGATGGCGGCAATGATGCTCATGGCACCTGTACGAACCAACTCCAACAGTCCACCGATAGAGCTAGGCAAACCGGCTGCGATACCTGCGAAAATCAGGATCGATATACCGTTACCCAAGCCGCGCTCAGTAATCTGCTCGCCGAGCCACATCAGGAATATTGTTCCTGCCGTAAGGCTTACCACGGCCGTCATGCGAAAACCAAACCCAGGCACAAGCACCAAACCTGCAGAACTTTCCAGCGCCACGGCAATCCCTAATGACTGGAAGATTGCCAGCCCCAAGGTTCCATAGCGGGTGTACTGGGTGATCTTTCGACGCCCTGCCTCACCCTCTTTTTTTAGCTGTTCAAATGTGGGCACCGCGTAGGTCATGAGCTGCATGATGATCGATGCCGAGATGTACGGCATGATTCCCAATGCAAACACGGTAAAACGCGAAAGCGCCCCGCCTGAAAACATATTGAACAAGTTCAATATGCCTTGTTGGCCACTGAAAAGTTGCTTGAGTTGGGCCGGATCGATACCAGGAACGGGGATATGCGCCCCGATACGGTATACGACCAGCGCCATCAGCAAAAATACCAGTCGGCGACGCAAATCGCCGTACTTGCCGGTTTTTGCTATTTGTGCAGCGCTAGTTGCCACAGAAGCTTTCCTTAATGCCGAGTCAGGCGATAGAGCCGCCAGCTGCTTCAATCGCAGCCTTGGCACCTGCCGTTGCACCGATGCCGGTAAGCTTCACCGCCGAACCAATGGCTCCGGTGTTGATCACTTTCACGACCTTGGCGTTTTGTCCGACCAGACCAGCCTGCTTGAGAGCGAGCATGTCGATCTCCGCCAGACCAAGCTGGGTCAGCGCCGTGAGCGTAACTTCTGCATTGAACTTCAGAGTCTGCGACTTGAAGCCACGCTTTGGAAGGCGGCGCTGCAGCGGCATCTGACCACCTTCAAAGCCAACCTTGTGGTAGCCACCAGAGCGCGACTTTTGCCCTTTGTGGCCGCGACCAGCCGTCTTGCCCAAACCAGAGCCAATGCCCCGACCGACGCGACGCTTGGCGTGCTTTGAACCTTCTGCTGGCTTGATGTTATTAAGTTCCATCATTTACCTCTCAGAGGACTTTGACCAGATAACTGATCTTGTTGATCATGCCGCGCACTGCAGGCGTATCCTGCAATTCGCTGACACTGTTCAGCTTGCGCAGCCCGAGGCCACGTACGGTTGCACGATGGGTGACCTTGGTCCCAATCGGGCTGCGTACCAGCTGAATCTTCACGGTTTGTTGTGTAGACATTGTCCAGGCTCCTGTCAGACGAAGAGGTCTTCGACCGTCTTGCCGCGCTTGGATGCCACTTCCGCCGGTGTGGTGGAATTGGTGAGCGCGTCAAATGTGGCACGGACCATGTTGTAGGGATTCGATGAACCATGGCTCTTGGCCACGATATCCGTCATTCCCATGACTTCGAACACGGCGCGCATTGGGCCGCCAGCAATAATGCCAGTCCCCTTGGGAGCCGGCGCCATCATGACGTGGGCCGCACCGTGGTGACCCGTTACCTGATGGTGAATTGTGCCGTTCTTCAGCGACACCTTCACCATATTGCGGCGAGCCTCTTCCATTGCCTTCTGCACTGCAGCTGGCACTTCCTTGGATTTTCCTTTGCCCATGCCCACGCGGCCATCGCCATCACCAACAACGGTCAGGGCAGCAAAACCGAGAATACGACCGCCCTTCACGACTTTGGTGACGCGGTTGACCGCAATCATCTTTTCGCGCATGCCGTCGTCGCGGCCTTCGTCTTGCACTCGGGGTTGAAATTTAGCCATTTTGTATTCCGTTCCGCTTAGAACTGCAGACCCGCTTCACGTGCGGCGTCGGCAAGAGCCTTGACGCGGCCGTGATAGGCAAAACCTGCACGATCAAATGCAACCTTCTCCACGCCTGCCTGCTTGGCTTTTTCGGCAATACGCTTGCCGATAACCTGTGCTGCCGCTGCGTTGCCACCCTTGCCAGATCCGCCCAGTGCTGCACGCACATCGGCTTCTGCGGTGGATGCGCTGGCCAGCACTTTGCTGCCATCGCCGGAAATCACGGCTGCATAGATATGGAGATTCGTACGGTTTACAGTCAGTCGCGCCACGCCTTGCTGTGCAATGCGGATGCGTGTCTGACGGGCCCGACGAAGACGCTGCTCTTTCTTGGTCAACATGTTGCAGCTCCTTATTTCTTCTTGGTCTCTTTGATCGTGATCTTTTCGTCCGCATAACGGATTCCCTTGCCCTTGTAAGGCTCGGGCGGACGAACCGCACGGATCTCTGCAGCAATCTGACCTACGCGCTGACGGTCCGCACCCTTGACAACCACTTCCGTGGGCGTTGGCGTTGCGACAGTGATGCCAGCAGGCATTTCAAAATTGACAGGGTGTGAATAACCCACGGCCAGATTCAGCTTGGAACCGGAGGCCGAAGCCTTGTAGCCCACGCCGACCAGGTTGAGTTTCTTTTCAAAACCCTTGCTGACACCCACGACCATGTTGTTAACCAACTGGCGAATGGTGCCGCTCATGGCATTGGCTTCACGCGAATCATTGGCTGGAACAAAGCTCAGCTTGCCCTCATTGCTGGACACTTTGACCAGCATGTTTTGCGCCAATGACAACGCGCCACCAGAGCCCTTGACAGAGATCTGGTCATCTTTAACTGACACATCCACGCCAGCGGGGATGGTCACAGGCATTTTTCCTACTCGAGACATTTCAGTTTCTCCTCAATGCCGCGCTTAGGCCACATAGCAGAGCACTTCACCACCGACTCCGGTAGCGCGCGCTTTGCGATCGGTCATGACACCCTTGGGGGTGGTGACAATTGCCACACCCAGGCCGTTCATGACTTGTGGAATGGAATCACGACCCTTGTACACACGCAAGCCAGGGCGGCTCACGCGCTCGATACGCTCGATAACCGGGCGTCCAGCGTGGTACTTCAGGGCTATTTCAATTTCAGACTTGCCACCGTCGGTTTTGACCTGGAATCCGTCAATGTACCCTTCGTCCTTCAGCACCTGAACGATAGCGGTCTTCACCTTGGAAGACGGCACCATCACGGTAGCCTTGGAAACCATTTGGGCATTGCGGATGCGGGTCAGCAAGTCAGCGATAGGATCACTCATGCTCATGTTGTATCTCTCCTGCCTGCTTACCAGCTGGCCTTGGTGACACCCGGGATGTCGCCAGCGAAGGCCAGCTCGCGAATCTTGGCGCGGGCCAGACCGAACTGACGGAAGGTACCACGGGGACGACCCGTGATTGCACAGCGGTTGCGCTGGCGCGTGGGGTTGGCGTTGCGCGGCAGCTTCTGCAGACCCAAACGGGCTGCTTCACGCTCTTCATCACTGCGCTTGACGTCGGTTGCGACAGCCTTGAGTTCAGCATACTTTGCTGCATATTTGGCTGCCAGTTTTTCGCGCTTGAGTTCGCGCTGGATCAATGCTACTTTAGCCATACGCCGCCTCAGTTCTTGAACGGAAAACGGAAACCCGTGAGCAGTGCCTTGCACTCTTCATCGGTTGTTGCCGTCGTGGTGATGCTGATATTCAGGCCACGCAGCGCGTCAACCTTGTCGTACTCGATTTCAGGAAAAATGATCTGCTCCTTGACGCCGATGTTGTAGTTGCCACGGCCATCAAAAGAGCGACCGGAGATACCCCGGAAGTCCCGTACACGCGGCAGAGCCACAGTAACAAAGCGATCGAGAAACTCGTACATCTGAACGCCACGCAGCGTCACCATGCAGCCAATGGCCTGCTCTTCGCGAATCTTGAAACCCGCAATAGCCTTCTTGGCCTTGGTGACCACAGGCTTTTGCCCTGCAATCTTGGACAGATCGGAGACAGCGTGATCCATGACCTTCTTGTCGGCCACAGCCTCACTCACACCCATGTTGAGGGTGATTTTGCTAAGACGCGGAACCTGCATGGGCGACGTGTACCCAAACTGCTTCATGAGTTCAGGTGCGACTTTTTCGCGGTAGTGTTGTTGGAGTCGTGCCATTTTTTACCCCTTAGGCCGTCTTGATTTCAGCGCCGCTGGATTTGTATGTGCGGACACGCGAGCCGTCCGCCTGCACCTTGATGCCGACACGGTCAGCCTTGCCCGTCGCAGCGTTGTAGATCGCCACATTGGACTGGTGAATCGGCATGGCCTTCTCGACGATGCCGCCCGTCGTACCCTTCATGGGGTTCGGCTTGACGTGCTTCTTCACGAGGTTGATGCCCTCGATGACCAGATACGAGTCATCTTTGCGCAGCGACACCGTGCCGCGCTTGCCCTTGTCGCGCCCTGTGAGCACGACGATTTCGTCGCCCTTGCGAATCTTGTTCATCGCACTGTCCTTAGAGAACTTCAGGAGCCAGGGACACGATCTTCATGAACTTTTCGTTGCGCAGTTCGCGCGTCACGGGTCCGAAGATGCGGGTGCCAATGGGCTCCAGCTTTGCATTGAGCAACACCGCAGCATTGCCATCGAATTTCACAAGCGAGCCATCGCCACGGCGAATACCCTTGGCGGTACGAACCACCACGGCACTGTAAATTTCGCCCTTCTTGACACGACCACGAGGCGCAGCTTCTTTGACGCTCACCTTGATGATGTCGCCCACGCTGGCATAGCGGCGCTTGGACCCACCCAGCACCTTGATGCACAGGACGGACTTCGCGCCGGTGTTGTCGGCAACGTCTAACCGAGTTTCTGTCTGGATCATTTCATTATTCCCAACTTGCACCAGAAGCCATGTACATCCCGAGATCCTCGAGAAACACCCAGCAGCCAGTCAGTCTTGGGCCCGTCGTCCACCTTGCAAACCATTTGCAAGGCTTTCCTGGGCAGAATTTCGCTGATTTCTTAGCGAAGCCTTGGAGTATTGCAAAAAATCGTAGGCTCGTCAAGCGCTTTTTGACGATCCTCGTTAGCGGGGTACACGAAGATACTGCTCCGCCAAGGAGACGAAGGCCGCTGGCTGCGGATCATGCCCTGTCTCCTGCTGCAAAATTTCTGCCACATCAGATGCCATTTCCGCGGCCCGTCGCGCATTCAGAAAGAGGACGCGCCACCTCCGCGCAAGAACATCTTCCACTGTGCGTGCATATTCATATCTTGCCGCAAATCGCACCATGGCTTCGTTGACACCCTCTCCCAGATCGCGCTCGGCTCCCGGGAGCTGGCGCACAAAGTCTGCTTCAGCGCCGTACGAATGCCAGCCCTGTGCATCGCACATGCGATGGTGCACAGGTGTGCTGGGCGACCCCACGAGCGGAAAGTGGGCAGTCACTCCAGCAGGCTTGTAGTCGAGCAAGCCATTTGAAAAACACTTCTGCAAGACATCTTCGGCCATGGCCCGGTAGGTCGTCCATTTGCCGCCAGTGACGGTGACCAACCCACTGCGGCTCGCCAGCACAGTGTGCTCCCGGCTCAGGCTCTTGGTATTGTTGCCGTCATCGTCCTGCGGCTTGACCAACGGGCGCAATCCCACCCAGATGCTCCGAATGTCATCAGGGGTGGGCGCCTTGCGCAGATACCGGGCTGACTCCCGGAGGATGAACTCCATCTCCTCCGGGAAGGGCTCCGGCTCACGCTCCAGATCGTGCCGCGGGCTGTCGGTGGTGCCCAGGATGACTTTACCCAGCCAGGGAACAGCAAAAAGCACCCGGCCATCTGCCGTCTTGGGCACCATCAGCGCGTGATCAGATGCAAGAAACTCCCGGTCCACCACCACATGCACACCCTGGCTGGGTGCCACGATTGGAAGGACGGGGCGGCCCGTGGCCTCGCCATCTTGCTGGCGCAGGGCGTCCACCCAGACGCCTGTTGCATTGACAACACAGCGTGCGCGCAGAGTGTGGCGAGTTCCGGTCTCAGTGTTTTCACACACCACACCATTGACCCGCCCATTTTCATGCAGCAATTCGCGTGCGGCACAGTAATTCACCAGCAGAGCCCCTTGGCGAGCCGCCGTGCGAGCCAGCGCCAAGGCCAGACGTGCGTCGTCGAACTGGCCGTCCCAATATTTGACACCGCCTTTAAGTCCCTGCGCGCGCACGGTCGGCAGACACTGCAGCGTCTGCTTCGCACCCATAAACTCTGTAGAACCCAGCCCCGCCTTGCCCGCAAGAGCGTCGTACATCTTCAACCCTACGCCATAGAAAGGCGCTTCCCAACAGTGGTACGAGGGCATGACAAACGCCAGCGGCTGCGCCAGGTGTGGTGCGTTATTCAGCAAGGTGGTGCGCTCATGCAACGCTTCGCGCACCAGGGCAATATTCCCTTGCGCCAGATAGCGCACTCCGCCATGCACCAGCTTGGTGGCCCGCGATGATGTTCCCTTGGCAAAATCGTGCGACTCGAGCAGCGCCACGCTAAAACCACGCACCGCAGCATCCAGCGCCACACCCAAACCCGTGGCGCCTCCACCAATAACGACCAGATCGTAAATACGTGGCTCTCCAAGACGATCCAATAGTTCGGCGCGTGGAGTCAGCAAAGGGTTCTGGTATGTGGTCATGGTGGGATTGCATCCATGCGCATCGGTATCAATCGGTAATGCATTTAAAGCCCCCACTCCACAAAGGAGCGGGGGAGACAACCCCCGACTACACGGCCAAGGAATCGCCTGCGAGACGAGGTGCTCAGCGCACCTTGCCTTCCTTCCATGCCTGCAGCAGCTTGCCGTAGGCAATGGTTTCACCCTTGGGCTTTTCGTTGGCCAGGGCCTTCCAAGGGGCATGCTGGTCGCTCAACCATTTGGCCGGATCGCTCTTGGGATTGAGCTTTGGGGCGCACCGTTCCATGCCTGCGCGCTCCAGGCGGGCCATCACCTGATCCATCTCGTCCGCCAGGGTGTCCATGGCTTTTTGCGGGGTCTTTTCGCCCGTCACGGCCTGGGCCACGTTCTTCCACCACAACTGCGCCAGCTTGGGGTAATCAGGCACATTGGTGCCGGTAGGCGACCAGGCAACACGTGCTGGACTGCGGTAAAACTCGACCAAACCACCCAGCTTGGGCGCCAGATCCGTCATCGCCTTGGACTGGATATCGCTCTCGCGGATCGGCGTGAGACCGACAATGGTTTTCTTCAGCGACACCGTCTTGGCCGTAACGAACTGAGCGTACAACCAGGCGGCCGCCGTCTTGTCGGCGTCGTGTCCCTTGAAGAACGACCACGAGCCCACGTCCTGGTAGCCGTTTTGCATGCCGGGTTTCCAGTATGGACCGTTCGGGCCGGGTGCCATGCGCCATTTGGGCGTGCCATCCGCGTTAACCACGGGCAGGCCCGGCTTGACCATGTCGGCCGTGAAAGCGGTGTACCAGAAGATCTGCTGCGCGATCTGGCCCTGCGCCGGCACGGGGCCGGATTCGCCAAAGGTCATGCCCATGGCTTCCTTGGGCGCGTACTTCTTCATCCAGTCCACGTACTTGGTGAGCGCGTAGACGGCGGCCGGCGAGTTGGTGGCGCCGCCGCGCGCGACCGAAGCACCCACGGGCGTGCACTTGTCGTCGGCCACGCGGATACCCCACTCATCGATCGGCAGACCGTTGGGCGTGCCGATGTCGGCCGTGCCGGCCATCGACAGCCAGGCATCGGTGAAGCGCCAGCCCAGCGACGGATCCTTCTTGCCGTAGTCCATGTGGCCGTAAATGGGCTTGCCGTCAATCTGCTTCACGTCGTTGGTGAAGAACTCGGCGATGTCTTCGTAGGCGCTCCAATTGAGCGGCACGCCCAGATCGTAGCCATATTTGGCCTTGAACTTGTCCTTGATGTCCTTGCGGTCGAACAGGTCGGCGCGGAACCAGTACAGGTTGGCAAACTGCTGGTCGGGCAGCTGGTAAAGCTTGCCGTCGGGCGCGGTGGTGAACTTGGTGCCGATGAAATCCTTCAGATCCAGGCCCGGGTTGGTGAACTCTTTACCCGTGCCGGCCATGTAGTCGGTCAGGTTCATCATCTTGCCGTAGCGGTAATGCGTACCGATCAGGTCCGAGTCCGAGATCCAGCCGTCATAGATCGACTTGCCCGACTGCATGGAGGTCTGCAGCTTCTCGACCACATCGCCTTCCTGAATCAGGTCGTGCTTGACCTTGATACCGGTAATTTCCTCAAACGCCTTGGCCAGCGTCTTGGACTCGTATTCGTGTGTGGTCAAGGTCTCGGAAACCACCGAAATTTCCTTGACGCCCTTGCTTTGCAACTTCTTTGCGGCCTCAATGAACCACTTCAATTCGGTTGCTTGCTGGTCCTTGCTCAGCGTGGAGGGCTGAAATTCGCTGTCAATCCATTTCTTTGCCTCTGCCTCCCCGGCCCAGGCGGCCTGGCCCAGGGCCAGCGCGGCTGCGGCAAATGCGACTGCCTTCAGTTGAACCTTCATCACTTGTCTCCTCATTGGGCCTCCCCTTTTACAAATGAATCCCGGCCGCGGGGGAGGAACGGGCCGGATTTCTCGAAATCTCAAACGACGCGAAAGGGCTCCGCCTCGTCAGGCTTTGCGCATGACAAAGGCCAGCGCCGCCATCGACAACACCAAACTGATCCATACCGACGGTGCAGCCTCCAACGAAAACCACTGCACCATGTTTTCACCCAGACCCACCCAGGCCAGATTGATGAAAGCCGCGGTCAGCAATCCAATGAAGAGCCGGTCGCCGCGTGTGGTTTCAATGGGCAGGAACCCCTTGCGCAGCACCGTGGGAGATTTGATTTCCCACACGGTCATGCCAACCAGCATGAGCGCGATGCAGACAAAGAAAACAGCCACCGGCGTGGTCCAGGCCATCCACTCAAACATGGAAATCCCCCTTGTTCAATTGGGCACAACAGCGCTAAAGGCCTGTCCCATGAAAACGTTACACACGGCCCATCGCGAAACCCTTCGCGATGTAATGCCGCACAAACCAGATCACGATGGCGCCCGGAACGATGGTCAGGACACCCGCTGCTGCCAGCGTGGCCCAGTCCATACCCGATGCGCTGACCGTGCGCGTCATGGTGGCCACGATGGGTTTGGCATTCACGCTGGTCAGCGTGCGCGCCAACAACAGCTCCACCCAGCTGAACATGAAGCAGAAGAACGCCGCCACACCCACACCCGCCTTGATCAGCGGCAGGAAGATGGTGAGAAAGAAACGTGGAAACGAATAGCCGTCGATGTAGGCGGTTTCATCGATCTCGCGCGGGATGCCGCTCATGAACCCTTCCAGAATCCACACCGCCAAAGGCACGTTGAACAGCAGGTGCGCCAATGCCACCGCGATATGCGTATCCATGAGGCCCACCGTGGTGTAAAGCTGGAAGAACGGCAGCAGGAAAACCGCCGGCGGCGTCATGCGATTGGTCAGCAACCAGAAAAACACATGCTTGTCACCCAGGAACTGGTAGCGTGAGAATGCGTAGGCCGCAGGCAAGGCCACAGTGAGCGAAATCACCATGTTGATGGCCACATAGATCAGACTATTGATGTAGCCCGAATACCACGAGGGATCCGTAAAGATGGTTTTGTAGTTCGCCCAGGTGAAGTGCTGGGGCCAAAACGAGAAATGCGACAGGATTTCCTCGTTCGTTTTGAAACTCATGTTGATCATCCAGTAGATGGGCAACACAGCAAAAATCAGGTACGCGATCAGGAACAGCGTGCGCTTCTGGAAACGTTTTTCATTCATGGCCAGCCCCTTGTGCGTCGGCGGTTCCCATGCGCTGCATCCAGTTGTAGAGGATGAAACACATCAGCAGGATGATGAGGAAGTAGATCAGCGAGAAGGCTGCCGCCGGCCCCAGATCAAACTGGCCGACCGCCTTCTGCGTGAGGTACTGCGACAGGAAGGTCGTGGCATTGCCCGGTCCGCCGCCGGTCAGAACAAACGGCTCGGTGTAGATCATGAAACTGTCCATGAAACGCAGCAGCACCGCGATCATCAACACGCCCCGCATCTTGGGCAGCTGGATGTAGCGGAACACCGCCAGCTTGCTGGCCCCATCGATCCGGGCGGCCTGGTAGTACGCATCGGGAATGCTGCGCAGCCCGGCAAAACACAGCAGCGCAACCAGCGGCGTCCAGTGCCATACATCCATCACCAGCACCGTGAGCCAGGCATGCGTGGCATTGCCCGTGTAGCTGTAATCGATGCCGATCTTTTGCAGCGTATATCCCAGCAGGCCGATGTCGGCACGCCCATAGATCTGCCAGATCGTGCCCACCACGTTCCACGGAATCAGCAGCGACAGCGCCACCACCACCAGCACGGCAGAAGACTTCCATCCCTGCGCAGGCATGGACAACGCCAGCAAAATACCCAGCGGAATCTCCACCAACAGCACCGCCAGCGAAAAGGTAATTTGCCGCCACAGTGCAGAGTGCAATTCCTCATCGCGCATTACCGAGGCAAACCACTCCACCCCGACGAACACCCGGCGCTCGGGCGA
This sequence comes from Simplicispira sp. 125, assembly GCF_003096555.1. Taxonomy (NCBI): domain Bacteria; kingdom Pseudomonadati; phylum Pseudomonadota; class Betaproteobacteria; order Burkholderiales; family Comamonadaceae; genus Simplicispira; species Simplicispira sp. 125. The sequence goes on along the minus strand of NZ_QEKM01000001.1, from coordinate 3,556,469 downwards.
GATGATGTCCTGCACCGAGTAGTTCACCACCGTCATTAAAGGAATGATGGCCGAGAAGGCCACACATAGCAGCACCGGAAGAATCAGAAACCAGGCTTTTTGGTTCACCGGTTTGGTGGTTCCGCTCATGGCAACAACTCCTCGTTTTGGTAGAAGCAAGTGTGTTCACCCAGCACCTGCAGCCAGACCTGATCGCCGGCAGAGGGCAAGCGCTGTTCCGTGTTGAAACGCGCCTTGACTTGGTGCGCACCTGCCTGTGCGGTCAGCATGAAATAGGTGCCGATATCCTGCACACGCGACACGGTGCACGGCAAGGCGCCGACCTGGCCCGACTGCGCCAGTGACAGATATTCAGGCCGTATGCCCACCTGCAGCGCACCCGCAGGCAGCACGCGCGGCGTTGGCAGCTCCAGGGCATGGCCAGCCACCTGCAAGCGCCCTGTGTCGAATTGCGCGGGCAGAAAATTCATCCCCGGCGAGCCAATGAAATGCCCGACAAACACATGCTGTGGCCGCTCGAACAATGCATCAGCCGAGCCCACCTGTACGGCACGGCCGCGCGTCATCACCACCACCTGGTCGGCAAAGGTCAGCGCCTCGACCTGGTCGTGGGTCACATAGATCAACGTGAGCTTGAGCTCATGGTGGATCTGCTTGAGTTTGCGCCGCAATTGCCACTTGAGGTGCGGGTCAATCACCGTGAGTGGCTCATCGAACAGCACAGCGGCCACATCCGAGCGCACCAGCCCCCGGCCCAGCGAGATCTTCTGCTTGGCATCGGCCGACAGGCCCGCCGCACGCTGGTCCAGCTGTCCGCTCATCTCCAGCATCTCGGCAATGACTCCGACGCGCTGGCGAATCTGGTCTTGCGGCACCTTGCGGTTGCGCAGAGGGAAGGCCAGGTTCTCGGCCACCGTCATGGTGTCGTAGATCACCGGGAACTGGAACACTTGGGCAATGTTGCGGTGCTGAGGACTCTTGTGCGTCACGTCGCTGCCATCGAACAGTACCTTGCCATGCGAAGGCACCAGCAGGCCCGACATGATGTTGAGCATGGTCGTCTTGCCGCAGCCCGACGGACCCAGCAGCGCGTAAGCGCCACCGTCTTCGAACTCCATCTTGAGCGGCAGCAGCGCGTAGTCGCTGTCCTGATGGGGGTTGGGTTTGTACGAATGCGCCAGATCAAGCGTGATATGCGCCATGTCAAATCCCCCCCGTGCGCTGCGGCGCCAGCAGCAGGCCGCCATCGCCGCCAAACACATAGACCTGCGCAGGGCTGAAGTACAGCGTGACCGAGGCCCCGAGATCAAAGTAATGCACCCCCGTGATCTGGGCGACCAGGTCGCCCAGCGGTGTCGTCGCGTGCACATAGGTATCGGAGCCGGAAATCTCGGCCAGCTCCACCGTACCCTGCACTGCCACATCGCCAGGGCGCGCCTGCACGCGCAGCGCACTGGCACGCACCCCAACGGTCAGATTTGCGCTGGCAGGCGCTGCCAGGGGCTTGCGCGGCACCAGCTCCACACCGCCTTGCAGTCGCAGGCCGTTCGCTGCCGACCCAGCCGCCACCAGGTTGATGGGGGGGTCGCTGAAGGCGCGCGCCACGCGCAGCGAGCAGGGCTCGTGGAACACATCGGCCGTGGGGCCGTATTGCAGCAGTCGCCCTTCGTCGAGCACGGCCGTATAGCCGCCCAGCAAAAGGGCCTCCGCCGGTTCGGTCGTCGCATACACCACGGTAGACTGCCCTGCGGCAAACAGTTGCGTGAGTTCTTCACGCAATTCTTCGCGCAGCTTGTAGTCCAGGTTCACCAGGGGTTCATCGAGCAGCATGAGCGGCGCGCCCTTGGCCAGCGCGCGGGCCAAGGCCACGCGCTGCTGCTGTCCGCCTGAAAGCTCGGCGGGCAGGCGGTCCAGAAACATTTCTATGTGCAGGCGCTCGGCCAGTTCGCGTACGCGCGCCTGCAGGTTCTTTTCACCGCGCAGCTTGAGCGGCGACGCGATGTTGTCCGCCACAGTAAGCGAGGGGTAGTTGATGAACTGCTGGTAGACCATGGCCACATTGCGCTGGCGCACCGGCATGCCCGTCACATCCTTCCCATCCACCCGCACCCGCCCGCTGCTGGGCGCATCCAACCCGGCCATGATGCGCATCAGACTGGTTTTGCCCGCCTGCGTAGCCCCCAACAACACCGTCACGGCGTTGCTGTGCAGGGCCAGATCCATGTCGTACAGCCAGGTTTGCGCGCCCACTTTTTTGCTGATGCGCTCCAGAACCAGCTCCATTGCTTGACCTTTCCTGCGGCACGCCGCTCCCAGCTTTTCAGCGTGTTAGGAGGATTGCCGCAGCATGTTGATTTTCGTATTTTTTCATTTTTGTTCTTTTTTGTTCGAAATGTATCAAGGTTAACCCTTAATTGGTTCCTTTTTTTTCGATTTACAGTAACAACACCCGCCACCTTTCCCCAAAAATCTGCGTGAACACCAATCCCAGACAACTGCTTCTGCTCGAAGAAGTGCGCGCCCGCCAGTCGGCCACGGTGGAAGAACTCGCCGAAACTCTGGGAGTGACCCTGCAGACGGTGCGGCGCGATGTGCAGCGTCTTTCCGAGCACGGGCTGCTCACCCGGTTCCATGGGGGCGTGCGCATGCCGGGTTCCACGGTAGAGAACATTGCCCACACCCAGCGCGAAACGCTCAATTCCGAGGGCAAGGCGCGCATTGCCAAGGCGGTGGCGCAACGGGTGCCCAACAACTGCTCGCTGATCCTCAATATCGGAACCACCACCGAAGCCATTGCCAAGGCGCTGCTCAAGCACCAGGGCCTGCGCGTCATTACCAATAACCTCAACGTCGCGGCTATCCTGTGCAGCAACCCCGATTGCGAGGTCATCGTGACCGGGGGCGTGGTGCGCTCGCGCGACCGGGGCATCGTGGGCGAAGCCGCCGTGGACTTCATTCGCCAGTTTCGGGTGGATATCGCCATCATTGGTATCTCGGGCATCGAGGACGACGGCTCGCTGCGCGACTTCGATTACCGCGAGGTGAAAGTGGCACAAACCATCGTGGAACACGCCCGCGAGGTCTGGCTGGCCGCCGACCACAGCAAGTTCAACCGCCCTGCCATGGTGCAGCTGGCCACCCTGGACCAAATCGACCGCCTGTTTACCGACGAGCAGCCGCCTGCGCCCTTCCCCGCTCTGCTGGAAAACGCCGATGTGGAACTGGTGCTTGCCGCACCCTGATCCCACGGCTCCTCCAGCGCGCCCTTTCACTGACACACCATGACCTACCTGCTCGCCCTCGACCAAGGCACCTCCAGTTCACGCAGCATCGTGTTCGATGAACGCGGCCACATCGTGGCCCAGGCGCAACTCGAACTTCCTCAGATCTACCCCCGCCCCGGCTGGGTGGAGCACGATCCGATGGAGATCTGGCGCACCCAGCTCGCCACGGCGCGCACCGCCCTGCAGCAGGCAGGCATCACCGCCCGCGACATCCGGGCGGTAGGCATCACCAACCAGCGCGAAACCACCGTGCTGTGGAACCGCAAGACCGGGCGGCCCGTGCACCACGCCATCGTCTGGCAGGACCGGCGCGCAGAACCCGCCTGTGCGCAGTTGCGCGAACAGGGCAAGGCGGACACCATCCAGTCCAAGACCGGACTGTTGATCGACGCTTATTTTTCAGGCACCAAACTGCAGTGGCTGCTGGACAACGTGCCCGGCGCACGCGAGGCGGCCGAGCGCGGCGAGCTGGCTTTTGGCACCGTCGATAGCTGGCTGATCTGGCAGCTGACCCACGGCCAGGTGCACGTGACGGATGTGAGCAACGCCTCGCGCACCATGCTGCTCAATGTGCACACCAACCAGTGGGACGACGAACTGCTGGCGCTGCTGCGCATTCCCAAGGCACTGATGCCCGCGGTGCTGCCGTCCAGCGCCCACTTTGGCGACACCGCAGCGGACCTGCTGGGCCACACCATTCGCATCGGCGGAGTGGCAGGTGACCAGCAAAGTGCGCTGTTCGGCCAGGCCTGCTTCACCGCAGGCATGGCAAAAAATACCTACGGTACCGGTTGCTTCATGCTGATGCACACAGGTTCCACGTTCCAGACCAGCCAAAACGGCCTGCTCACCACCAGCGCCGCCCAGCCTGGGACACAACCCGAATTTGCGCTGGAGGGCAGCGTCTTCGTCGGCGGCGCCGTGGTGCAGTGGCTGCGCGACGGCCTGCGTGCCATCTCCAGCAGCAGCGAGGTGGAGCCCCTGGCGCTCTCCGTGCCCGACTCGGGTGGCGTGATGATGGTGCCCGCCTTCACCGGCCTGGGCGCACCGTACTGGCAACCCGACGCACGCGGCACCATCACCGGCCTGACACGCGGCACCACCCTTGCCCACATCGCCCGCGCGGCACTGGAAAGCATTGCCTACCAAAGCGCCGCCCTGCTGCTGGCCATGAGCCGCGACGCCGTGGCTGCCGGTGGCGCACCGGTGAGCGAGTTGCGCGTAGATGGCGGCGCCTGCATCAACGACCTGCTGATGCAGTTCCAGGCGGATTTGCTGGGCATTCCGGTGGTACGGCCCGCTGTGATCGAAACCACCGCGCTGGGTGCCGCCTACCTGGCCGGGTTATCAAGCGGGGTGTATGGCAGCACCGCAGAACTCGCGCAGCTGTGGCGCGCCGAGCGCCGCTTTGTCCCCACGCTGGGCGCCGCGCGCGCACAAGAGCTGATGGCCCATTGGGAACATGCCGTGCGCCAGACCACGCTGGCCTGAGGTGCGCCCATGGGTGGCGCATGCCACCGATGCCGCTACCATGGCGGGCTCCACAGCAGCACCTGCACCGCACCATGAGCCAGACTTCCGCCTCCGCAGCCTCCATCCCCCTGCCCATGATCGCCTTCATCGGTGGCGGCAACATGGCCAGCGCCATCATTGGTGGGCTGATCCGCCAGGGCCACCCCGCCCACCAGATCGAGGTGGTTGAACCGTGGGAGGAAGCCCGGGTGGCATTGCAAAAAAACTTCGACATCCAGGCGCAGGCAACGGCCGGCCCCGCGCTGGCGCGCGCGGGCATCGTGGTCTGGGCTGTCAAGCCACAAACCTTCAAGGACGCCGCCGCGCAGGCGCGCGAGCACACCCAGCATGCCCTGCACCTGAGCGTGGCTGCCGGCATCCGCTCTGACAGCATTGCCCGCTGGCTGGGCAGCGACTGCATCGTACGCACCATGCCCAATACCCCCGCGCTGGTGGGCAAGGGCATGAGTGCGCTGTATGCCCGCACTGGCGTCAGCGCAGCACAGCGCCAGCAGGTCGAGACCATCATGGCAACCACGGGCGAATTCCTGTGGGTAAACGATGAGCAGCAGCTCGACGCCGTCACTGCTCTGTCCGGCTCCGGCCCAGCCTATGTTTTTTACTTTCTGGAGGCCATGGCCCGCGCAGGCACGGCCATGGGCCTGACACCCGCCCAGGCCCACCAGTTGGCGGTCGGCACCTTTGTAGGCGCCTCGGAGCTGGCCCGGCAATCGGACGAGTCGCCTCAAGTCCTGCGCCAGCGCGTCACCTCCAAGGGCGGCACCACCTATGCGGCGCTGCAGTCGATGGAACAGGACGGCGTGGGGGAGGCCTTTGTGCGCGCCATGCAGGCAGCGCAGCAACGCGCCCACGAGCTGGGCAATGAGTTTGGCGCTTAAACTTTAGGTAAATTTAGCCTCTAACGCCCTATTTTAAAGCGCTGACAGCTATATATTTAATAGCATTTAACGCAATGCGTAGCTGCCAGCAATGCCCACAAAGAAGGTGAATCCGATCCAGTGGTTCTCGCGGAAGGCCTTGAAACAGCCTTCGCGCGTACGCCCCCGAATCAGGGTCCAGTGCCAGGCTACCTGCGCCAGCACCACGGCAATAGCAACATAAAACAGAGCACCCAGCGCAAACGGTGCAAGGGCCAGAGCCCAAATAAGCACAAAACCCAGGTAGAACGCCACAATGGCAGCCACATCAAAGCGTCCCAGCGTGATGGCCGAGGTTTGCATGCCCAGCTTCAAGTCATCATCGCGGTCCACCATGGCGTATTCGGTATCGTAGGCCAGCACCCACAACAGGTTACCCAGCACCAGCCACAGCGCCAGCCAGGACACCTGGCCCTGCACGGCGGTAAAGGCCATGGGGATGCCCATGCTGAAAGCCACGCCCAACACGGCCTGGGGCATGGAAAAAAACCGCTTGGTGAACGGGTAAAGAATGGTCACCCCCAGGGCGGGCAGCGACCAGACCACCGTCGGCGCATTGGTGGTCAGCACCAGCGCAAACGCCACCAGTGCCAGTACAGCTCCCACGCCCAGAGCCTCGCGCACCGACACGGCGCCGCTGGTGATGGGGCGCTGCGCCGTGCGCTTGACATGCCGGTCAAAATCCCGGTCGGCCACGTCGTTCACGCAGCAACCGGCACTGCGCATCAGGATGGTCCCCAGCGTAAACACCGCCACCAGGTGCCAGCCCGGAAAGCCGCCAGCGGCCAGCCACAGCGCACTGAGTGTGGGCCACAGCAACAGCAGCCACCCTGCGGGGCGGCTCCAGCGGATGAGATCAAGGTACAGGGACAGGCGGCTGCGCGGCGAGGGAGACATACAGACGAAAAAAGACTGGGGCTCATCCGGCCTACTGGCACGCAGGCCGAACCGATGCCGCCGCAGTGTAGTGCAGTGCCCGGCCGGCCACGCGCAGGCCGCCAGGCGCAACAGATTTACTCTTCCAACAAGGAGCGCAGCATCCAGGCCGTCTGTTCATGCACGGTCAGGCGCTGGGTCAGCAAGTCGGCCGTGGGTTCATCGCTGGCACGTTGCACCGCAGGGTAGATGCTGCGTGCCGTGCGCGCCACGGCTTCATGGCCTTCGACCAGCACGCGCACCATGTCCAGGGCCTTGGGTGGCTTGCTGGGCGCATCGGGCACGCTGGCGAGTTTGCCGAACTCGGCATACGAACCCGGCGCTACATGGCCCAACGAACGGATGCGCTCGGCAATCGGATCCACGGCGTTCCACAGTTCGGTGTACTGGCCCATGAACATCAGGTGCAGCGTATTGAACATCGGCCCCGTCACGTTCCAATGGAAGTTATGCGTAGTGAGGTAGAGCGTGTAGGTGTCCGCCAGCAAATGCGAGAGGCCGCTGGCGATGGCAGCACGGTCCTTGTCGCTGATGCCAATATGGATGGCAGGAACCTTGGATTTGGGAGCTTTGGTAGTGTTGGCGGCTTTGGCCATAGTCATCTCCTGGGGTGGATAAACAATCGAACCTGGGAACATCCGCATGCGGTCAAAACACGCAACTGCAAGCTCACAGGAGCTACCGGTTCACTGTAACGCAAGGCTTGGCGGTGCGATGTAGGACGGCGACCACCGTGCATTGCGCGCTCATGACAGCCGCGTAACTCCCGGCAGCTCACAGGCATAAATGGCGTTGCGCAGCGCGGCGATGGCTTCATAACGCGTAAAGCTGCGCCGCCAGGCCAGCACCACACGGCGCGTGGGCGGTGCGCTGCCGTCGCTCTCCAGGATGGGCAGGTAGCGGATATGCGGTTCATCGCTTTTGCGCCGCCGGGCCTGGCGCGAGAGCGCCTCGCGCGGCACCGCCAGGCGCGGCACCAAGGTGACGCCCATGCCAGCAGCCACCATGTGCTTGATGGTCTCCAGCGACGAGCCCTCGAAGGTCTTGCGGATGCCCTCGGCGTTGCTGGCAAAGCGCGCAAACTCGGGGCACACCTCCAGCACATGGTCGCGAAAGCAGTGGCCAGCGCCCAGCAGCAGCATGTTTTCGCTCTTGAGTTCCGCCGCCGACACCGAGGGCTGTGCGGCCAGCGCGTGGTTGCTGGGAACAGCGGCCAGAAAGGGCTCGTCATACAAAGGCGCCATGGCCAGCCCCGTGTCGGGGAAAGGCTCGGCCAGGATGGCGCAGTCAATCTCGCCCGTGCGCAGCATTTCAAGCAGCTTGACGGTGAAGTTCTCCTGCAGCATCAACGGCATTTGGGGGGTATTCCGAATGGCGTGGCGCACCAGATCGGGCAACAGGTAAGGGCCGATGGTGTAGATCACGCCCAGCGTCAACGCTCCCGCCAGCGGGTCCTTGCCGCGCTTGGCAATCTCCTTGATGGCGGCGGCCTGCTCCAGCACGCTCTGGGCCTGGCGCACGATTTCCTCGCCCAGCGGGGTCACACTGACCTCTCCGGCGCTGCGCTCAAACAGCTTGACGTCCAGCTCTTCTTCCAGCTTTTTGACCGCCACCGACAGCGTGGGCTGCGACACATAACAGGCATCGGCGGCACGGCCAAAGTGCTTTTCGCGTGCCACGGCAACGATGTATTTGAGTTCGGTGAGAGTCATGTGAGTAGCAGTATGGGCACCCGGTGCCTTGCGCAGCACACATCCAAATACCGTGCTGTGCAGGATCAATCCCTCTATGATGCACGAACCATGACACCGCGCACCACCAGGTCCTTGCATCTGCGCCTGTGGGCAATTATTGCCATGGCCTGCCTTCCGGTTTTTTTGATGGCTTTCCTGGACTACCGGGAACGGCGCCATGACGCGATCGCAGCCCTAGACAATGAAGTCGGCCGCATGCTGGCGGCGGTTCATATGACAGAGGAGTCAGCCTTGCGCAGCATGCGCCAGACCTTCCAGATCATGGCCCGTGCCGACAACCTGCAATCGCTCGATGGCGCAGACTGCTCTGGTCTGGCGCAGCGCTTGATGCAATCCATGGAGGATGTCGCCAACGTTGGCGCTGTGCTGCCCAACGGCGCCGTTTTCTGCAGTGCCATCTCGCTGCGCACGGTGGTCACGGTCAGCGATCGCCAATGGTTCCGCGATGCCAGCATGGGCCAGGGCATTACGACCGGTGAAATTCTGGTCGGACGCATTTCACACAGACCCGGCATGACCTTTGGCTACCCGGTGCACGACGCCCAGGGCCAACTCAAGGCCATCCTGTTCACCTCCATCCAGATCGGCTGGTTTGACAAGCTGGTGGCGCAATTCAAACTACCCGTGGGATGGAACGCTTTTCTGCTCAGCGGCACGGGCGCGGTGCTGTCTCACCACCCCAGCGAGGGGCTTGCGCCAGCACAGCGACTGCCGCCCGAGGTCGCCGAGCGATTTCTGACTGCGCTGCAAAACGGCCAAACCGTCAGCGAACTGGTGGGCCCGGACGGCAACCGGCGCATGTACGGCATTGTGTCGTCGCGTTTTTCACACACGCCCCTGGTGTTCGCCGTCGGCGCCCCTCTGGGCCACACGGTGGCCGGTATTGACCAGGGGTTCTGGCTGCGCATTGCGCTGCTTGCAGGCATTGCCCTGGTGTCGGTGCTGACGGCACGCTATTGCGTCTATGACCTGATCGAGGCCTGGACACACAAGATCACCGCGGCGATCGACAACGTCGCCTCAGGGCGCCTGGAAACACCGATCTCACAGTACTCCAATGTGCGTGAAATGCATGCCGTGGAGCGAGGCATCAACCACATGGCCGACGAGCTGCAAAAGCGCGACATGGATTTGCGGCGCCTGTCCACCGCCGTGGAGCAGAGCCCTGAGAGCATCATCATTACCGATACACAAGCGCGCATTCAATACGTCAACGAGGCCTTTGTGCGCAACAGCGGCTTCACGCGGAATGAAGTGCTGGGCCACAACCCCCGCATACTGAACCGTGGCAAAACCGCCCCAGCGACGTACAAGGCCATGTGGGCGGCACTGGCGTCCGGAAAACCGTGGCGCGGCGAGTTCACCAACACCCGCAAAGACGGCTCCACCTATGTGGAAATGGCCATCATTGCCCCCATCGTGGATGCGAGCGGCCAGGTGACCCACTACGTCGCCACCAAGGAAGACATCACGCAGCAAAAGCAGTCTGAGGAACTGGTGCACCGGCTGGCCTACTACGATACCCTGACCGGCCTGCCCAACCGCACCCTGTTGCAAGACCGGTTAAAGCAGGCGCTCGGGGCCAGTGCACAGCACGGCGTGCTGCTACTGGCCGACATCGACCGCTTCAAGCAAATCAACGACACCTGGGGCCATGCCGCAGGCGACCTGCTGCTGTGCGAGATGGCCCGGCGCATACAGGATTGCATGGGCGCGCAGAATACGGTGGCACGCCTGGGCAGCAACACGTTTGCCGCCATCGTGCAGAACCTCGGCGCAGACGCTGAACAGGCCATGGCTGCTGCGCACCAGTTGGCACAGCAGTTGCACAACACGCTGGCGGCGCCCTATGAGTTAGGCGCTACCAGGAAACTCTATGCCGCCAACAGTGCAGGTGTCACGTTGTTCAGTGCCAGCAAGGCGCCCCCGGAGGTACTGCTCCAGCAGGCCGAGGTAGCGATGTACCGCGCCAAGGAAGAAGGCGGAGGCAGCGTGCTGTTTTTTGATGACACGATGCAGGCCTCCATGGATGCCCGCGTGGCCATGGAGATGGGCTTGCGCGATGCTGTCGAGCACCGTGCTTTCCAGCTGTACTACCAGGTACAGGTCGATCAGGCAGGCTCCGTGGTCGGCGCCGAAGCCCTGATTCGCTGGATAGGCGCAGACGGAAAAGCCATATCTCCCGCCGACTTCATCCCGCTGGCGGAAGAAACCGGCCTGATCCTGCCCATGGGCCAGTGGGTGCTGGACACCGCCTGCCAGCAATTGGCCCAATGGCAACTCAGCCCGACCACCCGGCATCTGACCCTGGCCGTCAATGTGAGCGCAAAGCAGTTTCACCAGGCCGACTTTGTGGCCCTGGTGCACGAAACACTCAACCGCACGGGCATTGACTCCGGCGGCCTGAAATTGGAGCTGACCGAGAGCGCGATCCTGGGCGACATCGAAACCACCATCACCAAGATGCACCAATTGCGCGACCTGGGGCTGCGCTTCGCGCTGGACGATTTCGGCACGGGCTACTCATCGCTGTCCTATCTGAAGCGCTTGCCCTTTGACCTGCTGAAGATCGACCAGTCCTTCACCCGCGACATGCTGAACGACAACACCAGTAGCGCCATTGTTCGCGCCATTCTGGTGATGAGCGATGCGCTGGGGCTGGAGGTCGTGGCCGAAGGCGTGGAGACCGTGGCACAGCGCGCCTTTCTCATCAGCCATGGCTGCCATTTCTGCCAGGGTTATCTGCTGGGTCGGCCGGTGCCCATTGAGGCGTGGGAGGCCACCCACATCGCACACCCGGGCACCTCTACGCTTTGAGGTAGTCGGCCTTGCCGCCCAGCCAGCGCGCCACATGCCGCTCGGCGTGCTGGGGGTAGCGGTCCAACATTACCGGCGCAAGCGCCCGCGCCCATTCGAGCAGGTGGGTATCGGTCACCAGGTCGGCAAAGCGCAAGAGGGCATCACCCGACTGGCGTGCGCCCAAAAACTCTCCCGGGCCGCGGATGTCCAGGTCGCGCCGGGCGATCTCGAATCCATCGTTGGTTTCCTGCATGGCGCGCAGACGCTCTTTGGCGGTTTGCCCCACACGGCCACTGTCGTTGGTGGCATACAGCAACACGCAGGCCGACGCAGCCGCACCGCGCCCCACGCGACCGCGCAGTTGGTGCAACTGGCTCAGGCCAAAGCGCTCGGCATGCTCGATGACCATGAGCGAGGCATTGGGCACGTCCACTCCCACTTCAATCACCGTGGTGCTCACCAGCACACCCATGCGCCCTGCGCTGAATTCGGCCATTACGGCTTTCTTTTCGGCACTGGGCATGCGCGAGTGCAGCAGGCCTACCACAGTGCCGGGCAAAGCCTCGCTCAGATCGGCATGGGTGGCAGTGGCATTGGAGAGGTCCAGTGTCTCGCTCTCCTCGATCAGCGGGCACACCCAGTACACCTGCCGCCCCGCCGCCACCTGGCTGGCAATGCGTGCGATGACCTCGTCCTTGCGGCTGTCGGCAATCAGCCGCGTGACGATGGGCGTGCGCCCCGGGGGCAATTCGTCGATCACCGAGACATCCAGGTCGGCGTAATAGCTCATGGCCAGGGTGCGCGGAATGGGCGTTGCGCTCATCATCAGCATGTGCGGCTCCATCGCGGGGAGCTCGGCGTGGGGCATCGCGCCTTGCCGCCCATCCCGATCTGCGGCGGCCGCTTGCCGCTCACTCCACCCCGAGCCCTCCGGCGCCGCCAGTTTTTTACGCAGTGCCAGGCGCTGGGCCACACCAAAGCGGTGCTGCTCGTCGATGATGGCCAGCGCCAGGTTCTTGAACTGCACCTGCTCCTGGATGACGGCGTGCGTGCCCACCACCAGCGCGGCCTCGCCGGACGCCACCCTTGCCAGCATGGCCGCACGTTCTTTCTTTTTTTGCCCGCCCACCAACCAGGCCACGCAACGCCCCCGCGCTGCCAACAAGGGTTCGAGCCAGCTGATCATTTTGGCGAAGTGCTGTTCGGCCAAAATTTCCGTCGGCGCCATCAAAGCGCATTGCCAGCCAACCTCCATGGCCAGGCAGGCAGCCAGGGCCGACACCACGGTTTTACCCGACCCGACATCGCCTTGCAGCAGCCGGTGCATGGGCCGCGTACGGGCCAGATCAGCCGCGATTTCTTTACCCACGCGCTGCTGGGCAGCCGTCAACCCAAAAGGCAGCGCGGCCAGCAATTGCTCGTGCAAGGGCGGCAGGCCCGGTGCCCCGCTACCCGGCTGGATGACCGGGGCACAAAGCTGGTCACGCGCGCGCCGCGACTGCTGCTGCGACAACTGCTGGGCCAATAATTCCTCGGCCTTCAGGCGCTGCCAGGCGGGGTGGCTGCGGTCTTCGAGTGCGGCCAGAGACACATGGGGCGCCGGGTGATGCAAAAAAATGAGCGCTTCCCGCAGGCTGCATGAGCCCTGGAGGCCGTTTTGACCTGAATTTTTGGCGAATGGCAACTCCACGCCAGGGGGAAGCGTATCGGACAGGTCCGCGCGCTGCAGGCCCATCGCCACCGCCCGCCGCAAGTAGGGCTGGGGCAGGCCGGCCGTGGTCGGGTACACAGGCGTCAAGGCGGCGGGCAGTTCTCCACCGGCCACCCGGAAAGCCGGATGCAGCATTTGCCGTCCCCAGAAGCCGCCTTTGACTTCCCCCCGGATACGCAGGCGCGCGCCCAGGGCCAGGGTTTTCTGGTGCGAGGGGTAGAAACTGAAGAAGCGCAATTCGCAGGTTCCGGTGCCATCGTCTACCTGCACGAGCAACTGCCTGCGCGGGCGCAATTGCACCTCACTGGCAGTGACGGTGGCTTCGACCTGCACCATGTCGCCATCGCGTGCATTGCGCAGCAACGTGATGCGCGTTTCATCTTCATAGCGCAGCGGCAGGTGCAACGCCAGGTCAATATCGCGCACCAGGCCGAGCTTGTGCAGCGCCTTTTGCGCTACCCCAGGCATCGTGGATTTTTTGCGAACGGGAAGGTTAGTGTCAGCCATCGTGAGTGAAAAAGGCTAACATGGCCGCCTATTGTTACCGTGTATTTACATTTGAGTCTGGTTCATGCTCAAACGCATTGATGTCAAACATCTCACCTTGGGCATGTACCTGCAGGAGTTCTGTGGTTCCTGGATGGAGCACCCTTTCTGGCGCACCAAGTTCATTCTGTCCGACCCGAAAGACCTGGCACTGATCCGTGCCACCGCCATCCGTGAGGTCTGGATCGATGTCTCCCGGGGCAAAGACGTAGCGGCCGGCACGACCTCGCTCTCTCGCGAAGAGGTGGACGCCCGCATCGACACCGACTTCAGCCACCTGGAAGACCTGCCACCCATGGTGGTTGAGCCATCGGCTCAACCACTGCCCTCTGCCAATGATCGTGCATCCACCACCATGCAGGGCGAATTGCGCAGGGCCGCCTCCATTTGCAGCCAGGCCAAGCAGGCCGTGGTGTCGATGTTCAGCGAGGCCCGCATGGGCAACGCGGTAGACGCAGAAAGCGCATCCAGCCTGGTGGCGGAGATTTCCAATTCCGTGTCCCGCAATCCTGGTGCGCTGATCAGCCTGGCGCGCCTGAAAACGGCGGACGACTACACCTACATGCACTCAGTAGCCGTCTGCGCCCTGATGGTGGCACTGGCCCGGCAATTGGGCTTGAGCGACGCGCACACCCGCACCGCCGGCATGGCCGGGTTGCTGCATGACCTGGGCAAGGCCGCCATTCCCATGTCTGTGCTGAACAAGCCAGGCAAGCTCACCGACGATGAGTTCACCGTGGTGCGAAGCCACCCGGTGGAGGGTTACCACATGCTCAAGGAAGGCGGCAATGTGGAAGCCACCGTGCTCGACGCCTGCCTGCACCACCACGAAAAGATCGACGGCACGGGTTACCCCGACAAGCTCAAGGGCGACAAGATCAGCCTGATCGCCCGAATGACCGCCATCTGCGACGTGTACGACGCCGTCACCTCAGACCGCCCCTACAAGCGCGGCTGGGACCCGTCGGAGTCCATCCGCCGCATGGCCGAATGGACCAACGACCACTTCGACGCGCGCCTGTTCCAGGCTTTTGTCAAAAGCATTGGCATCTATCCGGTGGGTTCGTTGGTGCGCCTGACTTCAGGGCGTATTGGCGTGGTGACGGAGCAAGCGGCCAAGTCGCTGGTCACACCGGTGGTCAAGGTGTTTTACTCGTCAAAATCGGATTTGCGCATTCCTCCTGAAATAGTGGATCTTTCAGCACTCCACTGCACCGAAAAAATCGCGGCCCGCGAAGATCCCGATCGGTGGCGCTTCCCGGATCTCAGCGAGCTGTGGTCCGGTATTCCTGGCCAGCCCTGGTAAGAGATTGAGGCCTAGACATCCCGGCCCTGTCACAGCCCCAAAATCACAATCCCACTGCGCGCAAATGCAAAAACACCCCAGAACCGTTGAGGGCACTGGGGCGTTTGATTTTGGTGGCCTGGGACGGAATCGAACCGCCGACACAAGGATTTTCAATCCTCTGCTCTACCGACTGAGCTACCGGGCCTAAGCCTCAAATTATAACCAAAATTTTTTCGTCTTTTCCGCTGAACCGAATTAATTACGTTTGCCTCGCGCCAGGTCGACACCCAGCTGGCGCAGTTTGCGATAAAGATGGGTGCGCTCCAGGCCTGTTTTTTCAGCAACGCGGGTCATGGAGCCCCCCTCCCGTGCGAGGTGGAATTCAAAATACGCCTTCTCGAACCCATCCCGCGCTTCGCGCAAGGGGCGGTCCAGGTCGAACCCTTGATGGGCGTGCGGACCGGTGTCGGCCTCCATGGTGATGGGAAGATTATGCGCCGCGTAGATAGCACTGTCGGCAGGCGGCGGGCTGGCCGCAACGACAGGAGCCGGAGCTGCTGGACGCAGCGACTGGCGCGCCAACCCTTGCTCCACAGCCTTGAGTAGCTTTTGCATGGTGATCGGCTTTTCCAGGAACGCAAAAGCACCAATGCGCGTGGCATCAACCGCCGTATCAATGGTGGCGTGGCCGCTCATCATGATCACCGGCATGGTCAACAGGCCACCGGCCGCCCATTCCTTGAGGAGCGAGACACCATCGGTATCGGGCATCCAGATGTCGAGCAATACCAGGTCATAGGTGCCGTTGATGCGGGCAGCCCGGGCTTGCGTTGCGTTTTCGGCAAGATCTACGCTGTGCCCTTCATCGTTCAGGATTTCCGACAGAAGGTCCCGAATGCCGAGTTCATCGTCAACCACCAATATGTTTGCCATGTATGAAGTGCCTTAAAACTGCAGTGCACAGTGTTGTCAGGACGCCACCCTGTGCTCAGGGGCGAATGATAGCGATACTTGAGCGCCCAGTACCACGCCTTCCTCCTGCCGATTGGACAGATCGATGCGGGCACCGTGCTCATCGGCGATTTTTTTCACGACAGCCAGCCCCAGTCCTGTTCCGCGCGCCTTGGTCGTGACGTAAGGTTCGAACGCACGCTGCAGGATGTGCGCGGGGAAGCCTGTTCCATGGTCACTAACGCGCAATCGCACGCGCTGCGAGGTTTCGCTCCAGTGGGTGCTGATGCACACGGGCTGCAATGCGCCTGGCTCGGCCGCATTGGCTCCGGCCTGGTCTGTGGCGTCCTGCGCGTTTTGCAGCAGGTTGTGTACTACTTGGCGCAGCTGCTGGGCATCCCCCAGGATGCGCGGGCAATGGGGGTCGAGCTGTGCCTGTACGGCAACGCTGGCATGCTCGGCTTCATACAGTTGCAACACGTCAGACACCAGGGCATTGAGGTCTAGAGGCTGCAACTCTGCGGCGGGCAGGCGGGCATAGTCACGAAACTCGTTGACGAGACGTTTCATGGCATCGACCTGGTCAACGATGGTTTTGACCGACTTGGTGAGCAAGGCTTGTTCAGAGGCGGGCAGCTTGCCGGTCAGCTTCATTTCCAGCCGCTCGGCCGAGAGCTGGATCGGGGTCAAAGGGTTCTTGATTTCATGGGCCAATCGGCGCGCCACTTCACCCCAGGCCTGCGCACGTTGTGCCGATACGATCTCGGTGATGTCATCAAAAACCAGCAGCCACGCAGCATCGGGTAGTTCGGCGCCCCGGGCCACAAGGCTGGTGGCATGGTGACCAGCACCGCTGGGTGACTCGTGGAGCTCAAACGACTGCTGCCAATGGTCCAGCCCGTGGGTATCGCCGTGGCCGAGGTAGGCGTGGAACTGCTCCTGTACAGCGGCAGCAAACGCTTCCAGGCCGGGCACCTGCGCCAATAACCGCCCTTCGTAGGCCGCCATGGGAGCGCGCAAAATCCGCGTTGCCCCCGGATTGGAGGTGCGAATGGTGCCCTGCCGATCCAGCACGATGACGCCCGCCGTCAGGTTGTCCAAAATGGTCTGTAATCGCGCACGGGCCGCGTCCACAGCCTCCATGCTTTTCTCTACCGTGCCCCGTGCGTCAGCGAGTTGCTGCGTCATCAACGCAAAAGAGCGCGTCAGCCCCCCAAGTTCGTCTTTGCCTTGCAATACCGCTTTGGGGCTGAGGTTGCCTTCCGCGACTTCGCGCACGCCTTCGGCCAGCACCAACAAGGGGCGAGCCAGTTGGTTCCCCAGCAACACGGCGAGCAGCACGGCACCAAAAACCGCGAGAAACAGGCTGAGCGTGAGCGTGCCGATATACATGCGTCGCAACCCTCCCCGGGCCAGGGCACGCTCCTGGTATTCGCGGTTAGCCTCCTGCACTGCAACAGAGTTATCGACCAGAACCGACGGCAATGGGAGGGTGACCTGCAGGTAGCGCGGCTCAGCCAGAAATCCCATGGCGGTGCTCGGCACCAAGGCCATGGCAGTGACCCGAACATTCTTGAGCGCGGCCTGGTCGCCCAGATCGGTCAGGTCTTCAAGCCCCTCGATCTGGCTCACTGCCCGCTGCTCGCGCACCGTACGCAACAGCTGTGCGGTTGGCCGTTGCGGGTTGATGCGAAAGCGTGATTGCCCCACGCTCGCCACCATCTGACCAGCGGCGCTCCAGAGCACCACGTCCGAGGCACCCAATTGATCCCGAATGCGCTCAAGCGCCAGCACGGCCGTGGAGTCTGGCACCTGCGCCAGCTGGGTACTGGCATTGCGCGTGCGGGTGGCCATGTCCGTGGCCTGCATTTCCAGCGTGGCGCGCGCCAGGCTGACGCCGGCCGCTAGCGCCCCCTCTACCTTGACGTCAAACCAGCTTTCGATAGAGCGCGATACGAACTGATAGGAAACAAAATAGATCATCAGCCCCGGCGCCAGCCCCACCAAGGCAAAAATGGCGGCCAATTTGACCAGCAGGCGGCTACCAAAACGCCCGCGCCGCAGGCGCATGATCAACCGCAAAGCCACCCAGGCCAGGACGGCCACCAACAGCACGGCAACCACCACGTTGATGCCGAACAGCCAAGCATAGTTGCGCTCGTACAGCACCCTGTTGTTGGTGGTCAGCGTGAGCAAGAATAAAAGCACCAAGCCAATGGCCACCATGACGGCGGCCCCCACACCCAACGCCCAACGCACGGCGTTCGAGGGGCGCTGAGCCTCGCCGGTGCGGCTCATCGCCCCAGCTCCATCGTCAGGCGCTGGTTGCGCGCTATGGAGAGGCTCCAGCCCGACCGGCCCATGGCCCCAATCTGCAAGGGCCGGGGCAACTGCGACATGTCGAGCCAAAAACGCAGGTTCACGTTGTACCGTGCTTGCGGGTCGATGGCCTGGGTCTCTGCAATCTTCCAGCGGGCAATGCGCCGCATGACAGCCAAGACATCGGCCAGTTCATCAAAATTCTGGCCAAATGCCACACCCAGACCACTGCCCTCAAAGGGCACAGGCGATACATTCAAACGCCAACGCCGGGTCAGCGGCTGGTAGCTCAAGCGCATATAGCGCGCCGTGGTTTCGATGCGTTGGTCGTACCAGTACCAGCGGTCCCGCACCAGCTCCGCTTCGGTGACGAAATACATGGGTATGCCCTTGTGCAGGGCATCTTCCACCAGCGTAGGCAGGTCAAACTGCAACACGGCGCTGAGGAACACGCCTTCCTCGCTCCATTCCAGTCCCATTTCTGGAATGCTCGCACGGCTTTCTGCATGCACCGGCAGACTCAAGGCCAGCAAGACTGCCAGCCACCAGCGCACCCAGCCACGGACCCAGAGGCGTGCCATGGATACGTCAGGCCGTTGCTTTTTGAAAGAGTGCGTAAAAAAAGCCGTCATGTTCACCTGGCTGATTGTCTGGGACTGCTTTCCCTTTGGCGCCCATACCAGGCAACAAATGGCCCGGGGAGGGCAAGAGTTGTGCATCTTTGTGGCGCGCAAGAAACGCTTGTGCTTGCCCATCGCCCTCGGCCCGAAAGACCGAGCAGGTGCAGTAGAGAAGGCGTCCGCCCGGCCGCAGCAAGGGCCAAAGGGTGGTCAGCAGGTGGGCCTGGATGGCGGCCAATTGCGCAATATCGCTCTCCCGGCGCAGCCAACGCACATCGGGATGGCGGCGCACAATGCCCGAGGCAGTGCACGGTGCGTCCAGCAAGATCGCATCAAACGGCTCGCCGCCGCAGTGCGTTTGCCACCAGTCCTGCGGTCGCCCTGCATCGGCGGCCAGCACCTGGGCGTGCAGCCCCAGGCGCTCCAGCGTGCCGCGGATACGCTCGCAGCGCTCGGGGTCTACATCCAGCGCGGTCACCTGCAGGGCCGCATTGGAGCCCGCCCATTCCAGCATGTGTGCGGTCTTGCCCCCGGGCGCCGCGCAGGCATCAAGGACACGCATGGGACGATCAAAAACAAGTCCGTCCAAGAGCAAGGGCGCGGCCATCTGGGCAGCCGCGTCCTGCACGGAAGCCAGTCCGTCAAAGAAGCCCGGCAGGTCCGACACTGGCAGTGCACGGTGCAACACCAGGCCGGTGTCACCGACCGCATACGACTCACAATTGATAGCTGTCAGCGCTTGCTGATAAAGCGCTAGCGTGGTTTTTTGCTCATTAATTCTTAGCACCATCGGTGCCTGGGTGTTGTTGGCCTGCAAAATCTGCTGCCACTGTTCAGGGTGGTCTTGCTGCACGCGGTGCACCCACCAGCGGGGGTGGTTCCACCGCGCCTGCAGATCATTGTGCGTGGCCTGCATCAGTGGTTCACGTTCACGCAGAAATCGGCGCAGACAGGCGTTGATGAAGGCTGCCTGCGTTCGCGTGGCGCTATTGCCTTTGGCAGCATCCACAGCCTGGTTCACCAGGGTGAATGGTTCGTAGGGGGCGTTGTCCTCATCGCACATCAGCGCCAGCGCCGTGCACAACAAGGCATCCGCCGCTGGCGATGGCTTGCGGGGGGCCAACTGGGCTCGCAAGGCCTCGGCCCTACCGAGTGAACGCAGCACCTGGAAAAGCAAAGCCTGTACACCGGGCCGCTGCTGCGCGGGAACAGCCTCCAACACCGCGCTGCCCGAACGGCCTGCCCGAATATCCTGCAACCCCCGTGCAACCGGCTGGAGCAGGCGGGACAAGGCCACGCTGCCTCCTGCAGATGGCGTGGCGGTGGGAGCGCTCCTCGGGCGACGCCCCGGTGACCCACTGACTGCACGGGGCTGTGGGTTGTTCTGTTTCGGCGAAAAGGTCACAAATAATCGCTCCGATGAGCGGCGTCCTGCTGCCTACGTTGGCAAGAAAAGGGACGCCACAAAGAAAAACTCCCGGACTGCCTTGGCCTGGACAGTCCGGGAGCATTCAATCGCCTGGTGGGCGCTTAATCCGCTGCAGCAGCGGCCGCACCAGCGGCATCAGGTTCACCGTCTGGCTCGACGGATTCCGTCATGCCTTCCATTTCGGCGGCTTCAGCCTCGGCGATGGCGCGGCGCTCGGCGTCGTCCATGGCGTCCTTGGCTTTGCGAGCCTGGTGGTAAGCCATACCGGTGCCTGCAGGAATCAGGCGACCCACGATGACGTTCTCCTTCAGGCCACGCAGCTCGTCGCGCTTGCCCATGATGGCAGCCTCGGTGAGCACGCGGGTCGTTTCCTGGAAGGAAGCGGCCGAGATGAACGAATCGGTCGACAGCGATGCCTTCGTGATACCCAGCAGCAAGTTGGTGTAGGTCGCGGGCAGCTTGCCCTCGGCCTGCAGCGCCTCGTTGGTGTTGAGGATTTCGGAACGCTCGACCTGCTCGCCCGCGATGTAGCTTGAGTCACCCGCGTTTTCCACCACGACGCGGCGCAGCATCTGGCGAACGATCACTTCGATGTGCTTGTCGTTGATCTTCACGCCCTGCAGGCGGTAGACGTCCTGCACTTCATCGACGATGTAGCGCGATAGTTCTTCAATGCCCAGCAGACGCAGGATGTCTTGCGGGTCGGCGGGGCCGTCCACAATCGATTCGCCACGGTTGACCACCTGGCCTTCGTGCACCAGGATGTTCTTCTCCTTGGGGACCAGCTCTTCAGACACCTTGCCCTCGGGGTCGGTGATCTGCAGGCGGATCTTGCCCTTGGTTTCCTTGCCGAACGACACGGTACCAGTGGCTTCCGCCAGCGTGCCCTTGTCCTTGGGCGTGCGGGCTTCAAACAGCTCGGCCACACGCGGCAGACCGCCGGTGATATCGCGCGTTTTCTGGCCTTCGATCGGGATACGGGCCAGCACTTCGCCGGGGCCCACATCCTGACCATCGCGCACCTGGATCAGCGAGCCAATCTGGAAGCCGATGGTCACCGAGTGGTCGGTACCAGGGATCTTCACCTCGTTGCCATTGGCATCGATCAGCTTGACCTGGGGCTTGACCACCTTGGCCGAACCACGGCGCTTGGGGTCGATCACGACCAGCGTGGACAGGCCGGTCACATCGTCCACCTGCTTGGCGACCGTCAGGCCTTCTTCGACGTTCTCGAATTTCGCCTGACCGGCAAACTCGGTAATGATCGGGCGCGTCAGCGGATCCCAGTTGGCCAGAATAGTGCCAGCCTTGATCTGCTGGTCAGCCTTGACCGTCAGCGCGGCACCGTAAGGTACCTTGTGCCGCTCACGCTCGCGGCCATGCTCGTCCTGGATGACGATTTCGCCGGAGCGGGAAATCACCACCAGATCGCCCTTGCTGTTGGTCACATAGCGCATCGTGGCGTTGAAGCTGATGACACCGTTGGACTTGGCTTCCACGCTGGAGGCAATCGCCGCACGCGACGCTGCACCACCAATGTGGAAGGTGCGCATGGTCAGCTGCGTGCCGGGCTCGCCGATGGACTGGGCGGCGATCACACCCACGGCTTCGCCAAGGTTGATCAGGCCACCGCGGCCCAGGTCGCGGCCGTAGCACTTGGCGCACAGACCAAAGCGGGTTTCGCAGGTCAGTGCTGTACGCACCTTCACTTCGTCCACGCCAGCCAATTCCAGCTCGTCGATCAGGTCCTCTTCCAGCATCATGCCCGCCGGGGCCAGTACGGCGCGGGTTTCGGGGTGCAGCACCTCTTCCGCCACCGTGCGGCCCAGAATGCGATCGCGCAAAGACTCGATCACTTCGCCGCCTTCGACGATGGCGCGCATCAGTGCGCCATTGGATGTACCGCAGTCTTCCTCCGTCACCACCAGGTCTTGCGTCACGTCGACCAAGCGGCGTGTCAAGTAACCCGAGTTGGCGGTCTTGAGCGCCGTATCGGCCAGACCCTTACGGGCGCCGTGCGTGGAGATGAAGTACTGCAGCACGTTCAGACCCTCACGGAAGTTTGCCGTGATGGGGGTCTCGATGATGGAGCCGTCGGGCTTGGCCATCAGGCCCCGCATACCGGCCAACTGACGGATCTGGGCTGCAGAGCCGCGGGCACCCGAGTCGGCCATCATGTAGATGGAATTGAACGACTCTTGATCGACCTGATTGCCGTGGCGATCGGTGGTTTTTTGCTTGGCCAGCTGTTGCATCATGACCTTGGAGACTTCGTCACCGGCCTTGCCCCAGATGTCCACCACCTTGTTGTAGCGCTCGCCCGAGGTCACCAGACCAGAGACGTATTGCTGCTCGATTTCCTTCACTTCACGCTCGGCGCTTTCGATGATGCTGGTCTTTTGCGGCGGCACCAGCATGTCTTCGATGGCAATCGAGATACCGGCCTTGGTGGCCAGACGGAAGCCGTTCTGCAGCAGCTTGTCGGCAAACACCACCGTCTCCTTGAGTCCACATTTGCGGAAGGACACGTTGATGAGTTTGGAGATTTCCTTCTTCTTCAAAGCCTTGTTCATGTTCGAGAACGGCAGGCCTTTGGGAAGAATTTCAGACAGCAAGGCACGACCAGCCGTCGTCTCAACGATGCTGACCGAAGGTTCGAACTCGCCTGTAGCCTTGTTCTTCGTCCACTCGGTCATGCGCACGTTGATCTTGGCCGTAAGGTCCACTTCGCCAGCGTCGAGCGCGCGTTGCACTTCGCCGGTGTCAGCAAAGATCAGACCCTCGCCCTTGGCGTTGATACGGTCGCGCGTGGCGTAGTACAGACCCAGCACCACGTCTTGCGACGGCACGATGGAGGGCTCGCCCGAGGCCGGGAACAACACGTTGTTGGAGGCCAGCATCAGCGTGCGCGCTTCCATTTGTGCTTCTACCGACAGCGGAATGTGCACAGCCATCTGGTCACCGTCGAAGTCGGCGTTGAACGCCGCACAGACGAGGGGGTGCAGCTGGATGGCCTTGCCTTCGATCAGGATGGGCTCGAAGGCCTGGATACCCAAACGGTGCAGCGTAGGCGCACGGTTGAGCATCACGGGGTGCTCCTTGATGACCTCTTCCAGGATGTCCCACACCACCGGCGTGCCGGATTCAACTTCCTTCTTGGCGGCCTTGATCGTCGTCGCGATGCCCATGGCTTCGAGGCGCGAGAAGATGAAAGGCTTGAACAGTTCGAGCGCCATCAGCTTGGGCAATCCGCACTGGTGGAGCTTCAACGTCGGGCCCACCACGATGACCGAACGGCCCGAGTAGTCGACGCGCTTGCCCAGCAAGTTCTGGCGGAAACGACCGCTCTTGCCCTTGATCATGTCGGCGAGCGACTTGAGCGCGCGCTTGTTGGCACCCGTCATGGCCTTGCCACGGCGGCCGTTGTCCAGCAGGCTGTCCACGGCTTCTTGCAGCATGCGCTTTTCGTTGCGCGCAATGATTTCCGGGGCCTTGAGCTCCAGCAGGCGGCGCAGACGGCTGTTGCGGTTGATGACGCGGCGGTACAGGTCGTTCAGATCGGAGGTCGCAAAACGGCCACCGTCCAGTGGCACCAGCGGACGCAGGTCCGGCGGCAGCACGGGCAGGACTTCGAGCACCATCCACTCGGGCTTGATGCCCGACTTCTTGAACGCTTCGAGCACCTTCAGGCGCTTGGAGTTCTTTTTGACTTTGACTTCAGAACCCGTCAGGTCGCCGCGCAATTTCTCGATCTCAGAGTCGATCTCAATCGAGTCGAGCAGATCACGTATACCTTCAGCGCCCATCTTGGCGATGAACTCGTCGCCGTATTCCTTGCGCTTGGCGTCGTAGTCGTCCTCAGACATGATGCTGAACTTCTTCAGCGGCGTCATGCCGGGGTCAGTCACCACATAGGCTTCAAAGTACAGTACGCGCTCGATGTCACGCAGCGTCATGTCCAGCACCAGGCCCAGGCGCGATGGCAAGGACTTCAGGAACCAAATGTGCGCGCAGGGCGCGGCCAGGTCGATGTGGCCCATGCGCTCGCGGCGCACCTTGGTCTGTGTAACTTCAACGCCGCATTTTTCGCAGATGACACCACGGTGCTTGAGGCGCTTGTACTTGCCGCACAGGCATTCGTAGTCCTTGATAGGACCAAAAATCTTGGCGCAAAACAGGCCATCACGCTCGGGCTTGAAGGTGCGGTAGTTGATGGTCTCGGGCTTCTTCACTTCGCCGAAAGACCACGAACGGATCTTTTCGGGCGAAGCCATGCCGATACGGATGGCGTCAAAGTGCTCATCCGGCGTAAATTGCTTGAACAGGTCGAGTAGCGATTTCATTGGACTCTTTCCCTTTTGAATTAGGAGCGCTCGAGCTCGATGTCCAGGCCCAAGGAACGAATTTCCTTGACCAGCACGTTGAAAGACTCTGGCATGCCGGCTTCGATCGTGTGCTCGCCCTTGACGATGCTTTCGTACACCTTGGTACGTCCCACCACGTCATCGGACTTGACCGTGAGCATTTCCTGCAGCACATAGGCCGCGCCGTAGGCTTCCAGCGCCCACACTTCCATCTCACCAAAACGCTGACCACCGAACTGCGCCTTGCCACCCAGCGGCTGTTGCGTAACGAGCGAGTAAGGACCCGTGGAGCGGGCGTGCATCTTGTCGTCTACCAGGTGGTGGAGCTTCAGGTAGTGCATGTAGCCGATCGTGGTGGTGCGCTCGAAGGCATCGCCCGTGCGTCCGTCATACAGCTGGGCCTGCGTGCGCGTGGCTGTGAGGCCCTTGCGTTGGGCCAGATCGTCCGGATACGCCAGTTTGAGCATGTCGAGAATTTCGTTCTCGGAAGCACCATCAAACACCGGCGTGGCATACGGAACGCCATTGGTGAGGTTCTCTGCCATCGCGCGCAGTTCGTCATCGCTGAGTTGCGACAAGTCTTCCTTGCGTCCGCGGGAGTTGTAGACCTCCTCCAGGAACTTGCGCAGCTCTGCCGTCTTGGCCTCTTGCTGCAGCATGTCGCCAATGCGTTGACCGATGCCCTTGCCGGCCCATCCCAGGTGGACTTCCAGCACCTGGCCGATGTTCATCCGCGAAGGCACGCCCAGCGGGTTAAGCACGATGTCGGCAGTGGTGCCATCGGCCATGTAGGGCATGTCTTCGACCGGAACGATCTTGGACACCACACCCTTGTTACCGTGGCGGCCGGCCATCTTGTCACCAGGCTGCAGGCGGCGCTTGACGGCCAGGTAGACCTTGACCATCTTGAGCACGCCGGCAGGCAGTTCATCGCCCTGCGTGAGCTTCTTGCGCTTTTCTTCGAAAGCCAAGTCAAAGCTGTGGCGCGTTTGCTCCAGCGAATTCTTGATGCTCTCAAGCTGCGTGGCAACTTCATCCTCGGCCGGACGGATATCGAACCAGTGGAACTTTTCCACGGCGGCCAGATACGCCTTGTCAATCTTCGTGCCCTTCGCAAGCTTTTGCGGACCGCCATTGGCGACGCGGCCTGTCAACAGCTTTTCGATACGGTCGAAGGCGTCAGCTTCCACAATGCGCAACTGGTCGTTCAGGTCCAGGCGGAAGCGCTTGAGTTCATCGTCAATGATTTGCTGGGCGCGCTTGTCGCGCTGGATGCCTTCGCGGGTGAAGACCTGCACATCGATCACCACACCTTGCGAGCCTTGGCTGACGCGCAACGAGGTGTCTTTAACGTCCGATGCTTTTTCGCCAAAAATGGCGCGCAGCAGTTTTTCTTCGGGCGTGAGCGTGGTCTCGCCCTTGGGCGTGACTTTGCCGACCAGCGTGTCGCCAGGCATGACTTCAGCGCCGACGTAAATAATGCCGGACTCGTCCAGGCGGTTGAGCTGCTGCTCGGACAGATTCGGAATATCGCGCGTGATTTCTTCGGCACCCAGTTTGGTGTCACGTGCCATCACGACGAGTTCTTCGATATGGATCGAGGTGTAGCGGTCTTCTGACACTACGCGCTCGCTGATCAGGATCGAGTCTTCGAAGTTGTAGCCGTTCCAGGGCATGAAGGCGATCAGCATGTTCTGACCAATGGCGATTTCGCCAAAGTCCGTCGATGCGCCGTCAGCAATCACATCACCCTTTACCAGTTGGTCGCCCTTTTGGACGATCGGACGCTGGTGGATGTTGGTGTTCTGGTTAGAGCGCTGGTACTTGATGAGGTTGTAGATATCCACACCCACTTCACCAGCCACCGCTTCGGCATCGTTCACGCGGATCACGATGCGGGTCGCATCAACGTAATCGACCACACCACCACGGGTCGCTGTCACAACCGTGCCGGAGTCGACCGCTGCAACGCGCTCAATGCCGGTGCCCACCAGCGGCTTCTCTGGGCGCAGCACAGGCACTGCCTGGCGTGACATGTTGGCACCCATCAGCGCGCGGTTGGCGTCGTCGTGCTCCAGGAATGGTACCAGCGAGGCTGCGACAGAAACGATCTGTGCAGGTGAAACGTCCATGTACTGGATGCGCTCTGCACCCACCAGCACCGACTCGCCCTGTTCGCGCGCCGAAACCAAATCACCGGTCAGGTTGCCTTCGGCATCCAGCGTCGCATTGGCCTGGGCGATGATGTACTTGCCTTCTTCAATCGCCGACAAGTAATCGATTTCGTTGGTCACCTTGCCACCCGCCACGCGGCGGTAAGGCGTTTCGATGAAGCCGTATTCGTTCAGACGCGCATACAGCGCCAACGAGTTGATCAGACCAATGTTTGGACCTTCGGGCGTTTCGATAGGGCAGACACGACCGTAATGGGTCACGTGCACGTCACGCACTTCAAATCCGGCACGCTCGCGCGTCAGACCACCCGGGCCCAGGGCGGAAACACGGCGCTTGTGCGTGATTTCAGCCAGGGGATTGGTCTGGTCCATGAACTGCGACAGCTGAGAAGCACCAAAAAACTCCTTCAGCGCGGCAGAGATCGGCTTGGAGTTGATCAGATCGTGCGGCATGAGCGGATCTTGCTCAGCCTGACCCAGACGTTCCTTGACAGCTTTTTCGATCCGCGCCAGACCAGTGCGGTACTGGTTTTCAGCCAACTCACCGACGCAACGCACGCGGCGATTGCCCAAGTGGTCGATATCGTCTACCTCGCCATTGCCGTTACGCAAATCCACCAGAATCTTGACCACCGCCAGGATGTCTTCGTTGCTCAGGACCATGGGGCCCGTCGCCTCGTCGCGGCCGATCTTGGCGTTGAATTTCATCCGGCCTACGCGCGAGAGATCGTAGGTGTCAGGGTTGTAGAACAGGCGCTGGAACAAAGCCTGCACGGCATCTTCGGTAGGGGGCTCGCCAGGACGCATCATGCGGTAGATGGCCACGCGCGCGGCGAACTCGTCCACGGTCTCGTCGATCCGCAGGGTTTGCGAAATATAGGCACCTTGGTCGAGTTCATTCGTATAGATGCACTGCAAATCCAGCACGCCCGACGAACGCAATTTCTTCAGCAGCGCCTCGGTCAACTCTTCGTTGGCCTTGGCAATGATTTCACCGGTGTCTCCATCGACAATGTTGCGTGCCACCACACGGCCTACCAGAAAGTCTTCCGGCACGCTGATGTGCGTAGTACCCGATTGCTCGAGTTCACGGGTGTGGCGCGCCGTGACACGCTTATCCTTGGCCACCACCACCTTGCCCGACTTGTCGGTGATGTCGAAACGTGCGACTTCACCGCGCAGACGCTCAGGCACAAACTCAAGCTGCGCCCCGCTGTCCATCAAACGGAAGTTGTCGTTGACAAAGAAATTCGCCAGGATGGATTCTGGGTTCAGGCCAATGGCCTTGAGCAGAATGGTGACCGGCATTTTGCGGCGACGGTCCACCCGGAAATACAGAATATCCTTGGGGTCAAACTCGAAGTCCAGCCAGGAGCCACGGTAGGGAATGATGCGAGCAGAAAACAGCAGCTTGCCCGAACTGTGGGTCTTGCCCTTGTCGTGCTCGAAGAACACGCCCGGTGAACGGTGCAGCTGCGACACGATGACGCGCTCGGTACCGTTGATGATGAATGAGCCCTTGTCGGTCATGAGCGGCACTTCGCCCATGTAGACTTCCTGCTCTTTCACTTCCTTGACAACCTTGGACTGCGATGTCGAAGATTCGCGGTCGTAAATGATGAGCTGCACCTTGGCGCGCACGGCCGACGCAAAGGTCAACCCGCGGGTCTGGCACTCACGGACATCGAACGCCGGCTTGGCCAGGTTGTATTCGAGAAATTTCATCTCGACAAAACCATTGTGCGAGACGATAGGGAAAGCTGCATTGAAGGCGGCTTGCAGGCCCTCATTGGTGCGTTTTTTGGGCGCTGATCCCGCTTGGAGAAATGCGGTGTATGCGTCCTTCTGCATTTGCAGCAGGTAAGGAACCTCCAGCACGCTATCGCGGCTGCCGAAACTTTTGCGAATTCGCTTGCGTTCGGTATAAGAATAAGCCATGAGATCTCCGGGCAAAGACGTGAGTCCTGGGTCTGCGACGACTGACCCGCGGGTGGCACCCTGCGGGCTTGGCGGTTGGCCACTACCAACCATGGCGGACGGCGATGCGTTGCACATCACCCGAACCAAGGCATCTTCTGCTGTCGGATTCGTCAGAAGACACTTGAAAAACAGCTTGGTTTGCCCATCGGCCGACAGCCTCCGGGAACCCGGCCAAACCGGTTTTCAGGTGTACTCTGGAAGCGGCAAAGGCTGGAGGCCCTTCGAAGAACCTCCAGCCCTTGAGCCAGTCCGAATTACTTGAGTTCGGCCTTGGCGCCGGCTTCCACCAGCTTCTTGACAGCTGCTTCGGCGTCAGCCTTGGCAATGCCTTCCTTGACATTCTTGGGAGCGCCGTCCACCAGATCCTTGGCTTCCTTGAGGCCCAGGCCGGTGATTTCGCGCACAGCCTTGATGACCGAAACCTTGGCGGCGCCAGCGTCGAGCAGCACCACGTTGAATTCCGTCTGCTCTTCAGCAGCAGCAGCAGCGCCGCCGCCGCCAGCAGCAGGAGCAGCCATGGCTGCAGCGCTCACGCCAAATTTCTCTTCAATGGCCTTCACCAGGTCATTGAGTTCCAGAACCGTCATGCTGTCCAGAGCGGTCAAAAATGCGTCTTTATCGAATGCCATTTTTATTTCCTAACAATTTTGTTGGTTATCTGACGGGCAATCAAGCCGCGACAGGTTCGGCGGCCGTTTCGGCTGCGCCTCCGCCTTTTTTGGCCGCCAGCGCGCCCAGCACAACGGCCGTACGCGACATGGGGGACATAAGCAAGCCACAAATCTGAGCCAACAGAACTTCCTTGGAAGGAATGTTAGCCAGCTGCTTAACGCCGTTGACGTCCAGGGCTTTACCACCGAAAGCGCCACCGCGAATCACCAATTTATCGTTGGTTTTCGCGAAATCGGCCACCACCTTCGCGGCGGCCACAGCGTCTTCGGAGAAGCCGTAGATCAGCGGACCGGTCATCTGGTCTGCCACCACGTCAAATGCGCTGCCAGCGACAGCACGGCGAGCCAGGGTGTTCTTCAGAACACTCAGGGTCACGCCCTTGCTGCGAGCATCAACACGCAGTTTGGTCATGTCGGCGACCGTGATGCCACGGTACTCCGCGATCACAAGCGTTTGAGCTTTAGCGGCGAGGCTGGTCACTTCACTGATGACCGCTTCTTTCTCACTGCGATTAAGACTCAAGGTCTACTCCTTAAAATGCACCTTCGAGGCATAGCCCCTCTAGCGCGCTCTTTGTTGCAGCGACCAACTGTTTCGGAACGGATTCCATTTCAGCGGGATCGCCATCTGCGTTGGCTCGAAAAGATTTAAGCGCAATCTACTCACACACCAACGGTCTTGGATGGCCTGCGGCCGCCTGAACGGCAGCAGCCCACCACATCAAGCCACCCATCAGAAGCGGCCTGAAGATTCTTTGCAGTTATGCCGAGATGGTCTGTGCGTCTACGCGCACACCCAGGCCCATCGTGGACGAAACTGCCACCTTGCGCAAATACAGACCCTTGCTCGTTGCAGGCTTGGATTTGTTCAGGGCTTCGATCAGCGCGGCAAGGTTGCCTTGCAACTTATCGTTGTCGAACGAACGGCGGCCAATGGTGCTGTGCACGATGCCGGCCTTGTCGACGCGGTACTGCACCTGACCTGCCTTGGCATTCTTCACGGCCGTAGCCACGTCAGGCGTCACGGTGCCAACCTTGGGGTTAGGCATCAATCCGCGCGGGCCAAGGATCTGACCCAAGGTCCCCACGACGCGCATGGCATCGGGTGCGGCAATCACGATATCGAAAGGCATGTCTCCGGCCTTGACCATAGCGGCCAGATCATCCATTCCAACGATGTCTGCACCAGCAGCCTTGGCTTCTTCCGCCTTGGCGCCTTGCGCAAAAACAGCAACACGCATGGTTTTGCCAGTGCCGTGCGGCAACACGACAGCGCCACGCACAACCTGATCCGACTTCTTGGCATCCACGCCGAGCTGCACTGCGACATCGATCGATTCGTCGAATTTAGCGGTTGCGGCTTCCTTCACCAGAGCCAAAGCTTCGGCGAGCGGATACAGCTTGGTGGACTCCACCTTGCCTTGCAAGGCTTTTTGTTTCTTGGTCAACTTGGCCATTTACACGCCCTCCACCGATACACCCATCGAACGGGCAGAGCCGGCAATGGTACGAACTGCTGCGTCGAGATCGGCAGCGTTCATGTCTTTCATCTTGGTCTTTGCGATCTCTTCGAGCTGAGCGCGCGTGATCTTGCCCACCTTGGCCTTCAAGGCGTTGGCCGAGCCCTTGTCGAGCTTGATGGCCTTCTTGATCAGCACCGTTGCGGGTGGCGTCTTGATGATGAAGGTGAAGCTTTTGTCGGCAAAAGCCGTAATGACCACCGGCAGCGGCAGACCGGGCTCGACACCTTGGGTCTGCGCATTGAATGCCTTGCAGAACTCCATGATATTAAGACCGCGCTGACCCAACGCTGGGCCAATCGGTGGTGAGGGGTTGGCCTTACCAGCTGGAACTTGCAGCTTGATAAAACCGACGATTTTTTTCGCCATAGCTTTCTCCTTACGGGTAGTAACGCCTAGACTGCATTTGCAAGACAGGGCTCCCCGAGGGTTAACGACTCACTAACTTCCTTCGCACCGAGTCGAAAAGTGCGACATATTTCGTTCGCTCAGGTTTTTTCGATCTGACTGAACTCAAGCTCTACCGGGGTGGAGCGCCCAAAAATCATGACGGACACCCGCACACGACTCTTCTCGTAGTTGACGTCTTCCACCGAACCATTGAAATCTGTAAACGGACCTTCTTTGACGCGCACCATCTCACCCACCATGAATTCGACCTTGTGCCGAGGCTTGTCGGTGCCTTCCTGCATTTGGCTGACAATCTTCTGCACCTCTTCTTCCGAGATGGGAGCAGGCCTATTCTTGGCACCACCCACAAAGCCTGTCACCTTGTTGGTGTGCTTCACCAGGTGCCAGGTGTCATCGTCCATGATCATTTCGACAAAAACATAGCCAGGAAAAAGACGTCGCTCGGTCGTCTTGCGCTGGCCATTTTTCATCTCGACCACCTCTTCGGTGGGCACCAGGATTCGACCAAACTTGTCTTGCATACCCGAACGGGTGATGCGCTCGACAATATTGCGCTCTACGGCCTTCTCCATACCTGAGTAGGCGTGGACGATATACCAGCGCAATTCAGGATTGGCAGAAGCCGTGCCTGCGAGGATGGTTGCACCACCCGTATCGACATCAGCCATCATTTACTTCCTCCAACCCAAGATCAGGTCATAGAACACCCACTCAAGGGTTTTGTCGGTAAGCCAAAGAAACAAAGCCATGACAACTACGAAGGCAAAAACATACAGTGTCATCTGCGTGGTTTCCTTGCGCGTAGGCCAAACGACCTTCTTGACTTCACGCCATGCATCACGCCCAAATGCCAGCAGACGCTGGCCCGGATCCGACATCACAAACACGCTGGCAGCAACAGCCAAGCCAAGCAGCAAAACACCCCACTGCACGTAAGGACCTTGCTTGGCAAGCAAATAAAACCCGACTACGGAACCAATAACCAGCGCGACCACCGCGGCTAGCTTGGCCTTGTCTGCGCCAGTACTGACTGTTTCAACCTGTGTAGTCGCCATTTTGAGCTGTTTCCTGCTTCATTTTTTTTGACGCCACTAAGACGCCGAAGCCCGCCAGGGTCTGGCGGGCTTTTTTACCACTTGCAAGTGGCAGGGGCAGTAGGAATCGAACCTACAACCTTCGGTTTTGGAGACCGACGCTCTGCCAATTGAGCTATACCCCTAAATTGCTTCAAGCAATGATCTTGGCCACGACACCCGCGCCCACGGTACGGCCGCCTTCGCGGATAGCGAAGCGCAGGCCTTCTTCCATGGCGATGGGGTTGATCAGCTTGACGGTGATCGACACGTTATCGCCAGGCATGACCATTTCCTTGCCTTCAGGCAACTCGATCGCACCGGTCACGTCCGTCGTGCGGAAGTAGAACTGGGGACGGTAGTTGTTGAAGAAAGGCGTGTGACGGCCGCCTTCGTCCTTGGACAGCACATACACCTCTGCGGTGAAGTGCGTGTGGGGCTTGATCGAGCCGGGCTTGCACAGCACTTGGCCGCGCTCGACGTCTTCACGCTTGGTGCCGCGCAGCAGCAGGCCGACGTTGTCGCCCGCCTGGCCTTGATCGAGCAGCTTCCTGAACATTTCCACGCCAGTGCAGGTGGTCTTGACGGTGTCTTTGATGCCGACGATTTCGATTTCTTCGCCGACCTTGATGATGCCGCGCTCGATACGTCCGGTCACGACGGTGCCGCGGCCAGAGATGGAGAACACGTCTTCCACGGGCATCAGGAAGGCACCGTCCACAGCGCGCTCAGGCGTGGGGATGTAGTTGTCCAGCGCTTCGGCCAGCTTCATGATGGCTTCTTCGCCGAGCTTGCCCTTGTCGCCTTCCAGGGCGAGCTTGGCGGAACCGCGAATGATCGGGGTGTCGTCGCCAGGGAAATCGTATTTGTCGAGGAGCTCGCGCACTTCCATTTCGACGAGCTCAAGGAGTTCTTCGTCGTCCACCATGTCGCACTTGTTCAGGAACACGATGATGTAGGGCACGCCCACCTGGCGGGCCAGCAGGATGTGCTCGCGGGTCTGGGGCATGGGGCCGTCAGCGGCCGAGCACACAAGAATAGCGCCGTCCATCTGGGCAGCGCCGGTGATCATGTTCTTCACATAGTCAGCGTGACCAGGGCAGTCGACGTGGGCGTAGTGGCGGCCAGCCGTTTCATACTCGACGTGCGAGGTGTTGATCGTGATGCCGCGCGCTTTTTCTTCGGGCGCGTTGTCAATCTGCGAATAGTCTTTGGCTTCGCCGCCGAACTTAGCCGACAGCACGGTCGCAATCGCTGCCGTCAGCGTGGTCTTGCCGTGGTCAACGTGACCGATGGTGCCCACGTTGACGTGAGGCTTGGTGCGCTCGAATTTTCCTTTTGCCATTTTCCCGACTCCGAAAAAAATCTATAACCACAAACAGGATCTCGGCGCAATCTCAAGCAGACGCACCTGAAATTTTTGGTGCCCATGGCGGGAATCGGACCCGCGACCTCTCCCTTACCAAGGGAGTGCTCTGCCACTGAGCCACATGGGCAATCTCACAACCCGCTTGCGCGAGCCACTTCTTACTAAAACCAACCAGCAAATCGTGGAGCGGGAGACGGGAATCGAACCCGCGTCATTAGCTTGGAAGGCTAGGGTTCTACCATTGAACTACTCCCGCACTAACTCTGCCAGCCAGAGTCCTTGGGCAGTTCCTGCCTTACGATTTGCTTTTATCTGGTGGAGGAGGCTGGATTCGAACCAGCGTAGGCGTAAGCCAACAGATTTACAGTCTGCCCCCTTTAGCCACTCGGGCACTCCTCCGGACAATCTCGAATTATATACCAAAAAATCGCCGTCAAACAAGCCACTTGCTTTGCGGAGATTTTTGCGATCGAAAACTTCGATCCTGCAATGACACAATCACTCCATTTGGTGCGGCTGGCGGGGATCGAACCCACGACCCTTGGCTTCGGAGGCCAATACTCTATCCACTGAGCTACAGCCGCATTTCAACCCGTCACCCGCCCGGACGCTTGCGCACCCCGTCAGGAAAAAGTTGTCCAGCCTGCAATTATCGCATGCTCCAGGGCTACCAGGATCGATCGGCGTTCGCACGACCTTTTTTCTGGACTCTATAATCTCTGATCTATATCAAGTCACTTCCGCCAAGATCCCATGAGCACGAACCACCCAGAAGAAGCCCACACAGGCCCCATCAAGAACCCTAAACAGTTGTTGGCTGCGGTTCTCTATGCGTTTGTGATCCCGGTGTTCGTCATCATCGGGCTTGTGATGTTCATTACATCGGGCAACAAGCCTGCTTCGGGCGCAGCGAATCCTGAACGCGCCATCTCCGAGCGCATCCAAAAGGTAGGGTCGGTAGAGATCCGTGACGCCAACCGCCCTCTCAAAACAGGAGAAGAGGTGTACACCGCCCAGTGCGCAGCCTGCCACGCCACAGGTGCAGCTGGTGCGCCCAAAGCTGGTGATGTAGCAGCATGGGCCCCCCGTATTGCTACAGGTTTTGATACTTTGGTGCACTCGGCCATCAAGGGTAAAAACGCCATGTCCGCGCAAGGTGGAGGCAACTTTACCGACATCGAAATTGCACGCGCTGTGGCTTACCTGACGCACCAGGCAGGTGGGAAGTTTGAGGAACCTGCGGCTCCGGCAGCGCCTGCCAGCAATTGAGTCTTCTGCTCGGTTTGCGGCGGAGACCGAGCACTGCCAACGCCCGGACGCAAGAGCGTATTAATCGCGCTGCGGACGGCGCGAGTGCATCACAGCCAACCGCAGGGCAACTCAACTGTGCAATTGCATGAGTGCAGGACTGCAGACATAGCCGTATCGGGTCGGCAACTCTCTGCACTGGACCCCAATGGGGTTCCACAATCCGTTGCCAATGCCTTCGGCCACCTGCAAGACGTCCTGGCTATGAACCAGCCCCAGGCCTAGCTCGGTCGCAAAATAGACCCGCCCCTCTTCGTCTGTTAGGCAGGCCTGCGCTTCGGTAGCTTGCCCGGTGTGTGACTGCAAACTTCCATCGGGTTGAACACGCCAGATCCATGGCGTGCTTTCCAGTTCGACATAAACGCGCTGAGGGCCGTTCTGGAAATACCATCGCCCACTATCGTCGCCTTCATAGTTGCGCTGGATGAAGTCGATAAGCCTTTCGTGCTGCAGCAATGAGCCACGACTTTGCGGAAACGGCCCGATGGCTTGGGCGGCATCGTCGCGCAAGTACCATTGTCCACGGGCATCCAGGCCCAGCCAGCCATAACAGTCGGGCACATTAGGCCATTTGGCCAAAGCCTGCTTCACAATGTCATCCATGATTCCATTGTGCACCGACAAATCAGCAAAGACGTGCATGCGGCAGAATCACTGGCAGTCTGCTTTTCCGAACGGGATCATTACTATGAAGCGTTTATTTCTCATCCTCTCAATCTTGGCCGCATCGCTGCTCACCGGCTGTGGCTACAACGATTTCCAGCGTCTTGACGAGCAATCGAAGGCCGCCTGGAGTGAAGTCCTCAGCCAATACCAGCGGCGCGCAGACCTCGTGCCCAACATTGTCGCCACGGTGAAGGGTGAGGCGAGTTTTGAACAGGACACTCTGACGAAGGTGATCGAGGCCCGCGCCAAAGCCACCTCGATTCAGGTGACCCCTGCCACGTTGAATGACCCCCAGGCCTTCGCGAAGTTTCAACAAGCACAGGGAGAGCTGTCGGGGGCACTTTCGCGGCTGATGGTAGTGGCAGAGCGCTATCCCACACTCCAGGCCAACCAAGGCTTCCGCGATTTGCGCGTGACGCTGGAAGGCACAGAAAACCGCATTGCTGTAGCCCGCAACCGCTACATTCAGTCGGTGCAGGAGTACAACGTTCTGGTCCGCAGCTTCCCTAGCAACCTCACCGCAATGGTGTTCAGCTATGCAGCGAAGCCTGGCTTCACGGTGCAGAACGAGGCTCAAATCTCGACACCTCCCACAATTGATTTTTCAGCTCCTAAGCCGTAATTTTTGCTGTTTTTTTGATTGCAACGCTTATGTGGCGAGCGCTAGTAGCTATATTTTTCGCAGCACTTTCGCTCTATGCGTTGGCTGCAGGCGAATTACTGCCCGTGCCCGCATTGACAGCCCATGTGCTTGACCAGACCGGCACTCTGGACGCCAGCCAACGTCAGGCGCTGGAGCAGCAGTTGACCGCACTGGAGCAATCCACGGGCTCGCAAGTCGTTGTGCTGATGGTGGCAACAACTGCGCCCGAAGACATCGCCAGCTATGCCAACCGCATCGCCAACGTGTGGAAAGTGGGCCGCCGCACGGTCGGCGATGGTGTACTGGTTGTGGTCGCAAAGAATGATCACAAGATGCGTCTGGAGGTCGCAAAGACACTGGAAGGAGCAATTCCCGACATTGCTGCGGCGCGCATCATCGACTCCACAATGAAGCCACGCTTTCGCGAAAATGACTTTGCCGGAGGCTTGCAGGCGGCGGTAGCGCAGATTGAAACGCTGATCTCTGGCGAAGCACTCCCTGCCCCGTCCGCTATGTCACCAGCCTCCCAAGACGTTAGTGGAGCCTTCCATTGGGGTGGGTTGGCCATTTTTTTGTTTTTGGGAGTCACTTTAGGAGGCCCACTGGCTCGTGCGCTATTGGGTAACGTACTGGGCTCTATAGCAGCCGGCGGACTGACCGCAGCCATTGCATACATTGCGACGACCAGTGCAGTGCTTTCGGCGTTGGCTGGCCTTGCAGCGTTGATCTTCACGCTTGCGTCGGCATCGGCCCGATCCGCCTCTACGCACGGGCGCGGCGGAAGTTGGGGCAGCAGCAGTGGTGGTTGGCGTAGTGGTTCTTCCGATGGAGGCGGCTTTAGTTCGGGCGGTGGTGGTGATTTTGGGGGGGGCGGTGCCTCTGGCGACTGGTGAAAATGACAATTGACTCCTTCTCTTTCTTGAGCGCAGTTGCACGCCTCTTTCGGCACCGCTGGCACGACCAGCGTGTTCGGCACTCCCTGACAGATGCCGCATTGCAGCGCTTGACGAAACAAGTTGCTACGAGCGAAGAACGGCACAGCGGGCAAATCCGTATCTGCGTCGAAGGCGGTCTGCCATGGGGCTATCTGCGCAGCCATGCGCCTTGCCGTGAACGAGCGCTGGCGATGTTCAGCAAACTGCACGTCTGGGATACAGAACACAACAATGGGGTACTGATCTATTTGTTGCTGGCAGATCGCTCGATCGAGATCGTGGCCGATCGTGGGCTGCGCGCATACATCCTCAATTCCGAGTGGCAGCAGATGGTCACCCGCATGGCATCAGCCTTCCGCTCAGGACAGTTCGAGCAAGGTTTGGCGCTTGCCGTGGAGGAGGTGACGACCCTGCTCAGCGCGTACTTTCCAGTACATGCTGATGGTGAACGTGCCAATGAGTTGCCTGATGAGCCCTATATCGCAGAGGGCAAGCGCTAACCAGTATCCATAAAAAAACCCGGCAGAGCCGGGTTTTTGGGGGTATCCAGCCAACGCTGGCTTACCTTTTCTGGCGATATTTGCGTAGCGCCGCAATTTGAGCCGCCATGATGGCCAGTTCAGACTGCGCACGGGCGAGATCGAGCTCACCTTTGGCGTTTTTGACTGCTTCTTCAGCTGCCGCCTTGGCCGAATTGGCTTTCTCATCGTCCAGGTCCTTGCCGCGGACTGCGGTGTCCGACAGAACGGTCACGCAGTCGGGCTGAACTTCGAGAATACCGCCAGCGACAAACACGAACTCTTCGGTGCCATCGGCCATTTCGATACGCACCGAACCCGGTTTAATGCGGGTAATCAGTGGTGTGTGGCGTGGGTAAACGCCCAGTTCACCCGCTTCGCCGGGCAGGGCAACGAAACGCGCCTCACCCGAGAAGATGGACTCCTCGGCACTCACAACGTCGACATGTATGGTGTTGGCCATCTGAATTCCTTTGGAAATCTGCAAAAAGCAATAGCGTGGAGGCGGTGGTCAATCCGGCATAAATGCCCCACCGAGCCGCCTTTACGCCATCTTCTTGGCCTTCTCGATAGCTTCGTCGATGGTACCCACCATGTAGAACGCTTGCTCTGGCAGGTGATCGCACTCACCGTTCACGATCATCTTGAAACCACGGATGGTTTCCGACAGCGGAACGTACTTGCCTGGGGAGCCCGTGAACACTTCCGCCACGTGGAAAGGCTGCGACAGGAAACGCTGGATCTTGCGCGCGCGGGCCACGGCCAGCTTGTCTTCAGGCGCCAGTTCGTCCATGCCCAGAATGGCGATGATGTCGCGAAGTTCCTTGTAGCGCTGCAGCGTACCTTGCACCGCACGGGCCGTGGCGTAGTGGTCTTCGCCCACCACGTTCGGGTCCAGCTGGCGGCTGGTGGAGTCCAGAGGGTCCACGGCAGGGTAAATACCCAGCGAAGCGATGTCACGCGACAGCACCACGGTGGAATCCAAGTGGGCAAAGGTCGTGGCAGGCGAGGGGTCGGTCAAGTCATCGGCAGGCACGTAAACGGCCTGGATGGAAGTGATCGAGCCGACCTTGGTCGACGTAATACGCTCTTGCAGACGGCCCATTTCTTCGGCCAGCGTAGGCTGATAACCCACGGCGGAAGGCATACGGCCCAGCAGAGCAGACACTTCGGTACCAGCCAGTGTGTAGCGGTAGATGTTGTCCACGAAGAACAGCACGTCGCGGCCTTCGTCACGGAAGGATTCCGCGATGGTCAGACCGGTCAAGGCCACGCGCAGACGGTTGCCTGGGGGCTCGTTCATCTGGCCGTACACCATGGCAACCTTGGACTCTTCGAGCTTCTCCAGGTTCACCACGCCGGAATCGGCCATCTCGTGATAGAAGTCATTGCCTTCACGGGTACGCTCACCCACACCAGCGAACACCGACAGACCAGAGTGGGCCTTGGCGATGTTGTTGATGAGTTCCATCATGTTCACGGTCTTGCCCACACCGGCGCCACCGAACAGACCCACCTTGCCGCCCTTGGCGAACGGGCACACCAGGTCGATCACCTTGATGCCGGTTTCCAGCAGCTCTTGCGATGGCGACAGTTCGTCGTACGCAGGGGCCTTGCGGTGGATGGATGCCGTCAGATCCTGGCTCACGGGACCACGTTCGTCGATGGGCGCGCCCAGCACGTCCATGATGCGACCCAGCGTCGCCTTGCCCACAGGCACGGTGATGGGGTTGCCGGTATTGGTCACCATGATGCCGCGGCGCAGGCCGTCGGACGAACCCAGCGCAATAGTACGCACCACGCCATCGCCCAGCTGCTGCTGAACTTCCAGCGTCAGTGCGGAGCCATCGAGCTTCAGCGCGTCATAGATCTTCGGCATCTGGTCGCGCGGAAACTCCACGTCCACCACGGCGCCGATACATTGAACAATTTTTCCTTGGGCTTGAGCCATTTTTTGCTCCAATTAGTTTGATTCTTGCAGTGGCGACTGGTGATCAGCCGCTGATGGCCGCAGCCCCGGACACGATTTCCGACAATTCCTTGGTGATCGCTGCCTGGCGGGTCTTGTTGTAGACCAGCTTCAACTCACCAATCACATTGCCGGCGTTGTCGGTGGCGGCCTTCATGGCCACCATCCGTGCAGAGTGTTCGGATGCCATGTTTTCGGCCACGGCCTGATAGACCAGCGACTCGACGTAGCGCACCAAAAGCTCATCGATCACGCTTTGTGCATCGGGCTCATAGATGTAGTCCCAGCTGTGCTGCCCGGCATCGGCCTTGATGGCCTCTGACTTGAGGGGCAACAATTGCTCGACCACGGGCTCCTGCTTCACCGTGTTGATGAACTTGGTGTACGACAGGTACACCGCGTTGATCCGGCCTTCGGCGTAGGCATCCAGCAGCACCTTGACCGGCCCAATGAGCTTGTCGAGATGGGGACGATCGCCCAGCTGCGTCACATGCGAAACCACTTTGGCACCGACACGGTTCAAAAAACCCAGGCCCTTGTTACCAATGGCCACAGCCTCCATCGCCATGCCCTGGTCTTGCAGTTCACGGAGTTTGGTGGTGACGCTGCGCAGCACGTTGGTGTTCAAGCCACCGCACAGCCCCTTGTCGGTCGTGACCACGATGAGTCCAGCCGTCTTGGAGTCGTTCAACTTCATGAACGGGTGTACGTACTCAGGGTTGGCCTGTCCGAGATGGGCTGCAATATTGCGGATCTTGTCGCTATAAGGCCGGGCCGCACGCATGCGTTCCTGCGCCTTGCGCATCTTGGACACGGAAACCATCTCCATGGCCTTCGTGATCTTCTTCGTATTCTCGAAGCTCTTGATCTGGCCGCGTATTTCCTTGCCTGTTGCCATAGTTGATTCCTTGTGTCGTCAGAGCCGGTCGTTCAAGTCGTCAGGCGAAGGACTTCTTGAAAGCGGTGATGGCGTTGGTCAACTCGGCTTCGGCATCCTTGTCCAGCGCCTTGCTCTGTTCGATCTTGTCGAGCAGCGCAGCGTGGCTGGTCTTGAGGAACTGGTGCAGACCGTGTTCGAAAGACAAAACCTTCTTCACTTCGAGGTCGTCCAGGAAACCCTTATTGACGGCAAACAGCGTCGCACCCATCAAAGAGATGGACAACGGGCTGTACTGGGCCTGCTTGAGCAGCTCGGTCACACGGGCACCGCGGTCCAACTGCTTGCGGGTGGCTTCGTCCAGATCGGAGGCGAACTGCGCAAACGCGGCCAACTCACGGTACTGGGCCAGGTCGGTACGGATACCGCCGGACTGGCCCTTGATGATCTTGGTCTGCGCAGCAGAACCCACACGCGACACCGAGATACCGGCGTTGATGGCGGGACGGATACCAGCGTTGAACAGGCTGGTTTCCAGAAAGATCTGGCCGTCGGTGATCGAGATCACGTTCGTTGGCACGAAAGCAGACACGTCGCCCGCTTGCGTTTCGATGATGGGCAGAGCCGTCAGCGAACCCGTCTTGCCCTTGACTTCACCCTTGGTGAAAGCTTCAACGTAGTCGGCGTTCACACGGGCTGCGCGCTCGAGCAGGCGGCTGTGGAGATAGAACACGTCGCCGGGATAGGCTTCACGGCCTGGTGGACGGCGCAGCAGCAGCGAGACCTGGCGGTAGGCCACGGCCTGCTTGGACAGGTCGTCATACACAATCAGGGCATCTTCACCGCGATCGCGGAAATACTCGCCCATGGTGCAGCCGGAATAGGCCGAGACGTACTGCATGGCAGCCGACTCGGAGGCCGAAGCCGCCACAACGATGGTGTAGTCCATGGCGCCGGCTTGCTCCAATGCGCGCACTACGTTCTTGATCGACGAAGCCTTCTGACCGATGGCAACGTAAATACAGGTCACGCCCTGGCCCTTCTGGGCGATGATGGCGTCGATGGCCA
This sequence comes from Simplicispira sp. 125, assembly GCF_003096555.1. Lineage (NCBI taxonomy): Bacteria > Pseudomonadati > Pseudomonadota > Betaproteobacteria > Burkholderiales > Comamonadaceae > Simplicispira > Simplicispira sp. 125. The sequence continues at coordinate 3,514,836 of NZ_QEKM01000001.1, read as the reverse complement.
CTGCCGTCTTGCCGGTCTGGCGGTCACCAATGATCAGTTCGCGCTGGCCACGGCCAATCGGCACCATGGAGTCGATGGACTTCAGGCCGGTTTGCAGCGGCTGGTCCACGGACTTGCGTGCGATCACGCCGGGAGCGACCTTTTCGATCACGTCCGTCATCTTGGCGTTGATCGGACCTTTGCCGTCGATCGGCTGACCCAGGGCATTCACCACGCGGCCGATGAGCTCGGGGCCCACAGGCACTTCCAGAATGCGACCCGTACACTTGACGGTATTGCCTTCAGAGATGTGCTCGTACTCGCCCAGAATCACGGCGCCGACGGAGTCGCGCTCCAGATTCAGTGCCAGACCGTACGACGGAACACCATCCGCCGTAGCGGGGAATTCCAGCATTTCGCCCTGCATCACGTCGGACAGGCCATGAACGCGCACGATACCGTCAGACACGGACACCACGGTGCCCTGGTTACGGATGTCGCTGCTGGCTGCCAGACCCTCGATACGGCTCTTGATCAGTTCAGAAATTTCTGCGGGATTGAGTTGCATGACTCTTTCCTTCTTTCTTTGTTTAGCCGAGACCTCAAGTGCTTACGCAATGAGGGCCGCTTTCATTTGTTCCAGACGGGCCTTGACCGAAGTGTCGAGCACCTCATCGCCGACCACCACGCGAATGCCCCCGATCAGCGACTCATCGAGCCGTGCGGAGAGATTGAGCTTGCGGCCGAAGCGCTTTTCCAGCGCAACAGACACTTCCGACAAGGCTGCGGCGTCCATGGTGAACGCGCTGTACACGATGGCATCCGAAGACCCATTGCGACGGTTGACGAGCTCGCGGAATTGCGCCGCCACTTCAGGCAGCGCATTCAAACGACCGTTGTCGATGACCGCGCGCAGGAAGTTCTTGGCAGCATCGGGCAGTGCGGAGCGCACCACGCCAGCGATGACATCGAACACCTGCTCGTCCGTCACTTTGGGACTTTCGGCCAGTTGGCGGATTTGCGGATGGGCGGCAATGGCCGCCATTTCGTCCAACCAGACAGCGGTGCTGCCCAAATCGGTACTCGCATTTGCAGTACAGGCTTTGAACAGTGCGTCCGCGTAAGGACGGGCGATAGTGGCGAGTTCGGCCATGTCGTCCCCTTACAGCTCGGTTTTCAGACGGTTGAGCAGATCGGCATGAACACCAGCATTGACTTCCTTGCGGAGAATCTGCTCGGCGCCCTTGACGGCCAGCGCAGCCACTTGCTCACGCAGTGCTTCGCGGGCTTGCACAGCCTGTTGCTCGGCTTCGGCACGTGCGGCGGCAACAATCTTGTTGCCCTCCTCGGTCGCCTTGCCTTTGGCTTCTTCGATGATGGCCTGTGCACGGCGGTCGGCATCAGCCAGACGGGTCGTCGTCTCGTTGCGCGCTTGCGACAACTCCTTCTCAACACGCTGGTTGGCAGCGCTGAGTTCGGATTTGGCACGGTCGGCGGCGGCGAGGCCATCGGCGATTTTCTGGGCTCGCTCATCCAGCGCCTTCGCGATCGGGGGCCACACGAATTTCATCGTGAACCACACCAAGATCAGGAAAACGATGGCCTGAACGAACAGGGTCGCGTTGATACTCACGGCAACACCTTTCTAAAGTGGCGTCGAACGGGAATTACTTGGGCAGGTTGGCCAGCAAGGTCGAAGCGAAGGGGTTGGCGAATGCGAACAGCAGAGCGATAGCAACACCGATCAGGAAAGCAGCGTCGATCAGACCAGCCAAGATGAACATCTTGGTTTGCAGTTCGTTGATCAATTCAGGCTGACGAGCCGACGATTCGAGGAACTTGCCACCCATCAGAGCGATACCGATCGAAGCGCCGATAGCGCCCAGACCAACGATCAGACCACAAGCCAGAGCGACGAGACCGAGAATGTTTTCCATGATGACTCCTGATTAAAAAAAGTTGAAAAAGAAAAAAGGGAAATGGTCAGTGGGCTTCATGCGCCTGGCCGAGGTAAATCAGCGTCAGCATCATGAAAATGAAGGCTTGCAGGGTGATGATCAAAATATGAAAGATCGCCCAGATCGAGCCCGCAATGATGTGCCCCAGAGGGAGCAACACACCAGAGAGCGACATGGCAGCCGCACCACCCATCAGGGCAATCAGCATGAACACCAACTCACCAGCGTACATGTTGCCAAACAGTCGCATGCCATGCGACACCGTCTTGGCAACGTATTCGATAACCTGCATGAGCAGGTTGACCACACCCAGGATCAGGGCAAAGACAGGATTCTTGCTGGTGCCGAACGGTGCGGTCACCAATTCGTGCGCCCAGCCGCCCATGCCCTTGATTTTGATGCTGTAGTAGAAGCACAAAACCAGCACGGCAGATGACAGGCCCAGCGTGGTGGAGAGATCGGCTGTTGGCACAATACGCAGATAGGCATGGCTGGCATCATGGCCAGCAGCGCCGTAGATTTGCGCCCAAATGACGGGCAACAGATCCACTGGCAACATATCCATCGCATTCATCAGGAAAATCCAGACAAACACCGTGAGCGCCAGCGGCGCAATGAACTTGCGGCTTTCCGCGCTGTGGATGTTGGCTTTGGCTTGGTTGTCGACCATTTCCACCATCATTTCGACGGCGCCCTGGAAGCGGCCAGGAACTCCGGACGTTGCCTTGCGGGCAGCGAGCCAAAAGATGAACACCCCCACAAGACCCATCAACACGCTCACGATGACGGAGTCGTAGTTGATCACCGACATGTCGATGATGGATTCCTGCTTGATGTTCTGAAGATGCTGCAGGTGGTGAACGATGTATTCACTTGCAGTCGGAGCGTGCGCTTCTGCGGCCATCGGACAACTCTTCTCTATATCAATCGGTTTTTCGGACACCAGGCCGCACCATGAGTGCGATCCAGTACGTTTTCATTGTGACCACCATACCTACCAGCAACGCCAACCAGCTCAGTTGCGGCACCAGCCTGGGCGCAGCCACCAGCATGGCAACCGTCAATGCAATCTTGACCATCTCCCAGCCAAAAAAACCCACCATGGCCGAGCCCGCCGAAGCCGCCCGCTTCTGGCGGGACATGCCGCGCGCAAAAAGCGCTGCAGGCACTACCACCGCCAGGGCTCCGTAACCTGCAGACCAGGCCACCGGGGCTTCACCGGACAGCGCCCAGGCCAACAAGGCCACAAGCACCCCCGCCACCGCCTGCATTCCCACCAGGCGCCATACCGACACTGCCGGATTGCGCTTGCGCCACTCATGGGCCTCTTGGGCCGTCAGGGGCTTGAAGTCGGAATCTTCGGCCTCAGCTTCCGTCTCGGGAGCGATTTTTGTCATCGTTCGAGCTCCGCGTTACTGGCTGAAACTTTTTACAAAGCCCCTGATTATAAGTAAAAACCCGCGCAATTCTGCAATGCTTTTGAATTGAGCGGCAGAACCGCGTTTCGGCCCTGCCCGACGTTGTGCATCGCCAACGGCTTTTTGCCCGTCCAATGCAGGCAGTCAGGGGATGTGCCCACGCTGCTCCATGGCACTATTCCCCACTCGGTGAGCGCCCGGATTTTATAAGAAAATGCCCTGTAGCGCTCTATAGACAAGCGCAACAAGCTACACATTTAAGAGCACTTTATGGCCACCACCCCCGACCCGTTGAACCACAGCGCCTCCACTTCGGAAGCCGATCCCCGCAAGGACTCGCTGATCGAATACCCCTCTTTGTTCCCCATCAAGGTAATGGGCGCCAAGGTCGATGGCTTTGTGGCCGCAATGGTTGCTGTGGCGCGGGAGTTTGACCCCGGGTTTGACGAAACCCGCCTGGAACTGCGCGAAAGCCGTGCCGGGAACTACCTGAGCGCGACGCTCACCATCACGGCCACCAGCCGCGCACAACTGGACGGCCTGTACCGCGCCCTCTCCGGTCACCCGTTGGTCAAAATCGCGCTCTGAAGGCTCGCCATGCAGTTGCGCACCCTGGGCACTACACCTTACCTGCCCACGTATGAGGACATGCAGGCCTTTACGTCCCGGCGCATGCCCGGCACACCCGATGAAATCTGGCTGTGCGAGCACCCCCCGGTGTTCACGCTGGGCCTCAATGGCCAAAGCAGCCACTTGCTGCTCCCTGGCGCCATCCCGGTCGTAGCCACCAACCGGGGCGGACAGGTGACCTACCATGGTCCCGGCCAAGTGGTGGCCTACCCTTTGATCGATCTGCAACGCGCGGGCTACTTCGTCAAAGAGTACGTTTACCGCATCGAAGAAGCCGTGATCCGCACCCTGGCGCACTTCGGCATCACCGGCCACCGCGTGGCCTCGGCGCCCGGTATTTATGTGCGACTGGACGACCCGCGCAGCCACGCCCAGATTGCGCAGCGCCCCCACAAGGGCGCAAGCGGCATGCCCGACTTCTCTGGCCTGGGCAAAATCGCCGCGTTGGGCTTGAAAGTCAGCCGCCATTGCACTTACCACGGCGTTGCACTGAACGTGGCCATGGACCTCGAACCCTTCACCCGCATCAACCCTTGTGGCTACGCAGGTTTGCGCACCGTCGATCTTTCTACAATCGGGGTCCACACCACTTGGGAGGAGGCCGCGGACGTGCTGGGCAAACAGCTCTGCATCCGGCTCGCGCCCTGACCCGCCACCAGCCATGAGCACCTCTGACGTCGTACGCGAAGCGCAATCCACCGCTGACTACAACCCGCTGGCCAAGCAAAAAGCCGCCGCCAAACTCTCGCGCATCCCCATCAAGGTCGAGCAGGGCGAAATCCTGAAAAAGCCCGAGTGGATCCGCGTCAAGGCCGGCTCGCCGACCACGCGCTTCTACGAGATCAAGCAGATCCTGCGCGAGAGCAATCTCAACACCGTCTGCGAGGAAGCCTCCTGCCCGAACATCGGTGAATGCTTCGGCCACGGCACGGCCACCTTCATGATCATGGGCGACAAGTGCACGCGCCGCTGCCCCTTCTGCGATGTGGGCCACGGCCGCCCCGACCCGCTGGACCAGGAAGAACCCCTGAACCTGGCGCGCACCATCGCCAAGCTGCGCCTGAAATACGTCGTCATCACCAGCGTGGACCGCGACGACCTGCGCGACGGTGGTGCGGGGCATTTCGTCGAGTGCATTCGCCAGATTCGCTCGCTCTCACCCAGCACGCAGATCGAAATTCTCACGCCGGACTTCCGCGGTCGCGACGACCGCGCGCTGGAGATTCTCAAAGCGGCGCCGCCCGATGTGATGAACCACAACCTGGAGACTGCGCCGCGCCTGTACAAGGAAGCGCGCCCGGGTTCCGACTACCTTTTCTCCCTGAACCTGCTCAAGAAGTTCAAGGAACTGCACCCCGACATTCCCACCAAGAGCGGGATCATGGTCGGCCTGGGCGAAACGGACGAAGAAATTTTGCAAGTGATGCGCGACATGCGCGCGCACGGCGTCTCCATGCTGACCATTGGCCAGTACCTGGCGCCCAGCAACAGCCACCTGCCGGTGCGCCGCTACGTGCACCCCGACACCTTCAAGGTGTTTGAAGAAGAAGCCTACAAAATGGGCTTCTCTCACGCGGCGGTGGGCGCCATGGTACGTTCGAGCTACCACGCAGACCAGCAGGCCAAGTCCGCCGGGGTATAGAGGCCCGCAGTGGTGCCGCAGCAGCTGTTGCACCGAGCACACGGCGGGCCGTGCGATTAAGCTCACCCCTATGCATGCCAACCTGTACGCCCTGGGCGCCATTGCCCTGTGGGCTTCCCTCGCCACGCTCGGAGTCTCGCTCTCCCATGTTCCGCCGTTTCTGCTGACCGGCATTGCGCTGGTCATCGGCAGCATTCCCGCATGGCCGCTGGTGCTGCGCAACCCCTCGCTGTGGCGCATCCCGCCGCGCACCTTGGCCCTGGGGGTGTACGGCCTGTTTGCCTACCACTTTCTGCTGTTCATCGCGTTGCGCCATGCGCCTCCCGTCGAAGCCAATCTGGTCAACTACCTGTGGCCGCTGTTCATTGTGGTGCTGGCGCCGGTAATGCTGCCCGGTGTGGCGTTGCGCCTGCCGCATGTGCTGGCCGCCCTGCTGGGCTTTGGCGGCGCTGCCATGGCGATCGCCGGTGGGCGCGAACTGAGCGGCGCACTGGCCTGGGGCTACCTGCCCGCTCTGGCGTCAGCGTTTATCTGGGCGACCTATTCGCTGCTGACCCAACGGGTGGCGGCCTTCCCCACCACCGCCATTGGCCTGTTCGGGCTGGTGTCGGGTGTGCTCTCGCTGCTGTGCCATGTATTGCTGGAACCCTCGGTGTCGCTGCAAGCCCGCGACTGGGCCTTGCTGGCGGTGCTGGGCCTGGGTCCGCTGGGGGCTTCGTTTTATCTGTGGGACAAGGCGCTCAAGCTCGGTGATGCACGGCACATCGGCATCCTGAGTTACCTCACGCCGCTGGCCTCGACGGCGCTGCTCATTGCAGTGAGCGGTCGCCCGTTCAGCGCCAGCATTGCGCTGGCCACGGCCATGATCATCAGCGCGGCCGTGATCGGCATGCGGGCGCGCTGATTTTTGTCAAATCCGCCTGTAACGCCCTACCATCAAGCGCCAAAAGCTATATTATTGATAGCAATCCAGCTACACTGCCTGCAACGGCGGAACGTCATCACCCTCCATCATCTGCTGCGCCCAAGGCGCGAGTTTGCGGGTGTCGGCGCGCAACACTTCTTGCTTGATGGTCAGGATTTGTGCCGGATGCATGGAAAAGCTCCGCAGTCCAAGACCCAGCAGTAGCCGGGTCATGGTGATGTCGCCGGCTGTTTCGCCGCACACCGAGACGCTTTTGCCCTGCAGGCGGCATTCCGCGATCACCTCGGCCACCAGCCGCAGCACGGCGGGATGCATGGGGTCGTAGAGATGTGCGACCGATTCATCGGCCCTGTCGATGGCCAGCGTGTACTGGATCAGGTCGTTGGTGCCGATCGAGAGAAAGTCGAAATACTGCAGGAAGTACCGCACCATGAGCGCAGCCGCGGGCACCTCGATCATGGCGCCCAACCGGGTGGGGCCGTGCAGGACGCCACGGGCATCGAGTTCGGCGCGCGCCAGCCGCACCTGCGCCAGCGTCTGCGCGATTTCGCGGGGGTGCGTCAGCATGGGGAACAGCACATTCACCTGTCCATGCACGGCGGCCCGCATCAGGGCGCGCAACTGGGTGCGAAACATGGCCGGGTCGGCCAGGCTCCAGCGAATCGCGCGCAAGCCCAGAGCCGGGTTGAGGGAGTCGTCACGGTGCTGCTTGTCCAACGGCTTGTCGGCGCCAATGTCCAGGGTGCGAATGGTGACGGGCAGGCCCTGCATGCCTTCAACGGCCTCGCGGTAGGCGCGGTACTGCTCTTCTTCGTCGGGCAGGCTGCCCATGCGGCCCATGAAGAGGAATTCGGTGCGGAACAAGCCAACGCCCACGGCGCCCGCAGCCACGGCCGCCGCCGCATCGCCCGGCAACTCGATGTTGGCCAGCAGGTCGACATGGCAACCATCGAGCGTGACCGCCGGGGTGTGGCGCAAGCGCGCCAGGCGCTCGCGTTCCAGTTCGATCTGGCGCTGGCGAAAACCATATTCAGCCAGGATGATGGCCGACGGATCGACGATCATCACGCCCGCATCGCCGTCGATGATCACCCAGTCGTCCTGGCGCACCAGCTGGCTGGCCGCGCGCGCGCCCACTACGGCGGGGATGTCCATGCTGCGCGCGACGATGGCGGTGTGCGAGGTCTTGCCGCCCACGTCGGTGACAAAACCGGCGAATACGCTTTTCTTGAACTGCAGCATATCGGCCGGCGATAGGTCGTGCGCCACCAGCACCAGGGGGACATCCACCGTGTCGTCGAGCAGCAGGTCTTGCTGCGTCTTGCGCTTGGGGCTGGCAGCGGGCGGCGCCACGGGCAGGGGCACGCCTTTCATGTGGCGCAGGATGCGGTCGACGACCTGCTCCAGGTCGGCCTTGCGCTCGCGCAGGTATTCGTCTTCCATTTCATCGAACTGGCGCCCGATGACTTCAAGCTGGGTAGTCAGCGCCCACTCGGCGTTGTACAGGCGTTCGGTGATCCAGTGCTTGACACCGTTGGTCAGCATTTCGTCCTGCAGCAGCATGAGGTGCACATCCAGCAGCGCGGCCAGTTCGTGCGGGGCATCGGGCGGCATTTCACCCTGCAGACGCTGCAGCTCGTCGGCCACAGCATTGCGCCCTTGGCGCACGCGGTCGATTTCGCTGTCGATCTGGTATGGCTCGATGAAATAGTGCGACACCTCGACGCGGCTTACGCCCACCAGCACGGCACGCCCGATGGCAATGCCACGTGCCACCGCCAGGCCTGGTACGGAAAACGTCATGCGTGCACCCTCCTTCTGGCCTGCCCTGCGCGGACAAGACAGCCTGTGTTCATTCGCCTTCGCCGAACTTGTCGGTAATCAAGGCCAGCAGCGCATCCATGGCTTCCTGTTCCTGCGCACCGCTGGTTTCAATCTCCACCACCGAGCCCATGCCTGCGGCCAGCATCATCACGCCCATGATGCTCTTGGCGTTGATGCGCCGGTCCCCGCGGCTCATGAAAACTTCGCAGGGGAAACTGCCGGCGAGCTTGGTGAGCTTGGCCGACGCCCGGGCGTGCAGGCCCAGCTTATTGCTGATGGTCGTGCTGGTCTTGATCATGCGGATTGCGTATCTGGTTCTGGGGCGCTGAAATGGCCACCTGCATCACCCCCTGGGTGCCCCCGACCACGGCGCGCTGCACCAGCGCATCGAGCGGCTCGGCGCGGTAGCACACGCTGCGCAGCAGCATGGGCAGGTTGACGCCGGTCACCAAGCGCGCATCGCGGCCTTCGACCAGCCGCTGGGCAATATTGCACGGCGTGGCGCCGAACACGTCGGTCAGCACCAGAATCGGGGCTTCGCCCTGTGCTTGCAGCATGCTACGGGCCATGGCCAAGGTGTCTTCGGGTGCTGCGTGGGGCTGCACATCCAGCACCATGACACTGTCGGCACAATCGGCGAACACATGCAAGGCGCATTCGCGCAGTGCGTGGGCCAAGGGGGCGTGGGCGATGATGAAGATGCGCGTGCTCATGGTTTTGCGGTTCAATAGGCATTATCACCGCGGCCGCGCAGCACAAACCATGCATAAGCGGCCCCGTTGCACGCCAGGAACAAGGCCATGCCGGCCCGGTAGGCGGCCACCGTATCCAGCCCTGCCCCCATAAAGCCATCGATCGCCAGGCCTATGCCCCACTGCACCACGAACACGCCCAGAAAGATCACCAGGTTGTAGGCCGACAGGGCGCGCCCCGCCAGGGCCTGGGGAAAGGTCATGGCCAAAGCGGGCAGCGACAGCGACACAAAGGTACTGCACACACAAAACAACGCCCAGGCACCGGCGCCAGCCTGCGGACCCAGTGCCACGATGGTTGCAAGAACGATCAGGCTGGACGGCAGGCCCCAGGCCATCAGCCTGTTGGCGTCCAGACCCCGGCGCAGCAGCCAGGGGTTGACCATGCCCCACGACCAAAAGGTACCCAGCATGGCCATGTTGATCCAGAAGAGCCCCGCCGCCGCCTGCTGAGGCGACTGCCCGGCCACGTTCTGCATCCAGGGCCCAGCCCAGAGAGTCTGCATGGCCACCATGCCGCCGTAACTAAAGAAACCCAGCGGTGCCAGGCGCTGGAAATAGCGGTTACGCCACACCACGGTGTAACCCGATGGCAGGCCGTGGGGGGACTGGCCTGCGCACTCCCCAGGCTCTGTGTTTTTGGCCTGAGGCCATGCGGGCACCACCAGCGCGACCCACACCATGGCCAGCACAATCAGCACCGCCAGCCCCCAGAACAGCGGACGCCAACCAGCCACGGGCAGCAGCCACTGCACGGGAAGGGTGGACGCCACCATGCCGGTCGAGCCGGTCATCAGCATCCAGGCGTTGGCCCGCATCTGCGCCATGGGTGTAAACCAGCGCCGATAGCCCGTGAGAGGCGCCATCAGGCAGGCACTGACACCCGCACCCACCAGCACACGCCCGGCCAGCAGCATCGAAAAATTCCCGGCCTGGGAGAACACCAGGCAACCCGCCACAGCCACACCCAGAAACCCCAGCTGGACAGTGCGGGGCCCATGGCGGTCAAGCCAGCGCCCCAGGGGCAGCTGCGTGGCTGCAAAGCCGAGAAAGTAGCCCCCGGACAACAACCCTAGATCGCGCGCGTGGAGCGAAAACTCCTGCGTCAGCAAGGGGGCCAGCGTGGCGGTCACAGCCCGCAGCAACGCCGAAAGAAAGTAGGCAAACGCAAAGGCCAGAAATACCATCACGGCGGTCCGCCGCGCGAGCACCGTCACTGCAAAACCAACCCGGCGAAAAATTGTGACGCCTGCTCCCGATGCGGCTTCGCTCCCATCACGATGGCGTGGCAGGCCTGCACCCGGGGTCCCTGGACCCGCGCAAACCATACGGCCTGGACCGCGACGCCCGTGCCATCCGGTGAACGGCCCTGCACCTCGGTGCGCACCGAGGGGGGAATGTCGAGCGCTCCGGCGGGCACGAACGCGGTGTCCTGCGGCGCTCCCGCATGCCCTTCTCCTTCTGAGGGCGCCTGCATGCCCGCCAGGACAGCGGCGCGCCAGTGGGTCAGGGCTGCGCCCGTTTGGGTGGGGTCTTGCAGAACGGCACAGGCGATGGCAAAAGTTGCACCGTCGGCTTCGCAGCCGGACATGTGCATGTCCACCGGGGTGCCCGCCAGCTCCACGCTGCGCTGCACCTGTTCAGGCTTGCAGGGCAGACTGGCCTGGAGCCCTTGTCCGGGGAGCGTCACTGCCCTCCAGTCCAACGTGGGGCTGCAAGCAGCGAGCATTACCAGGACTGCGGCACATAAGGTTCTGAGCATCCAGGGATTATCGGCAGAAGCGACCACGGCCGCCGGAACGGGCCTGTGAACCTTTGGACTGCGGATGCATCTAACGGATTTGCGGATCACTCCGCCGGTTCACGCTGCCGCACAATAGCGGTCTTGTTGATGTGGGAAAGCATATGCAGTTGAAGAACGTGGTCATCGCGGTTGCCGTGTCCGCCGCAGTTGTGGTAGGTGGTGGAGCGCTTGTGGGTTGCAGCCAGTCTACAGCCCCCGATTCCACGTTTGTGCTGCTTGATGGCTCGCGCCAGACCACGGCTGACCTGCGCGGCAAGGTCACACTGGTGAATTTTTGGGCAACCAGCTGCACGACCTGCGTGGCTGAAATGCCCGAGATCATTGCGACCTACCAAAAGTACCAGTCCCGTGGTTTCGATACCCTGGCGGTGGCCATGAGCTACGACCCGCCAAGCTATGTCGTGAACTTTGCCGAAACCCGCAAGCTCCCCTTCAAAGTGGCGCTCGACAACACCGGGGCGGTGGCCAAGGCTTGGGGCGACGTGCGCATCACCCCTACGACCTACATCGTCAACAAGCAGGGGCAGATCGTGAAGACCTATGTCGGCAACCCCAATTTTCCTGAATTGCACCAGTTGATCGAACGCCTGCTGGCGGAAGGTTGAACGCACCCTTGTGCGCTGCGCAGGTTTTTCCTGCCTGGTGGGGGCCTTTGGTCGTGCCGTTACACTGCGCTTTTTGCCATTGAACGCTTCGAGTAGTGGATACGCCCCCCGTGACCTTGTTGACAGCCACCGGCCCCGAACATCTGGCGGTGCTGCGTGATCTCTTCCAGGAATACGCCGACAGCCTGTCGATTGACCTGTGCTTCCAGCAGTTCGATACCGAACTGGCCACCCTGCCTGGCGAGTACGCCGATCCCCGCGGCGCCTTGTTGCTGGCGCTCGTCGATGGCGCACCGGCTGGCTGCTGCGCACTGCGGCCACTCGATACCGCCGACTACCCCAATGCCAGTGAGATGAAGCGTCTTTTCGTGCGCAAAGCCTTTCGGGGCTTTGGGCTGGGGCGCCAGTTGGCCGAGGCGACGCTGGATGCAGCTCGGCAGAGGGGCTATGCCTGCGTGCTGCTCGACACGCTGGACGACATGGAGTCGGCCCGGGCTCTTTACACCGACCTTGGGTTTACGGACATTCCTCCGTACTATCACAACCCGATCCAGGGTGCGCATTACCTCAAGGTTGATATTTTTTAGTCAAATCAACCTTGAGCGCACGGCCATAAAGCGCAGCAAGCTATTTTATTAATAGCACAAGGAAAGCTGCGTATCCGATCTCGGCTCCCACGTGCAATGACCCGACACGATTGAACGATTACGCCCGTGCTTGGGCCAGGAGAGTGTCTGCGTCGCTGACCTCGAACTTGCCCGGACCTTCGATGTTGAGCTGAACGACCTTGCCATCCTTGACCAGCATGGAATAGCGGTTGCTGCGCAGGCCGAGCCCCTTTCCATTCAGATCCAGGGTCAGGCCGGTGGCTTTGGCAAAGGCTGCGTCGCCATCGGCGAGCATGCGAATGGCGCTACCGGTCTTCTGATCACGCGCCCAGGCGCCCATGACAAAGGCGTCGTTGACGGCCAGGCACCAGATCTCATCGACGCCAGCGGCCTTGAACTCTGCGGCCTTTTCTACAAAACCAGGCACATGCTTGGCTGAGCAGGTCGGCGTGAAGGCACCCGGAACGGCAAACAGCGCAATGGTTTTGCCCGCTGCGGCAGTGCCCACCTGCACCGGGTTGGGGCCCAGGCTGCAGCCATTGCCCTCGACCTCGTTGAATTCCATCAGTGTGCTATCGGGAAGGGTATCGCCAATCTGAATCATGCGTGTCTCCGGTGGTGTAAACAGAAAGGGGCAGACCCGTTGTTGGCGCCCCAAAAAGAAAAACGACCCACATTGTGGGTCGTTTTTGCGGGGCTTGCAGTGCAGTGCCAGGAAGGCTTACACCAGCGATGCCTTTGTCACCAAGCGGGTCGCAACCCAGTTCTTGGTCTTCGAGAGTGGACGGCTTTCGGTGATCTCGATCACGTCGCCCGTCTTGTACTCGTTGTTTTCGTCGTGCGCATGGTATTTGCTCGACTTGCCGACGATCTTGCCGTAGAGCTCGTGTTTCACACGGCGCTCGATCAGCACGGTTACGGTCTTTTCACGCTTGTCGCTGACCACCTTGCCAACCAAGGTGCGCTTGAGGGATTTTTTAGCTTCCGTCATGTGGGCTCCTTATTTGGCGGCTTGCTTTTGGGCAAGAATGGTCTTGGCGCGGGCGATGTCACGGCGCGTGGTACGCAGCGTGCCGGTGTTGCCCAGTTGTTGCGTAGCCTTTTGCATGCGCAGTCCGAAATGGGCCTTTTGCAGGGCCTTGATTTCTTCCTTGATGCCAGCGACGTCTTTTTGGCGAAGTTCAGCAGTATTCATATCAGTTTCTCCTGAACTCACTGGCCTACCATGCGTGCCACGAACGTGGTGCGCAGGGGGAGCTTGGCAGCGGCCAGACGGAAGGCTTCACGGGCGAGTTCTTCGGGCACGCCGAGGATCTCGAACACGATCTTGCCCGGCTGGATTTCGGCCACGTAGAACTCGGGGTTGCCTTTACCGTTACCCATACGCACTTCGGCGGGCTTGGAGGAAATCGGCTTGTCCGGGAACACGCGGATCCAGATGCGGCCACCACGCTTGACGTGGCGGGAAATGGCGCGGCGAGCGGCTTCCAATTGACGGGCCGTCAGACGGCCCCGATCGGTGCACTTCAGACCGAAATCACCGAACGCGACCGAGTTACCCCGGGTTGCGATGCCAGTGTTGCGGCCTTTTTGCTCCTTGCGGTACTTGCGGCGAGCAGGTTGCAGCATGTTTTATTCTCCTTTTCCGTCCGCTGCTGTAGCGGGCGCGTCTGCTTTACGAACGCGCTTAACGGCGGTTGTGTCGGCGCCACCGGCGCCGGCAGGCTTGTCGCTGCCATCAGCAGGAGCCATATTGGCGCCTGCAGGCCGGCGCGGGCCGCCACGGCCTGCACCACGGTCGTTACGGTCGCCACCAGGGCGGCCATCACGGCGCGGACCACGGGGACGGCGCTCATCGTCCGGACGTGGGGTTTCCACGGCGGGCAGATCGTTACGGCCCAGCGTGTCACCCTTGTAGACCCAGACCTTGACGCCGATCACACCGTAGGTGGTCTTGGCTTCAGAGGTGCCGTAGTCGATGTCGGCGCGCAGTGTGTGAAGTGGCACGCGGCCTTCACGGTACCACTCGCAGCGGGCGATTTCGATACCGTTCAGACGGCCCGACGACATGATCTTGATGCCCAGGGCACCCAGACGCATGGCGTTTTGCATGGCGCGCTTCATGGCACGACGGAACATGATGCGCTTCTCGAGCTGCTGCGTGATGCTGTCAGCGATCAGCTTGGCATCGATTTCAGGCTTGCGCACTTCTTCGATGTTCACTGCGACAGGCACGCCCAGACGGGAGGCGAGTTCCTTCTTGAGATTCTCGATGTCTTCGCCCTTCTTGCCGATCACCACGCCCGGACGTGCCGAGTAAATGGTGATGCGGGCATTCTTGGCAGGACGCTCGATGAGGATGCGCGAAACCGCAGCATTCTTCAGCTTGGCCTTGAGGTACTCGCGCACCTTGATGTCTTCGGCCAGCATGCCGGCGAAGTCACGGTTGCTGGCGTACCAACGGCTAGCCCAGTTGCGGCTGACCGCAAGGCGGAAGCCGGTAGGATGGATTTTCTGTCCCATAGTCTTCCTTGGCCTCAGTTACCAACCGTCACGTACACATGGCACGTGGGCTTGCTGATGCGGTTGCCGCGGCCTTTGGCGCGCGCGGTGAAGCGCTTGAGCGTGGTGCCTTGCTCGATGTAGATGGTTTTCACCTTCAGCTCATCGATGTCAGCGCCATCGTTGTGTTCGGCGTTGGCGATGGCCGACTCCAGAACCTTCTTGACGATGCCCGCAGCTTTTTTCTGCGTGAAGGTCAAAATGTTCAGAGCCTGGTCCACCTTCTTGCCGCGGATCAGATCAGCGACCAGACGGCCCTTGTCGACCGACAGACGGACGCCCCGGAGGACTGCACGTGTTTCAGACATGGTCGTTCCTTATTTCTTCTGGACTTTTTTGTCCGCGGGGTGACCCTTGAAGGTGCGCGTCAGGGCGAATTCGCCGAGCTTGTGGCCCACCATCTGGTCGGTGATATAGACCGGCACATGCTGCTTGCCGTTGTGCACGGCAATGGTCAGGCCGATGAAGTCAGGCAGAACCATGGAGCGACGCGACCAGGTCTTGACGGGCTTCTTGTCCTTGGTGGCAACGGCCTTTTCGACCTTTGCCATCAAATGGTGGTCAACAAACGGACCTTTTTTGAGAGAGCGAGTCATTGGCTATCCCTTATTTCTTGCGGCGCGAAACAATCATGTTCTGCGTGCGCTTGTTGTTGCGGGTGCGATAACCCTTGGTCAGGTTGCCCCATGGGTCGACAGCATGGCGGCCTTCGCCGGTGCGGCCTTCGCCACCACCGTGCGGGTGATCCACCGGGTTCATGGCAACGCCACGCACCGTAGGACGGATACCCATCCAGCGCTTGACACCGGCCTTGCCGAGTTGGCGCAGGCTGTGCTCTTCGTTGGCGACTTCACCAATGGTGGCGCGGCATTCGATATGGATGCGACGCACTTCACCGGAGCGCATACGAACCTGCGCATACACGGTTTCGCGGGCCAGCAGCGTTGCCGATGCACCAGCGGAACGGGCGATCTGCGCACCGGCACCGGGCTTGAGCTCGATGCAGTGGATGGTCGAACCCACCGGGATGTTGCGGATCGGCAGCGTGTTGCCAGCGCGGATCGGCGCCTCGGAACCGGACATCAGCGTGCTGCCAACTTCCAGACCACGGGGGGCGATGATGTAGCGGCGCTCGCCGTCGGCGTAGCACACCAGAGCGATGTGGGCCGTACGGTTGGGATCGTATTCAATGCGCTCCACCTTGGCAGCGATGCCATCCTTGTTGCGCTTGAAGTCCACCACGCGGTAGTGGTGCTTGTGACCACCGCCCTTGTGGCGCGTCGTGATGTGACCGTTGTTGTTACGCCCGGCTTTCTGGAACTGAGGCTCCAGCAGCGGTGCGTAGCCATCACCCTTGTACAGGTGGTCACGGGTAACCTTCACCACAGCACGTTGGCCGGGCGAAGTGGGTTTCATCTTAATGACAGCCATGATTACGCAGCCTCCCCAGAGAGGTTCAGCTCTTGACCTGGCTTGAGCATCACATAGGCCTTGCGCACATTGTCGCGGCGGCCCACGGTCTTGCCAAACTTCTTGGTCTTGCCTTTGGTGTTGAGCACAGAAACGCCCTTGACTTCCACCTTGAACATCAATTCCACAGCGGCCTTGATTTCATGCTTGGTCGCGCTCTGGAGCACTTTGAACGTCACAGCATTGGACTTTTCAGCAACCATGGTGGCCTTTTCGGACACGATGGGAGCGACCAGCACCTGCATCAGACGACCTTCGTCAAACTTGAGCGTGCTCATGCGAACATCTCCTTGAGTTGGTCGATAGCGCCCTTGGTGACGAGCACTTTCTTGTAGTGCACCAGCGACACGGGGTCTGCATAACGCGGCTCGACAACGAACACGTTCTTCAGGTTGCGGGAAGCCAGGTACAGGTTTTCGTCGATTTCCTCGGCGATCACCATCACCGATTGCAGATTCATCGCCTTGAACTTATCAGCCAGCACCTTGGTCTTGGGCGATTCGAGCGTGAGCGAATCCACCACAGCCAGGCGACCTTCACGGGCGAGCTGCGACAGGATGGAAGCCATGCCAGCACGGTACATCTTCTTGTTGATCTTCTGCGTGAAGTTTTCGTCAGGCAGATTCGGGAAGATGCGACCGCCTCCACGCCACAGCGGCGAGGAAGTCATACCGGCGCGTGCGCGACCGGTGCCCTTTTGCTTGAAAGGCTTCTTGGTAGAGTGGTGAACCTGCTCGCGGTCCTTCTGGGCACGGGTGCCCTGGCGGCCGTTGGCGCGGTATGCAACCACGATCTGGTGCACCAGATCTTCGTTGTATTCACGACCAAACACGGTCTCGGGCGCATCAAACTTGGATGCGGCCTGGCCTTGGTCATTCAGGAGTTCGAGCTGCATTAGTTCGCTCCTTTGGATGCGGTTGCCTTGATGGCGGGACGCACCGTAACGAACCCACCCTTGGAGCCCGGAACAGCGCCCTTGATCAAGAGCAGTTGGCGTGCTTCGTCAATGCGAACCACATCGAGGTTTTGCGTGGTGACAGTTTCGTCGCCCATGTGACCGGTCATGCGCTTGCCCGGAAACACACGGCCCGGATCCTGCGCCATACCGATCGAACCCGGCACGTTGTGCGAACGGCTGTTACCGTGCGACGCGCGCTGGGAAGACATGTTGTGGCGCTTGATGGTGCCGGCAAAGCCCTTACCAATCGAAGTACCTTGCACGTCCACCTTCTGGCCCACGGTGAACAGGTCAGCCACAGGCACGGTAGCGCCCGGCTTGTACTGGGCAGCCGTATCGGCGGTCACGCGGAATTCACGGATAATTTCACCAGCTTCAACGCCCGCTTTCGCGAGGTGGCCGGCTTGTGGCTTGGTCACGCGCGAAGCTTTGCGCGAACCGAATGTGACCTGCACGGACACATAGCCATCGTTCTCTTGGGTTTTGATCTGGGTCACGCGGTTGTTTGACACATCCACCACTGTGACAGGAACTGCGTCCCCATCATCAGTGAACAGGCGCATCATGCCCACCTTGCGGCCCAGCAACCCCAGGGAGTTGCTCAGACTCATTTGTTTCTCCAAAACTTCCACCGCCGCGACTGCAATTGGCCCCGGCGTTGCACTGTATGTGCATGAAAGACGGTTGATAAAACTCCGCCTTTTTACAAACGCAAAAAGGCGAAGCCTCAAAGTATAACGCGAACTGCTTATGAAAGCAAGTTCGCGTTATTTTGAAGGAGCCTGGCGAGTATGCACCGCCAAGGCTTGAAGCTTATTGCAGCTTGATTTCGACGTCCACACCAGCCGGCAGGTCGAGCTTCATCAGCGCGTCCACGGTCTTGTCGGTGGGATCAACGATGTCCATCAGACGCTGGTGCGTGCGGATTTCGAGCTGGTCGCGGCTGGTCTTGTTGACATGCGGCGAGCGCAGGATATCGAAACGCTTCATGCGCGTCGGCAGGGGCACGGGACCCTTGACGATGGCGCCGGTGCGCTTGGCAGTGTCAACGATCTCGGCAGCAGACTGGTCGATCAGCTTGTAATCGAAGGCCTTGAGGCGGATGCGGATTTTTTGCTTGGACATGGCAAGTTCCTGGTGATGCTTAAATCTTAAGCAATGATCTTGGCCACGACACCCGCGCCCACGGTACGGCCGCCTTCGCGGATAGCGAAGCGCAGGCCTTCTTCCATGGCGATGGGGTTGATCAGCTTGACGGTGATCGACACGTTATCGCCAGGCATGACCATTTCCTTGCCTTCAGGCAACTCGATCGCACCGGTCACGTCCGTCGTGCGGAAGTAGAACTGGGGACGGTAGTTGTTGAAGAAAGGCGTGTGACGGCCGCCTTCGTCCTTGGACAGCACATACACCTCTGCGGTGAAGTGCGTGTGGGGCTTGATCGAGCCGGGCTTGCACAGCACTTGGCCGCGCTCGACGTCTTCACGCTTGGTGCCGCGCAGCAGCAGGCCGACGTTGTCGCCCGCCTGGCCTTGATCCAGGAGCTTCCTGAACATTTCCACGCCAGTGCAGGTGGTCTTGACGGTGTCTTTGATGCCGACGATTTCGATTTCTTCGCCGACCTTGATGATGCCGCGCTCGATACGTCCGGTCACGACGGTGCCGCGGCCAGAGATGGAGAACACGTCTTCCACGGGCATCAGGAAGGCACCGTCCACAGCGCGCTCAGGCGTGGGGATGTAGTTGTCCAGCGCTTCGGCCAGCTTCATGATGGCTTCTTCGCCGAGCTTGCCCTTGTCGCCTTCCAGGGCGAGCTTGGCGGAACCGCGAATGATCGGGGTGTCGTCGCCAGGGAAATCGTATTTGTCGAGGAGCTCGCGCACTTCCATTTCGACGAGCTCAAGGAGTTCTTCGTCGTCCACCATGTCGCACTTGTTCAGGAACACGATGATGTAGGGCACGCCCACCTGGCGGGCCAGCAGGATGTGCTCGCGGGTCTGGGGCATGGGGCCGTCAGCGGCCGAGCACACAAGAATAGCGCCGTCCATCTGGGCAGCGCCGGTGATCATGTTCTTCACATAGTCAGCGTGACCAGGGCAGTCGACGTGGGCGTAGTGGCGGCCAGCCGTTTCATACTCGACGTGCGAGGTGTTGATCGTGATGCCGCGCGCTTTTTCTTCGGGCGCGTTGTCAATCTGCGAATAGTCTTTGGCTTCGCCGCCGAACTTGGCCGACAGCACGGTCGCAATCGCTGCCGTCAGCGTGGTCTTGCCGTGGTCAACGTGACCGATGGTGCCCACGTTGACGTGGGGCTTGGTGCGTTCAAACTTACCTTTTGCCATTCTCAATTCTCCAAAGAGCAGTACCCGTGTAGTGGTTTTACGTCTGCATCCGATTGCTGGATCGCCCTGCACGGGGAACGGGGCGGCACCGGATCGCAGACAAAACTATTATTTTTATAGCTGCCAGCGCTTACTGCATAAGCGCTGGAGGCCAATGAGAGTCAAAGAGGACAGAGCAGCAAGGCCGATGCCCCCAAGGATTTATTTTGCGCGCGAGGCCATGATGGCTTCAGACACGTTGCGCGGAGCTTCCGCGTAGTGCTTGAATTCCATCGTGTACGTCGCACGGCCTTGTGTCGCCGAACGCAGCGTCGTCGAGTAGCCGAACATTTCGGACAGCGGCACTTCGGCCCTGATGGCCTTGCCGCCACCAATCATGTCTTCCATGCCCTGCACCATGCCACGGCGTGAGGACAGATCGCCCATCACGTTACCGGCATAGTCTTCAGGCGTTTCCACTTCCACAGCCATCATGGGCTCCAGGATGACAGGGTTGGCCTTGCGGCAACCTTCCTTGAAACCGAAGATGGCGGCCATCTTGAACGCCAACTCGTTCGAGTCCACATCGTGGTACGAACCGAAGTGCAGCGTGACCTTGACATCCACGACGGGGTAGCCGGCCAGCACGCCTTGCGTGACGGCTTCGTTGATGCCCTTTTCCACCGCAGGGATGTACTCGCGTGGCACCACACCGCCCTTGATGGCGTCAACGAACTCAAGGCCCTTGCCGGGTTCGTTGGGCTCGATCTTGAGCACCACGTGGCCGTACTGGCCCTTACCACCGGACTGGCGCACAAACTTGCCTTCGGCGTCTTCCACCGTCTTGCGGATGGTTTCGCGGTAGGCCACCTGGGGCTTGCCCACGTTGGCTTCCACGCCGAACTCGCGCTTCATGCGATCGACGATGATTTCCAGGTGGAGCTCGCCCATGCCGGAAATAATGGTCTGGCCCGATTCTTCGTCGGTGCGCACGCGGAACGACGGATCTTCAGCAGCCAGGCGCTGCAAGGCAATACCCATCTTTTCCTGGTCGACCTTGGTCTTGGGTTCCACAGCCTGCGAAATCACGGGCTCGGGGAACACCATGCGCTCCAGAATGATCGGCGAGCCGATATCGCTCAGGGTTTCGCCAGTGGTCACGTCCTTCAGGCCCACGCAAGCAGCGATGTCACCGGCGCGGATTTCTTCCACTTCCTGGCGCTCGTTGGCGTGCATCTGCACGATACGGCCGATGCGCTCTTTCTTGCCCTTGATCGAGTTGAACACGGTGTCGCCCTTGGTCAACACGCCCGAGTACACACGCACAAAGGTCAACTGGCCCACAAAGGGGTCGGTCATCAGCTTGAACGCCAGGGCCGAGAACTTCTCGTTGTCGTCTGCCTTGCGGGTGATGGGATTCTCGTCCTCATCAGTACCAGCGACATCAGGAATGTCGGTTGGCGCGGGCAGCAGATCCAGCACGGCGTCGAGCATGCGCTGAACGCCCTTGTTCTTGAACGCGGTACCGCACAGCATGGGCTGGATTTCGCAGGCAATCGTGCGCTGGCGCAGACCGGCCGTGATTTCCTCTTCGGAGAGCGTGCCCTCTTCGAGGTACTTGTTCATCAGCTCTTCGCTGGCTTCAGCGGCGGATTCGACCATCTTCTCACGCCACGTGTTGCACACGTCGATCAGATCAGCGGGAATGTCGCGGTACTCGAACTTCATGCCTTGCGAGGCTTCGTCCCAGTAGATGGCCTTCATCTTGGTGAGGTCGACCACGCCTTCGAACTTGTCTTCAGCACCGATGGGCACAACGATCGGCACAGGGTTGGCCTTGAGGCGCAGCTTCATGCCTTCGACGACCTTGAAGAAGTTGGCGCCGGTACGGTCCATCTTGTTCACGAAGGCCAGACGGGGCACCTTGTGCTTGTTCGCTTGGCGCCACACGGTTTCGGATTGGGGCTGCACGCCACCCACGGCGCAATACACCATGACCGCACCGTCGAGCACGCGCATGGAGCGCTCGACTTCAATCGTGAAGTCCACGTGACCGGGGGTGTCAATGATGTTGATGCGGTGCTCGGGGCGGGACAGATCCATACCCTTCCAGAAGCAGGTCACGGCAGAAGACGTGATCGTGATGCCGCGCTCCTGCTCCTGCTCCATCCAGTCGGTGGTGGCAGCGCCGTCGTGCACTTCACCCAGCTTATGGGTCACGCCTGTATAGAACAGGATACGTTCAGACGTCGTGGTTTTGCCGGCGTCGATGTGGGCCGAGATACCGATATTGCGGTAGCGCTCGATGGGAGTCTTGCGAGCCATGGTGAATCCTTGATGGGTCGAGTTATTCGGGTTTTCAGGGCACCGGCTCGTGGCGGGAACCCTTCGATGGTGCGACTGCCTCAATCGCCACAAGGCTGCAGGCAAAAATGCCAGCAGCCTTGCGCTTTGACTGAGACTGGTCTGCGTCGATTTAGAAGCGGAAGTGGCTGAATGCCTTGTTGGCTTCGGCCATGCGGTGCACTTCGTCACGCTTCTTCATGGCACCGCCACGGCCTTCGGTGGCCTCGAGCAGTTCATTGGCCAGGCGCTGGGCCATGGACTTCTCACCACGCTTGCGGGCGGCTTCCTTGATCCAGCGCATCGACAGAGCCAGACGGCGCACGGGACGCACTTCGACGGGCACTTGGTAGTTGGCACCACCGACACGGCGGGACTTGACTTCGACCATGGGCTTGACGTTGTTGATGGCAACAACGAAAGCTTCCAGCGGATCCTTATCAGGGTGCTTCTTCTCGATCAGTTCCAGGGCACCATAAATGATGCGCTCTGCAACCGCTTTTTTGCCGCCTTCCATGATCACGTTCATGAATTTGGACAGCTCGACATTGCCGAATTTAGGGTCCGGCAGAATTTCACGTTTGGGGACTTCGCGACGACGTGGCATTTTTCACCTCTTAATTGCTTCAGTTGGCGTCTTTTCAGACACCGCGAGATCCATTGGGAATCCCACTTACTCGACCCACACGAAATATTCGCGCTTGGGGTCACTTCGTTTGAGCCGCCAGCCAGGCGAATCAAACACCGATTGTCTTTGCTGAAAAGCGCAGGACTTATTTGGCCTTGGGCTTCTTGGCGCCGTACTTGGAGCGCGACTGCTTGCGGTCTTTCACGCCTTGCAGGTCGAGCGAACCACGCACGATGTGGTAACGCACACCAGGCAAGTCCTTGACACGACCGCCGCGCACCAGCACAACGCTGTGCTCTTGCAGGTTGTGGCCTTCACCGCCGATGTAGGAGATGACCTCAAAACCGTTGGTCAGGCGCACCTTGGCAACCTTGCGCAGAGCGGAGTTGGGCTTCTTGGGCGTCGTGGTGTACACACGGGTGCACACACCACGGCGCTGCGGCGAGTTTTCCATCGCCGGACTCTTGGATTTGGTCTTCTCGACCTCACGCCCGTGACGCACGAGCTGGTTAATGGTTGGCATGAACTATCGTCCCTAAACGTAAAATACGAAAACGTGAATCCCTTCGGAAATTCCGAAAAGCCTTCAAATGTAGCAGATAGGCCAGCGCTCAGCAAGCCCCGACGAGCCGCTTCGCGGGCTCGCGCTTACTTGATCCAAAGGCGAATACCGTCCCAGGCCCGCCCCAGAAGACCCGCCTGCTCCACCGCCTCCAGCGCCACCAAGGGCACTTCGCGCAGTGTCTGCTCACCCAGCACCACCTTGAGGGTGCCGATTTCCTGCCCCTGGGTGAAGGGCGCGACCAGCGGATCAGGGCGAACGATCTGCGTGGTCAGCTTGCCAGCGCTCCCGGAGGGCACGGCCACCACGATGGCCTCGGGGCGGCCCAGCTTGAGCTGCGAGGCCTTGCCTTTCCATACTGCCGGGGTGTCCACGCTCTGGCCTACATCAAACAATTTGACGGCATCAAAGGCGGTGTAGCCCCAGTTCAGCAGCTTTTGGCTTTCGTTGGCCCGCGCGTTTTCGCTCGAAGCCCCCAGGACGATGGAGACCAGCCGGCGCGCGCCCACCTGGGGAAAATCGCGCTTGGCCGTGGACACCAGGCAGTAGCCTGCGGCTTCGGTGTGTCCCGTCTTGAGGCCGTCCACACTGGGGTCGCGGTAGAGCAGCAGGTTGCGGTTGTTGCTGTTGGATGCCGGGGTGCCCTCGTAGCGGTACTGCTTGGTGGCGTAGTAGTGCATGTACTCCGGGAAGTCGTGTATCAGCCGCGACGACAGCGTGGCGAGATCACGCGCCGTAGTGGTGTGCCCGGCCTCCGTCAGGCCTTCGGGGTTCTTGTAGGCCGTGTTCTTCATGCCCAGGGCGCGCGCCTGGTCGTTCATCAGCTTGACGAAGTTCTCCGCCGTACCACCCACGCCTTCGGCCAGGGCCATGGTGGCGTCGTTGCCGGACTGCACGATCATGCCCTTGAGCAAGTCGTCCACCGGCACCTGCATCTTGGGGTCGATGAACATGCGCGACCCTGGCATCTTCCAGGCGCGCACGCTCACAGGCAGTTTTTGCTGCAGGCTGATCTTCTTGGCCCGCAGCGCGTCAAAGACCAGATAACCGGTCATCAACTTGGTCAGGGACGCCTGCTCGACGGGCGCATCAATGTCTTTGCCCGCCAGGATCTGGCCTGCCGTCACATCCACCAGCATGTAGGCCCGGGCAGCGATTTCAGGGGGCTGAGGAGCCTGCGCCTGCGCCACCAGGGCACAGGACAGCACACCGACGGACACAACCAAGGATCGCAACGTAGAGAAAATTCTGTTCATTCAAAAAACCATAGAGAAGAGTAAATAGGCGCACGTAAAAAAGCGCAGAGGGCGCAACGCGCCAAAGAAGGGCGCTTCAGGCGCCCGATTGCAGGTGGCGGACCACCAGTTCTTTGAGGAGATTTAATTGTCCGTGAAAGAAATGCCCGCCTCCGGGGAGGACGGTGACAGGCAGTGTCTGGGGCCGCGCCCAGTCCATCACCGAAGACAGCGGCACGGTATCGTCCTGCTCGCCATGCAGCACCAAGGTGCGCAGATGCGCCGCGGGCGGCACCGGGGCTACCGTGAAGCGACTGGCCGCAGTGCCCACCAGCACGGCATGCGCCACCTGCCGCTTGTCCCACAGATCGGCCAGCACATGGCTGGTGACGAAAGCGCCAAAAGAAAACCCGGCGAGGGCAATCGGACCCTCGGGTGCCACCTGGCGCACCACCGCCAGCATGTCTTGCTGTTCAGCACGCCCTTCGTCATGCACACCGGCACTGGCGCCCACGCCACGGAAATTGAAACGCACAGCGCTCCAACCGCACTGCACAAAGGCCCGCGCCAGCGTTTGCACCACTTTGTTATCCATGGTGCCGCCAAACAGCGGGTGCGGGTGGGCAATGACGACCACGCCACGGGGCGCTGCGCCTGCAGGAATATCGCGCTGCACCTCAATGGCACCCGCTTCGCCCTGGAGCCGCAATTTCTCGGTTTGTGCGTTCACTGAATACTATCTATTTGATAGCTTCCAGCGCTTGTAAATAGGGCGCTAGATGCCAAAAAATTATATATTTAAAAACAGATAGAGGCCGGATCAGCGCCCAAGTTCCGGTGGCGTGCGCAAACGTTCCACCACGCGCCCGTTCTTGAGGTGCGATTCGACGATCTCATCAATGTCGGCCGTATCCACGTAGCTGTACCACACGCCCTCGGGATAAACCACGGCCACGGGCCCGGCCGCGCAGCGGTCCAGGCAGCCGGCCTTGTTCACACGCACCTGGCCCGGCCCGGCCAGGCCCGCTTGTTTGACCAGGGCCTTGCAACGATCGAACGCCGCTTGCGCGCCATGCTGGGCACAGCAGTTTTCGCCATTGGCGCGCTCGTTCAGACAAAAGAAAATATGGCGCGCGAAGTAGGCGGGCGCGGGGGATGTGGAATCGCTCATACCTGCATTTTAGGAAGCACTGCTGCGCCGTGAGGCCCGCAGTAACACATACACCAGTGTGGCAAAAGGCCACAGCCATCCCAGCCACTGGCCCAGCCCATAGAAACGGATGAAGCGCCCCTGCTCCCAGACCAGCAGGGTCTGGGCGAAATAGGCGCTGGTGGGCGCATCGTTGAGCAGTGCCAGGTGGATGGTGAGCACCACCAGCAGCAGCACCGCGCTGACCCGCTGCGGCAGCACGAGCGACAAGGCGGCCAGCACCAGCCCCAGCCAGAGACCGGCACGTACCGGCATACCCAACCAGGCCCAGGCATGGGATGGGCCATAACTCAGTGCGGCCGACAAAGCCGTCGCGGCGACGCCCACCAGCGCAATGCCCAACACCAGCACCACACGGCGCCCCCGGTGGCGCACCATGCTGAAGGCCAGCAGACAGGGCACCAGTAAGCCCAGCGCCACGCACAGCAGCTCAGCCGCAGGCGAGAGCGGCTGCAACTGCGCCTCGCGCACCGGCAACCAGGCCAAAAACGGGGTATCAGCCAGCAGCTCAGCCAAGGCAAGCTCCAGGCGCTCGAGCACCTGACCCAGGCCAAAAGGTTCAGCCGCCGGGAACAGCAGCGCCCACGGCCACAGTGCCAGCAGCACCAGGGCGCCCCGCGCATCATGGGCGAACCAGCGCGCACGAAAACGGCTCCAGCGGTCGATGGCCCCCAAGCGCTCCAGCAACGCGGCGCTCAGCGCTCCCAGCAGCGCACCGGCCGTGTTGAGTACCAGATCCAGGTTGGAGGGCACGCGCTGGGGCAGGTAAATCTGCAGATACTCCATCAGCAGCGACAGCGTGCCGCCCGCCAGCAGCGCCAGCGGCACCGCCACCCAACCCCGGCCTGTGCGCAGCATGGCCAGCGCCAGCAAAAAACCCAGCGGCGCATAGCCGGCCAGGTTGGTGACCACGTCAAACCCCGTCCAGTACGGCGGGGGCAACGGTGCCAGCAAAAAAACCCCGGGCGGAATGCCCTGGGCACGCCAGCCCATGAACGGGAACAGGCTGGCAAAGACGATCAGTGCGACATAGACCAACGCCAGCGGCCAGGCAGAGGTTTTATGCACCGATCGCTCCCTTCGGCATGCCTCAGAACGGCTTCACCACCACCAGCACCACCGCCGCCAGCAGCATCAGCACCGGGGCCTCGTTAAACCAGCGAAACCAGCGATGGCTGCGGTGGTTCGTGCCGGCCACAAACTGGCGCAGTTGCACCCCGCAGGCATGGTGGTAGGCCAGCACCAGCGCCACGATGGCCAGCTTGGCGTGCATCCAGCCGTTGCCCGGCCCCCATCCGATGCCGTAGCCCAGCCAGAGCCACAAGCCCAGGCCCACGGCAGGCACCATCAGCAAGGTGGTAAAGCGCATGAGCTTGCGCGCCATCAGCAGCAAGCGGTCGCGCTCAGCGGCCGAACCGGGCGCCACCATGGCCAGGTTCACAAAGATGCGTGGCAGATAGAACAGCCCCGCAAACCAGCTGGCCACGAAGACGATATGGAAAGATTTGACCCAAAGCATGCCGCAAGTTTAGTGGGGCACAGGGCAGGCCGCCCAAAAAAAGCCCGGCAGGCTATGCCGGGCCAGGAAAGCCTGGGGGCGGTTTGCGCCTCCAGGCCCCGCTCAGGGAGGAAAAAGCGGGGGGTAGAAGTTCTACCCGGCGCTAATCTAGCACTGCAGGCACCTGCGTTCAAGCAGCCGCAATCTTTGCGCAGCCAGATCAGGCACAATTTTCCCCATGCACCTCTCCAGCCCCACCCCCTTCCCCGCCAACCGCCCGCGCCGCCTGCGCCGCGATGCCTTCACCCGCAACCTGGTGCGCGAGCACGCCGTGACACCGCACGACCTGATCTACCCGGTGTTCGTGCACGAAGGCCAGAACCGGCGCGAAGCCGTCACGTCCATGCCCGGCGTGGATCGCCTGAGCCTGGATCTGCTGCTGCCCGTGGCCGAGGAATGCGTGCAGCTGGGCATCCCGGTGCTGGCACTGTTTCCATCGATCGATGCCGCACTCAAAACGCCCGACGGCATGGAAGCACTCAATCCCGAAGGACTGATCCCGCGCGTGGTGCGGGCACTGAAAAAAGAATTCCCCGGCCTGGGCGTGATGACCGACGTGGCGCTCGACCCCTACACCAGCCACGGCCAGGACGGCCTGCTCGACGAGACCGGCTACATCCTCAACGACGACACCGTCGAAGTGCTGGTGGGCCAGGCGCTCACGCATGCGCAAGCGGGCGTGGACATCGTCGCGCCCAGCGACATGATGGACGGGCGCATTGGCGCCATTCGCGACGCGCTGGAAGCGCATGGCCACATCCACACCCGCATCATGGCCTACAGCGCCAAGTACGCCAGCGCGTTCTACGGCCCCTTCCGCGACGCCGTGGGCACACGCGGCGCGCTCGGCAAAGCCGACAAGAACTGCTACCAGATGGACCCCGGCAACACCGACGAAGCCCTGCGCGAAGTGGCGCTCGATATCGCCGAGGGCGCTGACATGGTGATGGTGAAACCCGGCATGCCCTACCTGGACGTGGTGCGCCGCGTGAAGGACGAGTTCAAGGTGCCCACCTTCGCCTACCAAGTGTCCGGCGAATACGCCATGCTCAAGGCCGCAGCACAAAACGGCTGGCTCGATCACGACGCCGTGATGATGGAAAGCCTGCTGGCCTTCAAGCGCGCAGGCGCCGACGGCGTGCTCACCTACTTCGCCCGTGATGCCGCACGTTTGCTTCGAAAAACATAGCTTACAGCGCTTTATAGATAAGCGCTGGATGCCAATTTGACTACTATTTTCGTGCCGTGACCGAGCCCCGCACATCCCAGCAGCCATCGCTGCTGGCCTTGGCAGGCACGGTGCTGCTCTACATGGCGCTGGCCGATACCACGGCCATGCCGCTGCCCGGCCAGGGGCTGACACAACTGTTTCAGCCCACCTGTGGGCTCGCCTTGGCGCTGCTGATCGTTGACGGGCTGCGCTGGGCGCCCACTCTGTTTATCGCCAGCCTGCTCAGCCGTTTGCTGACGGGCGATGCGCCACTTGCTGCACTGGCCCAAGCGCTGGGTACCACCACGGCAGCCTGGGTCTCGTGCGTGCTCCTGCTGCGGCAAACCCACTTTGACAGGGATCACCCCACATTCAAGGTCGTTCAGCATGTGCTGCTGTGGGTGTGTGGCGTCGGGGCCGGGATTGGTGCGCTGACAACCAGCACGGGGCTGCTGCTGGCGGGCCAAATCGCCCCAGCCGCCTGGTCCGGGCACCTGCTGCAAGGGTGGCTGGGCTACGCGCTGGGCAGTCTGCTGATCGCGCCACTGGTCCTGTCATACCGTCGCACCCTGCGTTTTCCCGAATCCCTGCGCCGTGTGAATGAAGGTCTCCTGGTCTGGCTTCTGGCCACGGTGAGTGCTGCAGCCATTTTTGGCAGTGCGCAAAGCCCGCTGCTGGCGCCACTGGCCAATGCCTACTGGATGTTCCTCTTCGTGAGCTGGTCAGGCGCACGCTTGGGCCTGCTCTCCACCACCAGCTTGCTGTGCATGATCGCCTTGCAGGCCCTGTGGGGCACCTACCAGCGCACCGGTTTCTTTGCCCACGACATCGCCACCAGCCACGGCTTCGGGTACTGGTCGTACATGATGATTCTGTCCGTAGTGGGCCTATCGCTGGCGTCCCACATGGCCGAGCGCAGGCGCCAGAAGGCAGCACTTCGCGTAGCTGCCATCGCCTTCGAATGCCAGGAGGGCATGCTGATCACCGATGCCCAAGGCGCCATCCTGCAGGCCAACCAGTCCTTCCTCCACATGTCGGGCCATGAGGCGCGAGAGGTACTGGGGAAAACCCCGGATTTCCTGTGGGCGCCGGCAGACGCAATTCCCGACGCACCCTCACAAAGGAGGACTCTGGAATTTTCCCCCCGCACATCCCTGCAGTGCCGTGACTGGCTGCGCCGCAAATCAGGCGAGGTCTACCCGGTCTGGCTCACACTCAGCCCGGTTCAGGATCCGCAGGCGCGCACCACGCACTACGTGGTGACCATGATCGACATCACCAGCCTGCACGAACAAGAGGCGCAGCGCCGCCAGAGGGAGCAAGCGCAGCGCGATGCGCTCGTGCAAGAGGTGCACCACCGCATCAAGAACAATCTGCAGGGCATCATGGGCATGCTGCGCACGCTGGATCACCAGCATCCGCAATTGCACCAGCCCATCAACCAGGTCATTGGGCAAATCCACAGCATTTCCGTCATCCACGGACTGCAGGGCCGTGCCGACGCCGACCGTGTGCGACTGTGTGAACTGACGTGCGCCGTGGCAGCGGGTATTGAATCGCTCTGGGACACCCCCATCCACGTGGATATTCCGACACCCTGGCAGGCATGCCGCATCAGTCCCACAGAGGCCGTGCCCGTGGCGCTGGTGCTCAACGAGCTGATACTCAACGCGGTCAAACATGGCGGGCAAGCACACCAGGATGTCCAGGTTGCACTGCGCAAGGGGATGCAGGCCGACCACATCCACATCACCATCGCCAACCCCGGACAATGGCCCGTGGCGCCCATACCACCGCGGGGCGGGCAAAGCCTGGTCTCTGCCCTCATGCCCCGCAGCGGCGCCACACTGATCCGCACCCAAGATGCTGATCGGGCGGTGCTACGTCTGGAATTTACCCCGCCGGTCATCCACCTTGAATCACCGCCCTCGCCATGAACCTTGCCAGCACTGCCCCCACGCGCCCTCCAGCCCACCTGCTGCTGGTGGACGACGACCGCCTCATCCTTGCCACCCTGTCCAGCGGGCTGCAGGACATGGGCTACCAGGTCAGCACCGCCGAATCCGTGGACGACGCCGAAGCACTGCTGACCGGTGGCCTGCGGCCAGACCTGGCCATCGTGGATGTACGCATGCCCGGGCGCGATGGCCTGCAGCTGGCCGATCGCCTGCGCAATCTGGACCATATTCCTTTCCTCATGTTCAGCGCCTTCAGCGACACGCAGACCGTTGAACGCGCTTCGGGATTTGGCGCCTTGGGCTACCTGGTCAAACCCCTGGATGTGGTGCAAATGCGCCCCTCTATTGAGGCGGCACTGCAGCGCGCCCAGGAAATCGACAGCCTGCGCCAGGAGCGCGCCCACCTCCAAACAGCACTGAATGGTGACCGCAGCATCAATGTCGCTACGGGCATCACGATGATGCAATACCGGCTGCCGCGCGATGCGGCTTTTGAGTTGCTGCGCTCGGCCGCCCGCTCGCAACGGCGCAAGCTGGCCGAACTGGCGCAGGAAGCTATCGACACCTGCGACCGCCTGCACACACCGCCATTTCCTGACCCCGATCACAGGGTTTGACCTCATTGTCAGTAACAATCCCTCACTAAAAAATCAACCTCCCCGGTTCACGCCTGCCCCCACCCCGCAGCCAGAACCTCTGAGGCCCCGAACACGCCTCGCTCCACGCCACGGCCTTGTGCCCGCGGACAGATGCCAATGTTCGGTTCCAACACAAGTTTTTCAGCCCCCGCTGTGCTGTTGTCGGCGGCACCCACACCATGGTCCATGCCATGAGTGACTCCACGCTTGCACTGGAGGCGGCGCCTTGGCCGCCAACGGCGGGCACACCACAAGGCATGGGGCACAGCCTGTTTTCGCGCTTTCGCATTGGCACGCGCCTGGCTGCCATGATGGTTTTGGCGGCCACAGTCAGCGCACTGCTGGCCGCCATGGGCATTCAGGGGCTGGCTGCGTCCAACGAAAGCCTGCGCACGGTGTACGAGGAGCGCATGACCCCGGTGCGCAGCCTGGCGCAGATTGCGCAACTGATGCAGGGCAACCAGCTCCAACTGCAAAGGGCACTCGCCGAATCCACATGGGCAGGGGCCACCACAGGTGCGGCCCTGCAGCCCGAGGGGGCACGCCGTGCGGCGCAGGCCATAGAAGAAAACATGCGCGGCATCGACCAGCTGTGGACTTCCTATGCCGCTGCCGCCAAAGGGCCGCAGGAGACGCCACTGGCCGAGCGTTTTACGCAGCGGCGCACCGGCTACCGCGAAGACGCCGTGAAACCCGCCATCACGGCGCTGCGCGACCTGGACTACGCGGGCACCCAGCGACACGCGAACACCGCACGCCTGCTGTACGAGCGCGACAGCCCGCTCATCCAGGCCCTCATCGACCTGCAGTTCGAGCAGGCCCGCACTGCCTACGAAGCCGGTGTGCAGCGCCACGCACAGACACGCCAGTGGGCCGTGGGCGCGTTGCTGGCGTCGATGGCCACGCTGGGATTTCTGGGCGCCATGCTGATCCGCTCCATCGTTCGCCCCTTGCGGCAAGCCAGCGCAGTGTTTCGCAACATAGCCGCGGGGCAACTGGATTCACCCATTGCCGTGCACGGCAAGGATGAAATCAGCACCCTGCTGTTCGACCTGCGCTCCATGCAGTCGCGGCTGGCCGCGAATAAGCATGCCATCCACCAGCTCGCCTATTTCGACCCTTTGACCCGTTTGCCCAACCGCCGCCTGCTGCGCGACAGCATCCAGAAGGCCCTGGACGCCAGTGGCCAGGATGCACAGCACCGGGCCTTGCTGCTACTGGACCTGGACAACTTCAAGAACATCAACGACACACTGGGGCACGAGGTAGGCGACTTGTACCTGGTGGAGATCGCCCGGCGCCTGCGCCAGAACGTGCTGGCACCCCACTCGGTCGCGCGCATTGGCGGCGATGAATTCGTCGTGCTGATGGACCACCTGAGCAACGCTGAAGGAGAGGCCCAGGCCCAGGCCGAAGCCTTGGCACGGCAGCTGCTGCTTACCGCCGCCAAACCCTGCGCCTTGCCGGGACAGATGCACCACGGCAGCGCAAGCATCGGCATCTGCCTGTTCCGGCGCGGTAACGCCAGCATCCATGAACTGCTCAAACGCGCCGACACGGCCATGTACCAGGCCAAGAACGCCGGGCGCAACAACTACCGCCTGTTCGACCCCGCCCTGCAGGCGGCGCTGGAAAACCGGGCCGCACTGGAAGCTGCACTGCGTGATGCCATCCTCGCAGGCCAGCTCGCACTGCATTTCCAGGCGCAGGTGAACCAGGCCGGGCAAGTGCTGGGCGCCGAGGTGCTGCTGCGCTGGCAGCACCCGCTACACGGCAACGTGACCCCCGCACAGTTCATTCCCATTGCCGAGACGTCCGGCCTCATCCTGCCCATCGGTGAGTGGGTACTGCAACAAGCCTGCGCACAGCTGAGCGCCTGGGCCGAGCACCCACGCACCCAGCACCTGGAGCTGGCGGTGAACGTCAGTGCGCGGCAGTTTCGGCATCCCGATTTCGTGCGCCAGGTCTGCGATGCACTGGCACGGTCGGGCGCATCGCCGACCCACCTGGTGCTGGAACTGACCGAAAGCCTGGTGCTCGACGATGTGGCCGATACCGTGGCCAAGATGCAGGCCCTGCGCCACCACGGGGTGCGTTTTGCGCTGGACGACTTTGGCACGGGCTACTCGTCCCTCGCGCAGCTCAAGCGCTTGCCGCTGCACCAGCTCAAGATCGACCGCAGCTTTGTGCAGGACATCGACAGTGAACCGGGCGATGCCGCCATCGTCCAGACCATTATTGGCATGGCCCGCAATCTGGGGCTGAGTGTCATTGCCGAGGGCGTGGAAACCCCCGCCCAACGCGATGCCCTGCAGCGCCTCGACTGCTCGATTTTCCAGGGTTTCCTGTTCGACCGGCCCCAGCCGATCGCCGCCTTTGAAGCCTGCCTCGCCCAGATCCCTGCCCCAGTTCCTCTTTCAACAACGGCCATTGCGGTGGCCCCCAACCCACGGGAGTTTTCATGAACCGCTTCAAAATCTCAACCCGCGTCGCGGCCCTGGCCGGACTGATGTCCTTGATGCTGCTGAGCATTGGAGGGCTGGGTCTATGGGGCATCGTTCAGTCCAACAACGCCGTGCATTCCATGTACGAAGACCGGCTCACCACGACGGCGGACATCGGCGCGATCCAAGCGCTGCTGCTGCGCCAGCGGCTCATCCTGGCCGTGGCATTGGTGACACCGGATGAACCCACCATCAAAGCCACTACGGCAGAGGTGGAAGCCAATATCGGTGCCATTACCCGCCTGTGGGACGGTTACCTGGCCCGCCGCCACAACGCGCAAGAGGAACGCCTGGCCAAGGATTTCACCGAGAACCGCCGACGCTTTGTGCAGGAAGGCCTGTTGGCGACTGTGGCGGCGCTGCGTGCCAACGACATCCCCGCTGCCAACCGCATCGTGGTCGAAAAGGTGCGGCCCCTGTATGGGCCCGTCGGGGATGGCATCGACACCCTGGTCAAACTGCAGTTCGAAGAAGGCAAGAAAGCCGCAGCAGCGGCCGACGCACGGTACTCGATGATCCGTGCGACCGTGATCGCGTCCATTCTTGCGGGCTTGCTGTTTGCGATGGTTTTCGCTGCCGCCCTGGTGCGCGGCATCTCCCGCTCACTGGGGCATGCCATCGACGTGGCTCAGACCATTGCCCAGGGCAACCTGACCCATGCGGTGACCGTGCAGGGCCAGGACGAAGCGGCCCAGGTACTGCATGCGCTGGGCGCCATGCAGCAGCAGTTGACCGGCATCGTCACCGAGATCCGCGCGGGCGGTGAAAGCCTGGCCAGCGCATCGGAGCAAATTTTCTCCGGCAACCACGACCTGGCCAGCCGCACGGAACAACAAGCCAGCGCACTGGAGCAGACAGCAGCCGCCATGGAGCAGCTCAACGCCACCGTGCACCAGAACGCCGACAACGCACGCCAGGCACAGCAGTTGTCAGCCAGCGCCAGCGCGGTGGCGGTCAAGGGCGGCGAGGTGATGGGCCAGGTGGTCAGCACCATGCACGAGATTCACACCTCATCGGGCAAGATCGCCGACATCATCGGCGTGATCGACAGCATTGCCTTCCAGACCAACATCCTGGCCCTGAATGCGGCGGTAGAGGCCGCCAGGGCAGGCGACCAGGGCCGGGGCTTTGCCGTGGTGGCCAGCGAGGTACGGGCCCTGGCGGGGCGCTCTGCCGATGCTGCCAAGGAAATCAAGACGCTCATCACCTCCAGCGTGGAGCGCGTGGGCAAGGGTACCGAGCTGGTCAACACCGCCGGCGCCACCATGCAGGAAGCCGTCACCGCCATCCAGCGCGTGACCACTCTCATGACCGACATCAGCGCTGCCACGGCGGAGCAAAGCAGCGGCATGGGGCAGATCGGTGAAGCGGTACAACACCTGGACCAGACCACCCAACAAAATGCCGCGCTGGTGGAAGAACTGTCGGCCGCTGCGCGCAGCCTGCAGGACCAGGCACAAAGCCAGGTGGAAACCATCGCCATATTCACGCTGCCACGCGACGGCGGGCAAGCCAGCGCCCCTGTAGCCCATACACCCCACTCACCACGCCTGCCACGGCGCCCCGCCCAACCGTTGCTGGCGTCCTGACGCCTACGCCCTGCCATGCCCGTCTCCCTGTGACGGCACGAAAAGCACCTGTACTTTTGCTGGCGGCTGCACACTGCACGCCGATCGCAGCGCTGCACTCTTCGAGCAGCACCTTCACGCAGTCAAACGCGGCAAACCCTTCTGTCCAGCCGCCTTCACAGGTTTGGTGGCACGAGACGGAAGGGAGGCGAAAGGAGCGCCCTGCAAACCTGCTGCAGGGCGCTCCTTTTCATCCCCCGTGCGGAACACATCCACCGTCCGGACCAAGTCCTGCGCTTGCCCGCGCAAACTGCTGGCCGCTGCCGCCATTTCCTCCACCAGCGCGGCATTTTGCTGCGTCACCTGATCCATCTGGGTGACAGCCTCGCCCACCTGGCCGACGCCTTGGCTTTGCTCATTGCTGGCGGCACTGATTTCACCCATCAGATCGGTCACCCGGCGAATAGCCGTTACCACCTCCTGCATCGTGGTACCGGCCTGATCCACCAGCGCAGAACCCGCATCAACGCGCTCCACACTCGCACCGATGAGTTGCTTGATCTCCTTGGCGGCATCGGCAGAGCGCCCCGCCAGGGCCCGTACCTCGCTGGCCACCACGGCAAAGCCCCGGCCCTGGTCGCCTGCCCTGGCGGCCTCTACCGCCGCATTCAGGGCCAGGATGTTGGTCTGGAAGGCAATGCTGTCGATCACCCCAATGATGTCGGCAATGCGCCGGGAGCTTTCGTTGATGCCCTTCATGGTGCCGACCACTTCACCCACCACCATCCCTCCGCGTTCTGCCACGGTACTGGCGGACATTGCCAACTGGTTGGCCTGCCGCGCGTTGTCGGCGTTCTGGCGCACGGTGGAATTGAGCTGCTCCATCGACGCCGCTGTTTCTTCCAGCGCACTGGCCTGCTGTTCGGTGCGCGCACTCAGATCATGGTTCGCCTGGGCGATCTGGGAACTGGCCGATGCCACACCTTCGGAACCTGAGCGCACGTCTGTCACCACCTTGCGCAGGCTCTGGAGCATCTCTTGCAAAGCCTGGAGAAGCTGTGCGGTTTCGTTCCGTCCCTGGACATGAAGATCCATGCTCAGGTCGCCAGCAGCCACTGCACGCGACACTTCCACAGCCTTCTGCAAAGGCACGGTGATGGCACGAATGATCCAAAGGGCCAGGACGATCGCTCCCAGCAAGGCCGCCAGCACCGCAGCCCAGACCGTTTTCTGGATCGAGGCCACCGCCACGCTCACCGCATCGACCGCCTCGCCCAGCAGATCGGTCTGGAAAGCAATCAGGCCATCGACGGCTTCGAAATATGCATCGAACACCGGGCCCACGTCGGAATGAAGATAACTGCGCGCACCACCCAGGTTGCCATCGTTCGTCATCGCGAGGTAGCGCTCCTGCGCCTGGACATAGCGCTCGCGCTGCACCCCGATCTTCCCGAGCAGTTCTTTGCCCTTGGGCGCCGTGATTTCCGCTTTGAGACGCCCCAGCACTTCTCCGATCTTCTGGCGCGATGCCAGCACCTGCTGCTGCTGGCGCTTGACTTCATCGCTTCCCTCCACCAGCACCATATTGCGCATCGCGATAGCAATTTGCCCCAGGTGCCCCTTGATGTCATTGAGCATCACCACCCGAGGCAGGCGCGCCTCGGTCACGACCTTGAATTCAGCCTGGATAGCGTTGCTTTTCCAAAGCGACACCGCGCCCAAGGCCAAGATTAAAACCCCCATCACGGCAAAGCCCAGAATCAGCCTTGTCGAAATTTTCATATCGCTGAAGTTCATCGGACACCTCCTCGCGGGTTCGCGGCGTTGAGCTGTAAAAAAATATTACACAGGCCCATTGCATGCACCACAAGAACAGTTCGACGAAAGACTGACGGCGCGCAAGAATGTGTGCAATTCACGCACCATCGAAACGCGCAGTACACAATGCCGTTTCCCGCTAGGATCGGCACTCCCTCACCCGAAGAGACAAGATGGATCTCAAGCCCCTCATCACCTTGCTGGCCATCGTCAACCCGCTGGCCATCGTTCCGTTTTTCATCCACTACACACAGGGTTTTTCCGAGGCCCAGCGCAAGCGCACCATCCGCACAGCGGCGTTCAGTGCTTTTTGCGTGATCGCCGCCTGCGCGCTGCTGGGCCTGCAGATTCTGGATTTCTTCAATATCTCGTTGCAAAGCTTCCAGGTCGGCGGCGGCATGCTGCTGCTGATCAGTGCGATGAACATGCTCAACGCCCAGCCCGCCGAGGCCAAGACGAATACCCACGAGCTGGAAGAAGGCGCTGAAAAGGCGGCGGCGGGCGCCAGCATTGCGGTGGTGCCCCTCACCATTCCGCTGCTGACCGGCCCAGCCAGCATGTCCACCGTGGTGATTTATGCCGACCGTGCGCAGACCTTCTGGCAACACGCGGCGTTGGTGGGCTATGGCGTGGTGATCGCTGCCGCCACGTTTGCGTGCTTTTCGCTGGCCGACCCGATTGCGCGCGTGCTGGGCAAAACAGGCATCAATGTGATGACGCGCCTGATGGGCCTGATCCTGGCCGCCTTGGCGGTGGAGGTGATGGCCGAGGGGCTGGGCAAGCTGTTCCCGGCGCTGGCGCACTGAACCCGGCCATGGCACCCCTGCGCGTGCTGCTGCTGGAGGACGACCCGGCCATCGCCCGGACTGTCGCCTATGCGCTCGAGCGCGAAGGCCTGCACACCACGCACAGCCTGCTGCTGCGCGACGCCCGCAGCCAGTGGAGCAGCGGCGGCTTTGACCTGCTGGTACTCGATGTAGGCCTGCCCGACGGCAGCGGCCTGGACCTGTGCCGCGAAGTGCGCGCCGCGGGCAATACGCCCGTGTTGATGCTCAGCGCCCGGGGCGAGGAACTCGACCGTGTGCTGGGCCTGGAGCTGGGCGCCGACGACTACCTGGCCAAACCTTTCAGCACGCGCGAACTGGCCGCCCGCGCCCGCGCCCTGCTGCGCCGCGCCGGGACCCCGGTGGCGCGGGCGCCCGCACCCACCACGGCCTTCTGCGACGACCGCAGCGGCCAGCGCATTCTTCTGCACAACCAGCCACTGCCGCTCACGCGGCGCGAGTACCGCCTGCTGTCGTGCCTGCTGGCGGGCGCGGGCCGCATCCATGCACGCGACGCCTTGCTGTCTGCCGCCTGGGGTGATGAGAGCGAAAGCACGGACCGCACGGTGGACACCCACATCAAGACGCTGCGCGCCAAGCTGCGCGAGGTAGACCCGGCGACGGACTACATCGTTACGCACCGGGGCATGGGTTACTGTCTTGAGGTTTAGTTTCATGCAAAAATAAGCCTCTAGCGCTTATGTATCAAGCGCAAGCAGCTCTATTTTTGATAGCAATCACCACAAACCGCTGACCTATGCGCCTGGGCATCCGCCTGCTGTTCGCCTTCTTTCTCATCAACGGCATTGCCGCGTTTTTCGTGCTGCGCGTGTTCGTGGCCGAGATCAAGCCCAGCGTGCGCGAGGTGATGGAAGACATGATGGTGGACACGGCCCATATCCTGGCCGAACTGGCCAGCGACGATCTGGCCGCCGGGCGCTTACAGGCAGGGGACAGCGCCTTTGCCAGGCATGTGCAGCATTACGCCAGCCGCCCGGTGGACGCCGCCATCTGGGGGTTTTCCAAGCAGTCGCTCGACTACCGCGTTTACGTGACGGATGCTGCCGGACGCGTGGTCTTTGACTCGCAGTCGCAAGCGGTCGGTCAGGATTTCTCGCAGTGGCGCGACGTGGCGCTCACCCTGCGCGGCGAGTACGGTGCGCGCATGAGCCGCGACACGCCGGGGGACGACACCAGCGGCGTGATGCACGTCTCGGCGCCCATTTTTGTGCAGAGCCGCATCGCCGGGGTGCTGACCGTGGCCAAGCCCACACGCACCGTGCAGCGTTTCATCGACCGGGCCGAGCACAAGGTGCTGATGGGCGGTTTGCTGCTGCTGGCGCTGTCGGCCGCTGTGGGTGTGGCGGTGACGCTGTGGATGGTGTGGAACGTGCGGCGCCTGCGCGACTACGCCCTGAGCGTGCAAGGCCCGGAGGCCGGTGCGCACGCCGCCGCAGCCACCCCGGTGCTGGCCGTGCCGCAGGTGCCGGGCGAGCTGGGCGACCTGGCGCGCGCCATGGACCGCATGCGCGCCCGGCTGGAGGGGCATGGCTACATCGAGGCCTATGTGCGCGCCCTCACCCACGAACTCAAAAGCCCGGTGGCCGCCATCCGGGGCGCCGGCGAGCTGCTGCAGGAAGACCTGCCTGCTGGCGACCGCGCCCTGTTTGCCGCCCAGGTGGTGCAGCAAAGCGAGCGCCTGCAGCGCCTCATCGACCGCCTGCTGGAGCTGAGCAAGCTGGAGCAGCGCCAGCACGCCGAAGCGCAGGGCCTGGTGGCGCTGCACGACTGCGCCCGCACCGCGCTGGCCCATACGCAGGCGCGGGCGGCGCAGCGCGGCGTGGCGCTCACCCTCGCGGGCCAGGGTGCCAGCGGCCCGTGGGAGGCCGAACTCATCACCCTGGCGCTGTGCAACCTGATCGACAACGCCATCGATTTTTCGCCCACCGGCAGCACCGTGGCGGTGGAGCTGCAAGGCAGCACGGTGGCCGTGCAAGACAGCGGCCCCGGCGTGCCCGACTACGCTTTGACCCGCCTGGGTGAGCGCTTTTTCAGCACTGCCCGCCCGAGCGGCGAGCGCAGCGGCTCGGGCCTGGGGCTGGCCATTGTGCAGCGCGTGGTGGCGCTGCATGGCGGGCGCATGGCGGTGCGCAACACCGCGCCGGGGCTGCGGGTCGAGCTGCACCTGCCCCACTGAAAGTTTCGCCCAGCGGGCAGGACTTCACACTGCCCTCACAAACTTCACCGTGCCCTCACGGCAGCGCCACAGACTGCCCCCACATTCACTGTGGAGGACACCCTTGAAACACCCCTGGTTCACCAAACTGGCCGCGCTGGCCGCCGTCGTCTTGTTGCTGCT
Source organism: Simplicispira sp. 125 (assembly GCF_003096555.1). Taxonomy (NCBI): domain Bacteria; kingdom Pseudomonadati; phylum Pseudomonadota; class Betaproteobacteria; order Burkholderiales; family Comamonadaceae; genus Simplicispira; species Simplicispira sp. 125. Next base: position 3,474,965 of record NZ_QEKM01000001.1, on the reverse strand, counting down.
TTTCGGCCTGGGCCTGATCGAAGACGTGGTACGCGACCGCCAGCACTACCGCAGCATGACCGCCCAGAGCGTGGCCAGCAGCCTGGCCGGGCCGCAAACGCTGATGGGCCCACTGATCCACAGCGCCTGCGTGGAGAGCTGGGACGTGGAAACCGGCAAGGGCGACGAGCGCCGCATGGAGGAGCGGCGCCGCGAGTTCCTGCTGACCGCCATGCCCGAGACGCTCCAGCTGAAATCGGGCGCCACCATGGAAGAGCGTGCCCGGGGCCTGCACAAGGTCAACACCTACAAGCTCAAGACCTACATCCAGGCGCAGTGGGCGCCGCTGACCCGCTTGCAGCCGCAAACCACCGTCAAAGGCTCGCGCATGCAGTGCGGGGCTCCCATCCTGATGCTGGGCGTGGGCGATGCACGCGGCATCCGCACGGCGCAGCTCACCCTGGGCGGGCAGACGCTGGCGCTCAAACCGGGCACCTTTCATCCCCAGTACAGCCGGGGCCTGCATGCCACGCTGCCCGAATCCGTGATCGGCGCCACCGAAGGCCTTGCTGCAACGCTGGCCCTCGAACTGGTGGGCACCGAGCGCCTGTCCATCGTGCCCCTGGGCAGCAACACCGAGGTACAGCTGGAAAGCGGCTGGCCGCACCCCTCGTTTACCGGCCGCTTTCTGCCGTCCGAACGGGCGGTACGGGACGACGGCTTCACGGCGCAATGGCGCCTGTCGTCCCTGGCCACCACCGCGCAGCAGGATGTCGCCCATGGCAAACCGGTGTGCCAGGCCAGCGGCGGCGACGACGACGACGACGAGCCTGCCGCAGCAGCCGCGCCCAGCGGCGGTTGCGCCGACAGCTTCAGTGTGGCCTTCATTGACCCGGTGAACCCGTATTCACTGGCCCAGCGCGCCATCAAGTACGGCGTTCTGTTCATCGCCCTCACCTTTGTGGGAGTGGGCCTCTTCGAACTGATGAAACGCCTGCGCGTGCACCCGGTGCAATACCTGCTGGTCGGCAGTGCGCTGTGCAGCTTCTTCTTGTTGCTGCTCAGCCTGTCAGAGCACCTGCCGTTCGGCGCCGCCTATGCGCTAGCGGCCACGGCCTGCGTGCTGCTGCTGGGCTACTACGCCAGCCACATGCTGGGCAGCGTGCGCCGGGGCCTGCCCTTTGGTGCGGGCATGGCGCTGCTCTACAGCCTGCTGTATGTGCTGCTGCAACTGGAGCAGACGGCACTGGTCGTGGGCGCACTGGCGTTGTTTGCCGTGCTGGCCCTGGTGATGGTGCTCACGCGCAAGGTGAATTGGTACGGGCTGACCGCCCCACGGAGCGCTGCTGCAGCGCCGCAAACGCCATGAACTGCGCCCACCCTTTCAACCAGGAAACCCCCTGGGCACAGCACCTGATGGCCCCCGTCACCGCGCAGCAAACGGCCCTGCCCCCCGCCGAGGCGCTGCGCCTTGCGCGCCTGCACGACCGCCTGCTGGCCGCCCTGCAGGCGAATGACCGCGCAGCCCTGCGCTGCGCCAAGCAGGAGGTGCTGCAGGCCGCCTTCACACCGGCAGGCACCCCGGCGCTGCGCCGTGCATTGCGCGCATTGGTCTGGCGTATGGCGGCGCTGCTGCCACTGGCACGGCGCTGAATACCGGGATATGAATGAAATCATCTGATGGGCGACATACCTCGGACAGGGACAACCGCCTCTGTACAAAGACCGGCGCTCGGGATTGGCCCCCTCGCCCCTTGCGGGAGAGGGAGCGAGAACCCTCTGAGATCTGCTCAATATCAGATGAAATAAGACTCTAGCGCTTTATGGGCAAACGCTAGCAGCTATAAAAAAGAGAGCGATAGTAGTGCCGCTCTCTTTTCATTTCTGGCGAAGTTGCATGGAGCATGCTGAGCGATGGTCAATGCACCGGCTCGCCAAGCCGCTTGCTTGCCTTGGAGATCGCGTAGTTCACCAGGCAATACAGCAGCGCCACCACAAGGTACACCGGCACCAGCGCATGGTAGTTGGCGATGAGCACCCTGGCGTTCTGCATGAGTTCACCGTAGGTGACGACGTAGCCGAAGGTCGTGTCCTTGACCACGATGACCAGTTGCGCGACCAGCGCCGGGACAATGTAGCGAAGGGCCTGGGGGAAGACGATGACGAAGAACACCTGCATTTCGGTCATCCCCAGGCTTCGCGCAGCGTCGGTCTGGCCACGGGGAACGGCGAGCACGCCGGCACGGTACACCTCGGCCACCACCGCTGCGGTGCTCAGGCCGACGGGCAAGGTCAGCATCCAGTAGGTGCTCAGCTTGATCCCGATCTGCGGAAGCACCAGAAAACACACATAGATCAGCAGCAGCGTCGGCGTGCCACGCAGGAACTCGATGACCGCGACGCTCGGCCAGCGCAGCAGCCGCGGCCGCGCCAGGCGCCCCAGCAACAGCACCAGCCCGAGGGACAGCGCGATCGCGGCGGCCATGGCCGCCGAGGCCACGGTGCCGAGCAGGCCCTTGGCCAGGAAGGCCCAGGTGGTTGGCAAGGCGAAGAATTCCCAGTACCGCGCGCCCAGCTGCCCTGCGGCATGGAAGCGCAGCACGACCCCCGCAGCCAGCAGGAGCAGCACGGCGGCCGTGACCGCGCTCGCGGCGCGGCGGGCGACCCGGGCTTGCGGCCGGGGATCGCCAAACAGAATGTCTTCCAGAGAGCGGCTCATCGCAGTTTTCTATAGCGCTGCGCGCCACCCGCAACCATGGAACTGGCGCTCTCCAAGCCAGCGCACCCGTGGAACTGGCTTTGCCAGGCCACCGGGTGCGCCCCCCTCCCGCGCAGCGAGAGAGGGGGAAGACGCAAAGCGACTCGGGGGGTGCTTCATTTCAGGATCCGCAGCTTCTTCTCGAGGGCCGCGCCCGCCCAGGCGATGAGCAGGCCGCTCGCCACGTACATCGCGGCGGCCACCGCGAAGGCGGCAATGCCGGCGGCGGAGTCGGTGGCGATCTTGGACACGAGCGCGGTCAGCTCCCGGCCCGGAAACGGCACCTGCGACGCCAGCGAGGTCGACAGCATCAGCGCAATCAGCAGCGAGGTCAGCGGCTGCACCACCGCGCGCAGTGCCTGCGGCAATACCACCGCCGTGATGACGCGCATCGGCCGCATGCCCAGGCTGAGCGCCGCCTCGGCCTGGCCGCCGCTCACGGTGTTGATGCCCGCGCGCAGGTAGTCCGCCGTGAACGCCGAGCAGACCAGCGCCAAGGTCAGGACCACGCTGGGCTCATAGTCGATCAGGACGTTGAGATCGGGCAGCGCGAACACGATGAAGACCAGCAGCGCAACGCTCGGAATGTTGCGGAAGATCTCGACGTAGACGGTCAGCACGAAGCGCAGCAACGGCAGCGGGAGGAGCCGGAGCACCGCCACCACCATGCCCAGCAAGAAGCCGGGCACGAACGACAGCACGGTGAGCTTCCAGGTCAGCAAAAGGGCCTGCCCGAAGGCAGGCCCGTAGTCGACCAGGAGCTTGGAAACCTCGCCCATCCGCTATGGAAACCCGCTATTGAAACGGGTTATGGCAGAGCGGGCGGCGTCGGAACGGCGGTGCTGCCGGTGCGCTGCCCAATGGAGATGGTCCAGAGTTTGGCCCAGGTGCCATCGGCTTCCACCTTTTTCAGAAAACCATTGATGAAGGCCACGCCGTCCGAGCCCTTGGGCAGCCCGATGCCGTAGGGGTCCTGCGCACCAAAGGGCGCGCCCGCCAGCTGCGCGTCGCCGGTGCCAAGGCTCAGGGCATTGAGCAGCAGCGTGTAGTCGGTAACGTAGGCGTCCACGCGCCCCTGGCGCAGTCCGTCAAGTGCTTCCTGGTGGGTCTGGAACTCTTGAACCACCGCCTTGGGCGCGAACTGCGCGAGGATCGCGGGCCCCGTGGAGCCCGCCTGCGTGGCAACCTTCTTGCCGCCCAGATCGTTGTACGACTGGATCGCCTTGTTGTTCGCCTTGACCAGCACCCCGGCCTGCGAGGTGTAGTAGGGGCCGGCGAACGAGATCTTCTCGGCGCGGGCGGGGGTGATGGAGTAGGTGGCGAGCACCATGTCCGCCTGGTCGTTGATAAGCACCTGTTCGCGCGTGGACGAGGTCACCTGCGTGAACTGGATCTTGGCCCCATCGCCCAGGATGTAGCGGGTGATGAGCTGGGCCAAACCTGCGTCGAAGCCGCGCATCTTGCCGTCTTTCTCGTTGAGCAGCGAGAACAGATTCGAGGTTTGCGTGCCGCCCAGGCGGAGCAGGCCGGCCTGCTTGATCTTGCTGGCCCAGGTGCTCGAAGCGATGGTGGCCGCGTCGGCGACAGGGCCCTGCGCGACCAGCGCGTCAAACGCCGCTGCATTGATGGGCGTGCCCTGTGCGAAAAGCGGCCCAGCGGCCCCAATGGCCAGGGCCACCACGGTGGATTTCAGAGCGGATTGGATCGACATGGATTCCTCTTGGAGGGTGTGGGACGTAAACCAATATATAGCAGTTATGAAATACGCGGAGTGCTCGTCCGGTTTGTCCACCGGTGTGCACCCGATGCAGCCATCTTGCCCTTCATGGGCGCCCTGCATCCCCGGCTCGGCGTTTTGGAGAGGCTCCTCGCCCTTCCCCTATCAGATCGGTCGGAGCAGTTCCAGCGGCCACGCTTTCCTGTGGCACCGTCTTGTGTCCAAAGGAACCACTGGCCAAGTCATCGTGAATGCCAAAAAACCTGGTTTTGGCAATCATGAACCGCCCCGGTTTCCTGGCCACTTTGGAGCCATTGGGAATAGCGTTGTTCGTGCTCTTCCGGGGAGATGCTCCCGGCGCTTCAATGGCAACGCTTTGGTTTGTAGAACATCTGTATGCGCGGGATAAACCCAATATTGACCGCAGGTAGCGTTCATGGCTGACGCTCAGATGTCGGTGGTAGGCTGCCAGTGGTGCGGCACGAGCTCTTCGCTGGTGACCACGGCCTGCGTGCTGCTGCTAGGCTACTACGCCAGCCACACGCAGGCATGCGTGCGCCGGGGCCTGCTGTATGTGTAGTTGCAACTGGAGCAGACAGCGCTGATGGTGGGCGCGCTGGCCTATTTGCCGTGCTGCCCCTGGTGATGGTGCTGACACGCAAGGTGAACTGGTTCGGGCTGACCGTTCCACGGAGCACCACTACAGCACCGCATACGCCATGAACTGCGCTCACCCTTTCAGCCAGGAAACCATCAGGCACAGCACCTGACAGCCCCCGTCAACACACAGCAAACCACCCTGGGCCCTGCAGACACTGGTCTGGTGCATGGCGGCACTGTGGCCAGCGACACAGCGCGGACGGTAGCTCTAATCACCTCACTTAAATTCAGACTGACCTGCATCAAGTGTGCCTGTCTCTTTTCTGCTTCAAACGAGGCAACACGCCACCAAAATCGCCCTTTTCATGTAAATTATTTGTTACTCATAGCAACCAATTACACACAACGACATGAAACTTACAACTTCGCTGCTCACATCAACTGCGATCATTCTTGGAGGTTGCTCTACTGCAGCAAAAGACATTGCGCCAACCTACATATCGCCTATCCAGTATCAGTCCTACGACTGCCAGCAAATCGAAGCGGAAAACGCCCGCTTGGTGAATCGTGTGAGTCAGCTTGGCGGTCGCTTAGATGAGGCTGCCTCCAACGACAAGGCCATCGGTGTAGTAGGAGCGGTGCTGTTCTGGCCAGCGCTGTTTGCGCTGGGCGGAACAAAGAACCAGGAAGCTGAGTACGCCCGGATCAAGGGTGAACATGATGCGTTACAGCAGGCCTCCATTCAAAAGAAGTGCGGCACGCTGCAGACGAAGAACATCACTCCCACGCCAGAAAAAGACAGAACACCTCAAGTTCCCCCTGAGTTGGCCGCGGTTGAAGTTGACGCGAAGAAATAGGTCGAACAGGCGACGACTAGCTGCATAAGACGTATGCAGTTTCAATGCAAAAGGCACTTATTCAAGCGCCTTTTGTGTCCTTCCCTTTATGGCTTTTCCAAACACCTGTAAGAGCTGGCGAATTCTTCGTTCGTGGCCCAATCTTGATGCGAAGGGAACGGGCATAGTGACGAACCACGAACGGCCCAACAAGCCGTTGCTGCGGACGTTAGCCGTCGCCAAGGAACACGCATTCCACGTTTTCGGCCGAAGCGCCCTTTAATGTTTATTGCTATTGAAAATATAGCTATTTGCGCTTATCCAACGGTTGATTAAAATTCAAAAACACCTGGATCTTTTACATACAAAGCGCTGGAAGCTACATTATTAATAGCAAATCAATGCGCATGCACGCCCTGCCCACCCAGCTGCGCCACCAGCCCGGCGTCGACATCGGCATAGGCCAGCACCTTGCCGCCGCGCTGCGCGGCAAACTCGCGCGCTTTCTCTTGTGATGCAAAGGCGGGCAGGTTGCCTGCGCGCATGGGACCTTTGGCGGTGGAGCCAGTGACATAGAAGGCGCTGCGCGCATCGACCCAGCTGCGGCTGGAGACGTCGGTGACGTAGTGCGCCACGATCTCGCCCGCGCTGCGCCCGGGGCTGTAGCGGGCGACGTCGCCCAGGTACATGAACAGGCTCAAGGGCGAGTCGAAAAATTGCGCATCGCCGTTGGCAAAAATGACCTGCGCCGCCCAATCGGGCGAGCGCGACGGGTACATGCCGCACACCGGGCAACGCACATCGGCAGGAACCGGACGGGCCGCCTGCAAAGGCAGGCCCGAGGCGGGGTTGTAGGGCGAGGGGGGTGCGACAACGCAGACGTCGGCTTCGATCTCGGGGGCCGCCCCAGGCCCCAGGGCTGTACGGACCACGGGCAGACTCCAGAGCACCAGGGCCAGCAAAACCAATGCAAGGCCCGCGCCCAGCCACAGGCGGTGGGCCTGCGCAGGCATGGGGGGCTGCCAGGGCTGGTGCATGGTGTGATTACATCCGCGTGTCGTGCAGGGCACCGCCGCTCAGGTCGACCATGTCGGCCTTGATATCGGCAAAGCGCAGCACCTTGCCGCCATATTCGGCGGCGAACTTCACCGCGTCTGCCTCTTGCGCAAAGCTGGCAATGGTCGGCCCCATGGAGCCGTGGCGCTTGCTGCCCAGCACGTAGAGGGCGGTCTTGGCGTCGATCCAGTGGCCCACCGGCTGTTCCCACTGCGCCTGGCCCATGTCCTGCACGTACACCGCCTTGATGGCGCGCACCTGCTCGCCGGCCAGCAGCGTGTTGAACAGCTCGACCGTGTCGCAGAAAAAGCTGGGGGCCGCCTGGCCGGCGTAGTGCACTTGCGCCTTGGGGCCGGGGTAGTCGGAGAGCAGCATGCCGTCGAGCTCGCAGCTGGTGGAGCGGTCGATCTCGACCGGCGCCAGGGTCTGGGCACTGCCGCCTCGCTCGCCGCAGCCGGCCAGGCCGCCCAGTGCGCCCAAGGCAGTGATGGCCGCCAGCCCGCCGAGCAGATGGCGGCGGCAAGAACAGGGTGTGTTTTTCATTTGAATCTCCAACGTGCCAGCGCAAGCGGCAACACAATCCAGGCCAGCATGACGCCGCCCATCACGGTAGGACTGCCCAGCGACGGCGGCACGATGCTGGCCAGGCCATAGAGCGTGCGCACGTCATCGAGCGAAAAGACGTTCAGGATACGGAACACGTCGGCCGGGTTGAGCAGCAGCAGCCAGGCAAAGGCATCGCCGCCAAAGCGGCCGCCAGTGCCCACCAGCACGCCCAGCAGCAACAGGTCAAACACCAGCACGAAGAAGAACCACATGGCGATGGCCAGGCCCGAGGCGCGGGTGCGGTCGCGTGCAATCACCGACACCAGCACGGCCAGGCTCAAGAAGGCCAGCCCCAGCAGCACCGAGCTGATCATGAAGCCGATGTAGTGGTACAGCCCGGCCCAGCTGACGTGCTGGTACAGCAACACCGCCACCAGGCCAAAACCGACCAGCGTGGACAAGGTGAGCGCCGCCGCCAGGCCCAGGTATTTGCCCAGCAGCAATTCGAGCCGCGTGATGGGCAGCGACAGCAGCAGGTCGAGCGAGCCGCGCTCGCGTTCGCCGACGATGGCGTCAAAGCCGAGCAGCAGCGCGATCAGCGGGATCAGGTAGATCACCAGGCTGACCAGGCTGGCAATAGTGAACTCGATCGAGCGAAAGCCCACCGCGCCCTGCTGCGCACCGCCAAAGTAGGCAATGACGAGCGAGAACACGGCGAACACCAGCGCCACGGCCAGCACCCAGCGGTTGCGGATACGGTCGCGAAATTCCTTGGCGGCAACGGTGAAAATTTGTGTCAGTTCCATGGCCTGTCCTTTCAGTCCGAAAAGCCGAAGAACACGTCTTCCAGCGAGGGCTCGTGCATCTTGATGTCGAGCACGCGTGTGCCAAAGGGCGCCAGCGCGGCCAGCACGGCCATCTTGCGTTCGCGCGGGCAGGCCAGGCGCAAGCCCAGGGCGGTCGACTCGGGGATGGCCGCCGTGGCGTGCACCAGCGCCTGCGCCACGGCGGGCGTGTCACCCGCTTCGATTTGTAGCTCAAACACCAGCGGCATGTCGGTTTGCTCGCGCAGCGCCTGCACGCTGCCCACGGCCTGCACCTTGCCGGCCGACAAAATCGCCAGGCGCCCGACGCGCTCTTGCAGCTCGGCCAGGATGTGCGAGGTGATGATGATGGTCACGCCCTCGGCCTGCAGGCCGCGCAGCGTGGCATAAAAGTCGCGGATGGCCTGCGGATCGAGGCCGCTGGTGGGCTCGTCCAGAAACAGCACCTGGGGCGCGCCCAACAGCGCCTGCGCAAACCCGAGGCGCTGGCGCATGCCCTTGGAGTATTCGCGCACCGGGCGCTTGCCGGCATGGGCCAGGCCCACGCGCTCCAGGGCCGGCTGGCACTGCGCCAGGGGCGCGCCCTTGAGCTTGGCAAAAAAACGCAGGGTTTCGAGGCCGTTCAGGTTGTCGTACAGCACCACGTTCTCGGGCAGGTAACCCAGGTGGCGGCGCGCGGCGCGAAAACCACGCCCGCGCACCGAAGCACCACCGACCAAAATCTCGCCGCTGGTGGCCGGCACCAGGCCGAGCATCATTTTGAACAGCGTGCTTTTGCCCGCGCCGTTGTGGCCGATGAGGCCAAAAATCTCGCCACGCGCGATGTCCAGATCGACGCCGTCGACCGCATGCAAGGCGCCGTAATGTTTGGTCACGCCACGCAGCGAAACCGCCATGCCGTTACTGACCGGGGAAATGCTTGCCACGCCACTCACTCCAATTCTTGTGTGTCGGAACCATGCGCGGCTTGGGGTCAACGACCGAAGGCACGCGCAAGACCGGAAATTGCTGGCCCACCAGGCGCAGCGCCTGCACCGCGGGGCTGGCCAGCAACAGTTTCATGCTCGGGTAGCGCCAGCTGAGCCGGTCCACCATGTCGTTGGCCTCGTAGCGCACGTCGCCCACGCCGTCGCCGTTGCGGTCCCAGCCCAGGTAGTTGCTCCAGTGGTTGCCGCTTTCGACGCCCCAGGGCTCATCGCGGGCGCCCACATAGCGCACCTGTTCGCGGTTGCCGATGAAGTCGTTGCCCTCGACCACGTTGCGCGTGGAACCGGCCGAGAGGTGCACGCCGACGACGTTGTCCACCACCAGGTTGTTTTTCAACACGGCGTATTCGACGTCGTAGATGAAAAACCCCCGGTTGTTGCCGGCCACCACGTTGCCCTCGACCACCGCGTCCTGCACCGAGCGCAGCATGATGCCGTGGTCGGAGTTGCCCCAGGCGCGGTTGTTGCGTACGGTCTGCTCGCGCACCTCCATCAGCGCCAGGCCGCCCCGGTTGTAGTAGGTCTCGTTGTCTTCCCAGACGTTGTAGTACGAGGTCATGTAGTGCGTGCCGTACCGGCTGTGGTGCAGCTTGTTGCCACGGAAGACGGCGTGGTGCGACACGTCCACATACAGCGCATCGCGCACGAAGCCGATGTTGTTGTGCAGGATCTGCGCACGCTGGGTGTTGTAGAGCTGGATGCCGTTGCCGCGCTGGGCCGAATCGAACTCGCGCTTGCCAGTAATGAGGTTGCCCTCGATGCGCACGTCGTTGGCCTTTTCGATCCACAGGCCAAACAGGTTGTAGGTCAGGTCGCAGTTTTGCACCACGGCGCGGTGCGCGCCGGGATAGAGGTAGATGCCGGCGTTCTGCTCCTTGAGGCTGCTGCCCGAGTCGCGCACGATCAGGCCCTCGATCACCACGTCGGGCGCCGTCACGCGGATGGTGTCGCCGGTCAGCCCGCCGCTGAGCGTGGGGCGGTGGATGCCGCGCAGCGTGAGCGGCTTGTCGATCAGCAGGTTGGCGCGGTACATGCCGCGCTGCACCTCGACCACGTCGCCGGGCGCCGCCGACTGGACGGCAGCCGCCAGATCCTGGCCGGGTTGCACCCGGATGGTGGCTGCCCAAGATAGGCATGCCGCGCTCAGACCCAGCAGCGCAACAAGGGAGGCGCGCACTAAACCATGCGTCATGGGATCAGCCAGCCCATCGACTTGAGCACCAGGAACAGCGCTGCGCCGATCAGCAGGTTCTTGAAACCCACGTAGCTCATCATGTCCATCACTCCTGCCGCACGGTAGTTGCCGCGCCACCATGGACCATCCTTGACGTAGCGGCGGCCCGACAGGCGGATCAGCACTTCGTACACGCTCCAGCCAAACCACCAGCCAATGATGGCACCGGACGACAGCGTGCCCATGGCCGTCATGACCCACGCCACCGTGGCGGCCACAGCCAGGGAGAACCCTGCAATCTGCAGCGCGCGCTGGCTGTGCCAGCCCTCGGCGCTCCAGGGCCAGAGATGGTCACGCACTTCCATGATGACCCACTTCAGGCTCGATTCGCCTGCCTTGTGCCAGGGCGCCACAGGTTCGGTAGGCATGCGGGGGTCGGGGCCATTGGCCGCCTTGGCGCTGATCTGCTCGGTGAAACTTGCCGCCGGATGGATAGGAATGAAATAGCCATTCGCGCCAATGGGCGTGATCTCCAGGCCGTCTTTTTCGCGGCGCTTGCGCTCTTTGGCGAGCGGCGGGCAGCCCTTGGTGTCGGTGTACAAAATCATGCAATCGAGGCAGTGCAGGCACTCGCGGTGGTCGATACGGCCATCGGCATCAATCGCCTGCGCGCCACAACCCACGGCGCAGGCCTTGCAGCTGTTGCAGTCCTGCTTGCGCTTGAGACCAAACCAGCGGAAAGTGCTGGGCATGGCCAGCGACGCGCCCAACGGGCAGATGTACTTACAGTACGGGCGCTCGATGAAGATGGATACGCCCAGAATCGCGGCCACAAACAAGCTATAGGGCCAAGCCCGGTTCATTACGCCAACCAGGAAGGTGGTCTTGAAAGGCTCAACTTCAGACAGCTTTTCTGCCAGACCCATGGAGAACATGGACACGGTGAGCAGGAAAAAGAAAATGGCGTACTTGAGCCATTTCAGGCGGTCGTGCCATTTTTGCGGCAGTTGGGTCTGAAAACGTTTGAGGCCGACAGCGCGTGCGATTTTGTAGATACCCTCCTGCAGCGACCCGAACGGGCACATCCAGCCACAGAACAGGCCACGCCCGAACAGGAACACGGTGACGATGATGAAGATCCAGAACAGGAAAATGAACGGATCGGACAGGAACAGCGACCAGGTCCACTGGAACAGCAGCGCATGGAACCAGGTCAGCACCTGCGTGATGGAGGGCTGTGCCATGTAGCCAAAACCGATCCAGAAGATGCTGATGGCCCAGAACGTGTACTTGAAACCGTTGACAGGCCATTTGTTCTTGTGCGTGGACAGGCGCGTGAGCCGCTCGCGCAGCGCGTAGATCACCGTGACGGCGACCAGCAGTAGACCAAACAGACTGATAGGCAGGGCCTGGGACTTCCAGATCCGCACCCAGGGCGCATCCGGTTCCACAACTTTGGGGCGTCCACCCTCGAGCAGGTTGGCAGGCAACCAGTATTTGGATTCGAAGACAGCAAAGCTGCGGTGCCCGGTGGCCCGGTCCACACGGTTGCCCAGAAAGGCAAACTTCCAGGGATAGGCGGCCGAGAACGCACTGGATCGAATGACAAAGATGGCCGACTCGTTGTAGCGCGGTGCGCCTTCGGCGGAGAGGCCATAGAGGTTGTAGGAATCGAGGTCGCGGAAGGTAAACGCATCAGCCCCCTGCTTGACCTGCACGCGGTCGTAGATACCGCCGCGCACAAAACCCGATCCCTTGAAGGATTCGCCCCCGCCGGTGCGGATAACGAAGAGAGCGTTCTCGCCTTCCTTGAGGCGCGATCGCAGGCTTTCATAACCCCCATCGCCCAGCAGGCTGCGGCCGATATCTGGATGGTTGAGGTCACCAAACCACAATTCAATGAACGGCTCCGGGCCGCGCGGCAACCCGACCTGCTCAGGCTTGACAAGCAAGGGCTGCACCGCACCCATGGCCACCAATTGCGCCCAGTCGTAGCGCTGGCCAGTGGCGACAAAGCGCGCAGGGTCGCGCACTGTGGGCGCAATGATGCCCGTTTGGCGCGCCACCGCAGCGCCCGACAGCATCATTACCTGGTTCTGCGCAATCACTGTGACAGTAGCGCCGGAGATGGCATCAAGGCCTAGTACGTTTTCTTCCGGCCGGGAAGGGCCCACCTCGATCTGGTCGGTTACCGACTTGCCCAGGTACTGGTTGTTGAAATTCACGAGGGCCGACTCAGGAATGCCCAGCAACAAGATCGGCTCGGAGTGCTTGAGCACCTGGACGCCGACGAAGCGCCCTTGCAAGTCCATGCCAATGAGCGTAACCACCGGCTTACCGGAATAAGCCGGCGTGTCGGTGATGTCCGTGGACAACATCACATAGCCCAGCAGTTTCTTCTGGGCCCCATCGTTGTCGTAGGCCTCCACGTACGGCGGCTGGCCTTTGCGTTCAGAAAAATGCTGGGCCCCGGGGAATACGTCCTTGCATGGCAGCAACGCGCACATGTCCTTGGCGGTAGCAAGTTCCGCAGGCAACTCGGCTTCATAAGCGCCCGCATGGGCGCGCGGAGCAAGCAACGACAACGCCAGAAAAAAAGCGACCCCAAGGATCGCGAACCGTTGGCCAAGCAAATACATCACGCTTTCCTATAGTGAAGGCGCCGCACCCCCTAGTGCTGCGCGCCTCCGGTGAACGACCTATCAGCCTTCAACAATCATGCGCGTACGCATCTCAAGGTGAAGAGCATGGCAGAAATGGGTGCAATAACACCAGAACACGCCGGGCTTGTCAGCAATGAAGGTCACCGACTTCGTCTCCAGCGGGTTAACGATGAAGTTGACGTTGTGGTTCGGAATGGCAAAACCGTGCGTCAAATCTTCGATCTTGTCGAGGTTGGTCAGGATCAAGGTGACTTCATCACCCTTCTTCACCGTAAATTCACGCAGGCTGAACGCAGGCGCCTGGGACGTGATCTTGACGGTAACCTTCTTGCCATTGCGGAACACGCCCGATTCCTTGGGATCCTTGATGGCCAGGGGGAAATCGTCGTGCGAGTAAACCTGCTTGGGCTTGACCAGATCGCGCTTGAAGATGATGAAGTCATGCGGCTCGCCGCGCACCGGGTGGTCCGCCAGCAGCACCATCTTCTCGCCAGAAATGTCGATGAGCTGTTCATTCTCGGGGTGCAGAGGCCCCACGGGCAGGAAGCGGTCCTTGGAGAACTTGCAACCCACAGCGAGGTACTTGCCGTCGGCCGCCTTGGTTTCGGACTGCGATGCATTGACGTGGCCCGGCTGGTACTGCACGTCAAGGCGGTCCACCACATACTTGGCGCTCTTGTCACCGGCATGGAACTTGATGGCGGCCTCGATGTTCCACTTGACCATCTGGCTGTCCAGGAACAGCGTGGTGTAGGCGTTGCCACGACCGTCAAAGGCCGTGTGCAGAGGGCCCAGGCCCAGTTCGACTTCCGCGACGATAGCGTCGTCCAGTTTCTCGCTCTTGCCATCGAACCAGTCCAGCACCTTGGACAGATCGATCACGGTTCCGGTGGGCGAGAGCTTGCCGGCGCAGATGAAATACTTGCCATCAGGGCTGGCGTTCACGCCATGCGGGTTCTTGGGCACGCTCACATAGGCAACCAGGGCTGTCTTGGGATCCTTGTTGGCTTCGTGCGTACCGTCCACCACGGGCACCTTGGAGGCTCCGTAGGTTTTGAACTTGCCAGCCTTGACGGCTTCCTCGATGCGGGCGATGTTGAAGAACGCACAGGCATCGCGTTCGGCCGACATCATGTCTTCGTAGTGGATGCCGCCCTCGGTGTTGTACTGGTTGGTGGCGGCAAGCTTGCCGTCGTACGACGAGGCCACCAGGTCGCAGTTACCGTCGAGCAGCACCTGCCAACGCACCTCCATGCTCTCTGCGTCAACGCAGGTAAACAGCGAGCGGTATTTTTCAGGTTTGCCGGAATCCGTGCCGTTGTTGGGCAGGGGAATTCCAAACTCGCCGCCGCAGAACACACGTGTGGTGTAGTTGATGGCGGGATCGACCGGGTCGGCCTTGTCCGGGAAGATGCCGTGAAAGCCCTGCACGTTGGGCAGATCGGTGATCTTGTCGCAGACGAAGTAGTCCAGGCGGATACGGGCGATGCGGCTGTTGATCTTGTCGTTGATCCAGGCGTAGCGGCCGTCGTAATTACCGTCCTTGTAGGAAGCGTGCGTATGGTGGGTATCGGCCACCGTGTATTTCAGACTGCCATCCGCCTTGGTGCCCATGACGGCCTTGGACTCGTTTGTAATGCCCCAGCCCACCAGAGCGTCGGGCACAAAACAGGGAATGCGGTGAATTTCACGACCAGAAGGCATACCCAGAACGCGCATGTCACCGGTATGACCGCCGCTCCACAGACCATAGTAAGTGTCGAGTTCACCAGGCTTGAGGTGGGTACTGGCGCTGGCATGGGATGCCGCGGGCGCAGCAGCAGGGCTGGACGCCGCTGGCGCCGCCGGGCTGGCAGCCGGCTTATCGTTACAGGCAGCGACCCCAACGGTCAACCCAGCCAGTGCGGCGGTGTTGATGAACCGGCGGCGTCCAATGCCAGCGGTTGCTACGTTCAGGTCTTCTTTCTTTTGGCTCATGGTGAATTACCTCTTTAGGATGGGCTCAGGAAAAACGGGGAGGAGCCCGCGCAGGCGGCGGCGCCGCCATGGTGGCTACAGCAAAAACGCGGATACGAAAAGAAGGGTGATCGGCTTGCGGCGCGAAAGTGGGCCAGCGGGCGTGCGCCGCAGCAGGGGGCGCACCTTCAAGCAAGCACAGAGGACAGTCCATACCGACAGCGCCCAGCGCTTCGCTACCATCGGTGGAATGCGCAACGATCTTGACGACTCCAGCACTGGAGCAGACGAGTTCCAGCGCTTTTGGCTGGATAATCGGCGAAGCCATGGCGGCACCCAGGTAAAGGGCAAACCACGCCAATAACCACCAGCGCAGTCGGGCCATGGATCTCAGGGTTTTCATGGTTGACAAGTATAGGCAGGTAATCAGACGTGTCCTTGACATTTGTCAAGATTGCTCGTAGGGGTAACCCCGAAAGTGCTCTGTATACGGCTTACATTACAGGCTGTGCTTTCGGTGCTGTAGTGGCTCTGTGCAGAAATGCCAGACCCGTGCGGGCTGCCTTCTGGTGTTGCCCTCCCAGTGGCGCCGCCATGCCGTCCGCAGCGGGCCGGCTTGCACGCAAGTAGGCCACGCATTTTTTCGATTTACGATACAGAGACACCCCATGCAAAACCGCACCCCCGTTTTCGCCATCGCCGCCCTGGCGCTTTTTTTGACCGCTTGCGGCGACAAGAAGCCCGCTGAAACAACGGCTCCGGCGCCAGCCCCAGTCGTGGCACCCGCAGCAGCACCTGCGCCCGTCGAGGCACCGGCCGCCGCCGCTGCCCCCGAAGCAGCTCCTGCTGCAGCACCCGCTCCTGTGGCTGACGCAGCCCTGGGCAAGAGCGCTTACAACAAAACTTGCGCCTTGTGCCATGCGGCAGGCGTAGCCGGCGCTCCCAAGCCCGGCGACAAGGACGACTGGGGCCCACGTATCGCCCAAGGCAAGGACACGCTGTACAAACACGCTCTGGAAGGCTTCACCGGCGCCAAGGGCATGATGCCCGCCCGTGGCGGCAACAGCAAAATGGCGGACGACGACGTCAAGGCCGCTGTTGACTACATGGTTGGCTTGTCCAGCTAATCCGGGAGACGGCCATGCACAGCATGCATCTGCCCCGTGGGCTGACCAGGCGGCGCATGGCCATGGCGCTGCCTTTGCTGGGCAGCGCTGCCTGGCTGCCTTCTGCCATGGCCACAACAGATGCCACGGTGGAGCGCAGCACCCGTAGCCTCATGGGCACGCAGGTGGATATCGTTGCCCATGGCGCGCCCCAGCCCACCCTGCAGACTGCCGTGGCGCAGGCCTGGCAGGAAATGGCGCGCCTGGCGTCCCTGATGACCCGCTACAGCCCGGACAGCATTGTCAGCCGCATCAACCGTGCGGCCGGCGTGCATGCCGTCAGCGTGCCAGCCGAGGTGATGCCGGTACTGCAGGCGGGACAAAAGCTGGCCGTACAAACGCAGGGCGCCTTTGACATTACGGTGGGGTCGCTCAAGGCTTGGCACTTTGGCGAAGGCCAGGCCAGCCTGCCCACACCCCAGGAGATCGAGGCACAACGCCGCCTGGTGGGTTACCGCAATCTGGTGCTAAACGAACGCACGGGTACCGCTTTCCTGCGCCAGCCCGGTATGGCGCTGGATCTCGGCGGCGTGGCCAAACTGCCCATCCTCGAAGCCGGCATGAAAATGCTCCAGCGCCATGGCGTGGAACATGCATTGCTCAACGGTGGCGGCGATGTGCTCATCGCGGGCCAGCTCCACGGACGCGCCTGGCGCGTGGGCCTGCGCGACCCGCATGCGCCCGAACGCATGCTGGGCATGCTGGAATTGCAAGGCCAGGCCATCGTGGCGTCTTCGGGCGACTATGAGCGCTTTTTCATGGCGCAAGGCGAACGCCAGCACCACATTTTGAACCCCGCCACGGGCCGACCGACCCATGGCCCGCACGGCGTAAGCCTGCTGGCGCGCGATGCAGCCAGCGTCAATGGCCTGGGCACGGCCATCATGGTGATGGGCAGCGCGGGCGCAGCCAAGCTACTCCAAAACCGGCCCGAAATCCAGGCCGCTCTGGTGGCGGAACGGGACCAAAGTGTCTGGCAGACGCCGGGCATGGCCGCCTTGCTACGCCCCGTGGTCTAAGAACGTTTTCACGATCTAAGACAGAGCAACGGCGCTCCCTCTACTCGGGTGGGCGCCTTTTTTTTACAGGCTAGCGGCCAGCGCCACGAATTCGTGCACGGGCACTTCCTCGGCGCGGCGCTGCACATTGAAGGTCCCGGCAAAGGCGCGTGCTTCGAGCCAGCGCCCGAGGGTGTGGCGCAGCAGTTTGCGCCGCTGGCTGAAGGCCACCTGCACCAACTCCTCCAGCAAACGTGCATCGAGCGCCACGGGAGCCTCGCGCGGCACCATGCGTACCACGGCGCTGTCCACACGGGGCGGTGGATCAAAGCTCTCCGGCGGCACGAACAGCACGTTCTCCATCGCGTAGCGCCACTGCAGCAGGACCGACAGGCGCCCGTAGTCGCTGGTAGCGGGCGAAGCCACCATGCGGTCGATCACTTCCTTTTGCAGCATGAAGTGCTGGTCGGTGATTACATCCACATACTTGAACAAGTGGAACAGGATGGGCGTGGAGATGTTGTACGGCAGATTGCCGACAACTCTTATTTTTGTAGCATGTAGCGCTTGTGTCACCTGCGAAAAATCCACTTTTAATACATCAGACTCGATAACATCGAGCTGCCCATGCAAGCGCAGGCGCAGCGCCAGATCCCGATCGAGCTCAATCACCGTCAAGCGCCCCAGGCGCTCGACCAGGGGCTGGGTCAGCGCCGCCAGACCAGGCCCGATCTCGACCATGGGCTGACCGGGCTGCGGTGCAATCGCCATCACGATGGCGTCAATGATTCCGCCATCGGCCAGAAAGTGCTGGCCAAAGCGCTTGCGGGGAATGTGCTTCATCGTCCGGCTCCAGCGTTCAGCGGGGAACGATGCCGTTCAGAAAATGCGGAAAAAACGGCCCTCATTGCGGCGGATCGCGGTATTCAACATAGGCACGCCCCCGCAGTTCCTGCGCCCAGACGGCATAGGCGTCCTCGATTTTTTTCTGGCGAACCATCTGGCGCACCACTTCGCGCTGCTCGCGCGGATTGAGCTTGGTCTCGCGCCGCTCGATGAGTTGTATCAGGTGTACGCCAAAACGCGACACCAGGGGCGCGCTGATTTCGCCGGGCTTGAGCGCGTTCATGACTTCCTCGAATTCAGGTACGTAGCTGCCGGGATTGGACCAACCGAGATCGCCGCCCTGCTTGGCGCTGCTGTCCTGAGAATGCTCCTTGGCCAGCTCTGCAAAGTCGGCCTGACCCGCTTGAACGCGGCGGCGGTAGTCGGCCAGCCGGTCGGCGGCGGCCGTCTCGCTCAGCTGGGCACTGGTGCGCAGCAGGATATGGCGGGCGTGGCTTTGCATGACCGTAGCGGGCATGCCGCTGCGGGTTTTGTCGATCACCTTGAGCACATGGAAACCGGCCCCCGAACGCACGGGCCCCGCCACGCCGCCCACAGGCAATGCCTGTGTGGCTTGCACGAAAAGCTCTGGATAGCGGTCGGCCGGGCGCAAGCCCATCAGCCCTCCGGTGCGCGCATCGGCGGCGTCAGAAAATTCGCTCGCCAGAGCGGAAAAATCTCCGCCTGCACGGGCTTTGTCGGCTGCGGTCTGGGCGCGCGCCTGGCGCTCGGCCACCTGGGCGGGACTGGCACCTTCGGGCACCGCGACAAGGATATGGCCCAGATTCAGATCCATCTGGGCCTGTTCGGCACCTGCACCTTGCTCGCGCTGATACTGGTCGATTTCATGGTCGCTCACGCGCACACGGGCATCCACCTCGCGCTCGCGCAAGCGCTGCTGCGTCAACTGGCGGCGCAACTCCTGGCGAAATTGCTCACGGCTGATACCGTCGGCCGCCAGACGCTTGTGCATTTCTGGCAAGGACACCTCGTTCTGCCGTGCCACGCTTTGCTCGGCCTGATTGACGGCCAGGTCATCGACCACGATACCGGACTCACGGGCCAGCTGGAGCTGCGCGCGTTCGAGAATGATCTGCTCCAGGGCTTCACGTGCCAGCAACTCCTGCGGCGGCTGCGCGCCGCCTTGGCCGGCCACCTGCCGCTGCAGGCGCGCCAGGCGCAGGCGTACCTCGTGGTTGGTCACCGGCTCGGAGTTGACCACGGCGACGATGAAATCGGCCTGCCGGGGCTCCAAGGGTGCAGTCGCTGTTTTGGTTTGCGGCGCCGGCATGGAGGGCGGCGGCTTGCGCCCCACACCCACGCCTGCTGCGCCGGGGGTGCGCACCCCTTGGGCTCCGGCACCCAGTGAAACAAGAGAGGCCAGGCACACCAGGCCAAGAGCCAGGGCACGTGATTTCATGGTGTAGGGCTGTGCGTTAGTCATAGTTGCTGAAGCGGCTGGGGATGCTGACCTGGTCGCGCAGATACCGGTAGCCAGGAATGTTTTGCTTGAGGCTGCTGAGCGGGTTGGAGCCCAGACTCAGACGCGAGAAACCCACGAATTCGATCTGGAACAACAGACGGGTGTTGCTATTGTTCAGGCCATTTTGCAGGCGCTCAAGCACCACGCGGCCAATCCAGCAGCAACTGTCGTATTCAATGCCGACGACGGCATCCACCAGCTTGCGATCTTGCAGACTGTAGTTCAATCGGCCCACGCTGTACCAGCGCGCGCGCCCATCCGGCGCACCGCGCCCACCAGCCTTGCCACCTGGGGCACCCTTGTCGCCCCACAGGTCGTTCAAGGGCCACTGCCAACCGATATCGACCTGCTCGCTGGTGCCGCGCTGCAGGCGGTAGGCCGCGCTGACGACGCGGTAGTCGCCCGGCTGGTAGCGCGCACCGATGGTCGAGCGGATCGAGCGCCCGGTCTTGCGGTTGAACTGCACCGTGGAATCCACGCTCCACTGCGGCACCCAGTTCACGGCCGCGCCCACCAGCACGTCAGACAGCCGCTCGCTTACGGCGGGTGTGCCAGGAAGGCTGACCTGTTGGTCAGAGAAGCGAAAGCGCTGCGCCACACCGAAACGCGCGGTTTCGGCACCGGTGGCGGGGTCGAGCAGGCGACTGGTCACGCCCAGGGTGAGCAGATTGTTGTCGGCAATGCGATCGTTCCCGCCAAAGGCGTTCTCGGTATAGATGGTGGCAAAGTTGAAGTCGTTGGCCGCCGTGTCGTACACCGGCAGCAGGTGCTGGTCGCGGTAGGGTGTGTAGGTATAAAAGGCGCGCGGCTCCAGCGTCTGCACGAAAGCGCGCCCGAAGAAGCCTGCATCGCGCTCGAACACCAGTCCACTGTCGACGCTGAAGGTGGGCAGCGCACGGCTGGCTGAGCGTGCGCCGTTCGCCAGTGGGCTGTCAAACTGGTACTGGCTGGCATGCCATTGCAGGCGCGGCGTGACAAAACCTTCAGGTGCCAGGAAAGGGCGGCTGATTTGCGCCAGTGCAAAGCTGCGCTGCGCATTGGGCTGGCCCGTCCGACTACGGTCTGCATGAAAGCGCGTGCTGTCCAGCTCCAGACTGGCATCCAACCCGGCGCCCAGGCGCGACGGGGCATAGCGCCACTGCAGTTGCGGCAGGCGATCGTAGGGCGGCACGATGGGTGCGGACACATCCTGCAGCGTCTGCCATTTCAGCGTGCGCAAGCGCAGCGTCGTCTCCGCGCCGGCCCAGGACAGCTGGGCGTCGCCGGGCAGCAGTCGCTGCGTCAGCTGCTGGGTGCCCCGCGGGAAGTCGCGCCAGTAGTTGTCGTCGCTGGCGCGGTTGAGGTTGAGGTTCACCCCCAGACCGCCCACGCTCGTATCGATGGTGCCCGTGTGCTGCAGCGAATAGCTCCAGCGGTTTTGATCGCGCAAACGGTCGCCTGGCAATACGTCGGCGCGCACCTGGCCCTGGTAAGAGGGCTCGAGGTAACGGAATTCGCCACCCAGCTGGATGCCCCGTTTGGCCATGATGGCCGCTTGCAGGGTAGCGTCGCGGTTGGGCGCGATGTTCCAATAGTAGGGCTGGGCGTATTCGAATCCGTTGACGCTGTTCAGCCCCAGGGTGGGCGGCAGCAGCCCGGACTTGCGCTTGTCCGACAGCGGAAAACTGATATGCGGAATGGGCAGCAGCGGTACGCCCTTGAATTCCAGCACGGCGTTGTCGGCTGTGCCCACTTCTTCGGCCTGGTCGATATGGATGCGGTCAGCGCGCAGCACCCAGTCGGGCCGCCAGCTTTGCCCTTCCTCGCGCGTGCAGGTGGTGTAAGTGGCGCTGTGCACATCGGCACGGTCGCGGTCGATGAAATCCACACGCACCGCCTCGCCGTGGGCGCCGTTGCGCAAGAACTGGTAACGCGCGTCGGTGAAAAAACCTTCGAAGGCATCCACGCGCAACTCCAGCGCTGTCCCTTCGTACACATTGCCTGCGCGGTTGATGCGCACCGGCCCGGTGGCGCGGACGGTGTCGTCGGGGGCGGTGTATTCCATGCGCTGTGCGCGGACCACGGTGTCACCCCGGCGCAGCATGGCATTGCCTTCGATCTCGGTGCGGATGTCGGGTTGGCCCGTAATGCGATCGCCCGACACAAACACCGGCAACTGCGAGCGCACCGCTTCCGGAATGGTCTCGCCCAGCATCGGGCTGGCCCGCAGCGTGGTGGGCGCATCCCAGGCGCTGGCCTGCGCCGAAGCCGCCAAGGGCAGACCGCACAGCGCGCCCGCCACCAGTGCGGCAACCGCCGTACGCGGGTGGACTGGCACCGGCCCTGAGGAGGCGGACAGCAGGAAAGAGGTGCGATGCAAATCGTGCAAGAAATCAGTCCATGGAATCGGCCGCGCACGGCACGCACCATGCGCCCGCCCGCCACCCGCGCCGGACAGGCCGGGTTTGTAGAATCCGATTATCCATGAGCCACCCTACTCCCTCCGCTTTCGCAGCCTCCCCCCCTCGCACAACGGCCACCGTGGCCTGGCCTGATGCCGCGCGCCATGCCGCCTTCGACGCCTGGCTGGCACCCCTGGCCGCTGCGCAGGGGCTGCAGCCCGGCACCCTGCGCCCCGCCTCGGCCGATGCCAGTTTTCGGCGCTACCTGCGCATCGACACGGGCACGCCCGGCCAGAGCTGCGTGGTGATGGACGCGCCGCCGGACAAAGAAAACTGCCGCCCCTTCGTGCAGGTGCAGGCCCTTCTGCAGCAAGCGGGCCTGCATGTACCGCAGATCCTGGCCTGGGACGAGGCGAACGGCTTCATGCTGCTGTCCGACCTGGGCCAGCACACCGTGATCGAGAAACTCGACCCCGCAGCGCCGCAAGACGCCTACGCCTGGTACCAGCAAGCCACCGACACGCTGCTGCAGTGGCAGCTGGCCTCACGCCCCGGCGTGCTGCCGCCCTACGACGAAGCCCTGCTACGGCGTGAGCTGGCCTTGTTTCCTGACTGGTACATCGCCCAGCACCGCGGCATGGCGCTGGACGCAGCGCAGCAGGCCGTGCTCGACCACGCCTTCAACCGCATCGTTGCGCACAACCTAGAGGCGCCCAGCGTGTTTGTGCACCGAGACTTCATGATGCGCAACCTGATGGTGCCCACCACACCTGGCGGGCCGCTCGGCGTGCTGGATTTTCAGGACGCGGTGTACGGCCCCATCACCTACGACATCGCCAGCCTGCTGCGCGACGCCTTCATCAGCTGGGACGAAAATTTTGTCATCGACATTACCGTGCGTTACTGGGAGAAGGCGCGCAAGGCGGGTTTGCTGGGCGCGGGCAGCCCCAGCGGCTGGGGGGCCGACTTTGGCGAGTTCTACCGCAGTGTCGAATGGATGGGCCTGCAGCGCCACCTGAAGGTGGCCGGCATCTTTGCGCGCCTGACGCTGCGCGACGGCAAACCCAAGTACCTACAGGACGCGCCCCGCTTTTTGCATTACATCCGCAGCACCGCCGACCGCTACCGCGAGCTGGGCCCGCTGTGCAAGCTCATCGACCAGATCGAAGGCACAGAAGCGGCTATGGGCTATGCCTTTGGTCGCGTTTAAAAATATATAACAAATTAGCCTCTAGCGCTTATTCATCAAGCGCAAACAGCTACAAAAATCATAGTATATGCCGCGCTTTCACTGCCCCGCAGACCTGGCCCCCGGGCTGGAACTCGCCCTGCCTGCGGGCGCTGCGCGCCATGTGCAGGTGCTGCGCATGCAGCCGGGTGATTCGATCACGCTGTTCCACGGCGGCCTGCAAGACCCCGGAGCGCCGGGCGGCGAGTTCGACGCCACCATTACCCACATGGGCCGCAGCGAGGTGCGCGTGCAGGTGGGCGCCCACCACGCCATCGAGCGCGAAGCCGGACGCGCGGTGCACCTGCTGGCCGGCATCACCGCCAACGAGCGCATGGACTGGCTGGTTGAAAAAGCCACCGAACTGGGCGTGGCCAGCATCACCCCGCTGCTGGCCGAGCGCAGCGTGCTCAAGTTGAAGGGCGAGCGCGCCGACAAGAAACTCGCCCACTGGCAGGCCGTGGCCGTGGCCGCCTGCGAGCAGTGCGGGCGCAACCGCGTGCCGACCATTCACCCGGCCATGGATCTGGCGGGATGGCTGCGCAGCCCACCCGCCGACGCACAGGGCGCGCGCCTGTTGCTGTCGCTGCGCGCCGAAACGCAGCCGCTGCACACCAAGGTGCCCGGCAGCAGCGCCCTGGTTTTTCTCTCTGGCCCGGAAGGGGGCCTGAGCCCCACGGAAGAAGACCTGGCCCTGCAGCACGGTTTCGCTCCGGTCACCCTGGGCACGCGGGTGCTGCGCGCCGAAACCGCGCCGCTAGCGGCGTTGGCAGCATTCACGCTCGACTGAAGATCACAGACCGTAGTCGCGCTCCACGCGGGCAATACGGATCTTGAAGCCTGCGTACCACTTCTCGCGCCCCTGGCGCTGGGCATCCAAATGCTCGGCATCTGCCTTCCAGGCGGCGATGGATGCGAGATCGGCCCAGTACGACACCGTGATGCCCAGGCCATCGCGCACCGATTCCACCCCCAGAAACCCCGGCTGCTGCGCTGCCAGCTCCACCATGCGCTGCGCCATGGCGCCGTAGCCATCGTCCCCCTCGGTACGCAGGCTGGTGAAGATGACCGCGTAGTAGGGCGGCGCGGGCGTGTGGGCAAAGCCCGTCATCTCAGCGCCCAGTGGGCATGGGTTTGATGGCGCCGCAGCTGTCCGATATCCAGCGGCCCTTCTGCGCCATGTCGATCTGCTCGGGCTTGCCCTGCTGGACGGTTTTGAACTTGAATTGCCCGGAATAGGCCTTGGGGCCCTGGAACGTGACCGTGCCCTCACCACTGGACGGCGGCTCATCCTGCCCGCCCTTGCAGCTGAAAGCCACCTTCATGGTGTTGGCGTCCACGCGCTGCACCTGCTGTGTACAGCCCTCCTGCTGGGGAATGTTGTCGAGATCGGCCTGCTCCTTGGTGACGCAGACCTTGACGCTCTGGCCCGTGGCCCCCAGCCCCACGCCTTGCTGGGCCATCATCTGTTCCATCTGCTTGCGCTGTGCAGGCGGCATGCTGGCCAGGGATTTCTGCATCTCGGCCATGGCCGCTTCCATCTGGCCGCTCTGGGTCTTGAAGCTGACGTTGTGCTCCCACAGGCCGGGGCGCATTTTCTGCTGCGCTGCCGCCGTGAACGATACGCCTGCCAGCAGCGCCAGTGCGGCGGTGGAAACGATGAAACGCGATGTCTGCATGGTCTTGCCTTTCCTGAAATGGGCGCCCCGCGCGAACCTGGGGGACGGCCTTGCCGCGCCACTGTAACGTCCTGAACCCTTTTTGGACACCCGTGCACCTGCGCACCACAGCGGCAGAACGTGACCGATTGGGCGCTTTTGCTAGCCGTGTAGCGTGCGGCGGTACTGCATGGCCTCGGCCACATGCGCCACCTGGGTGTGCTGTGCGCCCGCCAGGTCGGCGATGGTGCGGGCCACCTTGAGGGCGCGGTGCGTGGCGCGGGCCGACCACCCCAGCCGGGCGGAAGCCGTCTGCAAAAACTGCAGCGCTGCGGGCTCCAGCAGGGCATGGACATCGATCGCCTGCCCCTGCAAGGCCTGGTTGGCATACCCCTGGCGCGCCGTGGCCCGCTGGCGGGCCTGCACCACGCGCACGCGGATGGCCGCGCTGCATTCACCCGGGGGTGCATTCAGCAAATCTTGTGCAGGCAGGGCTGGCACCTCGACATGCAGGTCGATGCGGTCGAGCAATGGGCCGCTGAGCCGCGCCTGGTAGCGCGCCACCTGGTCGGGCGTGCAGCGGCAGGCACGCTGCGTGGCGCCCCGGTAGCCGCAGGGGCAAGGATTCATGGCGGCAATCATCTGAAAGCGTGCGGGGAATTGAGCCCGCTGCGCAGCCCGCGAGATAGTGATATGGCCCGTCTCCAACGGCTCGCGCAGGGCTTCGAGGGCGGCGCGGGGAAACTCTGGCAACTCGTCCAAAAAGAGTACGCCATGGTGCGCCAGCGAGATCTCGCCCGGGCGCGGCGGTGAGCCACTGTCGATTACAATAATTTATGAGACTTATTCTGTGCGTTTCCCTAAAGCTGACGCCTTGATACACTATTGGCTGATGAGACTGGCTACACAATTTTCTATGACTGATCGCGAAATTACAATAATTGATGTGACTGAATCAGAAAAGGGTGTGCGCAAGATTCCGAGGAGCTATCGCTCCGTGACGGGGCGAGCCCAAGCATCGGGCGAAACCGTGCCGTATGAAAGCACTCTTGAGCGCGACTTCGCCTACTTGGCAGACTTTGATAGCGAGGTCGACACGATCATCAGCCAGCCGTTGTGCATTCGGTATCGAGTTGGTAACGGTCGGCTGCGCCGGTACACAGTTGACTTTCTTCTGAAATTCCGTTCTGAGGACGGGCGCGGAAGGCGCCGTCCGGGGTTGTATGAGATCAAGTACCGTGAAGAGTTGAGGGATCGCTGGAGTGAACTGGAGTTTGGGTTCAGGGCAGCGAGGCAGTTGTGTCGCTCCCGAGGTTGGAGCTTCCGGGTCGTGACTGAGCGACAGATTCGAGGCCCCTACCTCGATAACGTCACTTTTCTTCGTGGCTTTCGCACCTACGACGACAAAGCCGGCTTGGGCCTTCGATTGCTGGAAACGCTGGAGGAGCTGCAGGTCACGACTCCAGGAGTTCTGCTCGCAGCTGCATTCCAGGACTTTGAGAACCGCGCAATGGCTGTGGGTGTGATGTGGCGTCTCCTCACCATGGGATACATAGGTGTCAACCTAGCTTTTCCGCTCAACATGGCGTCAGAAATTTGGTTCGAGGAGGTACTCATAGATGACACAGATACACACTGAGACCGTCACCGCATTCGATGTGAGACCCGGGGCCGCGGTTGCCTACAAAAACGAGTTGCATCGGGTATGTGCCGTGCTGTCCCTTGATCGGGTGATCGTTCAGAACGCACAGAGTGGACTTACAGAAAGTGTCTTGCTGGACCACTTGAGGCATCCCAGTACTGTTCTCGAGTTGTTAGCCGCAAAGGATGAGCCGCTGCCGGCGCTCGATGCCTACTCCAAAGCAGAGCAGGACTTGGCAAAAAAGCGCTTGGAGCAGCTTAACGAGCTAATAGGCAAGGACTCGCGAACGCGCGATGACGTGGCGCGCGTTGCCACGACGATGGATCTGAGCATCGCCTCGGTCTATCGGCTCATCAAAGACTACGAACATGCAGGTTCTCTGGTAGGGCTTATCCCAGGGCAACGGGGCCCGAAGGGTCCGCGCCTACCTGAGCGGGTAGAAGAGATTATTAGAGACATCATCAACGAGTTCTATCTTCAGGACCAGAAGCTCAAAGTAGTGGATGTGTTTCAAGAGCTTGAAGAGAGATGCAAGGCTGAAAAGATCAAGCTGCCGCATATAAATTCAGTGCGGAACCGGATCAAAAAGATACCGGCGAAAGAGGTTCACAGAGCAAGAGGTTTCTCGCAGGAGGCCGACAAGTTCACGCCCACGCCCGGCGAGTTTCCCCCCACCAGAAATGTTCTCGGTGTCGTGCAGATCGACCATGTCCATTTGGACATGACTGTCGTCTATTCGGATACGCGTGAACCCTGGGGACGACCCTGGCTGACGCTGGTCATCGACGTCTATACCCGCATGATCGTGGGCTTCTACTTGAGCATGTCGACGCCCAACTCGACGTCAGCCGGCATGGCGCTTGCGATGGGCATGTTGTCCAAAAAGGATTACCTTGCGGAGCTAGATCTGAGCGGTTCCTGGCCAGTTCAGGGCAAGATCCACAAGGTGCACTGTGACAACGCCAAAGAGTTTCGTGGCGCGGTTCTGGAGCATGCTTGCCATGAGCAGCGCATTGACACTGAGTTTCGCCGCGTCAAAACTCCTCGCTATGGGGGTCACATAGAACGGATGATCGGTAACGTCAACATGATGCTTCAGAAGAAGCCTGGAACGACGTTTTCGAATCCGCAAAAGCGAGGCGACTATGACTCCAAAAAGAAGTCTGCCTACACACTGCGTGAACTGGAAGTCGAGATCGCCGACTGGATCGTCAACCACTACCACGTGAGCAAGCATGGCGCGTTGAGGAAGCCTCCGATCAAA
This sequence comes from Simplicispira sp. 125, assembly GCF_003096555.1. Lineage (NCBI taxonomy): Bacteria > Pseudomonadati > Pseudomonadota > Betaproteobacteria > Burkholderiales > Comamonadaceae > Simplicispira > Simplicispira sp. 125. The sequence continues at coordinate 3,447,165 of NZ_QEKM01000001.1, read as the reverse complement.
GCTTGGGAAGAAGCAATCCTCGGTACGAGCAAAACCCCAGCCTGCGGATTTCCCCAACTAATCACTGATCCGGAAAAACTGATCTTCGATTTCCTGCCGCAGGATACGCGGGTCGTAAGCCCCACAGGGATCCGTATCAACAAGGCCGACTACTTCTCAGAAGTTTTGATTCCCTGGATCAACTACGTCGATCCAAAAATAGGCAAAAAAAAGAAGTTCGTTATCAAGGAGCACCCGAGGCACCGTGATGCGATCTGGTTTCTCGATCCGCAAACAAGGCAGTACTACAGGATTCCTCAGTTCCCTCTTCAGCCTGATACCGACTACGAGAACCAGCTGACTGGCGAGGAGTTCTCTGCTCTGAGGTCGCGCGATGACGCAGCAGGCAAGGCGATGGAAGACACGGAAGCCAAGGCCGGCTATCGCCAGCGCTCCAAGAAACGTGAGGCCGCTTCGGTTGCTACCACCACTGCGGCCAGAAAGGCTGCCCGGTCAGGCAAATCGAGCCAGGCGGGTAAAAAGACTACCAATCCAAAGCTGCCCGATCGCTCGCAGATCGAGGATCGCATGCTGGGTGGGGTCAACCCTGCGCCCGACCCTTCGGAAATGTTCTCTGGATTCTCCGACGCGCCGGTCCTTCCTTTTAGTACGCGTAGCTAATGGACTTTGCGCATCTTCATTCCGACGCTCAGGCGGTGCTGCAGTCCTCCCTGGAGGATCGCCTCCACTTTGTGCGCAAAGATCGATTCATTGAGTATCCGGCCGCTGAGGCCATCTTGCGAGATCTTGCGGATGTGGTGACCTATCCTCGTGTCCAGCGACCACCGTGCCGAGCAGTGATTGCAGACAGCGACAACGGAAAGACCTCGTTGACCAGCGAGCTTATAAATCGCAATCCGGTGGTTCTGGATGCGACTGGAAACCCCATCACCAAGGTGTTGTGGGCAGAGTGTCCGCCGGCGCCCGATGAGGGCCGCCTGTTCAGCGCGATCCTTACCGCCTTGGACATTCCGCACAGGCCCGATGCCGCGCCGGAGCGATTGGAGGCGGTCGTCTCGCAGGAGTTGATCTCCCACCAGACAACTACCCTGGTGATTGATGAGCTGCACGCGATGCTCAATGGAACTGCGCGCAATCAGCGATTGTTCATGGCGGCGCTCAAGCGGCTCTCCAACACGCGCAATATTTCTGTAGTCTGCAGCGGCACCCAGGAGGTAACGCGAGCGCTTGCCACTGATCCCCAGTTCATGACCCGGTTTCAGAAGCTTGCCTTGCCCAGGTGGCAGGCCAATGCGGATTTCCAGCGCTTGCTGGCAAGCTTTGAGATGTACATTCCGTTGCCCAAGCCATCTGGTTTAAGCCAAGGCAAGCTGGTCCAGCTGATCTATACGAAGTCTGCTCGCACCATTGGATCTGTGCGTGCGATCGTGCGGGCAGCCGCAGAGATGGCCTTGCGCGAAGGTGAGAGTCGGATTACCTACGTCCTGCTAGACAAAGCGATAGACGAGCTCGTCAAGCGCCTTCTCAATGGAGGGCGCACCGATGGTGCAATCTAATTCGCTGCCAGCGCCTCACCCGGACGAGTTGTTGGGATCGCTGCTGGCCAGGCGTGCTTGGGCTGCCGCGCACAACCCAGCATCTTTCGTGAAATCCATGGATTTGACACGGGACGTCTGGTCGCGTGATATTGATCGCAGTGTCAATGCGACGTTCTTGGAGAAGTTTGCAGAAGGTCTGTGCATCGGGCGCGCCCAGTTGGGCGCCATGACAGTCAACAGCTTTCTTGCACAGTGCGGTGTCCCGGTACAAGCCATAGGCTTCGAGCCTTGGATCACTTATGTCGGCCTTGTTCAGTGGGCGCGCAAGCGCTACGGTCAGATGTATTGCTGCAGGTGTCTAGGCGCCCCGGATCGATATCTCCGCAGGGATTGGCGTATCGCCACGAATTGGTTTTGTCCAGAGCACTCACTACTTCTGCAGGACTGCTGTCCCGAGTGCAGGAAGCCGTTCACACCTTATAGCAATGATGAGCTGGTGTTGGCGCGCTGTGGGCGGTGTGCTGCCAGTCTCTGCGGACGCGAGTCGCTCTCTGTCTCGGGGTGCGATCTGGAGTTGCACGGTCATCTTGAGAGGATTTGGAATGATGCTTTTGCAGGAAAACCCGGGCCGCTCTGCGCCCTGTATCGGCATCTGAGCGAAGTCACCGCACGTGATCCGCGATTCGCCCATGCAGGTGAGCATTGGAGTTACTGGCGAACTTGGGAGCGCGCTGAGCTCTTGCGCAGCCAGGAGGGCCGCATCATGCGCTTGGCATGTCACCCTTCACGGGGTGCCTTGGTATGGTGCGGATACAACCGAGCCCGCGACGTGCGTGCGAAACCCAAACGGTCGACCGCGATGCCAACCGACCCTCAGGTGCGCGCCCAGTTGCTTCTTGATTTGGCACGCAAGGTGCGCTGGCCGCGTCGCTCGCGAGCGCGCGTATCTCAATAACTATGAATGACAGCGAATATCTGGGCACGAAGCTTGCCAGAGGAAGGTGTGGCGAATGCGAGCGTGGGATGCAAAAGGCGCACCGCGTGCATCTGGGCGTCAGCTATTGTTCGAACTGCTATCCACGGATTTTTCCTATCCGCACTTGTCACATCTGTGGCGGCACAGCGCGCAGCCATCGCGCTGAAGAGCGGCCTGTCTGCCGCAGTTGCAAGCTGAAGGATCAGACGTGCCTTCGCTGCGCAAAACCTACGCCTCGCGCGGCACTGCGTGTCGGCGATAAGGCCGCATGTGCCGTGTGCGCAAGGTACTTCCGATCGGCCAAACCCTGCCAAGTGTGCGAGAAGCCCACGCAGCGCCTTACCCGGGTCAGTGGGATGGAAGCGCTCGGCCGCATGTGTGATCAGTGTGTCCGTGATCAGACGTGTGCGACGTGCAAGCAGTGCTCAAAACACCGCACCGTGTTTCTTATGCTGCTGTCACGCGAGCCATTGTGCAAGGCATGTGCCGAGAACCTGGACGCGACTCACGCCTGTCCTGACTGCGGGGTCACTGTGGGTGGAACGGGCACTGCACGCTGCTTTGCTTGCGGCATCAAACGTGCCAATTGGGTGAAGGCGCAAGCTGCAATTGATTTGATGAGCGATCAACAGGCGCAGCAATTGACACTGTCCTTCGTGGGATGGGCCAACGGCAGTGGCCGGGAGAGCAAGGTGGCTGCGGGCTTCGCTCGCTATGCACAGGCTCTGATGCGTATCGACAACGCCGTTTCAGTGACTGGCGGTGACATCGACGACAAATTCCTGCAGAAGCTGTTCACGACAGAGGAAATCCGGTCGATGGGCATTCTGGCGCAGTACATGAACGAAACTGGGTTGTTGACTGCCAACAACCACGAGCGGCTTCAAACGTCTCTCGAGCGGCTGATCGAGCGTCAATTGCTGGAGGTCGCAGGGAAGTCTTGGGAGTCGGATGTGCGGGGGTTTTATCGCTTCATGCAGGCCAAAGAAAAGCCGCTGTCGCTGCGGAGCATCAAGGTCTATCTGCACGTGGCAATACAGCTTCTGCAACACAGCCAGGTCAGCCGTGCCGCCTACCTGTCCGACACCGCACTGGAGCAGTACCTGAGAAAGTCTCCAGGATCGACGGCCTCGGCCAGCGCATTCGTCTCCTACCTTCGCGCAACTGGTTCAGTCTCGTTGCGTCTTCAGATTCAGAAGAAGGCAGGCCAGCTACCGACAGCGGCGCATCGCGCCAGGGAGGTACGCAGGATTCAGGACCGTCTTGAGCACGTAGTACGCCGCCATGAACGGTTGCCGCTGATTGCGAAGCTTGTCTCCATCCTGTTTGGAGCCCGGCTTGAACATGTGCTTCAGTTGCGCATGGACCAGTTGGCGCTCTCTGCGTCAGGAGCAAAGGTGTTCTTGAAGGATGAGTGGGTCGACGCCCCGCAGGAGGTCGCCGCACTGATGCGTGAAATGGCAGCGAGGCCATCATCGGCACAGGAATCCGGTGAGAGTTGGGTGTTTCCCGGACGTATGGCTTCGGATCATTTGAGCACTGCGGCAGTGCAGTACCACTTGGACAAACTCAATGCATGAGTCTCAGGACACAGGTATGCCCGCGAGCTCTTCCATCTTGTCCAGTACGAGCGAAGGCTTGACCATTCCGTCGTTGTAGCGGTGATTGACGGTGCACGTAGCGAAGGCGTCGTTGTTGACAGCGAGATTTTTAGTTTTCCAGACACCGTTACCAAGAACCACTTGCTTGAGGAGAGTGTCCAAGGTGGCGGCAGGCAGGGAAGCGTTAGCTTGCATTCGCAAGAGAAGTGCCCGATGGTGCTTTTCGCCCCTGGATTCGGTTTCCAGCCAATAGAACAGTTTTCCATCTGATCGGGTCAATTCGACTACCCAGCACATCCGGGGCCGCTCGTCGACGAAAGCCCAAGGCCGGTCCGTCCCGCCTATGTTGGCTGGCAATGCACAGTAGGTGGCTGACGGGGTCTCCACTGAGTTCACAAGTCCATAGTGCGCAAACGAGAGCAAGTGCTTTTTCTGAACCATCAACTCAAAGCACTCTGCCAGCGCGCGAAACCGGTCTTCAATCCGAACTTGGTCTTCGCTGCTGAGCGAGCCTGGTGGTACCTCTCCCTGTCCGCTGCGCTTTCCGGTTCCCACCCTGTTCTTGCGCGGCGTTCGTTTGCGCTTGGGCTTGTCTGGGTCGTACGGTAGGGTTTTGATGGAAATGACCCGGCGACCTAAAGGCTCCAATTCACTCCACGTGTCCTGGATGCCTATGTGGAGCGCTCTTCCAATGGGCCGCACGTCCTGTGGCCTGGAAATGACCGGTGGATCATCTTCATCTGGCTGTGAATGTGGCGATGGCTCGACTGGGCCCGTGGGAGCCTCCGGTTCAGATTTCAGAATGATCTGCTGCGTCAGGCGAGTGATGGGGTATGCAAGCTTGGGGAACTGCGCATCGTGGATCCAAAGCACAAGCACTCCTCCGCCGGGGAGCGGCTCACCCATGAATGAAACCCGCATTTCCTGGTCCTTCCATGGTGGCCAGGCTTCGATCCATGGAGAGTCATCCCTTCGTCTAACAGCATTGAGAATCCTGACGTATATCTGAGCGGCTTGGGTGAGCGCGTGAGGAGACGTCTGAAAAAGTGCTATCGCACGGCATGCCACATTGCTCAAGCTCACCAGAGGCTCTATTTCGAAATCGCCTTCCTCCGTAACCCGTGTGGTTTCCAGATTGACCAAGTTGCCAACTTCGCTGGCCCAGGCGCCACTCACGAGGGCGTTGGCCAATTCAGTGGTGACCCCAAAGAAACGACGGAAGATTTCGTGGCAGGGGATGTAAACGTGTAACCCCAATGCAGTTTGTCCGTAGAGGACCGGCATACCAGCCACACTGATTCTCCGCCCTGCAGCGTCAGTTCCTGTCAGAGGCCAGTCTTTGGAACCGAGGGATAAGTCCGTCGACAGACCCAGGGCACCTACCGTAGTCAGCTGCCATGTTTGCTGGGGCAGGTCAGCGTCTCGCACTTGTACCCAGTTTTGAAGGTCGTCCGGCTGAAGTGTCCGATCGCGCCAGAAGGAACCTAGGATCAGGCTGGGGATTGAGCCGGCAGCCTCGTCGATCACCAGAAATTTGATCGAACCGTCATCCCGGCGCGCGTAGATGGCGTCTCCAGTCGCCAACTCTTCCATCTCTGCGAGATACACCATTACACGCCGTGTTTTCTCGGGCGTCGGGGATGGGTATTTCCGGCCCGTGGCGATCAAGCGGTACAGGCGCCCATCAACAGGGAAGCGATCAAAACTTGCAGAACTCACGCGGTCAGAGAGCCCTTTGCGGGCGGTTAGGTTGCAAGACAGCCACGCTGGCTAGCCGTATGGTTATATCTATCAATTTTTCACGCCAAGAGTTTATGCGACTGGCGGGGAGACCTGATCCACTAGATCTCGCTTCACTGCTAATGAGGATGCATGGAGCAGCCTCGATGCGGATCCATTGACGCAGCACCTGCAACAAACCCTGCAATGCGCGGGAACACTCGGCAGCAGCGCCCAGCCGCGGCACCTGATTTCCACTGACTAAAAGACGAAGCATTTTTGGGGCGTCTGAATTTCTGTTTTCGAGGCGGGTTTTTGAGTTGACACCATCGCCATTTTTGGCGATGCTCCCGCCATGAGATACGACGGCGGTAAAGGGGTTGCATACCCACACATCATCAATCTGATGCCTCCTCACTTGAGGTACATCGAATCGCACCTGGGTGGTGGGGCTGTCATGCGACATAAAAGACCCGCCCCTATTCAGATCGGCCTGGAGATCGATAGCTGCGTGATTCGGTCTTATGGGCATGCGTTCAACGCGCTGTGCGAACTTGTCAACGCTGACGCATTAGATTGGTTGGCTCAAGTAGAGCTTGACCAGGATACGTTGATTTATGTCGACCCTCCATACCACCCGTCCACGCGACGTCGCTCTCGGGTGTACAGGCATGACTACACGGAGCAGGACCATGAAAAGCTGCTGACTTTGCTCAACAACGTCCCAGCCAAAGTCATGATCTCTGGGTACGACTGCGCCCTTTACCAGACCATGCTCAGAGGCTGGAACAAGCATTGCTTCATGGTTCAGAGTCACATAGGACCTCGACAAGAAAGTCTTTGGTTCAACTTCCCAAAGCCAAACCACCTGCACGATGACAGATATATGGGAAGTGGTTTTCGCGAGCGGGAGGTTATCAAACGTCGCCAGCATCGACTCAAAGAGCGCTTGCTCAACCTTTCTGCACAAGAGCGTGCTTCCATCCATTCGTGGCTGGGTCAGCAACTCGTTCAAGGTGCAATGCAATGACCCAGACCGTGGTGTTTGAGTTGGCGGGGAAGATGGTTCAACGAGACCTTCCCGACCCAAATGTTCGCGTTTGGAACGATATCGCCTGGGGTGAACACTACTGCTTGTTCACACCAGCTTACTGGGTCTCGCATGTCTGGATGAATCAGCTCGACACCGTTGTGAGCTCACCGTATTACTCTCAAAGATCGTTGGCTGAAGAGATCGCTTTTTGTATGCTCAGCGGCTTTGGAATTACCGCAGAGCTCGCGGGCGCAGCGTTTCAAACATGTCGCAGCCGTGGACTCATTGAGCAGCGTTGTACTGAGCCTGATGTGTGGACTGACACGTTAAAAACACCATTGTGGGTGAATGGCAAAGAAGTTCATTACCGGTATCCCAATCAGAAGGCCAAATTTTTAGCAGACGCTATGAACCATCTAGATGCTGGTCATATTGAGTGCGGAAGTGGCAGGGCGCTTCGTGATTCACTTTTGCAAATTAAAGGTTGCGGTCACAAGACCGCTGGCTTCATAGCGCGGAATTACTTGGACTCGGATGAAGTAGCTATTCTGGATATCCATGTAGTCCGAGCAGGCCTTTTGCTGGATCTTTTCTCTGAGCAAGATACGGTTGAGAAGGACTATGAGGAAATGGAGCAACGGTACATCGACTTTTGCAATGCGATACAGGTACGCCCCTCTGTACTAGACTGCATTGTTTGGAGCCACATGCGCACACTGGGATCGTGCGCAATCGATGCGGTCAAGTTCAAATCTGGCCAGTTGGTGAAAAATTCCCCCAGGGCACGAAAGCCACACCAGCTTTCTTTTGCGATGTAGTGAACCTTGAACTAACGGTCCAGCCCTTTAGATTGCATGACCTGTGAATGCTTGTTGCACCCAGGACAGTGACCGCACGCAAGATTTCCGGTGTGGCATGAATGCGCCCATGACAGCACGTCAAGACTTATCTCAGAGAAATCTATCAGTTCTTCGCTGGTCATATCTGCCGCTGGAGCAAGGAGCTCTAGCCCACCCTCTTGAAGGCGCAGCAGCTGATGAAGAAGGTCGCGAAAAGCAGCGCTTCCGTCCGAATGGCGTTGATCGGTAGAAACCGAACCGATCAAGATTTGCGTGCACTGCTCCCTGAGGGCAAGCATGCCAGCCAAGGTAACCAAAAACTGGTTTCTAAATGGCCAAAACTCAACATGTTGGGATACGGGAGATGTTGTCTGGCCTGCCATTTGACCACTCCCGAGCGCGCCAATGTTCACGTTCAGCACGGTGCTACGTAAGCCTAGGCTGTGGCACACCTGTTTGGAAGAATTGATCTCTGCCTGAGCTGCACGTTGTCCATAGTCAACCGTCAAGCAAACTTTCGGTCGATACTTCGCGGCTAGGCAAATGGAGTCAATACCTCCTGACAGGAGCAATAGGCTAGACATCGCCCATCAGGGTCCAGCAGGTTCTATAGATGGCTGATGTCAGATCCTGAACGACGTCGCAGTCAGAACCCTCAAGCATAGTTAATGCTGAGGGCGGTACGTCTTCCGCTACGGCCACAACGGGGATACCACGAGCCCTTGCGTAGCCAACTTCAAAGAGCGTGCCAGGGTCACCCCCATCAAGAATCGCCAGAACCACCAGTGACTCATTCAAGGCCTTCAGATCAGCTCCAGCAATATCGTCTGCCAGCCCTTCTCCCACATCGTGAATGGGCGAAAAGACACGGAAACCCATGTCCTGCAAAGCGCCGCGAGTTTCGTCGATTACCCATTGCTGACCAACGTTGAAAAATGGGCCTGCTAGGTAAATCTGTCCTTCGGGTATAAACCGGCGTTCCCCCGCTCCATGCTTAGCATGTGCCGCGTTGGCCTCACTTATGAAAGTTGCGACCAATTTCTCATTCAACCGATCCACCCCATGCTCAACATAATGAGCAACACATCGTGATGCGAACCAAGCCGCAGCGACAGGAGCTTGTTGGAGGCACATCCATCCATAAGCAAATGAGGCCGAAAACACATCCCCAGAGCCAATCTTGTACACATTCTTTGTTGGAAATGAGTGCACCCAAGCTTGGTTTAAATGTGTAGCAACCAGTGCGCCTTGAGGTCCGCACTTGATAATGGCAACACTGGTACTTGGTCTAGCCAGCAAAGCTGCGGCGATGTCCTTTGGGTCCTTGAATCCTGTCAAGGCCCGCCCTTCGGACCATGAAACGACTTGGGCCAGCACATCGGCGCTTGAACCGTTATCTTCAAAGTGCCGAGATTTACTACCATCCTGCGGGTCGTATACAGCCCTTTTGGCGATGACCTTCGGTCTACCTTCCACCATACCAAAGACCAATGCCTGCTCAGTAGTGACCTGGCTTTGATTTTGGACGATAGGCTGTGGCGGATATAGCTCAGGCCTCCCGAGTGGAAACCGATACCTAAACCACACAGATTGGTCTGATGCTGTGGGACGCAATACATAGCCAAGGTGACTAGCCAAGGATTCGGCCTGGGCAGAGTGGGCGCTTCCGATAACCGTGTGCAGGTCGGTCTGAACGTCAAGGCTAGATAGAAGCGCAGCCGCGCGCCCTCCACTTCCACGAAAAATACGTCGACGAGGAAATGCACACTCCTCTTCGTAGCTCCCGCCTACAACGCCAATGTTCGGCCTCATAACGGACTCACGCGGACGGTGCACATTCCGCCCGTCACATTCACAACCTCAGCTTTGAACGAATAACCATTCTGCAAGCAGTTGATCAATTGGGGGGCCTGAGTTCCTGTCAATGCGCCAACCACCATCCCGCTTTTGGAGACTTGCACCACTTGTCTGGGTAGTGCAGATAGTTCGACGGACAAGTATTCACCTTGCAACAAAGTGGCCAAAGCGGAAGGCTGCGGGGAATTCAGCTGCGCATCAAATACCAAAGTCGCACATTTATCACTTGAGGATGTTGGTGTCCAGCCACCGGAGCCTGATCCGCCCATATTTATATCCTGATTATTTGACTAACTGAAAAACGGAATGCTCTTTAGATTGAAGTGTACATACACGAATGCAGATTCGACTTGCTACGCGACCTCGACCGCCTCGGGACATGCCAGGGTTGAGTGTGATCGCCGAAACGCACTCAACTTTCTACCGAGTCGATTTGTTTGTTCCGTCGGCATATCCAGCTAGCGTCTTAACTCAGTACGAACCTCAGTGGCGGCTGCGTCAGCCCCATAAGAGAGTGTGGAGCATGGGAGGAGAACCGGTGAGCGGCCGAGGGGGTCACAGTTTTTGTACCGCGTGCCCAATGCCGAGATGAATCTTGTACTTGATACTTGGAAGCGTACATGGCACCGCCTTCTTTCGATTGGCGCTCTGCCGCTCTTTCAGCCTGCGATCTCGTTCTGCCTTCTCGGCGTCTTCGGCTGTGAGCGCCTTGGCACGTGAGCCGTCCCGCTTCTTTCCCAGATTCTGAGCGCCCACAGCCACCCACCCGGTCATAAGGGCAACGAGGCCGGTCAACGGCTCCCAGAAATCTCCATCACCTGCTTTGAGCCATGTCAGGAACAGCGCTAGCGTTGCCAGCGATCCCAAGATGAGGGTGCCGATTGCCCATGGATGAAGCCCGACCAGAGCCGTATTACTTTCGATAGCCCGGCTTCGTTCTTCAAGCAACTCGACAAAACGTCGATCTGCTGCGTTCGGCGCCATGAGCCCGCTCGTTGCGCGGCCGTACCGCAGGAAGTCACGCTGCATCAAATGCTTCGTCTTTTCGGTTAGTTGCTCAGGCCCGTCAAGGTATCCCCAAATAACCGTAGGCTTGCCCTGCTGCATATTCAGTGACTCGCAGGGAAAGAACAACACAACTACGCCGCCGCGCGGATCCTGAGAGACAACCATTGACGCGCCGACCTCAACGTCGTCATCTACTATGCCTGCAATGGGATGTTTACCGAACCACATACTTACGCTTCTGCTGCCGGCGTCTAGCCGAACATACAGTTGCTCCCAAAATGGTTCCTTATTCGCCGCGTCGGCCGCTAGTCGGAACATGCGGAGCAATCCTTCCGCGACAATCGGCCAACTTACGCGGCGATAAAAGCACCGTTTCCTGGCGCGATCACTTGACTCGCGTTCGTTGCTTACAACGCGCTCCACCCTCCTGCGCTGCTCACCTTCAAATTGCACCAGCACATTTTCTTGATTCCTCATTCTTGTCGCCCCCCTCACGTTGCATTGCCCCACTTTGCACGCCATTGCCCCATTCTCAAAGATGAGCCTACAAGGTCTTGAATCGTCGTCCTTGTCTAGGGACGCTCAGCGGGCCTGAAGCCACATATGCCGGAGTTTGATGTTTTTGAAAGCATGCGATCCCAACTTGAACGATCGCTTGTGCTCTGTAACTACAAGATGGCGCGCGGCCTTGCTACCCAGGTCGCATGCTGAAGTATTGACGAGGGATCGTTTGAGCTTAGATCGACTCAGGTAGCGATCGAGAGAGCTGCGGGCGTTGCTGGCGAGCTGATCGGGCCCCACACAGTAGCCGAGCATCATGGCGTGCGTCATTGTCGACGCGTATTTGCCCTTGACGAATCGAGCCATGCCGTCGACGCCGTAGGCCGATATGGTGGCGGATTTGGAGAGGACCTTGCATTCGATGAACAGTGCGTTCCATTGATGCCTGTAGCTATCGATCCTGACCACCAAGTCCGGCTTGTTTTCGACGAGAGAACCCATGTAGTCCGGGACCTCTTCAGAAGATGTCACGATGGTGAAGAATGACTGGTTGCCCTTTGCCACCAGCTTTTCCAGCTCTTTGAGCATTTCTCGACGTAGCAGCGTGTTGAGCTTCGTCTCGCGGACGGGACCTTTGAGATGCACGTGCGGCCTAACCCTCTTCCACGACCGCTTGATGAGGTGCTCGACCCAAAGGACCATCGCTGGATCCCATGTGAACGAGCGTGGCGCCTGTTGAGGCGGTCTAGCCAATCGTACGAGACCGCTAGCCATGCCCAGTTTCTCCAAACAACTCTGCCAACAAAGTCATCATTCCCCTAGCAGTCCAGAAATGCCGCTGTGCGAGCATGCCCACCACCACATCACCGGCTTTGGTGTTCACGATCACCCTGGGTGTCTGGAAATTCGCAGCGATCTTTGCGAAAGCGGCCATGAGTGGTTCATCCTGCTCATCCGCGTTGGACTTTTCATCGCGGCAGCCCGAGAACGAAAGCTTCACAAAGCGCCAGCCGAACGACTGACTCCACCGATGGCCAATTGGTCGAGCACGCACCGCGCGCTTCGTCGTTGCCAGCACCTCGTTGGCGGTCCGCTCCAGCTGTTCGCAAAACTCGGAAAGCTCATCGTAAGAAGGGACAAGCTGGGCAATCCGCTGGTTCTCCGTGAATGGCAAACCGCTGGCCAATGTGTCCGACACGACCGCGCGATCAACCACAGAGAGCTTGAGAATGCGTGCCACTGTGCTATCGACTTCATCCCAAGGACACTCGCCACGTTCTATGGAAGCCGACAGCCGTCGCACCTCTATGCGTTGCTGGGAGGTGAGACGGTCAGGCGGCACGAAAGGAAGCGAGTCGATGTCTTCCTTGAGAATCGTGTCCCGTTCAACGCCAAACTTGGCGCTGGTCATCAGGTACCAATAGAGCGCGAGCGAACTGCTGGTCAGAACATGCAACCAGCGAACAACGTCCTGCGCCAATTCGTCTGACAGACCGCTGGCGGAATACCCCACGAAGGACTCGCTATAGGCCATGTCGCTCAGGCAAAGCAACGATGCCGGCCTGGCATCTCGGTTTGTCGGCGGACTTTCGCTCACAGCGAGTAAGGGCGCAAGATAAGTGCGAGGATCGCGAACGCGATGGACTTTCTTCCTGTCAAAGCGCGGAAGGTTACCGACAGTCACGCTGAACGACTCCACCGCCCGGGCCGTTAAGTTGGGCCAATGCAGGATGGCGGCAGCGTCCTGTGAAGTACCAGCCAACTGGTATCCATCACTAGAAACCAAGTCGTTGGACGCCCAGTAGCTGCCAACAGTGAGTCTGGTTGCCGCGCGCAGCTTGTCCACCACCGACAGATCCCTGGCCGAGCCGCGCAACAGAGACTTCAACGAAGACGGGCTGCGCTTTAACTGAGCGGTCCCCACAATATGTGCCTCCTGGGGATCCAGCCTGAAGAGCCCTTGGGCATTCAGCTCCAAATCCGGAAGAGGTGCAAAGTACTGAAAATCGTAGTCCTCCTCGAGTTGGCGATTGACCGCAAACAACAGCGCAAACGGCGCTGCCACGCCAGGCCAGACACGAGACTTGCGCAGCAAGCTTCCGTTCACCACGCCGGTCACTTGCGCTACCCGAAGGGTCAACTCACGGGTCTCGGTGTCTTCTGCTCGGGTAAACAGGCGGGAGTGAATTGCGAAGGCAATAATCCCACCCTCCCGCGCCCACTGGGTCGCCATCCACAAGAAAGCGACGTCGGGTGCATTGCGGCGATTCTTGACCTTCGAGCCAGGCTTGAGCAGTTGGAATCGGGAGGCTATCCCGCTCATGTGCTTCTCGATGACCTTGTTGGCCGCAGTCGTGACCCGTGTCCACGGCGGATTCCCTATGACCAGGTCAAATTTTGTGTCGCCTTCGGGTGGAAGGTAGCCAATGCTACCCAGCAGTGCCGATCCATCAGGCATCTCAAAGAGACACTTATTGCTCAAATCCTCAAACGGCAACGATTTGCCGTACGCGAACTCAGGCTCAAGCTCCAGCACGGTCAGGTACAGAGATAGCGCGGCAAACTTCAGTGCATCAGAATCGATGTCGTACCCGCGAATCTGACGATAAAGTATCTGCCGAAGCTCGCGTCCATTGGGCACTTCCCCCCGTTCAGATCGGTGGGCTTCAATGATCTTTTTATATGCCAGCACCAAGAAGACGCCGCCACCCGCGGCCGGATCCAGGACGTGCAACTCGCTGTGGGCTTTGTCTTCTACCCCAAGGAATGCTTGGTCAACCATCAACTGGGCCACTCGGCGCGGCGTGTAATGAACGCTTTTGTCCTTTGCCTGGCGCTTCCTGTAGCGGTGCATAAAGGCCTCATACACCTGGCTCAGCAGATCAACGGGAACGTGTTGGAAGCGAATGTCCGACCACCCAAATTCCAATTGAGCGGTCATCGAGCCATACATGATTCGCCCGAAGGCCGGCACCACTGTGGCAGTGAAATCCGAGGAACGATCGAAATCCGAGTAACGTAGCGACTCGATCGGCAGCAGATTTCCATTGAATTCGACGTCCAACCATCGGAATAGCTCTGCAAGTCCAGCCGAGCTGTCTACAGCCTGGAGAAGCGTCTTGCGTTCGAGGTAATTTCTGTCCGCGAGAAAGCGCAGGAACAGTCCCCGCCCCACAAGAGAAATTACGTCTGAGTCAGTCAGCTTTGGGCAGCCTTCGCGAATGCTTGTCGCTGTGAGCCACAACAGCGAGAACAAACGCTCATCAAGCCATTTACCGCTCCTGGGAAAGAATTGCGATCCCTCGTTCTGGATCAATGCTGGAATGACGGGATTGAAGGTGTTGGCTAGTTCGAATCGATAGGCATCCAGCGGCTTGTGAGAAGCCTCCACTTGCCACACGTGGAAGGCTTCCAGAGTCAAAACGCCAACGTAGGGCGCATCTGCGCGGGACGCGACCGTGCTCTTGATAGCTTTCCAATACTCTTCAGACTTCCAAGGACTGCCAACTCGCGACCCATCGTAAACGTAGAGGAATGGTTGCCCGGCCACCTCGATCACGCAGTCGGGTCGGACGCTCTGCTCGTCGTTTTTGGACAAACGTACCAAGTCGAGGTATTGAAGTGGCGTGTCTATCTGTCCAGCGAAGAACACAATGTTTTCCGCTGCCGCACCCAACTGCACCAAGCGCTCACGCAGCGACCTGCTCATCCACGGGCTCCCACTTGGAGCGCTACGAGCATCGGCAGTTGCCTTTGCACGGGTTGCGCGACGCCCACGTATTGCATCACCGCGTCTATGCTCTCTTGCAAGTCGACGGAAATCCTTACGCCATTTGCGATCGACGAAGTGCTGCCATCCTCGAGGGGCGAAGCGGGAAAATTAAACTCATACAGTGCGCTCGCGTTGCCACTAATTGCCGCAGTCACTTGCTGATATAAGACCGCTGATTCGGCTTCCAGTCGTGCAAGCTCCAACCCTGCAATGCGCAAGCGCATGAGAACGTGCAGGTGTACCAGGGATGCGAAATTAAGACCCCTCGCCCGGCGCTCGAGCGCCGCCGGACCACGACGATACGGGTCCATACGGTTCAAGAGCCGTTGAACATCACGCCGCTCGGCTCCAAGCAGCCCCACGACATCTTTCACAGAAAAAATCTTTGCAGCTGAGTTCATGGTGTTCTGTGATGGCGAGTGTACAGGACAGCCGATGCGTATTGACAAAACTGCGACAAAGATGTCGCAGATGTTCTCCGTCTTTGCGCGAAATGTTTGATGCAGTCGACTGGTCGACTTCTGTCAAGCTGCCATCAAAACTAGTCGTGCATAAGGAGTCGATGGCGCAGCTGGCATGATCGCCGCCTCTACTCTGGATGAACCTCCCACTGCGGCGCAACTCCCGCAAATGCTCCAGCAACGCATTCGCAATCGGCGGCATGCGCTGCTCGCCGCGCAGGTATTCAACAAGCACTGCTGTATCCGGTCAGTTCGGGCTACCTGCCGGGGGAGCGGCTCACGCACCACCACCTCGAGGGCCAGGCCATGCGGCATCCGCAGTGTCTGGAGCTGCTCGACTCCGAAGAGCGGCTTCGGGCCTTCATGCAAGAGCACGTGGAGGAGATGCACAAGGTGCGGTCTGTGCCGTTCGCTTGCGAGCTTCCGATGACCGCCAGCGCGCCGAAGTCGACAACCGGCACCCCTAAATCATGCTGACTTCCATCGCCGCCATCAGCGTGGGCGCAGCCTTCGGCGCTGTGCTCCGCTGGTTGTTGAGTTTGGCCATGAACGCGCTCGTGCCGGCGCTGCCGCTCGGGACGCTCGCAGCCAATCTGATCGCCGCCTACGTGGTCGGACTGGCGATTGCCTACTTCGGGGCCAATCCCGCAATCCCGGTCGCGTGGCGGCTGCTCATCGTCACGGGCTTTGCTGGCGGGCTCTCGAGGATTTCCGGTGACTTGGGATTGGTAGTGCGAACTTGCTTCGTGTTTGCGTTCGTCCTGATGTTGGCCGCCGTCTTGGTTCCCCTGGACCAAATACGCGCTCTCACGTGGCGCAATGCACTTTGGCTGGGACTGTCGGGCGTGACCACCGCCGGGTCGTGGATCTTCTACTACAAGGCAATCAAGCTTGGCGAAGTCTCGACGGTTGCCTTGATCGACAAGGGCAGTGTCGTCGTCGCTTGGCTCTTGGCCTGGCTGCTGCTGGGCGAAACACTATCCCCGGCGAAGGTCATCGGCGGCGGCATGATGGTTGGAGGGCTGCTTATCATTGCAAGGGGATAGATGGGCTTCGACATTGAATGGCCACTCACTATCGCGCGCCCTGAGTCAGGTCAAGCAGGTGTTTACCGTACGCTTACACTGGATCGGCCTATATTGCGAATCTCGTACGTACTGAACTTAGCGGATCAGGTTCGACAGGCGCTGCACATTGCGGACGCTTGCAATAATTGTTGATTCAGTTTTTCGGTCCGCATCAAGTGCAGTGACAGCTACGTGCTAGGACGCTAGGCCAGTCAAGTGAGAACGGCGCTGCAAAGCTGATCTGCCTTCATGCGCTCAAGCCATTTTGAGCATGGCTTCCGTCTTAACCTCTTCGAGACGGAAATAGCGACCCCCTGATTTGATTGCCGGGAATGCCTCGCACACTGCGTAGGGTTCGCTATAAAAAGTGTGGCTTCCCTGAACATTGAAGACGACCTTTCCAGAACCAGGTCGGGGCTCGTGCTTGAGTTCTTCAAGCGACCCTGACTCACCGTTCTCCTTGGCCATCTGTACAACTAAGTTGCGCAGTGTCGGCGTTTGGGCATCGCGTGCTTCAGTGAGCAACTGGAGTTGCCGAGTGGGGCTAAAAGCTCCTGCTGAGTTTCCTGCGGTGCCGAGCCGACTAAAGTTGATCAGAACGAGGGTGACGATTTCCACAATGAATACCTCTGACAAGGTGGGGGACGCTCTGCGGGCCACAGGTTGGAATTGTCTTTGCGGCGGCCTGGTGAAGAGACATGGGATGGATTCTTAAACCAGTCGTAAGATCAGAATCATAAAAATCAGTGTGGAGCCTTCATCTTGCCGAACGTGTTCTTCTCATATTGCCATGCCGATGAGGCGTTGCGAGACCAACTGGAAAAACAACTGGCCATGCTCAAGCGTCAGGGGGTCATCGAAACCTGGCACGACCGAAGAATCAGTGCCGGTCAAGAGGTCGACGCTGCTATTGACGACCACATCAATGGCGACGAGATAATTCTGTTGTTGGTGAGCCCCGATTTCATTGCCTCTGACTATTGCTACAACATTGAGATGGCACGTGCAATGGAGCGCCACAACGCCAAGGATGCCATTGTCATTCCCGTTATCCTACGTCCATGCGATTGGCACCACGCTCCATTCGGCAAGCTACTTGGCACCCCTCAGGATGGAAAACCGGTCACTCTCTGGCCTGATAGGGACGAGGCCTTTCTGCAGGTAGCGAAGGAGGTTCGCAAAGCGGCCGACAGGTGGCACAATCAATCGAGAGCGCTCTCGCAAACCGAGCGCTCCGATACAACTGCCTTGCCGCCAACTCAGCAGGCGGTAGTGGCTGGACCACGTTCGAGCAACCTTCGGGTTGCCAAGACCTTCACTCAGCTGGACAAAGACCGGTTCCAGATTGATACCTTCGAGTACATCGCGCGCTATTTCGAAAACTCTCTGAAAGAGCTCCAGGCAAGAAACCCGGGCTACGAAGGTGTATTTCGTCGGATCGACGCTAACCGGTTTGTTGCAGCCATCTACAAAGATGGCGAGGATGCCGCAAAAGCGACGGTATTTACTGGCGGGCAAATGGGAGCAGCGATCTACTATAGCCAAGGCGATTCGTTTAGTGGGAACTCTTATAACGAGGCTCTTTCGGTGCAAGCGGACGACCAAGCTCTTTTTCTTACGAGCTTAGGGATGTCGTTTCGTGGACGACAAAAGCAGAAGCTATCGCAGGAAGGTGCCGCAGAAACTCTCTGGGAGATCGTTATAGGGCCGCTTCAGCGCGGAAGATGAATTTCCAGTGCATTCTGGCGCTACACCTGCACTTGTTGATCCGTGGCGGCGGACCTCGTCGTAGCCAACGGTTGAGTTGGGCTGGTTCCAATCATCAACGCTATTCGACAGGCTGTTGGTTTCTACCGTATCCAGCTCGGCCAGTCGCGCTTAGGTGGGGAGCCTAGTGGAAGCTTCTGCAACAAGCTCCAGCGGTTTGCGATCGGTGCGAGCCTCTGGTAGAAAAGGTCACGCCATTCGGCGAGCGGGTTACTCAAAGGGTATCGCGAGGGGGTACCACCTCTTGCCCTGTGTCGTGCGCAGCTAGCTGCCTGCGAGCGAGTGGGTACTACGTCGTCCAGGGTTGCCTGGGCGATGTTCAGGATCGTGGCGAGCTTAGCAGCGGAGAAGCCGCAGCTAAGCTGTTGTTCTGTGGGGGTTGCGAGCAACTGTGCGGGGCTTGGGAAGTCGCTAATCGGATAGAGTTCCCCGCTTTTGCACGCAGTTGCTGACGGATGGAACAAAGTACGTGCTCCGCTCGGATGCGCTGTTTTCTGGATAGAACGGCCATCGTTGCTTCAGCTGCAACCATGGCTCGATGAAGTGTTGTCGCATCCCGGACCATCATGTGGTCGCTGGTGAAGCAGGTGCGGGCGCTCCCGGTCGTGAGGTTTTGTCACTGTAGGTCGCGGCCAATCACGCGACAGCAAGGCTTGCGTCGCCTCAATTTGCCTCAGGCAAGGCCCGGACTGGCGTCTTATCGCTAATTATCCGGATTTTGATAATTCATATTGTGAAATATTCACCCTGACGCCGCCCACGAATTGCAGTGCCCCAAGCGTGGTCGGCCTCCACGCCAACCACCGGCCCGATGCCTGGAAAGCGCAAGCTGCAGCTGAGGTATGTCTGCTCCCTGCACCAATATTTGTTGTCCAAACCTTGAATCTGCTTACAGTGAAGCCAAAGGAGGAGACAGATGCAGGTCATACCGAGCAAGATGGGTCGCGGTCTTCAGAAATCACTGCTTTCGGCGCTCGCGGTCGCACGCCCCTTAGCCTTGGTCGCAGGCGCACTGGCACTTTCCAGTGCCGCCATGGCCTTTCAGATTGCGCCCATGGGCTCGGCATTTGAATCCAAACTGACCAACGAGACTGAAGACTCTTTGGCGGATGTGGCTGGCAGATTGGGTGTGCTCATCAAGGGCCGTGTCCATGAAGAGATCACCCAGATTGCCATGGGCTGTCCGGTCGAGCCCGCCAACCTGGCACAGGACACTACCTGCAGCATCCGAGACCTGCCTTTTGTGACGCCCTATGTCATTTACGGTGTCCGCTGGAATGATCTGCCACCGTTCAAGCTGTTACCCGATGAGGGCAATTGCACCTACCTGGGCAAGTCGTGCATCGTGGGCCAGACCATCCGGTTCTCCACGCAGCCGCTGTGCTGGTACTGCCTCTTCAAGGACGCGGAGAAGAAAGCCCAGATCAAACCGATTGTGGGTTGCAGCAAGGCCCCAGGTACTTTTCACGGCAATGTGATGACCCGATCACACTTCGGAGACTTACAGTTCCTGCATGCGATGGCCAGCGAAGAAGGGGTGCACCCTGGTGCAACACGGGCCAAGGTGTTGGACTGGCTGGAGTTCGCCTGGAAAGTGTCCTCGCGGGAGATCAAGCCCGATACCTTTCTTCGGGATATCGATAACGCAACACTGAAGGAGCACTTTGGGTGCACGCAGTGGCGGGTCTCCGATCTCTACATCCTGGGGCACCAGGACAAGCTGCTTCCCTACCTGCACCATGTGGCGTTCGGGTCCGTGCTGCACACCGTGCAGGACTCATTTGCTGGTGCCCATTCTTCACGGGAGGCCACGCCACCCGGCGGTGTGTGCAAGGACACTGCTTTTGCGCAGCCTCGGCGAATTGTGGAACTCCATACCTATGGCGCCCAGGATGGTGGTCTGCACGATGAGCAGGACACCCGGGATGCCATGACCCGCGTGAGTGCTGCAGACAAGTGGCCGGACGCGGTAGAAGCCACGCGCAATCTGGCGCGTTTCTATGATGACCGCGCCAAATGGACGGATGTCCAACCCTACATGCAGTGCCTGTTTGAACTGGCGGATGAACGCAAGGACTCTTCACCAGGAGAGCCGTATCGTCGCCGCTGAGGGCTTGGTTGGGGCAACTTGCCCTCACCCACTCACTGCGGACTGAGCAATGCCAGAGCCTTGCGCTTGCCGAGCTTGAGCACCTGGGCAATGCGCTCTAGCTGCGCAGCCCGTGGGTGCACCCGACCTGATTCCCACTTGTAGACGGATAGCGATGACGCGCCCAGCAGCAGAGCCATCTCTTTCTGTGTGATGCCCAGCGCTGCTCGTTTTTCAACAAGGGTCTGTGCGTTGAACTGGATCTGTCTTGGCTTCTTGGATCCGGTTTCTTCGATCGCAGCTTTGGCTTTGGGCTCATCCGCTACTTTGATCTGGCGTCGAGAGGACTTGAGCTGAGAGGTCAGCGCCTTCACCTCGCGTTTCAATGCGGCGATCTCGGACCGATGGCTGGTGATGGCCTTGCGCATGCCCTGCAACTCGGGCTTGATTTCCTTGCGCGCCATGCGGGCAACTTCAGCGCGAAAGGCATTGGAAAAAGTGTTCATTGGCTCGATGGTAGCGTTTGTGTCGACACACCGACACACCGACACACCGACACACCGACACACCGACACACCGACACACCGACACACCGACGGACCGACGGACCGAGGGACCATCTGCCGAACTGGGTGGGCGGAGTCCATCGAACCAAACGGCCAAAACAAAACCGCCAGCGGCACTGGGCCCGTGGCGGTTTTGAATGCAGTCATGCGGTCAAATACGCTGCGGCTTACTTACTTACTTACTTGCCTGCCTTATCCGCCTTGCGCTTTGCAGCCTTGGGATCCACCACCGCCTTGAACTTGGCGCCCGCCACAAACTTCGGCACCGTGCTCGCAGGTATCTTCAGTGCTGCGCCAGTCGAAGGGTTCTTGCCCGTGCGTGCCGCACGCTTGGCGGACTTGAAGGTGCCAAAGCCCACCAGTTGAACGGCATCGCCCTTCTTCACGGCGGTCTGGATGGTGTCGATCAGAGTGTCCAGTACGGCATTGGCTGAGACCTTGGACAGATCATTCTTGGCGGCGAGGATGGCAACGAGGTCGGCACGGTTCATGGATGCTCACAATGCATAGAAGTTGAAAGGGCCGATTTATAACGCCCCCGCTGACACCTGGCTTGCGAAGACTCAATGCTGCAGCGCACTTTTTGGCAAAAACTCCACCCCCGTCCTCTTGACCAACTCCTGATAGCTGATCGGCCGACTCACTGTCTCACCTTCCCGGTTCTCTTGCCAATGCGCCCAGGCCCTTTGGGTGGTGACGTCATAGACCAGCTTGTACAAATAGGTGGGCACCTTCACCCCATTGGCGCCAATGCGAGGCCCACTGTCTGTGAACACCGGCCCGGTGATTACAAACACATCCCCTTTGGCCCTTCGCGCATAGCGCCGCGTATCTTGCTCAATCTTGTTCCAGGCGCCCCCGTTCTGTTGGGGGTTCTGGGGAACCATATTGGCCAGGCTGAAGCTTTGTGCCATCGCCGTTGGGGTAGGCATGTCCCCCGCAGGTGCCATGTGCCCGCGGCTGTACCCAGAGTTCTTGTAGTCCTCCAGTTCCGCTCGCTCACCACTGGGAAGTCGCGCATCGGCAAAGAACCGCTTGGCCCGCTTCTCATCGGCATCTTCCACACTCTGGCGGTTCAAGCGCTGCGCCACAAACACGGGCGTCCGGGTGGTACCACTGTGAAGCACGGCAAAGGCTTCATAACAAAGCTCCCGCAACTGAGGTCGGGGTGTGATTGCAGGGGGAACCCCATTCGCAAAAAACTGAGGGCACTGCGCAAAGCTGGTGGGCTGCGGTGTGAACAGGGCCCCACTGTCGAACTGCGGCGAGCGAGCCCAGGAGAGATTCGGACTGACACTGGCCAGAGACAGGACCAGCGCGGTGGCCAGGCGAACACGGCGTGGCCAAGAAAACAATCGGTTCACGGGAATGGAATGAGCAAAAACTGGAGTCCGATTGGAGCATCCTGGCCGCCCGATCTCAGGCTTGAATGGACGCAATTCGCAGGGATTTACAGTTGCTTGCACCCCTGAAAACCGTCACCCAAAAGGGCTCCAAGGGGGGAGCCAGTTTGCTTGGCTAACAGTGCTGGAAGAACACCTCCCATGGCAGCAGCACCCGCAAATCACAGCTTCACAACCAGTCCCCGAGGGTTCTTGCTGACATGTACTCTTCCAAAGAAAGCTGTATATTTGTACAGTACATCAACACATTGGAGAACTGCCATGGAAACCATCGAAACCACCTACACCGTCACCCTGCGGGACTACCCTGAAGAACTGCCCGCCAAGGAGCGCATTGCGGCCGAAACCCGCTACGCGAAAGTATTGGAAAAGCAACTGGGCGGACCAGAACAAGTGGCTGCGGCCCTGGACACTCTGAACAACTTGGAGGAGTCGCCCCCTGAGGTGGTGTCTCCCGGAGATCTCACCTTGCTCAAAGCCTGGGGCAAGGCGAGCACTGCAGCCAAGCAGGCGGGGTTCCGGGATCTGGGGGAAGGGGATGGGGCGTACTTCGAAGTACGGCTGGGATGAAGGTCGAGATCCGCTGCCGTTGGCGGAGATGTCGCAGGCGCGCCGGCGGGCCAGCACTCCGCATGCAGTCAGAAGCAGTGCGGGTTGAGGCGACACCATGACGATCAATTCACCTTGGAACTACCCGACGTTGCTCTGCACGCCGCCCTGGAAGATTGAGGGGATGTTCCAGACAGAGACCGTGTTGCCGCTGGAGCCTGAGGCGTACACGATCACCCAGGAAGGCGAGATCTGGCGGGTGACTGTGAAGCATTCGGGGTCGGTGCTATACGAGGGGTCTGGACCCGTGGAGTTGGTGGAGTCGCCTGCGCCGTTTTGAAGAATTGGGATTGCACAGTACCAAGTACCAGTTGTATGGTGCAACAGACAGCAAGGAGTCGATATGTCGATTGACCGCGCCAACTATCCAGGGGTACCAGAGGACTTTCCGGTGACTGCAGCTCTGTCTGCCGTTGCGGGCGCCCAGCCCAAGATGAGCCTGGTTGAGGAAGGCGGGGAGTTCTATTCCCCAGGCACTTCGCCGTCAGAGGTCATCGCTGCTTTCCAGATGTGTGACGATCTGGTCTCGCAGATGGTCCGGTACTGCCAGAGAAAACTCGCGACCTTTGAGGGGAATCAGGAGGCGACGGTGAAGGCTGCGTTGAAAGGCCTCCTGGCCAAGCGATGGTGCACCGACGCGCAGTGTGTGTGGATCATGCGCAGGGTGGTGGACGAACTGCAGTGGTCAGTGGGTGAGAGCGTTTGGGGCATCTAATGGCCACCCAATCTTCCGAGGTGAGTTTCAGTGCTCCAGAGCCTGGGGGGCATGACCATTTGCGAGATGGGGCGGCAGCGGAAGTGCACCAGGGCTACGAAGCCGACGACGGCCCTCTCTCGCCTGTGCAGATAGTGGCGGTGCAGGCGGCGGCCGATGAAGACCTGCCCAAGGGGGCTGTTGTCCGCAGAAGTTGTCTGTTTCCTTGGGTTGGACACGGAGTTGGTGAACCTGGTCGCCTCTGGCCAGAGTTCCAAAAAATGCGGGCTCTTTAAACGAACGTCCGCGTTACACAAAACACTGCAATAGCGGTCCAGAGACTGGCATCGCTCGATGTCGGCTCTGCAGCGTTATAGGGCTTGCTCCAAGGCATCGAGTACGAAGTCTGTGCGCATCGAACTGCTCACCCGCCAGCCCACGATCCGCCTGGCAAACACGTCGATCACAAAGGCCACATAGAGCCAGCCCTGCCAGGTCGAGACGTAGGTGAAGTCGCTTACCCACAACTGGTTGGGCCGCTCTGCGCGGAACCGACGGTTGACCCGGTCTAGAGGGCACTGTGCTTTGCTGTCGCTGGTGGTGGTTCGTACGACCTTGCCGCGCATCACCCCGCGCAAGCCCAACTGCCGCATCAGCCTCTCAACAGTGCAGCGGGCCACTGCCGTGCCTTCACGCCTGAGTTGCCGCCATACTTTGTCGGCGCCGTAGACCTGCATGTTGGCCTGCCAGACACGTTGAATCTGCGGCATCAGCAAGCTTAAAGCGCGTCATCAGCCCGCATCAACTCAACCGCAGCAGTGTGCAGCGCGAGACTTCGGACGTCTTGTTCCTGGTGGTGTGCCATGTTGAGTACCAAATTTCCTCACGTATGCCGCCAGAGGTCTAGAACAATAGGTCGCTTGACTAAACCGCGGTCGTTGCATTCAATACGGGCGCTGGCGGGGTGCTTAGCCACCGGTCAAAGGCCCATGGTGCGACTGATCTCTTGGGCAATTTAGATACAGCGTTCTGGCGGCGGACTGAACCGTCTCTGCGCCTGACATCCAGCTTGCCATCAATGATTGCGAATATTGCTTCCAAACTGAAGCGGCGACATCAATAGTGACGTCTTGTCCGAGTTCATGTAATGCGAGTTGGACATTGCGCGCGTCTGATATCTCATCCTCCTCCAGCTGCAAAGCCACATTCGCGTCACTGCTTTTTTGGATCCATTGGGCTAAATCTGACTTAAATTTCTTCGCATCTTCGTCCATCAGTTTGTCGAAATCGGGACTTCCAAATTCACGACCTACTGGGGCCATTGAGTCCCATGCCAAATCTTCGTCAGAGGGTTTATACCGAGCCCCAGACATTGAAGTTGCCGAAATTTGATCCCCTGGGCCTATCCAGAACTCGTGATACCCGCATTGCTCTGTAAACACTGCTACTCGATGAATGGCCCCATCAGCGGGTGTTTCGCCTACGTAAAACGCCCGCCGAAACGTCAGATCAGAGCCATCCTTAAATTGGACGTGAACACTGCCATCTGAGAAATCCGCCGCCAAAAGGTTGTCTTCAACAATGTCTGCGGCAGAGCGGCCAAGCCTCTGTGAAAGTGCAATCTGCCAGTACTCCAGCATACCGACCCAAGGCATGACTGCTTTTTTCCTAAGATGATCAAGCTCCTCTTGGGCTGCAGACCGGATATCGTGCTGAGATGGAGTGCCCTCCTCACTAAAGATGCGGTCTAGGTATGCTCCTCGCGCGTCCATGGTTGCGACTGCGTAATCAAGCCAAGACTGGAAATCCGTCGGCGGGGCTGGTGTACTCATATCAAACCTCCATATTTCGTTGAGGACTTCAATGACATCCATTGGAAATCGGAATGGGTAGATCTTCTGAATTGGAATAACTGGCAAGTCCGGCACCGGAGTCGGTAGCTTCTTGGAATGGCTGGCTTTGTTGGCCAGAATACACAAGATACTCTCAGGCGTGCGCGCACCGATCCAGAACGCGGTCTACGCGCTTTTTCAACCTCAAGCCGCCGCATGACCACACACGCCGATCAGCAACCATCGCACGAGCCACATCCGACGACACGCTGTGCTCTCTGCCAGGAGCACCGCGCCTTGCGGGAATCCCATATCGTCCCGAATGCCTATTTTCGGGCGATGAAGAAGGGCTCCAACGGAAAGCTCATTTCTATGGACACGTCGCCCGACTCCGTGGCCATGTCCAGCCAGGACAGCCTCTCCGAGCCGCTCCTGTGCGCCGAATGCGAGGAGCGCCTTTGTAAATGGGAGACGCCGTGGATCCGCAAGCTCCGGGTCACGGCCAAGCAGTTCAAGGCCGGTGTGGACGAGGTGGCGGTCAAGGACCACGACCACGCGTCGCTCAAGTGCTTCCTGGTCTCCATAATCTGGCGAGCATCCGTCTGCTCGCGCCCTGAGTTCTCCGAGGTGACGTTGCCCGGGCCCGTGCTGGAGACAATCCGGGCGGATCTGCTGGCTGGGAACGCGCCACCGGATGGCGTGATCGGTGTGCGTATCCGCAAGCTGGTGGACCCCACCGGCCAACTCGGCGATCTGGAGCGGTTCGTCTTCACCCCCGCGCGGTTTTCCGAGGGGGGGATCCAAGGCTACAGGCTCTTCTTCGCGGGCTATGTGGTTGACTACCTGACCTTGAGGGTCACACGCCAAGTGGCCAAGATCCGCGGCTTCCTGCGTGATGCATCCACCATGTCCATGCCCTCCATCTCGTGTTTCGATGTTCGCGAGTTCATGCGGGTCGGGCGGTCGATGGTGCGCAAGCACGTGCGGGGTCAGACGGCCTTCAAGGGTGCCCCCGCGGCCAGGTAATCCAGAGGCGGCACGACACCTGGAACTCAGGCGCACGTGCCCTCATAGAGCTCTCGCACGAACTCCGTCACGTCCTTGCCCAGCGCTTCCAGCCAGAGCTTAAGCTCGACCACGTCCAGGTGCCGCACCCCGGTCTCGCACTTGCTCACCTCGGCCTGGGTCTATTCCAAACGGGTCGCCAGCTCCGCTTGGCTCACCCGTGCCTCGACGCGCTTGTCGCGCAGCAGCTTGATCATCTGCTGGTACTCGAGGGTGTAGGGGGACTTCTGCATCGGCGTCGGGGCCCATGAGCTTGCATGCGATCATCGAATATGCGCAAATCGCACAATTCACCGTCCTATTTGGCGTGAGTGACGCGCGTCCCGGCGCGACGATGGTTATCGCCGGCGTACAGCCGTGTCACTTCTTGGACGCCAGGACATGCCGACCCGTCGCCAGGTCAGCCCGCGAGCCTCACGCTGATTCGGCGCCTTCGAGGTCTAACTCGTCGTCTTCGATCAGCACCATTTCGCCATCGAGCGGCCGGTCGCTCATGACGGACGTTGGCACGCAGGCGCTCCAGCATCATGCGGCGCCTGCGCGCGCAAAACGCCTCCAGATCCGCAAACACACTCGGTCACTCAGCGCTTTTGGCACCTACGGGACTTGGAGTTCCGATGGATTCACCGTTCGAGCCAAGGCTGCCGAGTGGACGTGAGAAGCGGATTGGCGTCTCACTTAATTCGGTAGCGTCGCATCAATTCGAGAACCCGACACCTCTGGCCAGAGTTCCAAAAAATGCGGGCTCTTTAAACGAACGTCCGCGTTACACAAAACACTGCAATAGTGGTCCAGAGACTGGCATCGCTCGATG
The DNA here is from genome assembly GCF_003096555.1 of Simplicispira sp. 125. Classification (NCBI taxonomy): domain Bacteria; kingdom Pseudomonadati; phylum Pseudomonadota; class Betaproteobacteria; order Burkholderiales; family Comamonadaceae; genus Simplicispira; species Simplicispira sp. 125. The sequence continues at coordinate 3,419,954 of NZ_QEKM01000001.1, read as the reverse complement.
TCGGCTCTGCAGCGGTTGCTGCCGTTCATTCACCCACTGCAAACACCCGCTTTAATTTGTAAAGCGGTCGTTGAGTCCTGTCGATTCGTGAGGCCAGGTCTTTGCCGGATCTTTACTCAACAGAAACTGGGCGACCGCAACAGATCAAACTCCTGGGTGATCTTTGGTGAACCAGCCAGTACACAGACCAGCTCCCGCTGCAGCCGATGAAATTGCTTTCTACGGGACGTGTTCTCCGCTGCCAAACGCTAGTCCACGATCAGCTTGTTGTTGTTCAGCAGCTGCGTGATGATCTGCGCGTCAGTCGTTGCCCCCGAATACAGCGACTGCAGATTGACACCCACCAGGACGATGCGCTGGGTTTCGGCCGCAGTGCTGTACGCTGCACCTACCGCATGCGAGTCGCTAGCAAAGCCGCCCGTATGGCTGATGTGGATGAGCGTATCCCCTCCAGAGATCACGAAGTGCAGGTAGTTGGCCAGGTTGCCAGCACCGTTGGACGGCCCCACACGCTCACCTTGCAGAAGATCACGCAGGTTCAACACATCGCCGCCCGCAAGGAGGTTCCCTGCCGCTGCAGTGGCAAAGTTCAAGATGGTGTCGATGGCCGGTGTAGCTGGTGCGCCTTGATCACCAAAATTCCAGACGAACACGTCCACGACATTTTCGCCCGCACCGGCGCCACCCTGCATGTTGTCGTTGCCAGGGCCGCCCACCAGCACATCTGAGCCGAATCCTCCAATCAGAGTGTCATCCCCGTCTTCACCATAGAGCATGTCGGAACCGATACTCGCCGAGATATTGTCATCGCCTGCGCCGCCTCGGACGATGTTGTTGCCACTGGAGGCGTTGATCGTGTTATTGCCGCTACCGCCCTGGATGTACTCATTGTCCGAATTCCCGGTGGCGTTGCCATTTTCCGTAGTGGAGAGGTTCACAGTCGTGTAGTCGGCCTTCATGGCGACTACGCTGGATACGCTGGCGGTAGCACTTCCATTTGCCTCCGTTGAGGTGACCAGCACAGTAATGAAGGTGTTGGTGGTTGTATAGCTGCCCGGCAACAAGATCATCAGGTTGGGCAGATCTGCCTCGGTGAACTGCCATACGCCGCCGCCCAGGTTGGTGCCCGCGTTGAAGGCAATGCCCGAGGGAACACCGCTCAATCTGATGGTCAGTGTTTCAGAGCCATCTGTGTCCACCAGCGCAGTGGTAATCGGGAACTTGGCGCTCACCCCTCCTGTGCCCTGCGCATTGACGACCAAGGCTTTCTGCACCACCACAGACGGTGCCTGCGCGGAACCCACTGTGACATTGACCGTGGCGGTACTGGTGCCCCCGTTTCCATCTGAGATGGTGTAGGTAAAGCTGGCGTTGCCCTCAAAGCCTGTTGCAGGCGTGAATACTAAGTTGCCTCCCGCGACGCTTAGCGTACCCTGAAGGGCCGAGTGCACCGTAGTGACGATCAGCGTATCCCCGTCCGGGTCGGTGTCGTTAAGGAGCAGTACGGATAGAGGCATAGGAATGGTGAGTGCCACATTCATGCCGGTCATGAAAGAATCGTTGTTTGCAACAGGTGGCCGATTGCCGACGGCGTTCACGGTCACCGTGACGGTGGCAGTGGCCGAGCCGCCTTTGCCATCGCTGATGGTGTAGGTGAACGTGTCATTGCCCACAAAGCCAGCGTTGGGTGTGTAGATGGGATTTTTGGAGACGGCATCAATCAACACAGAGCCATTGGCGCCCTGGGTCACACCAGTCACCAAGAGCGAATCACCGTCGACGTCTGTGTCATTGCCCAGGACAGCAACGGTTACAGCGATGCCTTTATCGGTCGTCGTAGTGTCGTTGTTGGCTACGGGAGCATTGTTGACCGGCGGGGTGCTCACGGTGATGCTGAGCGTGCTGGATGCTCCCGTTTGCACTACGTACGTCCAGACCATCGGGATCGCACCGACAAAGGGCGATGCGGCTGTGAAGGTGTAGTCCCCGTTACTCTGGATGGATAGGGTGCCGTACCCTGCTATGGGCACCGTGGCGCCAGCCGCATACGTCATGCCCTGGTACTTGAAGCTCGCCACGGTCAGCGGGCCATCAGCGTCCGAATCGTTGGTGAGCACGTTGCCAGAGGTCTGGGCCCCGGCAGTGACGGAATCCGAGTCCGCCTGGAGTTGGCTGGGATGACTGCCTTGTGCTGCAGCTGCGGCATCAGTGCACAGCTGGGCCACATCCACCCAGCAGGCGGTGCCAGCGCCCAACGTGGTGCCCACCGCACACTGTGTGCCTGGCCGTGCTGGGGTCACCGGGAGCGGGGAAGGAACACCCAACGGAAAGCAGGTGCTCAATGCGGGCGCCGTGATGCTTGCGATGCGCAGGCTGGAAGCTGTCTGGTTGGTATGCACCACCGGTAAAAAACCCTGAGGACTACCGCTGGGGGTTGTGCCTGTCGTTTGCACAGGTATGGTCAGCGTCTGACCGCCGGCCTGGGTGAATGCCTGATGAAGCTCCTGCAACTGGGCTTGCACTTTGTCACCCCAAAACACCATCGTGCCTAACGCCAACGCAGCGAGGCTGGCGCCCACAGCACGCACTCGGTGGGGCGACAAAATACCCTTGCGCAGCATCCAGGGCACAGATGCCGCGATGGCAAGAGCCAAGAGCAGCAGCGCGCCTGGATGGTCCACGGGGATCGAGGCTGGCGAAAAGGGGGCTACGGTAATGGTCTGCGCCTGCGCCAGGGGAGTCATCAGAAGCAGCGCACTGGAAAAGAGAGCGCGAAAAATAGAAAAATCGTGGCAAGGCAGCTGGCGCAACATCGGTGATTCTTTCAGGGGGTTGGTCGCGGGCAGATCAAGGGGTGATGCCGCACAGATCACACATCGCCACTGATTGCCAAGCGGGGTGGCTGCGAGCAAGGTGATTTTCTAAACACGGATGATAAAAATTATTAACACAGCAAGGGTGAACCGAGCTGCTGCGTTGAAGGAACGAGTGAGCGGGACAAATTTTTGGCAAGAGGCGAACTGAACCGTCGAAGCAATTGCGTGAAACGCGAGCTACACAATCTGCGGAAGTGGCGGGCGAACTTGTGCTTGACTCTAGAGCGGCTGCAACAATTTGCACATCCCTGAAATCAGGTAATTCAGGGAGAGAACACGAGTAAATGACTCATGAACGTCCGCTTTGGAGCCACGTGAGCGGGCTACTGAAGGGTCGATTGCTGCCAGCCGATCAGCTCGCCCCGGAAGACCGTTCACAGCCTGACTCAGACATCTGCGCTCGTCCCTGACCCGCGCAAAAGACGAAGTGCAGCGCACCGATGACGATCTTGGTCGGCACAAGAGCTCATGCGCAAGTGGCAGAAATGTTGTGGGACTAGACCAATCCGGTTTTGAGGCTGCCAAGTAAGTCGGCTGCTCTGCTGACGGTGGTGAGAGGCCGATTCTGGCCGGGACTGCCAGTTCAGCGCCGCACCGCACAGCCGACATCTAGGACGGCCGCGCCGACAACACGGACGGCTGGCGACCGGCAGCACCCAGGAATCTAGCTAGCAACCAGCGCGCCTGCTCCCGGCAACCGCGCGTGCCCGCTCGTTGTCAGGCGGCGGCAGTAGGGTTCGCGGGGGCTACTGCGGGCGTGCAAGCAGCGTTTGCGGCCAGTGGCCGCGCGCACGCGTGCTCGCCCTGTCCAGCATCAAGCAGTCGTTCCCTACGGCTACAGGGCGATGGCCCGACGGGCCACTCTACGAGGCAATGCAATCGAGAATGGCTCAAAGGTATTACCTATATCTGCGACACTGACTGATCGTCAATAAATCAAGGCCTGCGGCAGGGCCTTCAACCGCGCGGATGAATGTTCCCACGCTTCAATGGCACGAGCGCCTCTACCATCGCGATGCGCTGCGTGCCGGCCGTTACGCTGCGCTGGCAGATGCCGAGGGCTTTGATGCGATCTGTTTTGCGCTCGAGGCACTAGGCCTACGGCTTTTCGGCCGCAAGAAAAACCTGGGCCAGTACGAGCAAGCGCTTGCTGAATTGGCCAATGCGTCAGTCGTACTTTCTCGACTATCAGAGACGCATCCTGGACGTTTCAGCACCTTCTCTGCGCTTATTGCGGTGGTTAAAAAAGCGAGGAACGACGCGATGCATACCGGTGTCTTCGCACGGCATGCGACGGCAGCAGCCATCGAACTCTGTATCGGCCTAGAAGAGGCACTCATGAAAGAACAGCAACTCCCTCGCCAGGCCGTCAAGGACTTCATGGTTAAGTCACCCGTCGTGCTGGAAGTTTGGCAGCCGGTCGCGTACGCACGGCAGCTGATGCTCACGCACTCCTTCTCATTTCTGCCTGTCTTCAAGGATGGGTGGAAGCTGCTTTCTGAGAACGGTCTCGCCAGGTACATGCTGGCCAGCAAGGACTGGGCGGGGGCGCTCGCGCGCACGATTGATGAAGCTGCCCAAGAGCTCGACTTGCTGGAGGCTACCGTTGTTGGCCCCACGGATGAGGTCCAAAAGCTCCTCGCGGATGACCTGAGAAAGGAAACGCGGCTTTGGCTTGTCGAAGAAAAGCAGGGCAGGCTCTGCGGCGTTCTTTCTCCTTTCGAACTGATGTAGCTGTCAAACCTTGTAGGCTCGTGGCTACAAGGACGAGCTGCGAGGCACTCAGCTAATGGTCCTGGAACGCCGGAAGGGCCAGCTTCGCAGCGGTTGCAGTCCGCCGCCGTGCCGACCTCAACGCACGCTCTCTGTAGCGTTGCAGTCATCCGTACGGCGCCGGTTGCTCTTGCTCGTTGACCGCTTATGGTCGAGCAGTCGACGTCAGGCCAAATCGGTCAAACGACTACTGTCCCCGTTGGTAAACTGACGCTACCCGCCCCATCAAAATACTGTCGATGGCGAAAGCCGTCGGATTGGGCTAGACAGCAGCCTAACCCTTGATCTTCAGCGACTCCGCGCAGGCCTTCTCAGCATCGGCGAACGAGTCGATGCCGCTGAAATCCCGCGTCAGGAGGTCCAGCGAAATGTGGCCCCTAGTGGGCGAGTTGGTCCAATAGTAGCCCTCCAGCCGTGTGTCGCTCGACGTGAGCCGGAGGTCCCCATAGCCGACGGTGATCTTGTCTTCGGCATCCTGCAGGCGCCGCATTTCGAATACGTACTGCAGCTGCCCCACTGAGTTCCGCGGTTGAACCACCATCCTCTCCATCGTGGACTCGGCTGGCACGCTGGGCGTGTACGACTGGATCGTCAGGAAAAAGTAGCTCTGCTTGATCACGAACGCGATCGGGATGGGCGGCAGCGGATCAGCGTTATCCGACGCCTTGAACTCGGACTTCAACTCACCCCACCACAGCCCATGGACCATGCGCTTGCCCATGAGCTTGGCGATGCGAGGGTGCTTCCACTCCACCTTTGACAGTACCCAGAGCAGCAACGGCGGCACGGTCAGAGCGGTGGAAGCACTCTGCCAGATGACTTTCAACGGGTGCGCGTGCAGTTCTGGCAGGCGGAACAAGAGGATGGCGCCGCACACCAGCAGCACGACGCCGCCGCAGTACTTGAGCAGCCGCAGGAGGTCGTCATAGGTCAGGCTCAAGGGCAGCATCAGAAGGTCTCGCTCAAGGTCAGCCGGCCGGCCTCATAGATGGAAGCCGCGCGTTCGTGGGTCAGCAGCCCGATGGCCACGACGCCGGCCACCTTCGAGGCAAGCAGTGCCGTCATGTGTCGGGCACCACCGGCTCGCGGCGCGGCATCGGCCGCTCCAGGCAGCGGCGGCGCGATGAACTGGCACAGGTGGGTCAGCGCCCCGGAGCCCGCATGCACGAAATGGAAACCATCATGCCACGGCGATGACCGTCGCGACGTCCGGGCGAGCACCTCGCCGATGGCCTTGAGCCCCACAACCGGCAGTTCAAAACGCTCGTCGCCGACCACATCGAGCTGCAGGTGCGGCAGCGCCGCCAGCGAGTCGTAGAAAACCACACCCAGCCCGGCGAAATCGCCGGCCACCTTGGGGGCCGCGTGCCGCACCAGTTGCTCTGCGCTGAAGGCTTGAGGGGAATTCAACGGCAAGGTCTCCATGGTGCTCAACCGACTGCCTACCGATCATAGGTGTGGGCTATATTAGCCTAGGGCGGGTCAGTCTCTGGGTACTCGTCGCACCCTGTAGGCACAAACCCTATATCGACGTGCGCGACTATTGAAAATCCTGACGTCATTCGTATGTATGTTTGCGTCGACATCCTGAGCACGCCTTGGAGCGGTAGCCGGCTTGCCGGTTGAAGGGTGGAACGGATGGCTCGACGCCTGCAAGCGACGCGACTGGACGCGCGTTGCGCCGTCCACCTCACGCCCGACCATCCATGCTGAACCTGAGCGCCCTTTTTTACACAGAAGTCGAACCTGAACCCTGCCTCTTCGGCAACCTGAACCTGCGCGACGACGACCGCCAGGACATCGCCGCGGCCAAGAACGAGGTCCGGATTGCGCTGCGCGATGGAATCCCCCGCGTCTACGCGGCGGAAGGCCACCCTGGCAAGGTTCCGCAGCCGCGCTTTTTCACCCAGGGCTCCTGGGCCTACAAGACGCTGAACGCGCCGGCGCAGGAGCCCCAGCAAGCGGACGTCGATGATGGCTGTTACCTGCCGCTTGGCTTCCTGACCCTGACCGACAGCCCCAGCGTGGCAGCGAACGTCTTCTTCGGCGTAGCGGAGAAGGCCCTGGCCGACCTGGTGAAGGAAAAAGGCTGGAAGCTCTCCGGCAAGCCCACCTGCATCCGCGTGGAGATCAGCGACCTCGCGCACATCGACATCCCCCTGTACGCGATCCCGGACAAGGAGTTCGAGACCCTCGTCAAGGCCGAGACCATCCGGCGCGCTGCGGTGGATGGCATCCACGTCTTATCCGAGGCCACGATCGAGAGCTGGGACGAACTGCCTTCCACCAAGGTGCTGCTGGCCCACCGCGTGGAGGGCTGGATGCACTCCGACCCCCGGCCCGTGAAGGAATGGTTCGTCGACCAGGTCGAGACCAGGGGCGAGCAGCTGCGCCGCGTCGTGCGCTACCTCAAGGCGTACCGCGACTGGACCTGGAAGTCCGGCGGCCCCAGCTCAATCCTGCTGATGGCCGCGGCGGCGCCGCTGTTCGTTAAGCAGGACCGTCGCGACGACCAGGCGCTGCTCGACGTCGTCAAGCAGCTGCCCACGGCCCTGCGCAGCGGTGTCAGCAACCCGATCAACCCCCAAGAGTCGCTGACCGACCGCCTGCGCGCCTCTGACGACGAGGTAGATATGGTTGAACAGGCGGCGCTGCAGTTTGAGGGTCTGGGCCGCCAGCTTCAGGCGGCGTTGGACGCCGGCAGCGCCGCGCAGGCGTGCACCTGGATGCAGGGGCTATTCGGCCCGCGCTTCCCGGACCGTCCTGACCGCGTCAAGGTGAGCGCCGCTGCTTCGGTCGTGGCGGCCGCCATCGCCGCCTCTCCGGCGATCGCCGGCCCGAACGAATTAGTCGGGCGGACGCGCGCTGGATGAAATTTCAGAAGGTTGCGATCCCGGACCTGACCGCCGCGCTGCAAGAACGCGGCTTTTCGTACTTGAAGCGCGACGGGCGCGGCAGGTTGAGGTACGCCGGCAAACTGTGCCTCAAGGCGAAGAACTACCCGTGCGAGCTGACGATCTCGCCCGCGCTCGATGATTTCCCCCGCGTCTGGCTGACACCGGTTCCGCCGGGGCACCCTGAACTGCAGCCCCACCTCAGTGCGGACGGGTACCTGTGCTACCTGGCGGTGGGCTCGGTCATCTTTGATTCCTTCAACCCAATCCAGCAGACGATGGCCTGCCTCGACCGGGCCGAACAGGTCCTGGAAGACATCCTGGCCGGCAAGATGGTCGCGGACTTGGCTGAGGAATTCCACATCACCTGGGGCCACCGCTGGTGTATGTTGGATGTCGACGAACGTCGGCCCGGAGGGCTGGATGCTTACACCTACGACGGGAAGATCAGCGTCGCCACGGACGACACGCTGCGCACTCACGCTAAGCTTGAAGCTATCGGCTTGGGGCTGCCCAAGACTGAGTTGAAGGCGTTCCGCGTGCATACCAAAGCACGGCCCATGCCGCTGCAGGACCGCTGGCCGCCTAAGACTGTCCAGGAGTTCCTGAAGTGGCAGAACACGTTGGACCCGCGGTGCACTAAGAAGATCGAACGGCGCCTCTTAGAGCTGTTTCGGGCGAAGGCGACGAGCGCACTTGTCTTGATCGACTCGCCCCAAGTTCAGTATGGCGTCGAGGTGGACCTGCAGCGGGATCCCGTCGGCATCGGCAACAAGCCGTCGCTGCGCGAAACTCTCTACCGGCTGCCGATCCGCAGGATTTCCGCGTGCCGCATCGACGACCACTACCTCGCCGAGCGCAACCTGCCGGGCTCTAAGACTCTGGCCGGGCTCAAGATCGGGCTGGTCGGCTGCGGGACCATTGGGGGCTACCTCGCCGAGATGCTGACCAAGGCCGGGGCGGGCACAGTGGGCGGGAGGCTCACACTGGTGGACATGGGGTCGATGGAGCCCGGCAACCTAGGCCGTCATCGGCTCGGTTTCAACGCCCTGATCAAGAATAAGGCCGAGGCGATGGGCGAGGAGCTCCGGCGCGTCGCGCCCGGCATCGACGCGGTGGCCGTGGTGGGGGACGTCAAGAATACGAACCTGGGGCCCCTAGACCTATTGATCGACGCCACTGGGGAACAGGGCCTGACCGACTGGCTCACCTGGCAGTACGCCGACAAGGTGCCGTTCCTAGCAGCCTGGGTGGAAGGGACCGGCGCGGCCGTCCGCGCCCTGCTCAAGGCCAAGCCTGAGCACGCCTGCGCGCGGTGCATCTCTCAGCCGCCCTTGAATGACCAGTACCGCGTGTTCGACGTGCCGCCGGAGGTCATCATGAAGGGGCACGGCTGCGAAGGCCTGTACGTCCCCTTCCCCGCCACCGCGTCCGTCCAGGCGGCCGCGCTGGCCATGGAGATGGTGCAGGCCTGGCTGGACGGCGCCGAGTCGCCCAGCTTCAGGACGAGAGTGCTTGATCTGCAACGCGAGGTCCATTTCAAAGACTGCTCGCCCCAACGGGCCGAAGGATGCCCCGCATGCGCCACGTGAGCGACTGGACGCTGGACGACGGCAGCCTGCTGCTGAACTTTTCCGACGAGGTCTTAGGCATGTTCGAGCGGCACATCCAGGTGGGCGACCTACCGGAGAGCGGCGGCGTCCTGCTTGGCACAGTTCATGAGAAGGGGCTGCTGGTCACGCTGGCCACCAAGCCAACGCGCCTGGACCGTCAGCTTCGCTACCTCTTTGAACGGTTGCCGTTTGGGCACCGAGCCGTGGCCAGGCGTTACTGGCGTTCCAGCGGCGGCATGACCCGCTACATCGGCGAGTGGCACACCCACCCGCAAGACATCCCCGTCCCTTCCCACATCGACCTGAACGAGTGGACGAAGCTGGCCAAGGAGCGGGCCGACAAGCGGCCCCTGCTGGCCGTCATCGTGGGCCGGTACGGCCTGCACGTGGAGATGACCTACGGCGACGGCAAACGGGAATTGCTCCGACACTATGTCGGATGAGTACATAGACTCAATAAAGCACTTGATCTAGCTCTCGTGGTCCCCACGTCAACCACCTCGGGTACGCGATGCGGGTCAGCGTCGGCGCCTCATGCTCAGTCGCGTGTATGAAGGCTGCAGCGCCCTGTGAACGTGGTGAACGTCGCGGATAGTGACCGGAACCCGGCGAACGGCGTAGACCTGACCGTTGACGCGGATGATGCAGTCCATGTGATGAGTGCCTTGGTAGCGCGTGCGCTCTTCGGCCTGCAGCAGACCCATCCCGATCCTGCGATGCCCGAGGTCGCTGATAGCTTCGGCCTCCAACCCCTGGTTGCGCACCGTCCATTCGATGGTGGCGAACGGCGGGAGGATGTGGGCGTTGGCGATTGAGAACACCAGCGTACAGCCCTTGGCGACCCCGGCCACCCGGTTGCGGTGATTGGCCACGAAGCAGCGCTTATCTCCACTCCCCGTGTAGACCGCAATGTCGATGTCGGGCAGCTGCATGAGTGCGCGCGACGTCTGCTCGTCCACCAAGTCGACCTCGTCCACCTCCGGCAGCGGCATCAGGAACGAAAACGCCTCGGTCCAGATCAGAGCCGCCGCCGGTTCTCCCTCGGCCTCGTCTGCGCGCTGGGCGATGTCCAGCAGCGCATCGAGCCGTGGCAGGAGGGCCGCCCAGGCCTCTGCGCTCATCCGATTCAAGTCCTCGTCGGCCTTGGTGGCTGGGTTCTGGACGCGGCGATCCTTGTTCAGCCGGTCATGGATCGTCTTAATGATGGAGATCAGGGCGTCGTCATCATCGACGCCGAAGAGGAGGGCAAGACCGATGTCGCCGTAGGCTTCGGTGGCCAGCACTGTGAGCAGGATCGAGGTCGGCTGCGAATCCGGGATGTCATCGAACGACAACGCAGCCCAGGCCTTCAGGTAGCGGATCAAGCGCCGCAGCTGGTCCCGCTGACCGCCGGTTCGCGCATCTCGGAACCACTTGTAGAAAGCCTTGGGGTCGCTGTCCTCCCACCCCTTGGTCAGGCACGCCAGGCGCCGCTCGTCGGTGTCGGTGTTGAGGTGGTAAACCGGGGTGTCGATGTGGAACTGATGCTCGTACGACGCCCGCGAGCACCGCTCTTTGGGCGGCTCCGCCACGGACCGCATGGTCGGGCAATTGGGCTGGTAGTCGACAAGTACCTGCTGGACCCAGCGACGCAACTGGTCGGCCGTTGGCTCGATCTCGACGCCCTTGCCCCACTCGAAGTAAACGCCCAGGTCGACGTCGTACTCCTCGTCCGAGTGGACGGGCTTGATCAGCGTACCGTACTTGTAGGAGCCCTGCAGCCACGTGGAGATCGGATGGCCGTGCTGGGCCTTGAGCGACACCTTCAGGTGCTCGGCCAGCTCGTTCCATCTGGTCTGCAAGAACTCGCGCTGCTGGGTCGTGGGGCTGACGCGGCTGATCAGGGTCTGTTCGCCGGCGCCATTGAACAGCGAGCTGGCGCGGCCCATCTCAGCCGCCCCGCACCAGAGTCATCTGGGGTTTGTGCGCCAGGAACGGCGCCAGATTCGTGTTGAGGATGTCGCTTGCGGCCTTCTTGCCCAGGGCCATCAGCGTGCGCCGCGCGGCCTCGGTGGCGACGTCTAGGCCAAGATCCTTGGCCTGCTCGTTCGACGGGGGCGCGTCCAGGCGGAAGTACCGATCCTTCAGTTTGTGTTGCATCAGCTGATCCACAAGCTGCTGCTGCGACGAGATCGTGACGGAGAACAGACGGTTATCGTCCATCCAGCCCTGTATGCCCAATTCCCGGCCGGTCTCGAAGGACAGCGAATACATGTTAGTCGTCGTGCCGACGCTGAGAATGCGGACGGCGGTGCTAGGCACGTCGAAGAAGTGCTCAGCCTCGTGAAGGGCCAGAAGATCCGGCGCATTGGCGTACAGGCCGCCGTCGGCGTAGCGCTGGCCATCGACTTCCGCCAGTTCGAAGAACGTCGGCGCTGCCGAGGTGGCCAGGGCCACGTCCACAACCTTGTATTTCCAGTCGCGCGTCCATTCCGCCTTGTGCCGGGTCTTGAAGACCTGTGGCTTGCCGCTGGTGACATTAACCGCGGGAATGCCGACGGCGTGTATGGCGTCGTTGAGCGTGGCGTCCTCAGGAATGAGGCTCGTGATCACCTCGCGCAGCGCCTGTGACTTGTATCGTGGCCGATCCCAGTGTTGATAGATATCCAGAGCCTTGGCGAACTTGCCCTTAGGTTTCTCGCGCGAAGGAAAGATCTTCTCCCCCGACTGTTCGAAGGCCTGTACAACCTTCAGCATGGGGACTTCGAACGCCACGGCCAGCGCGATGATGCCGCCGATCGAGGTGCCATACGAGAGGTCAAACCGACGGCCGATGGGTTCGCCGATGTGATCTTCCATCTCCTGCAGTGCCCGCGCCGTGAAAAGGCCTCTGTAGCCTCCTCCGGTCAGTGCCAGCGCCTGAAAAGGCCACTCTTCGGTCCACGCCATACGCCCCCCCGCATCTAGGTTTTGAAGGGTGAGGATACCAATCAACGGGTGTGCGCGCGATCACTTCAAGCATCTTTCGTCGCACTCGTCCGGATTTCTGTCGCTGCTGACTGATCGACGGGTCTGGGCGGCACTTCGGCCGCAAATGCCGCGCGCCATCGAACGTCCGGTTGCGGCGGTAGTGGTCAGTAGGGCCGCCACCAGCGAATGACTCGGATCAGCCTAAAGTAGGCACGATGCGTGGGCTGCCCGGGCCGACTGCAGATCGATGTTGCGGCTACTAGCCCAAATCGGCCGCACTTGGCATCTCGCCCGCACTCCCTGGCTCTGGTGCCCTTTTTTGGTGCCGCGTACCATGGGCGCCCGTCGCCCCTGCCCTATTGAGGACAACATGCCCCGCCCAGTGAACCACTCTGCTGGCGCTGAACAGCGCGCCCACCGGATCTTGCAAGAGACTTCGGACATCGAAGAGCTGCGAGCGGCGCAGGCCTATCTCCTGCCGCTCGCGGGCCTCACGCTGGACCAGGTCGCCCTGATGCTCGGCCGCGATCGGTATTGGATCTCCCGCACGCGCAACCGGTTTATTCGTGGGCAAAAGTCGCTCACGCACGGAGGTCGGCGGCAATCGCTCGTCCCTGAGGACCAGGAACTGGCGATGGTCAAACGAGCGTTCATTTCTCCTGATCGCTGGGGATGGCGTCAAGGCGCAACGACGCTGCGCACCAACTTGCGCTTTTGGCTCGAAAAGGCGACCGATGCGGATGTAGCCGAATCGACGATCACGGCCATGCTCAATCGCGTCGCGCCAAAGATCCTCGTTGGAGCCACTGCAGCCGACCTACAGCGCCACTGCTACTCGCTTCGAAATCTCTTTGATTTCGAGCAAAAAGCTTGCGAAGAAAAAGGAATTTCTTGGCCCTAATTATTGCGTCTTGACCGAGCGGCGTGGCCTAAATTTGACCTTCACAGTATGTTTTGTGCCTAGCAACTGACGGTCGTAATCGGCCTGCAGGTTTCGCCAGAACTCGACACTACTCTGAAATCTACTGCTCAAGGAACGCACCATGCCTAGCCAAATGCCCGCCCAACTCAAGACTTATGTCGCGTGGAAGTTCAATAGTGTTTTGCCTGGTGCATTTACCAGAGACCGGCAGGAATTTAAGGGCATCGAGTATCCAATCATCGCCCCGCTGCCGACTCACAAACGCAAAACGCCAGCGCTTGAGTCCTCACGTTTGAGTGGCCCATACATCTACTTCGTGACCGACGATCAGGCCCAAGTGCGCTACGTGGGCAAGTCTGAGGAAAAACTGGTGCTGCATCGCTGGGTGCGCCCTGGCTATGGTGGGCCTACTACGCACTATTGGACACACGCCATCAAGAGCGGTGGTTGCATCGTCAATATTGCCAATGGGCTTAAAGGTGGGCATTCCCGCGAATACACGCTGCGCTATGTGCCTGTCAGGGAGATCCCTGCCGAGGTGTTCGACGAGCTTGGGTTGACCCACATGACCTACCCAACTTCTTCTCTTGAGGACATTGAAATGGCCCTCGCCAGACTGGTTCGAGCAGACTGGAACAAGCGATAGGACAGCACAAACCAACACTTCATCTCACAGAGAAATGCTCATGAGCCCATCAGACAAAGAAACCTTGCACAACCCCCTTCGGTACTGGAACGATCGCCCCGACTACCTTGCCACGCTGGATCAGCGGGATGCAGAAATGGATCGGGAAGACTCCCTCTCCGACCGCTACGCGTTCCAGCTCGGCCAGGACTTGGCCAGCCACGGCTTGAGCATTGACCCTGACACCACTTGCACCGAGATGGTCCGGGGGTTCGAGCACGGCAAGCGCCAGCCATCAAGAACTGCAGACGTGTATCTCCGCAAGCTCCTGACGCTGCGCAAGAACGCCTACCACCGAGAGATTGCCGTCAGCTCGGCGTTGACCAAGGAATACCTCAAGAGCATCACGGTGACGGTGTGCCCCGTCTCTGGGGTCAATTTGACGCAGGGCACGATGACCGACACCGATTGGTCCGTCGACCGCCTGAACAACCAGCTCGGCTACGTCCCCGGCAACCTGTGCATCATGTCGGCGCGCGTCAACCGCCTCAAAGATGCGTCCGATGTGGTCTCGATCGCAAGGCAGGGAATGTTCAACTGGCTGCTCCTGGGTGGCGATGATGGCCTGTACCAGGATGTGGGATCCGGACTGCTGGCCATCGAGGCGATGCGGCTTGCCTCGCTGATGCAGGGGCCTAGCCACATGAGGTCAGGTGGCTTTGTGCGTTTTCCCCCTTATGCAATGGCACCCTCCGCATGGGCAACATTTGACGGGGCCATCGCCGGTATCCACATGGAGTGCGCCAGCGCCTGCGTGGACGAAGGCTACCCTTACCGCCGCCGACGCGATCTTTTCAAACACTTGGGCAAAGAGCACTGGAGCAAAAGCAATCGACTGGTCTCCCTGCTGCGCAAGATGTTGGCCAATGGCAAACACCCCGCAGATGTCTGGTTTGATGACGCTCCGCTGGACATGCTGCTTGAGTTGAATGAAGAGTTTCTAAGCAACCCGCCACCTGTTGACGGCGCAGTGGATTTGGAAGCTGTCAGGCAAAGAGTTCAGGCAGGGATAGATCCGCTGGCGCAGTTTGCAAGATGAGCATTCGCGCGCTTCGCTGCGCTGCGCTGCGTCAGGACGCTATGACGGGAGTGAGCGCAGAAGAAATCACCCGAAAAGTACAAGCTGCTGTTGCGAATGTTTCACCAGTCAGCTCTCCAGCTGATTGTTCAACCCTTACTCGAACGATATCGCCTTGTGTAATCTCAGTCATGGACTTCCCCTTATCCGTCAGCAGATTGATGGTCAGATATGAATCTTGGTGCTTCGACACCGTTTGTGGAAGGTGGGAAGTCTGTTCGTATTCCTTCAAAGGCATATCTGAACGGCCGGTTTGGATGAGGCATTTCGGCAAGTTGGCTGACCGCTGGAGGTCTACATCGGGTACACAGAGTCGCTCGATTGAACGGCACGTATGTGGCAGGCGGATCGCAAAACTCTAGTAACGCTTTCAGCCTGAAACGGTCAACTGACTAATTGCGACGAAATATCACTTTTCCGAGAAGCAAATTTCAGTGCAGGCGCGTTCAGGAGTAGTTGGCTCCTTGCCAACTGGGACTTTCCTTCAAACGAAAAGCCCCCCAGCGACCGAACTCCATGCAAAATTTACAGAGTTAATTTTTACATTACAGAGTTTATTTTTACGATCAATGCTGATCATAAAAATATACCCTGTAAAAATTCCTCTCCTGAGGCATGACTTTTCCTATCCTGTAAAAACATATGCCTCAGTCAAATTGGGTCGAGAGCAAAAATATAAGCTGTAAAACTGCCATAGCAGCCCACATGTTGACATTCCTCCCTGGCCAACGCGCTCATCAAGATTGGCATCAAGCCGCATTCCATGGGGCAATTTCAAGCGGGCAGCACTATGGTTGCTCCTTCGATACTGATGGCGATCGGCTTGATTCGCATGCTCATGCCCCGCATCATCAAACCCATCCTGCTCGGCCTGCTTATCGGTACCGCCCTGATGATTGCCACTTACGGCTCAGCAGCCATGGGCTCTGCCTCGGCAATCAATCTGCTGATGAAGATGACACTCCCATCATTCAATGTTGCAGTGATACTTGCGCAGCCTGTGGCACCAGATGACTTGGAGCGAGGAGCACAGCAACTCGACTTCTTGCTCATGGTGGCATGGCTGCAGATCAGCCTGATCTCAGCCGCGATAGTTGCAGCAGCACGCGCGGTGCTCGCACGTTCAAAATACCCCCCACACTCTTGCACCCCAGCCGAAGACCAAGGCAGTTTTCATATGTCCGCCCAAAGCAAGCGAGCAATTCGCTGAATCGCCCACTGCAGTTCATCGCCTCCATGTTCGTCATGCAGGCGGTGGTAGGGCGGGGAACTCCCTTCAATTCAAGATACCTTGCCCGGACGTGTGCATTGCATTCATCTGGCGTGCAGATCAGAATGGGCCATGGCCCTCGAAGACGATATCGCTACCCTCTCCGCACTTGTTCAGCGTATGGTTGATGAATCAGGAACACCAGTAGGTTTTGACGCGCGGGCTTGGCTTGACCAATGGCTGTTGGAATTGGCACCGACATTTGGTCATCGTCGTCCACTGGATGTTCTCAGCGGACCCGGCGGGCTGGATTTGGTGCGTAGCCACCTCCTGCGCGCGCAATCCGGGGCCTATTCCTGAGCGCAATTGTGGTGCTCTCCATTCATTGAATGCGTCACTGCCCACTAATTCATTGGGCCATCGCACACGCCTTGAAAGCCGCCTTGGATTCCCGTGTGGGCCGACCAGCTTCTCAGCATCCCATCGTCGAAGCAGAAAGACTCGCATTGGCTACCTCGAAGAACTCGACCACCTTGCCATCCTGATCAAGCCTGAAGACCTGATTCCAGCACCGGTTTCCGCCATGCACGACGATGTCCGCCAGAATTGCCTCACTGCGAAGAACACAACCGGAAGCCCAAGCCTGTTGCGCCAGATTCACGCTTGACTGGGACGAATACCATGCGCAAGAAAACCGATAAAAATATCGGCCACTTCGTCGCTTCCAAGGCTGCCATCGATATGCATCCATTGGGTAATCGAGCTAACAGCGCCCATGAACCAGAACACCGCCAATTTCACGTTGCACGGGGCAATGGAACCATCCTGAACACCCCCCTCGAGCACTTTGCGCAGCTCTTGATCAAACTTTCGCCGACGCAAAGTGATTTTTTTCTGATCCGCCACAGTCATACCGGAGAAATCCTGGAGGATCGCCGGTGCGCCCATTTCATCCGTTAGCAACGAGATGTAGTTCTTAATGAAGGCCGAGATCCGACCGAAACCAGTATTTTCCGAAGCGATCGCGTCTTGCAAGACGCGATCTCCCAAATGCATGGCGAGCTCGTGGCATTCGTAGACAAGTTCCTGCTTGTTCTTGAAGTAGTAGTAGAGGGCAGGCTTGGTGACGTTGAGCGTTTTTGCAATCTCGTCCAAGGACACATTCTTGTACCCATGGCGGCCAAATGCGCGCGAAGCTTCCGCAATGACAGCTTGCTTTTTGAGCTGGTACTGCTCATCCGCGCCGCTGACCGCATTGTTCCATTTTGCGCCCTTGCCCGATCTTTTGGCAGCATTGCGTGTCAGTGACTTGGGCTTTGCCTCAATTGGCGTACTCATTGGTGTTGTTTTCCTTGAGGGCATTCGTATCGCTAACTGAGGCAAAGTGTATCGAACTGCTTTCGCCGATAGGCCTGCGGAGAAAGGCCGTGCTCATCAGCCAGCCAAGATACTGCGCGCAATGATCAACTTTTGAATGTGACTAGTGCCTTCGTAGATCTTTGTAACGCGCACATCGCGATAATAGCGCTCGACCGGGAAGTCGTTGACATACCCGTAGCCACCATGCACTTGCAGCGCCGCAGAGCAAACCTTTTCAGCCATTTCGCTGGCATAGAGTTTAGCAACGGAGGCCTCCTTACTGGTTGGCAGGCCCGCATCCGTAAGACGAGCTGCATACAGCATGTACTGGTGCGCCACCTCAACCTGCATGGCCATTTCCGCCAAATCAAAGCTAATGGCCTGCAGTTCGGTGAGTGGCTTGCCATAGGCCTCGCGCTCTTTGGCGTAGCGGATGGCTGCCTCCAGCGCTGCACGGGCAATGCCGATGGCCAGGGCGGCGATTGCGATGCGCCCATCGGACAACAGCGATAGTGCTTTGCCATACCCGCGCCCTTCCTCACCGATCATGTTCTGAACTGGAACACGCATGTTGTCCAGCTGAATCTGAGCCGTGTGGGCCGTGTGCTGGCCCAGCTTCCTTTCGATACGCAAGCATTGGTAGCCTGGATCTTCGGGGTCCGCGATGAACAGGCTGAAGCGGTGACGGGCACCTGGTTCCGCAGTTGCTGCCACGACGAGCGCAAAGCCCGCTTCACTGCCATTGGAAATCCATTGTTTGCTGCCATTGATCACATAAACGTCGCCGTCCCGCTTAGCCGTGGTCCGGATGGCTGCGGTATCCGAGCCTGCATGGGGCTCTGACAATAAAAAGGCACCAATGCGCTTGCCACTGGCCAGATCCGGCAGATGGCGGGCCATCTGTTGTTCGGTTCCAAAACTACGTAACACGTGCGCAGCTGAGTTGTGGACGTGCATCATGGTGGCGAAGCCACCATCGGCCGCTGCGAATTCTTCAATAGCCAGGCAATACTCCACGAATGAAAGCCCGGAACCGCCGTATGCTGGCGGGGCGAGCATGCCCATGAAGCCTACGTCGGCAACTGCCTTGATTTCGTCGTGTGGCCAAGCCCCCGTGCGATCACGTTCGGCGGCCGTGCTACCCACCACTTCAGTCGCGACACGCCGGGCAGACTCCCGAATAATGACTTCTTGTTCGCTCAGCAATGCATTGGAAACGATGCTCATAAACCCATCCTTGAAAACTTGGAAAACGACTGACCCAATGCGGTCAACCCAGCCAGCGCTTGCGGCGGCGGTAATGTTTCATGTCGCGGAAACTCTTGCGCTCCCCATCGACCGTCAGGCCGAGGTAGAACTCTCGAACGTCCTCGTTGGTCTTTAAGCTGTTGGAGGGGCCCTCTAACACGATCCGTCCGCTCTCCATCACATAGCCGTAGTCGGCTAAATCCAGAGCGACGCGGGTGTTTTGCTCCACGATCAGCAGAGTCAGACCGCTGGTCTTGAGGTCACTCAGCAAACCATAGACCTCATCGACCATCAGCGGAGCCAAGCCGAGCGAAGGCTCGTCGATCATCACCAACTTAGGCTTGGCCATCAGGGCCCGTCCAATTACCAGCAATTGCTGCTCGCCGCCCGACAGGTAACCTGCTGTGCGAGTACGCAAGGCTTTCAGACGCTTGATGCGGCTATACACCTCATCAAGCATTTCCTTGGCATCGCCAGCGCTGCCCATATGACCGCCCACCACCAGGTTCTGCTCCACTGTCATGTGGCGGAGAACCTTGCGCCCTTCCATGACATGTACCAACCCCTTGCGAACGACATCGACGGGGTTGGCACCGGTGATGTCCGCACCATCAAATTGAATACTCCCCGCCGTCACACGACCATCCTCTGTCCTGACCAGGTTGGAGATGGCCTTGAGCGTGGTGCTCTTGCCAGCGCCATTGGCGCCCAGCAAGGTCACGCACTGTCCAGCGGGGACTTTGGCGGTAATGCCTTTGACAGCAAGAATGACGTCGCTGTAGAGGACTTCAACGTTGTTCAGTTCAAGCACGGGTAGCTCCAGATGATGTGGCCTGGGTCTCGGTGGCCCGAGACCCAGGCCGATTTGCAATTACCACTTGTTCAACACAGGAACCGGAACGTTCTGCTCGAGAAGTTTGTACTTTCCCTTTTCGACGGTGCCGATGTTGACGGCTGTGCCCGAGGTCGGGAACGGCGCATCATTGTTGAACTTGATATTGGGCAACAAGCCAAAACTGCGCTCGGTAGGCATGGGGGTGGACAGCAGTGCAGCGCGAACCTCTTCGCCCGTCACACCGCCAGCACCTTTGACCTTGACAACATTTTCAACGGCACGAACCGTCAACATCGCTTGGCTCATGCCCATAATGCAGGCAGAGTTATAGGCGGCTTGCAACTTGTATTGGCTGCGCAGTTTCTCGAAGAAGTCCCGTGCCGGTGTTGCGCCTTCGGCGGCCATGGCCATGCCATAGACCTCATAGTTTCCATCCATTTGGCTCAGGTCACCCAGCGCTTTCCCCGACGAAAGCAACCCGTTATGAGCGCTAACCACTATCGGAATATTGGTTTTTCCAAGGCTTTGCAGGGCGCGCCGTGTCGCCACTACCGATGCTGTATTGTTGAACACCTGCAGTACCGTGGCCCCCTTGCGGACCAGGCGGCTGACCTGCTGGGTAAGGTCGGTCGGCTGTGCTTCGGTATAAATCGTTTCAACGACTTCAATGATCTTCGGATTGTCCTTAGCGAACTTCTCGACACCTTTGTGGATGTCCACGTAGGCCGGCGATACTTCCGATGAAATCACCCCCACCTTGAGAGGAGCAGACGAACCCGACTTCTTCTGCATCCACACATAAAACGCAGCCGCTTCGTGCGGGTAAGTGGCACGGGCATTGAACACCCAGTTATCACCCTTCCAAGCAAATCCATATCCTGCTGTCGACTGGACAAGAGGCACCTTGTCACTAGGCAAGCGCTGCTGCAGCGCATTGGTATCTGCACCGCCCACACCCAGAACAGCCACCGGGTTGAGCTCGGACTTGATGCCTGGCCAGAGGCTGGCCACTTGGGCGACGTCATAGCGGGTGTCGAAATCCTTGATTCGCAATGCGACGCCCTGCGCTTTACCGACCTCTTCGCTCCACCAGTCGAGCACCGCACGGCGGCATCCCGTCATATCTTTCATGATGTCTGCGAAAGGTCCGGTGAAGTCAGCCAGGCCAGCCACGTTGTAAGTAGTCTGAGCTTGTGCCATGCCGCCAAGGCACAAGGCTGACGCCAGTAAAGCGCCGCGTTGCCCCAGTTTGACCATTGCCGACAACTTTGCTCGATTCGTTTTCATAAAAAAAGTCTCCTTTTGTAGTAGCGCTTTGCATTGGAGCAGCCCTTCCCAGCGCCTAAGGTGGCTGCAGAAAACAGGATTGCGGTCAATATGGGTAAGGCCACATGCGATAAGACCGCTTGACGATGTTCCACCGGTGCATCAGACCGCGTGGCTCAAAGATCAGAAAGGCCGCGATGACTCCACCCAGGAAAATATTCATCACTGCGAAAACAACATCTCCGCTCAGGAAGGAAAAGTTCTCGACCAGTGAAGGGCCCACGATGGTGATCGTCTCCTGGGCAGTACGGATAACAAACACGCCGATCAGCGCGCCCGTCACCGACCCCATGCCACCCACAATGATCATCGCGATGAACCATATCGAGTGGATCAGGGTGAACTGGTCAATCGCCACGAACCTGACGTAGTAAGCCCAGAGCCCTCCACCGATGCCCGCGTAAAACGCACCCAGCAAGAAGGCAAGTACCTTGGTGCGCACGACATTGATGCCCATCATTCCTGAGGCCACGTCGTCATCGCGCACTGCCGCAAAAATTCGACCATGGCGGCTGCGTGCGACGCCGTAGGCGCCCGCAATCATGATGAAGGCCACTACCAGACACAGGTAGTAAATGCGGGTATCGGTGTTGAAAACGAAACCAAGGAGCTGTGCTGGTTCCAGAGTGATGCCGTTAGATCCCCCCAGCCACTTGGCAGGCAGGTTGAGCACAAAGAAGTGGAACAAAATCTGCGCAGCAATCGTGGTCAAGGCAAGGTAAAAACCCTTTATGCGCATTGCGGTTAATCCAAACACCAGCCCAAAAAGCGCCGCGCACAGCCCGCCGATGGGCAAAGCCAGCCAGAAAGGCAGGTGGCCTTTCGTCGCTAGGAGCGCTGTTGCATACGCACCAACCCCCATGAACGCAGCTTGACCCAAATTGATCTGACCCGCTAGACCAGTATTGATCTGCAGCCCCATGACCACCACTGCAGTAATCAGCATAGAGGTCATGATCGCCACCCAGCGGACCTCGCTGATCAGGGGCAGCGCAAACAACGCTATAACAAACAGGCCCAATGCCACCGCCTGGCTGCGCGTGCGAATTAGTGCTTGGTCTTTGGCGAAAGAAGTCGCGAATACACCTGCGGGATCCATGCTCATACCCTCTCAATGGTTTTCCACCCGAACATGCCGGTGGGACGAATTAACAACACCACCAGCATGATGATGAAAGGAAAGACGGAGCCCAGCGCTCCCCCCACCAGGGGATCGAGATAGGCCGAAGCCAAACCCTGAATCACACCCACCAAAACACCGGCGATCAGCAAACCTGCGAGGGACTCCAACCCAGCCAGCAAGGCCACCGGCAAGGCAGCCAGGCCGATGTCGGAGCTCATCATGTTGATGGAGCGGCCACTCAAATGCACTATCGCCCCCAGTGTGGAAAGCACGGATCCCAGCACCCACGCAAAGGCAATGGAACGCTGCACCGAGATGCCCATGGACATGGCCACCTGGTGGTCTTCCGCCACGGCCGTCATGGTCAAGCCAGCCCTTGTCCGGTTGAAAAACCAGGAGAGGCCAACGCCGATGAAGATGGTCATAATTCCACCGTAGAGCATCGAACGGGAGACGATGAGATCGCCAACGATGATCGGATCCAGAGGAAAGATGATCGGAAAAGCACGCACCTGTGGACCAAAAAGCACCAACACAACGCCTCGGATCAGAATCAAGAGACCGATCGTCACCATGACCATCGAGAAGACGGATTCCCCAACCAGACGGGCAAAAAATATCCGCTCAATCATGAAACCAAAAATTGCAGCACTAACGAATGCCACGGGCAATCCGACCCACAGCGGTAGACCCATCTGAATAATCGTCCACCACACCATGTAGCCGCCAAAGACCACCAACTCACCTTGTGCAAAGTTGAACACCTTTGACGCGCGATAGATCACGACGAAACCCATGGCGATCAACGCATACAGAAGCCCTGACAGCGCACCGTTTATCAGGTAGTTAATAAAATCGATCATTTCCGTCCTCTGCTTCGGGCTGCGCCCAGGTGGTCTGACCCTGCGGCGTCCGTGTCATGGATGGACACCAGAGCCTCGAAATTGCCGCGCCGACCGTCCTGGTAGGTCACAGGAATATCGATACGCACGGCGTGCAAGCCGTCATATAAACCGTTGATCAGCGTGGCGTATCGCACCTCCAGGAATTCGCGCCGCAGCTTTCTCGAACGTGTTAGTTCGCCCTCGTCCGGATCAAGCTCTTTTGGAAAATTGGCGAATCGCTTGACCCGCGCATGCGCCGGCAAAAACTGATTCACACGGGTAATTTCCTGACTGATCAACTCTGCGACCTCTGGCCGCTGTGACAAATCGGTAAAGGTTGAAAATCCGATCCGCTTGTCTTCTGCCCACCGCGACAGAACAGCCATGTCGATATTGATGAGAGCGGCCACGAAGTCCCTCGTCTCGTCTCCCACCGTCATGATGTCCTTGATGAAGGGACTGAACCGAAGGCGGGTCTCGACGAACTGCGGCGGGAAGGTTTCTCCGCTGCGCAAACGCTTGAGGTCCGACAACCGCTCCAGGAACACGAGCTCGCCTAGCTCAGTTTTCGTTACGGCATCGCCCGTGTAGAACCAGCCATCTTTCACCTTCGACTCTACGGAACCCTCTCTGCGGTAGTAGCCCAGAAACGGGCTTCCGCCACGAATCTGCAGCTCTCCGTCCGCACTCAAGCGCCATTCCAATGGTGGGCCCGCCTCTGGATGCGCCTTCATCCAGTGCCCTACGGTCTCCAGATCAAATCGGTCACCCTGGTGGCATGTCAGCAACCCGGTTTCGGTGGAGCCATAGATGTTGCGCAGAGGTATACCCATGGCATGGAACATGCGAAACACATCCGGTGCCATGGTGGCACCACCGCAGCTGGCACAGCGCAGCCGGGTCAGGCCGAGCAGATCTCGCAACGGGCGCAGAACCAGTGCATTGGCGATAGGAAACAGCAACCGGTCCAGCAGGCCAACGGGTTTTCCATCCAAGCGCCCCACATTAACGGTGTGACCGATCTTCATGCCCCACTCGTAGACACCTCGTCGAATGGGTCCTGCGTCGAGCATGTGCGCCTGCACAGAGGACGCCATGCTTTCCCACTGGCGCGGAGCAAATGTCATACCTTCCACCGCCAATTCCCGAATGTTGGACAACACCTGCTCCGGGCCCTCGGGGAAGTTCACTACCATGGGCAATCCCAATCCCATGGTGATGCCATATATTTGTTCAGTGGCCCAGGATGGCGCGATGTAACTCAGGTATTCCATACCCGGCTTCACATCCATGGAATCGATCAAGCGCTGGGCGTTGTCGATCAAAAAGCGATGCGTGAGGATGACGCCCTTGGGCTGCCCCGTCGTGCCGGAAGTGTAAGAAAGAACCGCTATGTCATCGGGGGCTCCCGCATCCACTAGCGCGTCGTACATCTTTCCGTTACGTTGATGGATTTCACGCCCTTGCCGCTGCATGCCATCGAAGGTTTGCAGGATGGGGTCGTTATACGACCACATACCCGTTTCATCCCAATACACAATGTGGCGCATCTTCAACGTCTTGTTCCGGACATCCAGGCCCTTGTCAACCTGCTCTTGGTCCTGCGCGAACAAGATGACTGCTTCGCTGTCGTCCAAAAGATAGGCCACCTCCTCCGAAGTGAGGTCCGGGTACATGGATACAACTTTGCATCCCAGTGCATGCGCGGCATACTCGGCCCAGTAATGCTGCGGCTCATTCTCACCAATGATGGCAATGGTCTCACCCGCTTTGACGCCTGCTTGGTGCATGCCCAGCGCAATCTCTCGAACGTTGCGCTGCACATCCGCAAAGCTGTACTCCCGCCAAATGCCGCGCTGCTTATGGCGCTGGGAAAGACGGTTGGGGTTAGCATGCGCATGCTTGCGCAGCAACTGGGGAAGGGTCGCGATTTCGAGTTTCATTGGACGCCCTCCCCAAGATAGGCTTTAAGCACTGCGGGATTAGCCTGGATCTCCTTGGGCGTTCCATCGGCGATCTTGCGTCCAAAGTCCAGCACAGCGATGCGGTCAGCCAGGTCCATCACCACACCCATGTCGTGCTCCACCAAAACAATAGGAATGCGCTTTGCCTCGCGCACATCCAGAATGAAACGTGCCAAGTCTTCTTTCTCTTCAGTATTCATACCGGCCATAGGCTCATCCATCAACAGAATCTTCGGGTCTTGGGCCAGTGCGCGCCCCAAGTCCACGCGCTTGCGAAGCCCATAACCGAGGCTGCCCACCGGCGCATGCCGGATGGATTCAATTTCAAGAAATTCAATGATTTCTTCCACCACCTCCCGATGCAAAACTTCTTCCCGTTTTGCCGGGCCGAAATGGAAAAATGACTGCACGAGATTGGCCCGCATGTGCATGTGGCGCCCCACCATCAGGTTCTCGATAACGGTCATGCCCGAAAAAATGTGCGTACCTTGAAAGGTGCGCGCTAGGCCCTGTGCCGCCACGTCGTGAACCGCCATGTCGCGCACGTTGTGCCCGGCCAGGGATATCTCGCCTTTCTTGGGGCGGTAGAACCCGCTCAGGCAGTTCATCAGAGAAGACTTTCCCGCTCCGTTCGGCCCGATGATTGCCAGCAGCTCGTCCTTGCGCACATCAATCGAAACATCATTCAGCGCCACAACTCCACCGAACTGCAGCAGCAGATTCTGGGCTGTCAGCACCACGCCTTCCCGCTGGCTTTGAATGGCTGCATTCATTGGCACCTCCACTCTGAATTCTTGGCTTTGTCCATCGAATTTCCTTCATAAGACCTTTGCAGGGTCTACGCATCCATTTGCGGGAATGCTCGCAGCGATCAATGGACCACGACTAACAACGGACACCCGCATCCAGGCTGATCGTGGTGGCATTCAAATAGGCGTTTTCCACAACGTGCCGAACCAGTCCACCGAACTCTTGTGCCTGCCCCATGCGATGAGGAAAGAGGATGACGTTGTCAATAATGTTTTGCGACACCTTCGTTGGCATGCCTGCAGACATGGCGGTCTCAAACAGACCAGGCGCCACGGCCACCACTCGGATTCCGTGTTGCGCAAGATCCCGCGCCACCGGAAGCGTCATTCCAATGACCGCCGCTTTGCTGGCGCTATATGCGGCCTGGCCCACTTGACCCTGCCACGCAGCACCAGATGACGTGTTCACGATGACCCCCCGTTCACCGTCGACATTGGGCTCGTTCTGCGACATGGCCAACGACGCATAGCGCACCACGTTGAATGTCCCGGTCAGGTTGATGGCGATCACCCGGTTCCAAAGATCCATCGGGAATAACTCGCCCTTTGAAAGCGTCTTGCAGGGACCCAGAATTCCCGCGCAATTTACCGCCACATGCAGCGCACCAAATTCCGCCACTGCCGCGTCTACGCCAGCCTTCACACTGGCCTCGTCCGAAACATCAACCTTCTGGATTCGCACGCGCTCGCCCATCGGCAGCACCTCGCTCGCAAGGCGCTCTTCGTCCAGATCAACCGCCATGACGCTCGCTCCGGCCGCAAGCAATGCCTTGCAAGTGGCGAGCCCCAGGCCTGAAGCAGCTCCTGTGACGAAGGCAATGGTATTTTTGACATCCATACTGTTTCTCTTGTCTCTTATTGAGTGCAGCGCTCAGCGCGCCAAGATGGTGATACAGGCAACAGCTTCTTCAATGCCCTCAAGACCGCCACCGTTTTCTGCCAGCGCAATCCTTGCGTCAGTCACCTGCCGCAGTCCGGCTTCCCCGCGAAGCTGAGTTACCAACTCATGGACTTGGGCAATACCGGTGGCCCCAACAGGGTGCCCCTTAGACTCCAGGCCGCCGGACGGATTAACGGGAATGCGGCCACCAATCCGGGTATCACCCCGCTCGGCAATCACACCGCCCATGCCGAACTCACAGAAACCGAGGTTTTCTGTCTGAATGATTTCACCCATGGCCGTGGCATCGTGCACCTCGGCCACCGAGATATCTGCTGGGCCAACACCTGCCAGTTCATATGCCCTGCGCGAAGCCAGTGCTGTGCAGTGGTTGGTGTAGTCGTCTTCGCTCCGGTCGGAACCGCTTTGCACTACTGCCGCCAACACCTTGATGGCACGCTTTTCATCGATGTTCAAGCGCATAAGCGCCGAGCGTGTGCAAATGATGGCTGCTGCTGCGCCATCAGACACCGGGGAGCACATGGGCAGAGTCAATGGGTAGGTGATCGGCGGCGCGGCGAGCACCTCTTCGATGCTGTAAGCCATCCGGTACTGCGACAGCGGGTTGTGCATGGAGTGCGCGTGGTTCTTGGACGAAACGGCGGCTAACTGGCGCTGCGTCGTCCCGAAAGTGCGCATGTGCGATCGTGCAAACGCCGCATACACGTCCATGAAAACGCTGTACGGCCTGGGTGAGGTACTCCCCTCGGGCACCGCCACGTCGCGCCCCATCTTCATCAACTCCCCACGAATCTCTTCTGCACGCGAGAGATCCCAGGCACTGTCAAACACCGAGAACATCTTGAGCTTGTCGGATGAGAACATCTTCTCTGCACCAACAGCCAAAGCGACATCGCCAGCACCCGACTTGAGGTGATTGCAGGCTAGAACGAACGCCGACGAGCCGCTTGCACAAGCGTTTTCGACGTTCACCACCGGAATGCGCCCAATCCCCATGGCCCGCAGCGCAATTTGCCCACGAATCATGTGCTGGCCATCCATATGCCCCTGGGAAGTGTTCCCAAAAAAGGCCGCTTCCAAGTCTTCTTTTTCCAATCCCGCGTCCGCCAAAGCAGCCGCCGTGGCCTCGCGTGTGAGCGCCTTGATGTCTTTGTCCAGATGCCGTCCGAATGGCGTCATCCCCACACCAACCACATAGATATCTTCCATCGCATTTCTCCGTGGCGGATCTTCTTGATCCATGAAAGTCAAATAAATTACTTTGCGTAAGATGTTTTTACTGTACAGTAAAATTCTCAACTGCTTGCCAGGGATTACCCTTGGTATCACATTCGCGGCTCAGCAAAGCGGCAGGAATCGCATGCCCCGCGCAGTCTCAATATCGCCCTGCTCAGTCACGCTGTACAAACCACGAGCCACGTTGTGGGGATGAGCGGCGGCTTCGGCCATGGTGAGCACCGGCGCAAAGCAACTGTCAGTGCCTTCCATCAGTGCATTCCAGTACGTACTAGGTTGGGAAGCAAAGCGCTGCGCAATCCGCGCCTTGAGAGACGGCCACAAAGTCTTGTCCATTTGCCGTGCGGGGTCGACATCCGTCAGCTGCAATTGCGTCAACAGCAATGCATAGAACTGTGGCTCGATTGCACCGACCGTGATGTATCGCCCATCGCTGCACAGATAGCGGTCGTAGAAGGGTGAGTCATGGAAGACACTGGGTTCGCTGCCTTCCAATCCGCCACCTTGACGAATCAGTTGCACGAGCGGCGACAGCATTGCCAACACATCAATGATGGCGCCGTCAACCACGCAGCCCTGGCCCTTATCCCGCGCGCCTAGCAACGCCGACACCATGCCAAATGCAAACCCGAGGGCGCCGGCAGCATCCCCAACCACTGTGGGTGGAAGCATGGGAGGGTGTCCCGGTTGCTCGGTGATCGACATGAGCCCAGTGAGAGCGACATAGTTCATGTCGTGCCCGGCGGCCTGAGCCAGCGGCCCATCCTGCCCCCAGCCCGTCATGCGCCCATACACAAGCCGCGGGTTGTATTCACCACATACATCGGGACCCAAACCCAGGCGCTCCATCACACCCGGGCGGTTGCCCTCAATCAACCCGTCGCTTTGCGCGACCATGTCCAGCGCCCGCGCCTTGTCCTCGTCGTTCTTGAGATTCAATGTGACGCGTCGTTTGCCGCGCGACAAGAGCGCCCCGTCCTTCGGAGTGAGCTCATCAGGCAATGCGCTCGCACCTGGCCGCCCGACCACAGTAACGTCAGCGCCCATCTGCATCAACATGAACCCAGCTAAGGGCCCTGGGCCGATCCCCTCGAACTCGACGATCTTGATACCCGATAGCGGGAACATGAGCGGGCTGCTCTTACTTCGCATGAAGAACTCCATTTGTTTAATTGTTTTACTTTAGGGTAGAATTTTTAACTTATGGGTAATGGAAAACCCCATGTCCCTCAAAACAGAGGCAAAAGCAGAATCGATCCATGAACACGCAAGCCAGCAAGGAACCCCTGATGTCGACACCGGTTGTGATTACAGACGTACGAAAAGGCACCATGTGGATTCGCCTGAACCGACCTGATGCAATGAACTCGCTGACCCCGGCGGTGCTTCGGGGAATAGACCACGCACTCAACGAAGCACAGAGCCGCGGAGACGTGATATCCGTCGTATTGACGGGCACTGGACGGGCCTTCTGCGCGGGCGCCGACCTCAAGTACGTCAAGACGCAAGCGGGCGAAAGTGGCACCAGTGGCTTTCTGGACAGCGTACTGTCCACCATGAACCGGATTGACCGCTTTCCAAAACCCGTGATCGCCGCCCTGAACGGCATAACTCTGGCGGGCGGGCTCGAACTGGTGCTGTGCTGTGATCTAGTGCTGGCGGCAAGGAGCGCCAAAATTGGCGACGCACATGCCAACTACGGCCTGATCCCCGGAGGGGGGGGGTCGGTGCGCCTGCCGCGGGTCATTGGCCCCACACGCGCCAAGTACCTTCTCTTCACGGGTGACTTCGTGGACGCGGCAGATCTTGTGGAAGCGGGCCTCGTCAACCAAGTGGTGGACGACGACCAGCTCGAAAGCGTTGCACAAGCCGTGGCCGACAAAATTGCCACGAAGAGCCCCCTTGGCCTGCGCCGCATGAAAACGCTGGTCGACGATGGTTTGCAACAGCCTCTAGACACCGCCCTGCGATTGGAGCTTCTGGCCTCTGAAGTGCATTCCCACAGCGCCGATCTCCACGAAGGCCTGGCCGCATTCAACGAAAAACGCACCCCGCGCTTCACGGGCCACTAGGACGGCAACGCCATGCATACGTTACCCACCACCGATCGATTCAGACTACTGCGTGCTTCGCAGCAATTCGCCTACGACCGCGCCCCGGCCATCCGCGCGGTCTATCAGCTTGCAATGATGACGCCGCAGGATCTCCAAGGCCCTGCCGACCTTGCACGGCTCGCCGTCACAAGTAAGGATTCACTGCTTGATAAGCAGCGCCAGTCACCGCCATTCGGTGGGTTTCTCGCTGCCGACGACACATCTATCCGCCGCATTTATGTCTCCCCAGGCCCCGTCTATGAACCCCATTCTTTCGACGAAGACACTGGCAAGGGCTTCTCGCATGTGTTCAGGCAGGCGGGAATCGGCCCCGGTGACCGTGTACTCAACACCTGGTCCTACCATCTTGTTCCAGCCGGCCTATTGCTAGATGCGGGCATTGCTGCCACCGGGGCGACGCTCATTCCCTGCGGGCCCGGCGGCGCCGAGCAACAAGCGCAGCTCATCATGGAACTGGGCATCACCTGCATTTGCTCCTCCACCTCCTTCTTCGTGACCTTGGTCGAAACGCTTGAGCGCATGGGCTACGACCTGCCTTCTCAATGGAAGGTCCGCTCCGCAATGCTGGGCGGCGAACTGGGTGACTGGATGGGCAAGCGCCGCGCATTGGAGCAGAAATACGCAATCCGCACGTTCTCGGCTTATGCCACCGGCGACTTCGGGCTGATTGCTTACGAGGAACTAGGACAACTGGGCTACACGGTCCAGCCTGACCGGCTCGTCCAGATCTGCGACCCGCACACCGGCGCACCCCTTCCGCCGGGCGAACCCGGCCAGATAGTGGTCACCACGCTGGACAGCGGTTGGCCTCTGGTCCGCTTTGGCACAGGCGATGTGGCGCAAGCGCTGGCCCATTCCCCGGATGGTCTCGTCGAACGAATCAGTTTGTTGCAAGGCCGAGTGGGCCAAGGTGTCAAAGTACGCGAAATTTTCATCTATCCACGCAACGTGGAAGAGCTGATCATCCGGATCCCGGCTATAGAACGTGCCCAGATCATCGTTGAAAAAAAGCAGCATCGGGAAACTGCAACCTTGCGCGCGGTGCTAACGCCAGGGGCTTCTCACTACGCCACGCAAAGCGATTTGATCGAAGTGTTCAGGCAATTGACCCGCCTGAGGCTCGACTCAGTCGAGTGGGTAATCCAAGAAGATATGCCCATTGACGCACCCTTGCTGGTTGACAACAAGCAGTGAAATTCTAAAAAGCCATTGGTCTGATGCACCTAGTGGCTATACCGTCGCTTACCTCATGAAACGATAGCAATGATTGAACTCGCAGCCAATCCACTTATTTATCCATTCAAGCCACCATCGTCACGACACTGGGTCGAGATCGCCCCGGGCGTACGCTGGATCCGACTGTCGATGCCATTCCGACTCGACCACATCAATGTATGGGCCATAGATACCCATGATGGCTGGGTGCTGGTAGATACCGGCCTGAATAACCCCGACACCGTGGCCGACTGGCTGGCCCTCATGGCGCACGGGCCGCTGGCACGGCCACTCCAAGGCGTTTTCGCCACACACATGCACCCAGACCACATCGGCTTGGCTGGTTGGTTCACGCGTCGCTTTGGTGTGCCGCTGCACATGAGCCGGCTGGAGTACCTGACCTGCCGCGTGATGCATGCCGACACGAACCGCGAAGCCCCGCCCGACGGCGTGCTCTTCAATAGATGCGCCGGCTGGTCGGAGGCAGCCATTGAAAGCTACCGCAGTCGCTTCGGCAGCTTTGGTAAACATATCCACGCTCTGCCTGACAGCTACCGACGGTTGCAGGACGGCGACCACGTCCAGTTGGGTAAATATGGCTGGCGGATCATCACCACCGGCGGCCACTCACCAGAACATGCCTCTCTGTACTGCCCCGACTTGAAACTGCTGATCTCCGGCGACCAGGTGCTACCGAAGATTTCGTCGAATGTTTCGGTGTTCGCCAGCGAGCCACAGGCCAATCCGCTGAAGGAGTGGTACGAAGGGCTCGACAAACTAATGAGGGATGTTCCCAACGATGTGTTGGTACTCCCCTCTCACAACGAGCCCTTTTATGGACTGCATGAACGCCTTGACTCGCTCAGGTCAGGCCAAAATAGTGCACTGAATCGGTTACGTCAGACATTGACTACCGGGCCTCAACGGATCATCGATACGTTCGCTGCACTCTTTCATCGCTCCATCGGAGAACAGGATGCGCAGCAACTGAGCCTGGCAACAGGTGAGGCAGTTGCTTGCATAAACTTTCTCATCGCACAGGCCACCATAGAAGTCACGATGGACGAAAACGGGGTCGCGTGGCACTCAACAAGATATTGACATTGAAGTGCCGCCCTACGCTCTATGGTGAATCGACCCGGTTGATCTAGACGCCGTCGAGCCTCGAACCGAAGCCCATTGGCAGGTGCAACGGTGTTTCGGCGGCAATCTGCGGAAATCTGACCGAGAAGTCCCCTGAATTTTTATTCGTTTGAGCGACCGTTTTGAGTCGTTATGCACAGTGCGCCGTTATGAGTAGCCCGGTGGGTGTGAACCGCCCCGGGGCGGTTCACCATGCCCATCCGGGATTGGAAAGCTGCCCTGACCCGATTTACCATTCAGTTCGGAGACCGCATCTCCATCAACTGAAGTCCGAACCGTTTACACAAAAATTCGGACACGCCCGGGCTGCCGTCACTTCGCCAACTGCTTGCCTCTAGCAACTACGAGGTTTGGCTGAGAAATTCATAAAGCAGCTGTGCAATTTCTCTTTGAGTTCGCGTTGTACTTCGGGGTTTGACAAGCCCATAGTTCCATCGCATGCGACCAGGTTTTGGCGACAGGACTGAGGCCAGCCTGTTGGCGCCACTTGAATTCTGACCCACCCTGCCGATCCAATATTGACCCAGGGCGGATTGCTGAATTTGGAATCAGCAACTGTGGATAAGTGTAGCCAGTAGCCCGTTTAGAACGGTTCGTCTGGCTCTGCTGATGCCGGTGCAGTTATGCTGCCTTTGCGTGCACTCTCTCTGGCCTTGATGCGTGACTTCGCCGCCAGGGTGCTGTGGCGGAAGCGGTGGGACTCATTTCCGGTCTCCACGATATGGCAGTGATGGGTCAAACGGTCCAGGAGCGCTGTGGTCATCTTGGCGTCCCCGAACACCGCCGACCATTCCGAGAAGCTCAGGTTGGTCGTGATCACCACGCTGGTGTGCTCGTACAGCTTGGAGAGCAGATGGAACAGCAGGGCGCCACCGGCCTGGCTGAAGGGCAGGTACCCCAGCTCATCCAGAATCACCAGGTCCAGGCGCGACAGCGCCAGTGCGATGCGCCCAGCCTTGCCCTCGCGCTTCTCCTTCTCCAGTTCGTTGACCAGATCCACCGTGGAATAGAAGCGCACCCGCTTGCCCTTGGCTGCAATGCCCGCCACTCCGATGGCTGTGGCCAGGTGCGTCTTGCCCGTGCCCGGCCCACCAATGAGCACCACGTTCTGTGCCGTCTCGGTGAACTCCAGCGTACTCAGTTGCTTGACCAACTTGTGGTCTATCTTGGAGGCCTCGAAGTCAAAGCCTGCCAGGTCCCGGTGTAGCGGGAACTTGGCCGCCTTCATCTGGTGGCGCACCGAGGCAAAGGCCCGCTGTGCGTGCTCTGCCTGCAGCAGGTGCTCAATCAACCAGCGCGAGGTCTGTATGCCCACATCACTGCTTTGTCCCTCTGCAGTGGTCAACTCGACCCAGGCGCCGGCCATGCCGTTCAGGCGGAGTTCCTTGAATTGAGCAGCAATATCACGCATGGCTCACGCCCTCCATGGCGTCGCCACGCAGGCTGTCGTAGCGCCCGGTGTCGGCCAGTGGTGCCTCCTTGAGATCCAGGGTGCTCTCTATGTTGGGAGGAGGCTCTGGCGCATCAAGCCGAGCCAATACGTTGAGAACGTGCTCGGTGCTGAGCGCGCCCGATTCGATCACCAACTCCACCGCCACCAGCACCGCTTCCAGTCCGTGGCTGGACACGCAGTTGAGCACCTGCGCCATGGTCTTTTCACCGCCCTCATGGCGCATCAAGCCTTGTCGCAATCGCTGCAAAGGCGTCGGCATGTCTGCAAAGGGCGCGCCATTTCTCAGGGCACCAGACTTGCGCTGAATCAGCGCAATGTAGTGCTGCCAGTCGTAGCAGATGTGGCCCCGGTTGGGCAGCCAAGCGCACGGGCCTATCGCGCAACACGGTGCGAAGCTGGCTGAGGAAGCCAGAGGAGGTGAAGGAGCCCGTCTACAGCCGCACGGCGGGCTTCAACAAGCTCAATGCGTATGTGGCCGAACTGGAGCAGTCGCTCAAGGCCGATGCGCATCGACCCAAGCAGAACCGTCGCACGGCACGCGCCTTGTTTGCGCAAATCAAGACCAGCGGATATGAGGGTGGGTACACCCGCGTCACGGACTTTATCCGGGCCTGGCGCGTCGACGCTGGCAAGGACGCCCGGGCGTTCGTGCCACTGAAGTTCGAGATGGGCGAGGCGTTCCAGTTCGACTGGAGCGAAGAGGGCTTGGTGGTGGGCGGTATCTACCACCGCATGCAGGTGTCGCACATGAAGCTGTGCGCCAGCCGCGCATTCTGGCTGGTGGCCTACCCCAGCCAGGGTCACGAGATGCTGTTTGACGCCCACACCCGTTCCTTTGCGGCGCTCGGTGGCGTGGCTCGCCGGGGTATTTACGACAACATGAAGACGGCCGTGGACAAGGTCCCGCGCGGCAAAGGCGGACAAGGTGGCAAGGGCCGCATCGTCAACGCACGCTTTGCCGTGATGTGCGCACATTACCTATTCGATGCCGACTTCTGCAACGTAGCCAGCGGCTGGGAGAAAGGCGTGGTGGAGAAGAACGTGCAGGACAGCCGCAGGCGCATCTGGCTGGAGGCGCAGCAGCAGAAGTTTGGCAGCTTTGCCGAGCTCAATGTTTGGCTGGGCGCACGCTGCCGCAGTCTGTGGGAGGAGGTGCGCCACCCAGAGTACAAGGCGTTCAGCGTGGCCGAGATGCTGGAGCAGGAGCGCGCGGAACTGATGCCCATGCCGACAGCCTTTGATGGCTATGTGGAGCGCTCAGCCAAGGTGTCGAGCACTTGCCTGGTGGCGGTGGCGCGCAACCGCTACTCGGTGCCGTGCGAATTGGCAGGCCAGCGCGTGAGCACCCGGCTGTACCCCGGCCGGGTGGAGATCGCCAGCGACGAAATGATCGTGGCACGGCACGAGAGGCTGCCCAACCGGGGCCACATCTGCTACGACTGGCAGCACTACATTGCGCTGATTCAGCGCAAGTCTGGTGCCCTGAGAAATGGCGCGCCCTTTGCAGACATGCCGACGCCTTTGCAGCGATTGCGACAAGGCTTGATGCGCCATGAGGGCGGTGAAAAGACCATGGCGCAGGTGCTCAACTGCGTGTCCAGCCACGGACTGGAAGCGGTGCTGGTGGCGGTGGAGTTGGTGATCGAATCGGGCGCGCTCAGCACCGAGCACGTTCTCAACGTATTGGCTCGGCTTGATGCGCCAGAGCCTCCTCCCAACATAGAGAGCACCCTGGATCTCAAGGAGGCACCACTGGCCGACACCGGGCGCTACGACAGCCTGCGTGGCGACGCCATGGAGGGCGTGAGCCATGCGTGATATTGCTGCTCAATTCAAGGAACTCCGCCTGAACGGCATGGCCGGCGCCTGGGTCGAGTTGACCACTGCAGAGGGACAAAGCAGTGATGTGGGCATACAGACCTCGCGCTGGTTGATTGAGCACCTGCTGCAGGCAGAGCACGCACAGCGGGCCTTTGCCTCGGTGCGCCACCAGATGAAGGCGGCCAAGTTCCCGCTACACCGGGACCTGGCAGGCTTTGACTTCGAGGCCTCCAAGATAGACCACAAGTTGGTCAAGCAACTGAGTACGCTGGAGTTCACCGAGACGGCACAGAACGTGGTGCTCATTGGTGGGCCGGGCACGGGCAAGACGCACCTGGCCACAGCCATCGGAGTGGCGGGCATTGCAGCCAAGGGCAAGCGGGTGCGCTTCTATTCCACGGTGGATCTGGTCAACGAACTGGAGAAGGAGAAGCGCGAGGGCAAGGCTGGGCGCATCGCACTGGCGCTGTCGCGCCTGGACCTGGTGATTCTGGATGAGCTGGGGTACCTGCCCTTCAGCCAGGCCGGTGGCGCCCTGCTGTTCCATCTGCTCTCCAAGCTGTACGAGCACACCAGCGTGGTGATCACGACCAACCTGAGCTTCTCGGAATGGTCGGCGGTGTTCGGGGACGCCAAGATGACCACAGCGCTCCTGGACCGTTTGACCCATCACTGCCATATCGTGGAGACCGGAAATGAGTCCCACCGCTTCCGCCACAGCACCCTGGCGGCGAAGTCACGCATCAAGGCCAGAGAGAGTGCACGCAAAGGCAGCATAACTGCACCGGCATCAGCAGAGCCAGACGAACCGTTCTAAACGGGCTACTGGCTACACTTATCCACAGTTGCTGATTCCAAATTCAGCAATCCGCCCTGGGTCAATATTGGATCGGCAGGGTGGGTCAGAATTCAAGTGGCGCCAACAATCTCAGCGACAATAAACCATGAGCATAGAATTCCTGCACACCCCATTTGAGAAGGCCAATTATTTGGCCACGTTGCTGAGCTCCCACGCTACCGGCGGAAATGCGGACAATAATGAATATGCCACCCTCAGGCAGGAGCTTTTGTCCTTGTCTGATACCGCACACTTGGTTCCGCCATTTGTCCGGACAAATCGCGACTTGAGTTCTTTTTGGAATTTCATCCAGCCAAAATTCAAGACCTACGCAGAGCGGCGAACGTACATTTCGAAAGAGTTCACCCCCTTGCTGGACTCCTTGGAGTTTGGACAGCAGACGGCAGCACCCGAACACGCTGCTACGCCAGTGTTCATGCGATCCCCAGGTTCTTTACCGGTAGCCGCGCCCGTCACGCGGAACAAGCGAAAAGTCTTCATCGTGCATGGCCGCGATAACGAAGCAAAGCAGGAAGTGGCACGCTTCGTTTCGGACCTAGGGCTTGAGCCGATCATCCTGCATGAACAGGCGAGTTCAGGCATGACGATCATTGAGAAGATTGAGCGCTACACCAATGATGCGGACTTTGCCCTGGTCCTCTACACCGCGTGCGACCACGGGCGCGGCGTTCACGAATCAGAAATTCCTCCTAAGAACCGAGCTCGTCAGAATGTTGTGTTCGAGCATGGGTACCTGATGGCGAAGCTTGGTCGAGAAAACGTATGCGCGCTGGTCAAGGGCGAGATAGAAACGCCCAACGACATCAGTGGCGTTGTGTACGTTGGACTCGACCAATTCGGCGGTTGGAAGACCGAAGTGTCGAAGGAGTTGAAGGCCTGCGGCTACACCATAAAGTGGTGGGGCTAGAGCCTCCAACGTCGAATGGGCTCAGCCGAGCAAACGGCCTTAAAAAAAAGACCCACCAAGTGGGCTTCGCTAATCCGATTCGGGTACTTAGCACCTGCCGACTGCATAAGGCGGAGCAGTGGCACGAAGTCAGCCTTCGACCCGCCGGATACAGCAGATGGACATGACCTTAATGCGGCCCACACCCAATAGAACGTCAGGGAAGCCGCGCTTTGAGGTACTTGCCCGCGCCGCCCGAAAGCTCGCTGCGGTCAATGAGCTTGCCTTGGAACTGGAACTCCCGATCAATGCGGACGATCAGCAGCTTCTCAAAGTTGCCCTGGGTCTTGACCAATACGTGATCGCTGGTCTTCTCGGGGGAAATAGTCTTCACCTCAACACGCTTGCCGTCAATCGTTCCGTCCGAGCCGGGGGCGTGGGTCGCATGGCGGCGAAGCCCAAACTTGATCTCCGCATAGATTTCGCCGAGTTCGCCCCAGACCTGGAGGTATCGGCCAGTGTTGTCGAAATGGCGCGTCGCGCATTCGACCAAGTCTTGGAAGATTTCCTTCTGCTTCAGGATGCTGAACGGAAAGCCTTCCCTGCTTCTTACAGGTTGAATCGAGGCGGCGGTGTCCTCTGGCTCGCCCTCAAGTTGCTCCTCGGCCCACTGCCGGTCGATGTACTTCGCTTCCCAAGGTGCATAGCCGCAGGCCGCAGCATCCGCTATGTCGTCGGCGCTGTACCCACGGTCGTGCATGTCGTGAAGAAAATCCCAATCGCTCATTCTGTTTCGCGCTCCTTGCTCGCTCGATTGTTGCGGCGTCGGTCCGCAGTTCGCGTTGTGAATCGGCAAACAGAGTGGGTATAGCAGAGGTAAGGGGCGAATGTCACGTTGCGTCAGATGGGCTCATAGGTTCGGGAGGGTAACGTCTAAACGTCGGTACGCTTGTCTAAGCCGAACCGGTCGCGAATGACTGCAATCAGCTTTCGTGCAGATGTCTAGCTCGCAGGTGTCGAACTTCCGCAACCAGCCTCTTGCAGTCATTGCGGCATGTAGGGCCTGCTCGAACCTCAAGAAGTTCTCGCAAAAAAAGAGCGCTCAAAGCTAGCGCTCTTCTTTATATAGCAACAAGTTCTTACCGGGCCGAGGTCAGCTCCGCAAATCTAGCTCTTCTCTACTTGTTGAATTCGAGTTTACGACTTTACCGTTACAAATAACCACCCCGCAAATCCGCATGAATGCTGATGGCTTGTTTACGACTTTATTTGCGTGTTTACGACTTTAATTACCCAGAATAGTTATTCGCGCCAAATAAAGTCGTAAACAGCGAACTAGCATCCACGCGCCCTTGCGCCCTGCTCTGCCGTGGAGCGCGCACGCTAAAGTCGTAAACTCACCGACGACGCATTCCACAGCCTAATATCGACAGCACCGCACACAGCGCTCTCTTGCGGAATGCATCCAACATCAGTTTTGGCTTGCAGACCTTAGCAGGCTGCTGAAATACTCCCCAGCGTCCGAACCTGTTCAGCGGCTGTAGCCGCATTTTTCCGTATCCTGAAAGTCAACCCCTCAAAATCGCCTGCTTTCAGTCGCAAAGCACGGTTTTTTTGCCCCTTTTGCCTTCACATCTGCCCCTGCAGACGGATTTGCCCCAGGCTGCGCAACCGCGTGAGGTTGTAGCCCGCCATCGTCAGCACAAACATCTGGTCCACCTTCTTGATCCCGCGCACCAGCACCTGGCGCATGTGCCCCACCGTCTTGGCCCAGCCAAAGCCTTGTTCGATCAGCTTTCTCTTTTGCTGGGAGATGGCGTAGCCTTCGCTGCCCGCGATCCTGTCAGGAACCGCCGATTGACGCCCTGACTTGTTCTGCGCCACATGGGGCAGCACGTTCATCTCCTGCAGGGCTTGGATGAATTCCTTGGCGTCGTAGCCTTTGTCCGCGCCCAGCGTGATCGTGACGGGCTCATCGCTTGGCAGGGCCTGGCGCGCATCGTTGATCATGGCCTTGGCCGCTTCACGCTCTGCATACCCGTCAGCTTGGGTGACCACGGCGCTGACCACCAGGTCGTGGCGGTTGTCGGTGAGTGTGTGGCCCATGAAGCGCAGTTCGCTGGCAGTCTTGCCCTTGCGGTACAGCCGTGCATCCCCGTCCGTGGTGGATTCATGGGTGTCGTTGCTGCGCTTTTGGTCTTTGAAGTTGCCCGCGTCGGTATCGTCGTCGCCCTGGCGGTCTTTGCGCACAAAGCTCTTGTGGCCCGCCCAGGCCTGGATCAGGGTGCCATCCACGCTGAAGTGCTCGCCCGAGAGCAGTTCCTGTTCCTGGGCTTGTTGCACGATCTGATTGAAGAACTCGATGACCGCATCGTGCTCGATCAGGCGTTCGCGGTTTTTGCTGAAGACGGTGGGCACCCAAACGGCATCGTCCATGGCCAGGCCAATGAACCAGCGAAACAGAAGGTTGTACTGGGTCTGTTCCATGAGCTGGCGCTCCGAGCGCACGCTGTAGAGCACCTGAATGAGCATGGCGCGCAGCAGTTTCTCGGGGGCAATGCTGGGGCGTCCGCCTTTGATGTCAGCCGCATACATCCGGGCAAACAGCTCATCCATGTGGGTCAGGGCTTTGTTGACCATCACACGGATCACGCGCAGGGGGTGATCGGCGGGAACGAAATCATCGAGGTGGCGCATGGTGAATAGGCTCTCGGTGAAGGTATCAGCTCCGCGCATGTCTGGCTCGTCTGTCTGGTTGGTGGGGTGCCTCGATTGTCCGGGCAGCGCGTCAACTGAGGAGTGATGGTGGGGAGTATTTCTGCAGCCTGGTAGGCCGCAGCGGCGAGCCAAGCCATGCCTACGGCCCGACGACCGACGAGGCGGATACCGCAGCCTTCGAGGAGCGGGGCCGGGGCGATCGCCACCAGTTCCGCTTCATAGTCTCGCCCGAGGATGCGGAGCAGCTCGAAGACCTGCGTACCTACACCCGCCACCTGATGCAGCGCATGGAAGCCGACCTGGGAACCCGGCTGGACTGGGTGGCCGTGGATCACTGGAACACCGACAACCCGCATACCCACGTCGTGCTGCGCGGCAAGGATGACACGGGCAAGGATCTCATCATCTCGCAGCAGTACATCACCCGCGGCATGCGCGAGCGGGCCATGGAGCTGGCGACCGAATGGCTGGGGCCGCGCAGCGAGCTGGAGATCCAGCGCGGCCTGGCCCGAGAAGTGGAGCAAGAGCACTGGACGAGCCTGGATCGCACGTTGCAGCGCGAGGCGGTGAATGGCATGGTCAAGGTCGAACGCTTCGACGATCCCAGGCTGCGCAGCCAGCGCCTGTTGCTGGTAGGCCGCCTGCAACGCTTGCAGCGCATGGGCCTGGCGACGGAAACCCAGCCCAGCATCTGGGCCGTGCATGCTGATGCAGAGAAGACCCTGCGCGCCCTAGGCGAGCGCGGTGACATCATCCGCACCATGCAACGCGCGATGGGCGGACGGCAGCGCGAGCTGACCGTGTTCCAACCCGGTGATGATGGCCGCACTATCGTCGGCCGCGTGGCGGGCAAAGGGCTGGCCGACGAGCTTTACGACCGGGGCTATCTGGTGGTCGATGGCGTTGATGGCAAGGCCCACTATGTGGCACTGCCGCCCAAGACTGAATTGGCACAGTACCCCGTGGGCGCCGTGGTGGAAGTGAAGGGCTCCACCGACCTGCGCAAGGCCGACCAGATCATCGCCGCATTGGCGACTGACGGGCTGTACCGCACCGACCACCACCTCGCCATCGCCAAGGGCCAGCCCGAGGTCGTGGCGACCCAT
This sequence comes from Simplicispira sp. 125, assembly GCF_003096555.1. NCBI lineage: Bacteria > Pseudomonadati > Pseudomonadota > Betaproteobacteria > Burkholderiales > Comamonadaceae > Simplicispira > Simplicispira sp. 125. The sequence goes on along the minus strand of NZ_QEKM01000001.1, from coordinate 3,378,954 downwards.
GTCCGGCGCTTGGAGGCTCTGCGCCGGGCGGGCATCGTGGAGCGCGTGGCCGAGGGTCTATGGAAGGTGCCGGGCGACCTGCCCGAGCAGGGCCGGAGCTACGACGCGCAGCGCCTGGGAGGCGTGGCCGTGGAGCTGAAATCGCACCTGCCCATCGAGCGACAGGCCCGCGTGATCGGGGCCACCTGGCTGGATCAGCAGTTGATTGGCGGTGGCCAGGGCCTGGGCGATCTGGGTTTTGGCAGCGAAGCGAAGCAGGCGATGCAGCAGCGCGCCGACTTCCTCGCCGAACAGGGCCTGGTCGAGCGGCGCGGGCAGCGTGTGATCCTGGCGCGCAACCTGCTGGGCACGCTGCGCAACCGCGAACTGGCCCAGGCCGCCAAGGACATAGCGGCGGAAACCGGCCTGGAGCATCAGCTCGTCGCGGACGGCCAGCGCGTGGCCGGCATCTACCGCCGCAGCGTCATGCTCGCCAGCGGGCGCTACGTGATGCTCGATGACGGCATGGGGTTCAGCCTGGTGCCATGGAAACCCGTGATCGAACAGCGCCTGGGCCAGCAGCTCGCCGCCACCGTGCGCGGTGGCAGCGTGTCGTGGAATCTCGGTCGCCAGCCAGGGGTATCGTGATGCTTTGCCAAAGGAGAAATAAGGATTCAACGAGGCAGAAAAATCTCCACTTTCAACCCTGCATCCGTGCCGGATCGGGCCGTCAGTGTGCCTCCGTGGGCCTCCACGATGCGCCGGGTGAAGTGATAGCCCAGCCCGCTGCCCTTCTTGCCCAACGCCGCAGCGCCACGGAAGTATGGCGCCCCCAGCTTGTCCAGTTCGTCGGCATCCAGGCCAGGGCCATGATCGGCAACGCGAATGCGCAACCCAGTGTCGTCCCGGATGGCAGCGATTTCGACCGGACTGTCGGGAGGCGAATAACGCAAGGCGTTGGTGAGCAAATTACCGATCGCAACGCCGATCAAGGTGCTGTCCACCTCGAACGTGCCTTCAGAAAATTCCTGCAGACGAATGCGCGAACGAAGGTCTGCAGGCTGCTGGCGAATGGTGTCCTCCAGCATCTGGCGAATGCGGCATGGCGTGCGCGACAGCGACAGGGCGCCATTGTCCAGGGCCTCGGTCATGAGAAAACGTTCGACGAAGCCGGACAGCGTCGCCGCGTTGCCGCGAATCAGCGTCAACCTCTGCGCGTCCTTCGGCGGCATGTGCGGCGAGTTGAGCTGCAACATCTGCGCGGCGCGGTCAATCGCCGCCAGCGGGTTGCCGAATTCATGGGAGAGCATGGCGACGAAGTGCCGCTGCTGTTGGGCCCGCTGGGTGACGATAGCGATCTCCTGCTCCGCCGCGGCTTTGTCCTGCTGCAACTGGCGCAGGCGCATCGCCAGCCCATAGCTCATGACCAGGACATGCACCAGCGCGGCGATCTGGTAGAAGTGGGCCGTCTCGGCATTCCAGGGCAGCAGGCCTTGGTTGGTCATCGTGTTGACCAGTGCGCCGAGCGCGGGGATGACGAACGCGATCAGGTAGATCATCCACTCGGCACGGCGGTCGCGTCGCCAGGATTGCACCAGCAGGCCCATGGCGATCACGAAGTTCAGTACATTGAGGTAATTCGCCGACTTCACGACCAGCAGCACCGTGCTCGTCACCAGCGACGGCTGCAGCGCGAAGAAAAGCAAGACCAGGTTCAAGGCGACCGTGAACAGGTACAGGCGGTGGATGCGCGGATGGGTGGCTTTTAGCTGGATCAGCCGATCCCACATCAGCACGATGAACGCAGCCGCGCCCAGCCAGCCGATGCGGGGCAGCGCGTCCATGAGCCAGGCCGACCGGCCCGCGAGCAGCACGGGCAGATAGCCCGTCGCACCCAGGTGGAATAGCAGTTGCGATGCCACGTAGCCCGCATAGGCGGCCATCACCGCGTCGCGCAATCGCGCCCCGAGAATGGCATACAGCGCCACTGCAATGAGCAGGATGCCAAAGTACAGGCCGTGGAAAAAGTTGGCACGGGTCTCGCCGCTGGTGAATGCCTCCGCGGGGAGTAGTTCGGCATACACGCTGATGGCATTGGTGGTGCGCACGCGGAAATAGATGTGCATGCCGGGGAAGGTGTCTAGCGGCAGCACGGACAAGCGCGTCAGAGGGCGGCCTTCGTAGGTGCGGTGATAGCCCAGCGCATGTGCTTCGAAGCTGCCGTCCTGGCGCTGCACCCAGACATCCAATGCTTCCAGCTCCGGCGAGCCGATGGTGAGCACGCGATGCGAGGGGTCACTGTCTTCTGGCCCCAATTCGACGTGGAACCAATGCGAGTCCGTGCCATAGCCGAGGCTGCGGAACTCGGGCAGGCGCACGAAGTGCGAGCGGACGAAATCCGCTTGCGAAACCGCCTCAAAAGGCAGAGCCCCGCTCGCATCCGCGAAGTGCTCCAGCCGCCCCTCCAGCGAAACCGGGGCCGCGTGGGCGCTCGCCGTTATCGCCAACCACAGCGGCAGCCAGCACAGCAGGAGCCGTAAACCGGGCCAGCCGCGCTTCACGATGCCAGCTCGCAATGCGCGGCAAAGGTGTAGCCCTTTCCATAGCTGGGCCGCAGGGGCAGTTCCAGCCCAGAAGCCGCTTGCACCTTGCGCCGCAGGCGGCTGGCGGTGTTGTCCAGGTTGCGCAGGGTGAAGGGTGTTTCCTGCTTGTCCAGGTGCACCAGCAAAGCCTCTCGGGTCACGGCCTTGCCAGGCGTTTTGCACAGCGCGCACAGCAATCGCACCTCGGCATGGGTCAGATCGAGCGCCATGCCATTGGGCGTATTCAGCCGCCAGTCTTTGGGGTGAAGACGCCAGAGCTGCTCGGCGGGGATGGCTGGGCGGTTTGCCTCATGCCGCCCTAGACGGCGCAGCACGCCATGACAGGCCGCTTCAATGACATCCAGGGAACTGCGCTTGGAAAGATAGACGTCGGCGCCCGCATTGAAGCCGAGCACCTGATCGTCATTGGCATCCAGCGCCGTCAGCATGACGACGCCTGTCGCGTTGTTCGCGTCATGGGACCGAACCCGTTGCGCAATTTCCAATCCGCTGGCACCCGGCAATGCCACGTCCAGTAACAGCAAATCGAAATGCACTGTCGGCCAGACAGAGAAAAAACACTCTGCATTGTCGAAGCCGCGCACCAAAAAGCCGCGCAGTTCCAGGAACTCCACGAGATCCGCCAGTAATCCGGCATGGTCTTCAACAACAGCTACGTGACTAGGGAGGCGCATTTGACAAAGTGTTATTCGCACCGAATAAATTGATTTTTAGAAATATACCAACCGATTACTGTTGATTGGTAGGTTTTGACAGCATTTGACAGAAAAGAGGCGACCCATGGATTGACGGGAAATATTAAAATTTTTCACAACATGGCAATTGCATGGCGAGGAGGCCGACCAAGCACCGCCAGCAACCGTCTAGTTGGGAGTACGCCATGAAGGATCTGTCTTTGCACTTGCCGCGCCGTCGTCACTTCATGGCCGCTGCCACCGCCTGCCTGGCGTTGCCGGTGGGGGCGCAATCCCGGACCGGCGACAAGATGGAGCGCGGCAGCACCCGCGTGGCGGGCTTTGCCAACGCCGAGATGGACTTCCAGTTGATGCGTCAGTTGGGCACGGCGCGCTACGGCGGCGCGGCGGTGGGCGAATGCCTGGCGCTGGCGCGGCGCATACAAGACGGCGTGCCGGCCAGTTGGGTGGCGGAGTTCAGCGCAGCCGCCCAGCGCCAGGAGGCCGACGCCCAGGCCCGCGCCCTGCGGGGCCATGCCATCAGCGCGCGCGGGCAATACCTGGTGGCCTGCAACAGCTACCGCGCCGCCGAGTACTACTGCGGTGTGCTGGAGCCCGAGCACACGCGCCTGGGCCGCAAGAGCCGTGAATGCTTCCTGGCCGCCGTGCGCGGGCAGGACGTGGAGGAGGTTTTTCTGCCCTTCGGCGGCGCGCAACTGCCCGCGTACTACGTGCGCGCGCCCCGCCCGCAGGGCCAGCGGCCCGGGCGCCTCGGCAAGACGCTGCTGCTCATCAGCGGCTACGACGGCACGCTGGAGGAAACCTGGCTGTCCTACGGCTTGGCGGCGCTGGAGCGCGGCTACCACCTGCTGCTGTTCACCGGCCCGGGGCAGATGGACACGCTGCGCTTTAACCCCGGCCTGGCCTTCATCCCCGAATACGAGCACGTGGGCCGCCTGGCGCTGGACTACGTGCTGGCGCGCCGCGAGACCGACCCGCGCCGCGTGGCGCTGATGGGCATCAGCTTCGGCGGCTACTTCGCCACCCGCATCGCCGCGCACGAGCCGCGCGTGCGCGCCCTCATCGCCAACTCGCCCATCGTCGATCTGCACGCCTACATGGCCTCGTTCGTGGGGTTCGATCCGGCCCTACTGCCCGATTCCGAGGACGTGCGGCTGGAAGATATCGACCGCATCCCTGACAGCGCCATTCCCCCGCAGACGCGCGAGATGATGCGCAACCTGATCGTGCGCCTGGGCCAGACCAGTTTCCGCCAGGCCTACCAGCGCCTGCGCGACTTCCGGATTCAGGATGCCAGCCTGTGCAACATCCGCTGCCCCTCGCTGGCATTGCTCGGAACCGGCGAGGGGGCAGAGCCTCTGGCCCAGTGCGAGCACTTCCTGTGTGCCGTCGGCGGCCCCGTCGCGCGCCACGTTTTTACCGCCGAAGAGGGAGCCGAAGGCCACTGCCAGACCGGCAACCTGGCCTATTCCGCTGCCGTATCCATGGACTGGCTGGACGAGTTGTTCGGCGGCTGACCATGCGGGTACTTCGCCTTTCCCGTTTTGCTGCCGCCGTGCTGCTGGCGGCTTCCATCGCGGCCTGCGGCGGCAGCAACGGCGCCGACGTGCCCAACACCAGCACGGTGCGCGAGGCCGCCACCCGGCTCGATACCTTGGTGCCGCAATGGATGGAGCGCACTGGTGTGCCCGGCGTGGCCGTTTCAGTGGTGCATGGCGACCGAACGGTGTACGCCAAGGGCTTTGGCCTGCGCCGGGTGGACGGCAGCGAGGCCGTGGATGCGGACACGGTATTCCAGCTCGCCTCGGTATCCAAGTCCCTCGCCGCCACGGTGATGGCCACGCAAATGTCCCAGCAAGTGCGCCCTGGCGTGGATTGGGACACCCCCATCCAGCGCCTGCTGCCCGGCTTCGCGCTGGCCTACCCCGAAGCGCGGGACAACGCCCGCCTGAGCCTGGGCGACCTGTTCGCCCACCGCAGCGGCCTGCCCGACCACGCGGGCGACCATCTCGAAGACCTGGGCTACACGCGCGGCGACATCCTGCAGCGCCTGCGCCACGCCGCCCTGAACCCCTACGGCAGCTACGCCTACACCAACTTCGGCCTGACGGCCGCCGCAGAGGCGCTGGCCCAGGCGCGCGGCACCGACTGGGCCACGCTCTCCGCCCAGGCCCTGTACCAGCCCCTGGGCATGGCCCACGCCAGCTCGCGCTACGCCGACTTTGCCGCCCGGCCCAACCGGGCCTGGGGCCACGTGCAGGCGGGCCTGGGCTACGACAGCTACGGCGCGCAGCCCGCCCGCTACACCGTGCAGCAGCCCCCGCGCCAGCCCGATGCGCAGTCGCCCGCCGGCGGTGCCAGCGCCAGCGCCGCCGACATGGCGCGCTGGATGGCGCTGGTGCTGGCGCAAGGCCAATACCAGGGCCGGCAGCTCATCCACCCCGCCGCGCTGCAAGCCGCCATGACGGCGCGCCCCGGCGGCGCCTACGGCTACGGCTTCAACGTGGGGCCGGACCCGCACGGCCACGCCAGCGTCTCGCACTCCGGCGCGTTTCTGCTCGGCGCGCACACCGCCTTCATCCTGTGGCCGCAGGCCGGGCTGGGCATCACCGTGCTCACCAACGCGCAGCCGCGCGGCCTGGCCGAGGCCATTGCGCTGGCCTTTGGCGAGCGGGCCTGGGGCGACGTGGCCGACGGCGCGCCCAGCACCGATTGGCTGGCCACCATGCAAGCCAGGATGCAGGAGATGTACCGGCCGCTGGGCCGCCTGGCCGGTCAGCCCGCACCCGCAGCGCCCGCGCCAGCCCAGCCCCTGGCCCACTATGCCGGGCGCTATGCCAACGCCTATTACGGCGATGCCCAGGTGGTTCTCGGCGCGGATGGCACGGCGCTGGACCTCGTCCTCGGCCCCGCCCAGGCGCGCTACCGCCTGCGCCACCACGACGGCGACCTGTTCGCCTTCGACCTGGAGGGCGAAAACGCCCCGCCGGGCTCTGTCTCAGCCGTGCAGTTCAGCCTAGGCGACCCAGGGCGGATGCAGGTCGAGTTCTACGCCGAAGACCTGACGCACGGGCTTTTCGAGCGCGTGCCCGATGGCCAATAACACCTACGAGGAGTCTCTGAAATGCACAACACCCCATCACCTTCCCACATCGCCCTGCTGGCGGCGCTTGCCCTGGCGGGCTGCGGCGGCAGCGGCGGCTCCAGCCCCGGCGGCGAAACCGCGCCCCCGCCGGGCGCGGGCGCGCCCAAAGGCTCCGTCGTCTGCAAGGACTACGACATGCAGGACGTGACGATCGCGCCCAAGACCATCACCATCCGCAACAACGCCGATGAGCAGATCTACCCCGTGCTCTCCACCAGCACCAATGCGGAGAACCTGTGGGTGCAGGGCTGCCTGCGCACCACCGAGGCGCTGCCCACCGACGTGGTTTACAAGCTCTACGTCAACGACGGCCAGGGCATTCCGCCCGGCTCCGAAGTCACCATCACCCTGCCGCTCTACAGCGAACTCGGCCCCCGGCAGTACATCACCTGGTGGAACGGCGGCCGCATGCTGCTGGCCGACCGCAACAAGCGCCTGCGCAACGATGAGGACAAATCCATAGCCACCCCCGCTGAGGTGACCTGCCAGGCGCAGGGCACGGCCTGCGCGCTGACCACGTACGCCAGCGCGGTGCAGTTCCCTGAGGACGCCTTCGCGCAACTGTCCGAATACACCTTCGGCGATTCCGACATCCCCGCAGGGCAGGCCGCGCGGCTGCTCAAGCCCGCCAACGTGGGCTACAACATCTCCTACGTCGATCACGTCTATATGCCCGTGGCGATCGGCCCCAAGGACAACCCCTACATCGGCTACAGCGGCTCGGTGCAAAAGCCCGCCGATTTCCGCAAGGCGCTGCACAGCTTCCTGGACGGCCTGGGCGAAGGCTGGCCCGTTTACAACATGAGCGAAGTGCGCCTGCCCGGCGGCTACAACATCTTTGCCCAGCGCGGCGGCTATCTGATTCAAGACCCCGACGTGCCCGTGCAGCCGCCGGACGGCCAGAACCCGCCCGTGCTCACGGTGAAGAAGTGCCTCGACAAGCAATGCACGCCCGAGGAGCAGCGCAGCCTGCAATGGGGCCAGTCGGTGCAGAACATCCAGGATTTGTGGGGTGCCTGCGTCGATTGGGGCAGCGAGGACATTTCCCAATACACCAGCAAGAAGTACCCGCAAGACTGCCCCGCCCCGCAGGAGATGCGCGACAAGCTGGCCCTCGTCAAGGACTTCTTCGCCGAGAACCACAAGAAGTATTTGGCGATGTACGACGCCAAGCAATGCGCGGGCGAGCCCAAGGGCTCGGGCAAGATTCCGCCGCACGTCGCCGAGTTCAAGTACTGGGAGGCCATCAAGCACATCTACGGCTGGGTGCCCTACAACGAAGGCTGCGGCGCGGGCGACAACAAGCTGGGGGCCACCACGGCCCACGGCCGCGACCACGCCTACGTGCAGGCCATGTACATCCAGGACCTGCAATACAACTACGGCCAGGCCGCCGTCCAGGCCAACCCCAAGCTCGCCTTCAACCCCTACGTCAAGCTGATCCACGACGACCTGGGCATGAGCGCCTACGGCTTCTCGGTGGATGACGCCGTGGGCTTCATGAGCGAGCTGGGCAACGGCCTGGTGTTCACCGTGGGCGGCGTGCAGGGGCTGGAGAACGGCAGCGCCTTCAACTACCACGACGGCTTCGACGTGCTGCTGGGCAACCCCGCCGACCGCGTGCCCGAGAACAAGCCGCTGCTCAAGAAGTACGGGGCCTGCTCGCTGGGCCAAAACGCCAGCGACCCGGACTGCAACAACGTCAAGCAAGACGTGCTCATGCCCGACGCCAACCGCATCGTGGGCTTCCGCGTGGGCACCCTGCCCTCGTACCCCATGAAGGTGCGCTTCACCGACGCGCAGGACAACGTCTATACCTTGCTCGTCAAGGAGAAGTTCGCCGCCTGCACCGGCGCGCTGGCCAACTGCCCACCCAATCGGGCCAGCATCGTTGACAGCAGCGCGTGCAGCGTCATGACCCCTCGGGGCGACAAGCACCCCAAGTCCGACACCTGGTGCGTCGGCGCCAACCCCAACCAGAGCCGCGAGAACGACGAGGCGGCCATCAAGAACCACCTGAGCTTCCCTGTGCCGGTGCAGTACCTGCCCTGAGGAAGATTTAGGCAAAAACAGCTCCAGCGCTTGCCATTCAAGCGCTGGAAGCTATTGAAAAAAGAGCATTCCAATGCACAACACCAAGACGCTCCCCGCCCTGCTGCCCACCGCGCTGGCCTGCCTGCTGCTGCTCGCCAGTTGCGGCGGCGGCTCGGACGACGCGCCGCCCACCCATGCCTCGCGCTACCCCGCGCTGGCCGAGCACGCCGACATGGACGAGGAAGACTTCGAGCGCTTCCTGCTCGCCGCAGGCCGGGGCACCGACATCACGCCCGAGACCATCAAGTCGCTCTCCGTCGGCTCCAGCATCAACACGGCCGCCTCCACCTACAACCTGCGCCCCATCTTCGACCTGGGGCGGCTCAGGGAAGGCAACTGGCTGAACGTGGACACCACCCGCTCACAGCAGGTCACCGCGCTGCACATCACCAGCAACCGGAAGGCCAGCACGGAAAGCAGCCAGTTCACCTTAGACACGTCGCTCTCCGGCTCCCTCGGCCACTGGAAGGCCGCCGCCGCCTTCCACCATGCCGAAGCCCGGCGCAAAACCGAGTCCGACGGCACCGTCAACGTGCAGCTGGTGTCGGCCAACACCAACAACCTCGTCTCGATCCTCAGCAGCGGCTTCAGCGGCAGCGAGAACTTCACCGGCTACCTCATCGGCACCAAGCTGACCGACGAGCTGCTGCGCGGCTACGTCAACACCACCGAAAGCGCCCCCGCCAACGCCTGCGGCGGCAAGCCCTACACCACCAGCGTCACCGTCAGCCGCTACAAGCTGTCCGACACCGAGCCCTACGCCAACATCCAGATCCTCTCGCGCATGGAAAGCGTCTTTGCCGACCTGCGGGCGCAGTACGCCCTGTGCGCCGACGCCGCCATCCAGACCCAGTTGGTGCGCCAGATGACCGAGCTGCGCGGCAAGATCGAAAGCGCCATCGCCGACTTCTACACCTTCAACGGCGACTCGTTCGTCTCCCAGACCACCTCGATGAACCAGGCCGTCGGCAACGGCCAGCTCACGTTCGGCACATCCGACGGCAACGCCGAAGCGCAAAACGGCGCATCCCTCTCGGGCAAATACCAGACGCCGGCCGGCGGCGCGGGCGGGTCAGCCACCTTGCAGTTCTACAAGCAGAGCGGCTGGGCCAAGGCCATGCAAAACGTGGCCGTCTCGGCCGAGGCCAAGCCCGCCGGCGTGGCCGACACCACGGCCTGGGTCAGCAGCATCCAGGCCATGCTCAAGGACCAGGGCAGCTCCCTGGTGCCGCCCATGGGCAGCCTGCCCAAAGACCCCGGCGTGAAGCTGCCCGACCCGGTAGGCCCCCACAAGGACGAAACAGAACCGCCAGACAGCGCCTTCACCTCCTACGGCCAATGGAAGAAGTACCAGGAGGACAAGAAAGCCGCCAAGGACGCGGCGGAACTGGCGCGCACGAAGAAAAAGGTCGATGAGCAGCCCCTGGTCGTCAACGACGACAAGATGCTGCTCAAGGCGGGCGAGGCCGACGCCTACCAGCAGCTCATCGCCGAGCTGGACGCGCTGAAGGAACGCGCCAAGGCCCCCCAGGCACCGCCGCAGGCCGGCGCGGGCGACGGCAACCTGGTGCGCTTCGACAAGATGTACGTCAGCGGCTTCGAGACGCTGCCCTACGACGCCGTCATCCCCCAGCTGCGCCCCAACCTGGACATCCCCGGCCTGGACAAAACCATCGGCAGCTACCCCAACCTCATGGAAATCATGCTGGTGAGCGAAAAGCTCGGGCGGCTCGACGCCTACCTGGCCTTCCTCGCCACCCTCTCGGTCAGCAACGTCACGCCCCAGATGAGCGAGCGCTACCACCAGTTCTTCCAGAAGGCGTCCACCCGCGCCTACGACCTGGTGGCCCTGGCCCTGAGCCAGGGCACCGACCTGAGCCCCGCCGTGCTGGTGGGCTACAAGAAAGCCATGCTCGGCACCGCCGCCGCCAAGGCGCAAAGCGAGCTGTACCAGAGCCTGCAGGACATCGACTACTACGACTACGTGGTGGGCACCCTGCTCGACCCCGCCAGGGGCAAGGCGTGGACTGTCGCGCCCGGCGGCTACATCCCCATGCGCTGGAAGAACGAGAACAACGGCAACAACGGCATGGAGCTGGTCACCTGGACCGCGCTGTCGCAAGAGCGCGGCGGGCACCGGGGCAAGGAGGGCGTGGTGGCCATCGACTTCACCAACCCCAACGCCGACCCGCTCATGCTCTACCGCAATGGCATGAAGGCCCCGCAAACGCCCTGGTACCCGGTCTATGTCTTCAACCTGAGCAAGGCGCCGTCGCTGGTGTTCGTGCAGCACTTCGGCGCCTACCAGGCCATCTACGGCCCCCGGTGGGTGACGCGGCCCTTCGACGGGGACACGCCCGTCATCCCGAGCCTGGTGCCCAAATGGCAGGACTACCAGCCGCTGGGCAGCAAGGACATGCGCACCGTCATGACGAACGCCAACAACGACTTTCTGCCGCACATGTCGTGGGATTCCTCGGTGCACTTCCCCGAAGCCAGCAACGACCCCGCGCGCCTGCAAAAGTACAACGCGCCCGTGCTCAGACTGCCTTCCGATATCTACAGCGATCAAGTCCCAGCAACCCTCTATTCCGCCGCGCACTCGGCGGCGGTGCTCGATTTCACCAAAGATGAGTACGACAACAGCAACATGTCCGACGCCACCTACAACGCCTTCAGGTTGCCTAGCAACCACACGTGGCGGCGCCTGAGCGACGGCCAGTTGGTCGGCCAAAACGGCTCATATACCCTCTTGATGCTGTTGCCCCTGAACGCCACCACGACCGGCGAGAGGCTGAAGGAGTCGTTCAACTACGCCCCCGAGCGCGCGCCCCTGGATGTGGTCACGACCACCAGCCTCGATCTTGTCAACAAGCTGGCCGTGCTGCAAAAGTAGGCAAGTGCCTTTTGGCTGCTTGCGCTTTGTGGACAAGCGCAAGCAGCTATCAAAATGAGAGTGACCCGCGCATGCACATCCCCCGCCTTGCCACCCTGGCCGCGCTGACCGCACTCTTGGCCTGCGCCCATACCCATGCCTTCGATGTGACGGTGACCACCGCCCCCACCAGCGGCGGTGCATGGGCAGGCAACACCTTCACCCCCACGGCGCCGGGCGCCACCGTGAACGCGGGCGAGGTACAAACGCGCCTGGCCGGCGGCGCGGTCACGGTGCAGTCCACCGGAGGCGACGCTCTGGCCGTGCGCGCGCCCATCGCCTGGGCCGCCAACGTGCTCACGCTGGCGGCGGGCGGCAGCCTGGCCGTGCAGGCGCAGCTCGACGCCACGGGCGCCGCCGGGCTGGCGCTGCACTACGGGCAGGGCGCGGTGGCGGCGGGCAACACGGCGGACTACCTGGTCAGCGCGCCCGTCAACCTGGCCGCCACCGGCAGTTACCAGACGCGGCTGGGCAGCGACGGCGCGGTGCGCAGCTACACCATCCTGACCACGCTGGGCGCCGAGGGCAGCACCACGGGCGCGGACTTGCAGGGCATGAACGGCGACTGGGCGCGCAACTACGCATTGGGCGCGGACATCGATGCCAGCGCCACGGCGGGCTGGGCAGGCGGCTTTGGGCCGATTGCGCCCAGCACCACCCGCATCGACGGCTTCACGGGCCGCTTCGACGGGCTGGGCCATGTGATCGACCGGCTCACCATCGACCGGCCCAGCAACAACTACGTGGGCCTGTTCGGCAACTCACGCGATGGCGCGCTGGTGAACGTGGGCCTCACCCGCGCCAGCGTGGCGGGGGGCGTGAGCGTGGGCATCCTCGCGGGCGGCACCAACACCATGACGGTGCGCAACGTCCATACCACCGGCAGCGTGACGGGCGCGAACGCCGTGGGCGGCGTGGCGGGCGACAGCTTCGTCGATCTGATGCTGGACGGCGTGTGGAGCAAGGCCTCCGTCACCGCCACGCAGATGGGCGCGGGCACGGGCGCGCCGTCCCTGGGCGGCATTGCGGGCGGGCTGGTGGGCGGCAGCGTCTCGCGCGGCCCCACCATCGTGCGCAGCTACGCGCTGGGCGCTGTCAGCGGCAGCGACTTCGCGGGCGGCCTGCTGGGCCACACGGGCCAGCGGCCCGAGATCCACGACAGCTACTTCGCGGGCACGCTGGCCTCCAACAAGGCCACGCCCCTGGGCCTGGGTGCCATCGCCGGGCGCACCCAATTGGGCAACGTGGGCAACGTGACGTGGAACAGCGACAGCGCGGGCGCCACCGGCATCGGCGAAAACACCGGCAACAGCACCAGCGTGGTTGCCGCCACGCCGCTGACGCTGGCCCAGATGCGCAACGCCGCCAACTACCCGCCGCTGTTCACCTTCACCACCACGCCGGGCGCGGGCACGGATTCAGGCTGGGTGCTGCTGGGCAGCGACGGCGGCCTGAACAACGCCAGCGGCACCGTGCTGCCCCTGCGGTCCAGCGAATGGGCCGCCAGCGTGGGCAGCGCGCACCAGCTCCAGTTGATGGCCCTGAAGCCTGACGCCGCCTACACCCTGGCGCACGACGTGGACGCCGCCCCCACCGCCGGGGCCGCCAACGACGTGTGGCAGGGCAGCAGCTTCATGCCCGTGGGCAAGGGCACGGCCTTCAGCGGCAGCTTTGACGGGCTGGGCCGCATGATCAGCCAGCTCGCCATCGCCCGACCCGGCGCGCTGAACGTGGGCCTGTTCAGCCAGACCAGCGGCGCGGCGCTGAGCAACGTGGGCCTGCTGGGCAGCAGCGTGGAAGGCGGCACCAGCGTGGGCGCGCTGCTGGGCCTGGGCAGCGCCACCATCACCCACGCCTATGTGGGCGGCGGCACCGTGGTGGGCGGCAGCGGCGTGGGCGGGCTGGCCGGCGTGCTGCTGGGCGGCAGCGTGGTCGAGAGCTACGCCCACGCCGCCGTGAGCAACAGCACCGGGGGCAATGCCACCGGCGGCCTGGTCGGCAGCGCCGCCAACGCCCTCATCGCCGACAGCTACGCCAGCGGCAGCGTGGCGGGCTTTTTCCATACCGGCGGCCTGGCGGGCAGCCTGATGAACAACGCCGTCGTCGCCCGCAGCTACGCCACCGGCGCCGTCTCCGGCCCCAGCTTTCTGCGCGGCCTGGTGGGCGATGTGAACACGGGCGCCAGCGTGGTCAGCAGCTTCTGGGACACGCAAACCACCGGCCAGGGCACCAGCGCGGGAGGCGCGGGCGCGGTGGGCCGCACCACGGCGCAGATGCAGCAGCTCGCCACCTTCACCGCCGCAGGCTGGGCCATGGATGACGCGGGTGGCACCAGCGCCGTCTGGCGCATCTACGAGGGCCATACCACCCCGCTGCTGCGCCACTTCTTCACTGCCCCGCTTACTGCCACAGCCACCAGCGGTAGTAAGCCTTTCGACGGCACCACCGCCACAGGACTGGGCGTCACCTACAGCCCCGCCGCGCCGGATGCCCGCCTGCTGGGCACCGCCAGCGTGGTGGCCGATGACAGCGCACCCGGCACGCACGCGGCGCGCGTCATGGGCATCTACTCCGCCCAGCATGGCTACGACATTGCGCGCGTGGCGGGCACGCTCACCATCACACCGCTGGCGCCCGTCACAGCAAACATCACCACCGACGCAGGCACGGGCGGCGCTCTCACCTGTACGCCCAACCCTGCGCCCCTCGGCGCACCCGCTGACTGCACCGCCGTGCCTAATGCTGGCTACAACACGCAGTCCATCAGCGGCTGCGGTGGCACGGCCACGGGGGCAGGGGCTAACAGCTACATCACTGGCAACATCACCGGCGCCTGCACCGTCACCGCGCAGTTCGCGCTGAATAGCTACGCCATCACCGTCACGCCCAGCACGGGCGGCAGCGCCAGTTGCACACCCAATCCAGTACCGCACGGCGCCAACGCCACCTGCACCGCTACGCCAGATGCGGGTTACCGCTTTGCCGGCTGGAGTGGCGCCTGCACGGGCATGGCCTGCGGCCTGACCAGCGTGCAGGCAGCTCAGGCCGTGGGCGCACATTTCACCCGCGCTGCACCAGTGCCAACGCCTGTGCCCACTCTATCGGGATGGGGCGTGACGCTGCTGGCGCTGGCTTTGGGTGTTTTTGGTAGCTCTCGCATGTCCATCAAGCGCAAGAGGCTATAAAAACAGGAGCAAATAATGCGCTTTACAACCCCATTTCTGCTCTGGTTCCTGGCCCTGTTCAGTATGGCCGGGGCCGCACAAGCCCAGGTCACCGCCCAGGGGCAGGTCGTCGTGCGGCCCTACAACGCGCCCACGGACTTCACCCTTTTGGCCACCGACGCCACTCCCGGCGGGCCCTACGCCATCGGTTACGCCATCACAACGCCGCCGGCACACGGCAGCCTTGGCCCCGTTCTCAGCGGTGGCAGGGTGCGCTACACGCCTGATTTGGGCTACGTGGGCGATGACAGTTTCAGCTTTACCGCCAGCACGGCCAACGGCAGCTCGGCGCCCGCTACCATCGGCATCACCCTACAGTCGGCCGTGGCGCCGGTGGCGTATGGCGGCGGCTATGACGTGCTCCTCAACACCCGGGCGGACTTGCTCCTGAAGGGGGAGAACCCCAACGCCCGCACCGACCTGCGTGTGTACTTCGAGCTCGTCGCTCCACCCCTGTATGGCACCGTGGTGTTCGGCAACTACAACGCGGTCTCCTACACGCCCGCCGCAGGCTACTCGGGGCCGGACCGCTTCACCTTCCGTGTGCGCCACCCCGAGTTCGGCCTGTCCAACGTCGCTATCGCCAGCATCACCGTGGCCGCCCCCACGTTGCCTGTGGCCCGGCCGGGCAGCGGCTACGTGCCCCACGGCACGGCCACGGCCATCGCGCTGACGGCGCAAGACGCCAACGCCGGCGGCCCCTACGCGCTGGCCTACGTCATCAGCACGCCGCCCGCGCACGGCAGCATATCCATCAGCGGCAGCACCGCCACCTACACGCCCGCCAGCGGTTATTGGGGCGCGGACAGCTTCGCGTTCACCGCGACGTCGGTCAATGGCACCTCCGCCCCGGCCACGGTCAGCGTGCTGGTGGGTCAGGCTATCGTGCTCGGCCATGCCACGGGCGCGCTGGGTGACACCGGCCAGACGCTGTGCACCGACAGCGCGGGCGGAGCCGTGGCGTGCGCCGCGCTCACCGCCCACCCCGGCCAGGACGGCCGCTTTGGCCCCGACGCGCAGGCGGGAAGGGCCGCATTCGACTTCGTGGCCGAGGGCAGCGACTGCGTGGCCGACCGTGTTACCGGCCTGGTCTGGGGCACTACTACCCAGCCTGCGCAAAGTTGGGTTGATGCCACCAGCGCCGCTGCCAGCGCCGCCCGCTGCGGCATCGCCACCGGCTGGCGCCTGCCCACGCGGCGCGAGCTGCTCTCCATCGTTCACCACGGCGCCAGCCAGCCGGCCATCGACGCCAGCGCCTTCCCCACCACACAGAACGCTCCGTACTGGAGCAGTGACACCCAAGGCAGCCAGGCCTGGGCCGTAGACTTTACCGACGGCGCCACGCTGCGCGCCAACCAGGGCACCGCCCACGCCGCCCGCCAAGTGGTGCGGCCCCCTAACCAAGCGCCCACCATCACTCTGGGTGCGGCGGAAATCGTGATTCCCAACGACGAACGGCCCGGCCCGCGCACCTACCCTGGCTGGGCCACCGGCATCGGCCCCGGCGCGGCGCGCGAGTCGGGGCAGCAATTGTTCGCCAGCGTGCGGCTGTTGCCCGTGCCGGGGATCAAGACGCTGGAGTTCGACGTGCCGCCTGCCATCGACCCGGCCACGGGGGATCTCACCTTCACCGTGATGCACCGCATCTCGCTGCGTGAGCAGGCTTCGGACGGCACGCCCCGCTACTACTGGGCCTCGTCCGCCGGGCGTGTGCAGGTCGAGGTCACGCTGCAGGACGACGGCGGTACTGTGGGCGGCGGGCAGGATCGCGTCACGCGCAGCTTCGAGATATTCATCTCGCCCGTGCCCAACGTGAATGAGATCAACATCAAGCACGCTTGGAAGGCCGCTTGCATCCCCGTCACCATGCTGGCACGGGACATCGATACCGACCCGACGGTCAGCGTCATCTACCCCGGACGCTACGCCCCCATCTTCAAGATCAAAACCTATCCGAATGAAGGCTTCCTGACGGACTACGTCAGCAGATCCATGGCGGCCAAGAGCATCAGCGTGCCCTTGGGCGACACCGTGCCCGACGATGTTCTGGGCACCACAGGCAACAGTCCTGGGGCCACAGGCAATAGCAACAGCCCCAGGGGGTTCTGGGCCAGCACAGTGTGCTACGTGCCCATGAGCAGCACCTTCACCGGCTTCGACACCTTCACCTACTCCGCCATCGACGTAGACGGCAACGAGAGCGCCCCCGCCTCGGTGACGATTGAGATCTTTCAACCTCGGTGACGATTGAGATCTTTGAAAAACAATGAAAAATGCTATCAAAAAAATAGCTTTTAGCGCTTGTGTGGTGGGAGGTAGAGGCCAAAAAACCCTCAAACCCTGGGCCGCAGCGCTACTGCTGTGCGCCGCCCCTGGCTGGGCCGCCACCATCCCCGATGGCTCCACCGGCTTGGTGTGGGACGCCTGCGCCTGGGGCCAGGCGGCATCGGGCAGCGCCTGCACCGGCACGCCCGCGCCGCTGACCTGGCAGCAGGCGCTGCAAACCGCAGGCCAGGCCAACGCCGCGCTGCACCAAGGCCACGCCGACTGGCGTGTGCCCAACCGTACCGAGCTGGAATCCCGTGTGGATTTGGATGCGCCCGGCACCGGCGTTTTCTGGTCGTCCACCAGTTACCACCCAGCGCCCGCCCAGGCGTGGACGGTGGATTTCTCGGATGGCGCATCGCACCCCGCCTCCAAGACCGCCGCGCAGGCCCTGCGTTTGGTGCGAGGCGGCACGGCGGCGCAGTCGTTCCAGTCCGCAGGCCCCGCCGCCACGCCCGCACTGCCCCTGCCCAGCCAGCCGGGCCAGACGGCGCAGGCCACGGTGGCGGGTGGCGGCGTGGGCTGCGGCTTCACCCAGGCGCGCTTCATCGCACCATCCACCGCGCCCGCGCCGCCCGCGCACGTGACGTTGGCGACCGACCTGTTCGAGTTCATCCTCGAAGGCTGCACGCCCGGCGGCGAAGTGACGGTGACCATCACCTACCCGAAGCCCCTGCCTGCCGCTGCCACGCAATACTGGAAACACGGCCCGCGTCTCGGCCAAGCCGCAGGCTGGTACGCCTATCCCCGCGCCCGCATCGGCAGCGACACCGTCACGCTCACCTTGACCGACGGCGCTTTGGGCGATGACGACCTGGACGCAACCAATGGCCGCATCGTCGATCTGGGCGGCCCCGCCGTACTGGCGGCGACGGGCGGAACAGCCATCCCCACGCTCTCGCAGGGGGGCGTGCTGCTATTGGCGGGCCTGCTATTCATGCTGGGGATGCGGCGGGGGAAAAGGGCTTAGCTGTTGCAAGTCAGGGCCATCGCATCCGTTCGCTGGTCTTCACAAAACTTTCGCACGGTCGGATAGATCGGCTTGGAGGGAGAGGAGAAGGAACGATGTGCTATGGAAATTAGGCATTTGCGCTGCTTTTTTGGCGGTGGCCGAGGAGCTTCACTTTGCCCGCGCCGCAGAACGCCTGCACGTGGAGCAGTCGCCGCTGTCGCGGACCATCAAGGAGTTGGAAGAAGACCTGGGCGTGCAGCTATTTGTGCGCACCAGCCGCAGTACGCGGCTGACACTGGCGGGAAGGTTTTTTCTGGAGCATGTGCCACGTGTGCTGGCTACGCTGGAACAAGCGTGTGAGAGCGTGAAAGCAGCGGCCAATGGTTTCCAAGGGCAATTGCGCATTGCCCTGTCCGACCGAGTGATGCCCTTGCGCCTGTCGGCCCTGCTGGCGCGCTGCCGAGAGGAAGACCCGGAGATTGAGGTGCGGCTGTTCGAGGTACCGTTGCCTCAGCAACTCCAAGGCCTGCGCGATGGACTCTATGACGCGGGTTTCTCGATGGCCGACGAGGTGGGTGAGGGACTGATTGTTGACCCCGCCTGGGCGGACGAGTTGATGGTGGCCATGCCAGCGCGCCACCCGGCACTGACGCACAAGCGCATTCCACTGGACGAGGTGTTGCGCTACCCCTTAGTGCTGGGTGACCCTGCCGTGTGCGAAGGTTATGCCCGTCAAGTGGATCGGATATTGCGCACGCAGGAGAAAGAGCCGCTACTGGTGCAGCATGCGTCCTCGCCTGACATGATGATGGCGCTGGTATCGGCGGGGCTGGCACTGGGGTTCGCGGGTGCCTCATACATCGCGGCCAACCGCGAGGCCAACATCGTAGGTCGGCCACTGGCGGGCGAGCCGCCAATGTTGACGACCTATTTGCTGCGCCGTGATAGCGAGCCTTCGCAGGCGTTGGCGCGCTTCATCGAGCGCTTGCAGTCTGGCCAGACCTCGGGCAGTGCCGCCAACGACGAGAAATAGCAGAGGTACGCAATGCGGAAATTCATGATGCTCCTGACTATTGCTGCAGTGCTTACCGGCTGCGGAAAGACCGAGCCCATGGCCACGGATACCGTGGAGTCGTTGGTGGGCAACCCTGAGCGGTTGAGGGAGTTGCGCGAGCAGTGCAGGCTCGACCACGCGAAGATGGGCGACGCACTGTGCAACCGTGTGGCCGAGGCCACGCGCAAGCGCTTCCAGGGCAACGGCACGCCGTACACCCCTCCCAAGACATCACCCAAGTTCTAACCGTGGGCCGCCTGCAACGCAGGCTGCATTTTTTGCCCGACACGCCGCAATGCGCTTTTGCTTGCGGCGTTTTTGTTGAACTCGCCCCCGCTGGAAACCTGCTTTTTTGCGGCAGCTTGGTGCTGATAACGGTCTTTGACCGGTACCAGACCGGCCCCTGATCCTGATGCCTGCGGCACACCGCGGTGCCGTCAGTAGGGAGCTGGAAATGCAGGGAACGAACGTGCTGTTCGGTCAGATCGCCGTGGTGTTCGGCATCGTGATCGCCGGAGTGTGGAGCGCCACGCAATGGACGGCAGCGGCCCTGACAACGCAGCGTGCGAGGGCTTCTTCGGTCGGTTGAAGAATGAACTGTTCTATCCTCGGGACTGGAAGAGCGTCACAGTTGAGCAGTTCATTGAGGTGCTCGACGACTACATCCGTTGGTACAACGAGAAGCGGATCAAGATCTCCCTGGGGGCCCTCAGCCCGATCGAATACCGGGTGAGCCTTGGACTTGCGGCATAAAACCAGTCCAAGTTTTTATCCGCACCCCCTCCTGGGGGTTAGTGGGTCACTTCTGCGTGGAAATCAACAGTCCATCGTCATATCGGCTCCATATTGACTGATCCCAATGCCCACGTCGAGCTGCTGCAGGGCATGCTCCCTTCAGGGGACTGTTGGCCCTTTGGGGCGGCGCCAGCCGATTGGTTTGTGCCCCCTGGCCAACGGAGCAAAGCCGTTGCGCCGCACTCGCCCAGAGAACAGCCGCCCCTTCCACACTGGCCCCGGCTTCTTGCTGATGACGAACCCTTTTGACTTGCCTCGGGCGGCGACACTCTTGATGATGGAGAAGTACACCCGGGTTCCGACCTTCCAGTCCATCTCCTTCGGCAAAGCGAATCGGTAGTGGCGATCTATGACGGTCGTTCCAGTGGGTTCACCGCGGCGTTTGACGGCTCTTTCATTCAGAGGCATATCTGTCCTTGTGTGATTTTCCGAATGCTTCGTCAGCAAGATGGGGCAGAGAGCATGGGCAGTCTCATACGGAGATCACCCAGGGGTGAACGGGGTGGAATGGCAGCGTTGTAGCTGTTCTTCGAGCTCACACTGGACACTGGGATCGGACAGACCCTTCGTTCCATCGCAGGCGATCAGGTGGTGCCGATACGCCTCTGGCCAGTCTTCGAGGTCGTCATCGAGCGCGATCCAGTGGCGCGGCGTTCTGCGCTGGGCGTCCTGCTGGATTTGTACTCCCCGGGGTGTTCCACGAAACATGGATTGATTCCAGGGATCCACGCCATGTACCCCCTTGTGGTATGTCCCGCCTATGAAGCGGGAGCGCAAGGATGTGGGTAGGCGTTTGACGTGGCGCTGTACCCCGGGCGGATGCACCAGGTGCTGCTGAGCACCGGGGCCACTGCCGGGTAGGGCTCCAGGGCCTGTTCCAGGATGGGAAGCCATTCGAACAACGTGCTTCCTGCGGCTTCGTAGGGGCTCGTGTAGATGCCCTTGCGGGGATGCCAGAGCACTTTCTCGTGGTGGACCACGCATCGAGGTCCAGGTAGAGGATCACGTCGGCACTGCGGGGCGTAGATGCCGGAACGTAGATTGGTTGGTGCTGGGAGGGCATGGCTGGTTCGCCGAATGAAAAGGTGCCAGCTCTTACGAGAATGTGCCGGACTGAGCCGGCAAGAGCAGGCCGCGCAGCAAGTCCAGGCCACCGGGCTGTTTCAGGATATCCAGGGGGCGCCTTTGGCCGAGTCCGGAGACGAAGCTCACCAATCCGTGGTCCAGGCAGCTCCGTGTATCAAAGTCCTGCGGGTTGCCTGACTCTTCGGCCATGCGCTGCACGAGCGCGGCGAGGGAGTTGATTTCTGCGTTGAAAGCCATGAACGACCTCAACCTGCGCCCGCAAACGGGGCTACGTCCGCATCAAAGGAGGTCGGAGCAAGACGTTGATCGTGCAGCCAGGATGCCTTGTCGTACACAAAGCCCATGAACTCCTGGTCCAGAGTGGTTTGCCGCAGGATGAGTTGGCGCGCGAAGTTTGCCAAGTGTGCAACTTCCCTTTCGTTTCGAACTTCCAGCGGCGCCACCAGGCTCACCCCCATGGCCCAGCTCAGGCGCTGCCATTTCCAGGACGGGCGAACCTCCAGGTCAATGCCTTCCTGGCACAGTCGCTTCTCGATTTCGAGCAGTTTGGCGTAGTACTGCCGCTGCGCCGCTGAAGGCTCGCGACTGGTGTAGCTATTCAGCTTCTTGCGTCTGCCTGTCTTTCCCACCTTCTTGTAGTTCCTGGTGCCACCTTCAAAGAGCCAGCGATCGTGGGGGTCTTCACCGGCTTCTTCCCAGGCCTGCGATTTGACTTGCTCCCAATTGAGATCCCGAGGGTGTCGCCACCAGACGATGATGCGTCGTCCATTGAGGATGAAGCCCACATCGTCCCAGTACGACAGGCTTGTCTCCGTCATATTCCAATAGGCATGGGGGATAAATAGGCCGCCTTCCGACAGGCGCCACGGGTGCGTGCGGTGGTATTCCCGCATGCGTCTTCCCAGCCATTCATAGTGCGGATTTTTCATGTGCGAGCGTTTTCTCCAGAGGGCAGTGGATGTTCGGTACGTGGGTTCTCGACAGGTTCTGTGAGGGGTGTACCTGTTTATTCATCTGGGCCTGATTCATCAGAGGCGCCAAGTGCGCTCACCCACTGACCACTTCAACTCGTCCACGACTCTGTGCATGATCCAAACGCACTGCTCATCGGTACACCAACGCTTGGCCTGAAGGCCTTTCAATGCGGCTTTCACTGTCGCCTCCTTGTCTCCATCGAAGGACGCGATTTTTCGCTGGCAGTACGGGATCATTTGCGACGCAAGGTCGTCGCACATGAGAAAAGCTGCCACCACCTCAGAGGGCGAGGTGCCCGGGGCATAGAACTTTCCACCCTCCTCAATGAGGCCCATCTTGGGCTGAGCGCCTGCAACGGCTGATATATGCGCAGTCACCGGGAAGTCTTTCGGCACACTAGTGAAACTGGTTGGGTCCCTTTCCATGTCGGCTCCTTATCATGGAAGCAAAATCTGGCACAAAGCAAGCCCCCAGTGTGACCTCTGCGCAAGCATGCCCCCGTGGACGATATCTTTTCTGCCCTACATCCGAAATCTCTGGCGATCAATCATTGCTCGCTGTGCTCAGCGAGTGGGGTCCGTCATCTCAACACCGTTCCTCCACTGCTCGGACACATGAAGACCTCATCCAGCCTTCAGCATGGTCGCCGAGTGGGTTTGATCAGAACATTCAGCGATCTGCCAGAGAGTCGCTGGATGTAGCCCCAGTTGGGCAAGCAAGGCGTGATACTGATCGCGCGCCGCCAGCAATGCGTCGTATGTATCTGGCAACCACTTAAATTGACCCATCTCGTTCACGCGCCCCAGAGCCTCGGACAATGCATCCTCATCATCGGGGCCGAAAAATAGTGCCTGCATCGCATCCAGATACCAAATCTCAGGCATCACGATGGCGCGCCCCGAAGCCAGCATGTCTAGCTGAAACCGCCAACTCATTGACTGCAGCGCCAGCGCAGCCGTAGCTGCGTCAAGACCCCAAGCAGTCAATCGATCTCCTTTCAAGAAAGAAGCGTCCGCTGCGATGCCAAACATCGTTTTGTGAACCTGGCTTGCGGAGAAATCAAGCTGGTTCAAGCGCGCCTCGTACATCGGTTGTGGCGCCATCCTCATGAGGTTCTGAAACGCCAGCGGGCCAAAGGTGAACTCCTTTTCGGCGGACTGTCGATCGGCGTCGGACAACTCAAGCATGGCAAGTTCCATGTCGGATGCCCGTCGTCGCAAGGCGCATGGAAGAGAGCGATCCCAACTTGCAGCCGCTGGACATCGCGGGTGTGACTTTCTTCGACGCTGATGGCGAGTCGAACATGCCCAAGTTCGGAAGGTTCTTCAAGACGCTGGGGCTACGCACCTTCGCCTTCTACGACCTTGACTACAAAAAGAAACGTAAGGCCGAGCAGGCGCAGGCTCTGGCGGACAACTTCGAAATCAATGTTGAGCACGCCTACAAGGGCTTCGAAGACCTCGTCGTGGCGGAGGTGCCCGTGGATCGGCTGTGGTCCTTCCTGTCGGGCCTAAAAGCCAATGATGAGAACGGCAACGTCGCCATCCCCGATGTGCGCCCGAACGACGACGCGGTCAAGGCCATCGCCAAAGAAGCCCTCGGCGGCAACAAGGGCGCCGGCTGGTCGGCGCGCCTGTTCGAGGAGTGCGAGCTCCACGAGCTGCCGGCCACAGTGACGAAGTTTCTGGCGTCAGCGTTCGCACTGTTCCCACCTCCACCCCCGATCGACGACGGCGATGGAGCACCACCTGAACCGGCCGCCGCTGCTGCCGCTCCATGAACGAGCCTTGCATGCTGCGCGAAAGCGTCATGGCTTGCGAGGGCCATGTCTTGGTCATCGGCGGCCCCGGCAGCGGCAAGACGACGCTCGCGCTGCGCAAGGCGGTCAAGCGGATTCGCGACGGCATGCTTCCGGGTCAGTCGGCCTTGTTCCTGAGCTTCTCGCGGGCGGCAGTGGCGCGCATCTTGGATGCCGCCAAGCTCGAGTCCACCAAAGCCGAACAGGAGCAGCTCTCCATCCAGACGTTTCATTCGTTCTTCTGGGATATCCTCAAAGCCCACGCCTACCTGCTTGGGGCACCGCATAGGCTCTCGATCTTGCTGCCACACGACGAGAAGGCCCTGTCGGGCGGCCTCGGCGACGAAGACGATGGCTGGGACGAGTGGCTCGTCGAGCGT
Source organism: Simplicispira sp. 125 (assembly GCF_003096555.1). Classification (NCBI taxonomy): domain Bacteria; kingdom Pseudomonadati; phylum Pseudomonadota; class Betaproteobacteria; order Burkholderiales; family Comamonadaceae; genus Simplicispira; species Simplicispira sp. 125. Next base: position 3,354,914 of record NZ_QEKM01000001.1, on the reverse strand, counting down.
GAGCGGCTGTTTCGAGAAGAGGGGCGGATCGCGTTCGATCTGTTCGCGCTCAATGCGACAGCTCTGTTGGCGCGCTGCTCGCATCTTTTGGCGTCGATCGCCCATCGGCATCCCATCATCATCGTGGACGAAGCCCAGGACACCGGCCAATACGCGTGGCAGTGCATCCAGATGCTCGCGCCACACACGCAGGTGCTGTGCCTGGCAGACCTCGAGCAGCAAATCTTCGACTACCTACCAGGCGTCGGCCCGGAGCGCGTGATCGCCATCCGGGCGGCGTTGAAGCCGCACGAGATCGACCTTGGGACGCAGAACCACCGCAGCCCGGACTCCGAAATCTTGGCGTTCGGCAATGACATCCTGACGGCCAAGCCACGCGGCGCGCCCTACAAGGGCGTATCCGCCCTTGCCTACCGCCCCGAGAAGCCACCGCCGAACTGGAATCATCTGCTGCGCCGAGCCCTCGGGGAGCTCTTGAAATCAATTCGGGCTCAGAGCGACAAGAAGGTGGAGACGATCGCGATACTGGTCACCAACAACCGCAGTGCGTTGAAGATGTCCAACGCCCTCAACGCGTTGGGGGCCAGCGTCGGTAGGCCGGTTCGGCACAAGCTACTGTTCGACGAGGCCGAAGCGCTGCTGTCAGCCCGTTTCGCGGCCTTTCTGCTGGAACCCAAGGATCTCGCCCAATTGGAGGCCGATGTCGCCACCAGCATGGAAATGATCGCCGCCGCGAGGCGCGCGACGGGACAGGGCCGGAAGGAAGTCGCCAAACTCTTGGAGCAGGCCAACAAAATCAAGGGTGGCAAGGCCCTGAACATCAACATCGCCAACGCGCTGCGCGGCCTGATTTCAGGCTTGGCAGTTAACGATTTCAGCGGCGATCCCGCCGAGGACTGGCTCGCGGTCAAACATGAGCTGCGGGCGACCAATCAAGACGAACTCACGCGGGTCGCTGCGCAGTTGGACTTCTTGGTCGCGTTCCGTCGGGGACATCGCATCTCGGCTGCCCTCTCTGATGAATGGCTTCGCGACGGCGCCTACACCAACGCCCGCACCGCCCTCGACTTGGCTCTCGCACAGGAGCAAATCCTCGACGGCGTGGAGCCACCGATGGGCTTGCAAGTCATGAACTTCCACAAGGCCAAGGGCAAGCAGTTCGACGGAGTCATCCTCGTCCGCGAAGCTCGTCGGACGGGCCCCGCCGTCGAATCATCTTTCGTTTGGCGAGGCGACCCTGCCCCGTATCCCAAAAGCCGACGTGTGCTTCGAGTCGGCATCACGCGAGCAAAAGTCCACACGCTCATCCTCGATCCGCTTTGGCCGCAATGCCCCCTGCTCAAGGGGCACAAACTCTAAGGAAAACTCCTCGTCAGTTGGACTGGCGCGTGGCGTTATGACGTATGACGATTGGTGACGGAGTTTTGCACGAAGACCAAGGTCATTCCCTCTTGAGCCGACCAGGCTGGCTACATATGCCGAATGAGAGTTGTCGGCTGCGAGGGGAATCGCTTCGCACGAGGAAGGTCAATGACCGGTTCCGGCAGTCGCTGACATTCGCTTTAGAACGGCGAACGACCGTACCCAGCCTGAAGCGGCCAAGCCCAGGTCGGTTCTGCAACGAATGCTGCGGCCGTGTCCGCACCGCGATCCGGTCCCTGCGCTATGTCGATCATCCGGGACTCGGCGTTCTCGCCGAAGGGCGGGCATCACAGCCTTTGTGGTCGCATTAAATATTGTAGAGTCTTAAAAATTATTGTAATTCACAGCCACCACCCACCAGAGCCACCGCACTCGCCGTATGGTGCGGGCTGCCGGTGGGGCGCAGGGCCCAGCGCTCCAGTGCAAACCGGCCGCACAGACTGGCCACGGCGGCGCTCTCCAGCGCCTCGTCCACCGTCATATCCGGTAGCACCCCGGCAAAGCGCTGGGCCAGCATGGATTTACCCGAACCTGGCGGCCCCATCAACAAAAGACTGTGGCCGCCCGCGGCTGCGATCTCCAGGGCGCGCTTGGCCAGGGCCTGGCCTTTGACATCGGCCAGGTCGGCATAGACACCCGTGGTCTGCAGGGGCGTAGCCTGCATGCGCGTCCAGCCACTGTCCTCGGGCGCCGGGCCTTCACCCGTGCTGCCGGACGGCAAAAACTGCTGTACCACGTCCAGCAGATGGCGTGCACGCCAGACCTGGGCGTCGGGCACCAGCGCGGCCTCTTCGGCGCTGCCCGGCGGCAGCACCAACCGCACCCCGGCGGGCAGCGCACGCAGCGCCAGGCTGGTGGCCAGCGCTCCACGCACGGGGCGCAGCTCGCCCGAGAGCGACAACTCCCCCGCAAACTCATAGCCTGCAAGACGGGCGGCATCGATCTGACCGCTGGCCGCCAGGATGCCCAGGGCGATGGGCAGATCGAAGCGTCCCGAGTCCTTGGGCAAATCGGCCGGAGCCAAATTCACGGTGATGCGCTTGTTGTGCGGGAACTCCAGCCCGGCGTTCTGCAACGCCGAACGCACGCGCTCACGCGCCTCCTTGACCTCGACCTCGGCCAGTCCCACCAGCGTGAAGCTGGGCAAGCCATTGGCCAGGTGCACCTCGACAGTGACAGGCGGCGCCTGCAACCCCAGCAGGGCGCGGCTTTGCACCAAAGCAAGACTCATGCGTGTATTTCTCCCCAGACGAGTGCGGTTTGCGGGCGGCGGGCGCAATGGCCGGTGGCCATGCACCAGTCCGGTGCAAAGGCTATGTACCGCCCTGCGAATGTAGCGGTGAAAGGCCTGGCACGGTCTGTGCGTAGACAGGCTATCGCTTGTTTTTTTCTGACCGGAGGACCCATGAACCACACATCTCTCAAGACCCTCGGTATCGCCCTTGTGGCAGCCATGCCCCTGATGGCCAGCGCCCAGCTGAGCGGCAACCTGAGCCTGACCTCGAACTACAAGTACCGCGGCCAGGACCAGGACGTCAGCAAGGTGAAGGCGTTCAAGCCTGCCGTGCAGGGCGGCCTGGACTATGCCTTTGGCGAATCCGGCTGGTACGTGGGCAACTGGAACTCCAGTGTGGACTGGCTGCCCGGCAACTCGATCGAGATGGACCTGTACGGCGGCTACAAATTCAAGGCCGGCGAATTCGACCTGGACCTGGGCGCGCTGACCTACCTCTACCCCGGCAACACCACGGGCAACACGACCGAGCTGTATGCGGCCGGCACCTGGGGGCCGCTGACGGCGAAGTACTCGCACACCGTCTCCAAAGACTATTTCGGCTGGGCCGGTGCCAAGGCAGGCTCGGGCCGCAAGGGCACGAACACGGGCTACCTGGCGTTCTCGTTCGCGCAGGAAGTGGCGCCCTCGATCACGCTCAAGGCTTCGGTGGGCTTCACGCGCTTTGCCAGCGACATCAAGGACACGGGCGTGCCCAACTACACCGATTTCAGCGTGGGCGCCGCCTATGACCTGGGCAATGGTCTCTCGCTCGGCGCAGCCGTGGCGGGCGCCAACAAGAAGGCTTATTTCGGACCCGCCAACCAGTCGCGCCTGCTCGTCACCCTGACCAAAACCCTGTAAGGAGGAACAGAAAATGAAAATGGTGACTGCCATCATCAAGCCGTTCAAACTCGACGAAGTGCGCGAGGCCCTCTCCGACATCGGGGTGCAGGGCATCACGGTGACCGAAGTAAAGGGCTTTGGCCGCCAGAAGGGCCATACCGAGCTCTACCGCGGCGCCGAGTACGTGGTGGACTTCCTGCCCAAAGTGAAGATCGAGGCCGCCGTTGCCGACGACCTGGTCGAGCGCGTCATCGAGGCCATCGAAGGCGCGGCGCGCACCGGCAAGATCGGCGACGGCAAGATTTTTGTCTCCGACCTCGAACAGGTGGTACGCATCCGCACCGGCGAGACCGGCCAGGACGCCCTGTAAGCCACCCCTTCCACCCAACGCGAGAAACTGCCATGAAAAAACTGCTTGCCTCCCTCCTGCTAGGGCTGGGCCTGCTGGCCACCGGTCCGCTCGCCCTGGCCCAGGCACCTGCCACTCCCGAACCCGCCGCCATGGCGGCCCCGGCCGAACCGGCTGCAGCTACCGACACGGCGACAGCGCCAGCCCCGGCTGCGCCTGTGGCCGCGGCTGCAGTGGCCCCGGCCGCACCGGCCGCCGCACCCAAGCTCGACTCGGGCGATACCGCCTGGATGCTCACTTCCACGCTGCTGGTCATCCTGATGACCCTCCCCGGCCTGGCGCTGTTCTACGGCGGCCTGGCCCGCTCGAAGAACATGCTGTCGGTGCTGGTGCAGGTGTTCGTGGTCTTTGCCATCATCAGCGTGCTGTGGGCGCTGTACGGCTACAGCCTGGCATTCACCGGTGAGGGCCGGTTCTTCGGCGGGCTGGACAAGCTGTTCCTCAAGGGCATCGCACCCGACACGCTCTCCGGTCTGCTGCCCACCATTCCGGAATATGTGTTCGTGGCCTTCCAGTCCACCTTTGCCGCCATCACCGTGGCGCTGATCGTGGGCTCGTTCGCTGAACGCATCCGCTTCTCGGCCGTGCTGATTTTCTCGCTGCTGTGGTTCACCTTCAGCTACATCCCCATGGCCCACATGGTGTGGGGCGGCGGCCTGCTGGCCAAGGACGGTGCGCTCGACTTTGCCGGGGGCACGGTGGTGCACATCAACGCCGGTGTGGCCGCGCTGGTGGGCGCCTACCTGGTGGGCAAGCGCATTGGTTACGGCAAGGAAGCGCTGACCCCGCACAGTCTGACGCTGACCATGGTGGGCGCCTCGCTCCTGTGGGTGGGCTGGTTCGGTTTCAACGCAGGTTCGGCCGGTGCCGCCAACGGCGTGGCGGGCCTGGCTTTCATCAACACCGTGCTGGCCACGGCCGCGGCCACCCTGTCGTGGCTGGCGGGTGAATCGCTGCACAAGGGCAAGGCCTCCATGCTGGGCGCGGCCTCGGGCGCTGTGGCCGGGCTGGTGGCCGTGACCCCGGCAGCAGGCTTCGTGGGCCCCATGGGTTCCATCGTGATGGGCCTGATCGCGGGCATCGTCTGCCTGTGGGGCGTGGGTGGTCTCAAGCGCATGCTGGGTGCGGACGATGCCTTTGACGTGTTTGGCGTGCACGGCGTGGGCGGCATTCTGGGCGCCATCCTGACCGGTGTGTTCGCCTCGCAAAGCCTGGGCGGCACGGGCGGCCTCACCCCCGACACCTATGCCATGGGCGCCCAGGTCTGGGTCCAGACCAAGAGCGTGCTGGTCACCATCGTGTGGTCCGGCGTGGTGGCCTTGGTGGCCTACAAGGTGGCCGACATGCTGGTGGGCCTGCGCGTGAGCGAAGAAGCCGAACGCGAAGGCCTGGACATCACCTCGCACGGCGAAACGGCTTACAGCCGCTGAAGCGTCCCTGCCGTGGTGTCTGGTGGGGCCACGGCAGGACAGCGCGGAAAACTCCAAGGTGCTTGTAGCCCGCCCGCACGGCGGGCTTTTTTTGCGCTGAAAATTTGAACAAAATATGCTTCCAGCGCAATCCAATCAAGCGCAGATAGCTATTAAATTAGTAGCAAATACAAGAAATACAGCGTGACTGTGGGCGAAAACGCTCACATGGCCCGTGCAGAAAATTCACGCAGCCCAGGACCGCGCCGCCGCGCACAGGCAGACCCCAAGGCTTACCATCCAAGCCTATGGAAAGCGCCCTTCACCACATGATTGAACAGGTGCGCGCCGCAGGCGCGCGCCAGGCACCACTGCACATCCGTGGCGGCGGCAGCAAGGATTTTCACGGCACCCTGCCCCCAGGTGAGCTGCTGGACACCCGGGACTGGCGAGGCATCGTCAGCCACGAGCCCACCGAGCTGGTGGTGACCGTGCGTGCGGGCACGCCGCTGGCCGAGCTGGAAGCAGCCCTGTCCGAAAAAAACCAGTGCCTGCCCTTTGAGCCACCGCATTTCGGCCCGGGTGCCACCGTGGGCGGCATGGTGGCAGCGGGCCTGTCGGGCCCGGCCCGCGCCAGCGTGGGCGCGGTGCGCGACTATGTCCTCGGCCTGCAACTGATCAATGGCCGCGCCGAGCACCTGGTGTTTGGCGGCCAGGTGATGAAGAACGTGGCCGGGTACGACATTTCGCGCCTCATGGTGGGTGCCTGGGGCACGCTGGGGGTGATCACCGAGGTCAGCCTCAAGGTGCTGCCCGTGGCTCCGGCCGAGGCCACGCTGCGCTTTGAACTGGACCAGACCGAGGCCCTGCGCCGCCTGCACGCCTGGGGCGGCCAGCCACTGCCGCTCAACGCCAGCTGCTGGGTGCACGACGCGGGCATGGACACGCTTTACGTGCGCCTGCGCGGCGCCGTGGCCGCCGTCGAGGCAGCTTGCCGCAGCATGGGCGGCGAGCGCCAGGACAACGCCCGCGTGGCCGCCGACTGGGCCGCCTGCCGCGACCAGGCCTTGCCCTGGTTCGCCGCAGGGCCCAGCGCCGGACTGGATCTGTGGCGCCTGTCACTGCCCGCCACCGCGCCAGTGCTGGCGCTGCCCGGCGGCGTGGCGCCGCCGCTGGTCGAGTGGCACGGCGCGCTGCGCTGGGTGCAGGCCGCCCCCGGGCATGCGCAGGCGTTACACGACGCCGCCCGCCAGGCAGGCGGCAGCGCTTCACTTTTCAGAGCGCATAGCGCTGATGGAGAAAGCGCCACAGCCTTTTTTGATCCTTTACCCGCCGGGCTGCAAGCCATCCACGAACGCTTGCGCCAGAGCTTTGACCCGGCCGGCATCTTCAACCCAGGCCGCATGGCCTGGCAGCGCTAGCCCGTGCGGCGATTTCGCCACCTCACCGGCCAGCACCGCACGGTGGCCAGCAACCGGCGGCTGGGCTTGCTGCTCGCCTTCAACGCGGGCGCGGTCAACGCCGGGGGGTTTCTGGTGGTGCGGCTTTACACCTCGCACATGACGGGTTTTGTGTCCCTGCTGGCCGACAACCTGGTGCTGGGCAACATGGTGCTGGTGCTCAGCGCCGTGGGCGCGCTGCTGGCGTTCGTCAGCGGCGCGGCGCTCACTGCCATTTTGGTGAACTGGGCACGCCAGCACCGGCTGCACAGCAGCTACGCGCTGCCGCTGCTCATCGTGGCGCTGCTGATGCTGGTGTTCGGGCTGGTGGGCGCGGTCACGCTGGACTGGCATACGCCGTTTGCCGTGCCCGTCACGGTACTGCTGCTGTCTTTCATCATGGGCTTGCAGAACGCCACGGTGACCAAGATGTCCTCGGCCCAGATCCGCACCACGCACATGACCGGCGTCATCACCGACCTGGGCATTGAGCTGGGCAAGATGCTCTACTGGAACAGCAGCGCCAGCCCGCCCGACCAGCAGGTGCGCGCCAACCGCCAGCGCCTGCGCCTGTTTGCCGGGCTGCTGGCCATGTTTCTGGTGGGCGGCATCGCCGGTGCCGCCGGGTTCAAGCATGTGGGCTTTGTGTTTGTGGTGCCGCTGGCGCTGGTGCTGTTTGCGCTGGCCCTGCCGCCCCTGTGGATTGACCGCGCCCGCCTGCGCCCGAACAGCCGCCGCGCGCACGGCACCCCCGCCGCCGGGCAGAACCCACCGCCCGCCCCCTGATTTGTTGCAGCCCCTGAGCCCCACCATGCAAACCCAACTGGCCCCCGAATTCCAAGGCACCCCCGAAGGCATCGAAGCCGAAGCCATCCTGCGCAAATGCGTGCACTGTGGCTTTTGCACCGCCACCTGCCCCACCTACCAGTTGCTGGGCGACGAGCTGGACGGCCCGCGGGGCCGCATCTACCTCATCAAACAGGTGCTCGAAGGCGCGCAGCCCACACGCGCCACGCAACTGCACCTGGACCGGTGCCTGACCTGCCGCAACTGCGAAAGTACCTGCCCCAGCGGCGTGCAGTACGGCCACCTGGTGGACATCGGCCGCAAGATCGTGGACGAGAAGGTGCCACGCCCGCTGGTGCAGCGAGGCCTGCGCTGGGCACTGAAGGAGGGCCTGCCCTCACCCCTGTTCGCCCCCGCCATGAAGATGGGCCAGGCCGTGCGCGGCCTGCTGCCCGCCAGCCTGCGCGCCAAGGTGCCCGCACCCGAACCCGCCGGTGCCTGGCCCACGCGCGAGCACGCACGCAAGGTGCTGATGCTGGTGGGCTGCGTGCAGCCCGCCATGATGCCGGGCATCAACAGCGCCACGGCGCGTGTGCTCGACGCGGCCAGTATCCAGACCCTGGTGGCACCCGAGGCCGGTTGCTGCGGCGCCGTCAAGTTCCACCTGAACGACCAGGACGGCGGCCTGGCACAAATGCGCGCCAACATCGATGCCTGGTGGCCGCACATCGAGAGCGGCGCGGTCGAAGCCATCGTCATGAATGCCTCGGGCTGCGGCGTCACCGTGAAGGAATACGGCCACCTGCTGCGCCACGACCCGCAGTACGCCGACAAGGCGGCCCGCACCAGCGCGCTGACACGCGACCTCTCGGAACTGCTGCCCGACATTGCCCCAGCGCTACAAGGCCGCCTGCGCAACATCCCCCAGGGCGTGGTGGCCTTCCACCCGCCTTGCACGCTGCAGCACGGCCAGCAACTGCGCGGCGGGGTAGAGCAACACCTGCGCACGCTGGGCTTCGATGTGCGCCTGACCCTGAACGAATCGCACCTGTGCTGTGGCTCGGCTGGCACCTATTCGGTGCTGCAGGCCCAGCTCTCGCACCAGTTGCTTGAACGCAAGATCGGCCACCTGTCCGCCCTGGAACCGGTCGTCATCACCTCGGCCAACATTGGCTGCATCACCCACCTGCAAAGCGGCACCGGGACACCGGTGCGCCACTGGGTGCAGGTGCTGGACGACGCGTTGGCTGCATGATTTCACCCTCGGCGCGAGCCCGCCGCACAGCGTGGTGCGCCAAGGCTGGCATGATTGAGGGTTTTGTTGCCCCCTCTCCTGCTCTGCCATGACCGATTCCGCGCCCGCACCTGACCAGACCCCCGCTACCGCCGCAGCCCCAGGCACGGCCGCGAACGAGGGGCCTGTGAACGCTCCCGCCAGCGCGCAGGGCACGCCCCCGCCCGCCAACGCCACGCGCGGCAACGCCCGCGGCCGCCGCAAAGGTGCAGGTCCCGCAGCCGGTGCCGGTGCACCGCAGGCCGATGGCCAGGCCAAGACGCCCCGCGCGCCACGGCCCGTGCCGCCCGCGCTGGAAAAGCTGGCCGAGCTGTACCCGCAACTCTTTGGCGCAGTGTTTCTGCCGCTCAAGCGCGGCATCTTCCAGGACCTGCTGGCCGCACACCCCGAGCTGTTTGAGCGCGAAGCGCTGAAACTGGCCCTGGGCATCCATACACGCTCCACCCGCTATCTGCACAGCGTTGCCGAAGGGCGCCAGCGCCACGACCTGCAGGGCCAGCCGGTGGAAGCCATGGCCCCCGAGCACATCCACCAGGCACTGCTGGAGGTGCACCGCCGCCGCCAGGGCCGGGGCGGCGAGGATCTGCGGCCCAAACTGGTGGCGCGCATCGTGCGCAATATCCAGGCCAGCGGCCTGACGCGCGAGGAATACGCCGAACGCATGCACTCCCGCGACGAAGCCGCCAACGCCGTGCTGGCCGAGGCCCTGACCGAACTGGCTGCACTGCAGGCACGCGAAGAAGCCCTGCTGCGCGCCTACGAGGCCAGCGGCAAGACCGTGGCGGAATTTGCCGACATGTATGGCATGGACCCGCGCACCGCAGAGCGCAGCCTGCACAACGCCCGCCAGCGCGCCACTGCACCTGCACCTGACGCTGCGGCATGAGACAGCGCGCCAAAAACCATCAAAAAGATAGCTGCTGGCGCGCTCCCACCATGCCTCAAAGGCGCTTTTAACCTGTACTCTCTACAGCCAGCCTGTCTTGCGAAAACGCCAGTACAAGACGGCGCCGGAACAAAAGATTACCGCCAGCGCCGCCGGGTAGCCAAAGGCCCATTTCAGCTCGGGCATGTGCTCGAAGTTCATGCCCCAGATGCCGGCCAGGGCCGTGGACACGGCAAAGATGGCTGCCCAGGCCGCCAGGCGTTTGGTGGTCTCGGACTCTTCGATGGTCACCATCGACAGATTCACCTGGATGGCCGTGCCGATGGTGTCGCGGATGGTGTCGATGGCCCCGTTGATGCGCGAGAGGTGGTCGTGCACGTCGCGGAAATACTCCTGCGAGCCCGTGCACACCTCGGGCACGCGCCCGCCGTGCAGCTTGCCTGCCACTTCCAGCAGCGGTCCTGCGGCATGGCGCAACACGGTGGTGCGGCGTTTGAGGGCATACAGCCGCTCGATGTTGCCGCGCGCCGCGCCCCGATCGAAGATGTGCTCCTCGATGGTCTCCAGCTCCGACTCAAAGTCATCGATCATCGGGAAATAGCGGTCCACCACCTCGTCCATCAGGGCATACAGCACAAAGCCTGAGCCATGGCGCAGCAGCAGCGGCTCGCGCTCGCAGCGCTCGCGCACATCCTGAAAACCCTTCTGGCTGCGCCGCCGCACCGAAAGCACGTAGTTGTGCCCGACAAAAATGGCGACCTCGCCCACGTCCTCGGCGTCGTAACCAGACTCGGGCAGGTGGAGCACGACGAACACCATCTCGCCATACTCTTCAATTTTGGGCCGCTGATGGCCTTTACGGGCGTCTTCAACGGCGAGTTCATGCAGACCGAACTCCTGTTGCATCTGCTCGAGTTCTTCGTCCGACGGGTCCAGCAGCGCTACCCAAACGAAGGAGTCGGGCTTGTGCAGCCAGTCGCTGATGTCGTCCACACTGATGTCAGCGCGCTTGCGACCGTTTTCGTAGACAACGCAGTTGATGAGCATGGGAACGGCGTCCGGAAAATTCAGGCCAGGGCCGCTTCAATATCGCCCGCCAGCTTGGACGGCGTGTCCTGCGGTGCATAGCGGCGAATCACCTGGCCGTCCTTGCCCACCAGGAACTTGGTGAAATTCCACTTGATGGCCTTGCTGCCCAGCAGGCCCGGGGCCTCGGCGGCCAGCCAGCGGTACAGCGGGGCGGCATCCGCTCCATTGACGTCGATCTTGGCCATCATCGGAAAGCTCACGCCGTAGTTGAGCTGGCAGAAGCTGGCGATGTCCTCATTGCTACCCGGGTCCTGGTGCGCGAACTGGTTGCATGGAAAGCCCAGCACCACCAGCCCCTTGCTGCCGTACTGCTGGTGCAGCTCCTCCAGCCCGCCAAACTGCGGCGTGAAGCCACAGGCGCTGGCCGTGTTGACGATGAGCAGCACCTTGCCCTCGTACTGGCGCAGCGGCACCATCTCACCATGGATGTTCTGGGCGTCAAAGTCGTAAATGGTTGGCATGGGGGCTCCGGTGCAAAGGCAATGGCGGCGCGGCAGGCGCGTGGGCCGGTCATCGTAGCGCCTTTGAAGGGCCGCTGCCGGGTGCGGGCACATGGCCTTTTCAGCCGTCGCGGATCGCAATCGCGGCATCCAGAGCAGAAAATCGCACCCATCGCGTGGTAACTTTGGGCATCCATCCACCTGTTGCGGGAATCGGGGGCCTGCGCCCTCGCCCAGTCCATCACCATGCCAATCCATGTCGCAGCCGTCAGGCAACTCCTGGTGGGCCAGGCCCTCATGATCGAGGGGGCCGCGCCCACGGGACATTTCAGCGCCGTCTTTGAAGACGATGGCGAAACCGGCTACTTCTACGCCATCGACCGCGCCGCCAAGGGCCAGTCGATCCAGGATACCTTGCACATCTACAACGTGGCCAGCGTGACCGACAAGGACAAGGCGTCCACGGTGCGCATCGGCTGGACCGCCGACGGCAGCAAGGTGGCGCTGCTCATCAACGACTACCCCCACGCGGTGTTCGATTTTGAAGCGCAGCAGGGCTACTGCCGCTCGGGCTTTCCGCCGCCGGGCGTGGGGCCCTGGTCGCAGCAGGGGCATGAATGGAACGAGGCCTGCGTCAGCCTTTTCATGTAAGGCGCCTGCGGGCAGGCACAACGGCCAGCAAGGCCGCCAGCATGATGCAGACCCCGCCCACCAGCGTACGCTCCTGCAGCGCAGCGGCGTCCAGCAGCCATGAGGAGGCACTGGCAAACACCACCTCGGTCAGCATGACCAGGGCCGTAGTGCCTGCTGCCAGCCGCGCCGCACCGTATTGCAGCGCGTAGTTGCCTACCAAAAACGCCAGCGCCAACCCCAGTGCCACCAGCACCCAGCCCATGGCCACCGGGGGCACCGGCGTGACGATACCCACAGCCATGCCCGTTGCCGCCACCAGCGCGGCCATGAGCGCGCCCCCGCCAAACATGGCCAGCATGCGCGCCTGCTCGGGCACCTGGTGCAGTCGGCGCAGCATGACATTGGTCAGCGCAAAGGTAAAACCACCCGCCACGGCCAGCAAATCGACCGCCGACAGGCCCTGCGCCAACTGGCTGAGCGGCACACCCGGCGGCAGCACCACCAGCACCACGCCCGCAAAAGCCAGTGCCAGGCGCAGCAGCGCCAGCGGCGTGGGCACTTCGCCTAAAAATCGCCAGGCCAGCAGCACCGACCAGGCGGGCATGAGATAGAACAGCAGCACCACGCGCACGACATCGCCCACCGTCACGGCCCAGTTGAAACACACATTGGTCAGCCCTGCGCTGACCGCCAGCAACCACAGGCCCGGGTAGCGCAGCACCTGGCGCCAGGCGCCGGGCAGCAGCACCAGCAGCGTGACCAGCGCCAGCAGGTACATCAGCGCCGTGGCCCACAGCGGGTGCAGGCCCGCACCGTGCAGCAACCGAAAAGGCCACCAGGAAACGCCCCAGACAAAAGCATTGAACAGCAGCGCGAAAACGGGCAAGGATTTTTTCATCAAAATGGCCTCCAGCGCTTTACTGGAAAGCGCTGCAAGCTATCAAAAACGGAGTTTTAGTGGAGCGTATCCTGCCGGGCGATGCGCAGCAGGTGGTCCATCTCTTCAGGATATTTGGCGCAGTTGTGGGCATGCCAGCGCTGGATCACCCACATGATGCCAGCCACCACCACGCCAAAGGCGGTGATCGCGCCAAAGGCCGACAGCCCCAACTTGGTGGACAGGCTGTAGAACGCCCCCAGGCCGAGGATGCAGGCCTGCTCGTTGAAGTTCTGCACGGCAATAGACCGGCCCGACCCCATGAGATTGTGGCCCCGGTGCTGCAGCAAAGCATTCATGGGAACCACCAGGAAACCACCCAGGCCGCCCAGCACGATGAGGAAAGGCACCGCCAGCCACAGGTGGTTGATGAAGTTCATCAGGATCACCAGCAGCCCCATGGCAATGCCCAGCGGCATGACGCGCGTCGCCATTTCCAGGCGCATGTGCATCGACGCGGCCACGGCCCCCACGGCCGTGCCAATCGCCACCACCCCCACCAGGGCCGATGCCTGTGTAGTGCCATAGCCCAGAGCGGCAGCGCTCCAGGCCAGTACGATATAGCGCAGGTTGCCCGAAACGCCCCAGAACAGCGTGGTGGTAGACAGCGAGATCTGGCCCAGGCGATCGTTCCACAAGCGCTTGTTACAGCTCCAGAAATCGGGCAAAAGCGACAAGGTGTTGGCCAGCACGCTGCGCTCGGGGTTCTGCCGCAGGGGCCGCATCTCCACCCCGGTCAGCGGAATGCGGGTGTTGAACCAGGCGGCGATGACGTAGACGATGATCAGCGTGGCAATGGCGGCCTGTGGCGCCGTGTCCACCCCGAAGTCCATGCCCGGCACATCCACCGACAGCAGCAGCGATGAGATGACAGGCCCCACCAATTGCCCGCCGAGCAGCACCCCGAGGATGATGGAGCCAATGGTCAGCCCTTCAATCCAGCCGTTGGCCTTGACCAATTGCGATGCGGGAAGCAACTCGGTCAGGATGCCGTATTTGGCCGGCGAGTAGGCGGCTGCGCCCAGCCCCACCACGGCATAGGCCATCAGCGGGTGCGAGCCAAACAGCATCATCAGGCAGCCCACGACCTTGATGGCATTGCTGACAAACATCACCCGGCCCTTGGGCAGCGCATCGGCAAAAGCGCCCACGAAGGGCGCCAGGATGACGTAGAAAAGCGCAAACATGGGCACCAAGGCGGCGCGCTGCCACTCGGGGCTGCCCCCCGTTCGCAGCAACTCGACGGCGGTCACGAACAGTGCGTTGTCGGCGAGCGAGCTGAAAAACTGCGCCGCCATGATGGTGTAGAAACCGCGCTTCATCAGTAGGCAGGTGGAGCATCAGTCTGGCTGATGAGGGGTTAAATCTGGTCGCCCGAAAATGTGACAGGCGGTTATATCACGCTGCTGTGCGGCACCGGTGCCAGAATCCGGGGCTTGCCCACCGGACTCTCCGAACATGCCACGCCCCATTCAAGCCACCATCCACACCCCTGCCCTGCAGCACAACCTGGCGCGCGTGCGCCGCGCCGCGCCGGATGCGCGCGTTTGGGCCGTGGTCAAGGCCAACGCTTACGGCCACGGTATCGAGCGCGCCTTTGAAGGACTGCGCGGCGCCGATGGCTTCGCCCTGCTGGACCTGCAAGAGGCCGAGCGCGTGCGCCTGCTGGGCTGGCGCGGCCCCATCTTGCTGCTGGAGGGCGTGTTCGAGCCGCGCGACCTGGAACTGTGCTCGCGCCTGGGCCTGTGGCACGCCGTGCACTGCGACGAGCAGATCGACTGGCTTAGCCGTCACAAGACGCAAGTGCCGCACCGCGTTTTCCTGAAGATGAACTCGGGCATGAACCGTCTGGGGTTTACGCCCCAACGCTTTCGCAGCGCCTGGGCACGCCTGTCTGCACTGCCCCAGGTGGACGAGATTTCGCTCATGACGCATTTCTCTGACGCCGACGGCCCGCGCGGCATTGCACACCAAATGGCGGCGTTTGCCACCGCCACGCAGGACCTGCCCGGTGAGCGCAGCGTGTGCAACAGCGCCGCCACCCTGCGCCACGCCCAGGACGCGGGCGTGCGCGCCGACTGGGTGCGTGCGGGCATCGTGCTCTACGGCAGCGCGCCCGACTTTCCCGAGCACAGCAGCGCCCACTGGGATGTACAGCCCACCATGACGCTGGCCACCCGTCTGCTGGCCGTGCAGGAGCTGCAGGCGGGCGACACCGTGGGCTACGGCTCGCGCTTCACGGCCGAGGGGCCCATGAGCATTGGCGTGGCCGCCTGCGGCTATGCCGACGGCTACCCGCGCCACTGCGACACCGGCACGCCCGTGCTAGTGAACGGCGTGCGCACCCGCCTGGTGGGCCGCGTGAGCATGGACATGGTCACGGTGGACCTCACGCCGCTGCGGCGCGCCGGCATGGAGGTGGGCTTTGGCAGCGAGGTCACCCTGTGGGGGCGCGCGGGCAACGGCGCCGTGCTGCCCATCGATGAGGTGGCGCAGGCGGCTGGCACGGTGGGCTATGAGCTGATGTGCGCGCTGGCCCAGCGTGTGCCCGTGGTGGCCGACTGAAGCCCCATGACCCAGCCGCGCAGCACCCGCAAAAACAAGTCCAACTGGCGCGCGGTGCGCATGCCGCACCAGGACATCGAGCGCACATTGCACCAGCGCTACAGCCTGCGCTTGCACGGGCTGTGCATTGGCAGCTTCACACTGCTTCTCATGTGGGCGACCGCGCACCTGCAGCTGCAGCTGGGCGTCGAATCCCTGGCGCTGCGCTATCTGGTCACGCTGGCCGTGGGCTATCTGGGCTACCTGCTGGTACTGCGCGTCTGGGCGGCGCGGCTGCTGCGCCGGCGCACGGCCCAGGACAGCGGCTTTGACCTGGACCTGCCCGACATCGACTGGCCTAGCGGCGGTCCATCCGGCGGCGGGGAGCGCGTGCCGCTGCCGCGCACCGGCGGGGGCGACTTTGGCGGCGGCGGTGCCTCGGGCGATTTTTCCGAGGGACTGGGCAGGTCAGCCGATGGCAGCGCACTGGGCGATATGGCCGGTGGCGCACTCGAAGCGGCGGGCAGTGCCGACGAGGGCGCTATCGTCGTCGTGCCCATCGTGGCGATCTTCCTGATCGGCTCTGCCGTGCTGCTGGGCGCCGGCTCGCTGGCCATGGCATTTTTTGGCTGGGACGCCCTGCTGGCCGTAGCAGTAGAGCTCGCCTTCTCCGTGGCCACCGCCCGCGCGGCCATGGGCGTCGAGCGCGAGGGCTGGCTGGGCGCCGCCGTACGCCTGACCTGGAAGCCGCTGCTCGGCGCCCTGCTGTGCGCCGTGCTACTGGGCGCCAGCATCGACCATTTCCTGCCCGACGTGCATTCGCTGCCCGAAGCGGTGCGGCTGCTGCGGCGCTGAGCCGCCCCGCCACAAGGCCTTGGCGCCACCACCTCACGCACACCAGGCTAGCGCAGGCTTTTCCATAGGGCAGTCCCCCATTCACGGGTGATGGCCCTTGGCCTACGCTCGGAGCGCTCATACCAGAAAGCCGCGCGCCACGGACTTTTCAGCCCTTCTTTCACCGCAGACCCCACCATGCCGCACCGCCCAGACACTGCCGACACCGCACCGCCCGCAGGCACGGTGCTTTCTTTGCAGCAACAGCGCCTGCGACAGATTCTGTGGGCCATCATCCTGGCGCTGGGTGTGGTTGCTCTGCTCAGTTTTGCCAGGGGCGCCTACACCAGCGTCGCTCTGGAGCTGGCGGCCATGGGTTTGGTGGCTGGCGCCTTCCGCTGGAATGAAGGCGGCCAGCAGGCGCGTGCAACGGCGCTGATGCTTTCCACCCTGATGGTGATGCTGTGCGCCCTCATGGCCGTCAGCGAAGGGCTGTATGACGAAGCCATCATGGCATTTCCCGGTCTGCTGGTATTTGCCGGCATGTATGGCTCGCGGCGGATGTTCATCGTGCTCCTGGGCTGCATGCTGGTAGCACTGGTCGCGTTGTTTGTGCTGCACCAGGCGGGCGTGCTGCGCAGTGTTGCAGACCCCTTGGGCCTGGGGCGCGCACTCATCCTCTGCACTGTGCTGGCAGTGACGGGATTTTTTGTCTGGCTGCTGTCGGGTGATCTGCGCCAGGCGATGGCCCAGCTCGAATCTGAAAAGCAGGCGCTCATGGACTCCCACGCGCGTATTGAGATGCTCGCGCACCGGGACCCACTGACCCAACTGCCCAACCGCACCTTGGCCAAGGACCGGCTGGAGCAGCTCCTGCTGCAGGCCCGGCGCGACCGCAACATGGTGGCCGTGATGTTCCTGGATCTGGACAACTTCAAGACCGTGAACGATTCGCTGGGCCACGGGGCAGGCGACCGATTGTTGTGCCTGGTGGCCGAAAGACTGGGCTCCAGCCTGCGCGCCTCCGACACGCTGGCACGGCTTTCGGGCGATGAGTTCCTGATCCTGCTCGGCGGCATCAAGAGCGAGGAGGCCATCACGGCGGCTACTTCGCACGTCATGCAGTTGCTGGAGCAGACTTTCCCACTCCAGGAGCTGGACGTAGTGGTAACCGGATCGCTGGGCATCGCCGTCTTCCCGCGCGACGGCGCCGGGGTGGAAGACCTGCTCAAGCACGCCGATCTGGCCATGTACCAGGCCAAGGATGCGGGTCGAAACACGTTCCGCTTCTTCGACGCCAGCATGAACGAGAGCGTGGTCGAGCACCTGCACATGGCCTCTGGCTTGCGCACGGCGCTAGACCGCGGCGAACTGCAAGTGCATTACCAGCCCCAGTTCGACCTGCGCAGCGGCGCCATCATCGGCGCCGAGGCCTTGCTGCGCTGGCGGCACCCGGAACTGGGCTTCATTCCCCCCAACAAATTCATTCCCGTGGCGGAGCGCACCGGCCTGATCAACGAAGTGGGCGCCTGGGTGCTGCACCGGGCGTGTGAAGATGCACAGTCTTGGCGCAGCCAGGGGCTGGGCGATCTCACGGTGGCCATCAACGTCTCGCCGGTGCAGTTCCGCCGCGACAACATCGAGCGTGAAGTCGCCAACGCGCTGGCCGCCTGCCAATTACCACCCAGCGCCATTGAGCTGGAACTGACGGAATCTTTGCTGGTGGCCGACGCACAGCACCTGAGCGAAGTGCTGCAGCGCCTGCGGGAACTCGGGGTGCAGATCGCCATCGACGACTTTGGCACCGGTTATTCCAACCTGGGCTACCTGCAACGCTTTGCCGTGCACCGCCTCAAGATCGATCAGTCTTTTGTACGCAAAATGTGCACCAGCGCGCATGACGAGGGCATCGTGCGCGCCATCATCGAGATGGCCCACTGCCTGGGCCTGGAAGTGGTGGGCGAAGGCGTGGAAGATCTCGCAATGCTGGACAAGCTGCAAAGCTTCGGGTGCGAATTTGGCCAGGGCTTCCACTGGTCTCCCGCCTTGCCGCTCGATGCATTCACGGCCTTTGTGCGCCAGCACCAAACCACCGCCACCTGAACGGGGCGGCGGTCTATGGGCCACCGATGGGCCACTAAGCTATTAAAAATATAGCTTGAAGCGCTTATCATATAAGCCTTAGAGGCCATTTTTACCTTAAAATATTTCTGGGCGATTTACGGCCCAAACCTCCCCTGTGCGAGAGCCCAACCATGCCCCAGTTTGCCGCCAACCTGAGCCTGATGTACACCGAGCTGCCGTTTCTGGAGCGCTTTGCTGCGGCCGCACGCGATGGCTTTACGGGCGTGGAATACCTTTTCCCCTACGCATTCAATCCCGTGGAACTGGCCGCGCGGCTGCGCGACCTGGGCTTGCGCCAGGTGCTGTTCAACGCCCCGCCTGGCGACCACCAGCGCGAGGACATGGCGTCGGCCTGGGACACGGGTGCGCGCGGCACGGCCGCGCTGCCCGGGCGCGAGGCCGAATTTCGCGCCGGCGTGCGGGAGGCACTGCGCTATGCCGAGGCATTGGATTGCCCCCACATCCATCTGATGGCCGGTTGCCTCCCCGAAGGAGCCGACCGTGCGGCGCCACGCGCGTGCTACGTGGACAACCTGCGCTGGGCTGCGCACGAAGCCGGCGCACAGGGGCGCATGGCGCTGATTGAGCCCATCAACCCCCGCGACATACCAGGCTACCTGCTCAACCGCCAGGACGAGGCGCATGCGCTGATCGACCTGGTGGGTTCGCCGCACCTGAAAGTGCAAATGGACCTGTACCACTGCCAAATTGTCGAGGGCGATGTGGCCACCAAACTGCGCCAGTACCTGCCCACAGGCCGTGTGGCGCACCTGCAGATCGCCGGCGTGCCCGAGCGCCAGGAGCCCGACCGGGGAGAGCTGCACTACCCTTACCTGCTGGACCTGATCGATGCACTGGGTTACACCGGCTGGATCGGCTGCGAGTACCGGCCCGCGTCCGGCACCTCCGAGGGGCTGGGCTGGCGCGACCGAGCCTGCCTGCCCAGCGCCGCTGCCGTCACGGCGGTACGCGAGACTGCGTAAGGGAATTCGTGTACTGATGTAACAAGCGAACGGCTTTAAAGTCTTGACGTTACGGAAACCTCCGTAATGGATATGGACGTCAGGAGAACCGCCGCATGGCTACACCCACCACCAACAACCGATCCGTCGCACGCCGGGTGACCACCCTGGCCATTGCCCTGGTGGCTCTGGTGTTGATCGTCGTGGGCCTGGCCATCTCGGTGCTGACCGAACGCAGCACGCGCGCCCAGGTCGTGGGCAGTGTGGGCGACACCGCCCGCAGCGTCGCCCAGTCGCTGGACGCGGCCGACGCCACCAACCGCGAGCTGGTGCACCTCAATATGACGGGTTTCCAGCGTAACTTTGAAGCCACCATGCAGCTGGACGAGGGCACAGGCGAGTTGCGCAGCTTCGGCGGCCTGGTCAACGAAGACTACAGCCCGGTCGACAAGTTCACCAAGGAAACCGGAGGCATTGCCACCGTTTTTGCCCGCAAGGGCGATGATTTTGTACGCATCTCCACCTCGGTCAAAAATGCCCAGGGTCAGCGCGACATGGGTACCCCGTTGGAAGCCGGGCCCACCCTGGAAAAAATGCGCAAGGGTGAGCCGTACACCGGCCGCACCGTGGTGGAGGGCAAGCCCTACATGGGTTACTACCTGCCCAGCAAGGATGCAGCGGGCAAGGTGATCGCGGTGTTGTTCATCGGCAACGACATCAGCGTGTTCGAGGGCATGCTGGAGAAGCAGGTGGCGCAGACCAGGTTTTTTGAAAACGGCGGCGCCTACGTCATCGACCCGCGCAGCGGGCTGGACGAGGCCGTGTTTGTGGCCCACCCCACGGCACGCGGCAAGAAAGTGCTGCAGACCTACCCGCAGGCCCGGGCCTTTTTTGATGCCCTGTCGGCGTCGCCCGATGGCTTTGTGCGCACAGCGGCCAGCGTGCTCGACGGCTCGGACCGCGACCCTTGGGCGCTGATGCGCAAAACCCAGGCCGACGGCTGGTGGGTCGTGGCAGAAGTGCCCGACGGCGAAGCCATGGCCAGCCAGTCCCAGGTGGTGATGGCGGTGTGGGCCATGATGGCCGTCGCCGTGGCGCTGCTGGCTGCCGGCCTGTTTGTCATGCTGCGCCGTGGCGTCAGCCAGCCCTTGCGCCAGCTGACCAATGCGGTCACGCTGGTGGCCCAGGGCGACCTGACACAGGCCTTCCACACCACGCAGCGCGACGAAATCGGCGCACTGGTGCAGGAAGTCGATGGCATGCGCCTGCGCTACCTCGAGATGCTGCAGGAGGTGCGCACCGCGGTGGACAACATCAACACCGCCAGCGCCGAAATCGCCAGCGGCAACCAGGACCTCTCGGCCCGCACCGAACAGACCGCCAGCAGCCTGCAGACCACCGCCCAAAGCATGGAGCAGCTCACGGCCACGGTGCGCCAGTCGGCCGACGCAGCCCGCCAGGCCAATCAGCTGGCCGGTTCGGCGGCCGAAGTGGCGGCGCGTGGCGGCCAAGTGGTGGGCGAGGTGGTGACCACCATGGGCGAGATCAACCAAAGCTCACGCCGCATTTCCGACATCATCGGCGTGATCGACAGCATCGCGTTCCAGACCAACATTCTTGCGCTCAATGCAGCCGTCGAAGCCGCCCGAGCCGGCGAACAGGGCCGGGGCTTTGCGGTGGTGGCCAGCGAGGTGCGCAGCCTCGCCGGCCGCTCGGCCGAAGCCGCGCGCGAGATCAAGCAGCTCATTGGCGCCTCGGTCGAAAAAGTTGAGTCCGGCGCGCGCCTGGTGCAAAACGCCGGCACCACCATGGATGAGATCGTGGGCTCGGTGCAGCGTGTGGGCGACATCATTGGCGAGATCACGGCAGCAGCCTCTGAACAGTCCGACGGCATTGGCCAGGTGAACCAGGCCATCAACCAGCTCGACCAAATGACGCAGCAAAACGCCGCCTTGGTCGAAGAGTCTGCCGCTGCGGCCCAAAGCATGCGCGACCAGGCGCAGCGCCTCTCGGGAGCCGTGCAGGTCTTCAAGCTGGGCGATGGCGGCGCTAGCAGCATGCCTGCCCTGGGCACTGTGCGGCACACCGCCATTGCGGCGCCCCAGGACATGGAGACCGACGAGCGCTGACCTCCAGGGCGGGGTTCCACGGGCCCGTTGAGTGAGGGTTTTATGACACATGGCCCCCAAAGGCCCGGCAGTGCTGTGAAAATCGGGGCACCATGGAATTGGACGTCCCCACCCTCCTGATGATGCTCGTGCTGACGCCCGTGCTCATCGCACTGGCCATGGTCACCGTGGCCTGGGGGGAACGGCACGAAGGGCTGCAGTTCTGGGCGGCAGGCCTGGGGATCAATGCCCTGGCCTATGTTTTCTTTGGTTTGCGCAACGATATCAGTCCACCCATTTCCATCCTTTTGGGCAATGGACTGACCTCCCTCGCACTGAGTTACCTGCTCGCCGCCGTGCTGCGCTTCCAGCGCCGAGCACTGCACTGGCCGATGCTGTTGCTGCCGCCGCTGCTGCTCTCGTTCGCTTTGCTGGGTTTGCTCGACAACTTCCCACTGCGCGTCGTCGTGGCCAACCTGGTGCTCGCGGGGCAAACAGCGGCCATCTTGCAGGCCCTGTATGTCCGTCGCAGCAGCACGGCCGGGCGCGGTGTGGCACTGGTCATGGCGGGCACGGCACTGCAACTGCTGGTATTGCTGCTGCGCGCCGGGTCGGGCATCACCGGCGCACTGCTGCCACAGTCATTCTTGCAGCCCGGCCTACTGCAAAACCTGACCTTCCTCAGCACGTTTGCCGCATCGCTGATCACATCCCTGGGTTTCGTTTTCATGACCAAGGAACGCGCCGACGAAGCCAATCGCCGCCTCGCAGCACTGGACGAACTGACCGGCGTGGCCAATCGCCGCTCCATCATTGCGGCACTCGACCGGGATGTAGGCCGCGCCATCCGGACCCGTGAATCCATGGCGGTGATGATGGTGGACATCGATCACTTCAAAGCAGTCAATGACACCCACGGACACCTGGCCGGCGACCAGGTACTGCGCTGCGTGGTGGACGTGATCCAGCACCGCATTCGTGCCCAGGACATCGTTGGCCGTTATGGCGGCGAAGAATTTCTGGTCGTGCTGACCGACACCAGCGCCCAAGGCGCCCAGCAGCTGGCCGAACAACTGCGCGCCGCCGTAGAGGCCACGCACTGCACCTACACCGGTGCAAGCATTTCCGTCACCGTCAGCGTGGGGGTTTTCGGCGGACGCCTGGAGCCTGGCGACAGCTGGGATCAGCTCATCCATGCTGCCGACCTGGCACTCTACCGCGCCAAGCAAGGGGGCCGCAACCGGGTGGAACTGGCGCAGTCGCTTGGCCGGGTCACCCGCGAAGGCGTCACCAGCAGCTCGCCAGAGACCTATCCACCGCCGCTGGCTTAACCGCTGGCTTAAAACGCAAGCGGGCTGCCTGTGTTGGAATAATGATTCTCTGAAACCCCGAGGAGCCTTGTGATGAACGCCCGAATCCCTACCCACACCCTGCAACCGGCCCCCGCGCTGGAACGCATTGGCCACGTCTGGGACGAGCGCATCCTGCCGCAGCTCACGGACTACATCCGCATTCCGGCCAAATCGCCCCTGTTCGCCCCGGACTGGGAGCAGCACGGCCTGCTCGAGACCGTGGTGCGCAATGCCGCCGCCTGGGTGGAAGACCAGAAGGTGGCAGGCCTCACGCTGGAGGTGGTGCGCCTGCCGGGCCGCACGCCAGTGCTGTTCTTTGAAATCGCCGCCACGCAAGCTGCCTCGCCCCAGACGGTGCTGATGTATGGGCACCTGGACAAGCAACCCGAATTCTCCGGCTGGCGCGCCGACCTGGGCCCCTGGACGCCGAAGTATGAGGATGGCAAGCTCTACGGCCGCGGCGGCGCCGACGATGGCTATGCGGTGTACGCCAGCATTGCCGCGGTGCAGGAACTCCAGCGCCAGGGCGTGCCGCACCCGCGCATCGTCGGTTTGATCGAGACCAGCGAGGAAAGCGGCTCACGCGACCTGCTGCCCTACATCGACGCGCTCAAGGGGCGCCTGGGCGATGTGGCACTGGTGGTCTGCCTCGATTCGGGCGCTGGCAACTACGACCAGCTCTGGCTCACCACCAGCCTGCGCGGCATGGCCAGCGGCACGCTGAAGGTGGAAATATTGACCGAAGGCATCCACTCGGGCGACGCCTCGGGCCTGGTGCCTTCGTCGTTTCGCATCATGCGCCAGGTGCTCGACCGGCTCGAAGACAGCGCCACAGGCCGCCTGCTGCCCGCCAGCTTCCACTGCGAGGTGCCGCCCGAGCGGCTGGCGCAGGCCCGCGCCACCGCGGCCATCCTGGGCGAAGAGGTGTACCGGCGCTTTCCCTGGGCGCACTATGACTGCGGCGGCTCCACGGCGTTTGCGCTGCCCACCACGCAAGACCCGGTGCAGGCGCTGCTCAAGCGCACCTGGGAACCCACGCTCAGCGTGACCGGGGCCGACGGCTTTCCGGCCCTGCAGGACGCAGGCAACGTGCTGCGCCCCTACACCGCGTTCAAGCTGTCCCTGCGCCTGCCGCCGCTGGTGGATGCCGCTGGTTGCGTGCAGGAGATGAAGGCGCTGCTCGAAGACAACGCCCCCTACCAGGCCAAGGTGACCTGGGAGAGCGCCAGCGGTGCCAACGGCTGGAACGCACCCGAGACCGCGCCGTGGTTTGAGAGCGCGCTCAACGCCGCCAGCCAGGCACATTTCGGCGCGTCCTGCGGCTTCATTGGCCAAGGCGGTACGATCCCGCTGATGGGCATGCTCAGCCAGGGTTTTCCCAAAGCACAGATGATGGTGTGCGGCGTACTCGGCCCCAAAAGCAACGCCCACGGCCCCAACGAATTCCTGCACGTGCCCTACGCCAAGAAACTCACGGCCGCCGTGGCGCAGGTGATTGCGGCAATGCCCTGACGGGTGCCCGTGGCTCGGCTGAACACGCCGGGCCTGACATTCCGTTTCCAAATCATTCGTGTCTAGGCGCGAAGCCGCAGACAGTGCTGTAGCACGGCAAGGCGAAGCCACAACGACACGGGTGATTTAGAAATGGAATAACACCTATCATGCCAACAGTCTGCATTCACCTGCCCCATGAACCCTGCTGCGCATCCCATGTTCGATACCGCCGACTTCACCCTGACCGCCTACACCGCCAGCGACGGTGAGAACCTGGCGGTGTATGACTGGCCGTTGGCCGATGCCCGGCCCCAGCGCGGCACCGTGCTGCTGGTGCACGGCCTGGGTGAATATGCGGGGCGCTACCACGCAGTGGCGCACCACCTCAATGCCTGGGGTTTTGCAGTGCGCGCCTATGACCAGTACGGCCACGGCCAGTCGGGCGGGCCGCGCGGCGGACTGAACCACGACATGCGCCTGCTCGACGACCTGGCCGACATGGTGGACGCCACACGTGCCCGCGCACCCGAAGGCCTGCCGCTGGTGCTGTTGGGCCACAGCATGGGCGGCCTGGTGGCGGCACGTTTTGTCGCCATGCACCTGCGGCCGGTGGACGCACTGGTGCTGTCCTCCCCCGCGCTCGATCCGGGGTTGAACGCAGTGCAAAAAGTCCTGCTGGCCACGCTGCCGGGCGTAGCGCCCAACCTGCGCATCAGCAACGGGCTTGATGCCCAATACCTCTCGCATGATCCGACGGTGGTCACGGCTTACCAGGCCGACCCGCTGTGCCACGACCGCATCAGTGCACGCCTGGCCCGCTTCATCGCAGACGGCGGCCCCGCCACCGTGGCGCGTGCAGCGCACTGGGGCGTGCCCACGCTGCTCATGTGGGCGGGTGACGACCGTCTGGTGCAGCCCGCCGGCAGCGCGGCCTTTGCCGCCGCAGCACCGCGTGGCGTGGTGGAATCACGGTGTTTTGAATCGCTCTGGCACGAACTGTTCAACGAGCAGGATGCCGCGCCGGTCTTCGCAGCGCTGCGCCAGTGGCTGGACGCGCGCTTTCCACTGAAAACAATACAAAAATAAGGCTCTAGCGCTTTATAGACAAGCGCTAACAGCTATTATTTTTGCAGCAAACCACCCAGCACCCCCATCAGGTCTGCGGCATTGCCCACCCCCCCTGCCGGTGCCTGGCCGTGCGGGGTCAGCTGGTCGATCAGACCCGGCAGCACCTGCGAGAGCTGGGACGCGGCCTCGCCCGATCCCACGCCCATCCGGGCACCGAGTTGCGAAAACAGGTCGGGGCCCAGGGCGCGCGTGAGCTGGTCACCCGTCACGCTCTGGTTGGCGCCATTGCCCAGCCAAGAAGCCATCACCTCGCCCAGCCCCGCCTGCTGAAATTTGGTGATCAGCCCGCCCAGACCGCCGTGCGGGCCGTCGTTGGCCAGCATGCCCATGACGGCCGGCACCAACTGGGGATTCTGGGCAGCCATGGCCACCAAGCCACCCAAGGCGCCCAGACCACCTTCGTTGCGGCCGCCTTGCCCTTGCGCATTGATCACGGAACCCAAAACAGAATCAAGCAAGCCCATGGCTCTCTCCAGATAAAAAAATGCTTCGATAGCGCGACCCGGCGACACCGGGAACGCACACTTCAATGCCATCGACTGCTTGCGCCCAGCGAAGCTTTCGACAGAACTTGCCAGTATGCGCCTGGAAGCGCGCCAACGCAGCCGCTCAACTTGAGGCGCCCGCTGCCGTGCGGCGCTGGCGTGCGATAAGCCACAAGAGCGCGCCGCCCGTGAGCAGCAGCGGCGGCAGCGAAGCCAGGTTCAGCCAGGACCAGCCGCTGGTGGTGACCAGCGCCCCCGAAGCCAGCGAGGTCACCGCCATGGTGGCAAAGACGAAGAAGTTGATGGCACCCTGGGCACGGTCCTTTTCTTCGGGACGGTAGGCCGTGATCGCCAGCGTCGTGCTGCCGGTGAACAGAAAATTCCAGCCCACGCCCAGCAGGAACAGGGCGGCGGTGAAGTGCATGATGTCCTGGCCTGACAGCGCAATACCGACACACGCCAGGTTCAGGACCACACCAATGAGCATCACCTGCAGCGTACCCAGGCGTTTAATCAGATGGCCGGTGAAGAAACCGGGAGCGAACATGCCGATCACGTGCCACTCGAGCACCAGCGCGGCCGCATCGAAGCCAAAGCCGCACACCTGCATGGCCAGCGGCGTGGCGGCCATCAACAGGTTCATCACCCCATAGCCCAGCGCAGCGCCCAGCACTGCCACGGCAAAAGCGGGCTGGCGCAGCAACATCCCCAAAGAACGGCCGACGGGCGGTGCGGCAGCACTGGGCGCCGGTGGCGCCATGTCTTCAAAGCGCACTGCGGCCATACAGACCATGGACAGCAAGGCCACCAGCATGAGCGCGATGTAGGCGCCCGCAAACGGTATGGCAAACAACGTGCGCGTGCCACTTGCCAGATTGGGCCCCGCCACGGCACCGATGAGGCCGCCGGCCAGCACCAGCGACACCGCTTTTTCACGGAACGACGGTGCGGCCAGCTCGGCGGCAGCAAAACGGTAGAGTTGGCCGTTGGCGTTGTAGTAACCCGCAATCACCGTGGCCGCGCACAGCAGCCAGAAACTGGCGCTGAAGGCCGCCCAGGCGCACAACGCAGCCGACAGGAAGGCGATGGCCAGCCCCAGTTGAAAAGAGGCACGCCTGCCCCACCGGGCCTGGCTTGCCGCCACCAACGGTGTGGAGAGCGCGCCGCCGACCACGTAGCCCATCACGGGCAGCGTCGCCATCCAGCCAAAAGGCGCCAGTTGCAGCCCGACCAGGCCGTTGATGGCGATAAAGACCACGTTGTTGGTCAATAGAAGGCCCTGGCAGAGGGCAAGCAGCCACAGATTCTTGTTCATAGTGTGTGCACTTATTGTCCGCCACTTCCCTGGAAGCTGCCATCGCTGCCGCGCAGCGGAAACATGTCCGATGCAGGTCATCGGGCATTGCCGGTGATCTTGACAAATGTCAGGACATGGGTATTTGCCGCAGCGTATCGTTGCGCGCTGTGCGATGGCGCCTTTCTGTGCGCCCGCGTCCAAACCCCGACCGCATGCAAACTTTGACCCCCTCCCCCAGCGCACCCGCCCCTGAAGGGGCTGCCGCGCCCTTTGAACTGGTCTGCCCCGCAGGCAGCCTGCCTGCCCTCAAGGCCGCAGTGGACAACGGCGCCAGCTGCGTCTACCTGGGCCTGCGCGACGCCACCAATGCCCGCAACTTCGCCGGACTGAACTTTGACGAAGCCGCCATCGCCAGCGGCATTGCCTACGCCCACACCAAGGGCTGCAAGGTGTTCATGGCGCTCAACACCTACCCGCAGGCCGCCAACCCCGCGCCCTGGCGCGCGGCAGTGGACAAAGCCGTGGACCTGGGCGTGGACGCCGTCATCCTGGCCGACCCAGGGCTCATGCAGTACGCCGCGCTGCACCACCCCCAGCTGCGCCTGCACCTGTCGGTCCAGGGCTCGGCCACCAGTGCCGACGCCATCAACTTCTACCGCGAGCAGTTCGGCATCGTGCGCGCCGTGCTGCCGCGCGTGCTGTCGATGGAGCAGGTGCGGCGTGTGATCGACCGCACGCCGGTGGAGATCGAAGTTTTTGGTTTTGGCAGCCTGTGCGTGATGGTGGAGGGGCGCTGCGCCCTGTCGTCCTATGTGACGGGCGAGTCGCCCAACACGCACGGCGTGTGCTCGCCGCCCAAGTCGGTACGCTGGCAGGAAACGCCCAAGGGGCTGGAGTCGCGCCTGAACGGCGTGCTGATCGACCGCTACGCCTCCGGTGAAAACGCGGGCTACCCCACGCTGTGCAAAGGGCGCTTTGACGTGGCCGAAGACACCAACTACTACGCCATCGAAGAGCCGACCAGTCTGAACACGCTGGAGCTGTTGCCCGAACTGATGAAGATCGGCGTGCGCGCCGTGAAAATTGAAGGCCGCCAGCGCAGCCCCGCCTACGCCGCCCAGGTCACCAAAGTCTGGCGCGAAGCCATCGACAACTGTCTGGCCGACCCCTTGCGTTATGCCCCCAAGACCACCTGGATGGCCAGCCTGGACCAGGTTGCCGAGGGCCAGCAGCACACCCTGGGCGCCTACCACCGTCCCTGGAAGTAAGAACAATGTCCGGTTTGAAACTCTCCCTCGGTGCGCTGCAGTACTACTGGCCGCGCCAGACCATTTTTGATTTCTATGAGGCCATCGCCGCCTCGCCGGTGGACATCGTCTACCTGGGCGAAACCGTGTGCTCGCGCCGCCATGAGCTGCGCTTTTCCGACTGGATCGACATTGCCGACCTGATGCGCGACGCGGGCAAGGAGGCCGTGCTTTCCACGCAGGTGCTGCTCGAATCGGGTGTCGAAGTGAGTGCCATGCACAAGGTCACCGGCAACCTCGATTACCTCATCGAAGCCAACGACATGGGCGCCGTACAGCGCCTGGCCGATCAGCGCCCTTTTGTCGGCGGCCTGCACCTGAACATCTACAACCAGCCCTCGCTCTCCTGGCTGGCCTCGCTGGGCGCCACGCGCTGGGTGGCGCCGCTGGAGATGAAGCACCAGGACCTTTCCGCCCTGATCGAGGAAGGCCCGAAGGCTCTGCAGACCGAAGTGTTCGCCTATGGCCGCATGCCGCTCGCCTTCTCGGCACGGTGCTTCACCGCGCGCCAGCGCAACCTGCCCAAGGACGACTGCCAGTTCGCCTGCATGGACCATCCCGACGGCCTGATGCTCAAGACGCGCGAGAGCGAGGACTTTCTGGTACTCAACGGCATCCAGACGCAATCGGCCCGCGTGCACAACCTGATCGACGAACTGCCGCGCATGCAACGCATGGGCGTCGCCGTGGCGCGCATCAGCCCGCAGGCGCAGCACACGGGTGCCATCGTCGCCCTGTTTGATGCCGTGCGCCGGGGCACCCTGGCGCCGCACGAAGCGCGCACGCAACTACAGCCCCTGGTGCCTGACCAGAGCTGCAACGGCTATTGGCACGGCCTGCCCGGGCTGGATCTGGTGGATGCCGAGGCAATGGTTGCAACCTGAAGTCCCTTCTGACACCATTGAAAATACAAGCGAAAACCACCTCTAACGCATACTGGTAAAGCGCAAGCAGCTATCAAATGTGATGCAATACATCCACAGCAAAGGAACGCCATGAACGCCCCCACCCCCTTCACCCTGCCCGCACCGCTGGCGGCGCTTACCGGGCGGCTGCCGGCGTATCCGGGCTCGCTCCTGCTGGTTACCGCGCTCAACCTGGGGGTGGCGCGCCAGTTGCCGCGTGATGTGGGCGAGATGCTGCTGAACAAACGCCTGCGCATCCAGGTGCGCGATGCACACGTCACTTTTGACTTCACCTGGACAGGCGGCGCCTTTGCTCCCCGCGCCCGCCAGATGGAAACCGACCTGTGTATCAGTGCCAGCGCACACGATTTTTTGCTGCTCGCACAGCGCCAGCAAGACCCCGACACGCTGTTCTTCAACCGCCGCCTGGTCATGGAAGGCGACACCGAGCTGGGCTTGGTGGTGAAGAACACGCTCGACGCACTGGAGCTGCCCGTGCTCGACCTGCAGCAGTGGGCGCCGCGCCAGGTGCTCTCGCGCCTGGCGAAGCTGCGCCCCGGCACGCGCGCCGCCGACCCACTCTATCCCGGCGCCCAGCCATGAGCAGCGCCGCCGATCCCCGTCCCCTGGTGTATTCCTGCTCGGGCTGCTCCAGCGCCGCGCAGCTGGCCAACCATGTCGCGCTGCGCCTGGACCGTGCCGGTGTGGCCGAGATGTCGTGCATTGCCGGTGTCGGCGGCGACGTGGCCAGCCTGGTGCGCACCGCGCGCTCGGGCCGCCCCATCATTGCGCTGGACGGTTGCCCGCTCAACTGCGTGCAAGGCTGCCTCTCGCGCCACGGCATCACCGCCGACCGGCATTACCAGCTGCAGCAATACGGCGTCAAAAAACGCCGCCACGAAGACTTTGACCCCGCACAGGCGAACACCGTGCTGGAGCAAGTGCAGGCCGACCTGTTGGCGCATCCGCTCGGCGGCCCTGCGGACTCCACCACGGCGGACGCACCCGCCTTGCGGGTCGCATGAGCGCGGCCCAGGCCAGCGCAGCGGCCAGTCCCCAGCGCATCATCGTCGGCATCTCGGGCGCCAGCGGCGCCATCTATGGTGTGCGCCTGCTGCAGGTGCTGCGCGAATGCCCAGGCGCCGAGTCGCACCTGGTCGTGTCGGACGCCGGCTGGCGCACGCTGCGCCACGAGCTGGGCATGGAACGCCCCGCTGTCGAGGCGCTGGCACACCAGGCACACGACGCGCGCAATGTCGGTGCCAGCATTGCCAGCGGCTCGTTTCAATGCGCGGGCATGGTGGTGGCGCCGTGCTCCATGCGCACGCTCGCTTCCGTAGCGCACAGCCTGTCAGACAACCTGCTCACCCGCGCCGCCGACGTGGCGCTCAAAGAGCGCCGCCGCCTGGTGCTGATGGCGCGCGAAACCCCGCTGCACCTGGGCCACTTGCGCAACATGGTCAGCGTGACCGAGATGGGCGCCATCGTCTGCCCTCCCGTGCCCGCCTTCTACCTGCACCCACAAAGCATTGCCGACATCGTGGATGCCAGCGTGGCGCGCGTGCTGGATTTGCTGGGCGTTGCGCACGCGCTCAACAAACGCTGGGAAGGACTGGCGCTCCCCACGAACTGACCCGCCGCAGTCCCTTCACAGGGGCGGTGCCGGCTCCCGCTCCAGGCCCGCACCATCGCCCTCTGCCGGGGGCCCCGAAGGTCCATTGACAGTACCGCCTGCGACCCAGCACCATGGCCCAGCACCGAGCAGCAGCGTGGGCAGGCGCCTTCACAGTAGGCCCATTGCGGTATCGGCATACAAACGTTCAGCCACGATGCTCCCTCACAATCGCCGCAGGGCCTTTCGCACCCCACGCAGCAACCCGGCCGCACTGGGCAAGAGCAATCCATGGTGACAACGGGGCTCCAGCGCCCGCTTCGGCAGCTTCCCATGAGGTGAATCAAAAAGAATAGCTGGCCGCGCAATCCACACCGACGCAAAAGCCTGATTTCATCTGAGAATCACCCCATGCCAACGCACGACCTCCGCAGCTTCCTCTCCCAGCTCGAACAGACCGGCGAGCTGCGCCGCATTGCCGAGCCTGTCTCACCGCACCTGGAGATGACCGCGCTGTGCGATCGCGTGCTGCGCGCGGGTGGCCCGGCGCTGCTGTTTGAAAACCCCACGGGCCACAGCATGCCGGTGCTGGCCAACCTGTTCGGCACGCCCGAGCGCGTGGCGCGCGCCATGGGAGTGGACAGCATCGCCGGGCTGCGCCCGTTTGGCGAGCTGCTGGCGTCGCTCAAGGAACCCGAGGCGCCCAAGGGCTTCAAGGAAATGGTGGGCATGGGCAGCCTGCTCAAAACGCTGTGGAACATGGCACCCAAGGAACGCAGCAGCCCACCGTGCCAGGAGCTGGTGTGGGAAGGCCAGGACGTGGACCTTGCGCGCCTGCCCATCCAGCACTGCTGGCCGGGCGACGTGGCGCCGCTGGTTACCTGGGGCCTGGTCATCACGCGCGGGCCGCACAAGGCGCGGCAGAACCTGGGAATTTACCGCCAGCAGGTCCTGGGCCGCAACCAGCTCATCATGCGCTGGCTGGCGCACCGCGGCGGCGCGCTCGATTTTGCCGAACATTGCCGCCTCCATCCCGGCGAGCCCTACCCGGTGGCCGTCGCCATTGGCGCCGACCCGGCAACCATCCTGGGCGCTGTGACCCCCGTGCCCGACAGCCTGTCCGAATACCAGTTCGCCGGCCTGCTGCGCGGTGCGCGCACCGAGGTGGCGCCCGCGCTGGGCGTGCCACTGTCGGTACCAGCACATGCCGAGATCGTGCTCGAAGGCCACATTGACCCCGATGCCGCGCATGCCAGCGGCTGGCAGCACGCGCTCGAAGGACCTTACGGCGACCATACCGGCTACTACAACGAGCGCGCAGAGTTCCCGGTGTTCACGGTGGACCGCATCACATTGCGCCGCGACGCGCTCTACCACTCGACCTACACCGGCAAGCCGCCCGACGAACCGGCGGTGCTGGGCGTCGCGCTCAACGAGCTGTTCATCCCCCTCTTGCAGCGCCAGTTCCCGGAAATCATCGACTTCTATTTGCCGCCCGAAGGCTGTAGCTACCGCATGGCATTGGTGCGCATCAGGAAGGCCTACCCCGGCCACGCGCGCCGCGTGATGATGGGCGTGTGGAGCCACCTGCGCCAGTTCATGTACACCAAGTTCATCGTGGTGGTGGACGAGGACGTGGACGTGCGCGATTGGAAGGAAGTCATCTGGGCCATGACCACGCGCATGGACCCGGCGCGCGACACCATGATGGTGGAGCACACGCCCATCGACTACCTCGACTTCGCCTCGCCCGTGAGTGGCCTGGGCAGCAAGATGGGCCTTGACGCCACGAACAAGTGGCCCGGCGAGACACAGCGCGAATGGGGCCGCACCATCGCCATGGACGCCGATGTGGCAGCGCGCATGGACGCGCTGTACACCTCGCTGGGCTTGTAATCCGCTACTGCGGCGGCACGGCCGGGGCCGCCATCACGAAAGCATCAGAGAAGCAGGCGTCCTCACCCAGACCCTGGGCAATGAAAGCCGGCACAGCGGTCTCCACCATCTTCACGGAGCCACACAGGTAGACCTCGTTGCCGCTGAGGTCAGGAAAGTCGGCCAGCATGGCCTCGTGCACCAGGCCTGTGCGGCCCGTCCAGCCGTCGCCCTCGGCAGGCTCTGAAATGACCGGCACCACGGTAAAGTTGGAGTGATCGCGCGCCCACTGCTCGCACAGCTCCAAAAGGTACAGATCCTTGCGCTGGCGCACGCCCCAATACAGGCGCATGGGGCGCTGCACGCCACGCTCGAAGGCATCCTCGACGATGCTCTTGATGGGGGCAAAACCCGTGGCGCCAGCCACGAACAGGATGGGGTGCGGGCTCTCGCGCAGCGTGAAACTGCCCCGCGGGCCTTCGAAGCGCAGCGTGTCGCCCACGCGCATGCCCTCGAACACATGGGTGGTGAAGCGCCCACCGGGCACCAGACGGATGTGCAGCTCGATCTGGCTGCTGGCGCGGGGCCGGTTGGCAAACGAAAAGGCGCGGCGCTGTCCGTCTTCGAGCAGGATGTCGATGTACTGGCCCGCAACAAAATCCAACGCCTTGCCCTCGGGCAATTGCAGCAGCACACGCATGACATCGTCGGCGAGGCGCTCCAGGTGAGCAACGGTGGCGGTGTGCACCTCGGCCGCCTTGGCTGCGGCACCGGTGAAGCCCTCAACGTCAATCACAACATCGCCACGCGGCACGGCGCAGCACATCAGTGCCTTGCCCTGGCCCTTTTGCGCATCCGACAGTGCGCTGCGCTGGTAGGGGCGGTGCTCAATATCGCCATGCTCCACGCTGCACAGGCACAGGCCGCAACCGCCGTTGCGGCATTCATAGGGCAAAGCCAGTCCTTCGCGCAGTCCGGCATCGAGTATGGTTTCCCCCTCGCGCACACTGAATTCGGTGCTGGCGCCGTCCACACCGTGCACTACCACCTGGTGGCGGGTCTGCTCTCCCCGGCGAAAGCGCGGCGGCCACCAGGGCAGCAGCGCCAGCAGCAGCGACCCGCCCACCACCAAAGCCCAGACGCGGCCCAAGGGCCATTCCGTCAGCAAGGGGAAGATGGCCAGGTAAAACCAGTCAAGTTCGACACTCGTCACGGCCCGGGCCAGGTTGCTGATGCCCCCCTGGCTGTGCACGGGCCACACCAGCGACAACACGAGCATGGTCAACAGCAAGCCAATGACGATGGGGCGCGGCGGCGTGGTGCGCGCCTTGGGCACACGCTGCACGTGGATCCACATCACCATCAACACCACCAAGGGCAGACCCAGGTGCATGAACGACAGCAGGGTGAAAAACCGATCGCCCACGGCCGAGGAATAAATGAAGTTGCGCATCAACGTGCCGCCAAAGCTGGGCAGCCAGTCGAGCCACTCGAAGCTGGTGACGGTGACGTATTGCGCCAACTGGTCCCAAGGCAGCATGTAGCCGTTGATCCCCGTGGCGTAGACCATCCAGACCAGCATCACCCCGGTGATCCACGAGAACCAGCGAAAGCCGTGGTACAGGTTGAAAGCGAAGTAACGCAGCATGTGCAGCACCATGGTCAACACCATGGCGTCGGATGCATAGCGGTGCACGCTGCGCATGATGCCGCCGGCGAACCACTGGTTTTCGGTCAGGGCCACCACCGAGGGGTACGCTACGGACAGCCCGGTTTCAAAAAAAATGTACAGGTACAAGCCACTGGCCCCCACCACCCAGAACAGGAAGAAGGTAATGGACCCCAGGTGGTAGAAGGGATTGATGCGGTCGCCAAAGGCGGCGTTGAACAAACCCTCGACGCGCAGAAAAACCCACTGCAACAGGGCCTGGAATCGTTTGATCATCGTGTCATCCCTTTGGAGCCCGCGGCAGCGGACGTATGTCGCATGGCCTGGGCCACCACCACCACGAACAGCAGTCCGCCGATGATGGCAATCAATCCTCCCAGACCCATCAGGCCCATGCCCGCCACTTCGGCTGTGCTGCGCAGCACCTGCTCTGCGCCCGCCACTTTGCGCTGAACGCCATAGCCACCGGACCAGACGAGCCCGATGATGTGCATGAGCTGGCCCGCTCCATACAACCAGGGCTGGTAAGTGGCCAGGCGGCCCTGGGGCGCCTGGTAGCCCAGGGCGGGCAAGGTCTTGTAGACCACACCCATCAGCGCCAGCGTAACGCCCACGATGCAGCCGTGGTAGTGCGCAGGGATGCGCACATTGCTGCCCTGGATAAAGATACCAATCACCCCACCGGCTGCAAACAGCAGCACCGATGCCAGCAGCGCCGCACGCAGCGGGTGCATGGTGTCGTTTGCCAGCCGCGTCGTGGCGATGGCATAGACCACGGCCATGCCCACAGGCACGATGGCGGGCCCGCCCCCTGCGCGCATGGCCCAGGTGAGCAGGTTGCGGTGCTCTACCGAGGTGATGTCATGTGCCAGGTAGGCATAGGGTGTGATGAAAACGCCCACCAAGGCCAGAGCGAACATCAGCACCACCACGCGCGGGCTCAGCGGGACACGCGCGCCACAGGCGCTGGCCAGCCAGAGCCAGCCCACCAGCATGAGCAAGGTCCAGGTGAACTGCAAGGCATGGCCACCACCCCAGAACAGGATCTCGTAATAGGCCTTGCCATGCAGCGCGGTGGGCAGCACAGCATACGACCAGCCAAAGGCCAGCAGGCCCACCGCAGTGGCAATGGCGGCGCTGCTCAGGCCAAAATCCAGCGCGCCACGGCCGTCATATTCAAGACCCAGCCGGGGGGCAGACAGCAAGCTGCGCAACACCAAAAGGGCCGTGCCTGCACCAAACACCACCAGCCCCCCCAGAAACAGCGGCGACTCCAGCACAGGAATGTAGTTCGCCATGATGGGTTCGCCCCGGTTCAGGAAAGGCGCCAGCGTCATGGCCAGCGTGCCGGCCGCAGCCACTCCCAACGCAAGCCAGCCCCAGCGCACACCACGCTGCGTACCGTGGATGCTCCAGAGCATGCCCCCCTGCGCCACAAACCACACCAGCACCGACAGGTCGACGTGCAGCACCAGCGAAACCTGGAAGAAGTTGGCCGCCGGCAACCATTGGTTGACATAGGGCGTGCGCGAGAGCACCAGCAAAATGGAAAACAGGCCCGAGCCCACCAGGGCCAGCAGACCCAGCCAGAGCCAGCCACGCGCCAGCGCACGCCGCGCATCCTGTGGCACCGTCAGTTCATAGTCCAGCCCCGGCATGGCGGCGGGCAGCGGGCGCCCTACGGCGGCATGCACACCCAGTACGTGAGAAGGCAGCGTACTCATAGCAGAACAATCTCCCCTTTGTCCGGATTGAAATCGATCACCATGACCTGCGCCGGTTGCAGCGTGACGATGGAGTCACGCACATAGGGGAAGTCGGTCAACTTCATGTTGTCCTTCATACGCACGGTGATGCGGTGCTCGCCCGCGGGGACATTGAGCCGCTGGTACACCGTCGAAGCCCCGTCGCGGGAAAAGCCCGAAGGCGTGGCCGTATGCGCATAGACCGAAACGCCATCAATTTCAACTTCGATGCGCACCGGCGAGCGCTCGCGCTCGCACTTCATGGGGGCGCGCATGTTCGGCGCCAGCTTGGCCAGTTCCTCGGCAGTGTAGGGACGGCATTCGGCAAGGCGCGCGCCGTGGTGAATGAAGCTGACCTTGATCTGAGCCTCATTCTGTGCAAGGGGGTGGTAGCTAGGCCAGCGCGAGAAGACGCCAACCACCAGGGCAAAACCGCCATAAAGCAGGGCTTGTCCCGTCCAGTTGAGGACTCGATTCATGGGGTTTTCTCCAAAGAGGGGGTGGATGCGCCGTGCGTGCAATGCACGCGCATTTCATTCAGTGCGGTGACAAGCTGGTTTTCATCGCCCGGGTCGGTCCAGACAAAACGCCAGCGGTCTACAGAAACCGAGGCGCGCAGATGCGGTTCACGTTCGCCAGTCAGGCGCTGCTGCGTCCAGCGCTGGCCCAGGCGAAATTCACACCCCCCCTCGCGGCAGCCGTTGACAAGCACACCGTCGGCGCCACCACGCAAGGCATATTCAATGAAAGAGGGGGGCAACATACCCGCGCAGACCATGCCCAGGTGCAGCACATCGGGGGCATCCAGACGGCTGCGCACGCCCTGGTCGCAGCCAAAAACAACCAGCTTGCGCGGCCCCGGCATGGCAGCGAGGCCCTGCAAGAGGCGCTCACGCAAGGCATCGATGGGCCACTGCGGCATGTCGATGCCAGTCAGCAGCACCTCGGTGCTGCGAAACGGCGTAGAGGATGGGCACGACCCCACACAAATGCCGCAGCTGGCACACAGGTCGGCGCGTACCTCGGCCAATTGCATGCCCCGTCGCCCATTGGGGTGAGGCACCATGGTGATGGCCGAATAGGGACAGTCCTCAAAGCAGCGGCTGCAGCCACTGCAATGGTCGGGATTCACCACGGCCACGGGTTCACGGCGCACCGGCGTGAAGGGCAGTAAAAGCAACCCGGCAAAGACCATGGCCAGCAGTGCCCACACCGCTTGCGCCGAAGTGGCTTCCATCAGCGGGTGAATAAACAGCAAAAACCAGTCCAACGACAGCGACACAGGCACCGACATGAGGTCGGCCGACCCCTGGCTGCGCACCGGCAGCGCCAGGGCAAGCAGCAGCAGCATGACCAGCGTGCCCCACGCCAGTGCGCGCGGCGGAAACACCCGGGCCAGGCTGATGCGCTGGATATGAAACCACAAGGCAAACACCATCAACAGCGGCACGCCCAGGTGCACGAAGACAAACAACGTGAACAACCGTGCGTTCAGGCTGACCCCGCCCAGAAAGTTGCGCGCCAGGGGCGATGCCAGGAACGGCAAGGTATCGAGCCATTCCGCCGTGGACACGGCAGAGAACTGGCCCAGCCGATCCCAGTTCAGCCAAAAGCCGCCAATCGCACTGACAAAGGCCAGCGCCACCAGTGGCACACCGGTCAGCCAGGGCACCCGGCGAAAGCCTTTGAAACGGCCCAGCATCCATTCCCGCAGGAGATGGGCAAACATGACGATCACGAACCCATCGGCCGCGTAGCGGTGCACGCCGCGCAGCATGACGCCCAGCATCCAGGGCACCTGGGCCAAGTCATTGATCGAGCGGTAAGCGCCCTCCACCGAGGTATCGAGCACGGCGTAAAGCACCACACCCGTGGCAACCAGCAGCCAGAAAAACAGAAAACCCAGGGCGCCCAAGTGCTTGAGCGGGTTCAGGGCGGCCCCAAACGGTATATCAAAGGCATGCTCCACAAGCCGATAAATAGCCGCACTGCGGGTAACCGGCGAGAGCGTCAGCGAAACAGGGGACCCTTCGGGAGCGAAGGCTGAACCAGGCAAAGACATGAAAGCGGGCGGGCGTCAGGCGCGGCGCGCCTCCTTGCTGCGGGCATTGCGCCGAACCGAGCGCCATTCGTTGAGAAAGAACAACAACATGGCGATCAGAAAAGTGATACCCCCTGCAATCTGGATAGGCAAGGTGTAGTCGACCCGGTACTGGCCCGTTTTGGGGTCGTAGACCGTGCACAGAATACGCACACGGTCCATCAGACTTTCCAACGCCAGGGAGGGCTCTACCGGCGTGCCGTTGAGCAGCAGCTTCAGGGGCTCTCCGATATCGCCAGGGCGAATGCTTTCCCCATACACCTGCCGCACGATGCGCCCCTGCGCATCGACCAGCGACACCTGCAGCACATGGTCAAAGCCGGCCGGAGTGGCTTCGTAGACAAAACCAAAATCGCGCGCGAGTGGCCCTACGGTGGTCATGGAGGGGCTCAAAAAATCCCAACTGGGCTGGTTGATGCGGTATTGGGCCGCAAACGCCTTGAGTGCCTGTGGCGAATCATCGGGCTGGTTGAATCCAATGCTCACCACATTGAACTGGTTGGGGCCAAAAGTCTTTTGCAAACCCTCCACCGTTTCCTGCAGCGAGCGCGTGGTGGTGGGGCACACCTGAAAGCACCCCGTGTAGATGAAACTCACCAGCAACGGCTTGCCCCGGTAGGAGGAAAGCCGAACCGGCCGCCCTTCACGGTTCAGCAAGACATGCTCACCCACTTCCCGTCCCAGCGCGGCCTGGCTGGTGCGCAAGGCCTGCTCACGGTCCAGTCCCAGATCAGATCCATGGGAGGACGCCTGCACGAAGGTCGGCGCCAGCAGACCCAGTGCGAGGCACAGCACGACCCCAGGCATCCTTGCAAAACGTACTGTGGCGCGCATCAGCATCCGTCCTGCGGGCCCTAGCGCATGAAAGCGTCAATGCACGCCGCCACGAGCAGCACACTGAGCTGGATCAGCGAGGCAAAGAACGAACCCATGGCGGTGGAGCGGCTGGGCTGGCGCACCAGAAGCCACGACTTGTGCACGAAGTGCAGGCCCCCAGCCAGTGCACCCACGGCATACACCGGCCCGGCACCAAACCCCAGGGGCAGCAGCGAAGCCACGAACAAGGCCACCGTGCTGCCCAGGACGATGCGCGCAGCACGCTCGGTGCCCACGACGACCGGCAGCATGGGCACGCCCGCGTCGGCATAGTCGGTCTTGTTGGCAATCGCCAGACTCCAGAAATGCGGCGGCGTCCACAAGAACAGCACCAGAGCCAGCAGCACGGGCAGCGGACCCAGGCCCGGATCGATGGCAGCAGCCCCGGCGAGCACTGCAAAGCTGCCCGCCAGACCACCGATCACAATATTGAGCGCCGTGCGCCGCTTGAGCCACAGGGTGTAGACCACCCCATAGAAAAAGGCACCCAGAAAGACATACAGCGCTGCCGCTGCATTGAGCACCAGCCAGGCTGCCGCCACAGCCCCTGCCAGCAGCACGGCCATGAGGACGAGCCAGGCAGGATGGTGGGGCAGTGCACCCGTGACAAACGCACGCTTGCGCGTGCGCGCCATCAGGCGATCACTCTCGTGCTCGACATACTGGTTGAACGCACCCGCGCTGGCGGATGCGACCAGCACCGACAGCGCCAGCACGAGCACCTGTGCCAGGCCAGGTGCCGGGCCTGGCGAGACCGCCATGCCCACAAGCGCCGTAATCATGATCAGCACACCGATGCGCAGCTTGAACAGCGAGATGACGTCGCGCGTCAACTGCGCTGCACTGCGCCCGGCGGGATGGAGCGTGGTGGTGTGCATGGCGCAGTGTCCCGTTTAGCTCAGGCCCCAGAGCTGGCCCAGGTACTTCCAGTTGATGAAGTAGTACAGCACGAAGGACACAAGGAAGAACATGGCCAGCACGAAGGTGCCAGGGGCCACGAACCCTGCCGAGCCGTAGGTTTGCGCGGCGGCGGTAGGCGCTGCGCGACCCACCGGGGTGAACTTGGGGCTCACGACGCCGGTATCGAGCTTCTTGCCCCACAGAATGGAGCCGACCGTGACATAGATGTAGATGCCGCCGCCCACGATGGCTGCAATACCCCCGATGCCGACCAGGCCCATCATCAGATACGCCGCGCCGGGCCATTCATAGGCCAGGGCTGCGCCGCTGAAGGCCATGTCCCAGTGCCGGCGGGACACACCCAGCGTACCGGCGCCCATCATCACGAGGCAGAAGAAGTACATCGAGAAGCCGAAGAGGTACGGCTGGATCTTGGCCAGACCGGGCGAGATCATCTCGCGGCGGAACAGCACCGGAATCAGGAAGTACGTCAGGGCCATGAAGGTTAGCGTGGTACCAATCACCACCGTGGCGTGGAAATGGCCTGGCACGTAGATGGT
The DNA here is from genome assembly GCF_003096555.1 of Simplicispira sp. 125. Taxonomy (NCBI): domain Bacteria; kingdom Pseudomonadati; phylum Pseudomonadota; class Betaproteobacteria; order Burkholderiales; family Comamonadaceae; genus Simplicispira; species Simplicispira sp. 125. The sequence goes on along the minus strand of NZ_QEKM01000001.1, from coordinate 3,314,173 downwards.
GTTGTGGATCAGCAGGTTGAGCTGTTCCGTGCCCATCATCACGCCGGAGATGCCGCCCAGGAAACCAAAGCCGACGAGCGATATGAACACACCCGAGAAAGCCGGGTTACCCCACGGTGCCTTGCGCAGCCACTCGAACAGGCCTTTGTTGTAGCCTTTGGCACGCTGCGCGACTTCCATGGCGCCCGGGATGGACAGCGCGTGGATCATCGAGGCCAGCACGGCGAAGTACATGAAGTAGCTGGTGTTCACCACTTTCCACTCGGTGCTGATGCCGGGGTCGGCCAGCAGGTGGTGGGCACTGGCGAGCTGCAGGAACAGGATGTACAGCAGGAAGGCGCCACGGCTCACGCGCTCAGACATGGGCTTGGCACCGAAGGCGATGGCCGCCACGGCGTACCAGATCGAAATGTGCGCTGCCACGTTGATCTGCTGCGACGAGTGGCCAAAGGCCCACCAGATGGTGCGATAGATCAGCGGATCCACTTCATTGACCAGACCAATGGCCATCAGGTAGGTGGGAATCAGGATGATGGCACCCGAAACGATGGTGAACACTGCAATGATGGCGGCCGTAATGGCGCCAAAGGTCACCAGGGGCACCGAGCCTTCGTAGGTTTTTTCGCGTTTGGCGACCACCAGCGTTCCAAAGAACACAAAGCAGGCCACCAGAGCACCCACGGCGAACAGGATGAGCCCCAGGTAAAACCAGGACGATGCCATCATGGGTACGTAGGACGTCATCATCACGCTGGAGCCACCCTGGAACACCGTGAGGTTGTTCATCACTGCGCCGATGAGCATCAGCGCAAAGCCTGCCCAGGCGATCTTGGGTGTGGCAATGCGGCATCGCAACAGCGTGGAAGAGGCGAAGTACAGGACCGCGACCTCGAAGAAGATGATCCAGAAGATCAGCATGTCGATGCCGTGGGCGGTGAGCACCATGTAGAAGGTGTCGGCCGCCAGCCAATGCACGGCAGGCCAACGGGTCAGCACCACGCCAATGGCCAGAAGGCCGCCCACGAGTAGCGCCACGACAGCGGCGACGGCGTTGGCGATCATCAGCTTTTCAGCCTGGGATTCGAATTGCAGGCCCGAACGCGGGCAGGTACGGTAAGTGGTTGCAGTCATGTCCTTGCTCCTGCTACTTCACGTACATGCGGCCCACCATGGTGTGGTGGTTGATACCGCAGAATTCGTTGCAGACAATGGAAAAAGTGCCGGACTCGTTGGGCGTGACCTTGATCACATGCTCATATCCCGGCACCACCTGGATGTTGATATTGGTGGGTTGCAGCGAGAAACCGTGGTTGTAGTCCAACGAGGTCAGGTGCAGCTTGTAGGATTTGTTTTTTTCCAATTCCAGAATCGGCCACCAGTTCCACAGGCGACCAATCAGGTAAATGTCACTGCCCTCAGGCGGGTGCACTACAGGAATGTTCTGGTCGGTTTCCGTACGAACGGTGTATTTGTCCACCATGGCCTGGGTCGAGACGGTGAACTTTTCCGGCGTGGTTTTGTAGGTCTCGGTCGCAAGGTTCTGCTTACCGTAGACGTGCCAGAAAACCATCATGAAAAACATGACCATGCACCAGATGAAGGCGATCACGATCCAGACGGCTTCGAGACGGTCCAGCGGGTGTTTCCACCACAACCGCTCTGAGGGGGGAAGAATGGCGCTCATGTGCGTTGCTCCCTTATTTAGCCACCGGAATGGTCAAAATATCGATAACGCCCCAGAGCGAATATACGATCATGGGAATCATCACACCTAAAAACAGCAATAGGAACGGGTTGTCCAATAGCTGTTGCATAAGCGGAACTTTTTCGCTCTCGTCGTCGTGCTGGCTCATGTCTTCTCCTTGGTAAAGCGGACAGTACCTGACATTTTTTATCGACTACTCCGACTTAAACATGATTTCAATCAATAGTTAAGAGGCCCCGGGTAAGGGTAAACGCTTGGTTTTTGAATATTCGGGTGCTTTTAATCGCAGTTTTCGTGCGCCATCCGGGTTTTCCCGTACTCTGATTTATTTCTTTCCAAATCGGCACCTGATTTCATTTGGTGCGTTTGTATCTCGCGCTGTTATGGTTTCTCACCACATGACCTCTTCTGATCAGCCCATCACAGCAGCTCCAGCAATTCGACGGCGACGGTTACTGCAGCGCATGGCCTGGGTCTGTGCCGCGCTGGTACTGGCCATCACCAGCCTGAGTGCGTATATCCGCCTGTCCAAAGCGGGCCTGGGCTGCGAGCCCTGGCCGCAGTGCTACGGGCAATCACTGCGCGCACAGCAGCAGGGCGAACCGCCCCTGCCAGCAGCGGATCCCGCCATCGCCAATGCACGGCTTGCGCACCGGGTCATTGCCTCGACGGCGCTGCTGCTTGTCCTGGTCATGGTGATGGCGGCGCTGGCGTCAAAGCCGGTGTTGTGGTCCCAGGGACGGCTGGCGCTGGGGCTGTTGGTGCTGGCACTGTTCCTGGCCGTGCTCGGGCGCTGGACGGCACAAGCCCGCATGCCTGCGGTCACCCTGGGCAACCTGCTGGGCGGGTTTGCCATGTTCGCCTTGAGCGTGCAGATGGCGCTGGCCAGCAACACCGTCACCGCACCGGGTGGCACGCCTTCGCGCCTGGCACGCTGGGCCTGGTGGGGCGCGGCCCTCCTGCTGGTGCAGGTGGCGCTGGGCGGGCTGGTCAGTGCCGGACAAGCCGGGCTGAGTTGCGCGGGCTTGACCGGCTGCGACCTGGATGCAGGCACCTGGGGCGCCTTCAACCCATGGCAGGAACCTCAGGTCGGTGCCGCATTGCCGCATAACCCGGCAGGAGCCTGGGTGCACCTGCTGCACCGCATGGGTGGACTGGTGGTCGTGGCGGTTTTGTTTCCGCTGGCGGTTGCGGCCTGGCGCAATGGGCTGCGCGCCGTCGCTCTATGGCTTCTGGCAGTGCTGGCACTACAGTGGGCACTGGGCGTGGCTTTGGTGACCCTGGGTCTCCCGCTGGGCGTGGCGCTGGCGCACAACATGGCGGCAGCGGTGTTGCTTGCCGTGCTGTTGAGCATTCCCGTGCTGGTGCGCCAGCACCCGCTGTCGCCTGCGTTGTGACGACGGCGCCGCGGCCGCCCACAATGCCGTATGGACTTTGCCCCATCCCCCCGCGCACAGGATCTGCACCAGCGCCTTGACGCCTTCGTGCGGCGTTACCTGTTGCCACACAACGCAGCATGGCACCGTTCTGTGCAGGACGGAGTCTTCCCTCCCCCCTTCCTCGATGACCTGAAGGCGCTGGCACGCGAAGAAGGGCTATGGAACCTGTTTTTGCCCGGCCTGCGCCCGCAGGACCCGGGCACGCGCCTGTCCAACCTGGACTATGCGCCCCTGGCCGAGTGCATGGGCCGCCTGCCGTGGGCATCAGAGGTCTTCAACTGCAGCGCACCCGACACCGGCAACATGGAATTGCTCCACCGTTTCGCGAGCGATGCGCAGCGGGCCCAATGGCTGCTTCCCCTGCTTCACGGCGAGATCCGCTCGGCGTTTGCGATGAGCGAGCCGGATGTCGCGTCGTCTGACCCCACCAACCTGCAGACGACCGTTCGGCGCGAGGGCGATGGCCTGGTGGTAAGCGGCCGCAAATGGTTCATTACCGGTGCGGCGCACCCGCACTGCAGGCTGCTGATTGTGATGTGCCGCAATGCCGAGGAAGACACCGACGAAGGCAACGGCGCCCACCGTCGCCACAGCATGGTGCTGGTGCCGCTCGATACCCCGGGCGTGCAGGTACTGCGCAATATTCCCGTGCTGCACCACCACGCTCCTGAAGGGCATTGCGAAATTCTGCTGCAGAGCGTTCGTGTACCGCAGGAATCATTGTTGGGCGAATGGGGAGCGGGTTTTGCGATGGCGCAGGCGCGCCTGGGGCCCGGGCGTGTGCACCATTGCATGCGCACGATTGGCCAGTGTGAGCTGGCCTTGCAACTGGCCGCCGAGCGCACGCTGGAGCGCCAGATGTTCGGCCGCTATGAATCTGAGTTTTCCAACGTGCAGGACTGGCTGGCCGAGTCGCGCATCGAGATCAACCAGGCGCGCTTGCTGGTGCTGCACACGGCCTGGCTGCTCGACCAGGGTAGCGCGGTGGACGCCGCGGCGACACGCGCCCAGGTCGCAGCCATCAAGGTCGTGGCCGCACGCCTGCAAAGCCGTGTGGTCGACCGTGCCATGCAGGTCTTTGGTGCCATGGGCCTCTCACCCGACACCCCGCTGGCGCAATTCTGGAGCTGGGGCCGGGCACTGCATCTGATGGATGGGCCGGATGAAGTGCATTTGCGCAGCGTGGCACGGCACGAAATCGCCCAGGCGCGGGCCCGGATGGGTGAAAGCGCCGCATGGTTTACGACGCCAGAGCAGATGCAGGCTGTGCCGCGGATTCGCTGATAAGCTATAATTTTTATAGCTTATGGCGCTTTACTGATAAGCTCTAAAGGCCATTTTTATATATAAGGCCGGTGCCCCACCACGGTTCGCGCTGTTTCCTCGTGTGCTTCGCCGTCGTACACCACCTGGTTGCGCCCTTTTTCCTTGGCGCGGTACAGGGCCTGGTCAGCACGCTCCAGGGTGCGTTCGACGGCTTCTCCCGGCTCGCCCAACGCCAGCCCTGCGGAAACCGTAACGCTGAGCGTGCGAGCGCCTACGGTCACCTCCATCGCCTCCACGCTGGTGCGCACCCGCTCCAGCAGATGGGCAGCGCCACGTGCGTCGGTGTCGTACAGCATCAGTATGAATTCCTCACCGCCCCAACGCGCCAGCACATCGGTGCTGCGCAAAACGCCTTGCACACAGGCCACAAACGCTCGTAGCACCTCGTCGCCTGCCGCGTGGCCATGGCGGTCATTGACCAGCTTGAAGTGGTCCAGATCCAGGAGCGCCAGCGCAAGCGGGCGGCGGCCGCGCTCGCAGCGCTGTCGCTCGGCCTCCATCAACTCGGTCATGCGGCGGCGGTTAATCAAACCCGTGAGTTCGTCGTGCGTCGCCAGGTGGCCGATCTGCTCGAGCGCTACGGTCAGTGCGTTCTTTTGCTCCGTCAGGCGACGCCGGATGTGCTGCATGCGGATGGCAATGAAAGTGCTTCCCACGAGCACCAGAAAGACCATCACGGCATAGGCCATCTCCACCCAGGGATTGCCCGCCAGACCCAGCCAGAACACCACGGCAATGGCAGCGCCAAAGCTCAGCAGTGCAAACAGCATATTGATGGTCATCTGCCGGATCGACATTCCGAAGATACCGAACATCAGAATCAGCGACAGAATGACCGGCGTGATGCCCCGCGCCTCGCCCAGGATGACATACCCCACCGCATTCGAAGCCAGGGCATAACGGATCTGAAACTGCGTCAGCGCTGGGTCGGGCAGTCGCAGCGACCAACCACTGCGGATCAACACCAGCACAGCGACCAGTACCGTCACGGTGACCAGTGTCCACCAGCGCACGCCGTCGGGGCGTGCCAGCCCGGCCAGTGCCAGGAAGTTGAGCAAGGCGGCGCAGGCCAACATCAAAAACGACGCTACAGCCGCCATAGACATGCGGATGCGCATGTGTGGATCGCTCCCCAGCACCCCATTGACCCACGCCTTGCAGCGGGCACCCAGACCCATGTTGTTGCCTTTCAACGACCCCCGGGCAGAAACGCCACCCGCACGTCCACGCTCCTCAGCCCATTCTAGGTGGCAGCGGCCTCTTTCTGGATGCGTATAGCCGCACACAGAACCCTGAACCCCCAACCCTGACGAACGCAAGGGCTTCCCAAAATGCTTGCCTATCAACAAATACATCTCTTAAGATAGTAATCAATTACTTACTATCAAACAAATCTGATCCATGTCCACCCGTGCCAAGCCCCTGCCTGCGGACGAGCGCCGCGCCGCCACCGTGGAGGCGGTCGTGCAACTGGCCGCCACGCAGAACCCCAGCGACATCACCACCAGCGCCATCGCCAGCCACATGCATTTGACGCAAGGCGCGCTGTTCCGGCACTTCCCCTCCAAGGACGCCATCTTGCAAGCCGTGATGGAGTGGGTGGCTGAGCAGTTGCTGGCCCGTGTGGAGCGGGCTGCACAAGATGCCCCCACGCCCCTGGCGGCGCTCGAAGCCATGTTTCTGGCCCACGCCGGTTTCATCGCCGAGCATCCTGGCGTACCGCGCATGATGTTTGGCGAACTCCAGCGCACTGGCGACAGCCTGCCACGGCGCATGGTGCGTACGCTGCTGGGGCGCTACGGCGAGCGCCTGCAGCAATTGTTCGCGCAGGGCAAGGCACAGGGCCAGATCGACCCCGATCTGGACACCGAAGCCGCAGCCACGCTGTTCATCGGCACCATCCAGGGCCTGGTCATGCAATCGATGCTGTCCGGCGACGTAGAACGCATCCGCCGCGATGCGCCGCGTGTGTTTGCCATTTACCAACGCGGTATTCGGAGCGTGCCATGAGCCGACTCCCCCTGCAACGCCGCACCCTGGCCCTATTGGCCGTGGTGGTGCCCCTCGCCGCTCTGTTTATTTATGTTGTGCTGCGCTCAGGCCCACTCGCCCCGGTGGCCGTCACTGTGGCCACGGCCCGGCAGCGCGCCATCACGCCCGCCCTGTTCGGCATTGGCACGGTGGAAGCGCGCACTACCTACCACGTGGGTCCCACAGTAGCCGGGCGCGTGCTGCGCCTGTCGGCGGAAGTGGGCGAGCGCGTCGCCGCAGGCCAGGTGCTGGGCGAAATGGATGCGGTGGATTTTGACGAACGCCTGCGCGCCCAGGCCGCCGCCGTGCAACGCGCCCAGGCCAGCCTGAAGGACGCACAGGCCCGCCAGCAGCAGGCACAGACCCAGGCCACGCGCTACGCCGAGTTGCTGGCCGTGCGTGCCACCAGCGAAGAGACCGCCACCGCGCGCCAGCAAGACTTGGCCAGCGCCAACGCCGCTCTGGCAGGTAGCCAGGCCGAGGTGGCGCGCCTGCGCGCCGAGCTGGAAGCCTTGCGCACGCAGCGTGGCCAACTGCGCCTGCGCGCCCCGGCGGACGCCCTGGTCACCGCCCGCCTGGCCGAGCCCGGCAGCACCGTGGTGCCAGGGCAGGCCGTCGTGGATTTGGTAGACCCAGCCAGCCTGTGGGTCAACGTGCGCTTTGACCAAACCAGTTCTGCGGGCCTGCGCGCCGGCCTGCCCGCCCAGGTGCTGCTGCGCTCGGACACTGGTACGCCGCTGGCCGCCCGTGTGCTGCGCGTCGAGCCTCTGGCCGATGCGGTGACCGAAGAGACGCTGGCCAAGGTGGTACTGGCCACCCTGCCCACGCCCTTGCCACCGCTGGGCACGCTGGCGGAAGTCACCATTACCCTGCCGGAACTCGCCGCCGCGCCCACCATTCCCAACGCCGCCCTGCGGCGCGTGGGCGGCAAGATGGGCGTATGGGAACTGGGCGCGGACGGCCTGCGCTTTGCCCCCCTGGTGCTGGGCCAGGCTGATCTGGACGGCCAGGTGCAGGTGCACAGCGGTTTGAAGGAAGGCGCGCGCATCGTTGTCTACAGCGAGAAAGAACTGAGCGCCCGCAGCAACACCCACGTAGTGGACCGCATCACCAAGGGGGCGCCGTGATCAGCCTGGCCGGCCGCGACATCCTCCATGCCTGGGGCAAGTTTGTCTTCACCGGCATTGGCCTGGGGCTGCTGATCGGCGTCACGCTCACCATGGCCGGGGTGTACCGCGGCATGGTGGACGACGGGCGCGCGCTGCTGGACAACAGCGGCGCCGACATCTGGGTGGTGCAGCAAGGCACGCTGGGGCCGTACGCCGAACCCTCGAGCCTGAACGACAGCACCTGGCGCAGCCTGCGGTCGTTGCCCGGCGTGCAGGACGCCGCCAACGTCACCTACCTCACCATGCAGGTGCAGCGCCTGGCGGGCAACACTGGCGCTGCGGGCGCCGCCGGGGCCGTCAGCGATGTGCGCGCCATGGTGATCGGCATCGCACCGGGCGGCAGCGGCACACCCGGCTGGCCGCCCTACCTGGTGGCGGGGAGACAAATTACGCGCAGCCACTACGAGGCCGTGGCCGACATCGCCAGCGGCCTGGCGCTGGGCGAGCGCATCCAGATCCGGCGCAATAGCTACACCGTGGTCGGGCTCACGCGGCGCATGGTGTCTTCGGGGGGCGACCCGATGGTGTTCATCCCGCTCAAGGATGCGCAGGCCGCGCAATTTCTGCGCGACAACGACGCTCTTTGGCAAAGCCGCCACCGCACCGCCGCCAACCCCGTATTCAACCGCCCCGGAGTACCCGGCCTGCTCGACGCAGTGATTGCCTCGCAAAGCAGCAACCCTTCGGTCAACGCCGTGCTGGTGCGGGTACGGGCCGGGCACGATGCGCAAGAGGTGGCGGATTCCATTCACCGCTGGCAGCGCCTCACAGCCACCACGCGCGCGCAGATGGACGGCATCCTGGTCGGCAAACTCATTGCCACCTCGGCCAAGCAGATTGGGATGTTCCTGGCCATTCTGGCGCTGGTCAGCGCGGCCATCGTGGCCTTCATCATCTACACGCTCACCCTGGGCAAGATCCGCGAGATCGCGGTGCTCAAACTCATCGGCACCAAGAACCGCACCATCGTCGGCATGATCGTGCAGCAGGCGCTGGGCCTGGGGTTGATCGGCTTCGTGGTGGGCAAGATCTCTGCCACGCTGATGGCGCCCGCCTTCCCCAAATACGTGCTGCTGGTGCCGCAGGACACCGCCGCCGGGCTGGCGGCCATTCTGGCCATCTGCGTGCTGGCCAGCGGCGTCGCCATCCGCGCCGCGCTGCGCGTCGATCCCGCCGAAGCGGTGGGAGGCTGACATGGCAGGTCGAGGGATTCTCATCGAAGGCGTGCGCAAGCGCTACGGGCAGGGCGATACCGCCGTGGACGCGCTCAAGGACGTCAACATGGTCGTCGCGCCGGGCGAGGTCGTCGGGCTGATCGGGCCATCCGGCTCGGGCAAAAGCACGCTGCTCAAATGCCTGGGCGCGGTGATCGAACCCAGCGCCGGGCGCATGACGCTGGGCGATGAAGTCATCTACGACAACGGCTGGAAGATTCGCGACCTGCGCGCGCTGCGGCGCGACCGCATCGGCTTCGTGTTCCAGGCGCCCTACCTGATTCCGTTTCTGGACGTGACCGACAACGTCGCCCTGCTGCCCATGCTGGCCGGGGTCCCCAACGGCCAGGCGCGCCAGCGGGCGCGCGAACTGCTCGATGCCCTCGACGTGGGCCACCGCGCCCGCGCCATGCCCGCGCAGCTGTCGGGCGGCGAACAGCAGCGCGTGGCCATTGCACGCGGCCTCGTCAACCGCCCGCCCGTGGTGCTGGCCGACGAGCCCACGGCGCCGCTCGACAGCGAACGCGCCATGGCGGTGATCCGCATCCTCAACGACATGGCGCAGCGGTTCGAGACCGCCGTGATCGTAGTCACGCACGACGAGAAGATCATTCCAACCTTCAAGCGGATTTACCACATCCGCGACGGCGTGACGCACGAGGAAGCGGGCGAAGGACGCGCACCATGAATTTGCAACATCTCCCGGAGGCCCCCCCTATGAATGCCCTTCTGCAACGCAATCCCTGGCTGCGCGGTGCCAGCGTGTTCGCTGTGCTCTTTGGCCTGCTGACCCTCAAAGAGGGCGGTACCGTGCTGTTCGGCGGCGAAGCCGCACGCACCGCTGCCGGGGCCTATGTGCCGTTTGTGCTCTGGTTCAACTTTCTGGCCGGTTTTGCCTACGTGGCCGCAGGCCTTGCGCTGTGGCGGCGCCTGGGCTGGGCAGCGTGGCTGGCGCTCTGCATTGGCCTGGCCAGCGCCCTGGTGTTTGCGGCTTTCGGAATCCATGTGCTGACGGGCGGCGCCTTTGAGATGCGCACCGTCGCCGCCATGGCACTGCGCACCGCGGTGTGGCTGGGCATCGGCGCCCTGGCTTTGCGCCTGCGGCCCGGCCGATCTGTCCGGCGGGAGGCCACGCCATGAAGACCCCTTTGCTGCACCGGCTGCCCGGCGGGCACCCTGCCTGGGCCCTGTTGCTGACTGCCCTGCTCACAGGCTGCGCGGCAGGCCCGGATTACCAAGCCCCTGGGCCCCTGGCAGACAACGCACTGCCGCACCCGGCCCCAGCCGTACAGAACAGCGCCAGCGAAACCGCTTTTGGCGCAGCGCAGACATGGCGCGCCGACATGGATCTGGAGGCGCCCTGGTGGCAGCAGCTCGGCTCCCCCGGTCTGGACGCGCTGATCGCCGAGGCCCTGCAGGCCAGCCCGACGCTGGCAGCGGCGCAGGCCCAACTGCGACAGGCGCAGGAGCTGCAAGGTGCGCAGGAGCGCGCCACGCAGCTACCACGCGTTGACCTTGGTGTGGGCAGTGGGCGCCAGCACATTTCGCCCAGCGCGCAGGGACTGCCGGGCGACGGGCGCACCTTCAGTCTGCACAGCGCCAGCGTGGGCGTGCAGTACCAGCTCGATCTTTCGGGCGGCAACCGGCGAGCCCTGGAAGCCCTGGCCGCACGCACCGACTACCGTCGCTACCAACTCGCCGGAGCCCGTCTGGACCTGGCTGCACGCCTGGCCAGCACCGCCATCACCCAGGCCCGCATCGCTGCCCAGGCTGAAGCCCTGGAGGCGATTGCACGCAACCAGGAGGCGCAAAGCGCCCTCGCCCGTGAGCGCGTGCGTCTGGGCCAAGCCATGCCTGCCGATGAGCAAGCATTGCAGGCCGCGCTGGAGCAAACCCGCGCGTCCATTCTGCAATTGCGCAAACAGGCGGTGCAAAGCGGCCACCTGCTGGCCGTGCTGGCCGGGCGCACGCCCGGCGAAGCACCGCTGCCCGCCTTCACCCTGCACGATTTCACGCTGCCCGCCGCGCTGCCGCAGGTGCTGCCCTCTGAACTGGTGCGCCAGCGTCCTGACATCCAGGCTGCCGAAGCACTGGTGCAGGCGGCCAGCGCAGACCACGGAGTGGCCGTGGCGCGCATGTACCCACAGCTTCGCCTCAGCGCCAGCCTGGGCAGCCAGGCACTGACCGCGGGCGCCCTGTTTGGCGGCGGCTCCGCCGTGTGGGGCTTGATTGCCCAGCTCACACAGCCCCTGTTCGACCCGGCCCTGCCAGCGCAGCAACGCGCCGCGCTGGCTGCACTGGACGCCGCTGCCGCGCAGTACCAGGCCGTGGTGCTCGACGCGCTGCGCAGCGTGGCCGATGCCCTGCACTCCGCCCAGGCGGATGCCCAGGTGCTCGGCGCCCTGGTGCGCGCCGATGCCGCCGCCCAGGCCAGCCTGCAGGCTACGCAACACCAACTCCACCTGGGCGCCGCCAGCTATCTGCAATGGCTGGTGGCCGAGCAGCAGGCTTTGCAACTGCGCAGCAGCCTGGTGGCCGCGCAGGCGCAGCGCCTGGCCGACAGCGCAGCGTTGTTTCAGGCCGTGGGAGCGGGCGGGCGCTTCGCTATGCCTATGTAATGGCCGGCGGGGGGAAACTGCGCTCGCTGCGCAAGCGCTCGAAATGGCGGCTGATATGGCCGCAGACGCCGTCGCACAGCACATCCACCGACGGGTCGGCGCGCCGGTACCAGGCGCTGTGACCGCGCATCTCGCGCTGCACCAGACCATGGCGCGTGAGCAAGGCCAGGTGGCGCGAAACATTGGCCATGCTGCAACCGCACAGCACGGCCAGCGCCCCCACTGTGTGCTCGCCTTCGCCCAGCCACTGCAACAGCTGCAGCCGCGTGGGTTCACCGAGCACCCGGAAGTACGCAGCCACCGTCTCCAGCGCCGCATCGGGCAGCTGGCCCATGCGGTCACCACTGGCAGGCGCAGCAATGGATTTCATGGCATTTAAAAACGGTCAAAAATCAACTTGTTGACTATTTAGTTAGTTGCGCAAATAATAGTCCAACACTTCCTGATTGACCAGACCCGCCTTGTAAAGCGGGGCGTGCGAAAGAGAACCATGCAGAAAATCCATCCCCTCATGAAAGCATTGGCTGTAGTGCTGGCACTGGTCGGCACGGCCAATGCGGCCAATGCGGCCGATGTGCAGACCGCTCCGGCGCAGGCGGCGGCCCTGCAGGGCCGCACCGGCTTTGACGGCGTGGTCGAGGCCGTGCGCCAGACGGTGGTGGCCGCGCAGATGCCCGGCGCCGTGGTGGAACTAAACGTCAAGGCGGGCGACACCGTCAAGGCGGGGCAATTGCTGCTGCGCATTGACGCCCGCGCCGCCGACCAAAGCGCCGCCGCCGTTGATGCCCAAGTGCAGGCGGCCCGTGCTTCGCTGGACGTGGCCACGCGGGAGTACGAACGGCAAAAACAGCTGTTCCAGAAGAAATACATCAGCCAGTCGGCACTCGACCAGGCCGAATCCGGCTACAAGGCCGCCCGCGCCCAGGTGGCGGCCCAGGCGGCACAGGCCGGCGCGGCACGCACCGGGGCGGCACTCAACATCGTGCGTGCGCCCTATGCCGGCGTCGTGGCCGAAGTGCCCGTGCAACTGGGCGACATGGCCATGCCGGGCCGCACCCTGCTCTCGCTCTACGACCCCAGCAGCCTGCGCGTGACGGCCGCCGTGCCGCAGTCGCTGGCACCGCGCGTGCAAGCAGACGCCGTGCGCGTGGAACTGCCCGGCCTGCCCGCCGCGCAACAGTGGCCCCAGGCCGCGCGCGTGCAGGTGCTGCCCACCATCGACGCCGCCACGCACACCGTGCAGGTGCGCGCCGAGTTGCCCGGTACCGTGCAAGGTGTGGTGCCCGGCATGTTTGCCCGCCTGTGGCTGCCAGCCGCTGGCGGCAGCGAGCAGGCCAAGAGCGTGACTGTGCCGGTCTCCGCCATCGTTCGCCGCGCCGAGATGACCGGCCTGTATGTGCAGGACGCCCATGGCAAAGCGCTGCTGCGCCAGGTGCGCCTGGGCCGGGTCGATGGCGACCGTGTGGAAGTGCTGACGGGCGTGGCGCCCGGCGAAGCGGTGGTGCTCGACCCGCAGTCCGCCACCCGCGCACGCTGAAAGGCCCGACATGCAAGAGCAGAAACACAAGAGCATGGGCATTTCGGGGCGCATTGCGGCGTTCTTCCAGAGCGCGCAAATCACGCCGCTGCTGGCGCTGGTGGCGCTGCTGCTGGGTGCCTTCGCCGTGATGGTGACGCCGCGCGAAGAAGAACCGCAGATCAACGTCACCATGGCCAACGTGCTGATTCCGTTCCCCGGCGCCAGTGTGCGCGACGTGGAGCAAATGGTCGCCATTCCAGCCGAGCAGGTGCTCTCGCAAATCACCGGCGCCGAGCATGTGATGTCGCTCTCGCACCCCGGCATGGCCATTCTCACGGTGCAGTTCAAGGTGGGTGTGCCGCGCACCGAGGCGCTGGTGCGCCTGTACGACACCGTCAACTCCAACGCCGACTGGCTGCCCCAGGGCCTGGGCGTGATGGCCCCCATCATCAAGCCCAAGGGCATTGACGATGTGCCCATCGTTTCACTCACGCTGTTCAGCGACCAGCCGGACACCGGCGCCTTTGACCTCGAGCGCGTGGCGCACAGCGTGGAAGCCGATTTGAAGCGCGTGCCCGGCACGCGCGAAGTCACCACCATCGGCGGCCCCGGCCGCGCCGTCATGGTGGAACTGGACCCCGCCCGCATGGCGGGGATGGGCGTCACCGTGGCCGACCTGCGCATGGCGCTGAAATCGGCCAACCTGGGCCTGCCCGTGGGCGAATTGCTGGGCGGCAACCGCTCCGTGGCCATCGAGTCCGGCCCCTTCCTGCAAGGTGCCAATGACGTGGCCGACCTGGTGGTCGGCGTGCGCAGTGGCAAGCCCGTGTTCCTGCGCGAAGTGGCCCAGGTGCGGGACGGCGCGCCGCCGCCCAGCCGCTATGTGTGGCATGGCACGGCGGGCGAGAAGGCGGCAGAGTATCCGGCTGTCACCATCGCCATCACCAAGAAGCCCGGCGAGAACGCCATCGACGTGGCCAATGCCGTGATGACACGGGTCGAAGCGCTGAAGAACACCGTGATTCCCGCTGCGGTGCAGGTGGCCGAAACGCGCAACTACGGCGCCACCGCCAACGACAAAGCGCAAAAACTGATCCAGAAGCTGCTGTTCGCCACCGCGTCGGTCGTGGCGCTGGTGTTCATCGCCCTGGGGCGGCGCGAGGCGGCCATCGTCGGCACGGCCGTGGTGCTTACACTCACCGCCACGCTGTTTGCGTCCTGGGCCTGGGGCTTCACGCTCAACCGGGTGTCGCTGTTTGCACTCATTTTCTCCATCGGCATCCTGGTGGACGACGCCATCGTGGTGGTCGAGAACATCCACCGCCACCAGAAGCTCGAACCCGGCAAGACGCTGGCGCAGATCATTCCCGGCGCGGTGGACGAAGTGGGTGGCCCGACCATCCTCGCCACCTTCACCGTGATTGCCGCGTTGCTGCCCATGGCGTTTGTCTCGGGGCTGATGGGCCCGTACATGAGTCCCATCCCGATCAACGCCAGCATGGGCATGCTGCTGTCGCTGGCGATTGCCTTTGTCGTCACGCCCTGGCTGGCGCGCCTGTGGATGAAGGCGCACCACGGCGAAGCCGAGCAAGGCCACGCCCAGCCTTCGGGCATGGCGCGGCACATCACGCCACTGTTCACGCGCATCTTCACGCCATTGCTGGATGAGCAACGCGGCGGGCGCAACCGCGGTTTTCTGGGCCTGGGCGTGGCGCTGCTGATCGCCATCTCTGTGGCACTGCCTGCCACCGGTCTGGTGCTGCTCAAGATGCTGCCCTTTGACAACAAGTCCGAATTCCAGGTGGTCGTGGACATGCCCGCGGGTACGCCGGTCGAGCGCACCGCCACGCTGATGCACGAGCTGGGCGCATACCTTGCAACAGTGCCCGAAGTGACCGATTACCAGGCCTACGCAGGCACCGCCGCACCGATCAACTTCAACGGCCTGGTGCGCCAGTACTACCTGCGCGCCGGGGGCGCGGTGGGTGATATCCAGGTCAACCTGGTGGACAAACACGAGCGCCACGACCAGAGCCACGCCATTGCCACGCGCGTGCGCTCGCCGCTGCAGGAAATTGCCAAACGCTTTGGCGGCAACGTGAAGGTGGTGGAAGTGCCGCCCGGCCCGCCCGTGCTCTCGCCCATCGTGGCCGAAATCTATGGCCCCGACGCGCAGGGCCGCCGCCAGGTGGCCAAGGCGGTGCGCAGCGTGTTCGACAAGGCCGAAGGCCTGGTGGACGTGGACGACAGCAGCATTGCCGACGCCCCGCGCACCCTGCTGCTGGTCGACCGGCGCAAGGCCGCCATGCTGGGCGTGCCGCAGCAGGCCATCGTGACCACACTGCGCGCCGGGCTGGCCGGCGAAGCAACGGCCTATGTGCACGACCAAAGCAAATACCCTGCCGCTGCCACGCTGCAGCTGCCGCCGCAGGATCAGGGCAACCTGGCTGCGCTGCTGCAGCTCACGGTGCGTTCGGCCAGCGGTGCGCTGGTGCCGATCCGCGAACTGGTCACCGTGAGCGACACGCTGCGTGAGCAGCCGATCCACCACAAGGATTTGCTGCCCGTGAATTACGTCGTGGCCGACATGGCGGGCAAGGTGGACAGCCCGCTCTACGGCATGTTTGCCATGCGCGGCGACATCGCCCAATTGCCCATGCCCGACGGTGGCACGCTGGAGGAATACTTCATCCACCAGCCGCAGGACGCCTGGCGCGGCTACGCCCTCAAGTGGGACGGCGAGTGGCAGATCACCTACGAGACCTTCCGCGACATGGGCGCCGCCTACGCCGTGGGCCTGATCCTGATCTACCTGCTGGTGGTGGCGCAGTTTGGCAGCTACCTCACGCCGCTGATCATCATGGCGCCCATCCCGCTGACCATCATCGGTGTGATGCCCGGCCACGCGCTGCTGGGCGCGCAGTACACCGCCACCAGCATGATCGGCATGATCGCGCTGGCCGGCATCATCGTGCGCAACTCCATCTTGCTGGTGGACTTTATCAACCTGCAGGTGCGAAGCGGCATGGACTTCAAGCAGGCCATCGTTAACGCGGCCATCACACGCGCGCAGCCCATCGTGCTGACCGGGCTGGCCGCCATGCTGGGCGCCTTCTTCATCCTGGACGACCCGATCTTCAACGGGCTGGCGATCTCGCTGATCTTTGGCATCGCCGTCTCCACCGTGCTCACGCTGGTGGTGATTCCCACCCTGTACTACGCGGCCTACCGCAAGCGCCTGGGCGCGCTGGCACGGGATGAAGAACTATCAACTTCATAGCTATTAGCGCTTACTCCATAAGCGCTGGATGCCATTTTTATTGAAAATCATGACCACCAGCTACCTGACCCTAACGCAAGAAACCTCGGCCCAGATCGCGCAGCTGCGTGCCGACATCCCCGACACCCTGCGCGGCTTCTCCGCCATGGCCCAGGCGGCCGGCAAGGACGGCGTGCTTGACAAGAAAACCAAGGAGCTGATTGCCCTCGCCCTCTCGGTGGGCGCGCGCTGCGACCCCTGCGTGGGCTACCACGCCCAGGCGCTCGTCCAACTCGGTGCCACCCGCGAAGAAGTCGCAGAAACGATGGGCATGGCCGTCTACATGGGTGGCGGGCCATCGCTGATGTACGCCGCCAAGGCCACGGCCGCCTTTGAAGAATTCAGCACCCTGGCTGTAAAGGCCACGGCATGAGCTGCAACAGGGCAATGCTGAACAAGTCAGCCACGCGTCGCGCATCCGTGGATCGGGCGGTCTGCGGCGCGCGCCATCGCGGGATCTTGTCCAGTATTGCCCTTGCTGGGCGCGGCACGGCGCAAATTTTGTGCGCTGGCTGCAATCCCTGCTGACCCGTGGGAGATAACACCATGCACCACTTCATTCGCCTTCTCCTCCTCGCCGCCGCCTGCGCCACACCAACTGCCTGGGCCACTGATTTGCTGCAGGCCTGGCAGGCCGCACAGCAAAACGACCGCGAGCTGGCCGTGGCCCGCGCCGCGCACGGTACGGCGCAACCGCAGCGCGACCAGGCCGCGGCGCTGTGGCGCCCCGGCGTCGCGTTGACCGCATCGGCGGGCCTGGCGACCAACGAAAACGAGATGCGCGGCGCGCAGTTCTCGGCACCGGGCCTGGGCCAGTCCAACGGCGTGAACTTCGCCACCTCGGTGACGGGCGGCACCGCCACCCGCTGGGCACTGCAGGCCAGCCAGCCGCTCATCAACCCGGTGCGCAGCGCACAGCAGCAACAGCTCGGCCTGCAGGCCGACATGACCGACCTGCAATGGCAGGCCGCAAGCCAAGCCACCATGCTGCGCACCGCACAGCGCTATTTCGACGTGGCTGTGGCGCAGGAGGCTTTGCAGGTGCTTGACCGCCAGCTACAAGCCGTGCAAAAGGCCAGCACCGAGGCCCTGGACCGCTACGAACTGGGCAGCCTGCCCATTACCGACACCCACGAAGCCCGCGCGCGCCTGGCGGGCCTGCGCGCCCAGCGCCTGGCCGCCCAAACCGACCTCGACGTGAAACGCCGCCTGCTGGCCGACAGCACCGGCCTGCCCGGCAGCAGCCTGGCGGTGCAACTGCCGGGCAACATCGAGGCCACAGCGCCCCGCGACCTGACGGCCTGGCAAAGCGATGCCGAGGCCAACAACCCGTCCCTGCGCATGCAGGCCCTGGCGCTGGACATCGCCAAGGCCGAGGCCCAAAAACACAGCCTGCGCGCCGCCACCACGGTGGACCTGGTGGCCCAGGCCGGGCAGGACCGCCTGCACGGCAGCGGCGACTTCGGCAGCGCCCGCAACAAGAGCGTGAACGCCATGGTGGGCGTGCAGATCAATGTACCGCTTTACACCGGCGGCTGGCGCAGTGCCAAGCAAGACGAAGCCCTGGCGCTGCAAGCCAAGGCCGAGGCGCAGGTGCAAAGCACGCGCGAGCAGGTGGCGCAGCAGGTGCACAGCGCCTGGCTGGGCCTGTCCGTGGGTGCAGGCCGGGTGCAGGCGCTGGGCGAGGCGCTGGCCGCCAGCGAAGCGCGCCTGGATGCCACCCGGCTCGGCCACGAGGTGGGCCACCGCACCTTGCTCGACGTGCTGAACGCCGAAAACGACGCCGCCGCCGCACGCCTGGCCCTGGCGCAGGCGCGCACCGGTTTGCTGCTCGACCGCCTGCGCCTGGCCGCGCTGGCCGGGCAGCTTGATGAAGACACGCTGCACAGCGCCAACCAAGTGTTGACACGCGCACCCTGACGAGAAGAAGAAAGAACCCAGGTTTCAGCCACCCCGCCGGAGAACCCGGCACCACCCCAGGAGACAAGCATGGCCCATATCGTGATTCTCGGCGCAGGCACCGGCGGCATGCCGGCGGCCTATGAGCTGCGCGCCAAAATCGACAAGTCGCACAAGATCACCGTGATCAACGCGGTGGACTACTTCCAGTTCGTGCCATCGAACCCCTGGGTGGCCGTGGGCTGGCGAGAACGCGGGGACACCACCATTCCGATCCGCCCCTACCTGGAGAAAAAGGGCATCGATTTCATTGCCCAGCGCGTGGACCGCATCGACGCCGAGGTCAACCAGTTGACGCTGGAGGGCGGTGCGCAGGTGGCTTACGACTACCTCATCATCACCACCGGCCCCAAGCTGGCTTTTGATGAAGTGCCGGGCGCCGGCCCCGGCGGCTTCACGCACTCCATCTGCACCGTGGACCATGCCGAGAAGACCTGGGCCGATTACCAGGCGTTCATCCAAGACCCCGGCCCGGCCATCATCGGCGCCATGCCGGCGGCCTCGTGCTTCGGTCCGGCCTATGAATTCGCCTTCATCTTCAACAAGGACCTGCAGCGCCGCAAACTGCGCAACAAGGTGCCGCTGACCTTCATCACCGCCGAGCCCTACATCGGCCACATGGGCCTGGGCGGCGTGGGCGACTCCAAGGGCATGCTCGAGAGCGACCTGCGCAACAACGACATCAAGTGGATCTGCAACGCCAAGGTCACCAAGGTGGAGGCGGGCAAGATGTTCGTTACCGAGCTGGGCGAAGACGGCCAGGTGAAAAAGGAGCACGAGCTGCCCTTCAAGTTCAGCATGATGCTGCCCGCCTTCAAGGGCGTGGACGCCGTGGCCCAGGTCGAAGGCCTGTGCAACCCGCGCGGCTTTGTGCTGATCGACGAGTTCCAGCGCAGCAAGAAGTACCGCAACATCTTCTCGGCCGGCGTGTGCGTCGCCATCCCGCCCGTCGAAGTGACGCCCGTGCCCACCGGCGCGCCCAAGACCGGCTACATGATCGAGAGCATGATCACGGCCATCGTGCACAACATTGCCGCTGAAATCGAAGGCAAGCCTGCCGACGCCAAAGGCACCTGGAACGCCATCTGCCTGGCCGACATGGGCGACACCGGCGCCGCCTTCGTGGCGCTGCCGCAAATCCCGCCGCGCAACGTCAACTGGTTCAAGAAGGGCAAATGGGTGCACCTGGCCAAGGTGGCGTTTGAAAAGTACTTCATGTACAAGATGAAGAACGGCACCTCAGAGCCCCTGTACGAGAAGCATGTGCTCAAGGCGCTGGGCATCGAGCGGCTGGAAAAGTAGCGCATTCACTATTGATTTAATAGCTGATAGCGCTTACCCAGAAAGCGCTAGAGGCACTTTTTACTCATATTTCAGAAAGACCGGTCATGTCTCCCTCCTATGCCTTTGCCATCACCCTCGCGCAACCCCTGCCCGCCGCCGTGGAAACCTTGCGCGCAGCCCTCGCGGCCGAGCAGATGGGCATCGTCAGCGAGGTGGACATGCAGGCCACACTGAAAGCCAAGCTGGGCATCGACAGCGCGCCCCAGCGCCTGCTGGGCGTGTGCTCGCCCAAGGTGGCGCACGCGCTGGTCACGGCAGAGCCCGACATCGCCGCGCTGCTGCCCTGCGGCGCCAGCGCGCACGAGGCCACCCCCGGCCAGACGCGCGTGCTGCTGCAGGACCCTCGCGTCATCCTCGCCGCCAGCGCCAGCCAGAACCCCGCCGTGCGCGACGCGCTGGAAAGCGCACGCGCCGCCCTGCTGCGGGTCGTGGCCGCCCTGGGCGGCCAAGGCGCCTAGTCATGGCAAGCCAGCGCATCACCGTCCTGGGCAGCGGCTTTGGCGCGCTTTCGACCGTGCGCGAACTGCGCGCACGCGGCTCCAAGAACGAGATCACCCTGGTCTCACCGCGCAGCGAGCTGCACTACCTGCCCGGCACCATCTGGATTCCCAGCGGCCTGCGCACGCGCGAGCAGCTCATCGTGCCGCTGGCACCCTTCTTCGAGCGCATGGAGGTGCGCCACGTCAGCGCCGAGGTCACCAGCCTCGCGCAAGATGGCCGCAGCGTGCAGACCACGGCGGGCGAAGTGGCCAACGACGCGCTGGTGATTGCCACCGGTGGGCGCTTCATCAAAAAACTGCCGGGCATCGAGCACGCCATCACACCCTGCGAAGGCATAGCAGCGGCCGAGCAGATCCGCGACCGTTTGCAGGCCATGCAGAGCGGCACCATTGCCGTGGGCTTTGCGGGCAACCCCCATGAACCGACGGCAGTGCGCGGCGGGCCAATGTTCGAGTTTTTGTTCGGCATCGACGCGCAGTTGCGCCGCGAGGGGCGGCGCGACAAGTTCGAGCTGGTGTTCTTCAACCCCTCCAAGGAGCCCGGCGCCCGCCTGGGTGCCAAGGCCGTGGCGCACCTGTTGGCCGAGATGGCGCGCCGCAACATCGCCACGCACCTGGGCCACAAGATGGTGCGCTTGGAGGCCGACAAGGTGGTGACCGAAGGTGGCGAATTTGCCGCCGACCTGATCTTGTTCATGCCCGGCATGACCGGCAACGCCTGGTTCGACGAAACCGCCCTGCCGCGCTCGCCCGGTGGCCTGCTGCAGGCCGACGCCCAGTGCCGCGTGCCGGGGTTCGAGCACGTCTACGTGGTGGGCGACTCCGGCAGCTTCCCCGGCCCCGACTGGATGCCCAAGCAGGCCCACATGGCCGACCTGCAGGCCGCCGCCGCTGCACAGAACCTGATCGACGGCCTGGCCGGACGACCGCAAACCACGGGTTTCAAGGTCGAGCTGGCCTGCATCATCGACGCACTGGGGACCGGCACGCTGGTGTGGCGCACCGAGCAGCGCAACCTGCTGCTGCCCCCCCTGCGCCTGATGCACTGGGCCAAGCGGGGGTTTGAGCGGCGCTATCTGGCACGGTATCGGTGACTCCAGCGACCTGTGGCGTGCGCAATGATGAGGGCAGAAATTACCCCCGATTTGATCTCTGCCAGAGAGAGCCCCGCGCTTTGCGGGACAATACGGGGAATACCCGCATCGTGCGTCGTCTCTGGTTCCAGTCCACCGTGACGCGCTGCGCGCACCTGTTTCCAACATCCCTGCCAACACACCATGAGCGCTTTTCTTGAAGAACGCGTGCTGTCGGTTCATCACTGGACCGACCGCCTTTTCAGCTTCACCACCACCCGCGACCCGGCCTTGCGCTTCTCCAACGGGCACTTCACCATGATTGGCCTGAAGGTCAACGACAAGCCCCTGCTGCGCGCCTACAGCATCGTCAGCGCCAACTACGAGGAACACCTCGAATTCCTGAGCATCAAGGTGCCCGACGGCCCGCTGACCTCGCGCCTGCAGCACATCCAGGTGGGCGACACCATCATCGTCGGCAAGAAGCCCACGGGCACCCTGCTGATCGACTACCTGCTGCCGGCCAAACGCCTGTACCTGCTGTCCACGGGCACGGGGCTGGCGCCGTTCCTGAGCGTGATCCGCGATCCCGAGACCTACGAGAAGTTCGAGGAAGTGATCCTGGTGCACGGTGTGCGGCAGGTGAACGAGCTGGCCTACCACGACTACCTGACCCAGGAGCTTCCCGCCCACGAGATCCTGGGCGAGATGGTGAGCCAGCAGCTCAAGTACTACCCCACGGTGACGCGCGAACCCTTCAAGAACCAGGGCCGCATCAACGACCTGATCGAAAGCGGCAAGCTGTTCACCGACCTGGGCGTCCCCCCGCTGGATCCGCTGACCGACCGCGTGATGCTCTGCGGCAGCCCCGAGATGCTGGCCTCGCTCAAGACCCTGCTGGAAAAGCGCGACTTCGAAGAAGGCAATACCACCAAACCCGGCGACTTCGTGATTGAACGGGCCTTCGTGGAGAAATAAGCACCCCTGAGAAACGGCCCCTGTGCAAGCGGGCGTTTCTTCGGGCTGACGCCGCATGGCGTCAGCGGTTTTTTTGTCATCGTGGTGTTTTCGTTCCTTCCCCTCAGGAAGCACCCATGCCCAGATTCCGATTCGGTACAGGGGTTCTGTGCCCGCTGGCGTTGTCCTGCGCGCTACTCCAGATGCAGGCCTAATCGGCCCCGCTCCTGCTCAGGAGCGTCAGCATGCAGACATCGCCTAGCTTCCTGGCGGGGTTCTCGACAAGGCCAGGAACGCCCCGTTTCGGGCGCAAAATCAGCGGGGAGGTGACACACCACCGGTTCGCACAGGCAGGGCTTCCTCCAGCGCCTGCGCACAGCTGGCGGAAAACAGCAGGATGGCCGACGAAAAATAGATCCACATCAGCAGCACCACCAGCGAGCCGGCCGCGCCATAGGCCGACACGACTGCTGCCGTGGACAGGTACCAGGCCAGCAACTGTTTGCCCACCGTGAACAGCGTTGCACCAACCACCGCACCCAGCACCAGGTAACGCATCGCAGGCTTGCGCCCCACGCCAATGCGCATGAGGCCCACAAACAGGGTGACGGCAAAGCCGAAGGCCACGCTTTCGTTCACGAGGCGCAACAGCGGACCCAGTGGCGCCATGGCCAGGCGCGCACTCGCCCAGTCAGCAAACAGGTTGATCAGCGTGGACAGCGCCAGGGACACCATCAGCAGGAACCCGAGCGCCAGCACATAGGCCAGACCCCGCAAGCGCAGCGACGCCATGCGCCACCAGGCGGCCCTGGACTGCGCGGGCACGCTGCCTTGCTGCCACAGGCGTTCCAGTGCCGATTGCAGCTCCACAAACACCCCGGTCGCGCCGGACAAGAGCACCACAAAGCCCAGCGCCGAGGCCAACCGCCCCTCGGCCGGTGCCTGTGCGCTGGCCATGGCCTGGCGCACCACAGCGGCCACTTGCGGGCCCATCACCGACTGAACCTGCGCAATCAGACTGCTCTCCAGCATGTTGCGGTCCATCCACCACGCAAGCACGCCCACCAGCAAAAGCAACAGTGGCGCCAGGCTCAGCATGCCGTAGAAAGACATGGCGGCGCTCATGCGCAGGCCGTCAGCGTCCAGCCACATTTGCATGGCGCGCCACAAAGGCCGCCACCACCGGGAAAGACGTTGAGCAAGGGAAGGCATGTCCATGGCCCAAGCCTAAACCCTGAGTGCAACGCCGTCGACCGGCATGGGCCGACGATGGGGGTAGGAGCGATCCCACGGCGCGGCGATGTACCTGGAGCCGACCTTTACACTCAACACCCAGGACTCTGGCGCTTCGGATGCGGAATGCGCGGCTGCGCCAGAAGGGAAACAACAGGACATTTATGCAGATTCGCTGTGCACTGGTCGGCATGCCCGGCTCTGGAAAATCCACCGTGGGCCGACAACTGGCCCACCGGCTGGGGCTGCCCGTTGTAGACCTGGACCATCGTATCGAGCAGGTGCTGGGCACCAGCATCCGCGAGTATTTCGATGCAGAGGGCGAAGAGCGTTTTCGTGACCTGGAAGCACAGGTGCTGGCCGACGTGGCCGCGCAGCCCGGCGGCATGGTGTTGTCCACGGGCGGCGGCGCCGTGCTGCGCCCTGAAAACCGCGAAACCCTGCGCCAGTTTGGAACGGTGCTGTATCTGCGCGCCTCACCCGAGGATATCTACCGCCGGGTGCGCCACGACCGCACGCGCCCCTTGCTGCAAGTGGCCAACCCGCTGGAGCGCTTGCGTGAACTCTATGCCCAGCGCGACGGCCTGTACCGTGAAACCGCGCACTTTGTGATTGAAACCGGGCGGCCGACGGTTAGCACCCTGGTCAACATGGTGATGATGCAGCTGGAGATGGCCGCCAGCGCGCAGGGCAGCGGCGCGCACACGCCAGCGGATGTTTAGACGGCCACCGCACTGCGCTGGCGCAGCCACGCCAGCAGCTCCCCCACAGGCAGGGGGCGGGCATAGAGATAGCCTTGCGCACCATCGCAGCGCTCATCGGCCAAAAAGGCCCATTGCTCGGGCGTCTCCACCCCTTCGGCCATGGTGACCAGGCCCAGGCTGCGGCCCAGGGCCACCACGGCACGACAGATGGCAGCATCGTTCGGGTCCACCAGAATGTCGCGCACGAAAGACTGGTCGATCTTGATCTGGTCGAGCGGCAGGCGTTTGACGTAGTACAGCGACGAATAACCCGTACCGAAATCATCGAGCGCGAAGCTGACCCCCAGGTCCCTGAGCGCGCGCATGGTGGCAATAGTCTGCTCAATGTCGTGCACCAGCATGCTTTCCGTGATCTCCAGCTTGAGCCGCCCTGGCCCGATGGCATAGCTGTACAGCAGCGCCCGGACCTGCTGGACAAAATCGCCCTCGCGCAACTGGCGCGCACTGACGTTGACGGCGATGCCCAGGTGTGCGGTCAGCGGATCGGCCTGCCAGGCCTGCAATGTGCGGCAGGCCTGGGCCAGCACCCAGTGCCCGATGGGGAGAATCAACCCTGTTTCCTCGGCCAGCCCGATGAAGTCGAGGGGAGACACCAGGCCCCGCAGGGGGCTGTTCCAGCGCACCAGGGCTTCCACGCCGGTGCAGCGGCCCTGTGGGTCCACCTGCGGTTGGTAGTGCAGCACCAGTTCATTGCGCTCCACGGCGTGGCGCAGCTCGCTCTCCATGGCGGCGCGGGCATTGATCCGCTCCTGGATGGCTGGCTCAAAAAACCGCACGGCGTTGCGCCCCGCAGCCTTGGCCTGGTACATGGCCTGGTCAGCGCGCTGCAGCAGCTCGTCGGCGGGCACCGTCTGCCCAACAAACAGGGCAATACCCACGCTGGTCGTTCCCTGGTAGGCCGCACCGCCCAGATTGCAAGGCTGGGCCAGGCAGGTGACGATTTTTTCTGCCACTGCACCCGCCTGGGACACCGCGGTCTCCAGGTTCTCTCCCAACTGCTGGATGAGCAGCACGAATTCGTCGCCGCCCTGGCGTGCCACGGTGTCGCCCTCGCGCACGCAGGCGCGCAACCGTCCCGCCACCTCGACCAGCAGGCGGTCGCCCATCTCGTGGCCGCGTGTGTCGTTGAGGTTCTTGAAATGGTCCAGATCGAGGTAGAGCACGGCCCGGTGCTTGCCGCTGCGCGAACTGGCGGCCATGCCCTGCTGCAACCGGTCCAGCAGCAGGCGGCGGTTGGGCAATCCCGTCAGCGGGTCGAAGTAGGCCAACTGGTAGGCCTCTTCCTGGGCCTGCTTGCGGTCCGTGATGTCACGCCAGACGCAGTAGAGCACCGCATGGCCCTGCAGCTCGAGCCGCGCGAGCGTGACTTCGACCGAGAGGAAAGAGCCATTGGCGCGGCAGTGCTCCCACTCGAAACGGACCACGCCCTCTTGCAGAGCACGTTGCATCAGCTCTTGGGCCTTCTCAAACGAAAGTCTTCCATCGGGCTGGCGCTCCGGGGAGAGCCGCGAGGGGTGCTGCAGGATGTCTTCGCGCCGCGTGTAACCCAGCATGTGGATCGCTGCACAGTTGCAGTGGGTAAAAATGCCGTTCTCGATCAGCCAGCAGGGGTCAGGCGAATTATCAAAGAGTTCGCGGAACCATTTTTCACTGTGCTGGAGTGCCAGCGACCGCGCCTGGACTTGCTGTGTGAACGCACGCAAACGGCGCTCCTCCAGCAGATGCGCCAGCGCTGTGGCAAAGTACCCCAGCGCCTCTGCATGGGTCAGCCACAGGGCCGGATCAAGGGCGCGCAGACACAGGACGCCATGGTCTCTTCCATCGCCGCTCCTGGCCACCAGCGGCAAACACAGCCACCGGGCGTCCTGCGCGGCATCGGGTACAGGCAGATCGGTGGTGAAGCGGGCCTCCGCCACCCCCTGCAGGGCGGCCAGTTCGCGCGCCAGCCCGGCTGGAAAATCGCCATCTGGCAGCAAGGCCGCCCTGCACAGCAAGCGCAGGAGCTGCTGCGCGTCGAGGGGCGTGTCGTTGGTGGCTGTCATGCGCGAAGGGAAGAGTTCGCACGAGTCTGGCGCCCCGGGGGAACCCCGTCAATACGGAGACACCAGATTGAGAAGGGCGCACAAAACCCAGCGATCCGCCGGATTTTTGTGCGCTGCGCCTACAGGATGGGTGCCAGCAGGCGCCGCAGCTCAGCCTCATCCATGCCGCGGCGCTGCGCCATGTCTTTCAGCTGGTCTTCGCCAATCTTGCCCACGCTGAAGTACGTGCTGTCCGGGTGGCCAATATAAAACCCGCTGACGCTGGCGGCTGGGGCCATGGCCATGCTGTCGGTCAGCTCCATGCCCACCTCACCGCACTGCAGCACGCGGAACAGCTCACGCTTGGCGCTGTGGTCCGGGCAGGCGGGGTAGCCGGGCGCGGGGCGGATGCCCTGGTACTTTTCGGCGATCAGCGCGTCGTTCGACAGCTTCTCATCGTGCGCATAGCCCCACAGGTCGGTGCGCACGCGCTGGTGCAGGCACTCGGCAAAGGCTTCGGCCAGGCGGTCGGCCAGGCTTTTGAACATGATGGCGGAATAGTCATCCAGATCGTCCAGAAAGAATTTTTCTTTCTTCTCGACGCCCAGGCCTGCCGTCACTGCAAACAGACCGGCGTAGTCGGCAATGCCGCTGTCCTTGGGGGCCACAAAATCGGCCAGGCAGCGGCTGGGGCGCATCACACCCTCTACCGCATGTTTTTCGGTCTGCTGGCGCAGGCCGTACCAGGTGGTCAGTACTTCGCTGCGGGTCTCGTCGGTATAGAACTCGATATCGTCGCCCACACTGTTGGCGGGGTACAGCGCCATAACGCCACTGGCCTGCAGCCAGCGCCCGTCAATCATTTTTTTCAGCATCGCCTGGCCGTCGGCGAACACGCGCGTCGCCTCCTCACCCACGACCTCGTCCTTCAAGATCGCGGGATAGGGGCCGGCCAGGTCCCAGGTCTGGAAGAACGGGCCCCAGTCCATATAGGGCACCAGCTCGTTCAAATCAAAGTTCTTGAACACACGACGCCCCAGCGCACGCGGCGGTCTGCTGGTGAAGGCCGACCAGTCGATCGCTGTGCGGTTGGCACGCGCCTGCGCCAGCGTCCATAGGGGCGTCTGTTTCTTGTTGGCGTGCTGCTGACGCAC
Organism: Simplicispira sp. 125; assembly: GCF_003096555.1. Lineage (NCBI taxonomy): Bacteria > Pseudomonadati > Pseudomonadota > Betaproteobacteria > Burkholderiales > Comamonadaceae > Simplicispira > Simplicispira sp. 125. The sequence goes on along the minus strand of NZ_QEKM01000001.1, from coordinate 3,286,828 downwards.
CTTGTCATAGTCCGCGCTCACTTCTTTCAGAAACGCTTCTGCCCCATCGCCCAGCAGGCTTTGCGCCACACCCACGCTGCGCGACGCATCGGGCACGTACACCACGGGGCCGTCGTAGTGCGGCGCGATCTTCACGGCGGTGTGCACGCGACTGCAGGTGGCACCACCGATGAGCAACGGTATTTTCTTCACGCGGAAGTGGTCGTCCTTGTGCATCTCGGCGGCGACGTACTGCATCTCTTCGAGGCTGGGCGTGATCAGGCCCGACAGGCCCACGATGTCGGCGCCCTCGGCCTTGGCGCGCGCCAGAATTTCGTGGCAAGGCACCATCACGCCCATGTTGATGACCTCGAAGTTGTTGCACTGCAAGACCACGGTGACGATGTTCTTGCCGATGTCGTGCACGTCGCCCTTGACGGTGGCAATCACGATCTTGCCCTTGGTGCGCACGTCGCGCCCGGCGAGTTCGTCCTGGCGTTTTTCTTCTTCGATGTAGGGGATGAGGTGCGCCACGGCGAGCTTCATCACGCGCGCGCTTTTCACCACCTGGGGCAGGAACATCTTGCCCTGGCCAAACAGGTCGCCGACGATGCTCATGCCGTCCATCAGCGGGCCTTCAATGACGTGCAGCGGGCGTCCGCCCTGGGCCAGGATGCCCTGGTACGCCTCTTCGGTGTCCTCGACGATGAAGTCGGTAAAGCCGTGCACCAGCGCATGGCTCAGGCGCTCGCCCACGGTCTTGGGCGATTCGGGTGTACCGCGCCATTCGAGTTTTTTGCTCTCGTCCTTGGCACCGCTCTTGGCGGTTTCGGCCACTTCGAGCAGCCTTTCCGCCGCGTCAGGACGGCGGTTGAGGATGACGTCTTCCACACGCTCGCGCAGCACCGGGTCGAGGTCGTCGTACACGCCCACCATGCCGGCATTGACGATGCCCATGTCCATGCCGGCCTGGATGGCGTGGTACAGGAACACGGTGTGGATCGCCTCACGCACCGGGTCGTTGCCGCGGAAGCTGAACGATACGTTCGACACACCGCCAGACACCTTGGCGCCGGGCAGGTGGGCCTTGATCCAGCGTGTCGCTTCGATGAACTCAACCGCGTAGTTGGAATGCTCCTCGATGCCGGTGGCCACGGCAAAGATGTTGGGGTCGAAGATGATGTCTTCGGGCGGAAAGCCCACCTCGTCCACCAGGATGCGGTAGGCACGTTCGCAGATCTGGATCTTGCGCGCGAAGGTGTCTGCCTGCCCTTGTTCGTCAAACGCCATCACCACGGCAGCGGCGCCGTAGCGGCGCACTAATTTTGCATGGTGCTTGAAGGCCTCCACGCCCTCCTTCATGCTGATCGAGTTGACGATGGGCTTGCCCTGGATGCAGCGCAGCCCGGCTTCGATCACCTCCCACTTGGAGCTGTCGACCATGATGGGCAGGCGCGCAATGTCGGGCTCGGACGCAATCAGGTTCAAAAAGCGCACCATGGCGGCCTTGCTGTCGAGCATGGCCTCGTCCATGTTGATGTCGATGATCTGCGCGCCGTTTTCGACCTGCTGGCGTGCCACGGCCAGCGCGTCCTCGAACTGGCCGTTCAAAATCATACGGGCAAAGGCCTTGGAGCCGGTGACGTTGGTGCGCTCGCCGACGTTGACGAACAACGTGCCAGCACCAATGGAGACGGGCTCCAGGCCCGACAGCCGCATGGGAGGGACGGAAATTTCAGACATGGGAACTCACCTGTATTTCTGATAGCCCGGAACAGGTGAGCGTCGTTGCGGGGGCCTGGCATTCCAAGCCTGACAGTCCGCGCGGGACTGCTGCAACGCTCCTTGGAATGGATCGATTTTAGGGCGGCGCAAATGCCCAGGAGTACACAAGCTTATGCCGCGGAGGCGGGCAAGCCAAAAACCTGGTCAAAACTCCAATTAAAGACAAAGGTGTAGCACAGGAAAAACACCACCAGCCCCAGGTCCATCACCAGCGCCTGCCACAGGCTGATGTCGAACCACCAGGCAAACAGCGGCACCAGCGTAAACACCAGTCCGCCCTCGAAGCCCACCGCATGCGCCAAGCGGCGGCGCAGGCTGCGGCCGCGCACCACCTGGCGGGCTTCCCAGCGCTCAAAAAGGGCATTGAAGACCAGGTTCCAGGCCACGGCGATGGCCGACGAGGCCACAGCCATCACCCCGGCATGTCCCACACCCTGGCTGGAAAACTGCGCGAGCCCGAAAGTGGCGACGGCAATGGCGATCAATTCGTAAATACTGACGTAGACCACGCGGCGGCGCACGCCGTGCAGGCCGGGGATGAGAGGCGGAGATGGCATCGCATCGAATTTATCGGCTCTAGGCTGATAATTAAAGTCAGCTTATTTCAGTTTTATTGATAGATGGCCTTTTCCTCTGACAGCGTGCAATTGTTTCTGGCGGTGCTGGACCACGGCTCCTTCTCCGCCGCCGCGCGGGCACTGGGCCGGGTGCCCTCGGCCGTGAGCATGGCCATGGGCCACCTGGAAGCGGAGTTGGACATGGCGTTGTTTGACCGCCACGGACGCGAACCGCGCCCCACCGCAGCGGCTCGCGCCCTCGAGCCCCAGGCCCGCTTGCTGGCGGGGCAGCTGTTGCAGCTCAATGCGCAGGCCCTGGCGCTCACCCAGGGGCTGGAGGAACGTCTGACGCTGGCCATTGCCCCCGAGCTGCTGGCTGCCCGCTGGACGGGGCCGCTGGCGGCCCTGGCCCACGAATACCCGCTGCTGCAGGTGGAGGTGCTGACCGCACCGCAAGGCGATGCGCTGGCGCTATTGCATTCGGGCCGCGCGCAGCTGGCGCTGGTGTTCGAGCGGCCCAGCATCGATGGGCGCGAAGGTTTTCAGGAGGTGGGCACCGAAACCCTGGTGGCTGTCATGGCCCCCGATCACCCGGTACTGGTGAATGCCCGCGCAGCCGCCACTGCCCGGGGCGAGGCCCTCGCCCGCGCCTTGCTGCGCGAGGAACATCTGACCACCACACGCCAGATCGTCGTGGCCAGCCGCGACCTGGCGCAGACCGACCCGCGCTTTGTGTTTGCCCGCCACCACTGGCGCACCGACAACCACCTGGCCGCACTGGGCCTGATCGAGGCCGGGCTGGGCTGGGGCTGGCAGCCGCGCGCACTGGTACAACCGCGCATCGAGGCCGGGCGGCTGGTAGAGATGCCGTTTGAGAACCTGAGCAATGGCACCGCGCTGTGGGTGGATGTGGTGTGGTCCAAAGAGCGGCCGCTGGGCCTGGGCGCCGCGCGGTTTGTGGCGCTGATGCGCAGCGACAAAGACAAGGGGCGCGTTGCCACGCTGGCAGGAACATAAGTAAGAATGGGATCTAGCGCTTTATTCATGGGCGCCAACAGCTATCATTTTTGATAAATTACGGCATTTTTGCAGTCGGCGGCTATGCGCGGCCAGTCCGTCCGGTGCACGGCAGGATGGGAGCGCTCCCCGGGGCATCCTTCCACAGTTCCACGCTGTGGAATTGGCGTGGCGCCGTGGGGCAGGGACTGGAAAATTTGGCGGCGACATGCAACACCCCGTTTTGCCGATCCTGGTGAGCGTATCGGAGTGGGCCGCGCCGGACTGTGGTGGCACCGACAAACCCCATGGGCAAGTTATGCGTCAAACGCATGGTTCTGTAACACACCGGCCTTAGACAGCGCCGTGCGCGAAGCATAAGCTTTGCGGCTTGACCTGATCCCACAAGGAAATTCACCATGTCGCCATCCGCCGGCACCCCTGCCGCTCCATCGCACCCAGTGCCTTCGTACCTGCATGCCGACGATCTCGGCCCGTGGGGCAACTACCTCAAGCAGGTAGACCGCGTTTCGCCGTATCTGGGCAACCTCTCGCGCTGGGTCGAGACGCTCAAGCGCCCCAAGCGCATCCTGATCGTGGACGTGCCGATCGAGATGGACAACGGCACCATCGCCCACTTTGAAGGCTACCGGGTGCAGCACAACCTCTCGCGCGGGCCGGGCAAGGGCGGCGTGCGTTTTCACCAGGACGTGACGCTGTCCGAAGTGATGGCGCTGTCGGCCTGGATGTCGGTCAAAACGGCGGCCGTCAACGTGCCCTACGGCGGCGCCAAGGGCGGTATCCGCGTGAACCCCAAAACCCTCTCGCGGGGCGAGCTCGAGCGCATGACACGCCGCTACACCAGCGAGATTGGTCTCATCATCGGCCCGACCAAGGACATCCCTGCTCCAGACGTGAACACCAACGAACAAATCATGGCCTGGATGATGGACACCTACTCCATGAACACCGGCGAGGCTGCCACCGGCGTGGTGACCGGCAAGCCGATCGACCTGGGCGGCTCGCTCGGCCGGCGCGAAGCCACGGGCCGCGGCGTGTTCACCGTGGGGCTGGAAGCAGCGCACCACACCGGCCTGAAAATCGAAGGCGCCCGCATTGCGGTACAGGGTTTTGGCAACGTGGGCGGTACGGCGGCCAGGCTGTTCTGTGATGTCGGAGCCAAATTGGTGGCGGTGCAGGACCACACCGGCACCATCGTCCATGAGGGCGGCATGGACGCTGGCGCGCTGCAAGAGCATGTGAAGAACACCGGCGGCGTCGCGGGCTTCCCCGGCACGGAAGTGATCGCCAACGAAGATTTCTGGGGGGTGCCCTGCGAGATCCTGATTCCGGCCGCGCTGGAGAGCCAGATCACGGCCGAGAACGCCCCGAAGATCCACGCCAAACTGGTCATCGAAGGTGCCAACGGCCCCACCACCCCCGAGGCCGACGACATCCTGCACGACAGCGGCGTGCTGGTGCTGCCCGACGTGATTGCCAACGCCGGCGGCGTAACGGTGAGCTACTTCGAGTGGGTGCAGGATTTCTCCAGCTTCTTCTGGACCGAGGACGAGATCAACGCCCGCCTGGTGCGCATCATGAAGGAGGCCTTTGCCGGCGTCTGGCAGACAGCGCAACAGCACAAGGTCAGCCTGCGCACAGCCACCTTCATCATCGCCTGCACACGCATGCTCCACGCCCGCGAGATGCGCGGCCTGTACCCATAAAGGATAAAGGCAAAGGCAAAGCCCAAGCAGCACCATCGATTGAGGAGCCCGGCCTACCCGGCCAGACCTCCAGCGAGAGAGGCCCCAGGCGCACCATCAGCGCCTGGGGCTCTTTTTACGTCATCCCGACGTTCCCCGGTCCGGCATCCACCGCCCCCACGGGCGCGACCACCGCCATCGCCCGGCAGAACGGTTGCGCGCAGGCTGCACGCCCCACATAAGGGCAGCCGGGGTCCTTGCACAGGCCTGCCTCCCGTTCGCGGGCCAGGTCCTCGTCGCGCGGCAACTGTCCACTGGCCTGCAGCTGGGCCAATTGCAGCCACGGGTCCAGGCGGGCCAGCATCATGTCGCGGCCATACACGGCGGCGGCCAGCGGCGGCTGAAAGTCCAGCACCAGCAAGGCACTGGTGCGCGAAGCGCTCGATTCCAGCCCCTGCAGCACCAGCGCCAGCACGCCCGACTGCAAGCCCTGCGCCGTGCCGGTGTACGGCACTTGCAAGGCCCCTGGCGGCGCAAGCGCCGCCGCCAAGGCTGCGGGCGGCTGCCCAGCCTGCGCTGCCAGCCAAGGCACGGGCACCCGCAAGGTCACGGCCAGACCCAGCGGCCCCTCGGGCGTTTGCACGGCGCCCTGGCGCACCAGCCAGGTTTGCAATGCAGGCTGCGTGGCATCGGCCTCCCCGCTCTCGAGTGCATGCGCCAGCGCCAGCGGCCAGGGCTGCGCCGCCACCACGCGCTGGGGCGTGGCCTGTGCCGTGAGCTGCTGCACCAAGGCCGCGACCATCTGCCGCAGCGGTACAGCCAGCCCCGTGGCGGGCCAGGCCCCGACCTCCGGCGCCGCCAGCGACGCGCCCGACAGCGCCGCCGCCGCGCCGCCCCTGGGCATGGGGGCTGCTGAACCGGCAAGAGGACTCGCTGCACGGGCATTGCCAAGCCCCTGGGCGGCATGGCGCGGATCAAAACCTGCACCCAGGGGCGCACGTGCTTGCGCAGAAATATGGGCCTGGTCGGCAGACTCTGGCAGCGGCGCGGGCGCTGGCGCTGCCACGGCTGCAGGCAAAGGAGGCGGGGGCAGGCCCGCTGGCGCAGCGGTTCCCGGCAGGGGCGCGGGGACGCCCGTCCCCTGCGGCCCCAGCAAGGCCGACTGGCGCTGCAAAGCAGCCTCAGCCAGCACCTGCGCCACAGGAAGTTGCGGGCCACGGGGGGAAACCATGTTCACAGTCATGCCAACGCCCAATGGGGGTGGCGTGCGGACATTCGCGCGCCTGCGCAGGATTCTGCGGCGTTTCCACCTGGCTGGCCAGGGCGGCGCCAGGCCTTATCAAAAACAATAGCTACCAACGCTTATTAGATAAGCGCTAGAGCCACTTTTACCTCAAACCGTCTCGCGGTAAAACACACCGCGCGCACGCGGTGCCGCGCCGGCCACGCTGGCGGCAATCGCGTCAATGTGGCCGGGCGTGGTGCCGCAGCAACCGCCGACGATGTTGACCAGCCCCTCGGCGGCAAACTCGTGCACCAGGCGGCTGGTGACTTCGGGCGTTTCGTCGAAGCCGGTGTCGCTCATCGGGTTGGGCAGGCCGGCGTTGGGGTAGCAGCTGATGAAAGTGTCGGGCGCCACCTTGGCCAGCTCCTGGATATAGGGGCGCATCAGCGCCGCGCCCAGCGCGCAGTTCAGGCCCACGGCCAGCGGGCGGGCGTGGCGCACGCTGTGCCAGAAAGCCGTCACCGTCTGGCCCGAAAGGATGCGGCCCGAGGCGTCGGTGACGGTGCCGCTGATGATGAGGGGCAGGCGCTCGCCGGTTTTTTCGAACACCTCGTCGATGGCGAACAGCGCCGCCTTGGCGTTGAGCGTGTCGAAGATGGTCTCGACCAGAATCACGTCGGCACCGCCTTCAATCAAGGCTTCGGTCTGTTCGTAATAGGCTTGGCGCAACTGCTCGAAGGTGATGTTGCGCGCGCCCGGGTCGTTCACATCAGGGCTGATGCTGGCGGTCTTGGGCGTCGGGCCCAGCGCCCCGGCCACATAGCGCGGGTGATCCGGCGTGCTGAATTTGTCGCAAGCCGCACGCGCCAGCTGCGCCGAGCGCAGGTTCATCTCGCGCGCCAGGTCGGCCATCTTGTAGTCCTCTTGCGCAATCGTCGTCGCGCCGAAGGTGTTGGTCTCGATCAGGTCGGCACCAGCGGCCAGGTAGCGCTCGTGGATGTCGCGGATCACATCGGGCCGTGTCAGGCTGAGCAGCTCGTTGTTGCCTTTCACATCGCGCGCAAAATCCTTGAAACGGTCGCCCACGCTGCCCGGGCCGCTGTAGCCTTCGCCCCGGTACTGCGCTTCGCCCAGCTTGAAGCGCTGGATCATGGTGCCCATGGCGCCGTCGAGGATGGCGATGCGCTTCTCAAGAAGGGCGGGGAGCTGCTGGGCGCGGGTGTAGGGTAAATCGTGCATGGGGCGATTGTAGGAAAGACGCCCTGCACGCGCGCTCGGCAGGGTTGTCGCCCCGATTTACGCCTTCGCGCCGTCCGCAAACGCCAACACCGCCTCCAGCAGGCGCCGCAGATGCGGCTGCACCTGCGCGGCGCGTTCGGGCAGGTAGGCAAACGGCAGCGCTTCCTGCATGTAGCTGCACTGCGTCATCTCCAGCTGCACGGCGTGGATGTTGCGTGCCGGGTCCCCATAGTGGCGCGTGATGTGGCCGCCCTTGAAACGGCCGTTGAGCACCGCGGTGTAGCCGGGCGCGCTTTGCGCGATGCGCAGCAGCTCCTGCGCCAGGGCCGGGTCGCAACTGGCGCCGTCCGCCGTGCCCAGGTTCAGGTCGGGCAGCTTGCCTTCGAAGAAGCGCGGCAGCACCGAGCGGATGGAGTGCGCGTCCCACAGCACGGCCACGCCGTGCGCCGTGCGGATGCGGTCGAGCTCGGTGCGCAGCTGGGCGTGGTAGGGCACCCAAATGGCGTCGCGGCGCGCGGCAACCTCATCGGCACCGGGCACGTCGCCACGCGGGTAGATGGGCGTCTCGTCAAAGCCGTCGATCGGGCACAGGCCGGTGACGTTCTGGCCGGGGTACAGGCTGGCGCCATCGGGCGGACGGTTCAGGTCGATCACATAGCGCGAATGGGTGGCGGCGAGGATGGACGCGCCCATGTCCTTGGCAAAAGCGTACAGGCGTTCCAGGTGCCAATCGGTGTCGGGCACTTCGCGCGCCTCGGGGCCGAAGCGCTCGGCCAGCAGGGGCGGCACATATACGCCGCCGTGCGGGATGGAAATGAGCAGGGGCGCGGTGCCCTGGTGGAACACAAAGGGCGCGGGGGCGCTTGGGCTGGCGGTCTGACGCATGGCGGGCTCCAGGTTCGGTCAATCTGCGGCAATGGTGGCCTGGCGCGCGGCCACAAAGGCGTGCGCGGCTTCGCCATGCAAGGCGTGGCGGCCACCCACCACGCGGGGCACGCCGCCCACCCACAGGCTGTGCAGCGCACTCGTGCGCTGACTGGCAAACACATGGGCGGCGAGCATGTGCTCGGCGTCCAGCCCTGCCAGCGCCACATGCTGCGCATCCAGCGCCAGCATATCGGCTTGCTGGCCCACGACCAACCCGGCCACGTTGCGGCCTGCGGCCTGCGCGCCACCCCGCACCGCCTGCTGTGTCATGGCGGTGGCCACCTGGGCATGCGCGTTGCTGGCAAGCACGTTGCGCTGGCGCAGGCTCAGGCGCTGGCCGTATTCGAGCAGCATGAGTTCTTCGGCCGCGTTGACGCAGGCATGGCTGTCCGAGCCCACACCCCAGGCGCCGCCGTGCACCAGCCACTGCGGCATGTCGAAAATGCCGTCCCCCAGATTGGCCTCTGTACTGGGGCAAATGCCCGCCACAGCGCCGGTGCGCGCGGCAGCGGCGTATTCCCCCTGCGTCATGTGGGTGGCGTGCACCAGGCACCAGCGCGCGTCCACGGGCGCATGGTCGAGCAGCCACTGCACGGGGCGCAGGCCGCTCCAGGCGATGCAGTCCTCCACTTCCTGTGTCTGCTCGGCGATGTGGAGGTGGATGGGGGCCTGCGGGCTCAAAGCGGTGATGCCAGCAACGGCTTCGCGCAGGCTGTCCGGCGGCACGGCGCGCAGCGAATGCGGGGCCAGGCCCAAAACAGCCGCTTGCGCTTGTGCAGCGGGCGCCAGGCGCTGCAATAACGAGAGCATGTTGTCGGTGCTGCGGATGAAGCGCGCCTGGTCCTTGCGGGCTGGCTGGCCGCCAAAGCCACTGGTCTGGTACAGCACGGGCAGCAGCGTCATGCCGATACCCGCCGTGCGCGCGGCGCGCAGTAGGGCGTGGGCGAGCGCGGCATCGTCGGCATAGGGCTGGCCGTCCGGGGCGTGGTGCAAATAGTGAAACTCGCACACCGAGGTGTAACCAGCCTCCAGCATCTCCACGTAGAGCCAGGTGGCAATGGCCTCCAGGCTCTCGGGGGTGATGTGGGCCGCAAAGCGGTACATGAGGTTGCGCCAGCTCCAGAAGCTGTCCTGGCTCTCGGCCCGGTATTCGGTAAGGCCTGCAAACGCACGCTGGAAGGCGTGCGAATGCAGATTGGGCATGCCGGGCAGCAGCGGGCCGGGTGTACGCGGTGCGCTGCCGGGGGCGCTGCCCGGGGCCACGGCCAGCAAGCGCCCCGAGGCATCCCATTGCAGCAGCACATCACGCGCCCAGCCACCGGGCAGCAGGGCGTGTTCGGCAAACAGGGTTCCGGCGACGCCGGTGTGGGGGGCGGTCATGCGGCGGCCCCCAAGATGGCGGTGAGCGCCTGCACCAAGCGCTCCAGGTCCTGCGCCGTCCCCACCGAAATGCGCAGGAAGGTCTCGAACCCCGGGTCCTTCCAGGGCTTGGTGATGATGCCGTGCGCGAGCAAGGCCTCGGCGACCGGGCCATTGGGGCGGCCCAGGTCGATGAACAAAAAGTTGGTGGCCGAGGGTGCAATGCGAATCCCCTGCAGGCCGGGCGCCGCACGCAGGCGCGCCGCCAGTTGCTCGCGCAGCCGCACCGTCTCGGCCACGGCGTGCTGCATGTGCGCCTCGTCGCCCCAGGCGGCCAGCGCGGCGGTCTGCGCGGCGTAGTTGACATTGAACGGCGTGCGCACGCGGTCCAGCAGCTGCACCAGCGCGGCGTCCGACGCCAGGCCGTAGCCCACGCGCAGGCCCGCCAGGCCCCAGGCTTTGGAGAAGGTGCGCAGCACGATCCAGGGCATGCTGCGCGCACGCAGCAGGGCCAGCACATCGGGATAACCGGGAGCGAGCCTTGCGTATTCGACATAGGCCTCGTCCACCACCAGCAAGGTGTGGTCGGGCGTGGCATCGAGCAGGCGGGTGAATGCATCGGCATCGAACATGCAGCCCACGGGGTTGGACGGGTTGGCCAGCATGGCCATGTGGGGGCCGCGCGCGAGGGCCGCGCACCAGGCGTCGGTATCAAAGCCCAGCGCGGGCGTCAGCTCCAGCAGCTCGACCTGGCCCCCCATCATGCGCGGGTAAATTTCGTGCAGGCCAAAGGCCGGGCGCTGGGTGAGCACGCGGGCGCCCGGCGACAGAAAGGCCTGGCAGAGCATCTGCAGGATGTCCTCGGAGCCATTGCCGACCACGATGCAGTCGGCAGCGACGCCGGTGCGCTCGCCAATGGCGGCGCGCAGCGCTGTGCATTGGGCATCGGGGTAGTTGCCAAGCTGGGCGGCCAGATCGACCAGCGCCCGCGCCACCGCGGGACTGGGGCCATAAGGGTTCTCGTTGCTGGCCAGGCGGGCAATCTCGGTCACGCCGTAGCGCGCACGCACGGCCGCAGACGACAGCCCGGCGTTGTAGGCCGGCAGGGGGAGCACCTCGGGACGGGCGAGGGCATGGATGGAGGGAGCGGTCATGGAGTGAATCCTTGGTGGGTCGATGGCACGCAAGCCGGTGCGCCCTGCACGACGCGCCCTTGCCGCACGATGGTGCATGCCGGCTTGTGGCCAAACCAGTACGCCAGTTCGGCCGCTTGCGCAAAGGGCCACAGCACGAAGTTGGCCGGGCGGTGGGACGCGAGCAGGCCGTGCGTGTCCTGCAGGCCCAGCGCGCGGGCGGCGTGCTGCGTGATGCCCGCCAGCGCCTCGGGCACCGTCAGGCGAAACAGCGTGCAGGCCATGTTGGCCATGAGCAGCAGGCTGAGCACGGGCGAGGTACCGGGGTTGTGGTCGGTGGAGACGGCCATGGGCACGCCCGCTGCGCGCAGGGCGGCAATGGGCGGCACTTGCGTATCGCGCAGCGTGTAGTAGGCGCCGGGCAGCAGCACGGCCACGGTGCCCGAGGCTTTCATGGCGTCGATACCGGCCTGCGACAAATGCTCGATGTGGTCGCACGACAGCGCGCCATAGCGGGCTGCGAGCTGCGAGCCGCCCATGTCCGAGATCTGCTCGGCGTGGAGCTTGACCGGGATACCCAGTTGCTGTGCGGCGCGAAAGACCTGCTCCGTCTCGGCCAGCGTGAAGGCGATGCGCTCGCAGAACACATCGACCGCATCGACCAGGCCCTCGGCGACCAGCGCGGGCAGCATCTCGTTGCAGACGAGGTCGATGTAGTCCTGGCTGCGCCCGGCGAACTCGGGCGGCAGCGCGTGCGCGCCCAGGAAGGTGGTGCGCACCGTCACGCCCAGCGCCTCGCCCAGGCGCCGTGCCACACGCAGCTGCTTGCGCTCGTGCACCAGCGCCAGGCCGTAGCCGGACTTGATTTCGATGGCGCACACGCCTTCATCGAGCAACGCCTGCAGCCGAGGTTTGGCGAGTTCAAACAGTTCGTCTTCACTCGCGGCCCGCGTAGCGTTCACGCTGGAGATAATGCCGCCCCCAGCCTTGGCGACCTCTTCGTAGCTGGCACCGGCCAGGCGCATGGCAAATTCATTCGCACGCTGGCCGCCATAGACCAGATGGGTATGGCACTCGACCAGGCCAGGCGTGGCGAGCTCGCCGCCGCCATCGAACTGCGGCAACGCGGCATAGGCTGCGGGCACGGCGCCCTGGGGGCCGACCCAGCGCAGCATGCCGCCCTCCACCACCACGGCGGCCCATGCGCCTGCCGCCAACGGCACGTCGGGCACGGCAAGTTCCGGCACCAGGCGCAGGTGGCGCCACACGCCCGTGGCGCAAGCAGTTGAAGACATCATGTGCACCCCAAAAAAACTATGATCTTGATAGCTGATAGCGCTTTATGGGTAAGCGCTAGAGGCCATTTTTACTAAAATTTTTACTGTATTGGAAAGCACTTCACGCAGGCTCCAGCAACACATGCAGGAGCACGCTGTCCCCAGCGTTCGCTTCGGGCGCCGCGTTCCAACCGCAGTCCTCGTCGGCCCACCACCGACCGGCATCCGGCGCCAGCACCACAGCCTGCCCGCCCGCTGCAGCCAAGGGCGCCAGGGTCCAGCGACCCTGCACTGCCCACAGCAGCCCGGCGGGCCGCGCGGGCAGCAGCGCGGAGCTTCGCAGCACGCGCACCGCACCGCGCCAGCGGCCCCGGCGCGTCATCAGGTTGAAGTCGCTTGACGCGCCGCCCAGCAGGTCGCAGTCCATGCCGCCATCGCCTGCAAAGGCAAAGGGTTGCAGCGCTAGTTCCAGGCGGTGGTCGATACCGGTTTCTGGCTGGCGCAGATGCACGCCATCGCCCGTGAGCAGGGTGATGACCCGGTCCACCCCCGCAAAGCGCGAAAACGGGCCGCTGCGCGCAATCGTCGCCACGCTCACGCGCCAGTCGAAATGGTCCATGTCCGCGCCCGGCGGCCAGCAGGCGAGTTCGCGCGTGGCGCCGCCGCCGTTCTTCCAGGGGGAGGCTGGCACCTGGCCCAGGTCGAAATGCTGCTGCGCCATGCGGATCACGCCACCAGCAGCGGAAACAAAGGGTGGTCCATGGGCGCGCCTGCGGGCAGGGTATCGGCCAGGCCGGGAAAATCGGGCGAGGTGGTCCAGCGGCGCGGCGCGTGGCGCGTGTCGTCGCCCAGGAAGCGCACCGAGAACACGCGGCGGCGTCCCGGCCCCTCGAACCCACCCGCCCCATGCAGTGTGAGCATGTGAAAACACACCACATCGCCGGGCGTGATGTCCCAGCCCAGGATGCGATGCGCGCTGCGGTCGGCTTCGATGTCGGGCAGGTCCTGCAGGCTGCCTTCGGGGAACCATTGGGCCTGGTTGTCCATGAAGGTGCGCGGCATGAGCCACGGCCCGAGGTGCGAACCGGCCACAAACTCCAGCGTCGCCGGGCGCGGCACCGGGTCCACCGGGATCCACATGCTGATGTTCTGCCTGCCATCGATGTTGTAGTAGGGCTGGTCCTGGTGCCAGGGCGTGCGCTGGCGGGTGCCGGGCTCCTTGACCAGCACATGGTCGTGGTACAGGCGCACCGTGGGCGACTGCATCAGGCGCTGCGCGGCGGGGGCCAGCGGCGTCTCGCGCACCAGGCGCTCAAACTGGGGAATGCTCTGCCAGTTGCAGAAGTCCTCGAAAAAGCGGCCCGGGTCGTCCGGGCGACTGGCCACCTTGGCGCGTGGGCTGGGCGCAGCCAGGTTGGCGTCGATGCCTTCCTTCAGCATGGCCACTTCGCCGGGCGTGAGCAGTTGGCGAATGCAGACCGCGCCGTCGCGCTGGAAGTCGGCGACGTCCTGGTCGCTCAGGCGCTCGTTCAGGCGCTGCTGCAAGTCTGGTGCATTCATGGTGCCGTCCTTGTGCCGTTTACTTGACCATGGGGAGCTTGAGGCCCTGCTTCTTCGCCGTTTCCACCGCCAGTTCGTAGCCTGCGTCCGCATGGCGCATCACGCCGCTGCCGCAGTCATTCACTAGCACACGCGCCAGGCGCTCGGTCGCCGCATCGGTGCCGTCGGCGACGATGACCATGCCCGCATGCTGCGAGTAGCCCATGCCCACGCCGCCGCCGTGGTGCAGGCTGACCCAGGTGGCGCCGCCCGCGGTGTTGAGCAGCGCGTTGAGCAGCGGCCAGTCGCTGACTGCATCGGTGCCGTCCTTCATGGCTTCCGTTTCGCGGTTGGGGCTGGCGACCGAGCCGGTATCGAGGTGGTCCCGGCCTATCACGATGGGGGCCTTGAGCTCACCGCTTTTCACCATCTCGTTGAAGGCCAGGCCGGCCTTGTCGCGCTCGCCCAGTCCCAGCCAGCAGATGCGTGCGGGCAAGCCCTGGAAGGCGATGCGCTCGCGCGCCATGTCGAGCCAGCGGTGCAGCGGCTTGTCGTTGGGGAACAGCTCCTTGAGCTTGGCGTCAGTCTTGTAGATGTCTTCCGGGTCGCCCGAGAGCGCCACCCAGCGAAACGGCCCTTTGCCTTCGCAGAACAGCGGACGGATGTAGGCGGGCACGAAACCGGGGAAATCAAAGGCGTTTTTCACGCCCTGGTCGAACGCCACCTGGCGGATGTTGTTGCCGTAGTCCACCGTGGGAATGCCCATGGCCTGGAAGTCCAGCATGGCCTGCACATGCACGGCACAGGATTGGGAGGCCGCTTTGGTCAGCGCGGCGTGCTGCGCGGGGTCGCGCTGCGCGGCTTTCCACTGCGCCACGCTCCAACCGCTGGGCAGGTAGCCATTGATGAGGTCGTGCGCCGAGGTCTGGTCGGTCACCAGGTCGGGGCGCATGCCGCCCGCCTGGGCGCGGCGCACCAGTTCAGGAACGATGTCGGCGGCATTGCCCAGCAGGGCGATGGAGACAGCCTCTTTGGCCGCCGTGTGTTGCGCGATGAGCTCCAGCGCGTGGTCGATGTCTCGGGCCTGCTTGTCCACATAGCGGGTGCGCAGGCGAAAGTCGATGCTCGACTGCTGGCACTCGATGTTGAGCGAGCAGGCGCCCGCCAGCGTGGCGGCCAGCGGCTGCGCGCCGCCCATGCCGCCCAGGCCGGCGGTGAGAATCCACTTTCCCGACAGGTCGTTGTTGTAGTGCTGGCGGCCTGCTTCAACAAAGGTTTCGAACGTGCCCTGCACGATGCCCTGGCTGCCGATGTAGATCCAGCTGCCCGCCGTCATCTGGCCGTACATGAACAGGCCCTTGCGGTCGAGTTCGTTGAAGTGCTCCCAGTTGGCCCATTTGGGGACCAGGTTGGAGTTGGCGATCAGCACGCGCGGTGCGTTCTCGTGCGTCTTGAACACGCCGACCGGCTTGCCCGACTGCACCAGCAGGGTTTCATCGCTGTTCAGGTCTTTGAGCGAGGCCAGGATCTGGTCGAAGCATTCCCAGTTGCGCGCGGCGCGGCCAATGCCGCCATAGACGACCAGGTTTTTCGGGTCTTCCGCCACCTCGGCGTCCAGGTTGTTCTGGATCATGCGGTAGGCCGCTTCGGTCAGCCAGTTTTTGCAGGTGAGCTGGCTGCCGCGCGGCGCGCGGATCACGCGGCTGGCATCAAAGCGGGGATCGGTGGACGTTGCGGAAAGGATGGCATCGTTGGCGTTCATGGGGAGGCTCCTGAAAATGCGTGGACTGGAATAAAGCGGGCTCAGGCGTGGCTGGGCAGGCAATGCAAAAGCGGCGCAGGCCACGTGGACTGCTGCGCCCATTCGCGCATGGACTCGATGTCGGGTGCGAGGAAACGGTCCTGCTCCAGATAGGCCACACGCTGGCGGATGGCGGCGAACTGGGCTTCGATGAGGGGGGACGACGGAAGGCTACGGTCAAACTCCATGCCCTGCGCTGCGGCCATGGCTTCGATGCCGACCATCACCGCCGTATTGCGCACCATGTCGGCCAGGCGGCGCGCGCCGTAGGTGGCCATGGACACATGGTCTTCCTGGTTGGCGGACGTGGGCAGACTGGTCACGCTGCTGGGATTGGCCAGGCACTGGTTCTCGGCGGCCAGGGCAGCGGCGGTGACCTGCGCAATCATGAAACCCGAGTTCACGCCGCTGTCGCTGATGAGGAAGGCCGGCAGGCCCGAGAGGCCGGGGTCGAGCAGCAAGGACAGGCGCCGCTCCGAGATGGCGCCGATTTCAGACACGGCCAGCGCAATGATGTCGGCCACAAAGGCGACCGGCTCGGCGTGGAAGTTGCCGCCCGAAATGACGTCGCCATTGTCAAATACCAACGGGTTGTCTGACGCCGCATTGGCCTCGATGGCGAGCACGCGCGCCGCATGCTGCAGGTTGTCCAGGCACGCGCCCATCACCTGCGGCACGCAGCGGATCGAATACGGGTCTTGCACGCGGCCGCAGTGCGGGTGCGAGGGATCGATGGCGCTGCCCTCGAGCAGCGCGCGCACGGCAGCGGCGACCGCAATCTGCCCCACCTGGCCGCGCGCTTCGTGGATGCGGGCGTCAAACGGCTTGACCGAGCCCTTGATGGCTTCAAGCGACAGGCAACCGGCCACCAGGGCCGCGGCAAACACGTCCTCTGCGCCAAACAGGCCCGCGAGCGCCAGCGAGGTGGACACCTGCGTGCCATTGAGCAGCGCCAGCCCTTCCTTGGGGCCGAGGACGAAGGGCACCAGGCCCACGGCCGCCATGGCTTCCTTGCCGGAGACGATCTTTTCATTGACCTTGGCCTGGCCCTCGCCAATCAGCACACACGCCATGTGTGCCAACGGCGCCAGGTCGCCCGAGGCACCCACCGACCCTTTGGCAGGAATCACGGGCAGCACATTGGCGTTGGCCAGCGCCAGCAGGGCCTCGGCGATTTCGGGGCGGATGCCCGAGTGCCCGCGCGCCAGGCTGATGGCCTTGGTCGCCAGAATGAGGCGCACCACGGCATCGGGCAGTGCATCGCCCGTGCCCACGCTGTGCGAGAGCACCAGGTTGCGCTGCAGCTCGGCCAGGCGCTCGTGGGCAATCTTCGTGCTGGCCAGCTTGCCAAAACCGGTGTTGATGCCATAGACCACCTGGTCTTCATCGACGATACGCTGCACCGTGGCTTGCGAGGCCTGCATGCCTGCACGCGCCGCGGGGTCGAGGCGCAGTGCCACAGGTGCGGCATGGATGCGGCGAAGATCGGCCAGCGTGACGTGGCCAGGACGCAGGGTCAATGGGGACTGGGTGGTGGTAGGCATGGAATGATCCTGTATAGACAAGTAACCGTGAGCGCAATACAAAGCGGGTGGTGAGAAGGCGTCAGCCCTGGACCGGATTGCCGTCGGCCCGGAACCGGCTGCCCAGCCGGTAACGCGAGGCCGGATGCAGACAGCGCACCACCGTGATGGGAACGCCGCGCGACCAGGTGCGCCGCGTGAGCAGCAGGCAGGGTTCGCCCACGTTCATCTCCAGCAGGGCGGCCTGCTCGGGCGTGGGCATGACCGCATCGACCACATGCTCAATCTGGTCGAAGGGAACGTTGCGCACCAGGTATTCGGAGGGCTGCTGCTGCGAAAAGTCTTGCTGGGTGAATTGCGGCACCTGGCTGGGATTGACGTGGCGGTCTTCGAGCTGCACCGGCAGGCCGTCCTCGCGGTGAATGCACAGCGAATGGAAAACCGACTCGCCCGTGCGCAGATCGAGCGCAGCGGCCACCTCCAGGTTGGCGGAGATGCGCTCCACCGAAAGCAGGTCGCAGCGGTAGTCGTGGCCGCGCTGGCGAATCTCGCTCGCCAGGTTGGCGATCTGCAGCAGCGTGGACTGGGGCTTGTCTTCGGCCACAAAGCTGCCCACCCCGGCCACGCGCACGATGCGGCCCTGCTCGACCAGTTCACGCAGCGCGCGGTTCACGGTCATACGAGAGACGCCGAACTGGGTGACCAGGTCGTTCTCGGACGGCAACCGGTCTCCGGCGCGCCAGAGACCTTCCTGGATCCGCCGGGCAATGTAGTCCTTGACCTGCTGGTACAAAGCCATCGCCTGCGCGGACGCGGGTGCAACGGGCGCCGGATGCGGTGCGTTGTGGGGGCGTCGAACGGGTGGATGGCTCATGGCAGGCAGCGGCGCAGCCGGTTCAGTGCAGATCGGCGGCCAGCGATTCGGCGCGGATTTCTTCCGTCAGACGGGCTTTGAGGTCCATGAATTCCGGGCTGGTCTTGATCGTGTAATGGCGCGGGTGCGGCAGGTCCACCGCCAGCTCGGTCTTGATGCGGCCGGGCCGTGCGCTGAACACGGCCACACGGTTGGCCATGAAGATGGCTTCGTCGATGTCGTGCGTGACGAACATCACCGTCTTGCGCTCGGCTTCCCAGATACCCAGCAGCAGTTCCTGCATGAGCACGCGGGTCTGGTTGTCCAGTGCGCCAAAGGGCTCGTCCATCAACAAAATCTTGGGGTCATTGGCCAGCGCGCGGGCAATGGCCGTGCGCTGCTGCATGCCGCCCGAGAGCTGCTTGGGAAAATGCTGCTCGAAGCCGCGCAAGCCCACCTTGCTGATGAAGTAGTCGCTGCGGTCTTTTTGCTCTGCCAGGCCCATGCCGCGCTCGCGCAGCCCGAAGCGGATGTTCTGCTCGATGGTGAGCCAGGGAAACAGCGTGTAGCTCTGGAACACCATGCCGCGGTCAGCGCCCGGGCCTTCGACCGGCTGGCCGTCGAGCACTACCTGCCCGGTGGTCGGAAAATCGAGCCCGGCCACGATGCGCAGCATTGTCGATTTGCCGCAGCCCGAGGGGCCCAGAATGGTGACGAAATCGTTCTCGCGCACCTCAAAATCGACCGGCAGCAGGGCCTGTGTGGCTTTGCCGCGCGCCGAGGTAAAGGTGCGCGATACGCCGCGAATGGAGAGTTGGTTCAGTGCGCTCATTACAGGCTGCTCCAGGCAAACATGCGGCGGTTGAAGGTTTTGAACGCCAGGTCCGAGATCAGGCCGATGATGCCGATGACGATGATGCCGAAGATGATCTGCCCGGTATTGAGCAGTGCCTGGCTGTCCATGATCATGTGGCCGATGCCCGATGCCGAGCCGATCAGTTCCGCCACGATCACGTAGGTCCAGGCCCAGCCCAGCACCAGGCGCAAGGTTTCCGCAATGCCGGGCGCAGCGCCAGGGATCAGCACGCGCCGCACGATGCCGCTGCTGCCCGCACCCAGGGTATAGGCCGCCTCGACCAGGTCACGCCGCGCGCCGCCCACAGTGACGGCCACCATCAGCACGATCTGGAACACCGAACCGATAAAGATCACCAGGAGTTTTTGCGTCTCGCCAATACCGGCCCACAGAATCAACAGCGGAATAAAGGCCGATGCAGGCAGGTAGCGGCAGAACGAGACAAAGGGCTCGAAGAAAGCCTCCACCGGCTTGTAAGCACCCATGGCAATGCCCAGCGGCACAGCGATGACCGTCGCCAGCACAAAGCCCCCCATCACGCGCCACACCGTCATGCCGATGTCGTGCAGGAAGTTGTATTCGGTGAACAGCAACCAGCCTTCCTGCACCATGGTGACCGGGCTGGCCAAGAAGGTGGGCGAGACAAAGCCGCCCAGCGTGAACCCTGCCCACACCAGCACGAACAGCACAAAAAAGCCTATGCCAAGCAGGGTTTGCAGGCGCGGGCTGATGGGGTCCAGCGGCTTGATCGGACGCCTGCGCCGGGCCACCGGCAGCGCCGCCATGCCGAGCACGGGCGTGGGAACAGAGTTGGTTTGCATGGTGGGCGGCTCCGGCTTACTTGATGAAACTCGCGTCAAAGGTGACGTTGAGATCCGCCGGCGCCTTGCGAATCACACCCGCCTCCAGCAGGATTGGCACCGAGTCCTTCATGAACTGCATGAGTTCGCCCGAGAAAAACTTCTGGTTGGCCGCCTTGTCTTGCCAGCGCAGGAAGGCAGCCGACTTGCCAAACTGCTCGCCGCTTTGCTTGACGGCGGCTCCCATGATTTCATACGACTTGGCGGGGTCGGCCTTGATCATTTCCACGGCCTCGAAATACGAATTTGCCAGTGCCTGCGCGGCCTGCGGGTTGGCCTTGAGCCAGGTGGGGGCGCAGCCCACGGTGTCCATCACCATGGGATAGTCGAGCGTGGTAGCCAAAATCTTGCCCGCCTGCGGGTTGGCGCGCACAGTGGACAAGTAGGGCTCATAGGTCATGGCACCATCGTTCTGGCCCGAGATAAAGGCCTGGGCGGCGGGTTGGGGTTCGAGCGAAACCACCTTCACGTCCTTGATGGTCATACCGTTCTTGTTGAGCATCCATGCCAGGCCGAAGTAGGGGGCGGTGCCAGGGGCAGACACACCAATCGTCTTGCCCTTGAGTTCTGCAAAGCTCTTGACGTCGTTGCGCACGGCCAGGCCGTCGGCACCGTAGGACTTGTCCATCTGGAAAATCTGCACGATGGGTACGCCATTGGCGTTCCAGGCCACGTGCGTTTCCACCGTGGTGGCGGCGCATTGGATGGCTTCAGACGCGAGCGCCAGGTGGCGGTCCTTCTGCGGAATCATGCGCAGGTCGACGTCCAGACCATTTTTCTTGAAGAGGCCCGCCTTGTCGGCCAGCGTCAGCGGCGCAAAGCCGGTCCAGCCGGACATGCCGAGCGTGATTTTCGTCTGGGCGCTGGCGGGAACAGCCATGGCGGCGAGGGCGGTGCCGACTGCGAGCAGTGCGGCGTTCTTGATAAATGTCTGGACCATAGGGACTCCTTTACAGTGTGAAACGTCAAGGTGGGGCTGGCGGCAACCACGGAGCCGTCCCACGCCAGCCGATTGTCTTCCTACTTGCCCATACCTGTATATACAGGTAAAACCCTAATACGGCGGAAATGGATCAGTTGCTTGCCCCGTCATCCCGGCGCCGTGGCCCTACGGGTCAAATCGTCAACCTGTGGGGCAAACGCCGAGCGCACGGCCTGCGCAAAGGGCTGCGCCAGTGCGGCCGGTGCCGCGCCACTGTCGGGGTAGGCCAGCACCACCGACTGCACGGCCAGGCGCCCCCGCAACCTGCGGCAGGCCAGGCGCTTACCGTCCTGGCTGCGGTCGCTCACCGGGCGCGTGGTCAGCAGCGATACGCCCAGCCCATTGGCCACCAGGCCGCGCACCGTCTCCAATGAGGTGGACTCGCACACGATGCGGGGTGTCACGCCGGCGCTGCGAAACAGCGACAAAAAATACTCCCGGCTGTGCGGCAGATTGATCAGCACCAGGGGCTCGCGCGCCAGCTCGCTCAGGCGCAAGCTGCTGGCTGCCGCCAGCGGGTGCCCCCAGGGCAGCAGGGCATAAGGCACCAAATCCACCACTGGTTCAAGCCGCACGCCGCTGCGTGCCAGGCCCAGGTCGTACAGCAGGGCCATATCGAGCGCACCGCGCGCCAGCATGCGCATCAGGGTTTCGGTGTCGTCTTCGTGGAACTGGACCTCAATGGCGGGATGCGCGGCCCGCATCTGCGCGAGGATGGCGGGCAGCCAGCGCGGCGCCAGGGTGCTCAGGCACCCCACACGCAGCAGACCGGCAAGCGCCCCCGAACGCGGCCCTGACAAGGCGCGCGCCTGCTCCAGCAGGGCCTGGGCGGCGCGGTGGCGGGCGACACCGGCAGCCGTGAGCTCCATGCCCCGCGCATGCAGACGCACAAACAACGCCTCGCCCCAGAGCGCTTCCAGGTCGGCAATGGCCTTGGACACCGAAGGCTGGGACACGCCCAGCGCCTGTGCGGCCCGCGCGGCACCACCATGGTGGGCTGCAGCGGCAAAGTATTCGAGCTGGCGCAGATTCATTTGCATCATTTTTATTGATCCAATTCATTAAAAAACAATTCTTTCTTTTAATTCAATTGTGCGCCACCATGGATTTTTGCAACGTGTTGGAGCCCACACATGACCCCTGCAGCACTGCCGCTCGACGGCATTCGCATTCTTGATTTCACACGGGTGCTCGCCGGGCCCCTGTCCACCGCCCTGCTCGCTGATCTGGGCGCCGAGGTCATCAAGATCGAGCCGCCCCAGGGCGACGACTACCGCGCCATTGGCCCGATGCAGAACGGCGAAAGCGCGCTGTTCACCGTGATGAACCGCAACAAAAAAAGCGTGGTGCTCGACCTCAAATCCCCCGAGGCGGTGGCGCTGGTGCATGCCATGGCGGCGCAGGCCGATGTGGTGGTGGAGAACTTTCGCCCCGGCGTGGCCGAGCGGCTGGGCATTGGCGCGGCCACGCTGCAAGGCATCAACCCCAAACTGGTCGTGGTCAGCGTGTCGGGCTTCGGCCAGACCGGGCCCCTGGCGCACCGGCCTGCCTACGACATCATCGTGCAGGCCATGAGCGGCCTGATGGAGGCCACGGGCGAGCCCGATGGCGCCCCCACGCTGGTGGGCGAAGCCGTCTCCGACGTGGTGGCCGGGCTGTTTGCCTCCTGGGCCACGCTGGCGGCGCTGCTGCAGGTGCAGCGCACCGGCCAGGGCCAGCATGTGGATGTGGCCATGTTCGACACCACGCTGAGCTTTCTGGCCACGTCGATGGCGCGCTACCTGTTCACCGGCAAACCGGCACGGCGTGTGGGCAACCGCCACCCGCTGTCGGCACCTTTTGGCGTGTACCGTGCGCAGGACGGCCACTTTGCCCTGGCCGTGCTCAACAAAAAACTGTTCGACGCGCTCGCTGGCGCCATGGCGCAGCCTGAACTGGCCAGCGACCCCCGCTTTGCCACCGACGAGACGCGCTCAGAGGCCGAGCCCGCACTGCGCCAGGCCATTGAAGCGTGGGCAGGCACCTTGCCCGTGGCGCAGGTGGTCGCGCTGCTCGACGGCGCTGGCGTGCCCGCAGCCCCCATCTGGAACATTGCACAGGCCCTGGAATCCCCGCAGGCGGTGGCACGCGAGCTGCTGCGCCCGGTGCACGACGAGCGCCTGCCCGGCCTGCGCCTGCCCACCCAGCCCGTGCGCTTTGGCGGCGCGGCGCCCAACCGGGCCGAACGCGCGCCTGCACTGGGCGAACACACGGACGAGCTGCTCATGGCCCTGGCCGGTTGCGGCATCGGCAAACTGGCCGAACTGCGCGCTGCAGGCGTGTTCGGACCCACCCACTCAATCACCTGAAGGAGACATCACATGACCGAACGTATGGGCGTGAGCGCCGAAGACCGTGCACTGGCCGACGCCGTGGCGCGCTACGCCGAAGAAGCACTGGCGCCACGGGCGCAGGCACTGGACGAAGAGGGGCTGTGCGCCACCTGCCATGTGCCCGGCCTGGCCGCGCTGGGCGTGATGGGCATGAACATTCCCGAGCAATATGGCGGCCCTGGGGTCACTCCCACGGCCATGCTGCTGTCGCTGGTCGAAATATCACGCGCCTGCGCCGCCACCTCATCGATGATCGGCGCGCACTACCTGGGCACCGACGCCGTGTTGATCGGCGGCGACGAAGCCCAGCGCGCGCGCTGGCTGCCGCGCTGCGCCAGCGGCGAGTGGCTGGCCGGTTTTGCGCTGACCGAGCCGCGCGGCGGCTCGCACCCGGCCGAGCTGAGCACGCGCGCCGTGCGTACCACCACCGCCCAGGGCGAGGTGTACCGCATCGATGGCGTCAAGCACTTCATCTCCAACGCGGGCAAGGCGCAGTTCCTGGTGGTGTTTGCCAAGACCGACCCTGCCGCTGGAGCCCGTGGCGTCAGCGCCTTCATCGTGTCCACCAGCACGCCGGGCGTGCATGTTTCGTCGCCCGAGAAGCTCATGGGCATCCGGGGCGGCCACGCTTTTGAGGTGTCGTTCGACGCGGTGGATATTCCGCTGGACCACCGGCTGGGCGCCGAGGGCACCGGCTTCAAGACGGCCATGAAAGTGCTGGACAACAGCCGGCTCGACGTGGCGGCCACCTCGCTGGGCATTGCCGAGGCTGCGCTGGGTGCGGCCGTGCAATGGGCCAAGACGCGCCAGATTGGCGGCGAGCCGCTGTCGGGCAAGCAGGGCATTCAATGGATGCTGGCCGATATGAAGCTGCGCCTGGAAGCCGCCTGGGGCCTGACGATGCAAGCCCTGGTGCTGCGCGAGGCCGGCCAGCCGTTCACGCTGCAATCGGCCATGTGCAAGCTCTACGCTTCGGAAATGGTGGCCTTCGTGACCGACGCGGCCCTGCAAATCCACGGCGGCTACGGCTTTACGCGCGATATGCCGCTGGAGCGCTATGTGCGTGATGCACGCATTCTGCGCATCTACGAAGGCTCCTCGGAAATCCAGCGCAACATCATTGCGCGCACCGTGCTGGAATAATTCTGTTTCCCAATCATTCGTGTCTAGGCGCGAAGCCTACGATCAGTGCTGTAGCACGGCAAGGCGAAGCAACAACGACACGGATGGTTTAGAAATGGAATAAGGCTTCAGGCTTGCGCGGCCGCTGCGGCATCTGCTGCCTGCACCGGCAGCACCACCCGCACCGCCAACCCCGGCCCCGCATTGCGCAGCGCAAGCTGCCCGCCGTGCGCCTGCGCCACCAGGCGGCACAGGTACAGGCCCAGGCCCACTCCACCGGTGGTGCGCTGGCGGGCGCTGTCGGGGCGGTAAAAGGCCTGGGCGAGTTGCGCCAGGTGCTCGGGCAGCACGCCGGGGCCGTGGTCGCGCACTTCGATCTCCAGCGCATCGCACTGCAGTTGCAAATGCAGTTCGGGCGGCGGCACGGCACCGCCGTCAGGGGCCTGGTTGGAGGGGTAGTTGTGGCGCAAGGCGTTGTCCAGCAGGTTACGCAACAGCAATCGCATGCGCGCACGGTCGAGCGCCAAGGTAGGTAGGCCCGGCGGCGCATGGAGGGCAATGGCGGCGGCGCTGGCGTGGCGGTTGCCCAGTTCGGCCACCACCTCATGCGCCAACGCGGCCAGGTCTACGGGTTCGCGGTGCAAGGCGGCGTGGCTGCCAGCCAGGCGCTCGCTTTCCAGCAGATCGGTAATGAGCCGCGCCATTTCGCCCAGATCGCGCAACAGGGCCTGACGCTGCGGGTCCACCGCAGGGGTTTCGGGCAACAGTTCGGCGTTCAGGCGGGCGCGGGTCAGCGGGCTGCGCAGCTCGTGGCTCATGGCCAGCAGCAGGGCGCGCTTGGCCTCTAGCATCTGGTGGATGTCGCTGCCCATGGTGTTGATGGTGGCGGCCAGCTGCCCCAGTTCATCGGGCTTGTTCGCGCAGCGCACGGGAATGGGCTGCGCGAACGCACCCGCACCAAAACGCTCAGCGCCCGCGCGGATGTCGTCCAGCGGGCGCAGCAGGCGGCGCACATACAGGTAGGCCAAAGCGGTGAGCAGCAACAGCGCGCCCAGCGTGACCCAGGCGATGCGCGGGCGCTGCTGCCACGTCTGCATGTTCAGGCCAAACTCCAGCCGGTGGCCGTCGGCCGTGGTGCGCACCAGCAGACTCTTTGCTTCGTCGTTGTGGCGCCAACCAGGGTCGCGTGTCCAGCCGGGGTGTTGCGGGCCGGGCAACGAATCCCAATTCACCGTGGGGCCGGAGATACGCAGCGCAATGGGCAGGCGCGCGGTGATGGCCTGGGCGCGCTCGATGCTGGGCGGGCTGCCGACCTCGCGCGCCAGGTGGTCCACGTAATCGACCAATAACGGGCGGGCCGCATCGCGCCAGCCCACAGAAACCGCCTTTTGCACGCCACCGATAAAGGTGACGGCCATGGCCAGTGCCAGCAGTACAAACACCAGCACCAGGCGCAGGCGCAGCGAGCGGTGCACGGCCTGGCGCGCGCGGCGGTGCCAGGGTGCCTGGCCCGCAAACTTTCGCCTCATCCGAGCACCCGGCGCAGGGCCAGCGTGTAACCGGCATTGCGCAGCGTCTTGATGGCATCCAGCGGTTCGAGCTTCTTGCGCAGGCGGCTGACCACAATGTCCACCGCGCGGGTGTAGAGCTCGGCCTCGTGGCCGCGCAGATCGTTGAGGATGTCGTCGCGGCTCAGCACGCGCCCGGCCTCTCTCGCCAGCAGGTGCAGCAGATCAAACTCGGTGCCGGTCAGATCCACGTCGCGGCCCAGGCACTGCACGCTGCGGCGCGCGGGGTCGATGCGCAGGCCATCGAACTCCAACACGCCTTGCGCCTCTTGCGCGTCGCCCGGTACAGCCGCCTTCATGCGGCGCAGCACGGTCTGCAGGCGGGCGACAAGTTCGCGCGGCTCGAACGGCTTGGGCAAATAGTCATCGGCACCCAGTTCCAGCCCCACCACGCGGTCCATCACTTCGCCGCGTGCCGTCAGCATGATGAGCGGAATGCTGCTGGTCCGCCGAATGCTGCGGCACAGCTCAAAACCGTCCATCTCGGGCAGCATCACGTCGAGGATGGCGGCATCAAAGCCCCCTTGCGCCAGCAACGCCAGGCCTTCGCTGGGCCGCAGCGCCTGCACCAGTTCCAGCTCGAAGCGCTGGAAGTAGGTGGCCAGCGGCGGGCCGAGCTGTTCGTCGTCGTCGATGAGCAGGATGCGGTGCATGGTGTGGATTTTCACCCAGGCCGGTGCGGTGCACTGGCGTGGGCACGGTGGCGCAGGATCATGCGGCGCAGGCGCCGCTGGGCCGGTGCGTGCAGGGCATCAAAACAGTCGGCGGCCTGCACCAGTGCGGGCAGCAAGTGCGCCGCATGCGCGGGCTGGCCCGCCGCCAACCCCAGAGCATGCACGCGGTCGAAGTGCGGGCCCCACACCAGGGTGAGCAACTCGTCGTGCGGTTGCGCCACCCCCGCCAGCAGCACCGGGCCATGCTGGCGCAGGCCCTGGGTCAGACGCTGCAGGGCAGCGTGTGCACCGGACATGGCTGCGGGCTCAGTCTTTGTAGCGGCCCATCCAGCCCCGGCGCCGCTGCATCAGCTCGCGCACTTTTTGCTGCTGACCGGGGTTCAGGCTGTCGTAGAAGTCGCCCAT
The DNA here is from genome assembly GCF_003096555.1 of Simplicispira sp. 125. Lineage (NCBI taxonomy): Bacteria > Pseudomonadati > Pseudomonadota > Betaproteobacteria > Burkholderiales > Comamonadaceae > Simplicispira > Simplicispira sp. 125. The sequence continues at coordinate 3,260,090 of NZ_QEKM01000001.1, read as the reverse complement.
GGCGGCAATCACTTCGGGGCTGCCGGTTTGCACGGCCTGCAGTTTTTCATTCAACAGGGATTGGGCGCGGGTGCGGTCAAACTTGTCGCCCGCCACCAAAGCCTGCATGGCGGCGCGCGGGTCGGTCGTGCTGCCCACCACAGCGGCACGCTGTGCCTGCAGCTGGTCGGCCAACACGCCCAGCTTTTGTTTCTGTACGTCGTCCAGGTCGAGCTTGCGGCCCACCCGTTCGAGCACCTTGCCGCGCATTTCGGTCATGGATTGGGCATCCATGGGGCCATGGCGGTAGTGGTGGCCGCCCGAGCAGGCGGTGAGCCCGCCGACCAGAATGGAGGCGCCGAACAGGCCGATGAGGGTTTTCTTGATCCAGGGCTTCATGGTGCGGCTCCTTTGAGGGACGGCGTTGAACAGGACCTTGATGGTGCTTTGCAGCTGCGCTGGCGTCATCTCTGTGCGGTATCGGTTTATGTCGTTTTGTATCGCCAGGGCGTCTCGGGCATCGGGGGATTGCCGATAATCACCGGGTGCCTGCAGCACTTGCGCGCACGCACCGCCCACCGCTTCACAAGCAAAAATGGCCTTCAACGCTTATCCATCAAGCGCTGACAGCTATCAATTAAAGAGCATTTCATTGTCTCCCGCGCACTCCATCCTGAAAGACGTCTTCGGCTACGAGCAATTCCGTGGCCCGCAGGAGGCTATCGTCGCGCATGTGGTGGCGGGTGGCGATGCGCTGGTGCTCATGCCCACGGGCGGCGGCAAAAGCCTGTGCTACCAGGTGCCCGCCATCGTGCGCCAGCAGCAGGGCCGCGGCGTGGCCATCGTCGTCTCGCCACTGATTGCGCTGATGCACGACCAGGTGGGCGCCCTGCACGAGGCCGGGGTGGATGCGGCCTTTCTCAATTCCAGCCTGGGCTATGAAGAGTCGCAGGACGTGGAGCTGCGCCTGCAGACGGGCGCCATCACCCTGCTGTACGCCGCACCCGAGCGGCTGAACACACCGCGCTTTCTGGGCCTGCTGGACGACCTGTACGCGCAGAGCAAACTGAGCTTGTTCGCCATTGACGAGGCGCACTGCGTGAGCCAGTGGGGCCACGACTTCCGGCCTGAATACCGCGCACTCACGGTGCTGCACGAGCGCTTTCCGGGCGTGCCGCGCATTGCGCTCACGGCCACGGCCGACGCGCTGACGCGCGAAGACATCGTCGAGCGGCTGCAGTTGCAAGAGGCGCGCCTGTTCATCAGCAGCTTTGACCGCCCCAATATCCGCTACCGCATCGAAGAAAAAAAAGACGCCACCACGCAGCTGCTGCGCTTCATCGAGCGCGAACACACGGGCGAGGCGGGTGTGGTGTATTGCCAGTCACGCAAACGTGTGGACGAGCTGGCCAGCACGCTGCAGGATGCGGGCATCAACGCCCTGCCCTACCACGCAGGTCTGGATGGCGCGGTGCGCAAGAAGCACCAGGACCGCTTTCTGCGCGAAGAAGGCATCGTCATGGTCGCCACGATTGCGTTTGGCATGGGCATCGACAAGCCCGATGTGCGCTTTGTGGCGCATGTGGACATGCCCAAGAACATCGAGGGCTACTACCAGGAAACCGGCCGCGCCGGGCGCGACGGCTTGCCCGCCGATGCGTGGATGGCCTATGGCCTCGCCGACGTAGTCAACCAGCGCCGCATGATCGACGAAAGCCCGGCAGGCGAAGAATTCAAGACCGCGCTGCGTGGCAAGCTCGACGCCCTGCTGGGCCTGGCCGAAGCCACGGACTGCCGCCGCGTGCGGTTGCTGGCGTACTTTGGCGAACAGTCCGCTCCCTGCGGGAATTGCGACAACTGCCTCAACCCTCCTCCCGTATGGGACGGCACTGACGCTGCCCGCAAGCTGCTGTCCACCATCTACCGCGTGCACGAGGCCAGCGGCCTGACCTTTGGCACCGGGCACATCATGGACATCGTGCGCGGCAAGGACACCGAGAAAGTCCAGCAGTTCGCGCACAACAAGCTCTCCACCTTTGGTCTGGGCAAGGAATACACCGAGGCGCAATTGCGCGGTGTACTGCGCCAACTGCTGGCCACCGGCGCCGTGGGCCTGCACAAGGTGAGCCTGGAAAACGGCCACAGCTTTGATACCCTGTGCCTCGCCGCGGGCTCGCGCGCCGTGCTGCGCGGTGAGCAGCCTGTGCAGTTGCGCGAGGCCACGGCCCACGCCGCCCCCAAGCGCACACGCCGCACCGCCACGCCCTCGGCCGCCGCCGCCAACCTGGGCCAGGACGCCCAGGTGCGATTCATCAACCTCAAGGCCTGGCGCGCCGAGGTGGCCCGCGAACACAACCTGCCGGCCTACGTGATCTTCCACGACGCCACCCTGGCCGCGATTGCCGAGCGCTGCCCGGCAACGCTCGATGATTTGCAGGGCATCAGCGGCATGGGGGCGAAGAAGCTGGAGGCGTATGGGGGCGATGTGCTGCGGGTGTGTGGGGGATAGTGCCCGCAGGGTGTTTGCATCACATATGCGATACACTTAGGTCATGAAAACCGCCACCATCCCGCCCGTCCGCATCAACCCCGCGTTTCGCGCAGATATGGAGCAGGCTCTGGAAGAAGGTGAGAGCCTTGCTGGCTTGGTCGAAACCGCTGTCCGCAACGAGGTAGCGCGGCGCCAAATGCAATCGGAATTCGTGCGCCGCGGCATCGCTGCTGTGCAAAGAACCGTGGACGCTGGTGATGGCATCCCAGCAGAGGCGGTGGTCGCCCGGTTGAAAGCGCGGCTGGCTGCAGCAACTGGCTCGCAGCGTCCATGAGCTTCCAGGTGATCTTCAGCCGCGAGGCGGCGGAAGACTTGGAACGGCTGTTCGATCACCTTCTGGATCGCGAGCTGCGCAGTCCCACCGGGGATCTGGACATTCCGGCACGTGCCATTGAGGCCATTGAGCAGGCGTGCCAGCTTTTGGCCCACAGTCCGTTCAGTTGCCGCAAAGCAGGTGTCAGTGCTTTAGTGCGGGAACTGATCATTACCTTCGGTCATTCGGGTTATGTGGCGCTGTTTGAGATTCGTGATGGTCAGCAGGTCGTGATTGGTGCGGTTCGGCATCAGTATGAGAGTGACTATCACTGAGGGCATGGGTTGTGCGGGCTTGGTTGGCGTTGGCTTGACGCCGTGTGTGAGCGGCATGCTCGAGGCATACAACGAAACCTTTGGTAAGAGGGGCGGCAGGACAGACCTCCGCTAGAAGCGCTTGGCAACGCTCAAGATGATGGCCGTACGGTCGAGGCGGCGCGGGGTTCCGTTGCCATCGGTCGCCACAAAGAGCTCACGCTCACGCGCTTTGGCACCGGCGATTTCGGCGCCAAAAACAAAGCCCCAGCGGGTGTGCTCGATGCCCAGCCGGTAGTCCACGGTGTTCATGGCGCTGAAGTTGCGCACAAACTGCCAACCCAGGTGCCCGATGAGCTTGGTCGTGCCGTTGAGGGGGTAGGCCACATCAAAGTCCAGCAGCTGCGTGCCGCGCGAGTGCTTGAACCCTGCGCCATAGCAGTTCATCGCCGAGCTGGGGTCGCCCCCGGCCATCATTGCGGGCAGGTAGCCGGCGCACACGGTAGAGGTGTTGAGGCCCCGAAAGTCCTTGCTGGCCACGTACAGGTAGCGCGCGGTGAAGATGCCGTAGCCCAACTCGCCCAGCAGGTAGCTGGTGTTGAAGTTGGTGGTGGCCATACCCAGCGGATTCATCTGCTCATCGAACCCCGTGGGGGCATCAACACGGGCGCGGGTAAACCATTCACGCGCCACGGCGGCGCCATAGTGCACGCCTTCGGGGTTGCCACCGCGCCAGCCGAGTGCCAGTGTGGGGTTGAGTCGGTTGCTGTTGGGGAAAGTCACCTTGCTGACGGACGCTAGCTGGAAGTGGGCGAGCAGACCGGACTCGTGCACGGCATCCACCGTCAACTCGGCACCAGGGCGGTTGAAGGTGTCGGACACGCCGCGCGTCTTGCGATCGCTGGAGAGCTTGACCTCGGCGTCGATGGCATACGACTGGATTTCGGGCTCCTCTGCCGCGGGGGCAGATGCACGCTGGGCGAAGGCTGCGCCCGACAGACTGGCGCAAAGGGCGCCAATGGCCAGCGTGGTGCGGGTGACGGATGCCATGGGATGTGAACGGAACATAGGGGTGTCTCCTCGGATGGATTTGGTTTTTTGTGGTGTGGATCAGTGCGCTTTGCAGCCGTCCGGCACCGTATCGGTGCGGGTCATCTCTTCGGTCTGGCCCAGCATTTCGGTGCCGATGTAGGCACGCACGGCGAGCACCTTGCCGTCCCCCTTGACGCGGATGGCGCCTTTGTAGTTTTTCTTGTCGCGCGGGTCGTGCACCCAGCCCTGGCGCCAGGCCTCGCCGTCAAACTTTTGCAGCTTGGCGATGCGTACGCCGCAGGTGTCCTCGGGGGTACCGGCGTCCTTGTCCCACACGATCTGGCCGCACAGCGCCGTGGCGGCATCGGCGCAGGGTTTGAATTCGATCACTGCCGCCTTGTCGGCACTCAGCCACAGGCCCTGGGCGTCTTGCGGGGTAGCGCTGTGGGCTGGCAAAGCGGCCAGCAGCAGGGAGAAAAGGGAAAAGGCATGGCGCGGCATCAAGGTCTCCTGGGGTGGTGTGAAAGGCGCAAAGCTCAGGGCGCAGGGGGGAACACGGGCCAGTGGTCCACCACCTGGCCACCCGACACCACGACGATGGCGCCGAACTGCTGCAGCAGTGCTTCGCTCTTTTGTGGGCGGAAGAACACGGTGTCGCCAGGCACCAGCGCCTGGCGGCCCGAGCCCACCATGACCTGCTGGTTGGGCGAGAGGCCATAGAGGCCGCTGGGTGCAAGACCTGCAGGCGAGACCGCATCGGCGCGCCACTGGCCGCCATACAGGAACACGCCGTGGCGCTGGTTGCGGTCCCACCACTGAGCGGCACTGCCGATCCACTCCACGCCCGTGGGCAGCTGGAAGGCGCCGTTCTTGAGCACCGGCGTGGCGATGAAGCAGGCGGGCTCACAGGCATCCAGATGCGGCAGATCAAATTCGGCCGGTTTGACGAAAGCCGAGCCCACGCTGACCTCGTTGGCCGCACCCTGGCCGTCGTACATGTGGAAGGTGGGCGAACCGGCGGCGTTCCAGGTCAGCGCGGCGGCCTGTTCACGCGCGGCGGGCAAGGCCCCCAGGGCCTGGGCCTTGTAGCTGTCGTACACCTTTCGGGCGTGCGACGCGGCTGCGGAGCGTGCGCCCAGCAGATCGGGGATTTCTGTGACATGCGGGTCGTAACCCATCATTCCGGAGAATTCCAGCAAGGGCTCTGATTTCAACAGCGCCAGGGCCTGCGCCAATGCCTCTGCGTTCGCAAATCCCCCACGGTGCAGGCCCACATCGATTTCCAGGTTGACGCGCAGCTTGTGGCCCAGGGCGCGTGCCAGTTGCTGGTACTCGGCCAGCCGCTCGGGCGTATCCACCAGCCACTGCAACTGGCGGCTGGGGTCAAACGCACCGCCCCGAAACTTTTGGTAGAAAACCTGCGCCGCGCCAGTCGGCATGGGCTTGCCCAGCAACAGGTCGAACTGCGGGCGCTCGGCGGTTTGCAGCAGCAGATACGGCAGGTTGAACACCATCTGGCGCGTGCTTTGCGTTTGCTGGGCGATCAAATCGAGCAGCGCAAAGCATGGCAGCGACTTGGCGACCACGCGCAAGGCGACGGCCGGGTTCTTCAGTGCCATTACCTTGCGGATATTGGCTTGCACCCGGTCGCGGTCGATCACCATCACCGGCGTGGTCGCATCGGTGGCAACATCAGACGCCCGCAGTGCGCGCGCCAACTCGGAAAAGTAGGGCCCGTGCGGAGCACCGGTCTCGCCTGGGCGCAGAGCCAATGCGGCGACTGCGGCCGCGCCGGTACCGGCCAGCAACAAGCGGCGACGGGATGTTTTCATGCAGTCTCTCCAAACAGTTTGCGCAGGTGGGCGTTCAAGAAGCGGCCTTGCGGATCCAGCTCGCGCCGCAGGGCAAGAAAGTCGTCCCAGCGCGGGTACAGCGCGGCCAGTTGCGCCGCGCCCAGGTCGTGCAACTTGCCCCAGTGCGGGCGGCCTTGGTATTTGCGAAAGAGGGGCCCGATCTCGGACACCAGGTAGTCGTACGGTTCGCCCACCGCCGCGTGCACGGCGATCGAGCAACTTGCACGCTGGTAGAACGGGCTGAGCCACGCCGCCTCATCGGCGGCGACAAAGCGGAACTCCATCGGGAAGTACACGCCGTTGCGCTTCTCCAGCGCGGCGATCACTTCTTTGGCGCAGGCAACGCCCACTTCTTGCGGTACGTGGTATTCGGTCTCGTTAAAGCGCGTCGGCCGCTGGGTGGCCAGCAGGCGCCAGGCACGGTTTTTGGCTTCTTCCTTCTGATCGGGATCGATGGCCCAGCCCGCCACCTTGCGCCGCAGCGCGGGGAAGTGCCCGAGCCAATCGCGCAGGCGGCGCAGGTCGCGCAGCACGTCTTCGTCGGCGGCGTGCGGCATCAACACTTGGCCGCTGGTGTCGATGTCGTGCGCAATGCCCGCGGCGTAACCAGTGAAGGGCAGGTAATAGAACTCGAAGTTGCGGTGCTTGCGAGCAAGTTCGGGGGCCCGCTCCAGGAGCTGCATCGCAGGCTCCAGCCACACGCGGCGGTGCAGGCTGTAGGCCGGCACCACCCGCACCCGCGCTTGCGTAATGACACCCAGGCTCCCCAGCGACACACGCGCTGCGGCCAGCAGATCGGGGCGCTGCTGCGCATTGCATTCGATCACCTCGCCGCGCGCCGTCACCAGGCGCAGGCCCAACACATCGGCATGCAGGGCCGGCAGTTGCATGCCGGTGCCGTGGGTCGCGGTGCTGATCGCACCGGCGTAGCTTTGCACATCGACATCTGGCAGGTTGCGCAGCGCCAGGCCCGCCGCATCCAGCAGGCGCGAGGCCATGGCCAGGCGCGTGCCACCCTGCACCAGCACCGTGTCCTTGCCAGGCGCCATCTCGCTGACCCCGGAGAGCTGGTCCAGCGACACCAGCCATTGGTCTGTGGGCACCAGGGCGGTAAAAGAATGTCCGGCACCCACGCACCGCACCGGGCCGTTGGGCGCTTCACGCAGCGCCTGGGCCAGCACAGCCTCGTCACGGGGCACCAAAAAGCGCTGTGGTTGGCATTGCTGAATGCCCGACCAGTTCTGCCAGCGCGCCGGAGGGTTGGCCGCAGGCGCTGCCCCCGGTGTCGCTGGCGCCACCGGCGGCGACGCGGAGTGGACAAGTTCTACAGGTGCCAGCGCTGCACCCAGCGCCACGCCAGTGCCGGTGCACAACAAGGCCCGACGGATCGGGCTGGCGAGTGGCCTGGGCACCTGAACGGGAGGGACGGGAGTTTCAAACGGCATATTCGGCATTTCAGTGGGACCCCGCCATGAAGGACACCAGTGCCCTCAGCTCATCTAACGTGCAATCGGCGCACTGCCCTCGCGGCGGCATGCTGCCCAGGCCTTGCTCGGCATGGCGTACCAAGGTGTCCATGCCCTGCTTGAGTCGGGCATCCCAGGCCGGCGCATAGCCCGTGAGGGGAGCGTTGGCAGCGATCCTGGTGTGGCAGACCATGCACGAGCGCTCGTATTTTTCAGCCAACACGGTCGATGAGGGGCGCAGTTGCTCGGCACGCGCCTCGTCCTGCAGAGCAGGTACCGCAGGCCCGTTGCATGCGATCAGAAAGAAGACCGCCGCCACGCTGGCGCAGCGTCCAAACAAGTGCCCACCCCGTGATGTCCTGTGCCAGAGCTGATCGCCTGAAATGTGCATTGATCAAACCGATGTTTTAGTAAAACACCATGATCTCAAATAAAACGTTGTTTTTTTATGGGGATTCCACGGATGGACAGTGCCCCATTGCGCGGTGCGGACAGTTCATGGCAAGTGACCGCGCACAATACGCAGCATGACGACCGAGACCCCCAAGACCCGCGCCGCACCACGGCCGAAAAAGATGGCGGTGGCTGATAGCCCCGCGCCGTCCGCCCCTGGGCGCACGGCGGGCCCGCGCCTGCGCGACAAGGAGCAGACAGCACGCCGCCAGTTGCTGTTGGCTGCAGCACGCCGCCTGCTGCGCAAGGGCGGCGCACAGGCCGTCACAATGCGCGCCGTGGCCGACGAAGTCGGCGTGTCCACCACGGTGGTCTATGGTTTCTTTCAGGACAAGGCCACGCTGATCACGCAGGCGGTCGATGGCGACCTCAAGCGCTTCGCTCACCACCTGGAACGGGCCGTGCAGGAAGCCTCCAGCCCCGCAGACTCATTGCACCGGGTCGCGCAGGCCTACGTCACTTTCGGCACGGCGCACCCGCAGTCTTATCGCTTGATGTTCATGGAGCCGCGTCCTGCATCGGCCATAGAGAACTCTTCCATCGAGTTCGGCAACGCGAGTGAAGACGCTTATGCACTGGCCCGCGCCTTGGTCGAAGGGTTGCTGGCCGGGCAGGCCGTGCCCATTGACGAGCGCACCATCGAAATGGCCGCCCAGATGTTCTGGGAAATGGTGCACGGCATCACGTCACTGCGCATCAGCTCGGACGATGACCCATGGTTTCACCGGCTGCCGGTCGTCGAACACGTTGAGCGCATGGTGCGGATCTTCATTGCCGGGTTGCTGCACGATATTGGTTCGTCGGCGTCGGCGAAGTGACCGTGCAGAGAGGTCATGACGGGAGAGAATGGGTCTTGGCGCAGAGGTTGGCGTGGGCACAGCCCTTGCCGGCGATTGCATACAGGCACCCATGCATCCGCACCTGGCCCTTTTCTCGACTGCTATTGCAGCGCCTGCCAAAGTACGCTGGTGACCCTGCGCTATCCCTGGGTCGAGCGCGTCAATGCACCGGCGTTTGCACGCGCAATGTCTCTGAACCCGCCTGATATTCGCTCCTCCGAGGCCACTTCGTGCCAAAAGTCCTGCGCCAGCGCCCACGCCTCGCGCCACACATCGAGCGTGGCGGCCGTGGGCACCATATGCTCGGGCCTGAGTTCCTGCGGAACCAGTTCCCCCGCGATGGGCATGTAGAGCATGGGCAGCATGTCGTAGGTGGGCGAGAGGCGCCAGTCGTCCTCCACCAGCACCAGCGAAATATTGCCGTAGTGCCGGTCGGTGTTGCCGATCAGCGCGCCGTAGGCGTCCAGCAGGCGCAGCGTGCGGGCGTCTTCGGGGGTGAGCAGGCCGCGCGCCTGCATGCGCTGGGCGGTGGCGGCCCAGTGGTCCATTTCGCCCACGTACTGCGCGTCGTACACCAGCAGCGACACCATGCCGATGCGCCCCGGCGGCGGGCTTTGCGCGTCGTCCTGCCAGGGTGCCCGGCGGTCAAAGCGCTCGGACTCCAGGAACACCCGGCCTGCGCGCTCGAACACCTGCGTGGGCGCGGCAGGCAAGCCCGCCTGTGCGAGCACCTGCAGGGCCAGGTGCTCGCTGTGCAGCAGGTCGCGGGTGCGTTGGTCGGCCGGGCTGTCCCCAGCACTCGAAAACTTCACGATCACGCTGCGCCCTTGCGTCACACAACAGAACTTGGGCTGCTCCCCACCGGCGGACGAACCCGGCAACTGCCCCTGCAGCGCGCTGCGCGCCAGCACCGGGTAGTCGTCGGGCGAGGCGGCCCGCGCCAGGCGCTGGCTGAGGGTGTGAAAGCGCGCGAGCGAAGCGTCGCCCACGATGAGATTGCCCGGCAGGTCCTCGCCGCGCAGCGCCAGGGCGCGCAGCATGTCGTCGTCGGACCAGTGGCGCGGGTCCTGGGGTAGTTGCAGATCGGGGTGCAGTTGCGCAAAGTTGCGCCCCATGAAGCCCTGGGGTCGCATGTCGGACAGGAACCAGGGCAGGCCGTCGTGGCGCTCGCTCACGCCGTCCACTTCGTCCACCCAGAAGGCGCCGCCCACCAGGGGCGCCATGCGGCCAAAGGGCGCGGGCACGCCTGCGGTGTTGACGCGCAGGAGGGGGATGTCGTCGCCCACCCCCGCCACCGCGCGCGGCAGCAGGTAGCGCTGCGAACGCGCCGCGCCCACCTTGCGCACCCGGCCCGCGCGCACCAGCGGCATGAGGGCGCGCGACACCGTGGGCTGGCTCACGCCCAGCGCGCTCACCAGTTGCGCGCTGGTGGCAACGCCGCCATGGCGGCGCAGGGCCTGCAGGATGCCTTCAGTGTGGGGGGTGGGTGCTTCCATGCAGCATTATATGAATAGATATTTATGCGATGTTTTCATTCTTGCTATAACCGCAAATGAATAGATATTTTATTGAATTATCAAACTCAGGCCGCTGCTACCGGACGCTGGCGCACCGGGCTGTACATGCCCAGAATCAGCCCCAGCACCACCGACCACAGCGCCGCCAGGCCGATGCGCCAGTCCGGCGGAAGCGCGAAGGTGACGGCGTGCGCGGGTACCCAGAACCAGGCCAGGCTCCACAGGCTGCGGTCGATGTGCTGCCAGCCGCGGGTGCCGCTGATGCGGTTGTTGAGCCAGCGGTGGCCCAGCACCAGCAGCGGGCCGAACTGCAGGTTGATGGCCACCGAGGTGGCCAGCGCCAGCACCAGCGGCTCGCCCTGCGGCAGCCAGCCGTGGGCCGCGAGCGCCTGCACAAAGCCCGCGTAGCCCACGAAGGCCACCTTGATCGGCACGGCCAGCAGCGCCCACTTGGCCATCTTGCGCCACCACAGGCCGCCGCCCAGCGGCCAGTGCACGCACCGTGCCGCCAGCCAGGCGCCGAGCAGGTCGCCCAGCGTGCCGAGCACGGCGAACTGCAGCATGGCCATGGCCAGGGGCTGGGCGCGCACCAGGTCGAGGTAGGCATCCATCGCGCTGTGGCCTTGCATCAACCGTTGATGTTCAGCAGTTGCGGCTGGGTGTATTCGAGCAGGCCGTCGAGGCCAAACTCCACGCCCACACCCGACATCTTGCTGCCGCCAAACGGGCAGTGCGGCAGCACCTCGGCGTGGCCGTTGACCCAGACCGTGCCGCACTCCAGGCGCGGCGCCAGGGCCGTGGCGGCCTGCACCTCGCCCCACACCGAGCCGCCCAGGCCCATGCTGCTGCCGTTGGCCAAGTCCACGGCCTCGTCCACCGTGCGGTAGGCGATGACGGGCAGCACGGGCCCGAACTGTTCTTCGTCCACCAGGCGCGCGCCGTTGGTGAGGCCCGCGACGATGGTGGGCGCGTAGAAATAGCCCGGACGGTCCAGCCGCTGGCCGCCGCAGACGATGCGCGCGCCCTGGGCGCGGGCGTCTTCCACCAGTGCCTCGACGCGCGCGAGCTGCGGCGCGTTCTGCACCGGGCCAAAAGTCACGTCCGCTTCCAGGCCGCCGCCCAGCACCTGGCGCGCGGCGATGGCGGCGAGCTGCTCGCACACGGCATCGACCTGGCTCTCGTGCACGTACAGGCGCTTGAGCGCGGCGCAGGTTTGGCCCATGTTGAGGAAGGCGGTGGCGAACAGGCCCTCGGCGATGGCGGCGGTGTCGGTGCCCGGCAGCACGATGGCGGCGTCGTTGCCGCCCAGCTCCAGCGTCAGGCGCTTAAGGTTGCCCGCCGCGCGCCGCATGATGTCCTGCCCCGTGCGCGTGGAGCCGGTGAACACCAGCTTGGCGATGCCCGGGTGCTCGGCCATGGCCTGGCCCACCTCGGCCTCGCCCACCACGCTGTTGACCAGGCCGACCGGCAGTACGGCGGCCATGATCTGCACCAGGCGCAGCGTGGACAGCGGCGTGAACGGCGAGGGCTTGATGACCACCGCATTGCCCGCGCGCAGCGCCGGCATGATGTGCCACACGGCGATCATCAGCGGCCAGTTCCAAGGTGTGATGGAACCCACCACGCCCAGCGGCTTGCGGTGCAGCTCGATGCGCTTGCCCTCGCGCTGCTCTATCACCTCGACCGGGATCTCCAGCGAAGCGGCGGCGCGCGTCCAGGCGACGGCGCCGCCCACTTCCATCTGCGCCAGCGCCAGGGGCTTGCCCTGCTCGCGCACGACCAGTTCCGCCAATTCGGCCGCGTGCTGTTCGATGGCGACGGCCACGCGCTCCAGCGCCGCGCTGCGCTCGGCGTGGCTGCTGTGCTGCCAGGTGGCGAAGGCCAGAGCGGCGGCGTCGACCGCCTGGTCAAGCTGGGCCACAGTGGCGGCGGGGCTGTGCGTGAAAGGCTGGCCGGTGGAAGGGTCGATGACCGGAATGGGGCGGGCGGCGCCCGCGACGTTCTGGCCGCCGATGGTGAAAGCGAAGTCGAGCATGCGTTGTCTCCTGGGGTGGTGTGCTGGCAAGAAATGCGCGGGCGCGCCGCTCCCGGCCCCTGATCTGCGCAGGGGTCCAGGGAACCTGCCCACCCGCGCGGGGCGGGGGAAAAAGATCAGGCGGCAGCGGCGCGCGCCCGCAGCGCGCGGATGCCCTCCGAGAACCGCTGCAGCGTGGGCGTGCTGTCGCCCGGCGGCACCATGAACTCGATGAGCTGGAAGCGCCCGCGCTCGGCAAAGGCGGCGTCCAGCGCGGCCTTGAATTCCTTGCGCGTGGTGACGCGTTGGCCGCGCCCGCCCAGCACGTTGGCCAGGTCGGCAAAGCGCCAGTCGCCCAGCGCCGCGCACTGCGATTCGTTCTGGAAGGCGCGGATCATTTCCCAGCTCTGGTTGTTGAGCAGGATGACGATCGGGTCCAGCCCCAGGCGCGGGCAGTTGCCCAGCTCCCAGCCGGTCATCTGGAAGGCGCCGTCGCCCACCAGGATCAGGCTGCGCTCGCCCGTGGCCACCTGGGCGCCAATGCCGGCGGGCACGCCGAACCCCATGGTGGCGTAGTAGCCGGGCGCCACCAGCGGCGTGGGCAGCAGCTCCATGGCGGCAAACAGGCAGTCGCCCATGTCGGAGACGATGTTCATCGGCCCGTGGGCGAGGATGCGGTCGTTCAGCGCCCGGCTCAGGTCGCCCGCGCACAGCGGCGCATCGTCGGCCACCAGGCCGCGCGGGTATTCGGGCTGGGGCGGCAGGGTGCGCCGCGCGCCGCTGGCGGGCGGGATGCGTTCGAGCAGCGCCTCGACCAGCGCGGCCAGCGGAATGTCGTGGTACACGTGGTGACCCACGCGCACCTCGCGGTGGGCGGCAATCAGCGCACGGCGGAAGTCCATGCGCTGGGCACTCACGCCAAAGTTGCTGTCCGACAGGATGGCGCCCAGCATCACGGGCAGGTCCGAGTCGTCGAGCAGCGCCGTGGTTTCGGGCGCCCCCGCCACACCCAGGTAGGTGCCGTGCAGATCAACGCCGTCTTCGGCCAGCAGGCCCCGGCCCATGAAGGTTGTGAGCACGGGCAGCTGCAGGCGGCGCGCCAGCTCGGCCACGCGCGCCTCGACGCCAAAGCGGCGCACTTCCACATCGACCACCATCACCGGGTTTTTGGCGGCGTGGATGCGCGCCAGCCATTCGTCGGCGGCCTCGGCCACGGCCTCGGCGTTGAAGCTGCGCGGCGGCAGCACGGGCACTTCGCGCATGGGCTGCAGAGTCATGTCGCGCGGGATTTCGATCAGCACGGGCTGCGAGTATTCGCGGCAGTTGCGCAGCACGCGGGCAATGTCTTCGGGCGCGGTGTCGGCATTGGACAGGCGCACCTGGTCGCAGGTGATCTCGCTGAAGATGCGCAGTTGCGAATCAATGCTGCGCACCTGGTGGTGCAGCACCAGGCCCGAATGCGCCTCGACCTCGCCGGGACAACCGGCCAGGATGACCAGCGGCGAGCATTCGGCATAGGCGCTGGCCACGGCGTTCACCACGTTCAGCGCACCGGCGCCATACGTCACGGCCATCACGCCCAGGCCGCAGTGCATGCGCGCCGCCGCGTCGGCGGCAAAGCCCAGCGCGGGCTCGTGGCTCAGGGTGTGCAGCGGCAGGATGCGGCTTTCTTCGATCTGCTTGAACAGCGGCAGGATGAAGTCGCCGGGAATGCCAAAAATTTCCTGCGCGCCGTGGTTCTTGAGGGCGCGCAGCAGCGCAAGGCCGAGGGTCATGGGGTGTCTCCGGGGGGTTCTGCAAAGCCCGGATGATCGTGGCGGCCAGGGGGTGGCGGCACTGATCTGGATCAAACACGGAACGCAAACCAATGGCCGAAATGCACAATTATTTATGCCTTTAAAGCAAATTGATCACAGTTTGTTTGCGTAGTTTATTCATTCAACGCCCTAATTGTGTGCGGCAGATCCAGCCACTGCGCGCCCGAGAAATCCGGGGGCATGTTGTGCGGGGCGTGCGTTGCACCGGTCATGGCCGCAGCGCCCAAGAAGCGCGTGCGGGCGCCTTGTAGCGGGTACCGGGCGTTGGGACGGAATGGGGATGGTCCCGATGACCTATCCGGTTTGAGTTCAGACGGCCGCCTGCCGGTCGCCGCTATCCGCCTTGTCATTGCGGGTTTGTGTGAAGCCATCGGCCGACAGCGTGACTGGAATAAGCTTTGCATCCAAACGCTGAATCGACACCAGCGGCTCTGTGTGGTTGAACGTCACTTTCGCCGTTTTCACACCTGGATAGAGCTGATGCAGGAGCATCATGATTGGCCCCCACTCGAGGAAGTCCGTGCGCGTGAAGTACACACGTTTCAGAATTTGCCTCAAGATTGGCAATGGACCAGCCCTGGGGCTCAGCATTCGCAACTCGTGCTCGTGCGCCCAATCGGAGTGCTTGGTGGACACGGCGCGCGAGATTGAGCGTGCAATCCATCCTGCAATGAATTCTTGGGTTTGCGAGTGCTCATAAAGTTGCTCCACTGTCCAGTCCGGATGTTTTTTCCCCAGGGCGAGCAGCTCCGTCCGCATGTCCTCAAAGCGGTCATGGACGCGCGGCTTGTCGGTGTAATAGACGAACGTGGGCCGTAGGCTGAACTGTTTGAGCACCTCCCTGGGCCACTCGAATTCGAAGCACACACCGCGCCCGTCATTGCAGTAGTAAGCCCACATGGGTTGGTTGTCGGGGCGCTTGGTGCCGGAGAAGATGCCTACTTGCTGGCAATTGGCAGCGAAGGTTTCGTCCTCCTTTCGGATCAATTGCGAGAGGTACTCGGCACTTTCTTCTTCAGGTTCATACCTGGCAGGCTCCTTCCGTTGAGCAGCCAGTTCAGTGAGCGTTTGCGCCAAGGTCCGGGTGTAGGAGGAGGGTTCTGCAGGAGCGAACTTGGCTTCCAGTGAATCGTTTAGTTCGCCCGCGTGGGCGAAGTAGCAGGTGCCGTCCGACAGGCCACGTAGGGCTGAGGCGCCTGAGCGGTACTTGAAGTTCACGAGCAGACGGTCTGTCATTTGGATAGATTTGTGGTCGCAGTTGCTCGTAGACCCTTAGAGGGCCAGTCGTCTGATTTCGTGAAGGAACTGCACAAAGTTCAGCAGCGACGTGTGATCATCTTCGCTAATCCCGTCGGGGTCGAAGTGCATTACGTCGTTACGGATCAACCTAACCTTGTCCAGTTCTTTAACGAACACCTTCCTATCGACTCGCAGACCGGTCTTTTCCCAGTGAACGGGTGTCGCGAGTAGATTGATGTATTCGCCAAATGTTAGGTCCGCTACCGATTCGATTTCGCGCTCCTCATCGGCCGGGTCCTTGACCGTGCCAAGTTCCTGCGCTGTGAACTTACCGTCGATCAGTGTGCGGATGTGATTTTCAATTTCGCCAAGCAACAGGAACGGCTCGGATAGCTGTTGAAACTGAAGGCTCAAGTCGGTTGTGGTAACGATGCCGCTAATAGTCCGGTCTGATGCACGCACGAGGACATAGGAATGCTCGACGATTGCTGCAATAACGCGGAACAGAGAGTCCGATGCCTGGACCTCTTGGTGACCCACCATGTAGTCGCGGACAAACTCCCCTTTGTCGTCGGATAGCGCTAGCTTTGGGGCTATGCTTTCCCAGGTAACGACCCCTTTGACATCCCGGTCGGTGGTCATCACCGGGAGCTGCGAGAAGTCGTGGCGGAGCATCAGCGTTACAGCCTCGCGTAGCGTGCAATCGGGAGGAACTGATACGGGCTTTGTGCTTGCTGCAAGCAAGCGGCTCACTCGAAACGCTGGTTCGGCAGCGGCGCCAGCAACAAAAGCAGCGCCCTCAATGAGCGGCTCCGGTTGTACAACTATGGCCTCCTCATCGACTGCGTCTACCCCAACGGCTTGCTCAACTGCAGCGATCTCATTCTCCGGCTCCGGAGCCAGTTGCGCTTCTGCCTTTGGTTCAGCAAGTCGGAACAAAATGCGAGCGTCGATATGAACCCCTTCGAAATCAGGCGAGGTCCTTAGGTGGAAGTCCTTTAGGGTCCGCCGGATGCGGTACGTGACCTTATAGCCTCGGCGTTCGGCGTTGAACCAGCCAATGAACTCACGTACGGTTAGTGACTCAACGTCCTTTCCGGCGGCTAGGTCCTGATGGATTGCATCGAGGCGGCGATGTCGTTCGGCAGTAGTAAAAAACATGGCGGAATTGTGGCCCTGTGTGCTTGGTGCAGGCGTCAGGCTTGCTCAGCGGCGTTTCGATACCAAAACTGTACCAATCTTGTGCCACGAAAGTCCTCCGCATAGATTGAGCGTCACAAACTCGCCGTTCGTCAGTTATCGATCATGACCGGCCGCCATCTACAACTCACCTCGCCGAGTGTCGGTACCCAGCCTTTATGTACAGCTGTGCATAAAGGCTGGCGGTCGTCGCAGAGCGGAAGGTGTACTGGGTGGCTTGCAACGCGGCGCTGCTCGATTTCCGCCAAGCGGCCGAAACACAACCCGACCTCTTGCACCCCTCGGACTACACGTTTTGCCAGGCTGTGGGGGCGCGGATTCACCGCGAGGGGCATCCCGGTTTGCTGACGCAGTCGGTTCACCGCCCTGCCGGAGAAAACCTGGCCATCTTCAACCCCGCAGTGCTGTCCAACCCCCGGCACAACTGCCAGTTGACCTACAGGCTGGAGGGCGGGCAGATCGTGGTGGAAAAGCAGCCCGGTGCAGCGTGGATTGCGTTGAGTGCAGCAGACCTTTGACGTTTTTCCCGCTCACCCCCTCACCCCCGCCGCACCACAAATTCCGCAAACCGCGCCCCCAGCCGCTCTACCTGCCCGGCGGTCAGCGCCCAGGTGGCCGCGCCCGGCGCGCGGCATTCCTGCAGCGCCCAGTGCGCCACGCCTGCATCGGCCAGCGTGTCGGCCAGGGCCAACAAATCATCCACACTGAACAGGCCCGCATGCCAGGTGGTGCGGCATTCATGGGGCACGCCGCTGGCGAGCAGGCGTTGCAACGATTCGAAGGCTTTGGCGCCGCTGCCGGGGGTGCGCGTGATGGCGTCGTAGGCGTGCAGCGGGCCTTTGATGTCCAGGCCCACCCAGTCAAGCAGCGGCAGCAGGGCTTGCAGGCGCTCGGGGTACATGCCGCCGGTGTGCAGCGCGGTTTGAAAGCCCAGGGCGCGCACCTCGGCCAACGCGGCGGGCAAGGCGGCTTGCAGCGTGGGTTCGCCGCCCGAGAAGACGACGCCGTCGAGCAGGCCCTGGCGGCTTTGCAAGAAGGCCAGCACCTCGGGCCAGGGCACGGTGGCGGGGGTGGTGGCGCACAGCAGCTCGGGGTTGTGGCAGTAGCCGCAGCGCCAGGGGCAGCCTTGGCAATACAGCACGGCGGCCAGGCGGCCGGGGAAGTCGATGGTGGTGAGCGGTGTGATGCCGCCGATGCGCAGGTGGGTGGCGGGGATGAGAGTGGGGTTCATGCGGTTAAAGGATCAAGGGACGCAGCCTTCGCAGTGCTGGCTGCCGATCGCACTGAACCCATGTGTCCAGCGTGTTGCCAGGGCACCCGTGGAGCGGGCTTTGCCCGGCCACCGGGTGCGTCCCCCTCCCGCAGGAGAGGGGGAAGGCGCGCAGCGCCGCAGGGGGTGTTATTCGGTTTCTCAATCAATCGAGTACGCGAAGGCGAAGCGCAGACAGTACAGGCGTACGACAAGCGAAGCCGACAAAGTAATCGTTTGATTTAGAAATGGAATTACTTCTCCTCGAAGAATTGGCGCTCCTGGTGCTCGCCCTGCTTGCCGATGTTGAAGCTGGCGACCGGGCGGTGGTAGCCCATCACGCGGGTCCAGACTTCGCAGGGCTGGCGCTCGGCGTCGGTCAGTTGCACGTCGGACAGGGCCTGGTGTTCGGTGGTGGAAAAGTGGCTCATGGATGTTCTCCTTCAGGGTGAAAAGGGGGCATGCCGCAGCGTGTGCTGCGCCGCCCGGGGGCAACGGAGGGGTGTGGCCCCGCCGTTGATTTACTATTGAATCAATAGCTACTTACGCTTGATGGATAAGCGCTAGAGGCCAATTTGACTCATATTTTTTGATGGAGTCGTGTCACGCCGCCAGTGCGGCCCGCTTGGTCTGCAGGCGCTCTTCGTCGCATTTCGGGCAGAACGGGTGCTCACCCGCCAGATAACCGTGCGTGGGGCAGATGGAGAACGTGGGCGTGACCGTGATGTAGGGCAGGCGAAAGCGCGTGAGCGAACGCTTGACCAGATCGCGGCAGGCGGCGCCGCTCGACAGCCGCTCGCCCATGTACAGGTGCAGCACGGTGCCGCCGGTGTATTTGCTCTGCAGCACCTCCTGGCGCGCCAGGGCCTCGAAGGGGTCGTCCGTCCAGCCCACGGGCAACTGCGACGAGTTGGTGTAGTACGGCTTGTCCGCCGTGCCCGCCTGCACGATGGCGGGCCAGCGCTTTTTGTCTTCCTTGGCGAAACGGTAGGTCGTGCCTTCGGCGGGGGTGGCCTCCAGGTTGTAGAGGTGGCCGGTTTCCTCCTGGAATTGCGTCATGCGCTCGCGCACATGGTCGAGCAGACGCACGGCCAGCTGGTGGCCGCGCTCGCTGGTGATGTCGTGCGCGTCTCCGGTGAAGTTGCGCACCATTTCGTTGATGCCGTTCACGCCCAGCGTGCTGAAGTGGTTGCGCAGCGTGCCCAGGTAGCGCTTGGTGTACGGAAACAGGCCCTGGTCCATGAGCCGCTGAATGAGCTTGCGCTTGGTCTCCAGGCTCTGCTTGCCCAATTCGAGCAGGCGGTCGAGCGCGGCCAGCAGTGCGGGCTCGTTGCCCGCGTGCAAAAAGCCCAGGCGCGCGCAGTTCACCGTCACCACGCCGATGCTGCCGGTCTGCTCGGCACTGCCGAACAGGCCGTTGCCGCGCTTCAAAAGCTCACGCAAATCCAGCTGCAGGCGGCAGCACATGGAGCGCACCATGTTGGGCTCCAGCTCGGAGTTGATGAAGTTCTGGAAGTACGGCAGGCCGTACTTGGCCGTCATCTCGAACAGCAGTTGCGCGTTCTCGCTCTCCCACGGAAAGTCTTTGGTGATGTTGTAGGTGGGGATGGGAAAGGTGAACACGCGGCCCTTGGCGTCGCCCGTGGTCATGACGTCGATGTAGGCGCGGTTGATGAGGTCCATCTCGGCCTGCAGCTCGCCATAGCTGAAAGGCATCTCTTTGCCCGCAATCACCGGCACCTGTTCGCGCAGGTCGTCGGGGCAAATCCAGTCGAAGGTGAGGTTGGTGAACGGCGTTTGCGTTCCCCAGCGGGACGGCACGTTGAGGTTGTAGACCAGCTCCTGGATGCACTGGCGCACGCTGGCGTAATCCATGGCATCGACCCGCACATAGGGCGCCATGTAGGTGTCGAACGACGAGAAGGCCTGCGCGCCCGCCCACTCGTTCTGCAGCGTGCCCAAAAAGTTCACGATCTGCCCCACGGCGGAACTCATGTGTTTGGGTGGCCCGGCCTCGACCTTGCCGGGCACGCCGTTCAGGCCTTCGTTGAGCAGCGTGCGCAGCGACCAGCCTGCGCAGTAGCCGCTGAGCATGTCGAGGTCGTGGATGTGGATGTCGCCATTGCGGTGCGCCTCGCCAATCTCGGGCGTGTACACGTGCGAGAGCCAGTAGTTGGCCGTGACCTTGCCCGCCACGTTGAGGATCAGGCCACCGAGCGAATAGCCCTGGTTGGCGTTGGCGTTGACGCGCCAGTCGGCGCGGGTGAGGTATTCGTTGATGGAGCTTTCCACGTTCACCAGCGTCTGGTGGTCGGCGCGCAGGGTGGCGTGGCGGTCGCGGTAGGCGATGTAGGCGCGGGCCGTCGCCAGGTGGTTGGCGGCGATCAGGGTCTGCTCGACCACGTCCTGGATCTGCTCGATGCCCGGCGCCTCGCCATGGAAGCGGTGGACGAGCACCTTGCCCACCTGGGCGGCCAACAGGGCGGCTTCGTCGGCCGCAAATTCGCCGGTGGCGGCGCCTGCACGCTCAATGGCCGAGCGGATTTTGCGGGCGTCAAAAGGGGCGCGCTCTGCGCTGCGTTTGATGACCTCGCGGGGCAAGGCGGTGACCGGGGTATCCATGGGCGTCTCCATCATTGGAATGCAATAAAACACTACATATAGCGTTCACAATACATTCAACACACTACAGGTAGTTTGATGAAGAACAAACAAGCCCGCCACGGCAAGGCGCCGAGGCGGGCCTGGAACGGGCCGGAACGCCTTGCTGGGCGCGGCTTACAGCGCCTCGATGCGCGGGTAGAAGTCGTGGTTCTCGCGCTGCATGCGTTCGTGCACCATGCGCAACACCTGGTTGGCATCGTCGCGAAAGCCCTGCTCGTCGCGGCGCACGCTCTCAGGCCGGTTCCAGCGGCGGGCAAAGGCCTCATAGGCCTGGGCAATGGGGCCCATGTCGCGCTGGTACTGCTGGCCCATGCGGGCCAGTTCGGCATTGCTGCCGCGCTGCAGGGCTGGGTACAGGGCCTGGTCTTCTACCGCCAGGTGCAGCTTGATGGTGGAGCTCATGGTCACTACCAGCCGGGCGATCTCGGTGGCGTTGTGCGCCACCCCCGCGTGCGCCAGGCGGCGCAGCGTGGCAATGCTGCCCAGAATGTTGACGTGCTGGTGCTTGAATTTATCGATGTTCATGGTGAAAGCTCCCAAGGGTGATGAAAACAGGGGCACGTAGGCATGAAGCCGCCGTGGACTGCTACTCTTTTGCACACTTCGGGCCAGCCCAGGCCGCCATAAAAATCAAGGGTTTACACCAATCATGGTTATTTTTACCCTTCAAATCAATGGTCATTGATACCATCAAAAGGTTATGAATACCCTTTTTGAAGCCCCCTGGCTGGCCGACCTGACCACCGAATTGCCACCCAACGTGCGCCTGCAACGCCTGATCGGCGGCCTGCGCGCGCACTTTTGCTGCGGCGCCGTGGCCCTGCTGCGGCTGGAAGAAGAACACCTGCGCCCGGTGGTGGTCGATGGCCTGGTGAGCGAATCACTGGGCCGCCGTTTTGCCGTGCACCAGCACCCCCGCCTGGCGGCCCTGCTGGCACGCGGCGAGGTCACCTGCTTCGACCACGACAGCACCTTGCCCGACCCCTACGACGGCCTGCTCGACGCCCTGGTGGGCGAACCCCTGCCAGTGCACGACTGCATGGGCGTGGCGCTGCGCATGGACGGGCGCCCCTGGGGCGTGCTGACGCTCGACGCGCTGCAGACCGGCACCTTTGACGACGCTGCACGCGCTACGCTGGCGCACTGCGCGGTGCACGTGGAGGCCGCCATCCGCATGACCCGCCTGGAGCAGGAAAACCAGGCCCTGAGCCGCGCCGGCAGCCCCTATGCGGGCGACGCCACCGACGAGCCCGCACTGCGCGCCGCGCTGGACGAGGGCGAAATCCTGGGCCAGAGCGAAGTGCTGACGCGCCTGCTGCAAGAGATGAAACTGGTCGCCACCTCGGACCTGCCGGTGCTGCTGCTGGGCGAGACCGGCGTGGGCAAAGAGCTGTTTGCGCGCCTGCTGCACCGCCACTCGCCGCGCCGGCACAAGCCGCTGGTGCACGTGAACTGCGCCGCGCTGCCCGAATCGCTGGCCGAGAGCGAGCTGTTCGGCCACCGCCGGGGCGCCTTCTCGGGCGCGGTCACCGACCGGCCCGGGCGCTTCGAGGCGGCCGAAGGCGGCACACTGTTCCTCGACGAAGTGGGCGAGCTGCCCCTGAGCGTGCAGGCCAAGCTGCTGCGCACGCTGCAGAACGGCGAAATCCAGCGCCTGGGCGCCGACGAACCCCGCCGCGTCAACGTGCGCGTGGTGGCTGCCACCAACCGCCACCTGCGCGACCTGGTGGCCGCCGGGAGTTTCCGCGCCGACCTGTACCACCGCCTCTCGGTCTACCCCGTGCCCATACCGCCGCTGCGCGAACGCGAGGGCGATGTGCTGCTGTTGGCCGGGCGCTTTCTGGAGCAGAACCGCGCCCGCCTGGGGCTGCGCAGCCTGCGCCTGTCCAGCGCGGCCCAGGCGGCGCTGCGCGGCTACCACTGGCCGGGCAACATCCGCGAGCTCGAGCATGTGATCAGCCGCGCCGCCCTCAAGACCCTGAGCCGGGGCGCCAGCCGCCATGCCATCGTGACTTTGGAGCCCGAGGTGCTCGACCTGGACGCCCTGCAGGGCGCGGGCGCACTGCCCGCCGCTGCGGCACCTTTGCCGCCCACCGCCTTGCCCGCAGCGGCCCCTGCGGCCCGCACGCTGCGCGAAGCCATCGACACCTGCCAGCGCCAAAGCATCCAGACCGCCCTGGAACAGCACCAGGGCCACTGGGCCAACGCGGCACGCCAGCTGGGCCTGGACGCCAGCAACCTGCACAAGCTGGCGCGGCGCCTGGGGCTCAAGTAACACTATTGTTTTAATAGCTGTTTCCGCTTGATATATAAGCGTTTTCAGCACTTTTACCCCATTCTTTGTACGCCGCCATCCACTGGCCCACTGAGGAACGCCACAGTTGATGCTCTGCCTTGCGGGGCGTAGCCTTGGCTGCGCGTCCGGCGATGTGATCCGGGCGACCTATTCCAACGGAGGGACAAGCATGCAACTCATTTCTGTGCGCAGCCTGGCGGCCCGGCTTTCGCTGGGTTTTGGTGTGATTCTGGCGCTGCTGCTGGGCATGGCCGTGCTCTCGCTGCTGCGCATGCAGGCGCTGTCGGCCACGCTGGAGGACATCACCGTGCACAGCGCCGCACGCTCGCAAACGCTGGATGTGATGGGGCGCAGCGTCTCGCGTTATGTGCAGACGCTGGGCGATCTGGCCAACACCGACCTCGAAGGCGGCCCCGCCGTGCTGGCGCAGGCGCGCAGCACGCTGGCCCAATACGACGCAGCGCAGGCGCAGCTGGAAACCCTGCTGGCGGGTGACACCCCTGCGCTGGCTTTGCTGGCGCCCGTCAAGACCACGGGCGCCGCCGCACGCGAACTGCTGGCGCTGGGCGAGCAACTGACCGCCGGGCGGGGCGACGCGGCCATGGCCTTCCAGGTGCGCAACGAATACGGCAAGGACACCGCGCAATGGAGCGCACGCCAGCAGGCCTGGGGCAATGCCGTGGACGCCCTGAGCGACTGGCAGGACGCCGCCAACGCCACCAGCTCGGCGCTGGCCACGGCCGACGCCCGCACAGCGCGCGTGCTGATCATCGTCGGCGCACTGGTGGCCTTTGCGTTTGGCAGTGCCCTGGCCTGGTGGCTGGTCCGCGACACCCGCGCCGCCGTGCGCGAAGCCGTCGAGGCCACCCGCCGCATGGCCCGGCACGACCTCTCGCAGCCCATCGACACGCACCGCCGGGACGAGATTGGCGGCCTGCTGACCGCGCTGGAGGCCATGCGCCAGAACCTGCTGGAGCTGGCCACCGGGGTGCGCCAGGCGTCGGACGACATCAACAACGCCAGCGGCGAAATCGCCCAGGGCAGCCAGGACCTGAGCGACCGCACCGAAGACGCCGCCAGCACGCTGGAGACTGCGCTGGCGTCCATTGCCCAGCTCACCGCGTCGGTACAGGAGACCACCGCCAGCGCGCAGGAAACGCAGCAAATATCCACGCAGACCAGCAGCGTGGCGGCGCGCAGCGGCAGCGAGATGGAGCAGGTCGTCTCGACGATGCGCGAGATTGATGCGGCCTCGCACAAGATCTCCGACATCATTTCCATCATCGACGGCATTGCGTTCCAGACGAACATCCTGGCGCTCAACGCCGCCGTGGAAGCCGCCCGCGCGGGCGAACAAGGCCGGGGCTTTGCCGTGGTGGCCAGCGAGGTGCGCGCCCTGGCCGGGCGCAGCGCCGCCGCCGCCAAGGACATCAGCACCCTCATCCACACCTCGCTGGCCAAGGTGGCTTCGGGCACACAGCAGGTGGGCCGCGCAGGCCAGACCACCGCCGAGGTGGCCACCGCGGTCGAGAGCGTCTCGGGCCGAATGTCCAGCATCGCCACCGAGGTCCACCAGCAAAGGGGGCGCATTGGCGAGGTCAACCAGTTTGTCGGCCAGCTCGACCAGATGGCGCACCAGAACGCCGCCCTGGCGGAAGAGTCGGCCGCCGCCGCTGCATCGCTGCGCCAGCAGGCCAGCCAGTTGGCCCTGCTGGTCAGCAAGTTTGAACTGGGCCGCCCCCAGGCCGCCGCACCAGGGCGCACACCGTTGCGGCTGAAAAATCAACATTGATAGCTGCTGGCGCTTATTACATAAGCGCTAGAGGCCATTTTGGCTTCAAAACCGCAAGCCAAACCCTGCCTTGCGCATAAGATGGGCTTGCGATGATTGACCAACTCCACCTCCAAAACCTCAAGGCCTGGCGCGACAGCGGCCCGGTGCAACTGGCGCCCGTCACCATGCTGCTGGGCACCAACTCGTCGGGCAAGTCCACGCTGCTGCAAAGCCTGCTGCTGCTCAAGCAGACCGTGGCCTCGCCCGACCGCACCGTGCACCTGAACCTGGGCGGCGACGAGGCCAACGACTACTTTCACTTCGGCGGCTTTGACGCGGTGCTGGCGCGCGGCGCGGCCGTACCGCGCCAGTTCTCCATTGCGCTGGCCTTCCAGCGGCCCGAGGGCGAGCGCGTGCGCGGCGGGCGCTTTGCCTGCAGCTACGGGCAGACGGCCAGCGGGGCCGTGGCGGTGCAGACGCTGGAGCTGTCCACCGTGGCGCGGCGTTTTCGGGCCGTGCGGCGCGAGCGTGGCGCGTACGCCATCTATGTGGACGACGAGCCCCGGCCACGCGGCAAGGGGCCGCAGCTGGCGCCCGAACGCTCCATCGCGCTCCCCGCCGAGGCCCTGGCGCTGCTGGGCAGCGACGGCACGCACTTGCAAGACCTGAGCCTGGCCCTGCGCCGCGAGCTGGAAGGCATCGTCTACCTCGGCCCGCTGCGCCGCCGCCCCGAACGCGACTATGTGTGGAACAAGACGGCCCCCGGCGAGGTGGGCAGCGACGGCCACAAGGCCATTGACGCGCTGCTGGCCAACACCCTGCTGCCATCCGAGCACCAGGGCAGCGTGCTGCGCAGCGTGTCGCACTGGCTGCAGCGCATGGGCATGGCCGAGCAGCTCAGCGTGCGCGCGTTGGGCCGCTCGGGCCGCTACGAAGTGCTGGTGCACCACGACGGCGTGGTGGCCAACCTGCGCGATGTGGGCGTGGGTGTCTCGCAGGTGCTGCCCGTGCTGGCCGTGGCCTACTGCGCGCCGCCGGGCAGCACCGTGCTGCTGGAGGAGCCCGAAATCCACCTGCACCCGCTGGCCCAGGCCGTGCTGGCCGAAATGTTTGCCGAGGTCAGCCAGCAGCGCCAGGTGCAGTTTCTTGTCGAAACCCATTCCGAGCACCTGTTCCGCCGCATGCAGACCCTGATTGCCCGGCGCCAGGCGAGCACCGCGCAGTGCCGCATGCTGTTCGTCGAGCGGCAGGGGGCGGATGCCGTACTGGTGCCGCTGGACGTGGACGAGTTTGGCGCCGTGCGCAACTGGCCGCCGCGCTTTTTTGGCGACGCGATGGGCGAGGCGCGTGAACAGGCCCGCGCCCGCGCACTGCGTTTAAGGGAAACCGCCGGTGGCTGAGGCAGGAGCGATGCAGGCCCGCCTGGTGGACACCAATGTGCTTATCGTCGCCAGCGCGGCCGACGAAGGCTCGCCCTTTCGCCAGGACGCCACCCCCGTGGAAGAAGCCGCGCTGCGCCAGCAGGTGTTCGACTGGCTCGAAGCCTTTGAGGCCGACAGCACGCGCCACGCGGTGCTTGACGTGGACTGGCATGTCTGCGGCGAATACCGCCACAAGCTCACCGAGCAGGACTACGGCTGGCTGGCCATGATGCACAAGATGGATCGCGGCGAGGTGGTGTGGGTCGATGTGCTGCTCGACAAGGACGGCAACGCCGTACTGCCGCCCGAGCTGGCCGAGGCGGTGACCGACCTGGCCGACCGCAAGATGGTGGCCGCCGCGCTGGCCGCGCTGGACGCGGGCCACCCCACCCGGATCACCAACGCCGCCGACACCGACTGGATCGACTGCCGCCAGGCCCTGCACGACGTGGGGCTGGAGGTGGAAAACCTGCTGCCCGACTGGCTGCAGGCACGCTGGCATGTCAAACACCCGCGCATCCGGCGCGCAAAATAGGCACTTATGCTCGACTTCTTCCGTTTCCCCCACACCCCCCACATCGCCTGGCTGGCCACGGGCGCGCCGCGCGACGACAAAGTGCTCTCGCCCGCCGAGGCCGAGGACATCCTCTGCGGCCCCGTGGTGCTGGAGGAAAAGCTCGACGGCGCCAACCTGGGCTTCTCGGTTTCGCCCGACGGCGTGCTGCGCGCCCAGAACCGGGGCCAGTACCTGCCCCAACCCTTCCACGGCCAGTTCGCCCGCCTGGGCCCGTGGCTGGCCGCGCACGAAGACAAGCTGTTCGACGCCCTGGGCACGCACCTGGTCGCCTTTGGCGAATGGTGCGCCGCGCGCCACTCGCTCGACTACGCCACCCTGCCCGACTGGTGGATGCTGTTTGACGTATACGACCGCCAGGAGCAGCGCTTTTGGAGCACCACACGCCGCAACGCCTGGGCCGCGCAGATGGGCTTCAACACCGTGCCCTGCCTGTACACGGGCGAGGTCACGCTGGACCAGCTGCGCGACTGGGTGCACGCCCACAACAGCCAGTTCCGCCAGGGCCCCCTCGAAGGCATCGTGGTGCGCCGCGAGAACGCGGACTGGCTGGAGAACCGGGCCAAACTGGTGCGGGCGGACTTCACGCAGACGATAGAGGCGCACTGGCGAAGCCGGGCGCTGGAGTGGAATCGGGTCGTCTGACAGCGCCGGACGGTTGGCATGACCACCTTCATCGCCCTGCTGCGCGGCATCAACGTTGGCAAGGCAAACCGCGTGCCCATGGCGGAACTGCGCGCCCTGCTGTCCCGGCTGGGCTATGCCGGCGTGGCCACGCTGCTCAACAGCGGCAATGCGGTGTTCCAGGCGCCCGGCGGCACACCCGTCGCGCATGCCGAGGCCATCGCCCGGGCGCTGGCCGGGGAGATGCAGGTCGAGGTGCCGGTCATCGTGGTGACGGCGCAAGAGCTGGCCTCCATCGTTGCTGCCTGCCCGCTGGGCGCCGGGACGGCCGACCCTTCGCGCCTGCTCGTGGCCTTTGCCCAGAATGCACGGGCGCTGGTCACGCTGGAAGCCCTGCGCTCCCTGTTGGTGCCACCTGAGCGGCTCGAGATCGGCCCCCAGGCGGCCTACCTGTACTGCGCGGGCGGCATCCTCGAAAGCCGGGCCGGCAAGGCCCTGCTCGGCCGGGCGTGCCAGGCCGTCACCACGCGCAACTGGGCCACCGTGTGCAAGCTGCAGGCGCTGGCCATCGTGTCGACATGAACCACTTCCTGATCGGCTCCAAGGAGCAGGCGCTCGGCGCCCTGTTCGGCCCGGAGTACGCGGCGTACCGGTCCAGCGTCCGCTGCTGGATCTGAAGAGGGGTCAGCCGCTTCCACCGGAGCTTGGCGCAAAGCAAATCCGGTTGCGGCCGTCTTCCTTGGCCTGGTACATCGCGGCGTCGGCCCGGTCGATCACGCTGTTCTGGCTCTCGTCGCGCCCCTGGAAGACGGCCACGCCGATGCTGGCGGTGCACTGATGCCCGATGGCCAGGGCGGAGGGTGCGGCCTGGAGCAGGTAGGGCTCGGCCAAGCGGGCGCGGATTTTCTCGGCGATGACGGCGGCTTGCGCGGCGGCCTCGTCCTGCTGCATGTCCAGCTCGCACAGCAGCACGACGAACTCGTCGCCGCCAAAGCGGGCCACGGTGTCGGCTTCGCGCACGCAGGCTTTCAGGCGCTCGGCCACTTCGATCAGCAGCAGGTCGCCCACGCCATGGCCGTGGGTGTCGTTGAGGGGCTTGAAGTTGTCGAGGTCGAGAAACAGCAGCGCGCCATGGCGGCGGCTGCGTTTGCTGGCCGACATGGTCTGGTCCAGGTGCTCCAGCATGAGGCGGCGGTTGGCCAGGCGGGTGAGCGGGTCGTTAAAGGCGAGCTGGCGCACCTGCTCTTGCAGGCGCTTGCGCTCGGTGATCTCACGGGTGATGCCGTGGTAGCCGATGATCTCGCCCTGGGCGTTGCGGTCGGGCTTGGACAGCACCTCGCCCCAGATCAGGCGACCGTCCTTGCAGCGGTGCTGCACCTCAAAGTTCAGAAACCCGACGGGCGTGCTGGCCGCCTCTTCGAGTGTCCGGCGCTTGATCATGTCTTTGACCTGCACCACGCCCTCGTCGTTGAACATTTCAAAGACATGGTGCCCCACCACTTCGTCGGCCCGAAATCCGCGCAGGCGTTCGTCCGCCGGACTGATGTAGGTGACGACGAGGCGGCTGTCGGTCTTCCAGAGAACATCCTGCGCATCTTCCGTCAACATGCGGTAGAGGGCCTGGCTTTGGTGCAGTTCCTGGGTGCGTTCGTCCACCAGGGCCTGCAAGGCGCTGTTTTGCTCCTGCAGGCTTTTGAGGGGATAGACCTCACCGTCCTGCGCGCTCCGGTACGGAATGGAAATGCCGCTGTGCACGATCATCCACTCGGCCCCTTCCTGGCGAAAGACCAGCACCAGCCGCGCGACTTCTCTGGACAGTAGTTGACCGTCACTGGGCAAATGGATGTGGAAGAAGGCGGTGACCATCACCACGCCATCGCTCAGGTCTTGCAGCGCGAGGTCGATCATCTCGATGCGGATGCGGCCCGGCACCTGCGAGAAGTCTTGCCGGGTGATCCGGATCCATTCCTCACGGTCCTTGATCAGCACTTTCCCACTGCCCGGGTAGCCGCTGAAGTTCTCGCTGAAGCGTTCGGTCAAGCGGTCATCCCGGGTGGTGTACATCTCGATGTACTCGTCGAACAACTCACGAATCTTGCGCTGGCGATCCGGGTGCATGGTGTGGGAGACCTCTATGGTGATCAGTAATCTGGCCAGCCTACATTGTCACTGCGAGGCGCTTTTTTGGATACACCTCGTTACTGCGTACCGATTTCTCGCGCACGGCCAGGCGCATTCCAGCGGAGTTTGGGCACGCCCCGTAAAAATCCATCCCACCATACGGCATTCCCCGCCACAATGCTGGGCATGATTACCCTACAAGACATCCAGGATGCCGCATCCCGCCTACAAGGCCAGGTGCTGGACACCCCCTGCGTCGAGTCCCGCACGCTCTCGCAGATCGTGGGCGCGCAGGTGTTCCTCAAATTCGAAAACCTGCAGTTCACCGCCTCGTTCAAGGAGCGCGGGGCCTGCAACAAGCTCACGCTGCTCACGCCCGAAGAGCGCGCGCACGGCGTGGTGGCCATGAGCGCGGGCAACCATGCGCAGGGCGTGGCCTACCACGCGCAGCGGCTGGGCCTGCGCGCCGTCATCGTGATGCCGCGCTTTACGCCCGGCGTGAAGGTGGAGCGCACACGCGGCTTTGGCGCCGAGGTGGTGCTGCATGGCGACACGCTGGAAGAAGCCCGCCAGCACGCCTATGCGTTGGCCGACGAACAAGGCCTGACCTTTGTGCACCCCTACGACGACGAGGCCGTGGCCGCGGGCCAGGGCACGCTGGGGCTGGAGATGCTGCAGGCCGTGCCCGACCTGGACACACTGGTCATTGCTGTGGGCGGCGGCGGGCTGATTGCAGGCGTGGCCACGGCGGCCAAGGCCATCAAGCCCGGCATCGAGATCATCGGGGTGCAGACGGTGCGCTTTCCTGCCATGGTGAACGCGGTGCAGGGCACGCATTACCCGCAAGGCACCTCCACCATCGCCGAAGGCATTGCCGTGGGCACACCGGGCACCATCACCCAAGAAGTGGTGCGCCGACTGGTGGATGACCTGGTGCTGGTGGACGAGGGCGACATCGAGCAGGCCGTGCTGATGTTGCTGGAAATTGAAAAAACCCTGGTGGAAGGCGCTGGTGCGGTGGGCCTGGCCGCCATGCTGCGCCACCCCGATCGCTTTCGCGGCAAAAAGGTGGGCTTGGTACTGTGCGGCGGCAATATCGACCCGCTGTTGCTGGCGGCCATCATCGAGCGCGGCATGGTGCGATCCGGGCGGCTGGCGCGCATCCGCGTAAGCGCACGCGATGTTCCTGGTGCCCTGGCCCGCATTACCGCAGCCCTGGCCGAAGTGGGTGCCAACATTGAGGAAGTGCACCACCAGCGCGCCTTCACCATGCTGGCAGCGCAGAACGTGGAGATTGAACTGGTGCTGCAAACCCGCGGCCACACCCACGTGGAGGAAGTGCTGGAACACCTGCACGCCGTGGGCATGACCGCCACCAAAATGTAGGCGACCAACACGTTTGCAGCCCAGCCGCTAGAATTTGACCCAATATTGCCTTTTCGGAGACCCATACCATGTCGCATTCCAACACCAGCCACACGCCCGCCACATCGTCCGACGACCCGGTGGAGGCCATTGTGCAATACATCCCGGTGGTGTTGCCTGTGGTCGGCGGCATCATGATCTTTTTGCTGGCCATGATTGCCGTCACCATGGCCTGAATGGCGCTGCGGCCCCGCCGCTGCACCCCGTCGCCCCGCCCCTGCGGGGCTTTTCTTTTGGTGCAGCGCTGCGCCGCACGCGGCAAGACCGTTTTCTTGATCAAAGGAACCCATCATGCGCAACGGTCACGCCCTGGTACTGTTTTCTGGCGGCCAGGATTCCACCACCTGCCTGGCCTGGGCGCTGGAAAATTTCACCCATGTCGAAACGATAGGGTTTGACTACGGCCAACGCCACCATGTCGAACTGCAAGCGCGCCAGGAGGTACTGGCGGCGCTGCGCACGGACTTCCCGCACTGGCAGCAGCGCCTGGGCGAAGACCACATGATCGACCTGGCGGTGCTGGGCCAGATCAGCGAGACATCACTCACGCGCGCCACCGCCATCGAGATGGATGCCGCCGGCCTGCCCAATACCTTTGTACCGGGGCGCAACCTGCTGTTCTTCCAGCTGGCCGCCGCCGTGGGCTACCGGCGCGGGCTGCACACACTGGTGGGCGGCATGTGCGAGACCGATTACTCCGGCTACCCTGACTGCCGGGACGACACGCTCAAGGCGCTGCAGGTGGCGGTGTCGCTGGGCATGGGCCAGCGCTTCACCCTCGAAACACCGCTGATGTGGCTGGACAAGGCCCAAACCTGGGAGATGGCCCGCGCACTGGGCGGCGCGCCGCTGGTGAAGACCATTATTCGCCTCTCACACACCTGCTACCTGGGCGAACGCGGCCCGTTGCACCCCTGGGGCCACGGCTGCGGCCACTGCCCGGCCTGCACGCTGCGACGCAACGGCTTCGAGCGCTGGCAGGCAAGCACCTGAGCCGCCGCGCATTATTTGCCACGCATAACCTCATGCGTCTTTTGCATGAATCTTGCCCCTGTCTGACAGACAAGTGGGCAGCAGCTTCTTAAAATCGATGTCCCAGCCGACCCGCGGATTGCGTGACCTTGCCTCCACCCCCGTGGGGCCTTCCATGCAGCCGCCCGCCGACGGAGCACACCAGCCGTTTTCTCAAAGGCAGCGCTCAGCATTTGCACCAGCGCAGGCCTCGCAGTGACATCGTTCGTCCCCGCTTCCTTTGAAAAAACTGTTTTTAACTTAAGGAAGCTCCCGATGAACGCACCCACCATGCAGGGCCTGAATCTCAACGCCCCCGCTTACGTCAAAAACGCCCGGCTGCTCGCCTGGGTGGCCGACATGGCCGCCCTGTGCAAGCCCGACAGCATCTACTGGTGCGACGGCTCCAAGGAAGAATACGACCGCCTGTGCCAGCAGCTGGTCGACGCCGGCACCTTCAAGAAGCTCGACCCCGCCAAGCGCCCCGGCAGCTTTCTGGCCTGGTCCGACCCGTCGGACGTGGCCCGCGTGGAAGACCGCACCTATATCTGCTCGGAAAAGAAGGAAGACGCGGGCCCCACCAACAACTGGATGGCTCCAGCCGAAATGCGCGCCACGCTGCAGCCCCTGTTTGACGGCTGCATGAAGGGCCGCACCATGTACGTGGTGCCCTTCAGCATGGGCCCGCTGGGCAGCCACATCGCCCACATCGGCGTGGAGCTGACCGACAGCGCCTACGTGGCCGTGAACCAGCGCCTGATGACCCGCATGGGCAAGGCCGTGTACGACGTGCTGGGCGTGGAAGGCGAATTCGTGCCCTGCATGCACACCGTGGGCGCTCCACTGGCAGCGGGCGAGAAGGACACCACCACCTGGCCTTGCAACCCCACCGTCAAGTACATCGTGCATTACCCCGAAACGCGCGAGATCTGGTCGTACGGCTCGGGCTATGGCGGCAATGCCCTGCTGGGCAAGAAGTGCCTGGCCCTGCGCATTGCCTCCACCATGGGCCGCGACCAGGGTTGGCTGGCCGAGCACATGCTGATCCTGGGCGTGACCAACCCCCAAGGCAAGAAATACCACGTGGCCGCTGCCTTCCCCAGCGCCTGCGGCAAGACCAACTTCTCGATGCTGGTCCCGCCAGAGGCTGGTTTTGCCGGCTGGAAGGTCACCACCATTGGCGACGACATCGCCTGGGTCAAGCCCCATGCGGACGGCAAGATGTACGCCATCAACCCCGAAGCAGGTTATTTCGGCGTGGCACCTGGCACCAACATGCATACCAACCCGAACTGCATGCTGTCACTGAACCAGGACGTGATCTTCACCAACGTGGCCCTGACCGACGACGGCGACGTGTGGTGGGAAGGCATGGAAAAAGACACCGGCAAGCTGCCCGACCACCTGATCGACTGGAAGGGCCAAGACTGGACGCCGCAAATTGCCAAGGAAACCGGCGCCAAGGCGGCACACCCCAACTCGCGCTTCACGGTAGCTGCCACCAACAACCCAGCACTCGACCCGGCCTGGGACGACCCGGCTGGCGTGCCCATCGATGCGTTCATCTTCGGTGGCCGCCGCTCCACCACCGTGCCGCTGGTGACCGAGGCGCGCAACTGGCAGGACGGTGTTTACATGGCCGCCACCATGGGGTCAGAGACCACCGCAGCCGCCTTTGGTGCACAAGGCGTGGTGCGCCGCGACCCGTTCGCCATGTTGCCCTTCTGCGGCTACAACATGAGCGACTACTTTCAGCACTGGCTGGACATGGAGCACAAGCTCGAAAGCATGGGCCACACCCTGCCCAACATCTTCTGCGTGAACTGGTTCCGCAAGGGCGCCGACGGCAAATTTGTATGGCCCGGCTACGGCGAGAACATGCGCGTGCTCAAGTGGATGATCGACCGCATCGAAGGCCAAGTCGCAGGCCAGGAAACCATGTTCGGCATTGCTCCGCAATACAACGAGATCAACTGGACGGGGCTTGACTTCAGCGCTGCGCAGTTCGACACGGTCACCGCCATCGACAAGGCCGCATGGCTCGAAGAACTCAAGCTGCACGACGAACATTTCGCCAAGCTGGCTTACCACCTGCCCAAGGAACTGCTGGAAACGCGCGCAGCCATTGAGGCCCAGCTCGGCGCCTGATCCTTTGGACAGGACAGACCTGCCTCGGCAGGTCTGTAGTACACCAAGCCACCTGCGGGTGGCTTTTTTGTGTGCGTCAGAACGTGCTGGCCAGATCGAGCGCACGCACCCACAGCAGCGCGGGCACCGCGGCTGCTGCTGACAGCAACGTGGCGGCAATCGCCGCACGTCCACCCGGCACCGCTGCACGCCGCAGTTGACCCACGCTCAGGGCCAGGCAGGCCAGCCAAGCCAACGCAAGCAGTGTCAGCCGCGCCTGGGGCAACCACCCGAACACAATGCCCTCACTGCGCAGCTGCGTCAGCGTAAGCATGGACAGGCCCAGAAAGAGATTGGCCGCAGCCATGGGCACCAGGCCCAGCGACAGCACTTTCCAATCCAGCCGCGCCAGGTGCGCTGCCGCGGCAACGGCCAGGTGGGCACAGCCGCCTACCAGCACCGCACTGGCTGTGAGCCAGACCACGATGCCTGCGCCATCGAGCCAGGTGAAGACGTCGGACGCCTGCGGGTAGTGCGTCAGCACCCACCAGGGTGCATTGTCGGAAAGCGGCCAGAAAATATCGCGCTCC
The DNA here is from genome assembly GCF_003096555.1 of Simplicispira sp. 125. NCBI lineage: Bacteria > Pseudomonadati > Pseudomonadota > Betaproteobacteria > Burkholderiales > Comamonadaceae > Simplicispira > Simplicispira sp. 125. The sequence continues at coordinate 3,225,687 of NZ_QEKM01000001.1, read as the reverse complement.
ACCAGCCAAGTGGCGGCCCATTGTTTGGCACGCACAAAGCCCGGCGCCATGGTCCACTGAAACGCCCCCAGCGCAAAACCCAGCATGCCGTAGAACAGCAGCAGCGCCTCATAGCGCCCCACGTCGCCCGGCTGGCTGGCCACGATTTCGCTGCCGGGCCAGCGCCATTGCAAGGCCACGGCATCGCGGTGGCCGCTGCAACGACCGCAGGCATGGCATTGCGAAGCGCTGGCAAGCGCACCTACGTTGAGCAACGGCGGGCAATCCACCGCCGGGGTATTGGTCGGCCGCAGGTCCCATGCGGCGCGATCGACCTTGAAGTGCAGTGGCGCCAGGCGTGCCAGCAAGGCAAACACTCCCGTCACAGGACACAGGTAGCGGCACCATACACGCTTGCCCCGGCCATAAACGATGCCCACCGCAATCGCAGCCACCGTGGACCCTCCAAGAATCACCAGCACCGGACCGGGGTACTCGTACACGCTGATGAGCTGCCCATACAGCGTGGTGCCCAAAAATCCCACCAGGGGCCAGCCAGGCCAGCGCATCCAGCGCGGAATGGCGCGACCGCGTCCGGGCCGCCCGGCAAACTCACTCAAGGCACCCTCGGGGCACATCACCCCACACCAGAATCGCCCTACCAGCAGCATGGATGCGATAACGAACGGCCACCAGATACCCCAGAACGCGAACTGCGCAAAGCGCGTCAAGTGGTCCAACATGCGTGCGTCTTCGGGTGGCATGGGCAGAAATGCCGGTACCGCCACGAGCACGAAGTACAGCACCACGATGGACCATTGCACGAGCGCAATACGGCCCTTGTGGCGCGCCATCCCATCGCCCAGCCGAGCCAGCCGCGTGCGCGGCTGGGGACGGGGCGGTATGAAGTGCAGCGTGTGCGTACTCATGCGCAGGGCCGTAAAGCTGAGCGCCTGGACCACCCGTGCTGCGCGGCCATGACCACCCAAAAACCGAAGAAGACAACCACGTTGGCTGCCGCAGGCCGTGCACGGTAGCCAAACAGGTCGGCCAGCCACTTTCCCAAACCGCCGCCGTCATCCAGCCAGGTACTGGTATCCCAGAGTGGATCGGGGCCCGGTGGAATCCATTCCATGCCCACCAACCGATCGGTGCCCAGCACCAGCATGCCTGCGGCAAACAAAAGCAACAAACAGGCGCTGACGCGCAGTACCTGGTACTGCGGCAGCAGACGCAGACCCCGGGCGGCAGCCCACGCGGTGAAGGCGGCCAGCAGAAACCCTGCCGATGCTGAAGGCAGCAAAGCACTCCAGCCCGCTCCCGATGCCATGCCCTGCAGGAAGATGACGGTCTCGGCGCCTTCGCGCGCCACGGCGACAGCGGCAACGGCAGCAATGCCCCAGGCGCCCCGTTGTTCGGCCGCGCGATCCAGTGCGCCTTCCATCGCACGGCGAAGGCCACGTGCATGGCGCCGCATCCACAGCACCATGTGCGTCATCAGCACAGCGGCAAACAGAATCAGCGATGTCTGGAAGATCTCCTGGCCCTCGTCCGAAAGGCTGCCCAATGCACCCTGCATCACGGCGGCCAGCGCCAGTGCCAAGACCACTCCCGCGACCACACCGCCCCAGAGGCCGATACGCACGCGGCCACCGCGTCCTTCGGCCCAGGCGGCCAGAATACCAATGACCAGCATGGCTTCGAGGCTTTCACGCCAGACGATGACGAAGGCATTCAAGAGCATGCAAGGCCGTCCTGTTCAGCGGGCAACGATGCGGCCCTGGGCCGTATCGGGATGGAACTCACCAAAGAAACGGTAGCTTCCGGGCTTGAGCGGGGCAAACACCAGGAAGCTTTTGGCGCCGGGCGCTAGCACCTTCTCTTTCTTCAATTCCAGGCTTTCAAACTCTTCGGCGTCCGTGCCCGCGTTGTGCAGCACGAGCTTGAAGCGCGTCTGCGCTGGAACCACGATTTCCTCGGGATGGAACCGCCCATTTTTCATTTCCAGCGCAAAGGTGGGCAGCTCCTGCGCCCAGGCACTGCCCGCTGCCAAGAGCAGCCCCGCGGCAGAAAGAAGAAGGCGCAGATTCAGCGACATCAAAAGCCCACCCTTGCCCGCACACCCACCAATGCGATGCCTTTGCCGTCCGGGTTGGCCGCCGGGCGCGCAATGTACTGCAGGCTGGGCGTGATCTCGACATGGCCATTGAGGTGAATGCGGTAGTACAGCTCTCCAATGCGCTCCGACCCCTGCGCGGCATGGCCATAGGACGCAGTGTCGGCCGCCGAGGCCACGGCGTAGCGTCCACTGGTGCGCAGCATGCCCAGCGCCAGGCCCAAGCCGTCGGCGCCCCGCCCCCAGGATGACCCGTCGAGTTCACCCCCCAGCGTCAACACACGGTCAAAACGCACATTGCCTGAAGTTTGATGCCCGTAGCGGCCAAACAGCGTGAGAGAGTCGGTCACGCGCTGGTCAATAGACACACCCAGGCCACCATGGCGGGCCTCGCTGTCGTCGAAATTGGTGGCGCGCGCATTGCTCCAGGCATAGGCCCGGTAGGTGCCAGGCAAGGCATTGATGCGCGGCGAAACCCAAGCCTGTGCGATGACAAGCGGCTTGCCGTTGCTGCCGCTGAACGAGGCACCACTGCCCGCGCCAAACGCACCGACGGACACCCCCCAGGGCATCGCCTTGTCGCTGGTGTCTTCATAAGCGGCGATCGCTCCCGGCGCGAAACCAAAGCGGTCTGCCCCCACATCGCCACCAGAATCGAGCAATGGGTTGTGCACAAATACGTTGTTGGCAAAGCGGCGCGTTTCATCATCGGCAATGCTGTTCTGGTCAAAAAACACAAACGGGTCGATCTTGCCGACGGTGAATGTGGCCTTGCGCAGCACGTTGTGCTCGGTGAACGGCACTTCCAGTTGGTACCAGGCTTGCGCGACGGTGAACTGGGTGTCGTCTGGGTCGTTGCCACCAAAGGCTGTGCTGTTGGCGGTTCCGGTGTAGGTGGGTCGCAGCGCCAAACCATCGCCTTGGCCAAAGCGGGCGTGCACGTAGACCGTGCCTTTGTTCTTGCCAAACTCTCCACCCGGCAAGGTGACCGCCACATCACCCCGGTAGTTGCTGCGGCTGCGGCCCGTTGCAGGATCGGCCAGCGCGCCACGTCCCGCCTGTTGCACTGCCCCGGTCAGACTGCCCTCGACGCTGATGCCATCGAATGCGTCCAGTTTTTTAGCGGGAGCTTGCAGGGCCTGTTGCTGTGCCTCAACGGCCTTGAGGCGCGTTGCGAGTTCAGGCTCGTTCTCGCTGATGCGGTCGCTCTCCAATGCGCTGCGCAATTGCGTGTTTTGCGCCTCGAGGCGTTCGACGCGCTCGACCAGCGCCTTGATCTGCGCCATGAGTGCGTCGTTGTCCGCGGCCATCGCGCTCAAAGGTGCAATACCCAGGCACAGGGCAACGGCCAGCGCCGTACGGGCGGGCAAAGCGGGTCGCATGTTCAGTACCCGCCCTTCTTGCCGATGCCTGCGTAGGTGAAATCCCATTCCAGCTCGACGGCCTTGAACCAGGGGCGCACACCTGTGGCGCGGTCGGTGTGGCGCCCGTAATGCATGCCCATGGCGTTTTCCTTGGCGTTGGGCGGGTACACGGTGAATTTGACGTGGTACTTGCCCGGGCCTGCCAGCTTGACGTTGTCGCCATAGTGCGGGCCGTCGCTGGCCACCATGGGCATCATGTCTCCGCGGATGACCTCGCCCGACCCTTGCTTCGTCACTTCGTACTTGACCAGCAGGTACGGAATCCAGGCGCCTTCAGCGTAGCCATTGACGTTGCTGCCCAGCGCATGGATGTCGGCCTCGAGGTGAATGTCCGATTCCGACGCTTTGCGCATGTGTCCGTCCGGCTCCATTTCCACGGGCTGCAGGTAGACGGCGGCGACCTCCATGCCAGCCACGTTTTGGGGTGCGCCGATGGGGTATTCCAGCGCCAGTGCGGGCAGACTGAGGGCAAGAGCGCCAGTGAGAACCAGGGAGCGAAGCAGCATGCGGAAATCCTTTCTGGGAGTCTGGTGGCGGCCGTAAGCCGCACAAAACTATCAATGCAAATGAGAAGGAGTCGCATTATAAATACGTGTTTTTGGCTGTTTTTGCGCAAGATCAACTATTGGCACCGCCCATCGCATCCGCAAGAACACCGCCCCTCACCCCACCCGCCGTAGGCCCTTGGCGATTTCGCCATGGTGCCGGGGTACGATTCCCAGGCACGCACGCCCTTGCTCCTCCACGTCTTCGCCGCTGTCCATGAATAAAGCCCTGACCCTGTCCCTGGCCGCCGCCTTGGCCTCCCCCGTCTTCGCGGCCAGCCCCTCCCGGGGCGAGGCCCACTTCGTGCTGCTGCAGTCAAAGGATGTGCCTTTTGCCTCTGTCACGGTCAGCGGCACCTGCAAATCGGACGATGGCTCCTTCTTTGGGGGCAAGAAGATCGAAAGCGCCTGGTCGTGCACCACCGATGCCCAAGGCGTCTGCACGGCAGAAATCCCCTTGCTACCGCGCCCAGAGAGCGACCGCGCAAACCTGTGCCGGGGCACTACCGCCACGCTGGTCACCGAGCCGGGCGCCCCGGCAGCCAAGAGCAGTTACTTCACCTTCTTTGCCAATGGAGAGCCCCACAGCTACAACTTGCTGCAAAAAGGCACGTCCTGGAAACATGGGGACTACCTTTTCAAGTCGCTGGCCAACAAGGACAGCTTTGATGCCGTGGCCTACCGGCATGTGCCCGACTTTTACCGGGGGAAGATGGCCACCGAGGTGGATGCGTCTGGCCGCGCCACCAGTTTCAGCACGGCGCCGGCCCATGTGCCCGAAAGCAAGGATTACCCGAGCACCGAATACCTGCGAGCCAGCATCGACCCGAAGTCCCACCAGCCCTTGGTGCAGGTGGTGCTGACGGACACCTACATCGACTTCAGCTTTCGCCATCTGGCCAAGGCGACCTACCCTGGCGCCAGTGGCAGCCACACCGCCACGCTCCAGGGCCTGAGCCAGAACAGCATTTGTAACTTGCGTGACCTTTTTGAGCGCAAGTGCACCCACACGGAAACCGTGGCCTTTGACCTGGACCTGGCCACCGTGCGCCAGGCCGCTGCGGCGTATCGCCCGGGAGAACGCACGACCTGGCCCTTCCAGATCACCGCGAAATCCGGGCATGAGCGCAGCCTCTCACTCAGCAGCGCGGAATTCAGGGCCTTGGTGGATGCGCTGGACGGCCTTGCGGCCACAGGCCGGCCTTGATCGAAGGCCATTGCGCGCGTCTTGCATGCAGATCCAGCTTTTGTCTGACCTCCACCTGGAGGCCCACCCGCAGTTCAGGCCAGAACCTGTGTCCAATGCCGATGTACTGGTGCTGGCGGGCGACATTGGCTCCTACCAGGACGGCTCGTTACTCGAAGGAGCGCACTTTGGCCTGGAGCGCTTCTCACCCCTGCCCCAATGGGGGGCTTGGCCCACCCCCGTGGTTTTTGTGCCAGGCAACCATGAGTACGACATGCAGGACTTCGACGCGGCCCACGCACGCCTGCGCCGTACCTGCGACACCTTGGGCCTGCTGTGGCTGGAACGCGAGACCCTGGTGCTCGACGGGGTGCGTTTTGTGGGCACCACCTTGTGGAGCAACTTCGATTCCATCGCTGACCACAAGGGCTGCAGCGACCTGGCAGAGCGCTTGCGCATGCGCCAGAAGGCTTACCGCGCAGCCGATTTTTACCTCTCCAAAACGGGCTGCACGCGCAACGGCTTGCCCTGGCTGGCCGAAACGGTGCGCGCCCAGGCGCTGGAGTGCCACGAGTGGCTGTCCGCCACGCTGGCGCAGGCGTTTGACGGCCCCACGGTAGCCGTCACGCACTTTGCTCCGAGCCTGCGCAGCGCGGACCCGCGCTATGGCATGGCCGCTGGCACGGCCGGGTTTTGCAATGCCTACGACGATCTTTTGCCACATGCCCGGCTGTGGCTGCACGGTCACCTGCACGCGCCCAGCGACTACACCGCCCAGGGCCTGCGAGACGACGGCACGCCCTGGCAATGCCGCGTGGTGGCCAATCCCCTGGGTTACGCACGCAAGAACGAACAGTCCTTCTTCCAGCCACAGTGTTGCCTGGCCGTATGATGGGCGAGGCCTGGGAGCTTCCCAGATTCCCGTCCAACGTACTTCCTGGAGCATCGCATGAACATCTTGCTGGCTGTCGATGGCAGCGCTTACACAAAGAAAATGCTGGCCTATCTGGCCACCCATGATGACTTTCTGGGTTCGAACCACAGCTACACCGTGATCACCGTCCAGGCAGCGTTACCGCCGCGCGCGCGCGCGGCTGTTGGCAAAGAGGTGGTGGACCAGTATTACGCCGACGAAGGCGACAAGGTGATGGGCCCGGTCTGCAAATTTCTGGAGCGCCATGGTGTGGCGCCCAAGCGCATTCTGAAGGTGGGAGCGGTGGGTGAAACCATCGGCAAGGTCGCCGACACAGGCAAATTTGACCTGCTGGTGATGGGCTCGCACGGCCACGGCGCCTTGGCCACGCTGGTCATGGGCTCAGTCACCACACAGGTGCTGGCCAACAGCAAGGTGCCGGTGCTCATCGTGCGCTGAACCCTTTCACTCCCGTCCAGCCCTGCCTCGGCAGGGTTTTTTTGCGCCCGAAAATTACCGGATAGTTTTCACATAACCTATAGGTTTACTTTATTACTGATTGGTTATACATTTCGCGAACGCCCATCCTGGCGTTCTGTTTCCATCCCACACCAGAGGAACGACCCATGAAGAAGACTTTGATTGCATTGGCTCTGACTGCCGGCGCCACGTTCACCACCATGGCGCAAGACATCGTTGACACCGCCGTAAAGGCAGGCAACTTCAACACCTTGGTGGCTGCAGTTCAAGCGGCTGGCCTGGTGGATACGCTCAAGGGACCGGGCCCGTTCACGGTATTTGCCCCCACCGATGAAGCGTTCGCAAAGATCCCCAAGGCCACGCTCGACGGTCTGTTGGCCGACAAGGCTGCACTGACCAAGGTCCTGACGTACCACGTCGTACCCGGCAAAGTCATGGCCAAGGACGTGAAGGCTGGCAAGGTCAAGACCGTCGAGGGACAGGAGCTGACGGTTTCTACCAACATGGGCGTGATGGTGGACCAGTCCAAGGTGGTCGCCACCGACGTTGCCGCAAGCAACGGTGTGATCCATGCGATCGACACCGTGCTGATGCCCCAATGAACCGGGCCACATAGCGTTCAGTGATTGCACCCTTCATAACCCCCCAAGGAGAATCCGCCATGAACACCGTGTTCAACCGCCGTTCCGTCCTGATCGCTGCCGCTGTGGGCGCCAGCACCACCTTGCTGCAAGCCTGTGGCGGCGGCGATGACGAGCCGCAGCGCAATATCGTCGAGGTGGCGCAAAACACGCCCGACCTCAGCATCCTCGTCGAAGCCGTGGTCGCTGCCGGTCTGGCCCCCACACTGAGCACGGAGAAACTCACGGTTTTTGCACCGACCAATGCGGCTTTCGCAGCGCTGCTCGCCGAACTGGGTGTGACCAAAGAAGCCCTATTGGCCGACAAAGCCTTGTTGACGGCCGTGCTGACGTACCACGTGCTGGGCAGCAATGTGCCACTTGCCAATGTGCCCGTGGGCAAGGCCATCAGTCCTTTGGCCGGCGGATTCTTCAAAATCGAGTCGTTGGGGGGTCTGAAGATCACCGATGGGCGCAACCGCGTCGGCAACATCACCGCCACCGACATCCAGGCCAGCAACGGCGTTGTGCATCTGGTGGACCGCGTGCTGCTGCCTGCCAACAAGGATATTGTGGCGACAGCGCAGTCTTTGCCCGACTTCAGCATCCTCGTTGAGGCAGTGGTGGCGGCGGGTCTGGTGGAAACTTTGCAGAGTGCAGGGCCGTTCACCGTTTTTGCCCCCACCAACGCAGCTTTCGCAGCGCTGCTGGGCGAGCTGGGCGTGGGCAAGGACGCTCTGCTGGCCGACAAGGCGTTGCTGACGAAGGTGCTGACCTACCACGTGGTGGGTTCCCGTGTGCTCAAAGCCGAGGTGCCAGTGGGCTCCGCCATTGCCACGGTGCAGGGCCAGACCTTCATGGTCGATGCCAGTCTGAAGATCACCGACCAAAAGCAGCGCGTCACCGGCATCGTTACCACCGATGTATTCACAAGTAACGGGGTGATCCACGTGGTGGATCGGGTGTTGCTGCCCGCCTGAGCAGGCAGCTCGGACGATAAAAGCAAAGGCGCCCGCATCTGCGGGCGCTTTTTTAGCGTGCGTTCAATCCGTCGAAACAGGTGCGCAGCACCAAATCGATGATCTCTGCGTCCTGGTACAGACCGCTCTCCTTGAGAAAACCCACGACCGGATCGCAGGCGCGCGCGTACAAGGTGTAGAGCACCACCAGCGGCGGCAGGGTGGGTTCAATGACGCCCTCGGCCTGCGCCTGGACGATCCACTCACCCAAAGTGTCGCTGAGCAGAATCACACCGTCCGCATATTCTTTGTTGGACATGAGCACACTGCGCAGCGTGGAGTTGCTGCTGGGCAGCAGCGGCATTTCGTGGGCCAGCAGGCGCTCAAGCGACCAACGCACCACTGCGCGCAGTTTTTCCACGACGGGCAGGCCAGGGTCGAGGGTGGCCAGGTAAGCGCGCACCAGGTGCAGCACTTCCACCATGGCGGCGCAGCACAGGTCTTCCTTGCTGCCGAAATGCTTGTACAGGCTGGCCTTGGCAATGCCCACGCCATTGGCCACATCGTCCATAGTCATGGCATCAAACGACTTGGCACCCAGCAGGTCGCAGGCGGTCTGCAAAATGGCGCGTTCGCGCGCCTGGTGCATTTGCTCCTTGAAGGAAATTTTGGTGGGCTGGGTCGACATACCCGCCATCTTATGCATTACAGTTTAAAAATGGTTGGTGCAGTTGTTTCGTAACCACGGCGTTCAGGGTTTTCACTCTCATGAAGCAACCAGCGACTGCGCCGCCGTTTCCGTCAGGGCCAAGGTCAGAGCGTCGAGCACCTCGGACTCCAAATTCCAGCAGTGCCAATACAACTGGATGAACAGCACCTGTCCCGGGGCCATGTTGACCAGGCTGCCGTCCGCCAGTTTGTCGCGCACCAACAGTTCCGGCAGTACACCCACGGCCCACCCGGCTGAAACAGCATGCATCTGTCCTTCGGAGCTGGGGACAAACAGGTGGTTCAGGGCCACCCGCTTCAGGCCGAAAGCCCGGGACACAAATTCCACCGCCATGTCGTCCTTGCGGTTGAACGAAAGGTAGGGCACCGTGCGAAAGTTGTGCGCCGTGAGGCCACCGGGCAGGTGCTTTTGCTCAAACGCGGGCGAAGCCACAGCCACATAGCGCATGGCGCCCAGCGGCACCATTTTGCAGCCGCGCAAGGCCTGCTTGAGCGTGGTGACGCAGCCCAGCACCTGGCCCGAGCGCAGCCATTCCTGGGTGAAATCCTGGTCGTCCACAATGATTTCCAGGGGCAGGCGCTGGTGCACCAGGTCTTGCAGCGCGCCCAGCGCCCAGGTGGCAATGCTGTCGGCATTGATGGCAATGGAGATGCGCTCGTCTTCCCGCCCGCCCCCCGGCGCACTGGGTGCCAGTTCCTGCAGGTCACGCTCCAGGTCGGCGCGCAGCAGGCGCATCTGCTTGGTGTGCTTGAGCAGTAACTGCCCCGCCGACGTGGGCCGCAGCGGCCTGCTGCGCACGATCAGCACCGACCCTACCTGTGCCTCCAGCGCCCGCAGCCGCTGCGAGACGGCGGACTGCGTGACATTCAGGCGCTGGGCGGCACGCTCGAAGCCCCCTTCCTCGATGATGGCGGCAAGGCATTCCAGAGCGGCAGGGTCGTAAGAACTCATGGTGTAAGAGGCGTTTGAAGGAATGGGACGCGGCAAACCATATTAGCCACACTGATGTATTCAGGCAGAGTTTAATTTTGCTTTTATTGGAATGCAATCTTGCGTGCCCTGTCCGCCCTGAAAGGCATCGCTTTCGGCGCCTGAACGTCGGCACCAGCGCGGCGCACAGCCCCTCTGCGGCCAGAAAGTGCTGCGCCCGCCGCATGCCAGCATAGCTATCAATACAATAGCTATCAGCGCAATACAGCAAAGCGCCAGAGGCCTAAAACACTAAGATTTTGACAGCGCCGCCATCGTTGGGGCCTGCGGCTCGTCCAGTGCGCCGTTTCTGCGCACCCTGGGTGGGAACACGTGCCAATGCGCCCCGAGGCCGCCCACTGCAGGGCTGCTCACGCAGCATGCGCTAGGGCATTACCGCAGCCGGACCAGGCTGCGGATCGCCGTTCTTATTGTTTGCGCTGCACGATCAGGTTGCGCTTGGCGTCTTCCGGGTAGGCAAAAGTGATGGCCCCGCCCTGCACCTTGCCCATGACCAGCATGTTCTGGGTGATGGCATCCTTGTCGTTGCGGCTGAACGGCTTTTCGTAGGTGGCCACCACGCCGTAATACACACGCGGAATATTCTCCAGCGCGGTCTTGATCGAGGGGCCGTCGATCTTGCCGCTGCGGATACCGAACAGCGAATGGATCAACAGGTAGGTGGTGTCATAGCCCTGGGCTGCCGCCATGGGCACGGCCATGCGCTTGCCATTCTTGCGCGTGAAAGCGCTCAAAAAGGCGGCGCGCCGCTCGTTGCTGGGCTCGGCAATGAAGGTCTGCGCCATCAGCGCGCCATCGGCCGCGTCCTTGCCCCCCTCGATGAAGAACGGGAACGACAGCGGCCAGGCCCCAACCTGGGGCACTTTCCAGCCCAGGTCCTTGCGGCCATTGGCAATGACAGCGTTTTCCTGGCCCACGGTGTAGCTGAAGATCACATTGGCACCCGCATCGCGCGCGGCCTTGAGTTCTTCGCGCAGATCGGCCACGCCCAGGGGGAAGCGCGTCACGTGCACTGCCTTGAGCTTGCGCGCCTGCAGCGCAGCCTCCACGTCCTTGAGCCCGGCTTCGCCATAGCCGGTGGTGTCGGCAAAAATCGCCACCTTAGTCCAGCCGCGCTTGACGATATCGTCCACAACGAATGGTGCCTGAATGCTGTCGCGTGCCGAGGTGCGGAAGATGTAGCTCTCGGGCGCCGGGAACTTGGCCGTGATCGGCGTGCCGGTGGCGCAGGGCACGATGAGCGGAATCTTGGCGTTCTGGAACACATCGAGGGATTTTTGCGCCACCCCCGTGTTGCAAAAGCCAATGGTGGCCACGACACCCTGTGCAGCCAACTCTTGCGAAGCGGTCAAACCCGTCTGTGGGTCGCCCCGGTCGTCCTTGATGACCAGTTGCAGGGGCCGCCCCACGTAGCCGCCTACGGCATTGATCTCCTCCACCGCCAATTCAATGCCTTGCAGCATGGGCTTGCCGAAGTCGGACGACGGGCCGGTGAACGGGCCAATCACGCCCACCCGTACGACGTTGCCTTCCTGGGCGTGCAACAACGGCGTTGCGACCAAAGTCAAGGCGCCAGCAGCGATGGCCAGCCATGCGGGTATCCGTCTCATGGGGAGTGCTCCTTCCAGGAAAGGGCGCAGCATAGCCCCTGCCGCAAGGGCCACGGCCCCACACTTTCCCTGCCGCAGGGCGTGCCGTCAGTCGTTCGTCAGGCCTGTGGTGGGCCGGGAGGGCGGGCCATACGGTTGCGGAGCGCCCCATAAACTACATTTTTCATAGCTGCTAGCGCTTTATTCATAAGCGTCAGAGGCATTTTTGCCATTATTTTTTACCGCTTCCGGCAGCCCGGCGTTCAACAGCCGGGTGTCCATCCAGCGCAGCAGATCGCGCCACATGGAGCGCACCTCGGCGTCACGCGGCATGCGCAGCGCATGGTCGAGCTCGATGGTGACGACGGGCATGCCCTGCTGCACGCCGCCGTAATGCCCTAGTGATCCGGGGAAGACACCCACCCGGTCCAGGCGCAAGTGCCCCAGACGCAAGGGCGGCTCGTGCGGGCCGTCAAAATCGAGCACGCCATAGGGGGCATGGATGCTGACGACCAATTGCGGGCGGAACTGGGCCATCTGCTCGTGCAGGAAACGCGACTCCGGCTCGGACAGCGGCGCAGGCCCCGGCCAGCGCCGGGGATCTTTGCGGGTGCGTTGTTCCCAGTAGTGCGGGGCATCGCGCTCCCAGCCCGGGGTGTTGAAGTTGCGGTTCAGGTCCACACCCCGGGCATTCACGCGGGTGGGGCGGCGCGCCAGCAGGCCGTCGGGGTTGAGCACCGGGATGAAGCGCCAGTGCACGGGCTGTGGCGCCTTCTCGGCAAGTCCAATCCAGTGCAGCGCCAGCGAGGCCGAGGTCAGTTCATCCCCATGCATGGCCCCCACCACCAACACCCGCAAGGGCGTAACGGTGGCGCCCGGCATGGCGCCTTGCGGCAACACATCACGCCAGTACAGCGGCCGCCCTTGCCGCGATACGCTGCCACTGGGCACCAGTCGCGCGTCCTGGCACAGGGCGCGCGCCACGCCGGGCAGACGCGCCAAGAACAGGTCACAGGCACCCGGCTGCGGGCTGGCCTGCAAGGGAGGACGGCGCCACTCAGAAGCGCTGGGGTGTGACAGGGGCATGAGCGCCGCGGCAACGCACAGCAGCGCCTTCAGAACAGAAATCAGGGGTGTGGGCATGGGAACGGTCGCTGGAGCAGCGCGCATCTCCCCGCAGCAGCAGGGTTTGGGCACCGGGGCGATAATAGCCCGCCCCATTCTTCCCTTCACGTGCACCGTTCTTCCCAGCCTCTCCCCCCCAGTTTTTCCGCACGCGAGTTCCGCGATGCCCTGGGAATGTTTGCCACAGGTGTGACCATCGTGACGGCCCGCAGCGCCGCGGGCGACCTGGTGGGCCTGACGGCAAGTTCGTTCAACTCGGTCTCTCTCACGCCACCGCTGGTGCTGTGGAGCCTGTCGCGCAGCGCAGCCTCCATGGGGGTGCTGGCCACCGGCTCGCACTACGCCATCAATGTGCTGGCCGCCGATCAGAAGGAACTGGCCGAACGTTTTGCCCAACGGGGGGTCGACCGGTGGGCCGGTGTCAAGCACCGGCCGGGGGTGAACCATGCGCCGCTGTTGGAGGGCGCCGTGGCAACGTTCGAGTGCTTCAACCGCAGCCGCTACGACGAAGGCGACCATGTGATCTTTGTCGGTGAGGTCGAGCGCTGCAGCCACCACGTGGGCGCCGCGCCGCTGCTTTACCACGGCGGGCGCTTTTATACGGAGCATCCGCTCTGACCCCAAAAAAACGGGGCCAAGGCCCCGTTGGGTTTACTGGCCCATGACAAGGTCAGGCAAGAACAAGCTGATCTGCGGGATGTAGGTCACCATCACCAGGAACACCAGCAGCACCGTCAGCCACGGCAAGGCGGCTCGCGTCACCTGCACCAGGTTCATGCCCGTCACTCCACTGGTGACGAACAGGTTGAGTCCCACGGGCGGCGTCACCATGCCGATCTCCATGTTCACCACCATGATGATGCCCAGGTGGATGGGATCGATGCCCAGCTGCGTGGCGATCGGGAAGAAAATGGGCGCCAGGATCAGGATGATGCCGGTGGGCTCCATGAAGTTGCCGGCAATCAGCAGAATCACGTTCACCACCGCCAGGAACATCCAGGGCTCCATGCCCACGGCCATGATGTGCTCGGCAATGGTCTGCGGGATACGCTCGGTGGTCAGCACGTGGGCAAACAACAAGGCGTTGGCCACGATGAACATCAGCATCACCGTGGTGCGGCCCGCTTCCAGGAAGACGTGCGGCAGATCCTTGACCTTCAGGTCGCGGTAGATGAACACCGCCACGAAAAGCGCATACACCGCTGACACAGCGGCAGCCTCGGTGGGCGTGAACACACCACCGTAGATACCGCCCATGATGATGACCAACAGCGCCAGGCCCCACATCGACTCGCGCAGCGCACGCAGCACCTCGCCCACGCTGGCCTTGGGAGGCGGCGTGACCTTGAGCTTGCCCGCGCGCCACCAGACGGCAAACATCAGCATGAAGCCCAGCACCAGGCCGGGAATGACGCCCGCCATGAACATGCGGCCCACCGACACCTCGGTCACAGCGGCATACACCACCATCACGATGGACGGCGGAATCAGGATACCCAGCGTGCCGGCGTTGCAGATGACACCCGCGCCGAACTCCATGGGGTAGCCGTTTTTCACCATGCCGGCAATCACGATCGAGCCAATGGCCACCACGGTGGCCGGACTGGAGCCCGACACGGCCGCAAACAGCATGCAGGCCAGCACCGAAGCAATCGCCAGACCGCCGCGCAAATGCCCCACCGCAGCGATGGCGAAATTCACCATGCGCTTGGCCACGCCACCGGTGGACATCAGCACCCCGGCGAGTACGAAGAAGGGGATCGACATCAGCGTGTAGTGCTCGCTGGTCTCGAACATCTTGATCGTCAGGCTGGCCAGCGAATCCTGCGAGAAGAAAACAATGGTGATGATGCTGGAGAGCCCCAGGCTGATGGCGATGGGCATGCCAATCGCCATGCAGAAAAAGAGCAGCGCAAAAAGTACGAGCGTGTTCATTCGTTGTCCTCCGTGGCCTTGAGGCCCATGGCTTCTGCGGCTTCGTCGGCCAGGCGCAAAGAATCGGCGCGGCCGGTGATCAGGTCATAGAAGATTTGCAAAAAACGAAACCCGGTCAAGGCCATGCCCAAAGGCATCACCGCCAATATCTGCCAACGCTCGATGGACATGTCTTCCAGTTCGATGCCCACGTCCTTCATCTTGAGCACGTACTCCATCGAGCCCACCAGCACAAAGCCCACATAAACCAAGCTCAGCACCACCGCGAGCACGCCAAAAAACTTGCGCTTGGCCGGCGAGAGCAGCTTGACCAGCGCGTCCACCCCGATGTGCGAACCCACGCGCACCCCGTAGGAGACGCCCACAAAGATCATGATGGCGAAAAACACTGTGGTCAGTTCCAGCGCCCAGGTGAATCCGCTGTTGAACACATAGCGCATCACCACCTGCAGGAACGTCAGGCCCGTCATGGCCAGCAGCATGAGGGAGATGATCCACTCTTCAAGGCTATTGAGGATTTTCATCAGAATTGCTCCAAAAAAAGCCCCGGTCGTGCCGGGGCCATGGGCTCAGGTGTGCTCCGGCTTACTGGTTGGCGCGCAATGCCGCGTCAATCAGGTTCTTGCCGATTTCACCTTCAAACTTCTTCCATACGGGCTTCATGGCGGCGCGCCATGCTGCTTTTTGCTCCTTGGTCATGGGCACGACCTCGGCCTTCTTGTCGGCAATCACCTTGTCGCGGAACGACAGGGCTTCCTGGAAGGCGGCCTTGTTGCCATAGGCAATGGATTCATCCATCGCAGCCTTCAAGCCCTTTTGCACATCGGGCGGCAGACCAGCCCACCACTTGGCGTTGGTGATGACCATGTAGTCGAGCACGCCGTGGTCGGTGTCCATGATGTACTTTTGCACTTCGTGGAACTTCTTGCTGTAGGTGTTGGACCAGGGGTTCTCGGTGCCATCGACCACACCCGTTTGCAGGGCCTGGTACACCTCGGAGAACGAAATCTTCTGCGGGTTGGCGCCCACGGCCTTGAACTGGGCTTCGAGCACGTCAGACGCCTGGATGCGGAACTTCAGGCCCTTGGCGTCTTCGGGTTTGAGCAGCTTGGTGTTGGCCGAAAGCTGCTTCATGCCGTTGTGCAGGTAACCAAAGCCCATGATGCCCTTCTTGGACATGGACGAGAGCATGCTCTGGCCCTCGGGGCTGGCCTGGAAGCGGTCCACGGCCTGGATGTCATCGAACAGGAAAGGCAGGTCAAAAATCTGTACCTGCTTGGTGTATTTGCCGAACTTGGCCAGCGATGGCGCAATGATCTGCACGTCGCCCAGCAGCAGAGCTTCCATTTCCTTGCCGTCGCCGAACAGCTGGCTGTTGGGGAACACCTGCACCTCGACCTTGCCGGGAAGCGCCTTCTCCGCCAGTTCCTTGAATTTGAGCGCAGCCTTGCCCTTGGGCGTCACATCGGCCACCACGTGGCTGTACTTGATGACGATGGGGGCGGCCTGCGCGCCCAGACCAAAGGCCAGCAGCGTGCTGGCGGCCAGAAGCTTCAAAGTGAATTTCATGGGTGTCTCCAAAGTTGAAAGGGTCCAGAACGGGACTGGCTGAACGATACAAATACTCACCGGCCGAGGCAACTGTGGGCTTCAACAGTTCAGACATCAGGGAATACCCTGAATCAACCGCCATCGATGGCCTTGCGTGCATCGTCCAGCCATGCCGCGCCGATGCGCCGCGCCAGCCCCACATGCACCGGCTCTACGGCCTTGCGCATCAGGGCCATTTGCGCCGATGTGGGCACATGGATGCGCGTGCCCCCCGCCTCGCGCAGGGCGGACAGGGCCTTGTCGTTCTGGGTGTCCGCAATCTGGTTGCCAAAGTGCAGTGCCTCGCGCAGCGCCTCACTGACCAAGGTGCGGTCGGGCACGGACATGGACTCCCAGAAACGCTGGTTGGCGACGAAGGCGTAGCCCAGGTAGGCGTGCTGCGTCAGGCTCAGGTCGGTCTGCACCTCGTGCATGGACTGGGTCCAGAAATTGGAGATCGGGTTTTCCGTGCCATCGACCACGCCCGCAGCCAGGGCCCGGCGCGTTTCGCTGAAGGCCAGCGTGACCGGCCGTGCGCCCAGGGCGCGCATTTGCGCCGCAATCACGCGCGAGGCCTGGATGCGCATGCGCAGGCCCACAAAATGGGCTGGCTCCAGCAAGGGACGGTTGGCACTCATGTGCTTGAACCCGTTGTCCATGAAGCCCAGCCCCACCAGCCGCTGGCGTGCCAGCCGGTCGAGCATGCGCTGCCCCAGGGCGCCCTGGGTAATGCGCCGCACATTGGCCAGATCCGGAAAAAGGTAGGGCAGGTCAAACAGCTCGAACTCAGGGAAGCCGATGCGCCCGAACTTGGACAGCGAAGGCGCCAGCATCTCCACGGCGCCCAGTTGCAGGGCCTGCATTTCGTCATGGTCACCATACAGGCGCGCATCGGGATAGACCACCACCGCGATGCGCCCGCCCGAGCGTTCCTCCACCAGTGCCTGGAACCGATTCGCCGCCAGGCCCTTGGGCGTTTCCTCGGCCACCACGTGTGAGAGTCGGATCGTCAGCCCCGCAGGCGCGGCGCGTGCCAGCCCGGCAGCCGAGCCCGCCGCAGCTGCCAGCCCGTGCAGCATGCTGCGGCGTTTGAAGCCTGGAGCCTGTGTGTCGATCGTTCCCATGGTCGCTATGCTACGGCTAGGAGGCCGTCGGACTTGGAGCGTCGATAGCGAAAATTGGCCCCAGCGAGGACAGTTTTTGCCGGATTTGCAGCCCCATAGCCCGGCTATGGGGCAAAAAGACGGTGAAAAATGGACCGCTGAGGTCAATTTGCAGCCGACGATTTCCAAGTCCGACAGCCTCCTAACGCGCGCCAACCCCACTCCGATGCAACCCTTGCCCGATCCACAACCCCTGGACTTTGCCCTGCTGCAGCAGACGCTGCCCGGCCAGGCCCCACGCAACCGCCGTGCGCTTTGGTGGATGCTGGGTTTTTTGCTACTGGTGGTGGCATCGGTGGTGGCTTTGGTGCTGTACCTCAATGCCTTCGAGAACGAGGAAGAAGAACGGCGGCGCGTGGCCGATGGCCAGTGGCTGGAGCAAAGCGTGCGCTTTCATTTCAACCGCCTCGAAGAAGACTTGCTGGTGCTGGCGCGCCAGGCCGTGATACCCCTTCCCCGCGCCCCGCACGTGCAGCCCACCATGCAGGGCGGACTGCTGTGGAATGCGCCGGGCGCCATCCTCTGGCACGGCTGGCAGGCTGCAGGGCCCGAAGGCCTGCCCGCCCGCTGGCGCGCCGAAAGCCAGGCCCACCCGGCCAATGCCGAGGCACTGTCGAGCATGCTCGACATTGCCGCAGGCCTGCGCCGGTCCGCCTACGCCGGGCCCATGCGCCAGGCCGATGGTACGCAGACCGACACCGTCTGGCTGACCGTGCCATTTTTTGAGCGTGGCCTTTTTGTGGGCAACTATGTGGCCGCACTGGCCATGGATGCCTGCGTGCAAGGGCTGGTGCCCCCCTGGTTCCACCAGAGCCACCGCGTGCGGCTGGTGACGGATGGCGCCGACGCCTCCGCCGCCGAACCGGATGGCCCCAGCACCTACCTGGCGCCGATGAACCTGCCGGGCACCGACCTTTTTGTGGAAGTAGCCCCGCTGGACACCCAGCCCGCGACGGTACCGCGAATTTTTTTGCTGGTTGCGCTGCTGTTTTTGCTGGGCATGCTGGTCAGCCTGCTCGCCCTGCGGCGCGACATTGGCAAGCGCCAGCATGTGCAGGCGCTGTTGCAGGCGCAGGTGGTACTGCGCACGGCCATGGAAAACTCCGTCACCATTGGCCTGCGTGCCTGGGCGCGCAATGGCAAGGTGCTGTATGTGAACGAGGCGTTTTGCCGCATGGTGGGCTACAGCGCCACTGAGTTGGTGGGCCAGTCAGCGCCCATGCCCTACTGGCCCGCACACCAGGCCGGAGAGCTGGGCGTGCTGCACCGCGATGTGATCGCCCAGGGCACCCGTGACGAAGGCCTGGAGGTGCAGTTCCAGCACCGGGACGGCCATCTGGTGGATGTGCTGATCCACGAATCGCCGCTGACCACCGCACGGGGCGAACAGGTCGGCTGGATGAGTTCGGTGCTCGACATCAGCGAGCGCAAGCGCGCCCAGCGGCTGGCCGCGCTGCAACAGGCAAAGCTGGAGGCCTCAGGCCGCCTGGTCGCCATCGGCGAGGTGGCTTCGACCCTGGCGCACGAGCTCAACCAGCCCCTGGGCGCGCTGAGCAGCTTTGCCAACGGCCTGCTCAACCGGTTGCGCGACCGCAGCATTGCCCTGGACGATGTGGCGCCCGTGGTGGCCCGCATGGCCCGCCTCTCGGACAAGGCCGGGGGCATCATCCAGCGCGTGAATGCCTTTGCACGCCAGCGCGAGCTGTCGTACCAGCGCTTTGATCTGACCGGTTTTGTACGCCGCTGCGTGGCCACGCAGACGCCCCCGCCCAGTGTGGCCCTGCAGGCGCTGTCCCCCCGGGGCGCGGTGTGGGTGCAGGCCGACGGCCTGTTGCTGGAGCATGTGGTGACCAACCTGGTTGCCAACGCCCTGGGCTGGGCTGCCCGGGGAGCCCACCAGCCCGGACAGGTGCGCGTCTGGGTGCAGGCGGCCACCGAACCCCGCATGGCGCAGTTGTGTGTGGCCGACAGCGGCCCCGGCGTGAGCGAGGAAGACCACGAGCACATCTTCAATGCCTTTTTCAGCACCCAGGACGGCGGCATGGGCATGGGCCTGGCCATTTGCCGCTCCATCGTCGAGGCGCACCATGGCCGTATCGAGGTGGCGCGTGACGCCGACCTGGGCGGCGCCCGCTTTACCGTCTGGCTGCCGCTGGACGGCGCACCCACCAGCCCCTCATTGCAGGAGACCCCATGAACCGCGTTGCCATCCACATCGTTGACGACGACCCGGACGTGCGCGACGGCCTGGCCTGGCTGTTCGACTCGCGCGGCTACCGCACGGCCGCCTGGGACGGCGGCCCCGCCTTCCTCAAGGCCGCCGCGGTGCGCCAGGACGACTGGGGGCATGCCGTGGTGTTGATGGACATCCGCATGGAGCCGCTCTCGGGCTTGAACACGTTTGAAAAGCTCACGCAGCTGGGCTGTCCGTGGCCGGTGCTGTTTCTCACCGGGCATGGCGACGTGGGCATGGCGGTGGCCGCCGTGAAGAACGGTGCCTGGGATTTTCTCGAAAAGCCCTTTCAGGACAATTTGCTGGTCGACCGCGTGGAACAGGCCCTGGCCGCCGCCAGCGCGCAGCAGCAGGCCCAGGGCGAAGCGCAGCGCCTGCGCGGCGCCCTGGTCAGCCTGAGCCAGCGCGAGCGCGAGGTGCTCGACGAGCTGCTGTGCGGCCACTACAACAAGACCATCGCCGACCATCTGGGCATCACCCAGCGCACGGTGGAGTTCCACCGCGCCAACATCTTCGCCAAGCTGGGCGTGCATTCGGCCATTGAACTGGCACACCAACTGGGCCGCCTGCAGGCAGTGCCCGCACCCGGCGGCACGGACAGCCCGTAAAACCATGTGCTGGACTGCGGGAAACAGGCCCTTTTTGACATTCCAGCCCAGGCTGGAACAATCCGGAAGCTCCTACACCCCGGGCCACGCCCGTTTTTGAACTGGAGCCTCATGTCTCGCTTGCACCACCTTCCCCGTTTTTTGATCTCCCTGGCGCTTTGTTTGACCGCCGCCACCGGCGCGCAGGCACGCGAGATGGTGAGCGTAGCGCGGGCCGAGGTGAATCTGCGTGCCGGTGCGGGCACCCAGCACGAAGCGCTGTGGGTGCTGTCCAAGGGCTACCCGCTGGAGGTCACCCGCCGCAAGGGCCAGTGGTTGCACGTGCGCGATTTCGAGAACGATACGGGCTGGATCTTTCGCCCGATGGTGGGCAAGAAAGCGCACCATGTGGTCAAGGGCAAGGTCGTCAACCTGCGCCGCAGCCCGAGCACCCGCTCGCCCATCGTTGGCAAGGCCACCCGGGGCGAAGTGCTGCGCACCCTGGAGCGGCGCAGCGATTGGGTGAAGGTGCAGCAAGACGGCGGCCCGCGCGGCTGGGTGGCGCGCCGCCTGTTGTGGGGCTGGTAAACCGCCCATGGCAACACCTGGTCTGCGGCTGCTCAGCGTGAACGTGGGTGGCTGCCAGCGTTTGCGTGCGGGCGAGCGCAGCGTGCTCTCGGCCATTGGCAAGCACGCCGTGGCAGGCGCGGTGCGTGTGGGCCGCCTCGGGCTCGATGGCGACGAGCAGGCCGACCTGAGCGTGCACGGCGGCCTGGACAAGGCCGTCTACGCCTATCCTGCCGCGCACTATGCTTTCTGGCAGGCACAGCGGCGCGAGCGTGGTGTCAGCCTGTTTGACGAAGACCTGCCTTGGGGCTTTATGGGCGAGAACCTCACGGTCGAAGGCCTGCTGGAGCACGAGGTGTATGTGGGCGACCGGCTGCACTTTCCTGACTGTGTGCTGCGCATCACCGCGCCCCGTGAACCTTGCTACAAGTTCACTGTAGTGATGGGCTTTGCCCAGGCGGGCCGCACCATGGCACAAACGGGAAACTGTGGCTACTACCTGGCGGCCGAGCAGCCGGGAACCCTGGCCGCCGGGCAAAGTGGCTGGCTGCAACCGGGCCAGCGGAGCTTGAGCATTGCGCAGGCGCTGGCCGGCAAGTGGGCCAAACACGCGCGCTGAGGCGCCGCTGCAGCGTCTTCTATATAAAATTGATAGCTGCTAGCGCTTATCTCATAAGCGTCAGAGGCCAATTTGACCTCTGTTTTCAAAAATATCAGCGCGCCGCCTCGGGCAGCTCGATCTTCACTTCGAGCACTTCGAGGTTGTCCTGGCGCTCCAGGCTCACCTTGAGGTCGTCGGGATTGATTTTGACGTACTTGCTGATCACCGCCACCAGCTCGCGCTGCAGCGCCGGCAGGTAGTCGGGCTCGGCAGCATTGCGGCCGCTGCGCTCGTGCGCCAGGATGATCTGCAGACGTTCCTTGGCAACGCTGGCTGTTTTTTTCTTTTCGCCCAGCAGGAAGGAGAGGAAAGACGCCATGGCTTATTTGCTCCCGAACAGGCGTTTGAAGAAGCCGGGCTTTTCGGCGTCGATAAAGCGCAGGGGCTTGTCTTCGCCCAGGAAGCGGTCGATCACATCCTTGTAGGCTTCGGAGACGTCCGTGCCCTGCAGATGGATGGCGGGCAGGCCCTGGTTGGAGGCCTGCAGCACCACCTCGGATTCGGGGATGACGCCGATGAGCTTGATGCGCAGGATGTCCTGGATGTCCTCCAGGCTCAGCATTTGTCCCTCCTGCACGCGGCCGGGGTTGTAGCGGGTGATGAGCAGGTGCTCCTTGATGGGCTCGCTCCCCTCGATGGCGCGCATGGTCTTGCTGCCCAGCATGCCCAGAATGCGGTCCGAGTCACGCACCGAGGACACCTCGGGGTTGGTCACCAGCAGCGCCTCATCGGCAAAGTGCATGGCCATGAGCGCGCCGCTCTCGATGCCGGCGGGCGAGTCGCAAACGATGTACTCAAAGTCCATCGCGGCCAGGTCCTTGAGCACCTTGCCCACGCCCTCGATCGTGAGCGCGTCCTTGTCGCGCGTCTGGCTGGCGGCCAGCACGAACAGGTTGTCGCAGTTCTTGTCCTTGATCAGCGCCTGGTTCAGGTTGGCTTCGCCCTGGATGACGTTGATGAGGTCATACACCACGCGGCGTTCACACCCCATGATGAGGTCGAGGTTGCGCAGACCGACGTCAAAGTCGATCACGGCGGTCTTGTGGCCGCGCAGGGCGAGGCCGGAAGCAAAGGCAGCACTGGTGGTGGTCTTGCCCACGCCACCCTTGCCGGAGGTCACGACGACGATTTTTGCCATGTGTAGAGGTCTCTCGAGGGGTTGCTGTTGGATGAAATATCAGTGATCAGGGTGCGCATGCAGCGCAATGACGCTCGGCATGGCCGCGGTCCATGCCAGGGCAGCCGCGCAAGGGCCGCCCCGCCGCGCTGGCTGCGTCCCCCTGCCCGCAGCGCGTAGCGCTGCGAGAGCGGGGGGAAGGAGCGAAGCGACATAGGGGGGTGTCTCACTGGAGCGCTTCGATGAGGAGCTTCTCGCCGTCGAGCCGCACCTGGGCCGGCTTGCCGCGCACGTCGGCGGGCAACTCAGTCTCGGTGGTGCGGTAGATGCCCGCGATGGAGACGAGCTGCGGCTCCAGGCAGGTCGAAAAAATACGGGCTTCGGTGTTGCCACGTGCACCGGCGATGGCACGGCCGCGCAGAGGAGCATAGACATGGATGTTGCCATCGGCAATCACCTCGGCGCCAAAGCTCACCATGGCCAGCACCACCAGATCGGCGCCGCGCGCATAGACCTGCTGGCCCGAGCGCAGGGGTTTGTCCACCACCACAGTGCCGGGGCCGGGCATGGGCACTTCGCGCACCACTTCCACCTCAACCTCGCGAATGACCTCGCGCACCACTTCCTGTACAGGGGCAGCAGGGGCCTCAGCGCGGGCGGGCGGTGCATCGGGCGCTGCGGTCAAGCCTGCGGCGCGCGCGGCGTCCATCTGGGCAGGGTTGCCGCCGCGCACGGCCACGGGCAGGGTGCTGTGGCGGCGCAGCGCGGACACGATGCAGGCAAAGTCGATGGCGGCGTCGGCCTCGCGCACCGGAGCCAGGTCGATCAGCACCGGGTCATTGTCAAAAAAACCCGGGGCATCGGCCACGCGCTCGGCCAGATCGGCCGCGAACTGCGCGGCATCGGTCGTCTTGAGCACCACAGCTACCACGGGCAGCGAAGCGCTTTTAAGATCAAAGCTGGAGCGGGACTGCGCCGCCGTCGTAAGGGCCATGAATGGATTGCGGGGATAAATGCCACGCCCCGGAGCGCCAGGCGGGCGCGCCGGTGGCCGGGCCAAAAGCGCAAAGTGTACTGTGCGGCACCGCGCGCCCGCGTAACGGGGCGTGCCTGCACGCGCGCTGTCCCGGGTTCAGGGGCGGGGTTCGTGCAACCACTGCAGGCACGGGACATATTAAAACCGCCGCACAGGGGTGGTCTAATCCCAAGGCATGCCACGGCCAGCCCCATCGGATCGCGGCGCAAACCTCCAACTTCGTCTCCAAGGAAGAGCATTGATGTTGAACATACCCTCCCGGCGATTCCCACGACTTACGCGCGCCATGAATCCTCTGCGATCCGCATTGGCCCTGGGCTGTTCCGCGTTGGCCTTGATCGGCTGCGGAGGGGGCTCTGACGATGCGGCACAGCCACCCGCGCCCAGCCTCACAGCACCTGCGAACTTCACATTCGAAGTGAACTTCCGATGGTCCGCCACGCCAGGCGCCACCCGCTACGAGCTGCATGTGGATCCAGACGGCCCCGGCCCACTGCCTGAGGCCAAAGCGGTCGATGCCACCAGCGACAACTGGACGGGCTTCAGGTACCAGTCTATGGATTCGTTGGCGTTCACGGGAACCTTCTACGATGCCAGCATCGCTGTCCTCGACCTGGCTACGAGAATCAACACCACCTACCGGCTGCGTGCGTGCGATGCCCAAGGATGCGGGAGCTTTACAGCACCCATCGTCAATGAACCCAGCTACGAATTCCCTTCCGGAAGGGTCCCGATCTTCCATTCGCTGTCCAAAGACGGACTCACACTCGCTATCGGGCAGCCCAGCGCCGACGCAGACTCCACCGTATCGGTCTTCACACGCAACAGCAGTGCTCATCCATGGCAGCAGCACGCCGTGCTGCGTTCCGGTAATGCTCAGTTCGGGATCAACCTAGCGCTGTCTGACGACGGCAACACCCTGGCCGTCGGTGAATTTGTACCACCCAAAGATGACCCAGCCTCTTACGGGACACGTTCTTACATCTACCAGCGCAGTGGCAGTACCTGGAACCAACAAGCTTCCCTAGCCCCCCGCAACATCCCATCGGACTGCCAGCAGCCATGCGCGATGTCTGGCCTTCGGTTGGCGCTATCCGCCGACGGCAGCTTGCTGGCTGGGTCGATAACCTTTTTCTCGCAAACCACACGCAGGTACATGGGTGCCGTCGTGATATATGCCCGCAACGGAGCAACTTGGTCTCAACAGGCTTTGCTAGAGACAGGCGACACCTTCGTAGAACTCATGGCCCTGGCACGTGATGGCAAGACCTTGGCGGTGAACCAAGGCGCCACTCGCCGTGGCGGTGGCACTCCGTCCTTCGCCCTGGTCTTCACCCAGCAAAGCAACGGCACCTGGAACCAGCAAGCCCGCATTCCTGTGGGTATCACGTACTTCACGGACATTGCGGCCGGTTCTTACAGTGATATGAAGCTGTCCGACGACGGCAACACCCTTGCTGTCTTGGCGGCGAATGGGGCAGAAGACCGTGCTATCCATGCCGCCGATCTCTCGTGCGGCCCCCTGTCGAAGGATGGGTATTACATGGCATTGTTTACACGCAATGGCACGGCATGGCAGCGGCAAGCCGCTATCTCGCGCGGTTACGACAGCAGCTCCTCATGGGCACTGGCCCGCGATGGCAATGCCCTGCTCTACAAGAATTCACTGTTCACGCGCAGCAACGGCGCCTGGGCTTGCCCTTGACCGGCTGATGCACGAAGGGCATGCCGACCTTGGAGGCGAGGCAAGGCGCGGCTCGGTGTACCCGATAACACCGAGCCCTGCATTAGCATCGGCACCATGTCCCTGACCCGCAAAAACCACCTCGACACCCTCGCCATTTCGCTGTTGCTGGCCTGCTGCATGCTGTGGGGCTTTCAGCAGGTACTGGTGAAAACCACCGTCACCGAGGTGGCGCCTGTGTTCCAGGCCTTTGTGCGCTTTGCCCTGGCCACGATGGCCGTGGCGGCGTGGTGTCTTTGGCGCGGCGTGCCGCTGGGCAGCGCGGGCGAGCCCGTGGGGGCCGTGCGCGGCGGCCTGCTAGCGGGGGCGCTGTTCGCCGCCGAATTTGCCTGCATTTACATCGGCCTGCAGTACACCACGGCATCGCGGCTGACGGTGTTCCTGTACTGCGCGCCGTTCTGGATGGCGATCCTGCTGCCGCGCTTCATTCCCGGCGAGGACCTGCGCGGCTGGCAGTGGGTGGGCCTGGCGGGCGCCTTTGTGGGTGTGGGCCTGGCCATGGGCGACGGCCTGCTGGGCCCCGCCAATGCCGCCCTGCCCCGCGCCTGGGTGGGCGACCTGCTGGGCCTGCTGGGCGGCTTGCTGTGGGCGCTGACCACGGTGGTCATCCGCAGCACGCCGCTGGGCCATGTGGCACCGGCCAAGCAACTGTTCTACCAAGTGGCGGTGAGCACGGCGGTGCTGCCCCTGCTGTCGCTGGCGCTGGGCGAGCGCTGGGACTTTCATTTCAGCGCCTTCGCCACCATGTCGCTGCTGGTGCAGGCCTTGCTGGGCGCCTTTGCGAGCTACCTGGCGTGGATGTGGATGCTGGCGCACTACCCAGCTACCAAGATTTCGGTGTTTGTGTTCCTGACCCCCGTGTTTGCGCTGATGTTCGGCGCCTGGTGGCTGGGTGAGCCTGTCACCCCCGGATTGCTGGCCGCGCTGACCCTGGTGGCGGCGGGAATCGTGCTGGTGAACCGGCGGCCTGCAGCAGCGTGATTTTGAATGAAATATACCTCTAACGCTTGCCCATCAAGCGCTAGCAGCTATCATTTTTAAAACCCCAAGAACCGACGGTGAAAGCTTCAGAGCTTGGGAATGCGGATCCGGCTGATCATCAGCGACCCCGACACCGCAAACAGCAGCACCAGAGGATGGAGCGTGAAACCGCCAATCATCACCTTGCCAAACCACAGGTTCTCGCGCACGGCACCCATGTAGGCGGCCAGCGCCAGCAGCCCCACCAGCACGATGGACGTGGGGATGGGCGTGCCCTCAAAGTAGCGCACCTTGCCGTCTTCGCCCGACAGCGTTTCGGCCGTGACGTTGTAGCGCGCCAGGCGCGATACGCCACAGGCCACGAAGTAGGCCAGAACGATGCGGTCATACAACCCCTGCATGCCGCAGCCATAGGCAATGATGGCGGGCGCCACGCCAAACGAGATCACGTCGGCCAGGGAATCGAGCTCGCGCCCCATGGCCGAGCTTTTCTGCCGCCAGCGCGCGATGCGCCCGTCAAACACATCGAAAACCAGCGCCGCCAGCACCAGGCCGCAGGCAAAGTAGATGTGCAGCACATCGTGCGTTTCCAGATAGCTCATGCTGGAAAACAGTGCGCCCACACCACAGACGGCATTGCCCAGCGTAAACCAGTCGGCCAGGTGGAACTCGCGGATCATGGAAAAGCGTTTGGGGCGCGGTGCGCTGGAATCGGTCATGGGCAGCTTTGCGGCGGGTAAGGGTGGCCCATTATGAAAGCGCTCTGCGCGCGCGCTGTGTAGGCCAACACCGTCGCGGCTCAGCGCCGCGCTGCGTGGTCTGCCGCAAACGCCACATACCAGTCCAGGCAGCCTGGGTTGGCCATGGCGTCCTTGTTGACCACCTTTTCGATGGGCTGGCCCAGCAGCAGCTTTTTGATGGGCAGTTCCTGCTTTTTGCCGCTCAGGGTGCGGGGCACCTCGGCCACGGCAAAGATATCGTCGGGCACAAAGCGCGGGCTGAGCGCTGTGCGGATGGCGCCGTTGATGCGCGCGCGCAGGGCGTCGTCCAGCGTGTGGCCCGGGCGCAGCACCACGAACAGGGGCATATAGCTCTCGCGGCCCAGGTATTCGAGGTCCACCACCAGGCTGTCGAGCACCTCGGGCAGGGCCTCAACGGCGCTGTAGAGCTCGCTGGTGCCCATGCGCAGGCCGTGGCGGTTGATGGTGGCGTCCGATCGGCCGAAGATCACGCAGCCACCGTCCGCGTCGGCACCAATCTGGATCCAGTCACCATGGCGCCAGACGGCCCCCATCGCTGCCGGGCCGTCGCCCCCACCGGGCTGGCGGCCATGGCCTGCCGGGAACATGTCGAAGTAGCTGGAAAGGTAGCGCTCGCCCCGGGGGTCATTCCACAAATAGAGCGGCATGGACGGGATGGGCTGCGCGCACACCAGTTCGCCCACCGCATCGAGCACCGGGCGGCCCTGTGCGTCCCAGGCCTCGACGGCGGCGCCCAGCATGCGGCACTGCATCTTGCCGGGGGTTTGCGGCAGCTCGCGGTTGCCGCCAATGAAGGCACCGGCAAAGTCTGTACCACCCGAGATGTTGCACCACCAGATGTCGCCCCCACGCTCTCCCACTGCGTGTGGATCGCTGCCCCCCAAGGGGGCCTTCGCACCTTGGGGCGGCCCGGCGGTGCTCATGTCGCCCCCACGCTCTCCCACTGCGTGTGGATCGCTGCCCCCCGAGGGGGCCGCGCCTTGCTTGGGGCGGCCCGGCGCGGCGGCCCAGGCCTGCGCCATGAAGCGCGTTCCCCACTGCTGCACCTCGGCAGACAGCGGCGAGCCCGTGGAGCCGAGCACGCGGATGTGCGAGAGGTCGCCGCAGTCCTGCGGGGTGATACCTGCCTTCATGCAGGCGGCATAGAAGGCCGCCCCCGCGCCAAAGAAGGTCACACCGGTCTCCGACGCAAAACGCCAGAGCGTGGCCCAGTCCGGGCGTTCTTTGCTGCCGCCGGGGTTGCCGTCAAAAATGACGCAGGTGGTACCGGCCAGCAAGCCGCCCACCTGGGCGTTCCACATCACCCAGCCGGTGGAGCTGTACCAATGGTAGCGCTCGCCCAGGCTGTTGGGCGCATAGCTGCAGCCCAGGTCGTTGTGCAGGGCGCCCAGCTGCATTTGCACCAGCACCATGCCGCCGTGCCCGTGCACGATGGGCTTGGGCAGGCCCGTGGTGCCGCTGGAATAGACAATCCACAGTGGGTGGTCGAACGGCAGCCACAGGGGCTCAAACGCCTCAACTTCAGGGTCAAAATTGCCTGTAGTGCTTTTCCAGCTTGCGCAACCAGCTACTAAAATAGTAGCATCCAGATTCCCCAGTAGCAGCGTATGCCGCAGACTGGGCAAGGCCGCACGCAGTTCGTCCAGCACGGGTAGTCGGTCGTGGTCGCGGCCGCCATAGGTCACGCCATCGACGGCAATCAATACCGTGGGCTCAATCTGCCGGAAACGGTCGAGCACGGCGTGCGTGCCCATGTCGGGCGCGCAGATGCTCCACACACCGCCGATGCTGACCGTGGCCAGAAACGCCACCATGGCCTCGGGCACATTGGGCAGGTAGGCGGCCACGCGGTCGCCCGGCTGCACGCCCTGGGCCTGCAGGTGCAGTGCCAGCGATGCGACCTGGCGGCGCAGTTCGGGCCAGGTCATCTCGCGGTGCGCGCGCTTTTCGTTGCTGCTGACGATGGCCGGCACACCCGCGGCGTGCGCCGCATCCACATGGCGCAGCACCTGGCGCGCATAGTTGACCTGGGCACCGGGAAACCACTGCGCTCCGGGCATGGTGTTGCGCGCCAGCACCGCGCTGTGCGGCGTGGGCGACTGGATGTCAAAGTAGTCCCACACGCTCTGCCAGAAGGCATCAAGGTCGGTGATGGACCAGCGCCAGAAAGCGTCGTAGTCGTCGAAGGACAGGCCACGCTGCTCGTGCAGCCAGTTCTGAAAGAGACGGATTTGGGGAAGATAGGGCGCTTGCATACGGTGGGCAGGGTAGCGCGTACGCGCCCGGGGCGGCACAGGGTTTGTACGGTTGTACAAACAATTTAGACAATCGTCCAATCAAACGCCATGGCAGCGCCTTCCACGCCCCCCAAAACCCGCGCCCGCGCGGCGGTGCACAACCGCCCCGACCGGCGTGCAGCCATTTTGCTGGCGGCCGAGAAACTGTTTGCCGAGCACGGTTACCACGCGGTCTCCATCCGCCAGATTGCCCTGGAAGCACAGGTGCCCCTGGCGCTGGTCGCCTACTACTACGGGCAGAAGCATGAGCTGTTCCATGCCATCTTCGCGCACTGGCGCAGCACCATAGACGCCCGCCTGGCCCTACTGCAACAGGCCCAGGCCAGCCCCCGTGACGGCAGCTACCTGCGGCGCATCGTCGAGGCCTTTGTGAACCCCGTGCTGGCCATGCGCGCCAGCTGCGAGGGTGAGTACTACGCGCAACTGGTGGCACGCGAGCTGACCTACCGCACCCCCGATACCGAGCGCGTGCTGGCCGACTACTTCGACCCCATGGCGCACGCCTTCATTGATGCCCTGCACGCTGCGCGGCCAGGAGCCCCACGCGCGCAGGCTGCCTGGGCCTACCAGTTCACCATAGGGGCGCTTTTGCACCACCTGATCGACCACCGGGTAGAACGCCTCTCGTGCGGCGCAAATACCTCCCACGATCCGCAGGCCGCCTCGTTGCTCATCGATTTCATGACCGCAGGCATCGCCGCACTGCTGCCAGCCCATCCGTCCACCTGAAGGAGACCTCCATGCACCGCCGTTCATTCCAGATCGCCGCCGTCGCCGCAACCCTGTGCTGCGCCGCCACCGGCGCCAGCCATGCGCAGCAAACCCTGCGGCTCACCGCGGCGGGCGGACACCCGCCGGTGTTTTTGTGGGTCAAGCTGATCGACGAATTTTTCATCCCGGAAGTGGACAAACGCCTGGCCGATGCGGGCGGCAAGACCAAGATCGACTGGACGCGGGCCTGGGGCGGCACCCTGATCAAGATCGGCAGCGAATCCAAAGGTATTGCCGACGGTGTGGCCGATATCGGCTTCGTCGGCACCCTGTTCGAGGCGCCGCGCTTTCCGCTGCAGAACGTGAGCTACTTCGCGCCGTTCGGCTCCGAAGACATTGGCACCGTCACCAAAGTGGTCGCCCAGCTGCAGCACGATATACCGGCGATGGGCCAGGCCTGGACCAAGAACGGGCTGGTGTACCTGGGCGGGGCAGCGCTCGATTCGTACCACCTGTGGACCCACTTCCCGGTCAAGTCCATCGACGACCTCAAGGGCAAGAAAATCACCGCCCCCGGCCCGTCCGCGAACTGGGTGCAGGGCACGGGCGCGGTCGCCGTGGCGGGCAACCTGAACACCTACTACGAGGACATCAAGTCCGGCGTATCGAACGGGGTTGTCACCTTTGCCACCGGCGCCTGGGGCGCCAAGGTGCACGAGGTGGCGCCCTACATCACCAAGGTCAATTTCGGCTCTCAGTTCGCGGGCGGCATTGCCATGAACAAGGGGCGTTTCGACAAACTGCCGCCCGAGGTCCAGAAGATCTTCCGCGAGGTGGGCGACGAATACAGCGTGCGCTTTGCCGCCGCGCAAACGACGGCGGCCGCAGGCCTGCTCAAGAAGATGGAAGAGGGCGGCGCCAAGATCAGCGAACTGCCCGCCCCCGAGCGCAAGCGCTGGGCCGAAGCCCTGCCGCCCATCGCCAAAACCTGGGCAGCCGACCTGCAGGGCAAGGGCCTGCCCGCCGAGCAGGTGCTCAAGGGCTACGTCGATGGCCTGAAGAAGGCGGGAACTGACCTGCCACGCGACTGGTCCGCCAAGTAATTCCATTTCTAAACCATCCGTGTCGTTGCTGCTTCGCCTTGCCGTGCTACACAGCACTGTCAGCGGCTTCGCGCCTAGACCCGAATGATTTGGAAACAGAATAAG
This sequence comes from Simplicispira sp. 125, assembly GCF_003096555.1. Classification (NCBI taxonomy): domain Bacteria; kingdom Pseudomonadati; phylum Pseudomonadota; class Betaproteobacteria; order Burkholderiales; family Comamonadaceae; genus Simplicispira; species Simplicispira sp. 125. Next base: position 3,194,440 of record NZ_QEKM01000001.1, on the reverse strand, counting down.
GACACTCGCCCATGGCGCATTCCGTTACTTCAGAAACCCACCCACCGGCAGCGGGAACCGACTCGTACCGCCAGCCGCTGCCGTGGAAGTTCCACCGCGTGGTGCAGGCGCTCAACGCACTGGGCACGCTGTGGATCGTGTTGTTGATGCTGCTCATCAACACCGATGTGCTAGGCCGCAACCTGTTGAATGCGCCGGTGCGCGGGGTGACGGAGCTGGTGTCGCTGTCCATCGTGGGTATCGTATTCCTGCAACTGGCTGACACGCTGCACAGCGGCCGCATCACACGCGCCGATGTGCTGCTGCAGGGCCTGGAGCGCAGCCACCCGCAGGGGGCCGCGCTGCTGCACGCCGTCTTCCATGGGGTCGGGGCAACCTTGATGGCCACCATTCTCTGGGCGGCCTGGGAGCCGCTGTGGGAGTCCATCCGCATCCGCGAATATGTGGGCGCGATCGGCGACTTTACGGCGCCGGTGTGGCCGGTGCGCCTCGTCATGCTGATCGGTCTGGCGGCCACGCTCGCCACCTTCGTGCTGCTGGCCTGGGCCGACCTGAAGCGCTTTGCCGCACTGCGCCGGGGAGGCAAGGCGTGAGCCCGACCCTGGTGGCCTGCGCGTCGCTGGTGCTGATGCTGGCACTGATCTGGGCCGGTATGCATGTGGCCGTGGTGCTGGCCGTCGTCTCGTTCATCGGCGTGTGGCTCATCAAGGACGATGCCGGCATTGCCGCCCACCTGCTGGCGCAGGCCAGCCAGGACGCCATTGCCAGCCACATCTTTGGCGTGGTGCCGCTGTTTGTGCTCACGGGCTTCCTGGTGGCCCATGCCGACATTGGCAAGGATGCGTTCGAGGTGGCCAACCAATTGCTGCGGCGCCTGCGCGGCGGCCTGGGCGTGGCCACGGTGGCGTCAAACGCCGTGTTCGCAGCCATTACCGGTGTGTCGATTGCCTCAGCCGCGGTTTTCACGCGCGTCGCCGTGCCCGAGATGCTGCGCTTTGGCTACCAGCCGAAATTCGCCGTGGGCGTGGTGGCCGGGTCATCGGTGCTGGGCATGCTGATCCCGCCCAGCCTGCTGATGATTTTGTACGGTTTCCTGTCCAACCAGTCGGTGGGCGACCTGTTCACCGCGGGCATTGTGCCGGGCCTGCTGCTGGCGCTGGCCTACACCCTGGGCATCGTCGTGATGTCTTTTGTCTGGCCGCGCTCGGTGTATGCCAGCGGTGCACCCCAACCCATCGAAGACATGGTGCTGATGCCCGTGGGCACCTTGCTGCGCAAGCTCGTGCCCAGTGTGCTGATGATCGTGCTGGTGCTCGGCGGCCTGTACGCAGGCTATTTCACAGCCACCGAGGCGGGGGCCGTGGGCGCGGCGCTGGCGCTGGTGATTGCGCTGCTGCGCGGCAAGCTCAATGCCCGCACGCTGTGGAGCGTGCTGACGGAGACCGGACACGTCACGGTATCGGTGAGCTTTCTCATCATCTGCGCCACCATCTACACGCGCATGCTGGCCATGTCAGGCATGCCGCAATTCCTGGTCGAAACCATGGCGCAGGCTGGGCTGGGCGCCACGGCGTTTCTGATGCTCTATGTGCTGATCGTGATCGCGCTGGGCATGGTGGTCGACTCCTCGTCCATCCTGCTCATCGTGCTGCCGCTGATGCTGCCGCTGGCCGAGCAGTTCGGCATGAACCTGATCTGGTTCGGCGTGGTGACCGTGGTGGCCGTCGAGATCGGACTGCTGACACCACCGTTTGGTCTGTCGGTCTACGTCATCAAAAGCACGCTGCAGGACGAGAGCATCTCGCTGGGCGATATTTTTCGCGGCACAGCGCCCTTCACGCTCATGATGCTGGGCGTGCTGCTGCTGCTCATCTTCTTCCCAGCCATCAGCCTGGTGCTGTTGCGCTGACCGTTTCCCTGCCCAAGGAGGTCTCCCCATGCCCCGCACTTTTGTTGACTTGTCGATCTACCTGGAGAACGACGTCATCTCCGACCCACCGGCCTTTGCGCCCAAGATCCAGTATTTCAGCCATGAGAACACCTTCGCGCAGATCGCGCCCTTCTTTCCCGGCCTGAAAAAGGAAGACCTGCCCGACGGCGAGGGCTGGGCCGTGGAGCTGGTCAACCTCTCGACGCACAACGGCACACACCTCGATGCGCCCTACCACTTCCACTCGACCCAGGACAAGGCCCTGGGTGACAAAAAACCCGCCATCACCATCGACCAGGTGCCGCTGGAATGGTGCTTCCAGCCCGGCGTAAAGCTGGACTTTCGCCATTTTGCCGACGGCTACGTGGTCACGGCCAAGGATGTGGAAGCCGAACTGGCCCGCATCGGCCATGTGCTGAGCCCCCTGGAGATCGTGGTGGTGAACACGCGCGCGGGCTCGCGTTACGGACACGACGATTTTGTGAGCGCCGGGTGCGGCATGGGCTACGAGGCCACCATGTACCTGCTCGAGCGCGGCGTGCGCCTGACAGGCACCGACGCCTGGAGCTGGGATGCACCCTTTGTGCACACCGCCCAGAAGTACGGCCAGACGCACGACGCCAGCCTGATCTGGGAAGGCCACAAGGCCGGACGCGACATTGGCTATTGCCACCTGGAAAAACTCCACAACCTCGAAGCCCTGCCGCACACGGGTTTCATGATCAGCTGCTTTCCGCACAAGATTCGCGGCGCCTCGGCGGGCTGGACGCGCGCCGTCGCCATCTTTGACGATGCCCTGCTCCCTGCCAAGGCCTGACCATGACCCGCCTCAACCACACCCATGACCCGGCTGCGCGCAGCTGGGTGGCATCGGCCAACCAGCCGGGCTGCGACTTTCCGATCCAGAACCTGCCGTTCGCCGTGTTCCGCCACCACAGCGGCGACGAACCCTGGCGGGGCGGCGTGGCCATTGGCGACCAGGTGATTGACCTGGCGCGCGTGGCGGTGGCGGGCTGCCTGGACGGCCTGGCCCACCAAGCCGCTCTGGCCGGTGCCCACCCGCAGCTCAACGAACTCATGGCCCTGGGCAGCGAGGCCTGGCAGGCGCTGCGCCATGGGCTGTTTGCGCTGCTGCAGGACGGCGCCGAGGGCGCAGCCGTGCAGGCGCTGCGCGGTTGCCTCACACCGCAGGTGGCGGTGGAATACACGCTGCCGGTGCGCGTGGCCAACTACACCGACTTCTACACCTCCATCCACCACGCACGCAATGTGGGCCAATTCATCCGGCCCGACGAGCCGCTCACACCCAACTTCCAGTGGCTGCCCATTGCCTACCACGGCAGGGCGTCGAGCGTGGTGGTCAGCGGCACAGCCTTCCACCGACCCTGGGGCCAGGCTTTGCCCCCGGGCGCCAGCGCGCCGGTGCATGGCCCCTGCGCTCGGCTGGACTACGAGCTGGAGATGGCCATTTACGTCGGCCCGGGCAATGCGCTGGGCGAGCCCGTGCCGCTGGCGCAGGCCGAGGAGCATATCTTTGGCATGGGGCTGCTCAACGACTGGTCGGCCCGTGACCACCAGTTCTGGGAAATGGCGCCGCTGGGGCCGTTTCTGGGTAAAAACTTCTGCACCAGTGTCTCGCCCTGGGTCGTGACCATGGAGGCGCTGGCGCCCTTTCGCGTACCCGCGGTCGAACGCCCCGCCACCGATCCGCAGCCCCTGCCCTACCTGGACGCCCCCGCAAACCGCGCGCACGGCGGAGTGGACGTGCAGCTCACGGTGGGCCTGGAGACGGCGCAGCACCGCCGCCAGGCGCTGCCCCCGACCGAACTCTCGCGCACCAGTTTTCGCCACCAGTACTGGACCGTGGCACAAATGCTGGCGCAGCACACCGTCGGCGGCTGCAACCTGCAAAGCGGCGACCTGCTGGGCACCGGCACCATCTCGGGCCCCACACCACAGGAAGCGGGCGCGCTGGTCGAGTTGAGCCGCGCGGGCGCGCAGCCCCTGGTGCTGGCGGAAACGGGCGAAGAACGTGCCTTTCTGGCCGACGGCGACACCGTGATCCTGCGCGGCTGGTGTGAAAAGCCCGGCACCGCGCGCATTGGCTTTGGCGAATGCCGGGGCACGGTGCTGCCAGCCCACGCCCCCACAACAGCGGGCTGAGGCCGCTGTTTCAACCGCCGTAGCCAGCCCCCGCCAAGGGCCTGTTTCGCGTAGCATCGCGGCCATCGTTACATGGAGGGAAGCAGCATGGGAATGTTTGACTGGCAGGAGAAAAGCGCCGATGTACTGGCGCAGGGCGGCGTCATCGGGCCACACGAGCGCCTGCCCTGGCCGCAGACCGGGGCCATGGGTGTGCAGCACGTGATTGCCATGTTTGGCTCCACGGTGCTGGCGCCCATCCTGATGGGCTTTGACCCCAACCTGGCCATCCTGATGAGCGGCATTGGCACGCTGATCTTCTTCCTGATCACCGGGGGCAAGGTGCCCAGCTACCTGGGGTCGAGCTTTGCTTTCATTGGCGTGGTGATTGCCGCCACTTCTTACGTCGGCAAGGGGCCGAACGCCAACATCGGGCTCGCGCTGGGCGGCATCATTGCCTGCGGGGCGGTGTACACCCTGGTCGGTTTCATCGTCCAGGCCATCGGTACGGGCTGGATCGAGCGCTTTATGCCGCCGGTGGTTACCGGTGCGGTGGTCGCGGTGATTGGCCTGAACCTGGCCGGTATTCCCGTCAAGAACATGGCAGCGAGCAACTTTGACAGCTGGATGCAGGTACTCACCTTCGTGAGCGTAGGCCTGGTGGCGGTACTGACCCGCGGCATGGTGCAGCGGCTGTTGATTCTGGTGGGTCTGGTGCTCGCCAGCATCGTCTACGCCGTGCTGGCCAATGGCATGGGCCTGGGCAAGCCGCTGGATCTCTCAGGCGTGGTCAATGCCCCCTGGGTGGGCATGCCCAGCTTTGCAGCGCCGGTGTTCAGCGCCAACGCCATGCTGCTCATCGTGCCGGTGGTCATCATCCTGGTGGCCGAAAACCTGGGCCATATCAAGGCCGTGACCGCCATGACGGGCCGCAACATCGACCAGTACATGGGCCGGGCCTTCATTGGCGACGGCATTGCCACCATGGTCAGCGGCGCCGCCGGTGGCACGGGCGTGACGACCTACGCCGAGAACATTGGCGTGATGGCTGCGACCAAAATCTACTCGACCGCCGTGTTTCTCGTGGCCGCGCTGATCGCCGTGCTGCTGGGCTTCAGCCCCAAATTTGGCGCCGTGATCCAGGCGATTCCGCTGCCGGTGATGGGCGGTGTCTCGATCGTGGTGTTTGGCCTGATTGCGGTGGCGGGCGCCAAGATCTGGGTGGACAACAAGGTCGATTTCTCGCAGAACAAGAACCTCATCGTGGCCGCCATCACGCTCATCCTGGGCACGGGCGACTTCACGCTCAAGTTCGGCCAGTTTGCGCTGGGCGGCATTGGCACCGCGACCTTTGGCGCCATCGTGCTCTACGCGCTGCTCAACCGCGATGGCGCATCTGCACCACATACAAAATCCGCCAACTAGGGAAAACCCTTTGTTTCGGCCTGGAGGCCGATAAAATCCCTCTTTCCATGCGCCCCCACCGGGCGCATGTTTTTTTGTCTGCCGGAGGCCGCATTTTGTTCGAAGACCGTGTTCTGTATCCCGAATTCCGCCGCCGCATGATGTCGGCCGATGAAGCGGCCACCCTGATCGCGCCAGGCGACCGCGTGGGTATGAGCGGCTTCACCGGCGCTGGCTACCCCAAGGCCGTGCCGGGTGCACTGGCGCAGCGCATGCAGGCGGCGCACGCACGCGGCGAAGACTTTCGCATCGGCCTATGGACGGGCGCATCGACAGCGCCCGAACTCGATGGCGTACTGGCCCAGGCACAGGGCATCAGCATGCGCATGCCCTACCAGTCCGACCCGAGTTGCCGCAAGCAGATCAACGCCGGCGAGATGCAGTACATGGACATCCATCTCTCGCATGTTGCGCCCTACGTGTGGTTTGGTTTTTTTGGCAAGCTTGACGTGGCCGTGGTCGAAGTGGCGGGCGTGTTGCCCGACGGACGGCTCATTCCCTCGTCCTCGGTGGGCAACAACAAAACCTGGCTGGACCAGGCCGACAAGATCATTCTCGAGGTGAACCAGTGGCAACCCGCTGCACTGGAAGGCATGCACGACATCTACTACGGTACCGACCGACCTCCAAACCGTGTGCCGATTCCGCTGCTGCACTCGGACGACCGCATTGGCGGGCCGTACCTGCAGGTCGACCCCAACAAGGTGGTGGCCGTGGTGTGCACCAACCACCCTGACCGCAACTCGGTCTTCAGCCCGCCGGACGAAACCTCGCAGCGCATTGCCGGCCACATCATCGATTTCCTGCAGCAAGAGGTGGCCCTGGGCCGTCTGCCGCAAGAGCTTCTGCCCCTGCAGTCGGGCGTGGGCAATATCGCCAATGCGGTGCTCGCGGGGCTGGACGCCGGGCCGTTCAAGCACCTCACCGCCTACACCGAGGTGCTGCAGGACGGCATGCTCGCCATGCTCAAAAGCGGTACGCTCGATTCAGCCTCGGCCACCGCGCTCTCGCTCAGCCCGGCGGCCATGCAGGATTTCCTGGCCGAGCTTGATTTCTACCGCCAGCGCATCGTGCTGCGCCCGCAGGAAATCAGCAACCACCCCGAGGTGATCCGCCGCCTGGGCCTGATTGCGATGAACGCCATGATCGAGGCCGATCTCTACGGTAACGTCAACTCCACCCACGTCATGGGCTCGGCCATCATGAACGGTATTGGCGGTTCGGGCGACTTTGCGCGCAACGCCTACCTCTCCATCTTCATGACGCCCTCGCTGGCCAAAGGCGGCAACATCTCCTGCATCGTGCCCATGGTCAGCCACGTCGACCACACCGAGCACGACGTGCAGATCCTGGTGACCGAGCAAGGCCTGGCCGACCTGCGGGGCAAGTCCCCCACACAGCGTGCCGAGCTCATCGTCGAGCGCTGCGCGCATCCCGATTACCGCCCGCAGCTGCGCGACTATCTGGCACGGGCCAAGGCCAATCCGGTGGGCCGTCACACGCCGCACCTGCTGGACGAAGCCCTGTCCTGGCACCAGCGCTACGTGGAAACAGGCAACATGCGCCGCTGACGCCCCGGCGACGCACCGACCCTGCGCCGCTCTGGTAATTTCCAGCATCCGGGCGCCCATGCGGTGCACCGCTCTACAAGGAAAACCATGTCGATCTGGAAAAAACCCATCACGCTCGCAGAGTGCACCCGCACCAGCGAGAACACCGCCGTCACCCACCTGGGCATTGAATTTGTCGAAGTCGGCGACGACTACCTTGTGGGCCGCGTTCCGGTCGATGAGCGCACACGCCAACCCTTCGGCCTGCTGCATGGTGGCGTCAGTGTGGTACTGGCCGAAACCCTGGGTTCGATCGGCGCCTTTTACGCCAGCCCTGAAGGCCACCGCGGCGTGGGCCTCGACATCAACGCCAACCACTTGCGCGCCGCCACCAGCGGCTGGGTGACGGGCACGGCACGCGCCGTGCACATCGGCCGCACGACACAGGTGTGGCAGATCGACATGGTGAACGATGCGGGTGAACTCACTTGTGTTTCGCGCATCACCATGGCGATTCTGGCGCCAAAATAAGGTTCATCCCCCTGTGCGGCTGTGCCGCTGGTCTTGGACGGCGTCCTAGCGATTGGGGTACGGTTCAGGCGCTTGCCCGGGGCGTCCGTGCCGCTTCGCGCTTCATCTTGCGCAAATGGACCGCGATGTCCTTGTCGTAGCGCCGGATGTGCAATGACAGCCAGTCGCGCAGCAAGGACGAGAGCCGGGGCGCCACGGTGATGCTGCCGGCCGCGTACTGGGCCTGCAGGGCACGCAGATCGGCCACGAAGCGTTCGTGTCCGGCCTTGTGCTCGGCCAAGCCCGGATAGTTCAGGGTCTCCATCCAGCGCTCCTCGCGCCGGATGTGCTCGATGGTGTCGCGCACCAGATCGTCCAGCAGCCGGGCCACGATCTCCTGGCCCCGGCCCTCGCTGGTGGCCGTGTGCAGCTCATTAACCTGCCGGACCAGCGTCTGGTGGTCCTGATCGACCGGTCCCTGGTCGATTTCCATGTCCTGTGCCCATTCAAAATAAGCCACTGCCTGTTCTCCGTTATCGGGTTTTCTGGTGGGTAGGCTCAGGCCGTTGTGGACTGGTAGGCCAGGGCGGGGGCGCCCTGCGGGCCCAGTTTGAACACGCTGATGGTGCGCACCAGGCCCTGCGCCTGGTGCTCCAGGGACTGCGCTGCCGCGGCCGCCTCTTCCACCAGAGCCGCGTTCGACTGCGTGACCTGGTCCATCTGGCCCATGGCCTGGTTGATCTGGTCAATGCCGGACGACTGATCCTGGGCGGCCAAGGTGATCTCGCCCATGATGTCGGTCACCCGGCGCACGCTGACCACGATTTCGTCCATGGTGCTGCCGGCGCGCTCGACCTGCTGGCAACCCGCAGTGACGTTGCTCAGCGAGGTTTCGATCAGGCCTTTGATCTCCTTGGCGGCGGAGGCCGAGCGGCCCGCCAGGCTGCGCACCTCGCTGGCCACCACGGCAAAACCACGGCCCTCCTCGCCTGCGCGCGCCGCCTCGACGGCGGCGTTGAGCGCCAAGATGTTGGTCTGGAAGGCGATGGAGTCGATCACGCCGATGATGTCGGCGATCTTGCGCGAGGAGGTGTTGATCTGCTCCATGGTCTGCACCACCTGCGAGACCACGGCGCCGCCCTGCACCGCCACCTGCGAGGCCGATTCGGCGATCTGGTTGGCGTGTTTGCCGTGCTGGTAGTTCTGTTTGACGGTATCGGCCAGCTCTTCCATCGAGGCGGCCGTCTGCTCCAGCGCACTGGCCTGCTCCTCGGTGCGCGACGACAGGTCGGTGTTGCCCGCAGCAATCTGGCTGGTAGCCGTTGCAATGGCCTCGGAGCCCCGGCTCACCTCGGAGACGATGCGCACCAGGCTGCCGTTCATGTAGCTCAGTGCCTGCAGCAGTTCGCCGGTCTCGTCGCGGCCCGTCACCTCGATCTGACTGCCCAGGTCTCCGGCGGCAACGCTTTGCGCCACGCTCACGGCACGGCGCAGCGGGCGGGTGATGGACACGGTGATGCCATACGCCAAGGCCGTACCCACCAGCAGGCCCGCAAGGCCCAGCACCAGCATGATGGTGCGGGCACTGCGGATGTCGGCCAACACTTGCGCCCCGTCGGTCTCGGCCAGCTTTTTCTGCAGCGCCGTGAGGCCATTGATGGGCTCCTGCAATGCATCGAGCGAGGGCAGGGTCTCGGTCTTGAGCAACTGGACAGCACCCTCGCGGTCGCCTGCATCGACCAGTTGTGCCACCCGGGTGAACGACTGTACATATTTGCCGCGCAGGTCCTTGAGCCGGGCGAGCAGAGCCTTGCCTTCGGACAGGTGCACCTTCTGCTCCAGCGTCGCCAGGGCGTCGTCAATGGCTTTCTTGTTAGCGGCAATGTCGGCCTTGATGACCTGGAGCTGGGCGTCGTCGGTCACCAGCACCAGCTCTGTGGTGCGGCGGGCGTTGGCCCGCGTGGTGACGTTAACGACGTTAGCCGCCTCGGCCTTGACCCAGTCCTCTTCGATGATGCGGGTATTGACCTGCGCCACCGAGCTAAAACGCAGCAAGCCGACCACCACAATGGCCAGCATCATCACGATGAGCAGCCCGAACGTCAGTCCCAGGCGCGTGCCAATCTTCAGATCACCCATCTTCATATGTCCCCCGGTTCGGATACAAATGCTTGCAAATCAAGCATTTTGCCCGTTTAGCGTGCGCCCGCGCTGGCAGCGCGTTTGTCGTACGGAACGTACGGGGTCAGTCGTTCGCTAAAAATCAAGGGGGAAAGCTTCGGCCCGATAAAGAAGTCGCCTGTAACTTCGTTTTTGTTTTTGATAACGAATCTGGCCTTGCGCTAGTCTTGTGCTGAGCGCGCCAGACGCTCGCTTTTCCAGTACACGTCGTCGCCGCCATCCATGCGGTTGAGCACGCGCGAAAGCACGAACATCAGGTCTGACAGGCGATTGAGGTAGTGGCGCGGCGCTTCGCGCACAGCCTCCTGGCTGCCCAGCGCCACGACGGCACGCTCGGCGCGGCGGGCCACGGTGCGGCACACATGGGCCTGCGCGGCGGCGCGGGTGCCGGCGGGCAAGATAAATTCCTGCAGGCGCGGCAGCGTGGCGTTGTGGACTTCGAGTGCCTGGTCCAGTTGCAGCACCGCTGCGTCTTTGAGCAACTCAAACCCGGGAATGGACAGTTCACCGCCCAGATTGAACAGCTGGTGCTGCACGTCAATGAGCAGCTCGCGCACCTCTTGCGGCAAAGGTTCGCACATCAGCAGGCCGATGTGCGAGTTCAGTTCATCCACATCGCCCATGGCCTGCACCCGCAGGTGGTGCTTGGGTACGCGCGTGTTATCGCCCAGGCCGGTGGTGCCATCGTCGCCCGTGCGCGTGGCGATCTGTGTGAGTCGTTTGCCCATGAAAACGTCCTTGCGTGCAATCAGGTCCGCATTGTCGCTGACCATCGAAACACCCTGGTATGAACACGCTCTTACACCGCGCGCACAAATGTTGGTGCAGGCAACAGCAGGCAAAAGTGCTAGCGCCGGGCGCCTTGCTGCAGTGCAATGAAGTCCTGATCAACTCTGGCAAAGGACGCCACCCATGAAACGAACCACATTTTTGAGCCCCCAATTTTTTGATACCCGCAGCGTGATGCTGATCACCGCGATGGCGCTGGGCGGCAGCGCATCGCTGCATGCCCAAACCAGCCCGTCACCCACCGCACCCGCACAAACCACGGGCCAAAGCCCCTTCACCACGGGCGCGATGCCCAAATCCCCTTCCGGCCACACCAGCCCTACGGCGGCCCCCTCCCCTGCCAGCGCCGCCTTTGACCGCGCCGATACCAACGGTGACGGCAAGCTCAGCGCCGAAGAAGCCAAAACACTGCCAGCCATTGGCAACCGCTTTGAGCAGCTCGACACCAACCACGACGGCGCTCTGTCACGCAACGAATTCGACGAAGGCGCCAAGCCCTGACGAAACCATGCGCACCCTGACACGCCGGTGACGGGCAGGGTGCAGCGCAGGGGGCCCGGTGGTATTCTTTTGAACGCACTGGAGACCACCGATGAATGCCCCCACACAAGCCTCTCACCTGCTTCCCACCATTGCCCTGCGGCCCGTGCCGCAGGCTTTTCTGGAGGCGCTGCAACAGCGCTTTGGCGCGCAATGCTCTACGGCGCTTTCTGTGCGCGAACAGCACGGGCGCGACGAAGGCTCACTGCAAGCCCCGCCCCCCTCGGCCGTGGTGTTTGCCGAAAATACGCAGGACGTGCAAGACGCCTTGCGCCTGGCCGATGAATACGCCGTACCCGTCATTCCCTATGCCGCAGGTTCTTCGCTCGAGGGCCACCTGCTGGCGGTGCAAGGCGGCATCAGCATCGATGTGAACCGCATGAACCGGGTACTTTCCATCAATGCCGAAGACCTGACCGTGACGGTGCAACCCGGCATCACGCGCAAGCAGCTCAACGACGCGATCAAGGACACAGGCCTGTTCTTCCCCATCGACCCCGGCGCCGACGCCAGCATTGGCGGCATGGCCGCCACGCGCGCCAGCGGCACCAACGCCGTGCGCTACGGCACCATGCGCGAGAACGTGCTGGCGCTGGAAGTGGTGACCGCCCTGGGCGAGGTGCTGCGCACCGGTACGCGCGCCAAGAAGAGCAGCGCTGGTTATGACCTCACGCGCCTGATCGTGGGCAGCGAAGGCACGCTGGGCGTCATCACGGAAGTGACCGTGCGCCTGTATCCGCTGCCCGAGGCGGTGTCGGCGGCAGTGTGTTCGTTCCCGAGCATCGAAGCGGCGGTGCACACCGTCATCCAGACCATCCAGCTGGGCGTGCCCATTGCGCGCTGTGAGCTCATCGACGCCCACTCGGTGCGCATGGTCAACCAGCACAGCAAACTGGGCTTGCGCGAAGAGCCCATGCTGCTGATGGAGTTTCACGGCTCCCCCGCCAGCGTGCAAGAGCAGGCCGAAACCGTGCAAGAGCTCGCCAAGGAACACGGCGGCAACGCCTTTGAGTGGGCCAGCACGCCCGAAGAGCGCACACGCCTGTGGGCTGCACGGCACAACGCCTACTTTGCGGCCGTGCAAAGCCGCCCGGGTTGCCGCGCCATTTCCACCGACACCTGCGTGCCCATCTCGCGCCTGGCCGACTGCCTGCTCGACTCCATTGCAGAGGCCGATGCCAGTGGCCTGCCCTATTTTCTGGTCGGCCATGTGGGCGACGGCAACTTCCACTTCGGCTACCTCATCGACCCGAACCGGCCCGAAGAACGCGAGCGCGCCGAGGCCCTGAACCACACCCTGGTCGCCCGCGCACTGTCCATGGGCGGTACCTGCACGGGCGAGCACGGCGTGGGCATCCACAAAATGGGCTTCCTGCGGGACGAGGCGGGCAGTGGCGCGGTGAACATGATGCGCGCCATCAAGCAAGCCCTGGACCCGAAGAACATCCTGAACCCGGGCAAGATTTTTACCCTGTAGGCATGCGCTTAATGCTATTTTTTATATAGCTGCAAGCGCTTGTATTTATTGCGTTACAGGCATTTTTGGCAAAATTTTGTGCGGTGTCACACGGCCCGCAGCCTGCGCGCCGCCACGCCCCCACCCACCAGTGCCGCCGACGCCACGCCCAGCGCCAGCGCCAGCGCTGAGCCGTAGAAGATGCCGCTGATCCAGCCCCGGTCGAGCAGCGCGCCAAACACCGGGGCGGCCAGTGCAAAGCCCAGGTCCAGGCCCGAATACACCGTGCCATACACGCGGCCTGTGGCGCCCGGCGGGGCGGCTTGCTTGATGAGCATGTCGCGCGAGGGGCCGGCCAGCCCGGTGCCCAGGCCCGCCAGCGATGTCACGGCCAGCACCGCCATGCCGGGCAGCACGCCACTGCCTGCCAGCACCAGCAGCGCGGCCGAGGCCATCAGACAGATGCCGATCACCCTCTCCAGCCGCTCCACGCGGCCCACCAGAAAGCCGCCCACCACCATGCCGGCGGCACCACACAGCATGTAGCCCGTCACCACCATGGCCGTGACGCTCAGCGGCAGGCCGTACATCTTTTGCAATGCAGGGCTGGCAAAGCTCTGGATGGCGCTCAGGGCACAGGTGCTCCAGAAGAAGAACGAGAAGCACATCCACACCGAGGGCAGGCGCAGAAATGCCATAGGGTGCTCGGCGGGCGCCGCGCTGCCGCCCTTGGCCTGGTGCGCCCAGCTGCCCTGGCGGTCGTCAATGGCCGCGCGCTGCCACAGCAGCAGCGCCAGCACGCAGGCGGCCAGCACCGCCGCCGCAAAGCAGGCCGTGCGCCAGGAGCCGGTGGCTGCGGCAATACCCGCCATGAAAACAGGTGCAGCCGCCCAGCCCAGGTTGCCGCTGATGCCGTGCACGGAGAAGCCATGACCCAGGCGCTGGGGCGATACGCGCTTGTTCAAAATGGTGAAATCCACCGGATGAAACGGCGCATTGCCCAGCCCGGCCAGGGCCGAGGCCAGCATCAGGCCGCCATAGCCCTGCGCCAGCCCGGCCGATACAGCCGCCAGGACAAAGCTGCACAGCGCCAAAAACAGCACGGGGCGCGCGCCCACACGGTCCACCACAAAACCGGCCAGCGCCTGCCCGACGCCCGAGACCACGAAAAACACCGACACCAGCAGGCCCAGCTCCGAGTAGCTCAGGCCAAACTCATCAATCAGCCAGGGAAACAGCGGCGGCAGCAGCAGGTGGAAAAAATGCGAGGTGCCATGCGCCAGACCAATGAGGCCGATGGTGTGTGCATCTTTGCGCAGGGGGACAGGGCCGAGCGTGCCCGCAGTAGTCGTGGTCATGGGACGGATCTTAGAACTTGTCCGCAAGCTTTTCCTGGTGGGGGTTGTGGGGCGCAGCATGCGGGCAGACCCGCAGCCGACTGGCGCGCGGGCGTTTTCTCGGGGCCAGGCCACGCTTATGCGCCAATAGCCCCACTCCAAGCAGGGCATACGTTGACTTGCGTCAACGTAAAAAGGCCTTCCGGCCCGCACAATAACCTTAAATAATTTGTGTATTTAACTGGGAGCGACTGCCATGAAAGCCTTGACCGACCTTTTCTCGACCGACTACGGGTTGATGAGCATCATCGGCATCGCCATGATGCTGGTGGGCATTCTGGCGTTTGCCGTAGTGATCCGCCGCAAGATGAATGAGCCACCCCAGGACCAGCGCGGCTGAAAATTCCTCTCTGCAGAGACACCCGCAGGGCGATCGGCCATGGGCACGGGGCGGCACCTGCGGCGCCCCCTGTGACTCCCTGAGGCGTTGGCTGGGCCCGGCGCAGCAAGCATCCTTTGCGCCCGACACCGCCTGAAACTACGGGTTTTGCCGAAAGCAAACGGCATGGTCTGGCGCAAAATGGGGCGCGCTTCCTTGGCCCGCTGCCTGCCCGTGGGCGCTCCTATCCAAGACTTGGAATGGAGACACGCGCATCGATACCGGCCCAATGCGGCCTCCGAAAAAACGCAAACCCGTTTTTGAAGGGCATGCCATGCAACAGCTGATCAACGACCTGCGTCTGTCGCGTAAATTCCTCTTGGTGGGTCGGCTGATCCTGGCCATGCTGGCCGTGCCCTTGGGACTGGTGCTTTCGACCGGCCTGGCGTCTTTGGCCCGGTCGGCGACCGCGCTCTCCGGCGTGGCCCCGGCCATCGCGGCCGCACAGGAAATTCAACTGATGCAGCTGCAGCGCGCCCAGTCGGCCAACCTGCTCTCGGGCAATGAAGACGCCCGCGCCCCACGCGAAGCGCTGCAGGCGCGCTCCACCGAGGCCATGCAGGCCCAGTTCAGTGCGACACAAACGTTTGGCAATGCGCCCACCGAGCAGCGGGTGCGCAAGAGCAGCAACAGCATTGCCACTGGCGCGAGCGAGGTGGCGACGGGTAGCCTTGACCTGCCTCAGCGCACCGAAGAACAGGCGAGCAACCTGGAGCAGCTCGACCAGGTCACGCAGCAAAATGCCGCGCTGGTGGAAGAATCGTCCGCCACCGCCGACAGCCTGGACCAGCACGCACGCCAGCTGGTGGCGGCCGTGGGCGTGTTTCAGCTCGGCGCAGACGCCGCACCGCTGGCGCTGCGTTGAGCCGAGGCTCTGCAGGGTTTCAGTGTTTTTGGCTTCTAGCGCTTATCCAGCAAGCGCCAACAGCTATATTTTGAGTAGCAAAAAAATCCAGACCCTACCATGAACACCGACACCCATTTCTATGAACCGCGCCTGGGCCACGGCCTGCCGCACGATCCTTTCAACGCCATCGTGGGGCCGCGCCCTATCGGCTGGATTTCCACCCGCGCACCCGACGGCAGCCTGAACCTGGCGCCCTACAGTTTTTTCAGTGCGTTCAACTACGTGCCTCCCATCATCGGCTTTGCCAGCATCGGGGCCAAGGACACACTGCGCAACATCGAAGCGACGGGTGAATTTGGCTGGAGCCTGGCGACGCACCCCCTGGCCGAGGCCATGAACCAGACCAGCGCCAGCGTGCCCCCAGAAACGGATGAATTTGCACTGGCCGGGCTGACCCCTGCGCCCTCGCGTCTGATCGGCGCGCCACGGGTGCAGGAGAGCCCCGTCAGCTTCGAATGCCGCTGCACCCAAATCGTGCAGTTGCAGCGCGCCGACGGCCAGACTGTACCCACCTGGCTGGTGCTGGGCGAGGTGGTGGCGGTGTATATCGACAAGGCTCTGCTGAAGGACGGCATTTACGACACGGCACAGGCGGCGCCCATTTTGCGGGCCGGTGGGCCTGCGGACTACTTCACGGTGGGGCCACAGCAGCGCTTTCGCATGCAGCGCCCGCGCTGACGCGGACAACCCTACATTACAGGCCACGAGCCCTTCCGTTCAGCGCTGCAACGGGGCGCACAACCCCAGAGCCGGTTGCCGCGCCCATTGCTCCAGCCAGGCCCATACCTGCTGCACGCCATCCCGCGTGGCGGTCTGCAGGCCGTGGTCTGTGCCGGGCAGGCTGCGGGCGCAGTACGGCGCCGCCCGCCCTTGGGCGCGCCGGGCAAAGGCCTGGTAGGCCTCTTGGGGCACCAAGGCATCGGCCTCGCCCCATACCTGCAGCAGCGGCCAGGGGCCGTTGCGCAGAGGCTCGGCCAGGCGCCAATGCCACAGGTCGCGCCAGTAGCGCAGGCTGCGGCCCTGGGCCACGGTGCTGCCCCGCGCAGGGCTGGCCTGCAAGCGGTCCAGGGCTTCCCATTCGGTCAGGGCGCCCAGGCGCTTTGCCTGCAGCGCGGCCGCTTCGTGCGGGTCCAGGCCACTGGCCGAGAGCAGCACCAGACCGGCCAGCCGCGGCACCTCGGGCGCCAGGGCGGGCAACAACTCGGCCCCTTCAGAAATACCCACCAAGACCGTGGGCAATACATCGCCGCCCGGCAAAGAGGCCTGCCAGGCCCGCACGGCGGTCTGTGCATCCGCCTGCCATGTGGACAGGGCATCGGACTGCACAAAGGACGCCGGACAATCACCCGGCGCGGTGCGCGCATGGGGGTGCACGCCACGCTTGTGCAACACCAGCACCTGGGCGTGCAGCAGCCCGGCAAAGTAACGGTCGGCCCAGGCCCCCATACCCGCACAGCCTGAGCCAGGCACCACGATGACGCGGTAGCGCAAGGGCAGCACCCGGGGTGCGCGTTCCAGGGCCAGCAAGGTGGCGCCCTGCGCTGCGGGAAGCGGGTGCACCTGGAATGCGGATGCCGATCCCTCGACCGCCTGGACGCTCTCCAACGTTGAAACCGCTGGCGGGCGGGCGCAGCCCCCCAACGCCAGCGCCGCGCCCAAGAAAAAGGCCAGCACCGGGCTGGCCTGGGAAGCTGCCTTAGGACAGGCCACGCCAGCCCGCCATCAGCGCAGGATGATGACCTGCTCTTGCGGCTGGGGCGCGGGCATGGGCTGCCCCGGATACGGCTGGCCACCGCCCGGCAGGGGCGGCGGCGCCGAGCGCACGCCGCGCGCGAGGTTGGCGTCGGTGTAGCCCAGTTGCCCGGCCAACTGCTGGTACACGTCGTTCGCCAGGCTGATCGAGGTTTCCTTCATGACCTTGGAGCGATTGGGCGGCGCAATGTCGCCCCGGTTCGACAGGATCTTGGTGTCATTGCCCGCGCCCTGTGCCGAAAACGCTGCCTTGATTTCATACGTTTTGGTGTTGATCAGCGAAAAGTCGGCCAGCAGTTGCAGGCCGTACTGGCGCGTCGCGCTGGTCGTGCCCTGCAAGGGCGAGAGCGCATCGGTGAACTCGATGCTGGAGACCACGCCGAACAGCACGTAGTCTGCGCCCTTGAACTCGCCCTTCTTGATACGGGCAATCACGTCGGTCACATCATTCTGGCGCACCGGCTTGGCCATCTTGCCGCCCTGCACCTGGTTGAGGACCTGCTCTGCCTTGGAGTTTTGCGGCGCACCCGCGTCAAAACCCTTGCCCTGCACCAGCTTGAAGTAAGTGCCTTGCAGGATGGCGCCCTTGATGTCGTTGGTGTAGCCCCCCAGTTCGCGCATCTCGATGTAGCTGTAGCGCCCGGCCACGTAGGTACCGCTGGCCTGCTCGGAGGCCTGCATGGAACCCTGGCTGTGGTGCGAGCCCGAGCCGCTGTAAGGCCCATTGCTGTAGCCACCGCCGCTGCTGCCCTGCGCGCTCATCTGGCTGCTGCGCTGATACTGGCCCGCCATGAAATACTCGGACACGCGCTGGGCGTAAGCCAGATCGGTGACCGCAATGCGGGGGGCCGCGTTCTGGGCCTGGGCCGCGCTGCCCCAGGCCAGGGCCGTAGCGGCCAGGACGGCCAGGGCCGCGTTCAAAGTGGTTTTGCGTTGCATGGTGGGCTCCTGGCTCAGCGTGTGCTGGTTTTGCGGATTTCTTTTTCGTCCTGCCATTCGATGGTGCCTTCTTCCACGTCAAACAGCTTGAGCGTGAACTTGTAGTACACATCCTTGGTCGAGGCACTTTGCTTGACGATGCTGGTCAGCTCCCCTTCCATGCTGTATTTGGCGGCCGTCATGTTGCCGATTTTTGCGGTGCTGTTCTGCTTGTACAGACCGCTCTGGTTCTGGCGCTGCAGCTCGTCCACGCCCGACTGCATTTCCTTGATGGAGCGCACAAAACGCACCTTGCCTGACTTGACCAGCGCGGTCTGGATGGAGTTCATCACATTGGTCGTGTCGATGTACTCGCTGGTCTTGTTCTTCACCGTGGAGATGGTGACCGTGGGACGGCCCTGGAAGATGCCGGTCTCCAGCAGGCTGCCGGTCATCTTCTCGGCAATCATCTGCAGATCGGACGAGCCGAACTCGTTGGTCACCAGCTCCACGCCCTTGGCGTCGCCGTAGTTGACCTGGCGGTCAAAGCGGATCACGGGAGACGAGAGGTTCTGGCAACCAGCCAGCAGCAGCGTGGCTGCCGCCAGACCCCAGGCGAGGGGGCGTTGGAAAGTCTTTTTCATGGTTTTCTCCTGCAAGGCGCTGCGCTCAGCGCGTTTCTACGTTCATCTCAATCCGGAAATCGGTGGCTGCGCCGCCGGGCGCCACGCTCTTGATGGTCTGCTGGCCCAGACCCAGCACGCCCAGCTGCTTCCACGACTCACCGTCGCCCACCTGGTTGCCCACGTTGTCCAGCCACTTGAAGCGGTAGAACACGGTGCGGTCGCTGCGGCCCATGTTGGCCAGGTCGGCCTGAACCACCAGCACGTCGTTCTTGCGCACGATGCGGATCTCGCGCACAGCGATGTTGTTGGCTTCGCCACGCAGCGCAACCTTGGAGGCCACCGCAACCGGTGTGGCCGGGTCGTGCTGCTGGGCCTGTGCGCCACCGGCCAGCGTCAGAATGGCCGTGCACAAGGCGGCCAGGGTCATGCGGGGGGTCATGCGGTGTTCCTTTCGAGGAGTTGCTGTCAATTCAATGCCTTACTGGGCCGCAGGAGCGGCGACCGGGCGTGGGGTACGGGCTGGACGGCGTGCACGCACCGGTTTTTCCGGCTTTGCGGCTTCCACCACGGCAGGTTTTTGCGGTGCGGGCGCTGCGGCCTGCGCGGCCAGTTGGCCGATGCTGGCCACCTGGCCGGTCAGCACGCTGTTGTGGTAAATACGCAATGGCACCAAGGCGTACTGGCCATCGATCTGGATGGGCTGGTCGATCAGACGGCCATTGATGCTGATGCGGTGCTCACCGGGCGGCAGGTAGCCGCGGGCCACGTACACGCGGCCGGGCAGCATGCGCCACATGCGGTCGTCCGCCTGTTCGGTCGCCACGGAGGCGGCAGCGCCGATGAGGCCACCGATCAGGCCGCCGCGTTTTTGCAGTTCGTTCTGCAGCACGCCCTTGGCAATGGCGCGGGTGACGCCACGAAACACCATACCCGGCATTTCGTCCTTCAGGGCGCGGCGTGCCATGACGTTCACGTCCACGACTTTTTCCAGCTTGAAGTCGTAACCGGCCACCGAGAGCTGGCTCAGCAAGGGGTCATTCGAGGGCTCGATCACCGGGTAGGACAGGCTGGCAGTTACCAGACCACTGCCCGTGGGCACAGGCAGCGTAAAGGCCTTGGGTTTGCGCGCCGGGGCATCGCCCGCTTCAACCAGGAAGAGCACGTCGGTCATGCGCTGGCGGCGCTTCCAAGTGAAGCTGGTGCGGCTGTCCAGGCCGCGCAGGCCTTCTTCGAGCACGCCGGTTTCGGGCTTGAGTTCAATCGCCTTGCGGTAGCCGGGTGCGGCCAGGCCCGATTCGCCCAGCACTTCGTACAGGAAGCCCGCCAGGTAGTGCGACAGGGCGTTGGAGTAGCCATTCTTGAGCGCCAGCACCTCGGGGTCGTTCAGCGTCTCGACGGGATAGCCGTTGATCTCCTTGCTGCCGGAAGCGGCTCCCTTGGACTTGGCTTCTTCTTCGGCTGCCAGGGTTTCCTTGGCACGGAACTCGGCAATGATGGCTTCGCGCTCGTGGGTGCGCTTGATGTCCACGCGGGCGTTTTCAAAATCGCCCACCGCCAGGCGGTTGAGCGCCAGGCGCGTGGTCAGCCAGACTTTTTCATAATCCTGGCCTTCATACGCCTTCAGGCGCTCGCTGATCAGCGCAGCGCCCACGGTGCCCATGAGCTTGCTGGGATTGGTCTGGGCGGTTTCTTCCCACTCTTTGACCTTGGTGTCGGCCAGCATGAAGGCGCCCGTGCTGTCTTCGTAGCGGCGGTCCATGCGCAGCAGCTCGCCGCGTTCCATGTTGTAAAGCAGCGCCGCCTTCTCGTCGGCTGTAGTGGCCGAGGCCTCCAGCCGCGCCAGCGCGGCGGGGATGCCATTGGTCTGGCCTGCGGTTTGCATCTCGGAAGCCAACTTGTCGTGGCTTTGCATGTTGGCGCAGCCGGTCAGGGCGATGCCCAGAACGAGTGCGCCCCACAGTCGGGCGTGCGGCAATGGCCAGAATTTCATGGATGTCCTTGCAGTGAATTGAATGGGTCGACCAGGAAAGGCCCGGCCACCCCACCACCACTGCGGTCAGGCCGCAGCGCCGAGGATGCACAGGCAAGGGCGGCCGCATCGACGCTCGCGCCCCCTCTGGCGCGCCTTGACTGCGCAAACGGCATAGCCCCCGGCTGCTGGTATCTGGTTCTTGGTGTTTCAGCAGCCAGCAGGGAATGTAGCAAATGCAACCCTTTATTTCTGCCTGTATCCAGACCATTTTGTGTAAGAAGCTGTCTGCAGCTTCTCCAAAAGCAGGCGCCACGACCAGGACAAGAACGCACTTGATCAGCCATGCGCCACCTCCGCCGTTCGTCGCGTACTCGCGCACAAAGGCATGCGGTAAATCCAGACCACCCGGTTGCCCGGCAAGCGCAGCTGCGCTTGCGGCAGTACGCCGGGCACGGCAAATTCCAGGCTCACCAGCCAGGTGCCTGGCGCCATTTCGGCCTGTGCCTTGGCGGCGGCACGGGCCATGCTTTCCGGGCGTTGGAAAAGATACACCAGTTGGTAGGCACTCCAGTCGGTACGCCACATGTCGCCCCGGCGCACCTGGGCCCAGGGGCAACGCAAGGCGCACAGAAAGCGCAGCGGCCAACTCCATTCCACTCCTTCCAGCCGGGCTTGGGGGTAGGCGCTGCGCAAAGCACGCAGTCCATCGCCCAGGCCGCAACCAGCATCGAGCACGCGCGCGCCCGGTGCCAGCGGCACCTGGGCGGCCAGACTTTGCAAGGCGTTGGGTGGCGTGGGAAACAGGGGCGCATCGCGCCAGGTATTGAGCGGATAAACCAACGCCAACAATACGAGCGGCACCAGCCAGGCCCAGGCGGGCACCGCCGCGCCGCCCGCCAGGGCCAGTGCCAGCGGAAACCCGGCGGCGATCAACCCGCGCCGCCACCAGTTGCTGCCCAGCACGCTCGCTGCTGTAGCCAGAGTGCAGGCCAGCAACAAAGCCAGTACAGACGTCGTAACACGCTGCAGCCCCAGAAACAGCAACCAGGCACTGCCCCAGGCCAGCAGCGCGGGCAAAGGCCAGGGAGGACGCCGCAGCCAGGCCATGGATTCAACGCCCAGCGATGGTGTGCTGGCACAGTGCCAGCAACAAACAAGAGAAGGGGCGGTAAAAAGGGGTCATGCCGGCTCCGATACAAGCAACCCGGGCAGCGGGCGCTGCATGCGCCGCCTCTCCCGTGTCCACGTACCAGTGTAGGCCGACCGCGGTGCTTTTCATACCACGCGCACGCCCGCAGCGCAGCGTGGCGTGCGCTATGTCACACCACGGGAATTCAATGACCGCGCAGCCTGTCGATCAGGCCGTTGAGAGCCTCGAGCGAACCGAACTGGATCGCCAGCTCACCCATGTCTTCCATGCGCCCTGCCCGCTTCACGCGCTTTTTCACGCGCACTTCCACGTCGGCCATGAGCAGGTCAGACAACTCTTCTTCCACACGCTTGAGGTCGCGGGATTTTTCCTTTTTGGGCTTTTGCGGCACCAGGCTGAAATCGGCGCCAATGCGCTTGACCAGGGCCTCGGCCTCGCGCACCGAGAGCTTCTTGGCCGCGATCTGGCTGCCCGCCGTGATCTGCGCCGCACGGTCGAGCGACAGCAGCGCACGCGCATGGCCCATGTCGATGTCGCCGGCCATCAGCATGGTCTGCACCGGTTCGGCCAGGTTGAGCAGGCGCAGCAGATTGCTGGCTGCGCTGCGCGAGCGGCCCACGGCCTGGGCCGCCAGTTCGTGCGTCAGGCCAAACTCTTTCACCAGCCGCTGCAGGCCCTGGGCTTCTTCGAGCGGATTGAGGTCTTCGCGCTGGATGTTCTCGATGAGCGCCATGGCGGCGGCAGCCTCGTTGGGCACGTCGCGCACCAGCACGGGCACGCTGGCCAGCCCCGCCAGCCGCGCCGCACGGAAACGCCGCTCGCCCGCGATGATTTCATACTTGCCCGCGCTCTCGCCCTCGGCCAGGCGGCGCACCAGAATCGGCTGCATGATGCCCTGGGCCTTGATGGATTCGGCCAGCTCGTACAGAGCGCCCTCGTCCATGCGTGTGCGCGGCTGGTACATGCCAGGCACCATATCGTCCAGGCGCAGGCTGCTGGGCAGGCCTGCATCGGCGGCCTGCGCCTGCTCCACCGCTTCGGCCACCTTGGGGCCTAGCAATGCTTCGAGTCCACGGCCGAGGCCTTTGGGTTTTTTGGTCACCATGGTGGATTCAGTCTTTCAACAAGGAGTGCAACAGTGTCTGGCCTTCAGGCCAGACACCGAGGTTCGATTCGGCATTAATGTGGCCGCGCGCCCCCAGATCGATGAAGCGCGCACCCCAACCATTGGCAAACGCCTGCGCCCGCTCGAAGCGGCAATAGGGATCATTGCGGCTCCCCACCAGCACGCACGGGAAAGGCAGGCGCTGGCGGGCAATGGGCGCCCAGCCGGGCAGGTACCCGGCCACGTCGGGCTGCTCGACATCGCCCGGCGCCACCAGCAAGGCGCCACGGACCTTGGCGGTGTGCTGCGAGTGTGCCGCCCACCACGCGGTCAGAATGCAGCCCAGGCTGTGTGCCACCAGCACCACGGGGCCGTCGGCATCGACCACCACCTCGTCCAGCCGCGCTGTCCAGTCACCACGCAGCGGGCGCATCCAGTCGTGCTGCTCGACGCGCTGGTAGCCGTGTAACGTTTCCCAGTGGCTTTGCCAATGCCCCGGCCCGGAATTCTGCCACCCGGGCAGCAGCAGGATGTTGGAAGATGCCATGTACGATTGTGTACTATTGTTTTGATAGCTGCCTACGCTTGACCATCAAGCGCCAGAAGCCAATTTCGCTTCAATTTTTGCGGGAGCGGGCATGCGCTGAACGCGGTCGACCATTTCCTGGGCGAATTCCACGAAGGCCTGGCTGCCCTTGGCCGCAGGGTCGAACACGACACCAGGCAAGCCGTAGCTGGGTGCCTCGGCCAGGCGCACGTTGCGCGGGATCACCGTGTGGAACACCTTGTCGCCAAAATGGTCCTTGAGCTGTTCGCTCACCTGCTGCTGCAGCGTGATGCGCGGGTCGAACATGACGCGCAGCAGGCCAATGATCTGCAGATCGGCATTGAGGTTGGCATGCACCTGTTTGATGGTGTTGACGAGATCGGTCAGGCCTTCGAGCGCAAAATATTCGCACTGCATGGGAACGACCACGCCATGCGCCGAACACAGACCATTGAGCGTGAGCATCGAGAGTGACGGCGGACAGTCGATGAGCACGAAATCGTAGTCACCATCGACCTGGGCCAGTGCGGTCTTGAGTCGCTTTTCGCGGCGCTCCAGTTCTACCAGCTCCACCTCGGCACCGGCCAATTCACGATTGGCGCCCAGCACCCAGTAACCGCATTTTTCTGCCAACACAGCCGCCTCTTGCACTGAGGAAGATTCGAGCAGCACGTCGTACACCGTGAGCTCCAGGCTGCGTTTGTCCACGCCCGATCCCATGGTGGCATTGCCCTGGGGGTCCAGATCGACCATCAGCACGCGCTGGCCAATCTTGGCCAGCCCCGCCGCCAAATTGACGGTGGTAGTGGTTTTGCCGACACCACCCTTCTGATTTGCAACGCAAAAAATCTTGGCCATAGGATGCTTTACTTGGAAAAGGCCAGCGTGATGCCAAAGCCGATGAAGAACACGCCTGCGAATTTTTCCCGCACGCGGACAATGACGGGGTTGGCACACACGGGCACCACCAATCACCCGAGTTTACGCGACCGCCCCACCCCGCCCATCTTGCGCTGCCGGGCGCATCCAGACAATGCAGCGCTCGGCGCCCAAGCCCGGCACCGCGAGTTGTTCCACGTGAAACACCTGCACATCAGCGGGCAACGCCGCCAGTTCGTCCTCCGGGTGCTTGCCCTTCATCGCCAGCCACACGCCGTGCGGTGCCAGCGCCTCGCGGGACCAATGGGTGAAATCTGCCAATGCCGCAAAGGCCCGGCAACTCACCACATCAAAAGGTGTGGCAAGCGACTCCACCCGGGCATGCACACCGTGCAGGTTGGACAGGCGCAACTGCACCGCCACTTGCTGGATGAAGGCAGCCTTCTTGCCCACCGTATCCACACAACTCACATCCACCCCAGGGCAGCAGATCGCAAAAACGACACCAGGCAAGCCGCCGCCAGAGCCCACATCCAGCAGGCGCACCGGCACTGCCAGGCCCGCCTGCGCCACATGCCGCTGCAACGGCAGCACAGCGGCCAGGCTATCGAGCAGGTGGTGCGTCAACATCTCCTCGGGGTCGCGCACGGCGGTCAGGTTGTAAACCTTGTTCCACTTTTGCAGTAAGGCCCAAAAATCCATCAGGTGTGCAATTTGCGCAGCGTCCAGCTCCAACCCCAGGGACTGGACGCCCGCCTCCAGGCGCTCCTGCAGTGCCGCACTCATGCCGCAACCTCGCCATCGACCGGACCAGTGCGCGTCAAAGCAAAATCTTTAAAGCCACCCTTCTTCAGATGCACCATCAACAAGGAGATGGCCGCTGGCGTAATGCCCGTAATGCGCGAAGCCATGCCCAGGGTTTCAGGCCGGTGACGGCTGAGCACCTGGCGCGCCTCGATGCTCAGGGCCGTCACCTGCATATAGTCCAGATCGGGCGGGAGGCGCAGTTTTTCAAAGTGCGTTGCACGCTCCACCTCCCCCTTCTGCCGGTCGATATAGCCCGCATACTTTGCAGCGATCTCCACCTGCTCCACTACAGCCTCGCTGAGTACACCCAGTGTTTCACGTGAAACATCGGGCGAAACATACTTGCCGTCATCCAGCGACATCAGATTGGCGTAGTCCACATCGGGCCTGCGCAGCAACTCGAACAGGTTGTACTCATGCTCGATGCTTTTGCCCAGCACCCGCTCAGACTCTGCCGCAGGCAAGTTGCGCGGATTCACCCAGGTTGCCTTGAGGCGCTCCGTTTCACGTGAAACAGCATCGCGCTTTCGGCTAAAAACATCCCAGCGCGCATCGTCCACCAGCCCCATACGCCGCCCTGCTTCGGTGAGGCGCATGTCGGCGTTGTCTTCACGCAGTTGCAGGCGGAACTCTGCCCGACTGGTAAACATGCGGTAGGGCTCGGTCACGCCCTTGGTAATGAGGTCGTCCACCAACACGCCCAGATAGGCCTCATCACGCCCCGGCAGCCAGGCCGCCTCGCCCCGGCATTGCAGTGCAGCATTGGTACCGGCAAACAAACCCTGGGCCGCAGCCTCTTCATAGCCTGTGGTTCCATTGATCTGCCCGGCAAAGAACAACCCCTGGATCTGGCGCGTCTCAAAACTGCTCTTGAGTGCGCGCGGGTCAAAATAATCGTATTCGATGGCATAACCGGGCCGCAGGATGTGCGCATTCTCCAGCCCTTGCATGCTGCGCACCAAGTCGTACTGGATATCGAAGGGCAGGCTGGTGCTGATGCCGTTGGGGTAGAACTCGTGCGTCGTCAGACCTTCGGGCTCCAGGAAAATCTGGTGGCTCTCCTTGTCGGCAAAGCGGTTGATCTTGTCTTCCACGCTCGGGCAGTAGCGCGGTCCCACGCCTTCGATCTTGCCGGTAAACATGGGGCTGCGGTCAAAGCCGCTGCGGATGATGTCGTGCGTGCGCGCATTGGTGTGCGTAATCCAGCACGGCACCTGCCGGGGGTGCATGGCTGCATTCCCCATGAAGCTGAACACGGGCACATGCCCTTCGTTGATGCCGCCGAGCATACCGTCACCGGGCTGCTCCTCGCATTTCGAAAAATCGATGCTGCGCCCATCGATGCGCGGTGGCGTGCCGGTTTTCAGGCGCGCCTGCGGCAACTGCAACTCTTTGAGGCGGCTCGAAAGACTCACTGCAGGGGGGTCACCCGCGCGGCCTGCGGCATAGTTGTTCAGGCCTACGTGGATCTTGCCGTCCAAAAAAGTGCCTGCCGTGAGCACCACCGTGCGGCTGCGAAACTGGATACCCACCTGCGTGACGGCGCCCACCACCCGGTCACCCTCCACCATCAGATCGTCCACCGCCTGTTGGAACAACCACAGGTTCGGCTGGTTCTCCAGCATGCGCCGGATGGCAGCCTTGTACAGAATGCGATCGGCCTGTGCCCGCGTGGCGCGCACTGCAGGGCCTTTGCTGCTGTTCAAAATCCGAAACTGGATCCCCGCCTCATCCGTGGCCAGCGCCATGGCACCACCCAGCGCGTCCACTTCCTTCACGAGATGGCCCTTGCCGATACCCCCGATGGACGGATTGCAACTCATCTGCCCCAGTGTCTCGATGTTGTGCGTGAGCAGTAGCGTGCGGCGGCCCATGCGCGCGGCAGCCAGCGCCGCTTCGGTGCCTGCATGGCCTCCGCCGACAACGATGACATCAAATTCCTGGGGGTACAACATGCAAGGCTCCGGGGCCCACGGGCCCGATAGTCAACAAACAACCGCCCGAGAACTTTTCGAAGGCGGATACCGCGCCCACACAGGAGCAGACGCAGGGGCGTAATTTTCCCACCTTTGCGCATGCACTGTGGTGCCGATGTTTTTGCGTGGAGATGGCGCCGCAGTGTTCCACGTGAAACACACCCCCGACCGAGGGGCTTGTACCGGCTGCAGTTTTCCTGCGGCAGGCCTGTGATCCAATGCCAGACATGAAACTTCTCGTCTTCGCGGGCAGCACCCGCCAGCAATCCTTCAACCGCCGCCTGGCCCAGGTAGCAGCCGACGCGGCCCGCGATGCAGGCGCCGACACCACCCTGCTGGAGCTGTCGGACTTTGACATCCCGATGTACAACGCAGACCTGGAGGCACGTGGCACACCGCCCGATGTGCTGCGCCTCAAACAACTGCTGTGGGAGCACCCGGCCTGGGTTATCTGCTCGCCGGAATACAACGGCAGCTACACCGCGCTGCTCAAGAACACCATCGACTGGGCGTCGAGTCCCGTCAAGGGCGACCCCGCTTGGCAGGATGGCGTCAAACCTTTTCGCGGCAAAGTCGTGGGCATGCTCAGTGCGTCCAACGGCGCCCTGGGTGGTCTGCGTTCGCAAAGCCATCTGGCGCCGCTGCTCATCAACCTGGAATGCTGGCTGGCCCCGCGCGCCTTTGCCCTGGGCCAGGCCGCCAGCGCCTTCGATGAGCACGGCGCATTGGTGCAGGAGGCACACCGCCAGCGCGTGCGCGGCGTCGTGGAGCAGGTGCTGTGGGCCGCAGACCGTCTGCACGCGAGTCACGCTTGAAACTTCAAGCAGAAACAGCCACTGGCGCTTACTGGGCAAGCGCGGGTAGCTATTGAAACGATAGTTACATGGATTGTCGCCCCGGCTGCGGCGCCTGCTGCACCGCACCCTCCATCAGCTCGCCGATTCCCGGCATGCCACGGGGCAAGCCCGCCGGGGTGCGCTGCGTGCAGCTCGGCGACGACGCACGCTGCCTGATCTTTAGCCAACCCACCCGACCTGCGGTGTGTGCTGGACTCATGCCGTCGGTGGAGATGTGCGGCGCCCACCAGGCACACGCCCTGCACTATCTGGCGCAACTGGAAGCGCTCACCCAGCCGGACTAGCCAGCGGGGTCACCTCCAGCCACCGCCCCTGCCAGCACTGCGCCATGCGCGGGCCCTGGGGCTCCAGCCAGAACAGGTGCATCCAGCCATTGCCCACCAGATCGCGCACCACCGCATGTTGCGCCATCACGGCATCGATGGCCTCGCGCGGGGCTTCGATGAAGACGCTCAGGCGCAGCGGGGTGTGGCGCAGCACCTGCCCGTCGTGCAGCGACTGCATCGGCAGGCCAATGCGCAGGTCACCGCCATTGCCCTCAAACACGCCCAGCCGCCCGCCTACCACGTTGTGCAGCAGCTTGTTGCCGCTGCCGTAGCGCAGGTTGTCCACGGTGGAGGCGTGGTACTGCAGGTTGATCCAGTTCGTCACCACCATGGGCGCCGTCATGATGAGCGTGAGCACCGCGTTGTCGGGGTCCAGGCGGTGGTCGTAGTCGTGCAAGAACGCGCGGCCGCCCAAGTTCAGATGTTGGCTGCGCGCACGCGGCGCGACGATAAAGGCCGCGTTGTTGACCAGACCCCACTCAGGCCGCACCTGCGCCCAATCATTGGCGCGCTCGCGCAGCGATTGCAGCAAGGCCTGCGGGTTGCCTGCGAAGCTTGTCAGCCCCAGGCTGGCGGCCCGCTCTGCCCGCGCGCGCTGTCCCGCGGCATGCAGAGAGGCCCGCAGGCGCTCTAGCCGGGCGGTATGGCTGGGCGGCACCGCATCGGCATCCAACAGCACCAATTCATCGGTGGTGGTGTTGTGCAGGCCCGGCACAAAGTGCGTGCTGGAAGGGATGGTGATACCGAGCGGTGCCAGGTGCTCGCGCACCGCAGGGGTGTTGAGCAGGTCGGCCAGCGCCCGGGCGTTGACCGCGCCGGTTTGGCCGCCACAAGCACCGCAGTCCAGCCCGGCTGCGTGGGGATTGTTGGCGCTCTGGCTGCCGTGGCCGGCCACCAGCACCAGCGGGGCAAAATCGCGCACCAGGCCCATGGCAGTCAGCACGCGGTGGGCGATGGCAGCGCCCTCTTCGGGCGCGCTCAAGGCCTGGGGCATCTGGGGGCGCAGTGTGGCGGCCTCTGCAGGGGGCAGGCCCGCATCTTCCCAGCGCGCAGGCGTTGCGCCCGACGGCAGGCTTTGCCGGGCCAGCTGGGCACCGTACAGCAGCCCCAGCGATTCCACAAAGCTAAAACCCGACGCTGGTGCAGCGCGGAACTGGTCCCACCGTGCACGCCATTGCAGCGCACGGCGCCGCTGGCCCGCCAGCACCTGCGCCAGGTGGGCATCGCCCGCGCTTTCAGTCACACACAGCGCGGGCGACAGCAGACCCGGCAGCTGCGGGCGGGTCAGCGCACTGCCCACTGGCGCATAGGCGATGGGCAAGCCAAAGAACCCGGCAAAGCCACGGGTTTGCACACTCGCATCCACGCCTTCGAGCGCCCGGCGAAAGACTTCCGAGCGCACGTCGATGCAAAAAAGTGCCTGCACTTGGGGTGCTTTGACGGGGGCCGCCGCAGCCTTCGACAACCCCGCCAGCAAGGGCTGCTGGTAGGCCGTCTCCAGCGCGTCCTGCAGCAGCCAGTCCAGCGCCTGGGCGCCCTCGCATTGCCGGGCCAGGGCATCGGCGGCACTCCACTGCGCGGCCCAGCCTGCGGGCACCGTACCCGTCGGCGCATCGTCGTGCAGCAACCATTCCCAGGTCAGGCGAATCGCCAAAAGCTGCTCCAGCTGGTCGTCGTCTTTGCCTGCCAACCGCGCCTGCCAGCGCTCATATGCGCACCAGGCGCCCCAGCCGCCGATCGCCATGAGCACTGCGCTCAGGTAAGCGGCCTGGCCGCGCGCATCCATGCCCAGCCCGGCCAGCGCCTGCGCAATCACCGCCCGCGCATCGCCGGGCAAAGCCGCCAGCCGCTGGGCCAGCGCCGCATGGCCGTGGTGCCACGGCAGGCCATGGTCGACTGCCAACTGCTGGCGCCAGGTGCCCCACAAGCCCGCCGACTGCGGCATGCCCCAGCTGGCCTGCTGCGTGTCAAAAAATGCCGCGCAGTGCTGGCTGACCTGGTGCGTAACCATCTCAGCCCACGACACCCCAGGGCGTGGGGGCACACCGGCATCGCGCAGATCCGTGATGAGGGGCAGCCGGTGCAAAGAGGGAGCAGTGGGCGCTTCCAGCGCAGCCACCAGGGCATTGACCTCCTGCTCCACACGGCCTGCAGCGGCGGTGTCGCCAGCGGCACGCTCTGCTGCTGCTTGCAGGTGCTGGCGCTGCAAATGCCCCGCTTGCCACTGCGCGGCGAACCAGTTGCGCGGCATGGTCAGGCGCGTGCCGCCCAAGGCCTCCAATGCCGCCGCCGCCTGTGGCATGGGCTTATCGACCCAGCCCCAGTAAGGGTTGACGGCAATGAACTGGTCCAGCGGCCAAGTGGGCGCAATGCAGGCGCAGGCCCGATCGATGTCCTGGGCAAGTGCGGTCATGGTGTCACTCCAGAGGCGGCGGGATGCAGGTGTGCGGGCGGGGCAGCCACCACGGACAGCATGGGCAAAGCGGTGGCCTGCCGCGCAGGTGTAGGCGGTGCCCACAGCGCAAAGGCCAGGCTGTTGAACTTTTCATCCAGGAACAGCCCGCCGTAGAACCACGGGTACAGGCGCTGCGCCAGCACCCCTCCTGGGGCCAGGGTGACGACCGACTGCAACACGAACAGGACGACAAAAGCCAGCGCAGCGCCCACCCAGAGTGCGGTCACCGGCTGCGGCGCTGGCATACCCAGCCAACCGCCCAGCAGCACATGCAGTCCGAAATACGTCAGCGCCACACACAGCGCAGCACCCGCCAACGCGATCCACGAGGCGCTTTGTGCTTGCGCCCGCACCAGGGGCGTAAGCGCCAGCGACACCACACCCGCCAGCACCCACATCGCAGGCGATGCCACCAAACCCGGCATCCACAGGCTCCACAGAGCACCGGCGACAAGCACCATGGCCATGCCGGTGACAGCACCCACCAGCGTCGCGCCCAGCCCGCAGGCTGGCGCCTGCGGCGTCAGCTGCACCAGTTGCGCACGCCGCACGGCACCGCCTGCGCCCAAAAAGGCATGTGCCTTGTAGAGCGAGTGCGCCAGCAGGTGCAGCAGCGCCATGTCCCAGGCCCCCAGGCCGCACTGCATCAGCATGAAACCCATCTGCGCACAGGTGGACCAGGCCAGCATCACCTTGATGCTGATGCGCGTCGTCATCACCAGCGCCGCCAATACGGCCGTGGCTGCACCAGCCACCACCAGCAGGGTTTGCGCAGCAGGCACCTCAGACACCAGCGGGGCAAAACGCAGCAACACAAAGCCGCCCAGGTTCACGATGCCCGCATGCAGCAGGGCCGATACCGGCGTGGGCGCCTCCATCACCTGGATGAGCCAGCCATGGAACGGCAGTTGCGCACATTTGAGCACCGCCGTACATGCCAGCAGCACCACGGCCAGTTGCACCGATCCTGGCAGGGGCGCGTCCGCAGCCTGCGCCAGCATGGCGTGGATGTGCGGCGTGCCATAAGCCACCCACAGCAGCGCCGTGGCACCCAGCATGCACACATCGGCCAGGCGCGCCACGATGAACTTCTTGTGCGCGGCCACCACCGCCGCCGGTCGGTCACCAAAGAAAATCAGCAGGTGGTGCAGCGTGAGGCTGGTGGCCGTCCAGGCCAGGGCCAGCACCAGCAGATGGTCGGTGGCCACCACCACCAGCACCGTGGCCAGCGTGGCCAGGAGCCAGCGCACGTAGTGCAGCTCGCGCCGTTCGCCCTGCAGGTAGGTCTGCGAGTAGCGCACGATGACCCAGCCCACAAAAGCCACCAGCAGCATGACCAGTGCCCCGACCACATCGGCGCGGACCCCGTAGCCCACGCCTGCCGAGCCCAGCGCCACCGCCAGCAGGCCTAAACCCGCAGCCACCAGAGCAGCCAGGCTGGCCACACCTGCGATGCGCCAGGCCACCACCGGGCTTGTGTCTTTGCGGGCCACGCCAGCCACCAGCGCTGCCGCCAGCCCGGCCCACAGCGCCGGGGCCCCCACCAGCGCGGCGTGCCACAGGGGCAAGTCCGCACTGCTCACCGAAAAAAATCCAGCCATCACAGTGTCCTTTCTCACGAATACTGTGACTTTGCCGATCTGAAATCATTCTGTAAAATGCATTTTTAAGCACATTTTGTACTGTTTAAAAGAACGTTCAACTGGTGTCGCGCCTCAACTTCCACCACCTGCACTACTTCTGGGCCGTCGCCAAAGAGGGCAACCTCACGCGCGCAGCCACGCACCTGCATGTCTCGCAATCGGCGCTGTCGGCGCAGATCCGGCAGCTCGAAGAACAGCTCGGCCAGCCGCTGTTTGCGCGCGTGGGCCGCAGCCTGCAGCTGACCGAGGCAGGGCAGCTCGCGCTGGGCTATGCCGAGTCGATTTTTGCCTCGGGCAACGAGCTCATGGCGCTCATGCGCGAGGGCCACCGTGACGAGCGCCAGGTGCTGCGCATCGGGGCTGTAGCCACGTTGTCGCGCAATTTTCAAGAGAACTTTTTGCATCCGCTGCTCGAACGCGATGACGTCGAGTTGGTGCTGCACTCGGGCAACCTGCTGGAGTTGCTGGCCC
This sequence comes from Simplicispira sp. 125, assembly GCF_003096555.1. Lineage (NCBI taxonomy): Bacteria > Pseudomonadati > Pseudomonadota > Betaproteobacteria > Burkholderiales > Comamonadaceae > Simplicispira > Simplicispira sp. 125. The sequence goes on along the minus strand of NZ_QEKM01000001.1, from coordinate 3,161,711 downwards.
GCCTGCGCGTGCACACGCTGGACCTGATCTTGTCAAACCAGCGCGTGCACGCGAGCACCGACAACCCCTGGCGCTGCCAGCGCATCGCGCGCCAGCCCGTGAGCCTGGTGGGCAAGGCGCGGCCTGGCGCCAAACCCTTTCGCTTTCCACAAGACCTGGCCGATACGCCGCTGCTGCTGCCCGGGCGTGACAACGACATCCGCGCCGCGTTCGACCTGATGTGCGAGCAGCGCGGCATCCGCTACCGGCTGCGCGCCGAGGTGGACGACATGGCGCTGATGCGCCTGCTGGCGCGCGACTCCGACAGCATCGCCCTGCTGCCCAGCGTGGTGGTGCAAGACGAACTGCGCAGCGGCCGCCTGGTGGAATACGGCGTGGTGCCCGATTTGTACGAAAACTTCTACGCCATCTCGGTGCGCCGGCACTTCGAGCCTCCGCTGCTCAAGGCCCTGCTGCAGCGGCCCGAGGCGGTGGTGCTGGGAACCACAGCAGCGCAGCCCATGGACTGATCGGCGTGATCCTGCGCTGCAACGCCTCCTGCAGCACCGGGGCGCAGCATCTTGAACTGCATGGTTTCTGCCCACGCAACAGCACGCCCGCACCGCTGGGCCTACCATGGCGGCTTCGACTTTTGACCCAAGGAAACCGTCCATGAAGCTGTACTACTCTCCCGGCGCCTGTTCTATGTCACCGCACATCGTTCTGCACGAAGCGGGCTTGCCGCACGAAGCCATCGCCGCGCCCACCAAGACACACAAGCTACCGGACGGCACCGACTTCTACACGATCAACCCCCTGGGCTACGTGCCTTTCCTCGTGCTCGACGATGGCCGCACCCTGCGCGAAGGCCCGGCCATCGTGCAGTACCTGGCCGACCTGGTGCCTGACAAGCAGCTCGCCCCGCCCGCGGGAAGTTTCGAGCGCTACCAACTGCAGGAATGGCTGACCTTTATCGGCACCGAACTGCACAAGGGCTTCTCACCCCTGTTTGGCGGCAACGCGAACGAGGAATACAAGACCGCCGTCAAAGAGCGCCTGCTGGGCCGCCTGGCCTGGGTTGATGCGCAACTGGCCGGGCGCGACTACCTGATGGGCGGCCAGTTCACCGTGGCCGACGCCTACCTGTTCACCGTGAGCGGCTGGCCGCGCGTGGTGGGCATGGATCTGGCCCACCTCCCCCACCTCACCGCCTACCGCAAGCGTGTGGGCGAGCGCCCCGCCGTCGTGGCGACCATGAAAGCCGAAGGCCTGATCGCATAAGCTCGCCGCTGCCCTGCGCGATGCACGGCCCATCGTGTGACCACGCAACGCGGATAAGTGCGGGAAGTCTTACCCCTCCAGCGCCTGCTGGCGCCACGCCAGCAGCGCGCCCAGCCACAACGCCCCGGCCGAAAACACCAACCCGCGTGCCAGCCCGCCCGGGCCGTCGGCAATCGCGCCGACCACCGTGGGCCCCATGATCTGCCCGGCCGCAAAAACAATGGTGAACGCACTGATACCGACCGCCCACTGCGAGGGCGGCAGGTTGTGCCGCACCAGGGCCGTGGTCGAAGCGACGACCGACAAAAACACCCCGCCAAACAGCAGGCCCGAGGCGAGTGCCACCGGCCACGAGGCCGTCAAGGCCGGCAGCACCGTGGCCAGCCCCAGCAGGCCGCTCAGCAAAGCCAGCGCCTGTCCGCCCCGGCTGCGGTCGAGCAGACCGGCCCAGATGCGCGACGACAGCACCACCGCCAGCCCCAGCAACGCATAAAACAGCGTGATGGCCCCGCTGCCCACACCCTGCGTGCGCAGCAGCGCCACGACAAAGGTCATGTAGCCGATATAGCCCACGCCAAACATGGCATAACCCGCCAGCGCCGGGGCAAAGGCCCGCACCGTAAACAGCCGTGGCGCAACAGGCGCAAGCGTTGCAGGCGCGCCGGGGGCTGAAGCGACCGGCGCCACGGCGGGCGCGGCGTCCAGGCGGCGCAGCACGCGCACCGGCCACACAATGCCCAGCGTGGCCACAGCGCAGGCCAGCGCCAGCGCCCACCAGGCCCAGGTCCAGTTGTGCGGGCCAGGGGCGGCCGCCAGCACCGCGGGCACCAAGAATGCTGACAGGCTGATCCCCCAACCCGTACCACCGTAGTACAGCCCCAGCAGCAAGCCGCTGCGTGGGGCATCCAGTGCCCCCAGGCGCGCAGCCATCAGCCCGCCGGCAATAAAGATCAGCGCGCTGGCCACCCCCGCCAGCAAGCGCTGCAAAAGCAGCGAAGGCGCATCCAGAAAGAAACCGCACGAGCCCATGAACAGCGTGGCCAGCACAGCCCCGGCCAGCAGCAACGGCCCGGGGGCATAGCGCCGCAGCAGCAGCGGCGTGGCCAGAGCGCCCAGCAGGTAGCCCAGCGCATTGATCGTGTTCATGCCCCCCGCCAGCGTGTACGACCAGCCCAGGTCTTCGCGCATCGGCGGCAGTAGCAGCGCGTAGGCAAAGCGCGTAATCCCCAGCGACACCGCAGCCCCCAGCGAAAGCGCCAGGGCCAGCCACACCACCCGGCCACCCGGCGCCGGAGCGGGAGAAGAACATTCGTGCATCGCACAGATTGTGCCGCAGCAGCCCGGCGCGCCAGCCCCTGGGGCAAGGCACTGCCTCGCAGCAAAATTTGCTATCACAACAATAGCTTCCACCGCTGGTGAAATTTGCCTTCAAGCCCCTTTTCAATCCATGATTGAGCCCCACCTACCAGAACCCTGCTGTCGCCTGCAGCATTGCACTGCGCCCACAGCAGCACTACGCTTGGCCGCAACGCTTTACCTTGAAGACCACTATGCCGACCCTTTTCGAACCCATCCACGCAGGCGACATCGCCCTGGACAACCGCATCGCCATGGCGCCGCTCACCCGCAACCGTGCCCCGGGCGCCATTCCCACGGCCCTCATGGCCCAGTACTACGCCCAGCGCGCCAGTGCCGGCCTGCTCATCAGCGAAGGGGTGGCCATCAGCCCGCAAGGCCAGGGCTATGCCGATGTGCCCGGCCTCTACAGCACAGAGCAACTCGACGGCTGGAAGCAAGTCACCAGCGCCGTGCACAAGGCAGGCGGCAAAATCGTCGCGCAGCTGTGGCATGTGGGCCGCGTCTCGCACACCTCGCTGCAGCCGGGCAATGTGTCGCCTGTCGGCCCTTCGGCTGTGCGCGCCAAGACCAAGACCGTACTCCTTCGCGACGGCGTTCCCACCTTCACCGAGACCTCCGAGCCGCGCGCGCTGGACGCATCCGAGCTGCCGGGCATCGTGCTGGACTTCCGGCACGCCGCACGCCACGCCATTGCCTGCGGGTTTGATGGCGTCGAGATCCACGGCGCCAATGGCTACCTGATCGACCAGTTCCTGAAAACGGGCGCCAACCAGCGCCAGGACGACTACGGCGGCAGCATCAAGAACCGGGCCCGCTTCGCACTGGAAGTGGTGCACGCCGTGGCCGACGAAATCGGTGCAGGCCGCACCGCGATCCGGCTCTCGCCCGTCACCCCCGCCAACGACATCGTCGACGACAACCCGCAGCAGCTGTTTGACTACCTGCTGCACCACCTGGCACCTTTGGGCCTGGCCTACATCCACATCATCGAAGGCTCCACGGGCGGCCCGCGCGAACTGCCCGAACGCCCTTTCGACTACGCCGCCCTCAAGGCCGTGTACCGCAACAGCGGCGGCAAGGGCGCCTGGATGGTGAACAACGGCTACGACCTGGCCATGGCGCAAAGCGCCGTGGCCGAAGGCGCCGACATCGTCTCGTTCGGCCGCCCCTACATCGCCAACCCCGACCTGGTAGAACGCCTGCAGCGCGGCGCCCCGCTCAACACCCCCGACCGCGCCACCTTCTACGGCGGCGGCGCCCAGGGCTACACCGACTACCCGGCGCTGGACTGAGCCTACCGCCGCCAGCGCTTGAGCAGCAGCGCATTGGTCATCACACTGACCGAGCTGAGCGCCATGGCGGCGCCTGCCACCACCGGACTCAGGTAACCCAGCGCCGCCAGCGGGATACCGGCCACGTTGTAGGCAAAGGCCCAAAACAGGTTCTGCCGGATCTTCAGCACCGTGCGGTGTGAAATATCGAGCGCCGCAGCCACCAGCGCCGGGTCGCCGCGCATCAGCGTGATGCCGGCCGCGTGCATGGCCACATCGGTGCCGTTGCCCATGGCCATGCCCACATCGGCGGCGGCCAGCGCGGGCGCATCGTTCACGCCATCGCCCACCATGGCGACAATGTGGCCCCCACGCTCCACCGCTGCGCTGGGTCGCTGCCCCCCAAGGGGGCCTTCGCGCCTTGGGGCGGCCCGGCAGCGCTCATCGTCCCGTCCGTCCTCGCCCCGCTGCAATGCCACCACCTGCGCGGCCTTGTCGCCGGGCAGCACCTCGGCGCGCACATCGGCGGCATCCAGCCCCAGGCGGCGCGCCATGGCCTCGGCCGCACCGCGGTTGTCGCCCGAGATCATGACGGTGCGGATGCCCTTGGCCCGCAGCAGCGCCAGTGCCTCGCGTGCGCCGGGCTTGGGCTCGTCGCCAAAGGCCATCAGTGCGCGCACCACCAGGCCCTGCGCGCTGCGTTCGGCCACGGCCGATACCGTGGCGCCTTCGTTTTGCAACTGCTGCGCACGCACGCCCAGCGCGCCCAGGTCCACGCCCAGCTCATCCATCCAGCGCAGGCTGCCCACCAGATAGCTGCGCCCAGCCACCCCACCCTCGGTACCGCGCCCCGGCACGGCGCGCACACCGGCCGGCTCCGCCATCGTCAAGCCACGGTCTTGTGCCGCCTGCACCACCGCGCGCGCCAGCGGGTGTTCGCTGCCGCTTTGCACCGCCGCCACGGCCGCCAGCACGGCAGCGTCATCGGCGCCCGGTTCCACGTGAAACGCGGTCAGGCGTGGCTGGCCCACGGTCAGCGTTCCGGTCTTGTCAAACGCCACGGTGTCCACCCTGTGCGCCAGCTCCAGCGCTTGCGCGTCCTTGATCAAAATGCCGTTTTTTGCCGCCACGCCCGTGCCCGCCATGATGGCCGCCGGAGTCGCCAGACCCAGCGCACACGGGCAGGCAATCACCAGCACAGCCACGGCGCGGATCAGCGCCACCTCGGCGCCCACACCCGCCCACAACCAGCCCAGCAGCGTGGCCAGCGCAATCAGCAGCACCACCGGCACAAACACGTTGGCCACCTTGTCCACGAGGCGCTGGATAGGCGCCTTGGCCGCCTGCGCGTCTTCCACCAGGCGGATGATGCGCGAGAGCACCGTCTCGGCCCCCACCGCGCGCACCTCCAGCACTACGCGGCCATCGCCGTTGATCGAGCCACCCGTCAACACCGCACCGGCCTCCTTGGTCACCGGCAACGGCTCTCCCGTCAGCATGGATTCGTCCACCTGCGTATCGCCGTCGAGCAGCGTGCCATCGACCGGAAAACGCTCGCCCGGGCGCACCACCAGGCGGTCGCCCACCATCACCTCGGCCACCGGCACATCGACTTCGCCACTTTTGCCCAGCAGGTGCGCCACATCGGGCCGCAGGCCGTGCAGCGCGCGGATCGCCGCCGTGGTCTGGTGCTTGGCGCGGGCTTCGAGCCACTTGCCCAGCAGCACCAGCGTGACCACCACGGCAGAAGCCTCAAAGTACAGGTGCGGTGCATGCCCGGGGTGCGCGGTCAACCACAGCCACATCGACAAACCCCAACCCGCGCTGGTGCCAATGGCGACGAGCAAATCCATGTTGCCCGACAGCGCCTTGGCCGCCGCCCAGCCCGCCTTGTAAAAGCGCGCTCCCAGAATGAACTGCACCGGTGTGGCCAGCACAAACTGCACCCAGGCCGGCAGCATCCAGTGCTGGCCAAACAGGTCGCCCAACATGGGCAGCACCAGCGGTGCAGACAGCACCAGACCAATGGCCACCGGTGTGAACCCCGTCCAGGGCGAGGTGTCTTCTTCGCGCGCCGCACTGGCCGCCGCCGTCAACGGTTCGTAGCCCGCATTGCGCACGGCACGGCGCAGCAAGGCGTCCATGGCGGTAGCGTCACCCCCATCCTGCGCAGAAAACTGAACGCGCGCCGTCTCCGTCGCCAGGTTCACCGTGGCGCTCTGCACGCCCGGCACCTTGCGCAGCGCGCGCTCCACACGGCCCGAGCAGGTCGCGCAGGTCATGCCGCCAATCGACAAGTCCAGCTCCTGGAAGGCGCCGTCGCTGGCGGGGGGGGGAAGAGCGGTGGTGGTGTTCATGGTTGCTACCCTAAACCCTGACGCCATGGCAAGGTCAAGCACCAGGCAAAAATAAAACAGCCGCCATGGCTTGACCTTGCCATGGCGTCAAGGTTCATGATGCAAGCCTCCCATTGCAAATCACCCTGAAAGGCTTTCCCCATGCAACACCAGTTTGACGTTCAAGGCATGACCTGCGGCCATTGCGAGCGCGCCGTCACCAACGCCGTGCAAGAGCTTGACCCGCAAGCCACCGTGCAGATCGACCGCGCGCACAACCGTGTGGACGTCACCAGCGAGCAGCCCCGCGCAGCCCTGGCCGCCGCCATCGCCGAAGAAGGCTACACGGTCGCTGCATGACACAGCCCGCTGCCGTCCACTGGCCCGTGCCCATCGGCGTGGCCGCGCAACGAGCCGGCGTGTCAGCCCGCATGGTGCGGCACTACGAATCGCTGGGCCTGCTGCCGCCCGTGGCACGCACCGACAGCGGCTACCGCCAGTACACCGAGGCCGACGTGCACGCCTTGCGCTTCATCCGCCGTGCGCGCGACCTGGGCTTCTCCATGGCCGAGATCGCCACCCTGCTCGGCCTGTGGCAAGACAAGGCGCGCGCCAGCAGCCAGGTCAAACGCATCGCCCAGACCCACATCGACGACCTGGCCACCCGCATCGCCGCCATGCAGGCCATGCAGCGCACCCTGCAGTCGCTGGTGCAGTGCTGCCATGGCGACCAGCGGCCTGACTGCCCCATCTTGGACGACCTGGCGGCCGCGGGCGATAGCACGGTACCTTTGGGCAAAAAACTATCAAAACAATAGCTATCGGCGCTTACCCATCAAACGCTAGAGGCAAAAAAACCAAAAATAAATTACAGCGCACAGTCCCGCTCAGGGTTTAGCCACCGCCACCCCCCGCTTGCGCGCGGGCTTGGCCGCCGGGGCGGGCAGCGTATCCGCCCGCCGCAGCACCCCGTCGCACAAGGTCGCAATGCACTGCTGGGCGATCTGCTCGGGCGTGTACTCGCCGCCGGGCTGGTACCAGCGGCCGATCCAGCTCAGAGCGCCAGCGATCACAAAGGCGGTCATTTTCGGGTCGCACGACTGCAGCGAGCCCTCCTGCACCCCCTGGGCCACCAGGCGCCTGAAAGCGAGGTCGATCTCAGACTTCATGCGGCGCAGCTCCGTGCGGCTGGGCTCGGGAACCTCCTCGTCGCCCACGCGGATCAGGCACATGCCAAAGGGCTGCATGACGATGTCGGCATACGCCTGCATGCAGGCACGCAACTGGTCCACCGCATTGCCTCCCGCCTGGCGTGAGGCCTCGATACCTTCGAGCGTCATCTCCAGCCCCTGGCGCACGCACTGCAGCAAGATCTCGTCCTTGTTCTTGACGTAGTAGTACAGCGTGGGCTTGCTCACGTTGAGGCGCGCGGCAATGTCGTCGAGCGAGGTGGCATGAAAACCGCGCTCGTTGAACAGCTGCGCAGCCGCTTGCAGCACGGCGCGGCGCTTGGCCTCGCGCTGTTGCATACGGTCGGGCGCACTGGCCCAGGGCGATGCTGCAGCAGACGGGGCGCGGGTCTTTCTGGCGGCGGTGGATTCAGTCATGGGGGGTATTACACCGGGAAACTACCAATGCAGGGCTAGGGCGAGACACTCAAAATACTACTCACAAGTAAACAGTTTACGCACGAGTAGTATTTTTCTGGACCGCACAAACCCCTAGAGAGCGATGGCGACACAACACCCTGGCGGAACCCCCGCCGCTCCCCTGCTGGAAGTCGATGGCGTCACGTTGGCGTTTGGCGGCGTCAAGGCGCTCTCGGGCGTAGGCTTTGGCGTGCAGCCGGGCTCCATTACCGCCGTGATCGGACCCAACGGCGCGGGCAAGACCTCGCTGTTCAACACCATTTCGGGCTTCTACCGGCCCACGGGGGGCAGCATCCGATTCAAGGGCCAGGACATCACGCGCATTGCGGCACCGCAGCGCGCCAAGCTGGGCCTGGGCCGCAGCTTTCAGAACATCGCGCTGTTTCGCGGCATGACGGTGCTAGACAACATCAAGCTCGGGCGCCACGCGCACCTCAAGACCAACGTGTTTGACGCCCTGTTTTACATGGGCCGCGCACGCCGCGAAGAGGCCGAACTGCGCCGCGACATCGAGGAGCGCATCATCGATTTCCTGGAGATCGACCACATCCGCCACGCACCTGTCTCTGCCCTGCCCTACGGCCTGCAAAAGCGCGTGGAGATGGCCCGCGCGCTGGCCATGCAGCCGCAAATCCTGATGCTCGACGAGCCCGTGGCCGGCATGAACCGCGAAGAGACGGAAGACATGGCGCGCTTCATCCTCGATGTGCGGGCCGAGTGGGGCGTGACGGTATTGATGGTGGAGCACGACATGGGCATGGTGATGGATTTGTCGGACCACGTCGTGGTGCTCAACTTCGGACAGGTCATTGCCCAGGGCACACCCGCCGTGGTGCAGCAAGACCCTGAAGTCAACCGCGCCTACCTCGGCTCGGGCGACGTGGGCGATCTGCGCCGCAAGCTGCACGCCACCACCCACGCACAGGGAGTCGCATGATGGATTGGGCCTACCTGTTCGAGATCTGCCTCACCGGCATTGCCAGCGGCGGGCTGTACGCGCTGGCTGCGCTGGCCTTTGTGATCGTCTACAAAGCCACGCGCGTGGTGAACATCGCCATTGGCGAAATGCTCATGGCAGGCGCTTACCTGTTCTTCACCTTTGCCGCCATGTTCGCGCTGCCGCTGTGGCTGGCGATTCCGGCCGCGGTGCTGGGCAGCGGCGTGCTGGGCGCGGTGATCGAGCGCACCATGATCCGCCCGCTGCTGGGCGAGCCCCCGATCTCCGTGTTCATGGTCACGGTGGGCCTGGCCTCGGTGCTGGTGGGCCTGGTCGAAGTGATCTGGAGCGCCGACCAGCGCCGCCTGCCCGACTTCATGCCCAGCGACCCCATCATGGTGGGCGACGCCTTCCTGGCGCCCAAGGTGTTCTGGGGCGCCATGATCGCGGTGGTGCTCATTGCCGCCGTGCTGCTGCTGTTCCGCTTCTGGCGCGGGGGCGTGGCACTGCGGGCCACGGCCAGTGACCAGGCCGCCGCGTATTCCGTGGGCATCAACGTGCCGCGCGTGTTCTCGCTGTCCTGGGTGGTCTCGGCCATGATCGCCGCCGTCTCCGGAATCATCGTGGGCTCCATTGGCGGCATCTCGTCGAGCATGGGCGTGTTCGGCCTGTCGGTGCTGGTGGTGGTGATCGTGGGCGGGCTCGACAGCGTGCTCGGCGCGCTGGTGGGCGGCCTGTTCATTGGCCTGGTCGAAGCCCTGGCGGGCAGTTATCTGGGCGGCGAATACAAGCTGCTCGCCACCTTCATCGTGCTGGTGTGCATCCTCATGGTGCGCCCCTACGGCCTGTTCGGCACGCACGAAATAGAACGTCTGTAAAAACATGAACCCCCACGCTCATCACTTCGTGTATTCACTGCCCCCCAAGGGGGCGCAGGCCTCCCTTGGGGCGGCCCGGCGGGAGGCCTGACCCATGCGCATCGGAACCCTCAAGGAAACCTACACCGCCGACGCGGCGCTGTTCGACTCGCACACCCAAAAGGTGTGGCTGGCCGTGGGCGCCGCACTGCTGGTGCTGTTCCCCTTCATGGCCAGCGACTACTGGCTGTACCTGGCTTGCCTGGTCAGCATCAATGTGGCGAGCAGCGCGGGGCTGAACATCCTCACCGGCTACACCGGTCTCCTCAGCATGGGGCAGGCCGCCTTCATGGGGCTGGGCGCCTACACGGTGGCCATCATGCAAACGCGGTGGGGAACCCCTTTTTTATTGAACATCTTTTGCGGCGGCATGGTCGCCATGCTCGGCGGGCTGGTCGTGGGCATTCCGTCGCTGCGCGTCAAGGGGCTGTACCTGGCCATTGCCACGATTGCGGCCTCCTTCATCGCGCATTTTTTGTTTGCCAATTTCAACATCACCGGCGGCACAGGCGGCCTGAGCGTGCCCCCGGCCACCCTGTTCGGGTTGCCACTGGATACCTCGTTTCGCCTGTACTGGCTGGTCGTGCCCGTCACGATCCTCATGCTGCTGGGCGCGGCCAACCTGCTGCGCACGCGCGTGGGCCGCGCCTTTATTGCCATCCGCGACCGCGACATCTCGGCCGAGGTGCTGGGCATTCCGCTGCTGCGCTACAAACTGCTGTCGTTTGGCCTGTCGTCGTTTTACGCCGGGGTGGCGGGCGGCCTGTGGGCGTACTTCTTTCGCGTGGTCACGCCCGAGAGCTTTCCGCTGCTGATGTCGATCTTTTTCCTCGCTGCCATCATCGTCGGCGGCATGGGCTCCATCCTGGGCGGCATCCTGGGCGCGGTGTTCATGACCATGGTGCCCGAGCTGCTCAAGCTGGTGTTCGACTGGCTGCCCGGCGGGGCCAATCTCACGGTGTTTCTCTCACCCGTGCGCACCATCATTTTTGGTCTGCTGATCATTGGATTTCTGGTGTTCGAGCCACAAGGGCTCGCAGAAGTGTGGCGGCGCATTCGCCGTTTTTTCCACCTGTGGCCCTTCCGCAACTGACGCGGCGAGCCCCATTCACAACGCAAGAAGGAGACAAACATGCAGAAATCCCTGACGTCCCAACGCCGCCGCTCGCTGTTGCTGGCCGCGGGTGCCGCACTGGCCACGCCGCTGGCTGCACACGCCCAGGCGGGCGGTGAAGACATCGTCATCGGTGGCTCCATCCCCATGACGGGTGTGTTTGCCTTTGCCGGCATCGGCATCGACGCGGGCATGAAGGACTACGCCAAGATCATCAACGACGCCGGTGGCATCAAGGGCCGCAAGCTCAAGTACGTGCCCGAGGACACCGGCTACAAGGTCGATGCGTCGGTGGCGGCCTTCAAGAAGATCACCAGCCAGAACAAGGTGCACCTGTACTACGGCGACTCCACCGGTTTCGCCAAAACCATCAACCCCGAGCTGGACCGCACGGGCGAGATCATGATGGCCGGAGCCTCGTTTGCCACCGAGCTCAACGACCCCAAGAAATACCCCCACCAGTTCCTGGTCGGCCCCGATTACACCGAGATGTTCGGCATTTTGCTGAACCACATCGCCAAGGAAAAACCGGGCGCCAAGGTGGCCTTCGTCTACTCCGACTCCGAGTTTGGCCGCGACCCCATCGACTCCAGCGAAGCCCTGGCCAAGAAGCTGGGCCTGTCGGTGGCCGTCAAGATCATGACGCCCGCGGGCAGCGTGGACGTGTCCACCGAAGTCATCAAGCTGCGCCGCGCCGCGCCCGACTACACCATCTTCCACGGCTACATCCTCGCGCCCATTCCTGAGTTCATCACCCAGGGCAAGCAGCAAGGCATGAAGAGCAAGTGGATGGGGACGTTCTGGACCATGGACAGCTCCACCGTCATGAAGATGGGCGAAGTCGGCGACGGATTCATGGGCGTGATGCCCTACCGCTACTACTACGACACCGAAAAAGCACCCATGCTGGAGAAAATCCGCCAGATGCGCCCCGAGTACCAGAGCACGGCCTACATCCAGGGCTTTCTGGCGGCGATGCTGTTCACCGAGTCGGCCAAGCGCTGCCTCGATGCGGGCAAGGAGCTCAACGGCAAGAACCTCAAGGCCGCGCTCAACACCATCAAGGACTTCGACACCGGTGGCCTGATTGGTGTTCCGATCACCATCAGCGGCAACTCCATTCCCGTGGGCCGCGTGTACCGGGCCGACATGAAGGCCCAGAAGATGGTCGCAGCGTCCGACTGGATCAAGCTGTGAACAACCCCCTGAGCGGCTGCGCCGCTTCCCCCTTCCCCGCATCGCGCAGCGATGCGGGGAAGGGGGACACCGCCAGCGCGGCGGGGCGGCCCTTGCGCGGCGGTCGCTGGCCTGGACTGTGGCGGTTCCAGCGCCGCGAGCATTTTTGAACAGTGACACACATGACCGATAACGCCGCGGACAACGTCCTCGAAGTCAACAACATCGAGGTCATCTACAACAAGGTCGTGCAGGCCCTGCGCGGCCTGTCGCTGGCCGTGCCGCGCGGCCACATCGTGGCGCTGCTGGGCAGCAACGGGGCGGGCAAATCGACCACGCTCAAAGCGGTGTCGGGGTTGCTGGCACTGGAAGACGGTGCACTGGAAAGCGGCAGCATCCTCTTCAACGGCCAAAGCACCGCACAGTACGCGCCGCAGCAGCTCGTGCGGCGCGGCCTCTCGCATGTAATGGAGGGGCGCCGCGTGTTTGAAGACCTCACGGTCGAGGAAAACCTGGTCGCCGCCACCTATGCGCTCACCGGGCGCGCGGGCGCCAAGCCTGACTTCGACCTCGTCTACCAGTATTTCCCCCGCCTGCACGAGCGCCGCAAGGGCCTGGCAGGCTACCTTTCGGGCGGCGAACAGCAGATGCTGGCCATTGGCCGCGCGCTCATTGCGCAGCCCGAGCTGATCTTGCTTGATGAACCCTCGCTGGGCCTCTCTCCGAAGCTGGTGGAAGACATTTTCACCATCATTGCGCGCATCAATGCCGAGCGCGGTACCAGCATGCTGCTGGTCGAACAAAACGCCACCGTGGCCCTGGCCGTGGCACACAGCGGCTACATCATGGAGAACGGCAAGATCGTCATCGACGGCACGGCCGAGCGCCTGGCGGGCGACCCCGACGTGCGCGAGTTCTACCTGGGCATGGGCGGCGGCGGCGAAGCGAAAAGCTTCAAAGACATCAAGCATTACAAGCGCCGGAAGAGGTGGCTCTCATGAGCCACCATCCCCCTGAGGCACTTCGTGCCTTCCCCCTTCTCTCGCCTCGCTGCGCGATGCGGGAAGGGGGACGCCACCAGCGCGGCGGGGTGGGGCCCTTGCGCGGTGGCCGCTGGCCTGGGCCGCGCCGGTTTTACGGCTACGCGTGGACACGATGCGCAATGGATCACTGATATGTTGAATCTCCCCGAACTCACCCTGCCCCAAATGCTGCGCGAACGCGCACGCACCGATGCGCAGCGCATTGCGCTGCGGCAAAAAGACTTCGGCATCTGGAAGCCCTTTACCTGGGCGCAGTACTACCAGCGCGCCTGCCATGTCGGCCTGGGCCTGCGCGCCCTGGGCCTGCCTGCGGACGGCCATGTGGGCGTGATCTCCGAGAACCGCACCGAATGGGTGCTGGCACAAATGGGCGCGGGCCTGGTGGGCGCCGTCACCGTGGGGGTGTACCCCACCAGCCCCTCGTCCGAGGTGGCCTATGTGGTGGGCCATGCCGACATCGAGATCATGGTCTGCGAGGACCAGGAGCAGACCGACAAGCTGATCGAGGCCCTCGACCAGTTGCCGCGCCTCAAGAAGATCGTCGTCATGGAAACCAAGGGCCTGCGCAGCTTTGCGCCCGAGGTGCGCGACCTGATCACCACCTTCGACGCACTGGAAAAACTGGGCGCCGCATCGGGCCAGCAGGCCTTGATCGACCAGGCGCTGGCGCAGCAGACGCTCGACGACATCGGCCTCATGATCTACACCTCGGGCTCGACCGGCAAGCCCAAGGGCGCGATGGTGTCATGGCGCAACATTCGCGGCGTGGTGCCCGGCATCGTCGATCGCCTGGAGCTCTCGCGCAGCACCACCCACCTGTCGTACCTGCCGCTGTGCCACGTGGCCGAGCAGATGCTCACCACCTTTTGCCCGGTGTACATCGGCTCGCAGGTCAACTTTGGCGAATCCATCCGCACCGTGCAGGAAGACCTGCGCGAAGTGGCACCCACCATGTTCCTGGGCGTGCCGCGCATCTGGGAGAAGATGCACGCCTCCATCAGCATCAAGCTGCAGGAAACCGGCGGCCTGCGCCGCGCGCTGTTTGACAAAGCCTACGCCGCCTGCGAACCCCTGGCCGAAAAACCGCGCGCCGCGTGGAGCCTGGGCGAGCGGCTGCGCTTTGCTGCCAGCTACTGGTTGATGTTCCGTGCGTTGCAGAACTTTCTGGGCCTGCGCGATGTGCACGTGGCGCTGACTGGCGCCGCGCCCATTCCACCCGATGTGGTGCGGTTCTTTCGCGTACTGGGCGTGCCGCTGGTCGAGGTGTATGGCCTGACCGAGTCGAGCGGCATGGTCACCGGCCATCGGCTGAGCGACGTGGCCGTGGGCACCGTCGGCGTACCCACGCAGGGCGTGGAGTGGCGCATTGGCGAGGCGGGCGAGTTCCAGATCAAGGGCGACATGGTGTTCGCGGGCTACTACAAGAACCCCGAGGCCACGGCGCAAAGCATCCAGAACGGCTGGCTGCACACGGGCGACGTAGTGCGCGAAGAGCGCGGCCAGCTCAAAATTGTGGACCGCCTCAAGGACATCATGATCACGGCCGGTGGCAAGAACCTCACGCCGTCGGAGATCGAGAACACGATGAAGGGCAGCCCCTACATCAAGGAATGCGTCATCGTCGCCGAGGGCCGCAAGTTCGTCGGCGCGCTGGTCATGATCGACTATGAAACCGTGGGCAAATGGGCCGAGGCGCAGCGCCTGCCGTTCACGCATTTCCGCTCGCTGGTGGAAATGCCCCAGGTGCGCGCCCTCATCGACGACGCCATCCGCACCGGCAACGAGCGCCTGGCCCAGGTCTCGCAGATCCGCAAATTCCACCTGCTTACCAAAGAGCTGGACCACGACGACGGCGAAGTCACCGCCACCATGAAGGTGCGGCGCTCGAGCATCTACAAGACCTATGCCGAAGAGATCGAGGCCTTGTACCGCTAGCGCAGTGCACTATCAAAACGAGAGCTACTAGCGATTGATGGTATTGGTTTTTGCATATAAAAATATCTAAAAACCAATACTGTAAAGCGCTACCAGCTCTGAATTCAGGAGCATCCCCATGCACGCCACCACCCCCCCGCCCCCCGTGCTGCTCGAGCGCCAGGGCGCCATCGCCACGCTGCGCTTCAACCGCCCCGAGGCCCTCAACGCCATTGACGTGTCCATGGCCGAGGCCTTTCTGGCCGCCGTGCAAGCCATCGCCGCCGACCCCGGCGTGCGCGCCGTGGTGCTGCGCGGCAACGGCAAGGGCTTCATGGCCGGGGGCGACCTGGCCACCCTGCGCGCCAACCCGGTGCAAGGCGCCGCCGACCTGCTGGCGCCGCTGAACGCCGCCGTGGCCTTGCTAGGCCAGATCAACGCCCCCGTCATCGCCCAGGTGCACGGGGTGGCTGCGGGCGCGGGCCTGTCGCTCATGCTACAGGCCGACTTTGTGCTCGCCGCCGAGGGCGCACGCCTGAACCTGGCCTACATCAACCTGGGCACCAGTTGCGACGTGGGCGCCTCCTGGGCGCTGCCGCGCCTGGTGGGCCTGCGCCGTGCGCTGGAAATCGCCCTGCTGGGCGAGGCCCTCAGCGCCAGCGAGGCCGAGCGCCTGGGCCTCATCAACCGGGTACTGCCCGCCGCCGAGCTGGACGCCGCCGTACAGCAACTGGCCCAGCGCCTGGCCGCCGGGCCCACCGTGGCCTATGGCCACATGCGCCGCCTGATGCGCGCCAGCTTCGACCACGACCTGCCCACACAACTGCAGGCCGAAGCCGCCGCTTTTGCACAATGTGGCCACACAGCCGACCTGCCCGAGGGCATCGAAGCCTTTTTCGCCAAACGCGCCCCTGCCTTCCAGGGCCGCTGATCCCCGTCTTTCATCTCCGGAGAATTTCCATGACCCACCGTGACGTCTTCGTCGTCAGCACCGCCCGCACCGCCATCGGCACCTTCGGCGGCGCACTCAAGGACGTGCCCAACACCCAGCTCGCCACCACCGCCGTCAAGGCGGCCATCGCCCGCTCGGGCCTGGCGCCCGACGCCGTGGGCCATGTCGTCATGGGCAACGTGATCCCCACCGACACCAAGGACGCCTACCTCTCCCGCGTGGCCGCTATCGATGCTGGTTGCCCCATCGAGACGCCCGCCTTCAACGTCAACCGCCTGTGCGGCTCGGGCCTGCAGGCCATCATTTCGGCCGCGCAGGCCATCGGCTATGGCGACTGCGACGTGGCCGTGGGCGGCGGCTCCGAGAGCATGAGCCGGGGCCCCTACTTCGATACCGCCGCACGCTACGGCGCGCGCATGGGCGACGCCAAGAGCATCGACTACATGCTCGGCATCCTGCACGACCCCTGGCAGAAGATGCACATGGGCATCACCGCCGAGAACGTGGCCGAGCGTTACAAAATCAGCCGCGAGATGCAGGACCAGCTCGCGCTGGAAAGCCAGCGCCGCGCCGCCGCCGCCATCGCCGCCGGGTACTTCAAGGAACAGATCGTCCCGGTCGAAATTGCCACACGCAAAGGCACCGTGCTGTTCGACACCGACGAGCATGTGCGCGCCAGCACCACGCTGGAAGTGCTCGCTGGCATGAAGCCCGCTTTCCGCAAAGACGGCGGCACGGTCACGGCCGGCAACGCCTCGGGCATCAACGACGGCGCCAGCGCCGTGGTGCTGGTGGCGGGCGACCGCATCAGCGCACTGGGCGTGAAACCCCTGGCCCGCCTGGTGGGCTACGCGCACGCCGGCGTGGACCCGGCCTACATGGGCATCGGCCCCGTGCCGGCCACGCAGAAGGTGCTGGCGCGCACGGGCCTGAAGGTGCAGGACATGGACGTGATCGAGGCCAACGAAGCCTTCGCCGCCCAGGCCTGCGCCGTGGTGCAGGAGCTGGGCCTGGACCCTGCCAAGGTCAACCCCAACGGTTCGGGCATCTCGCTCGGCCACCCGGTGGGCGCCACCGGCGCCATCATCACCACCAAGGCGATTGCCGAACTGCACCGCACGGGCGGGCGCTACGCGCTGGTCACCATGTGCATCGGCGGCGGCCAGGGCATCGCCGCCATCTTTGAAAGGGTTTGAGTCTTTTTGGCCTCCAGCGCTTATCTAGAAAGCGCTGGCAGCTCTATTTTCAATAGCAAACAATTCACCGCCATGCTGCCCAACCCTTTCCTCAGCGCCGACGAGCAGGCCGAACTGCAGCTCTTCACCGAGTCGCTGGAGCGCTTCTGCGACGCCGAGATCGAACCCCACTACCGCGCCTGGGAAAAGGCAGGCCGCGTGCCGCGCGAACTGCTGCGCAAGATGGGCGAGAACGGCTACCTCTGCGCCGACGTGCCCGATGCCTACGGCGGCCCGGGTGCCAGCGTGCCCTTCTCGTTCGCCGTGGTCGAGGTGCTCTCGCGCCGGGGCTACGGCGGCTTTGTCGGCGGGCTGCAGGTGCACAACGACATCATTCCGCCCTACCTGCTGCACTGCGGCACCGAGGCGCAGCGCCAGTATTGGCTGCCGCGCATGGCCAGCGGCGAAGCGATTGCCGCCATCGGCATGACCGAACCCGGCACGGGCAGCGACCTCAAGGCGATCCGCACCACCGCCAAACGCGACGGCGACCACTACGTCATCAACGGCAGCAAGATCTTCATCAGCAACGGCCAGAATTGCGACCTGCTGGTGCTCGCCGCCAAGACCGACCCGGCCCTGGGCGCCAAGGGCGTGAGCCTGTTCCTGGTCGATGCGGCCACGCCCGGCTTCACGCGCGGCCAGAACCTGGAAAAAATCGGCCAGCACGCGGGCGACACCTCCGAGCTTTTCTTCAACGACATGCGCGTGCCAGCGGATGCGCTGCTCGGCGGCGTGGAAGGCCAGGGCTTCGTGCAGATGATGCGCGAGCTGCCGCGCGAGCGCCTCATCATCGGCGTGCAGGCGGTGCACGGCGCCAAGGGCGCGCTCGATGCCACGCTGAAATACGTGCAGGAGCGCCAGGCGTTTGGTCAGGCGATCGGCCAGTTCCAGAATACACGCTTCACGCTGGCCCAATGCGCCAGCGACATCGCCGCCGCCGAGGCCTTCCTCAACGCCAGCGTGGCCGCCTACCAGCAAGGCCAGCTCACGCCCGAGGCGGTGAGCGCGCTCAAGCTGCACACCACCGAGCTGTTCAGCCGCGTGGCCGACGCCTGCCTGCAGCTGTTCGGCGGCTACGGCTACATGGCCGAATACCCGATCTCGCGCTTCTGGACCGACGCGCGCGTGCTGCGCATTTACGGAGGCACATCGGAGATCATGAAGGAACTGGTCGCCCGTTCCCTGCTGGGACGCTGACTAGCGGTAGAAGACTTCCACCACGCCCTTGAGCGTGATCATCAGCGGCTTGCCCTTGCGGTCCACTGTCTTGGGCGAGGGCACCTTCACCCAGCCTTCGCTGACGCAGTATTCCTCCACGTCGAAGCGTTCCTTGCCGTTGATGCGGATGCCGATGTCGTGGTCGAACACGGCGCGGACATGGTGGGGGCTGCGCGGGTCCACCGAGAGGCGGTCGGGCAGTGCGGGGCTGTCGGTGGCGGCTGTTGTGGCTTCGGTCACGGAAATTTTCCTGTCGGTCAAGGGGGTCAGAACGGCGCTGAATCGGGGTCGGTATCCACCGGCGCCGTGGCCGGTCCGGTCACGGTGTGGTTGGGGTCGGATGCCACCACAGCCATGGCGGCGCTGGCAATACCGCTCTCGGCCTCGCCGCCCAGCGCCTCGATGAGGTCGGGGATGAGCTTGCTCAGTTCCCCGGTGGCAATGGCCACGTCGGTGTCAAAACCGCCGTCGTCCGCCGCCTTGTCCTCGAACACGGTGTCCAGAAAGGACACCTTCTTGAGCTGCAGCCCCTCGGTGAGCATGAACGACACGCGGTCGTCCCAGGTCAGCGCCAGCTTGGTCGGCAGCTTGCCTGCGGCAATGTGCGCCTGCACTTCCTCGATGTCGAGCGGGTGGCGCGCATAGCGCACCACGGCTTTTTCCTCGTCGGCGCTTTTCAGTTCGCACTCGCGGTCTACCGTAAATCCCACCGGCGGTTCCTGCTCCTTGAGCCAATGCGACATGGCAGCCTGGGGCGAGGTCTGCGTGTTCAGCAGTGTCACGGCAAAACCAGGCGGCAGCAACTCGACCAGGCTGCTGACCACCTCGTCGGCACGCGCCTGGCTGGAAGTATCGAGCACCAGGGTGCGCGCCGTGCAATCAATCCACACCCACATCGAACCCTGCTTGGTGAAGGCCATGGGCAGCAAATCGAGCTTGGCTTCTTCCTTGAGCTCCTTGCTCTCCTTCTTGCCGGGCTTGCGGCCTGTTTCCTGCTCGATGCGCTCGGCTTTTTCCTGCACACGGCGCGCCAAGACAGAGCCCGGCAGCACCTTGGCTTCGACCATGAAGCGCAGCACCCATTGCCCGCCCACCGATTCGACCAATGGCCCATGCAGCTCACCACACGGCGGCACAAACCCCGCCGAACGCTCCTGCGTGGCACCACACTCCATGAAAACAGCCTTGCCCAAGGCTTCTTCCACCTGCTCCAGCCCCACCTGCCACTGCGGCGCGATGCGGTACACGATCATGTTCTTAAACAACGGAAACCCTTTACTTCAACAGTGAAACACCCACAGACTGCCATTGTCGGCCCTGACCATTGACAGTTGGCTTGGTGCCATCCACATAAAACTACATATTTAATAGCTGCTTGCGCAATACAGCAAAGCGATAGAGGCCATTTTTATCCAAAATATACAAGCTTGTGATCCACAGGCACAGACACAACTTTACATAGCATCACCCGACCTGCATGGCGGCGTTACACAGACAGAACATAGTTGATTCCAAGCCTGCACAACCGTACGGGCGCAACACCCTGAAAGGAATCCACCATGGCTCACTTCTCCCGCCGTCTGGCCGCCGCCACCTTCATTGCCGCCCTGGCCTTGCCGGTCCTGGCCCAAACCGCAGCCCCCGTGGCTGCTGGCGAAAACAGTGCCACAGCCACCAGCACACCCAGCGCCACCCAACAGCGCCAGGCACGCGACCCGGCACGCATGCAGCAACGCATGCAAAAACGCATGGACCAACTCAAAGCCCAGCTGAAACTGGCCCCGGCCCAGGAAGGTGCCTGGACCGATTTCACCAAAGCCATGCAAACCCGTATGCAGCCCAACGGCAACCAGCGCCAGGAAATGGCCGCGCTGACCACCCCTGAGCGCATCGACCGCATGCGCGCCCTGCGCACCGAGCGCATGGCGGAAGCAGACCGCCGTGGCGAAGCCACCAAAACCTTCTACGCCACGCTCACCCCCGAGCAGCAGAAGACCTTTGACGCACACACCCACCGCCAGCACCGCAAAGACGGCCACCGCGGCGGCCACCACGGCATGCGCTGACCTCCAAAAACCGGGCGCAAAAACATGGGCAAAGTTACACTGGTACACACCCAACCTCTTGCCCGTGGAAGGACCGCCCATGTCTTTCGCCCTTGTTCTGCAACGCACTTTCACCGCCCTGGCCCTGGGCTCAGCCGGTTTGGCCCTGCACGCCCAAACCGTATTGCCACTGGAAACGCGCAGCCTGTACCTGCAAGCGGGCACTGACCAGCAAAGCACCCGCGCCTGGACCCTGGGCCTGACCCTGCCCTGGGTCGGCTGGCAGCGCTCGTGGTGGGGTGGGGTGTGGCAAGGCCACTGGGATCTGTATGCCAGCCAGTGGACATCGGACGGCTACACAGGCCGGGTGCACAGCACCGTGCTCGGCATCGGCCCCGCGCTGCGCCTGCGGCCTGATGGCGGCCATGGCCCCTGGTTTGTCGAAGGGGGCATGGGCGCCAGTTACGCCAGCCCGCGCTTTGTCACGCGCTACAAGGAAATGAGTACCCGCTTGAACTTTGTGTCGCACCTGGCCGTCGGTTTTAACCACGGAGAGGAGCACCAGCACGAATGGCAGCTGCGCCTGCAGCACAGCTCCAACGGCGGTATCAAAAAACCCAACCCCGGGCAGAACTACCTGCAGCTGCGCTACGCCCTGCATTTCTGACACGGGCGGTAGTGCCACGGCCTCCATTGCAGAAGGCCGAACCCTCTTTTACGAACGACTCCATACCCGTGGGATAGGCCATGCGCCGCGGTCGTTCAAGCGCCTTGTGGACAAGTCTGTGCAAATTGCTGGCACAAGTGGTCAGTTATCCACAGCCGCAGACCCATCGGGTAAGTTGTTCATCTCCGACCACGCCCCAAAGACCCCGCCGCCCACATACTTTGAGGCCGTGTAAATGCTTGTCCCTCAAGGAAAAAAGCAACTTGTTCACAAAAAAAGGCAGGCTCTACTACTACTGCTATTGAATTAAAGATACCTAAGAGAACAACACGAGTCCAGCCCCTTTTCTTGCGCCGGGATCAATCCGCTGATCTTGGGTGGTGGTCGCTGATTGAAAGCTGTATTCCCTGTTTTTTGACGGCGCAAACACCTTTGCCTGCCGCTGGAAGGCCTTGAAAAGCAAAACACAGGGGTCAGGGTACAAAACCGTTCGGCAGGGCTTCTAGCTTCGCTGGCTTGATCAACGGTTGCAGCCGATGACCCGAACCCTTTTTCCCGCCGTGCAGCCGTCCGGGACAAACCGGTGGATAAAAAAGGCATAACCTTCCTCTTGTCCACAGTCTGCAGGCCCGCCCGTTTTTTATCCCCATTTCAGAAGCACCAAACGGCAGGGCTTGCGCACAGTCATCGCAATGGTGCAAGTGCTTGCCGCAGCACAAGAAAACCGGCTTGTCCACAGACCAGCGCCGGGCTTACTACTACTACTATGTATTTATAGAAGAAAGAGAGAAAACAGGCCGCGCCCCTTGCCTGTCCCGGGTTCGGTCTGCGCGGGATCAGTTCCTGGGCAGGCGCAGCAGCCGCTCCAGCGTGCTCGATGCCATGGGCTTGCCGAACAAATAGCCCTGGAAGGCCATACAACCTGCCTTGAGCAGCAGTTCGTGCTGTTCTGCGGTCTCCACCCCTTCGGCGATCACTTCCAGCCCCAGGCTGCGGCTGAGCGCGATGATGGTTTCGACGATGGCGGCATCGTTCGGGTCGGTCAACAGGTCACGCACAAAGCTCTGATCAATTTTGAGCTGCTGCAGGGGCATGCGCTTGAGGTAGCTCAGGCTGGAATAGCCGGTGCCAAAATCGTCCAGGGCAAAAAGCACCCCCAGCTGGCGCAGCGCCGTCATGGTCGAAATGGCATCGTCCATGTCTTCCACCAGCAGGCTTTCGGTCAGTTCCAGCTTGAGCAGGTGGGCCGGTGCTTCGTTGAATGCCAGGGCACGGGCCACATCGTCCACAAAACTGTTGTTGCGAAACTGGCGTGAACTGACGTTGACGGCCATGGTCAAGTGGCACAGCTGTGCGTCGCTTTTCCACTGTGCCAGCAGTTTGCAGGCCGAATGCAGCACCCAGCGCCCCAGTGTCAGGATAAGACCGGTTTCTTCCGCCAACGGAATGAACTCTGCCGGCGAGACCAGACCGCGCTCAGGGTGCTGCCAGCGCACCAAGGCTTCCACGCCCACGTAGCGGTTGGCGTTGTTGACCTGGGGCTGGAAGTACAGGATGAACTGGTTGTGCGATAGCGCTGTGCGCAGGTCGGCCTCCAGCGCAGCGCGGGCGGTGACCACGGCCTGCATTTGCGGGTTGTAGAAACGCAAGGTACTTCGGCCTGCCGTCTTGGCCTGGTACATGGCCAGGTCGGCCTGCTTGAGCAGGTCGAGCACGCTGGTTTGCGTGCCCAGGAAAGGGGCCACGCCAATGCTGGGCGTGCTGCGGTACTGGTAACCGGCCAGCGCATAGGGCACCGAGAGCGCAGCGAGCACTTTTTCGCCCACGCGGCGCGCCTCCAGGGCCAGGCCTTCGGGGTCGGTGCCCAGGCCTTCGAGCATCACCACGAATTCGTCGCCACCGAGCCGCGCCACGGTGTCGACACTGCGCACGCTGGCGTTGAGGCGCTGGGCCACCTGCTGCAGCAGCAAATCGCCCTTGTCATGGCCCAGGGTGTCGTTGAGGGTTTTGAAGTTGTCCAGGTCAATGAACAGCAGGGCGCCCCCCAAATGGTGGCGCTGTGCGTTGCCCAGGGCCTGTTGCATGCGATCGAGCAGCAGCATGCGGTTGGGCAGGCCGGTCAGGGTGTCGTAGAACGCCAGGCGCTGGATTTCGCGGTCAGTGGCCTTGCGCTGGCGGATGTCGGTGTTGATCTCCAGGATGGAGCCCGGTTCGCGGTCCTGGCCGGGCACCAGTGTCCAGCGCCCTTCCATATCAATCGCCTGGCCGCTATGGTCGTACTGCACGATTTCACCGGCCCATTCGCCCTTGTCCAGCACGGCACGGGTCGCATTTTTGAATTCACCCGGGTCGCGGTACAGCAGCGTTTCGATGGGTTGGCCCAGGGCTTCCAGCCGGGGCCAGCCGTACAGGCGTTCGGCACTTTTGTTCCAGAAAGTGATGCGGTTCTTCAGGTCACGCACCACGATGGCGTCTTGCGCCTTGTCCAGGAGCGAGGCCTGGTGGCGGATATGGGCATCGGCGCTCTGGCGTTCAATTTCTGCCGAGGCGCGCGTGGCAAAAATTTGCAGCGTGCTGGCGACAAAATCGGCCTGCGTCAGCCGCTGGCGGAACAGTACAAAAATCACCCCCGTGGGGTTGCCTGCACTGTCATACAGCTGTTGTCCGGCATAGCCCTCGGCCTGCAGTTTTCCCACGATGGGCGACAGGGGGTATTGCGCGGCGAGGTCATGGGTCACCACATGCTGGCGTTGAGAGAGCAAAGCCATGCTGGGCGTGTGCTCCATTTCGTAGTCGACGTTGGGCACCAGGGTGTCGTTGACGACCAGTGCGAGGGTCATCAGGCGTTGTTTTTCCCCTTCATGGCAGGGCAGCAACCGACCCACGCAGCCCACTTGGGCTCCCAGGGCCTCCGCCATGTTGCGCGCCAGCTGCACAAAAAATTCGGTGCCGGTCGAGGCAGACACCGCCGCCGCCATTTTCAGGACGGAAGCCTGTAACTGCTGCTGCTCCTTGCGGGCGCGCAGGCTCATGATGCCAAAAGCCAGGTCATTGGCCAGCTCTTGCAGCAGGATGCTTTCCTCTGGCCCGATGTGCAGCACTTCAGGGGCGTACAGGTAGAGCAGACCAAAGGTGTGTTGTGCTGCGTGCAGCGGCAATGCAATCACGCCATGAAAGCCCAGGTCGTGCATGCGCTCGGCCAGGCCGGAAAATGAAGGATCTGTGTGCACATCGCGCACGATGACGGGCAGCCCGGTGCGCACGGTGGTGCCAGCCGGACCCAGGCCTTGCGGAGTGTCTTCTGACCAGGAGAGATTCAGCGTTTGCAGGTAGTCCGTATGGTCGCCGGCATGGGCCACGATTTCGATGGTTTTTCGCGCATCGTCGTGCGCAAAACCCACCCAGCCGAGCTCGTAGCCGCCAATCTCCACCACGATGCGGCAGACGGACTGCAGTAACGCCATTTCGGAGGTTGCGCGCACCAGGGTTTCGTTGCAACTGCTGAGCATGTGGCGGGCGCGTGCCATGCGGGCGAGTTCGCGCTGTGCGCGCAAGCGCTCGGTCACGTTGGTTGCCATCACCTGGCGCGCCGCAATGCCATTGAAAATAATGCCGCGCGAGGAAACCTCGATGTCCATCACCTCACCATTCTTCTTGCGATGGCGGTAGAGCACATTGTTGCGCGGGGCATCGTGCGGCATGGCCTGCATTTCGCCGTACAGACGCTGACGGTCCTGTGGTAACCACAGGTCGTGCATACCCATGCGCAAAAACTGTTCTTCGGTGTAGCCGTAGAGTTCTTGCATGGCCTGGTTGACGGCCAGAATGCGCAGGCTTTCGTCCTTCACATACACCCAGATGGGTTGGGGATGTGCATCAAACAGGTGTCTGTATTGCTGCTCCGACGCCCGAAGTTGCGCGGCCACCTGGCGCAACTGCACCATGGCACCCAGCGATTCCGAAAGAATCTGTAAATGTGCCAGGTCGCGCTGGTTGAAAACGCCGGTGTGCTCTGATGTGGCCTTGAGTGCGCCCACCACCTCGCCATTCACACGCAGCGGCACAGCCAATGCTGCACGCACCCCCGTGCGCTGGTAGGCGCTGCCCATTTCCCAGCCCTCGGCTGCGAGGTCGTTGCACAGCACCGGCTGGCCCGATTGCAGGTCGGACCACAACAGGCTGTCTTGCAGCGGCAGTGCCGTTCCAACGGGGCGCACCATCTGGCCCGCAGAAGCCCGCGACACCAGGGCATCGCCTTCTAGCATTTCCACCAGAGCGCCACTGGCGCCACTGGCTTTCTGCGCGGCCTGCGCCACCAGCATCAGCACTTCGGGCAGGGCCATGTCCAGGGATGAAATGCGTTGCTGCACATGCACCAGTTCGGCGTGCGTGTGGGCTTCGCGCTGCACCTCCAGTTCACCTTCCTTGCGCGTACTGATGTTGGCCATGCCACCCACCATGCGCAGGGATCTGCCTTGTGCATCGCGGGTGATGAAACCCCTGTCCAGAATCCACAGGTAGTGCCCGCCGCTGTGCTGAATGCGGTATTCGCCGCGCCAATGGGTTGCCGTTCCGGTGACTGCCGCACGCAGTGATTGGGCGATACGTTCGCGGTCTTCAGGGTGCAGCAGGCGGACAAAATCTTCGGGAGTGGAAAAGTCCTGTTCCAGTGGAATGCCCAGCATGGTCTGCAGGCTCCCGCCCCACCATATGCGGTTGGTTCGGAAATCCCAGTCCCACAGCGTGTCGGACGTTGCTTGGGCGATCAGTTGGAAGCGCTCTTCACTCAGGCGCAGGGCGGTTTCAGCCTGGTGCTGCTCCGTAATGTCCTGGAAAGCACCTTGCACGCGCAGGGCCCGGTTGTGCCGGTTGCGCACGGCTTGTCCAACGATGCGCAACCACAGCATCGATTCCGGAGACAGCTGTACCAGCACTTCGGCGTCAATGGGCTGGCCGTCCCGCACGCAGGCATGGAAGGCCTGCTGCAGAGCGCTGCGGTAGGGCTCCTTCACCAGGTCCAGCGCTTGTTGTGTCGTCCGGACCTTGTGCGCCAGGCCGTAGGGCGCCGCGATGTCCTGCGACCACGACAGCTGCTGGTCGGGCAGTTCGATGGACCAGCCCCCTACTTTGGCCATGTGCCCGGCCACGCGCAGGGTTTTGGCCTGTTCCAGCAAACGCACGCGGGTGTTCTTGCGCTCGTTCGCCATCGACGTGAGTTGTTGCTGTTGCTGGTGCAGTTCGATGTGTGCCAGCGCCAGACGGGCCAGTGCCTGCAGCGCTTGCAGTGGATCGGTCGTGGCGCTGCGCTCACGGGTGTCCATCACTGCCAGTGTGCCCAGGGTCTGCCCTTTGCGGTCCACCAGTGGAGTGCAGGCATAAAAACGGATACGGGGCGCCCCTTGAACCAGAGGGTGCTGGCCGAGCACTGGATGCTCTGCGGCGTTTTGCACCACGATTGCAGCGCTTTCGTTCTCTGCGCGGTGGGTGCAGAACGTCTCCAGCAGGTCGGCATGCGGGGCTGACAGACCGACCGAGGCTTTGAAGGGCGGGTGCACACCGTCCCTGCAGCGCAACACGGCCATGGGTGCGTCAAAAACATGGGTCGCCAGCAGCGCGATCTGTTCCAGCGTTTCCAGCCGGGCACAGTCCAGGGGCGCTGCGGAACCGGTCATGGCTGGTTCCGCTCCATGACAGTTGGCGCAGCGACTCTTGGCAGGAAGGGCGACCCGTGAAAGCGCATCAGCAAAAGGCGAGAAGGTAGCGCAGCGCGTGCGAAACAGAGACTATTGCGCCATGCTACACCGTTGTCACGCAATGTGTCAGGGTGTTTCCAGCGCCACCCACCGCAACACGCTTTAGCCGCCAGCGCGCCGCGTCCGCACGGCGCAGGCCAGGTTTTGCAGCACTGGCACCGTCTGCGCCAGGCTGATGCAGGCGTCGGTCACGGACACGCCATGCTGCAAAGGCTGGCCAGGCACGATGTCCTGGCGGCCCTCCTGCAGGTGGCTCTCGATCATCAGCCCGGTGATGCGTGCATCGCCTGTGGCGATTTGCTGTGCCACCTCGGCAGCCACCGTGATCTGGCGCTGGTGCTGTTTGCTGCTGTTGGCGTGCGACACGTCGATCATCACCTGCTCGCGCAGGCCCGATGCGCGCAGCAGTGCACACGCGGCCTCCACATCGGCAGCGCTGTAGTTGGGGTGCTTGCCGCCGCGCAGGATGACATGGCAATCCTGGTTGCCGCGCGTCTCGAAAATCGCGGCCTGGCCCATCTTCGTCATGCCCATGAAAGCGTGCGAGGCCTGGGCCGCCTGGATGGCATCGGCCGCCACCTTCACACCGCCGTCGGTGCCGTTCTTGAAGCCCACAGGGCACGACAGACCGCTGGCCAGCTGGCGGTGGCTCTGGCTTTCGGTGGTGCGCGCACCAATGGCGCCCCAGCTCACCAGGTCGCTGATGAACTGCGGCGAGAGCAGGTCGAGAAACTCGGTGCCCACCGGCAGGCCCAGCGCCAGCACATCCAGCAGCAGCTGGCGCGCCATCTCCAGCCCTTCGTTGATGGCAAAACTGCCGTCCAGGTGCGGGTCGTTGATGTAGCCCTTCCAGCCCACGGTGGTGCGGGGCTTCTCGAAATAAACGCGCATCACCACCAGCAGGTCGTTTGCATGGGTATCGGCCAGGGCTTTGAGCGCGCGTGCATATTCCATGGCCTGGCCATGGTCGTGGATGGAGCAGGGCCCCACCACCACGATGAGCCGGTCGTCTAGGCCCTGCAGCACGCGCGAGAGGGCGACGCGGCTGCCCTCCACCAGCGCCTGGGCAGCGTCGGGGGCGGGCAGCCATTCCTGCAGAAGCGCGGGGGTGATCAGGGGTCGCACGGCTTTGATGCGGGTGTCGTCAATGCGGGTAGTGTCCAGGGTGGACAGAGGGGTGTCGGGGCGATGGGCATGGGTGGTCATGCCCCCGATTGTCGCGCGGCCGCGGCGCGCGTCGGCCTGCCTCGAATTTCAGTGATCTATTGCGCTGCAAAACACCCACAGCGCATGCGATTGGCGCGGCCCAGCCCAGCGACGCAAGGGGTGTTTCACTTCAAGGCCGCCGGAACGACGGATTCTGGCGTGACCAGTGGCGCGACTGCAGCTGGTCCAGCCGCACGTCGCCGCCGCTCGAAGGCGCATGCACAAAACGCCCTTCGCCCACATAGATACCGGCATGCGTGGGCCTGCGGCCCTTGCCAAACACCACCAGGTCTCCGGTGCGCAACTCGCCTGCATCCACAGGCTGGCCCCAGTCGTTCAGTTGTGCGACGGTGCGCGGGGGTGCCGTGCCCACGCGGTGGCGGTACACATAGCCAATCAGGCCGCTGCAGTCAAAACCGGTGTCGGGGGTGTTGCCGCCATAGCGGTAGGGCGTGCCCACCAGGCCCAGTGCGTGGATGGCAATGTCGTGCGCCTGCTCGTCCGACAGCTGCGCGGCCCGGGTGGGTGCGGGGCGGTACGGCGGCGTGGTGCTGCAGCCGCCCAGCACCAGGGCAGAGGCCAGTGCCAGGCCCTGCAAGGCCTGTCGCCGGTTCAGGGTCTGTGGAGGAAAAATATGCATCAAAACGGCCTTCAGCGCTTTATTGATCGGCGTTAAAAGCTATCAAATCAGGAGTAAGCTATTTCTTCAGCCGATCGGGCGTGAAAAACAGGCCCACGCCCACCGCAATCAGAATGAGCGGCCACCAGGTGCGCAGCAGTTCGCGCAGGCTGATGTCGATCACGCCCAGGTTGGTCAGCAGCATGAAGCCGCCCGCCAGGATCAGCACAATGGCTGCAATATTGCCGCGCATGGAGAAACTCCTCAAGGTTGAGTGTTGATAGCTTACCGGCCCATGGGCGAGACACCGATCAGCAGCGCATGGCCCCAGAAGGCAAACGCCGCCCAGGCCACCAGGCCCAGCACCACCGTCATGGCCGTACCGGCCAGCGTGCCACTGGGGTAGGCGGTGCCCTGGGCGCGGTCGCGCAGGCGGGCGGCGCGAAAGTCCAGCACGGCCCACAGCAAAAAGCCGCCAAACAACAGCACATCGGCCAGGTTGCCGTTGGACAGCAGGTGCGCCAGTGCCCATACCTTCACCGAGAGCACCATGGGGTGGTGCAGACGGGCCTTGAAGGCATTGCGTGGAACATAAGCGGCGACCAGCAGGATGAAGGCCGCCAGTGTCAGCAGCGAGGCCGCATGGCGCATGGCCACGGGCGGCGACCACAGCAGCACGGGGTCCTGGCGTGCCAGGCCGTAGCCCCACACGATAAAGATCAGGCCAGCAAACGAGAGCAGCGAATACAGTCCTTTCCAGCGGCCTTCGCCCAGACGCTCCCGCATGCGCGTGCGCCAGCCGTCGGCCACGATGCGCACGGAATGCACGCCGAGAAAAAGAACCAGTCCAAGGATCAGCAACGACATGGGGGAAACCTTTGCAGTGGGTAGAGGCGGCCCATTATCGGCAGATGGCGCAAGGCGTGCAGCCTTGCTGCGCAGTGCACGCGCATAATGGCCGCCCACCCCGCACCCCTCCGAAGCCACTCAAGCAGGCTTCGCACCCCCCACCATGCCCGGCTATGAAACCAAGCAAGAGAGCATTGCCGTGGCGGGCGTGGACAACCTGCATATTCGCTCCCTGCTCGACCGCCAGCAGTTCGCCGACCCGCTGGGCCTGGCCGAGCGCCTGGGCATCTCGTCGGCCACCTGGCCTTTGTTTGGCTTGCTCTGGCCTTCGGGCGGGCAGCTGGCCACGCGCCTGGCGCAGCGCACCGTGCGGTTGGGCGAACGGGTGCTGGAGATGGGCTGCGGCCTGGCCCTGCCCAGCCTGGTGGCGCACCGCCTGGGCATGGACATCACCGCCAGCGACAGCCACCCGCTGACCGCGCGTTTTTTGCGCAACAACCTGCGCCTCAATGGTCTGGCGCCCATGAAATACCGGCATGGCGCGTGGGGCGCTGCCGAATCCAGCGCCGGGTTTGGCGCCCACTCCACCACCTTGCGTGGGCGTTACGACCTGCTCGTTGGCAGCGACCTGCTGTACGACCGTGACGCCAGCATGGCGCTGGCGGGCTTCATTGGCCGCCATGCACAGGCCGACGCCGAGGTGTGGATCGTGGACCCCGACCGCGGGAACCGGCCAGCCTTTTCACGGCAGATGCTGGCCATGGGTTTTGCCCTGACGGAGCGGCGGCTCGATACCGCTGCCACCGCGTACCGCCCCCTGTACAAAGGCCGCCTGCTGGTCTATCGCCGCACGGCTTGAGCGGCGCCGTGCTGGGCCATAAAGCCCGGCAGCCGTGCCTTGGCGCAGGCCTGCAGCGCCATCAGAAAATCATGCCCCGGCGCGGCCACGCCCCAGCGCTCACCCAGGTCTTGCTGGATGCGCAGCAGCAGCGCGGCCGTCACCTGCGCATCGGCCAGCGCCCGGTGCGCGCGGCCCGCGCTGGGCAGGCGGTGAAAGCGCGCCAGCGTGCCCAACTGGTGGTTGGGCGCATCCGGGTAGAGGCGGCGCGAGAGCCGCACCGTGCAGGCAAAAGGCTGCTCCGCTGCACACCCGGCACGTGCCAGTTCGGCTTGCCAGAAGCCCCGGTCAAACGGGGCGTTGTGGGCCACCAGCGGCGTGTCGCCCACAAAGCGGCTGGCCTGCGCCATGACCTCTTCGGCGGGGGGCGCTTGCGAAACCATGGCGTTGGTGATGCCGGTGAGCTGGGTGATGAAGGGCGGCACCCACACCCCACCGTTCATCAGGCTCTGGTAACTGTCCACCACCACGCCGTGCTCGACGATCACGATGGCCACCTCGGTCGCGCGCGCACCCTGGCCGGGCGAACTGCCCGTGGTTTCAAAATCGATAACGGCGATGCGATCTGGCACGAGCGTGTGGAAAGATTGATAAAAATGGTTGCTAACGCTTATCTATCAAGCGCTGGTAGCTATTGAATATAGAGCAAAACCAGCGCTCATCGGTCAAAGACTGCTTTTGTCCACCCGTGGGCGCTCCATGAAGAAGCGCAGCATCTCCTGTGAGGCATTCACCCCCGTGGCGCTGGCGTGGCTGCCGCGTGCATCACCGCCGGACCAGGCGTGGCCTGCGCCGTGCAGCAGCCAGTGTTCGGCCTGTACGGTCTTTGTGTCCGAAGAACGAACAAGGGTTCGTGTGTAGCGCTGCCCATCTCCGCTGTGGCCGGATTGGGTTTCTGTCATTCCACGGAGCACCGCAGCGCCGAGCAGCTGCTCGCCGTTGCGTGGGTGCACGGTGGTGTCGCGGTCGCCATGGAAGACGATGAGTGGCACGGCAGGGTCGCCACCACCCTGCGTGCCGGGCGCATCCCCCTTGGCTCCACTTCTCATTGCCGAGAGTGCGCCCATCATGTTGTGTGCCGCCCCGGCCGCCAGCCCTGAATGCACGCCGACCGCAGCAAACACCTCTGGGTACTCGCGCGCCAGCACTGCCGCCATGGCACCGCCTGCGGAAAGCCCGGCCACATAAGCGCGCCGCGGGTCCACCGCCTCGGTCGCCATCACATGCCCAAGCATGGCCAGCAGCAAGGCAGGCTCTCCTGCCCCGGCGCGTTGATCTTCGGGGCGAAACCAGTTCCAACAGCCGTTGTGGTTTGCTGCGCGCTGCTGCGTGGGGTAGAGCACCAGTGCGCCCGTCCGCTCCGCTTGGGCATTCATGCGCGTGCCTTGGGCGAAATCTTGAGCGTCCTGTGTGCAGCCGTGCAGCATCAGAATGACAGCGCGACCGGCGGGCGGCGCGGCGCTCGCTGGCACGTACAAATGAAACGGGTGATCGGCGCCGCCATGCCGAAACGCGACGCTGGAGAAGCGCGCACGCCCTTGCGTGTGGGCCGGAGCACGTGGCCACACCTGTGCCGTTGAGGTGGCACGAATGTCGTCCACGTCCTCGATGTCGCTGCGGTTAAAGCGCGCCGCGGCGGTGTGGGGGCCGCTTGCGGGCTCGGCGCGCTCAGCACCGCCGTGCAAACCCTTCATCAGCAGGCTACTGGCGCGTTGCAACTCACCACGGCGCACCAGCGCCAACGCCTCGGCCATGGACGCGGGCAATACAGGGGCGCCGCGCTGCGCAAAGGGAAGTCCGTTCATGTTTGCATCCTCCCGCGCAAGGCGGATTTGACTTCGGCACTCGCCTGAAAAGCCCCCAGCACGGTCAGCGAAGCAATGGTGGCGCTGGCCAGGTCCGCACTCACATCGGCCTCGATCACGGCCAGGCCCAGCACGCGAATGTCCAGCGCCTCACCGGCGCGGCGCACCGCCTCAAGCTCGGCGCGGCCAAAGCGCTGCAAGCCCAGAACCAGCGCTTTGCGCGTGACGACTTGCCGCACGGCTTCTTGTTGCGCAGCGAGCTGGTTACGGATGGCGGTGCGGATGAAATCCGTGCGGTTGCTGTAAAAGCCCTCGGCCACCAGCAAATCAATGTGGCCCAGGTCCACGTAGCCGAGGTTGACGGTGACTTTTTCGTTATCGGGTACGCGCAGCTTGGGTGCGTCTGTGGGAGAGATTTCGCTCATTTAACTCCATAAACCATCTAAATGGATGGTGTGTGGAGTATATACCGGATGAAAGCGCCAGAACGATTGGGATTTTTTTGGGCCGCTCTTATTCCAATAGGGCCCGGTGCGCCTGCACCGATTGCAGCACCAGCGGGTGCAGCCCCGCGCCGCCGGCGTCCACATGGGCCAGAAAGCGCTGGCGCATGCGCGGCACCCAGAACTTGCGGATGTGCTGGGCGATGCCTTCGAGCGCTTCGGCGCGGTTGGGCATGGCACCAAAAAAATCGGCAATCTGGTTGGCCATCTTGACCAGGGGATCAGTGTGCATGGGGTGTGGTTTCGTTCAAAGGGGACGTGGCCAGCGGGGCCCAGCCCAGGCGTTCGGGGCGGCAGTACACCACCAGGTCTTGCTGGCGTGCAAAGCCCACCAGGGTGAGACCGGCGCGCTCGGCGGTGGTCACGGCAAACGACGTGGGGGCCGACACGGCGGCCAGCAGGGGCACACCGGCAGCGGCGGTTTTTTGCACCATTTCAAAGCTGGCGCGGCTGGTGACGGCGATGAAGCCCTGCGCCGCGTTCACCCCGTTCAGCGCCAGGGCGCCGATGAGCTTGTCGAGCGCGTTGTGGCGGCCCACGTCCTCGCGCAGCCAGCGCACCTCGCCGCCCGCGCTGCACCAGGCGGCCGCGTGCACGGCGCCCGTGGCCTGTTGCAGGGTTTGCAGCTCACAGAACTGCGACATGGCGCGGGCAATGGCGGCGCGGTCGAGTGGGCCTGTTTCGGCCATCGATGGCAGGGGCGGCAGCGTGCGCGCCACATGGGCCAGGCTTTCGGTGCCGCACAGACCGCAGCCGGTGCGGCCCGTCATGGAGCGGCGGCGCTCTTTGAGGCGCGCAAACGCCCCGGCCGCGACCGACAGGTGCAGCGTGATGCCCAGCGCGGAGGCTTCTTCCTCCACGCCATAGAGCTCGCTGGCGTCCGACAGGATGCCCTCGCTGAGCGAAAAACCCAGTGCGAAATCGGCCAGATCGAGCGGCGTGGCCAGCATCACGGTGTGCGAGATGCCGTTGTATTCCAGCGCCACGGGCACCTCATCGGCCACCCAGTCGTCCACGCTGTAGTCGTTGCCGCCGCGCACGCCGCGCACGGGCAGCGCACGCGCGCCTTCGCAGAAGGCAACCGTCTGTGGTGGGGGCATCAGGGAGCGGTGTGTTTTGCGTCGTTGCATGGGGGGTCTCTGCCTCATTATTCCTGTGCTGCCCCAACCGTGCGCGCGGCCAGCAATTGCTGCTGCACCTGGTCAAAGCGCTGGTGCTCCTTTTGCCAGGCCGAGGGCTGCATCACCGGCATCACCTGCACGGCCGTCACCTTGTACTCGGGGCAATTGGTGGCCCAGTCGGAGTTGTCGGTGGTGATCACGTTGGCGCCCGATTCGGGGAAGTGGAAGGTGGTGTAGACCACGCCCGGCTGCATGCGCGCAGACACCTCGGCGCGCAGCACGGTCTCGCCCGCGCGGCTCTGGATGCCGACCCAGTCGCCGTTGCGGATGCCGCGCTCCTCGGCGTCGTGCGGGTGGATCTCCAGCAGGTCTTCGTGGTGCCACAACACGTTGTCGGTGCGCCGCGTCTGCGCGCCCACGTTGTACTGCGACAGGATGCGTCCGGTGGTCAGCAGCAGCGGAAACCGCCGCGTGACCTTCTCGTCGGTCGCCACATACTGCGTGACCATGAAACGCCCCTTGCCGCGTACAAACTTGTCCACGTGCATGGTTACCGTGCCCTCGGGTGGGGTGCTATCGTTGCAGGGCCACTGCACGCTGCCCAGCGCGTCGAGTTTGGCATAGTTCACGCCGGAAAAGCTGGGTGTGAGCGCGGCGATCTCGTCCATGATCTGCGACGGGTGCGTATACGGCATCTCATACCCCAGCGCACGCGCCAGCAGCACCGTCACCTCCCAGTCGGCATAGCCGCCCAGCGGCGCCATGACCTTGCGCACGCGCGAGATGCGGCGCTCGGAGTTGGTGAAGGTGCCGTCTTTTTCAAGGAACGACGAGCCCGGCAAAAACACATGGGCGTACTTGGCGGTTTCGTTCAGGAAGATGTCCTGCACCACGATGCAGTCCATCGCCATCAGCGCGGCGGCCACATGCTGGGTGTTGGGGTCGGACTGCGCAATGTCCTCGCCCTGGCAATACAGGCCCTTGAATTCGCCCGCCATGGCGGCGTCGAACATGTTGGGAATGCGCAGGCCCGGCTCGGGGTCGATGGCGACACCCCAGGCGGCCTCGAAGGCACCGCGCACCGTGCTGTCCGACACATGGCGGTAGCCCGGCAGCTCGTGCGGGAAGGCGCCCATGTCGCACGAGCCCTGCACGTTGTTCTGTCCACGCAGCGGGTTCACGCCCACACCCTCGCGGCCCACATTGCCCGTGGCCATGGCCAGGTTGGCAATGCCGATCACCATGGTCGAACCCTGGCTGTGTTCGGTCACGCCCAGGCCGTAATAGATGGCGGCGTTGTCCGCGTTGGCATACAGGCGGGCGGCGCCGCGCACATCAAAGGCGGGCACGCCGGTGATAGCCTCGGTGGCTTCGGGCGAATGTTCGGGTTGCGCCACAAAAGCGCGCCAGTCGTTGAACGACTGGGTGTCGCAGCGCTCGGCCACAAAAGCCTCATCCACCAGGCCTTCGGTGACCACCACATGCGCCAGTGCTGTAATGAGGGCCACGTTGGTGCCGGGCTTGAGCGGCAGGTGGTGCGTGGCGTGCACGTGGGGTGACTTGACCAGATCGATACGGCGCGGGTCGGCCACGATGAGTTGGGCGCCCTGGCGCAGGCGCTTTTTCATGCGCGAGCCGAATACCGGGTGGCCGTCGGTCGGGTTGGCGCCAATCACCATGATGACGTCGGCCTTCTCCACCGACTGGAAGGTCTGCGTGCCGGCCGAGGTGCCCAGCGTTACGCCCAGGCCATAGCCGGTAGGCGAGTGGCACACGCGCGCACAGGTGTCCACGTTGTTGTTGCCAAAGGCAGCGCGCACCATTTTCTGCACCAGATAGCCCTCCTCGTTGGTGCAGCGCGACGACACCAGGCCGCCAATCGAATCCTTGCCATGCTTGGCCTGGATGCGGCGAAACGCACCCGCCGCGTGCGCCAGGGCTTCTTCCCAGCCCACCTCACGCCACGGGTCGGTGATTTTTTCGCGCACCATGGGGGTGGTGATGCGGTCCTTGTGCGTGGCGTAGCCCCAGGCAAAACGGCCCTTCACACAGGAATGGCCTTCGTTGGCCTTGCCGTCTTTCCACGGCACCATGCGGATGACTTCGCTGCCCTTCATCTCGGCTTTGAAGCCGCAGCCCACGCCGCAATACGCGCAGGTGGTGATCACGCTGTGCTCGGGCTGGCCGAGCAGGATGACCTTCTTTTCTTCCAGCGTGGCCGTGGGGCAGGCCTGCACGCAGGCGCCGCAGCTCACGCAGTCCGACTCCATGAAGCTGCCGCCCTGCCCCGCCGTGACACGCGATTCAAAGCCGCGCCCGGTGATGGTCAGCGCAAAAGTGCCCTGGGTTTCTTCACACGCGCGCACGCAGCGGTTGCACACAATGCATTTGGCCGGGTCGTAGGTGAAGTACGGGTTGGACTCGTCCTTTGGGTTGTCGAAGTGGTTGGCGCCCTCAAACCCGTAGCGCACGTTGCGCAGGCCCACCACACCGGCCTGGGTCTGCAGCTCGCAGTCGCCGTTGGAGGCGCAGGTCAGGCAGTCGAGCGGGTGGTCGGAGATATACAGCTCCATCACGCCCTTGCGCAGGTCTTGCAGCTTGGGCGTTTGGGTGCGTACCTTCATGCCGGGCTCGGCCGGGGTGGTGCACGAGGCCGGGTAGCCCTTGCGCCCTTCAATTTCAACGAGGCACAGGCGGCACGAGCCAAAGGGCTCCAGGCTGTCGGTGGCGCACAGTTTGGGCACCTGGATGCCCGCGTCCACGGCGGCGCGCATGAGCGAGGTGCCGCGCGGCACGGTGACCTGGGCGCCGTCGATCTCCAGCGTGACAAGTTCGGCCGATGTGCTGGCGGGCGTGCCGTAGTCGATTTCAGTGTGTTGGCTCAGCATGGGTGTCCTCTCAGATCACGTTCTCAGTTTTTGCACGGTGCGTTGCAGCGCCGCCGATGCATGGCACCGACGCGGCCCCCCACCAGGGCTCCCGCGCAAGGGCCGCCCCGCCGCGCTGGGAGCGTTCCCCTGCCCGCAGCGCGCAGCGCTGCGAGAGCGGGGGGAAGGAGTGAAGCGACATAGGGGGGTGTTTCATTTCAGTCCGGCGCGGCAAGACCGAAGTCCTGCGGGAAATGTTTCAGGGCCGAAGTGACGGGAATCGGCGTCATGCTGCCCATGGCGCACAGCGAGCCGTGCACCATGGTGTCGCACAGGTCGCGCAAAAGCGCCACCTGCTGCGGGCGCTGCTGGTTGGCGCGGATCTTGTCGATCACCTCCACGCCGCGCGTCGAGCCGATGCGGCACGGCGTGCATTTGCCGCACGATTCGAGCGCGCAAAACTCCATGGCGTAGCGCGCCAGCTGCGACAGGTTGGCGGTGTCGTCGTGCACCACGATGCCGCCGTGGCCAATGCCTGCGCCGATGGCGGCGTAGGCTTCATAGTCGAGCGGAATGTCCCACTGCGATTCGGGCAGATAAGCGCCCAGCGGCCCGCCCACCTGCACCGCCTTGATCGGCCGACCCGTGGCCGAGCCGCCGCCGTAGTCATACAGCAGCTCGCGCAGTGTCAGGCCAAAGGCCGTCTCCACCAGCCCGCCATGTTTGACGTTGCCCGCCAGCTGAAACGGCAGCGTGCCATGCGAGCGGCCCACGCCAAAGTCGCGGTAAAACGGCGCGCCCCGCGCCAGGATGATGGGCACGCTGGCCAGCGTGATGACGTTGTTGATGACGGTGGGCTGCCCAAACAAACCGGCCAGTGCAGGCAGCGGCGGCTTGGCGCGCACGATGCCGCGTTTGCCCTCGATGCTCTCTAACAACGCGGTTTCTTCGCCGCACACGTACGAGCCCGCGCCCTTGCGCACCTGCAGGTGAAACGCCTTGCCCGAGCCGAGCACATTGGTGCCCAAAAAGCCGCCCGCTTCGGCCAGCGCAATCGCGGCGTTGAGCGTGGCGATGGCGTGTGGGTATTCCGAGCGCACATAGACATAGCCCTGCGTGGCGCCCACGGCCAGCGCTGCAATCGCCATGCCTTCGATCAGCATGAAGGGGTCGCCCTCCATGGTCATGCGGTCCGAGAAGGTGCCCGAGTCGCCCTCGTCGGCATTGCAGACGATGTACTTTTGCACTGCCTGCGCGCCCGCCACCGTCTTCCACTTGATACCCGCCGGAAACGCCGCACCGCCGCGCCCGCGCAGGCCCGACTCGATCAGCGTCTGCACGATGGCTTCGGGGGGCATGGCGATGGCGTTGCGCAGGCCGTCAAAGCCGCCATAGGCCTGGTAGTCGGCCAGCGAGCGCGGGTCGGTCATGCCCATGCGCGCAAAGGTCAGGCGCTGCTGGCGCGCCAGGTAAGGAATAGCGCCGGTCGGCCCATGGCACAGCGGGTGCGCGCCGCCCGTGGCCAGGCCGGCGTCGAACAGCCCCGCCACATCGCTGGGGGCCACTGGGCCATAGGCCACGCGCCCGGCGGGGGTGGCCACTTCGACCAGGGGTTCGAGCCAGAACAGGCCGCGCGAACCGTTGCGCACGATGTGTACATCCAGGCCCCGCGCTGCCGCTTCTTGTGCGATGCATTGGGCCACCGCGTCGGCACCCACGGCCAGCGCGGCCGAGTCGCAGGGAACATAAACGGTGACAACGCTCATGCGGCCTCCCGTGCCTGCGCCACCAGCGCGTCCAACTTGTGCGGTGTCATGCGCGCGTGTGCCTGCCCATCCACCGTGATGGCGGGCGACGAGGCGCATAGGCCCAGGCAGTAGGCGGGTTCGACCGTGAAGGCGCCGTCGCCCGACTGCGCGTGCAGCCCGCAGCCCAGGTGCTGGCGTGCGTGCGCCAGCAGCGCCTCGGCACCCATCGCCTGGCAGGCCTCTGCCCGGCAGACCTGCACCGTGTGCGGCGTCGGCGGGCTGCTGCGAAAGTGGTGGTAGTAGCTGATGACGCCATGCACCTCGGCGCGCGAGAGGTTCAGCGCGTCGGCAATCATGGGTACGGCGTCGGGCGGCACGTAGCCCAGCGTGTCCTGCAGCGCATGCAGGATGGGCAGCAGTGCGCCGGGTTCGCTGGCCAGCCGTGCCAGCACGTCCTGCACCGCGCTGTCCACGCTGGGCCGCGGGGCGGCGGAGTGGTGGATGGGGCTCGTCGTCATCGTGGGAATCCTGTGTTGTCTTTGGATCATTGCTTCAAAAAAGAGAGCTGGTAGCGCTTGTTGTGTATGGGTTTTGAATACTTTTTTCTTCAAAATTCAATCAAATCAGGCGCTGGCAGCTATCAAATTTGAACTACAAAGCGGCAGCTCAGTGGAAAAACTTGGTGGCGCTCTCCAGCGTACGCCAGATACCCCAAGCCAGGGGTATCCCCACCGCCATCCAGGCCAACGCCACGGCGGCGGTGGGGGTTTGACCGCCCCCGCCCAGGCCTGGGCCGCTGCCCACTTCATTGGCCAAGGCGCGGTCATGCGCCAGGTGTTTTTCGTGGGCCAGCTCCTCGGGGCCCATGAACCATTTGGGGTTGAGCGGGCGGATCAGCAGGTTGCACACCAGCCCGATGACCAGGAAGCCGATCAGGATGTACATGGTCTGGTTGTAGACCTGCGCACGCGGCAGGCCCAGGCCGATCTGGTACTCGCGCATGTAGTTCACCACCACCGGGCCGATGATGCCGGCCGTGGCCCAGGCCGTGAGCAGGCGGCCATGGATGGCGCCCACCATCTGCGTGCCAAACAGGTCGGCCAGGTAGGCGGGCACGGTAGAAAAACTACCGCCATACATGCTCAGGATGACGCAGACCGCCCCCACAAACAGCAGCTGGCTGCCCGCCGCCGCGCTGGCCGGAATGCTGAAATACAGCAGGCCACCCAGGATGAAGAACACCGAATACGTCGTCTTGCGCCCCAGCCGGTCGGATGCGCTGGCCCACACAAAGCGCCCGCCAATGTTGAACAGCGACAGCAGCGCGGTAAACCCGGCCGCAATGGCGGCGATGGCACCGAGCTGGCCCTTGTCCAGATCGCCAAAGGCCTTGTCCAGCCCGATCAAGTGGCCGCCAAACACTTCCTGCAGCATGGGGCTGGCCATGCCGATCACGCCAATACCGGCGCTCACGTTCATGCACAGCGCCATCCACACCAGCCAGAACTGCGGAATGCCCCAGACCTTGTTCACATGCACATGGTCCTGCGTGATCATGGTGTTGTGCTTGAGCGCGGCGGGCGGTGTCCAGCCCGTGGGCTTCCAACTGCTGGGCGGCACGCGGTAGCCCAGGGCCCCGGCCATCATGAAGACGAAGTAGATCGCGGCCATGGCCAGAAAAGTCTCGACCACGCCCACGCTGGTGGGGGTGGCAAACAGCTTCATCAGCTCGGCAGCCAGCGGCGAGCCGATCATCGCGCCGCCGCCGAAACCCATGATGGCCATGCCGGTCGCCATGCCGCGCCGGTCCGGGAACCACTTGATGAGCGTGGACACCGGCGAGATGTAGCCCAGCCCCAGGCCAATGCCTCCAATCACCCCCGAGCCC
Organism: Simplicispira sp. 125; assembly: GCF_003096555.1. Classification (NCBI taxonomy): domain Bacteria; kingdom Pseudomonadati; phylum Pseudomonadota; class Betaproteobacteria; order Burkholderiales; family Comamonadaceae; genus Simplicispira; species Simplicispira sp. 125. The sequence continues at coordinate 3,121,358 of NZ_QEKM01000001.1, read as the reverse complement.
AGCCACATCATCCACAGCTGGTGGGTGTAAATGCCCAGCGCCGAAATCACCAGGCCGCCGCACCAGCACAGGGCTGATACCACACCGGCCTTGCGCGGCCCGGCGCGCTCGAGCCAGCCGCCCCACAGCGCGGCCGAGCACCCCAGCAGCACAAAGAACAGCGTGAACATCCAGCCCAGGCTGGAGATACGCCAGTCGCAGGTGGTGGTGAACAGCTCGGCCAACAGCGACATGTCCTTGGGGCAGGTCTGCGCGGCCGTGACGCCCAAAGCGCGCGAGAGCGGTAGCCAGAACACCGAGAACCCGTAGGCCATGCCAATGCACAGGTGGATGGCCAGCGCCGCCGGTGGCACCAGCCAGCGGTTAAAGCCCGGCCCGGCAATGGTTCTCTCCTTCTCCAGCCAACCCGCTACGCCGGTTGGCTGCCCCATGGGCTCCAGTACAGCTGACATGTGTTGTCTCCTTGGTGTTGTTCAAATGCGCTCTATGGCGCCCCGCGGAGTGTCAGCAAACAGCCGTGCCAGGTCTAATTCTTTGTCGTGATGGAGCGATACAAAGCAAAAATCAGGGTTTACCTGGGGGCGGTGCGGGAGGGTGCGAGGTGCCGAACAAGGTGCCGTGCAGCGCCGCCTGCGCCAGCCATTGCGGGCCTTGTGCAAAGTCCAGCGCGGCCTCCAGCGTGCGCGACAAGCGGTTGCTGTCGTGCACCATCAGCGCAATGGGCACCTCGATGAACGGCTCCACCAGCGGCAGCGCTTCGAGTTCGCCATAGCCTTGCACCGCATCGACCAGCGCGCCGGGCATGATGCTGCTGACCCGGCCCGCCACCACGGCGAGCGCCAGCGTGAGGATGGAGTTGGTCTCGATGGCGGGGCGCGGCACCGCCTGCGCACAGCGGAAAGCGCTGTCCACGATGGCGCGGTTGTGCATCTCGCCCGTGAGCAGGCACAGGGGCAATGCTGCCGCCTGCGCCCAGGTGGTGGACGGGCCTTTTTGCAGGCCTGTGGGCGAGGGTTGCTGGGCGCGGCGCAGCAAAAAATAATGCTCGGTGTACTGCTGCACCACACGCAGGCGTGCACGTGTGCCCTCCAGGCGCTCGGGGTAGCCCATGGCGATGTCGAGCACCATGTTCTCCAGGCCCGACTCCAGCTCGGACGAACTCATCGAGCGCAGCGTGCACACGATGCCCGGGTGCAGGTCGTGCAGCATGCCCACAAAGCGCGCGGCAATCGGCATGCACATGGGTACGGCGCCAATGTGCAGTTGCCCGCTGGGAGAATCTGCACTGCTTTGCAGCTCTTGCTGCAGCAACTCGTGCTCGCGCAGCATGCGCCGGGCACTGGCCAGCACGCGCTCCCCTTCGGTGGTAAACCCGGCAAAACTGCGTCCCCGCGTGACGATGGCCACGCCCAGGCTTTCTTCGAGCGCACGCAGCGCGTTGGACAACGCAGGCTGCGTCACATGGCAGGCCAGCGCGGCACGGCCAAAGTGGCGCTGTTCATCGAGCGCCAGCAGGTACTTGAAAGAAACGAACAGGTTCACGCAGACACCTCACATTGCACACTACGGCGCCTCGCAGAGGCGCATCGGGCGGCGATTGTGCCTGCACAGGCTTGCAACACCATTGCAGGCGGGCCGCCCGGCCGGTGCACCGGTGTTGTGGGGTGAAAATAGAGAAAATGGCCGCAAACGCTTACTGGATAAGCGCTGGCAGCTATCAAAACAAAAGCGTCACGCTTTCTTCAAAAACTCGGACTTGAGCAGCATGCTGCCCAGATCGGTCTTGCAGTCCACGTTGTGCCCGTCGGCGCCATCGACCAGGCGGATGCTCTTGATCTTGGTGCCCTTTTTCAGCGTGGATGACGAGCCCTTGACCTTGAGGTCTTTCACCAGGATCACGGCGTCGCCGTCTTGCAGCGGGTTGCCGTTGGCATCCCGCACCACGCCATCGCCCGTGGCTTCGTCGTCCCCGCTGGCTGCGGCCTGCGGCCACTCATGCGCGCAGTCCGGACAGATGAAATTCTCTCCATCGGGGTAGGTGTTCTCTTGGCCGCATTGCGGGCAGGCGGGAAGGGTGTTGTGGGGCATGGACGATTACTTCTTTTTTCTGTGGTCAGTCGTCGCCTATTGTCCCCTGATCGACCCGACCGGCTCCTAGCGCACGCTGCCGCTGCCTTCGAGCACAAAGCTCACCACGGTGGTGGCGCTGCCGCCAATGTTGAGCGTGCCAAAGCGCTTGGCGCCTTCGACTTGCGTCGGTCCGGCCCGGCCCGTCACCTGCCGGGCTGCGTCCAGCACCATGCGCACCCCCGTGGCGCCCACGGGGTGGCCGGCGCCAATCAGGCCGCCGCTGGGGTTGATGGGCAAGCCCCCATCAGCGCTGATGAGCCCGCTTTCCACCGCCTGCCAGCTCTGGCCGGGCGGCGTGATACCGAAATGGTCGATGGCCATGTACTCGGTGGTGGTGAAGCAGTCGTGGGTTTCGATGCCGTCCAGGGCAAACACGTCCGCAATCTGCGCGCGGCGAAAGGCGTCCTGGATGGCGGTGCGCACATGCGGAAACACGTAAGGGTCATGGGCGCTGCGCTGCAGCTTGGCGGCGAGCTGCAGGTGGGCCGTGCGGTGGCCCCAGCCGATGATGCGGGGCACGTCGGCCAGATCGCACCCGTGCTGCTGTGCCCAGCGGGCCGCAAACGCTGGCGAAGCGAGGATGACGGCGGCCGCGCCGTCGGTGACCTGTCCGCAGTCCTGGCGGCGGATCATGCCCTCGATCACCGGGTTGGCGGTGTCGTCGGCGGTGAAGCTCTCGGGCGTGAATTCCCAGTTGCGGGTTTGCGCCAGCGGGTTGCGGCGGGCATTGGTGATGTTGATTTCGGCAATGCCCGCCAGGTGCTCATAGCGCAGGCCATAGCGCCGCTCGTACTCCTGGCCCACCAGGTGGAACATGTAGGGCCAGGGGTATTTCGCCTCTTGCGCCTCGGCGCCGACCCAGGTCGCGGCGCCCAGGTGCTGGGCCGCCAGCGCGCCGGGCACATTGCGTTCAAGCTCCACGCCGGTGACCAGCACGCAGTCGTAGCGGCCCGCCTCGATCTCGGCACTGGCCGCCAGCAAGGCAATGCTGCCCGAGGCGCATGCGGCCTCGTGGCGGCCCGCGGGCATGCCGTGAAAGCCGGGGTCGATGGCCTCGAACATGCCGCCCAGCTGGCCCTGGCCCGTGAACAGTTCGCCGACGAAGTTGCCCACATGGCCGGCTTCGATGTCGCTGGCCTCCAGGCCCGCATCTTCGAGCGCGCCGGTGACGGCATCGCGCATCAGCTCGAACAGGCCCAGTCCCTGGCGGGCGGCGTTCATGGCGAAGTCGGTCTGGGAGCCGCCCAGTACGTAAATGGGTTGGTTCATGGAATCATCCTTTCTGGGGAGCGGGGCCTTGGGTGGCCTGAAGGGTTGGGGCCAGGGCGATGGCCTGCTCACGCAGGGGTGCCTTGACGAGCTTGCCGTTGAGATTGCGGGGCAGGGGTGTGGGGCTGACCGTGAGGTAGTCGGGCAGTTTGTAGTCGGCCACATGCTGGCGGCAGAAGGCGCGCAGCGGCTCAAGATCGACCGGGCTGCTTGCGTATACGAAGATGTGCACCCGCTCGCCCAGTACTGGGCAGGGGCTGGCCACGGCGGCCACCTCCACCACGCCGGGGTAGCGCTGGATGACGTTTTCCAGCTCGACGCAATACACCTTGAAGCCGCCGCGGTTGATCATGTCCTTGATGCGGTCGAACACTCGCACGAAGCCCTGGGCGTCCACGCTGCCGATATCGCCCGAGCGCCAGTAGCCGCCCACAAAAGCGGCGCGCGTGGCCTCGGGGTTGTCCCAGTAGCCGATGGCGTTGCCGGGGCCGCGGATCCACAGCTCTCCGGCCTCGCCTGTGGGCACTTCGCGGCCTTCTGTGTCCAGGATGCGGATGTCCACGCAGGGCACCAGCGTGCCCACCGAATCGGGATGGGCGGCCGCATCGCCGCGCTCGGTCAGCGCCACGGCAGAGGTGGTTTCTGTAGCGCCGAAGCCGTTGTACAGCTCCAGTTGCGGCAGCAGCTCAGCCAGGCGCTGGATGGTGACTTCGGGCATGGCAGCGCCGCCGAAATGCCCCACCCGCCACGCTGAAAGATCGCGCTGTGCCAAGTCGGGTTCGCGCACGATCAGGTTGTACATGGCCGGCACCATCACCGTGGCGGTGATGCGCTGCGCTTGCAGGGTGTCCAGTACTTCGGTGCAGCGGAACTCGCGCAGGCTCACCAGGCAGCCGCCGACCAGCATGGTCACCACCACCACTGCGAGCAACCCCGAGATGTGGCTGCCCGGAATGACCAGCAGCATGCGCTCGTCGCTCTGGTAGGCAAAGCGCCGCTGGTAATGCCGCGCGGTGTGCGCAAACCCCAGGTGCGACAGCACCGCACCTTTGGGGTGCCCGGTGGTGCCTGAGGTGTACATGATGCAGGCCGGTTGCTGGTCACCAAACTCTGCGGGCAGGGGCGTGTCGTTGCCCGCCGCGAGCAAGGCTTCGTAGGTAGTGGCGGGCCGCGCGTCTGCGGCAGCCGTGGCAGGCCAGGGGTGGCCGTCTTCCTCGCAATGGACGATGCAGCGCAGGCTGGGCAAGGCGGTGCGTGGCGGCAGGCGCCCGGCCAGCGACGATTCTGTCATCAGCGCGGCGGCGCCGCACTGGTTGAGCATGTAGTCCAGTTCGGCTGCGCTTTGGCGCACGCCGATGGGCACGGCAATCGCACCCAGGCGCCAGATGCCAAACAGCAGCACGGTGTATTCCAGCCGGTTGCCCATGAACAGGGCCACCCGCTCGCCAGGGCCTATGCCCTGCGCTTGCAGGCCGGTGGCGACACGGTTCACGGCGGCATCAAGTTCGCGGTAGTTCAGCTGGCGGCCGCCCTCTTCCAGCGCCGGGGCATCGCCGCGCCGGGCGACGCTGCTGCGCAGCATGGCGTCGAGGTTGATCGGTCGGTTGGCATAACAAGGCACGAGGCGGTCACCGTACAGCGCTTCGATGCGCTGCGGATCGGGGGGTGCGAAAGCGGGGGTCATAGGCATGCAGCAAGGCCGGTTCGGCAAGGAAAGAAGGGGCGGTCAGCGGTGCGCTTCGGAGACTGGTTCGCGCATACGCACCGCGCCGTCGATGCGCACCACCGAGCCGTTCATCATCTGGTTCTCGATCACGGCCCGTGCCATGTGGGCGAACTCGTCGGGGCGGCCTGGCCGGTTGGGAAACGGAACGTCGCTGATCAGCGTGCGCCGGGTGTGGTCAGGGATCACGTCGTACATCCCGGTCTCGAAGGTGCCCGGCGCCAGCGCCACCACGCGGATACCCCAGCGCGCCAGTTCACGTGCCAGCGGCAGCGTCATGCTGGCCACACCGGCTTTGGAGGCGCCGTAAGCGGCCTGGGCCGAAAGGGCCTCGTAGGCCGCCACCGAGGCGGTGTTGACGACCACGCCGCGCTCAACTCCATCACTGGCAGGCCCGGCCTGCGCAAGGCCCTGCGCAAACAGGCGGATGGTGTTGAATGTGCCTGTGAGGTTGATGGCCACAACGCGGCGAAACGGCGCCATCGGGCGCGGCACGATGCGGCCCGTGGCCTTGTCGTGCTGGAACACGCGCGCGGGCCCGAGCACTCCGGCGCAGTTCACCAGAATGGCGGGCACGCCCCAGGTATTGTGGATGCGGGCAAACGCGGCTTCCATGTCGGCGGCGCTGGCCACATCGCCCGCCAGCGCCAGGGTGTCCGGCCATTGGGCGAGTTCATCGAGCTGCGCGCCTGCCAGGTCGATACCGGCAACGCGCGCACCTTGCGCGTGCAGCATGGCCGCCGTGGCCCGGCCCAGGCCCGAGGCGGCGCCGGTCACTACGGCAATGCTTCCTTGAATCTGCATGTGCGGGTTCTCTGTTTACAGTCGCGCAGGCATGCGCAACCCGCCGTCCAGGCGAATGACCTCGCCGTTGAGCATGGGGTTGTCGATGATGGCGAGTACAAGTGCGGCAAATTCGTCGGCCTGCCCTGGCCTTTGGGGAAAAGGCGGCACGGCCGAAAAAACCACTGCACGCGAAGCGGGGGCAAGGTTCAATGTCATCGGTGTCTCGAATACGCCGGGCGCAATGCCCATCACGCGGATGCCGTAATCCCCCAGCTCACGCGCCAGCGGCAGCACCATCCCGGCACAGCCCCCTTTGGAGGCCGCATATGCCGCCTGCCCCACCTGGCCATCAAAAGCGGCAATCGACGCCGTGTGGATGATCACGCCCGCCTCGGCTGTGGGGCCCGAGCGCGCTTCGATCATCTGCGGCACCGCACAGCGCACGGCGTTGATGGTGCCCAGCAGGTTGATCTCGACCACGCGCTCGAATTCAGCCAAGGGCATGGCCTGGCCCTTGCGCACGACGCTACCGGGGTGGGCCACGCCGGCGCAGTTCACCAGAATGGAAACGGGGCCCTGCTCGGTGCGCAGCTGCGCGAACGCCGCTTCCATGGCCTCGTCCTGCGCCACGTCGGCGGTGTAGCCCGCCACGCCCAGGGCCTGGGCAGTGGCTTGCACCGCTTGTGTGTCCCGGTCGAGCAGGACCACGCGGGCACCCGCATTGCGCAGCGCCAAGGCCGTGGCCGCGCCCAGCCCCGAGGCGCCGCCGGTGACCACGGCGACACGGTTGCTGAGCCGGCCCGTCAGGGGTGCGGACGAAAGCGCCATGGTCAGCCTGGACGGTTCATCTTGCAGGCCACGGGCGTCTCGGTGACTGCAGCGGGCACCTTGGCCACGGTCTTCCAGCCAAGTCCCAGGCCTTCGGCGTCGTACTTCACACCCTTGACGAGCTGGCTGATGTACAGCGGGTGCGTGGCCTGGTGGTCGTCCTTGCGCATTTTGATCTTGCCGAACGGCGAGTCGTACTCCATGCCTTCCAGCGCCTTGGCAATTGGCACGATGTCGTTGACGCTGCCGACCTTTTCGATGGCGCGCGCCAGCATGTCCATCTGCACCAGGATGGAGGTGTAGTACAGGTCTTCGCCGTACTTGGCCTTGAAGTCGCGTTCGTACTTCTCCAGGTCTGGCGTCTTGTCTTCGACCGGCACGTTGGGGTGCCAGGAGGAAATCTGCAATACGGAGTCTTCGCCGGCCTGGCCAATGGCGGTGGGCATGCCAAACAGGCCACCGTAGTAACTGATGTACTTGGCCTTGAGGCCGGCTTCCTTGCTGGCGCGCACAAGCAGGGCCAGGTCGTTGCCCCAGTTGCCGGTCAGCACCGTGTCGGCACCCGACTGCTTGATCTTCAGGATGTAGGGAGAGAAATCCTTGATCTTGCCGAAGGGATGAAAGTCATCGCCCACGAACTGCACATCCGGACGGACCTTGCCGATGATGGCCTTGGCGTCCTTGCTGACCTCGTGGCCAAAGCTGTAGTCCTGGTTGAGCAGGTAGACCTTTTGGATGGCCGGTGTGTTCTTCACATAGTCGGCAATGGCGTGCATCTTCATGGTCTGGTGCGCCTCAAAGCGGAACATCCAGAAGCTGCAGCGTGCTTCGGTCAGTTCCGGCAGAGCCGAGCCGTAGTTGAGATAGAGAACGCGCGAGTCCGGATTGCGCTGGTTGTGCTTGTCCACCGCCGCGAGCAATGCACCTGCAATGCCCGAGTTGCCGGCCTGCACCATGAAGTTGATCTTCTGGTCCACCGTGCTGGTGAGCATGGCCACGGCCTTGTTGGAGTCGCCGGCATTGTCCAGCGGGACCACCTCCAGTTTGCGTCCCAGCACCCCGCCACGCTCGTTGATGAGCTGCACCGCGTAGAGCAGCGTCTTGGACACCGTGACGCCCGTGGACGCCGTGGGCCCGGAAAACGTGTCGATGTGTGCAATGCGGATCGGCGGTTGCTGTGCCGAGGCAATCAGCGCGGTGCAGCCGAGGGCCGCCGCCACGAAGGTGGTTTTGAAAGTGCGCATGAAAGGTCTCCTATAGTCGCCCGGAAATCGGACAATATTTTTCGGTAATTTTCAGTTACTCTACAGTAACTAAAAATGAATGCTAAAACTCTGCCTTCCAATGGTCAAGCGTGGCGTAGACGCTTGCGCGACACCGGACCTTGTTTCCCATGAAAAAGACCAGCAAAACGACCACTCTCCCTGCTTCTACACAGGCCGCGGCGAAACCCGCAGGCGCAGCCCGTTGGAACAACGCCCTGGCGAGTGCGCCCGACCCGCGTGCACTTCGCAAGCGCGCGCTGATCCTTGCCGCCGGACGTGTGTTTGGAGACAAAGGCTTTCACAACACCACGCTCGACGACATCGCCGCCGCCTTGGCAGTGACCAAGCCCGCGCTGTACCGCTATGTGCAGAACAAGCACGAGATCCTGTATGAATGCCACCGCATGGCCGTCGAGATGGCCGAGCAGGCGCTGGCCGAAGCCATGCAGCAGCGTGAGACTTTGGATATCCTGCGCGCTTTCGTTGCGCTCTATATCGGCAAGATAACGAGCGAGCTGGGCACCTGCGTGGTGCTGACCGAGTACTACTCCATGACACACGAGCACAACGAGCTGATCCAGCAGCGTCGCCGCGTGATCGACCAGCAACTGCGCCAGCTCATCGTGCGCGCCATGGACGAAGGTGCTATCGAGCGTTGCGACCCCAAGCTCGCTGTGTTCTATTTCATGGGCGCCATCAATAACATCAACCGCTGGTTTTCAGACAATGGGCCGAGCAGCAGTGATGCCATCGCACAGGCATTTGCCGAGCACACGATCCAGTGCCTACAGCCGTGCCACTCGGCTCGTTGATCGGTCGCTGCGGTTAAAAGCGGTTCCAAAAATGCGGCATTTTGAGAGTGCTTCGCCCTCCTTCCAGAGGTTGAAAGCGATCGAAAGGCAAGCCTGGCGGCTCAGCCTGCCGCGTTTGCAACCCCGGCCTGCCGCCGCTCCAGCGCAAACGGCGGCAGCCCCTTGAGCAGCCGCTGGCCGTAGCTGGTGCGCGTGAGGCGTTTGTCGTAGCAATACACATGCGCCTGGTCTTCTTCGGTGCGAATGGCACGGCCCACCCATTGCGCCAGGCGGATGGCGGTGGCGGGCACCACCAGCTCGCTGAAGGGGTCGCGCCCCACGGCGCGCAGCCACTCGGCGCGGGCTTCGCCTACGGGGTCGTCGGGCGGGGCAAAGGGCAGTTTGGTGATGAACACCGATTCGCACAGCCGCCCGGGAAGGTCCAGCCCCTCGCCGAAAGACTGCATGCCAAAAATGATGGAAGGTTCGCCGTCTGCCACGCGCTCGCGGTGGCGCGCCAGCAGTTGGGACCGCGGGAGCTGGTTTTGCACCAGCACCCGGCTGCGCATGTGGGTGGCCAGCGCGTCGACGGCCTGGCGCATTTGCTCACGCGAGGTGAACAGTACGAGCGCGCCGTAATGCACATGCACCAGGTCGTTGAGCAGGGCGTCGACCATTTCGGTGGTGAACTCGGCGGCGTTCTTTGGGTCGGCGTGGGTTTCGGCGGCAATCAAGGTGCCCTGGGCTGCGTAGTTGAAGGGGCTGGCCACTTCCAGCGTGGTGGCGGCTTCGTCACCGTGCAGGCCCGATTCGCGCAGGAAAAAGTCGAACTGCCCGCAGCTCGTCAGCGTGGCCGAGGTCAGCACGGCGCCGCGCACGCTGCTCCACAAATGGCTGCGCAGCGTGCTGCCGGGAAGGACAGGGCTGGCGTGTGCGCGCACCAGAATGAAATCGCCATCCACCTCCAGCGTGAACCATTTGGCGGGTGGGACAAAGCTGGGTGTGGCGTCTTCCGGGGCCTCTTGCGCAAGCAGCTGTGCCGTGGCGTGTACCTCTTCGAGCCGTGGCGCCAGCATGCCGATCTGCGCATACAGCTGTGACAGGCGCCGCGCCTCGTCGGGCTTATCACGCATCTCGGCGCGCAGCGCCTTGGAGATGGCACGCAGGCATTCCAGAAAACCGTTGGCATGGTGCGCCAGCTGGCCTAGCGGCTCGATCAGCGCCTCGGGCAGCACGCCGCGCGGCACGCGCACCCGCGCCGGGCCCCAGGCTGAGGGCTGGCTGCGCAGCGCCGGGCCATACAGATCCATCACCAGACGCTCGAGGTCTTGCAGGGTCTGGCGCAATGCGCTGGAGTGGCGGGGGATGTCGGCCACTTCGGTCACTTCCACCAGTGTGCCGATGCGCAGTGCGCGGCTGGCCAGCCGGTCGATCCAGGCCAGGCGGCTGAGGTTGGCGCTGCAAGCAAATTGTTGCAGGGCGGTGGCGGGCAGGTGGTGGGCTTCGTCCAGCACCAACAGGCAGTTGTCCAGTTCGGGCAGCACCCGCGCGCCCAGCGACGAGAGCAGTAAGTCATGGTTGGCCACGATGACCTGCGCACCCACCAAATCCTTGCGCCGGTCGTAATACACGCACTGGCTGAAGACGGGGCAATGCCGCCCGGTGCACGAGGCCCCTTCCGCCGCCACGGGGCTCCAGGCCTCGGGCTCGGGCGGGGTTTCCAGGCTATCGCGGTCGCCATCCCAGGCGCCCTGGGCCAGGGTTTGCGCCATGCTGGCGTAGAAATGCATGCGCGCTTCGGTCTCCTGGTGCGAGCGCCGGGGCCGTGCGCTGGCGGCCTCCTCGGGGAACAGGTCGTCGTCTTCCGCGTCACCGTCGGCCTCGCCAGTGCCGGCCAGGCGTTCGAGCTTGAGCTTGCACACATAGCGCCCGCGCCCCTTGGCCAGCGCGAACTTGAAGGGCTGCTCCATCTGCGCCGCCAGAGCAGGCAGGTCCTTGTTCACCAGTTGTTCTTGCAGCGCCACCGTGGCGGTGGAGATCAGCACCCGCGTGCCGCGTGCCAGGGCAATGGCAATGGCGGGTGCGCAGTAGGCCAGCGACTTGCCCACGCCCGTGCCCGCCTGGATGACGGCAATGGCGCGCGTGGGTTCGCCGTCTTCTTCGTCCACTTTGCCCAGCTGCGCCTGGCTGAAGGTATGCGCCACCTGCTCCGCCATGCTGTGCTGCCCCGCGCGGCCACGGAAACCCTCGGTGGACTGGATCACCGCATCAAACGCCTGCAGGGCCGCCTGGGCCCACTCTGTGGAAGACATAGGGGAGGGAGTGTGGCACACAGGGGCGCTGGGATACTGTGGTGGTTTGTGTTTCAAAAAGGTTGCTAGCGCTTTATGTGTAAGCACTGGAAGCTATAAATTTTATAGTTAAATGGCTGTAGAGTGGCAATGGTTGCATGGTGCCATCGCTGGTGATGCCGCGTGTACCCATACCGCCTGAGCATGTCTGTGAAGGCGTCGTGAGGCTGAGTAATACTGTTAATATAAACAGTATTATGCCAAGTTTGGGTAGTGTGCCCACCCCCATGATCTGGCGTTTCGGCCCGCATCCTTCCCTCTCAGGGTGTCTGATATGAAAATCCTGCCCACCCAGTTCGACGGCCAGTCCATCCGCCGCGTGTTTGACGAGAGCACTGAGACGTGGTTGTTCTCGGTGATTGACGTGGTGCAGGTGCTGACACAGCAGGCTGACTACCAGGCGGCGCGGAAATACGGGAACCAGCTCAGAGGGCGTCTTGCCAAAGAGGGCAGTGAGTCGGTGACAAGCTGTCACCGACTGAAATTGCCTGCCGCTGACGGCAAGAACTACCTGACCGACGTTGCCACCGCTGAAACGCTGCTGTGCATCGTCCAATCCGTCCCCAGCCCCAAGGCTGAGCCCATCAAACTCTGGCTCGCCAAGGTAGGCTAGGAGCGCATGCAGGAGATAGCTGACCCGGCCCTGTCGCTCGCGCCCGCCAGACCTGGCAACAGCACGGCCGCAGCGACAAGTGGATCCAGCAGCGCATGACGGGCCAGGAAACCCGCAACAAGCTCACCGACTACTGGAGCGTGCACGCCATCAAGCCGGGCAGCGAATTTGCCATCCTCACCAACATCATTCACCAGGAATAGGCGGGCGTGAGCGTTGCGCAGCACAAGGAAATGAAAGGCCTAAAAAGCCACAACCTGCGCGACCACATGAGTGAGGCCGAGTTGATTTTCACTGCCCTGGCCGAGCTGTCCACCCGCCAGATCGCCGAGAGCGCAGAGGCCACCGGCATGGCGCAAAACAAGTTCGCCGCCCAAACCGGTGAGCGTATAGCCCGCCAAGCGCGCAACCAGTTGGAAGGCAAGACAGGAAAACCGGTAGTGACAGGGGCCAATTACCTGTCACCGGTTGCACCCCCGGTTGAAAGTGCGGCACAACCCGTGAAGGTGATCAAAGCCGCCAAGGCTGTCAAAGCACCCAAGAAGCCATAACACGTGTGTCGCACTCCACACCTGGGCCTCACTGCAACCGCTCTAGCAGCTCCAGCGTCGGATATCCGTCGGCAGGCAGGTTCAGGCTGCGTTGGTAGGCGCGAACGCCGCTGCGTGTGGCGGGGCCCATGACGCCGTCGGGTGTGCCGCTGTCAAAACCACGGGCATTCAAGGCGGTTTGCAGGGCCAGCAACTGGCTGCGGGTCAGGGCTTGCAGATCGCGTGGCCACGGGGTTTGCACGGCCGCGCCGCCGGCCAGTCGCTGGGCGAGCAGGCCCACGCCCAGGGCATAGCTGGTGGAGTTGTTGTAGCGCAAGAGGGTGCGAAAGTTGGGCCCCTCCAGGAAGGCGGGCCCGCGTGCGCCGGCCGGTAGAAAGAGGGTGCTGTCGGTCAAGGGAGGCAGGGGTGTGCCGTCCATGGTTTGCACGCCTTCGGCGGCCCAGGCGGTGGCGGTTTGCTGCAGATCGGCATCGGCCCGGGCGTAGTCAAAGCCGGTGGGCAAACGCACCTCCAGGCCCCAGGGCTGGCCGCGCTGCCAACCGGAGCGCGCCAGGAAGTTGGCGGTGGAGGCGATGACATCAGGCAGGCTGCCCCAGATGTCGCGCCGGCCATCGCCATCGGCGTCGACGGCGTAGGCCAGAAAGTTGGAGGGCAAAAACTGGGTTTGCCCCATGGCTCCGGCCCAGGAGCCCAGCATGTCGGCCCGGGCAATGTCACCGCGCTGCAAGATCTGCAGTGCGGCCAGCAACTGGCTGCGCGCCCAGGCTTCGCGCCGTCCTTCAAAGCCCAGCGTGGCCAAGGCGTCGATGGTGGGGATGTCGCCTGTAAAGCTGCCGTAGTTGCTCTCCATTCCCCAGATGGCGACCACAATTTCCAGCGGGACACCGTAGCGCGCAGGCACGGCGTCCACTTCCCGCGGCAGCTTGTTCAGCCGGGTCTGGCCACGGTCGACGCGCTGGGGCGAGACGGCGCTGTCGAGGTAGGCCCAGACAGTGCGGGTGAACTCGGGCTGGGCCTGGTCGGAGTCGATGACATGCGGGATGAGACGAACATTTTCAAAGGCCTGGTGGAGCGTGGCCTCGGTGATGCCCGCAGCGCGGGCTGATGCGCTGAAATTAGCGACCCAGCGGGCAAAGGGCGTGGCGGGCGGCGCGACAACAGCGACCGGCGCAGGGACCGCCGGGGCGGACGGATCGCCTGGAGGCGCAGAGGCACAACCGCCCAGAACGGCGAGGGTCAGCAAGGCGGGCGCAAGCCAACGGGGCGCGTGCGGCAAGTGAAGGGCGTGTGTGTGCATTCCAGCCATTTTCGACGCTTGCGGAAGGCGATCAAGCGTTCCTGGCTGCGGTCGTGGCCCTGCCTCAGCCGCGCTCGCGCAGCGCCCGCTCAATCCGGTGGCGCTGCACCGTGGTCTTGGGCACCTTGAAGGGGAACCAGCTACGCACGTCCTCTTCGAGCCCGATGCCGTGCATGTAGTTGTAGATGGCCTTCTTGAGTGCGCCGCCCAGGGCGTCGTGGTCCACGCCCGTGGGGTCGATGAAGGCCACGTCGTTCTTGGCAAAATCGCCCGGCGGCAGGGGGGCCAGTTGCACGCCATACTCCGCCGGGTTCTGGCCCACGGGGGAATGCACGGTGCAGGCAAAGCGGTGAAAAAATCCGCTCTGGATGCAGCCGTTGGCAAACAGCTGGCGCACGTATTCGAGCGCGTCCACGGTGTCCTGCACCGTCTGCGTCGGAAACCCATACATCAGGTAGGCGTGCACCAAAATGCCCGCATCGGTGAAGGCGCGCGTCACACGCGCTACCTGGTCCACCGAAACGCCTTTTTTCATGAGTTGCAGCAGCCGGTCTGACGCCACTTCCAGCCCGCCCGAGATGGCAATGCAGCCGCTGTCGGCCATCAGCTCGGCCAGGTCGGGGGTGAAGGTTTTTTCAAACCGCACATTACCCCACCAGCTGATGCCCGCGTTGCGCGCAATCAGCTCGGTGGCCAGGGTTTTGAGCGCCTTGGGTGGTGCAGCCTCGTCCACGAAGTGAAAGCCCGTCTGCCCCGTCTCGCGTACGATCTGCTCGATGCGGTCGGCCAGCACTTCGGCGCTGGCGCCCTCGTAGCGGCTGATGTAGTCCAGGCTCACGTCACAAAAGCTGCACTTCTTCCAGTAGCAGCCCTGCGCCACCGTGAGCTTGTTCCAGCGCCCGTCGCTCCACAGCCGGTGCATGGGGTTGAGCATGTCCAGCAGTGACAGATACCGGTCCAGCGGCAGGCCGTCCCAGGTGGGCGTGCCCACCTCGGCAAAGGCGATATCGGCCTCCATCATGTTGATGTACTGCACCTGGCCTGCGTCGCCCCGCACAAAGGTACGCACGAGGCGCTGGCGGCCGCGTTCGCCGCGCACATGTTCGAGCAGCGCCAGCAGCGGGCGCTCGCCAGCGTCCAGTGTGACGTAATCAAAGTAGTCAAACACGCGCGGCTCGGCCAGCTCGCGCAGTTCGGTGTTGACAAAACCGCCGCCCAGCACCGTGACGACCTGGGGATGGTGTGCCTTGATGGCCTGCGCAATGCGAAACGCCGCATACACCGATCCCGGAAAAGGCACCGACAGCAACACCACATCGGGCGCATGGCGCGCCATGGCGTCAAGGGTGAGGGTGCGCAGCATCTCGTCCACCAGCGTGGGTGGGGCGGCGAGCGCGTTGGCCAGGGGCTCGAACGTGGGCTGGCTGCCCGCCAGCGACTCGGCGTAGCGCACAAATTCAAACCGCTCGTCCACCGCGTCGCGCAGCACGTCGGCCAGGTCGTTCAGGTACAGCGTGGCCAGGTGCTTGGCCTTGTCGTGCAGGCCCAGGGCGCCAAAAGCCCAGCCCAGAGGGTCGCCGCCTTCGTCGTCGACATACACATCGAGCGTGGCAAAGCGCGGGCCCTCGGGCAAGAAGTGGCGACCTGTAATGCGGTGTGCCAGCGTGCTGTCGCGCCCCTGCAAAAAGGCAATGGCGGGGCCGATGGTGGCCAGATACCGGCCTTGCTGCGCGGCAAAGCTTTGCACGGCGGGGCTTTGCTTTTTGTGCGGTATCGCATCGACCTTGGCCGCTACGCCGCGCAGCCCCTCGGGCGAGAGCAGTTGCAGCACCAGCGCCAGCGCCAGGTCTTCTTGCTCTGCCGCCACGCCGCGCGAACGCAGAAAACCGGTGAGGTAGGCGGTGGACGGGTACGGCGTGTTCAGCTGCGTCATCGGAGGGATGACGGACAGGACGCGAAGCGGTGGGGCGGGCATGGTGGGGGCGGACAGGGCGATGCGGTGCCGCCTCGAAGGGATCGTGGAAGGGCCCGATTATCCCGCCGGACCTTTATCCCTCGCCTGCCTGCGGCGTCTTGGGGGTTGTCGGCCCCGTGACGAAGGCATTGCCGGGGGCACCCCGCTGCCCGTTCGGCACACCACCCCTGCGTATTACCCTTCTAGCATTTCCACCCGCAGCGCCATTACCGGCCCAGCCACCGCCGGGTGTGCGGCCAGTGCATGCACGGCCAGGTCCATGGTGGCCTGTGCCACGGCATCGGTCAATACAAGCACCTGCGGGCCACTGCCTGGGGGCAGGGCCTTGTTTTGCGCAAGCGCCAGTTGCAGCACCGGCACTTGCTGCGCGGCCAACCAGGCGCCCACGGCCTCGATCTGCAGGGCGCTGTGCACCGGCACACGAAGGTAGTGGCGCGAGTGCACCGCGGCGCGCGGCAACACGGCCAGTTGCTCATTCACGGCGTAGGCATGAAAACCCAGGTGCGGCACCTGCTGCGCTGTGTGGGTGCCGTCCAGCCGGGCGACATCCACCAGGTCGGCAATCACGGCCGAGGCGGTTTGCTCCGACCCGGCCCCTGCGCCGTAGTACATCGTCACACCGGCCGCATCGCCCTGGACCATGATGGCGTTCATCGAGCCATTCACCTGCGCCATCAGGTGTGTGGCGGGTACGAGGGCGGGCTGCACGCGCAGCTCAACACCTTCGGTGCGGCGCCGCGCCACTCCCAAGAGCTTGATGCGGTAGCCCATCTGCTCCGCGCAGGCCACATCCAGCCCTTGCAGCGTGGTGATGCCTTGCACCTGCACGTCGCCAAAACGCACCGGCATACCAAATGCATTGGCCGCCAGCAGCGTGATCTTGTGCGCTGCGTCGATGCCCTCGATGTCAAACGTCGGGTCGGCCTCGGCATAGCCCAGTGCCTGCGCCTGGGCCAGCGCCTGCGCAAAGTCCACGCCTTCGTCGCGCATTTTGCTCAAGATGAAGTTGGTGGTGCCGTTGATGATGCCTGCCACCCACTCGATGTGGTTGGCCGCCAGGCCCTCGCGCAGCGCCTTGACGATGGGGATGCTGACCGCTACGGCACCCTCGTACGCCACCACCACGCCATGCTGGCGCGCGGCAGCAAAAATCTCGGTGCCATGCTCGGCCAGCAGCGCTTTGTTCGCCGTCACCACATGCTTGCCCGCGCCAATGGCCGCCAGCACCCATTCCCGCGCAGGGCCAGTGCCGCCCGCCACTTCCACCACCACATCCACGTCCGGGTGGGTGGCGACCTGCAGAGGGTCATCCGTCAGCGTGACGCCGGGGCCCACCACTGCGGCGGCCCGGGACAGGTTGCGCGCAGAAACGACCATCACCTCAATGCCTCGCCCGGCGCGGCCCGCAATGGCGGCCTGGTTGCGCGCCAGCACGCGGAAGGTGCCCGCACCCACGGTGCCGATGCCAATCATGCCGACGCGCAGTGGGCGGGCGACAGTCGCAGCGTTGTGTACGGGGGTGGCAAAGGACTGAACGGGATCGCGGTACATAGGTTTCTCCAAACGACAGACAAAACAAAAAACCCAGCTGCCAGAGCTGGGTTTCATTCATCTGCGGGGGAGAAGAGAGCGATCACCAGGTGGCTGCCGAAACGGCCACCTGCGCGTGCTCAGGGGGCCGCGGTGGTCATGGTGGTAATCATTCGTGCACCCATCGCCCGTGCGCAGGCGCGCAGCACCTTGCCGCCCATAGGGACGGAGGCGGTTGCGGTGGGGATGGCGTGGTACGGCATGAGCGCGCCAGTGTACAGGAGAGCGATTCGTACACGCTCACAACGCATCGTATTTGCGGCTGTGCCCCCGGGCTTGCTCTACCGGATACTTTTGTGCGTTGAGAGCCATCTTGGCCTGGGCCGCGTCCACCAGGTTGATGTCTAAAGCCGTCGAAAGCTGCACCAGGTACAGCAGTACATCGGCCATCTCATGGGCCACGGCCTGCTTCTGGTTGGGCGTGAGCTGGCGGCTCTGGTCCTCGGTGAGCCACTGAAAATGCTCCAGCAATTCACCGGCCTCGACGGTGAGCGCCGAGGCCAGGTTCTTGGGTGCATGGAACGGGCCCCAGTCGCGGGCGTCGGCAAACTGCTGCAACTGGCGGGCCAGGGTTTGAAGGGGGTCGTGCGTAGAGCGCAGGTCTGTCATGCCCCCGACTGTAGCGAGGGGCATGGACGAGGCCACTTGCAGCCAAGCCGGTGGATGCGCATCATGGTCCCACCATGCCTGAAACCACTTTTCATCTCCCAGCCCTGCGCACGCGGCAGGATGCCGATGCCGTCATGTTTGAATTGCAAGATCTGCCCTGCGTCAGCGGGGCCGATGTGGATCTGGGCGCACAGACAGCCAAGGTCAGCCACACGGCCATGATTTCACCCGAGGACATCGCCGCAGCGTTGCAGGATGCGGGTTACGAAGCCCAGGTGACGGCCGCATGACCGATAAGAACGACGACACCGTTGCCATCACCCGCCGCCTGCGCATCACTGGCCATGTGCAGGGCGTGGGCTACCGGTGGCACACGGTGCAGGAGGCCCGCCGTCTGGGCCTGGTGGGCTGGGTGCGCAACCGGCACGACGGCAGTGTGGAGGCCCTGGCGCACGGCGCGCCGTCCGCCGTGCAGAGCCTGATCGACTGGGCCGATCGGGGCCCCACGCTGGCCCGCGTCGATGCCGTGAACGTATCGGACGCTGCGTGGGATGGTACCCAAGGCACAGGCTTTGTGCAGAGCGAGACGCAGTAACACGACCTTGCCGGCTCTGCGCCCTGCCGGTGCTGGCGCCCAGACACTTGCTTCGATCCACCGCCATGACCGCCCTGCACATCCGCAGCAAGTGGCCAGAAAAGACCGTGGCAATGTAACAATATGAGGTTTGGCGCTGCCCGCGCCATGACGAAAGCACTCTCCATGTCGATTGATTGCCTGGTTCCGCCGCCTGTATGCCGATTCGACGCGATGGGTTTGACATGAGCTGGTTGTCATGGCTGATGCCTGGACGCGGCAATGCTGCGCAAAAGCCCGGCGCGGCAACGCCGATCGCGACATCGGCTCGCATCGAGCCCGTGGACGAGAAACCGCTGGAAGACGCACAGAGATCAGATACGCAACAGGTTTTGCCCTGGCTGTTGGGCTGCGAGACATTGACCGACACGCCAATGACGCCTATCGAGCGCAGCGCGCTGGATGCGATTGCCAAAACACTGGCAAAACCCGAGCTCACGGATAACCTGCTACCGCGCGCTGCGGCGCTGATTCCCCAGCTGATCGCCCTGGTGCGCCAGACAGAACTGCCGACGGCAGCGATTGCCGAGCGCATTGGCAAGGACGCGGTGCTGGCGGCAGAAGTCATGCGCCTCGCCAGTAGCTCGCACTATCGGGCGCAGGGCAGCGTGGCCAATCTGGAGCAGGCCATCGAACGGATTGGCCTGCAGGGCCTGCAGACGGTGATCGCCCGTGTGGTGCTCAAGCCTATTTTCCAGGCCGTGCCCGGTCCGCTCAGCGCGCGTGCGGGCAAGCGCATTGGGGACTACTCGGAAGCGCTGGCGCGGCACACCGCGATCCTGTCCGGCCGCGCAGGCCAGGCCGTTTTCGATGCGTATCTGGCGGGCCTGATGCACGGCACCGGCTGGACCATCGCCTTCAGCATCATCGACCGCGCAGGCCTGCATATAGCGGTACCTCCGTCACAAGCCTTCGGCGCCGCACTGGCGGAGGTGGCGCAGCGCCTGTTTGGCCAGGCGGCACAGCGCTGGGACATCACTGCCGGGTTTACCGCGCTGGCGCTGGACGCCCGGCGCAACGGCCTGGCGGCTGCCCTCCATCCGCTGGCACATTTGCTGCGGCAGGCGCAGCAACCCTGTCTGGAAGAACTGGCCTTGGGCTGATGGGCGTGCCAAACGATGCCAGGCATCGGTAGCGACTGGCGCCCCTGTTCTTGCCGGACGCCACCCAGTTCAGGCGGGTACGGTTGATGGGGAGCAGGTTATGGCTGCGCCCCATCGGCGATGATCACTGTGCTCTGCCCGGGAATTTCGTGGCGGGAATGTGTTTTAGCGGCGAATCAGATAACGGATGGTGGGCCCATCCTGCTGGATCTCCAGCACTTCGTAGCCGTGGTTTTTGGCGTCGATCGGAATGTTGTTGATCGACTGCGGGCAGTCTGAGACCACCTCCAGAATCTGGCCGGGCGCGAGCTGGGGCATGGCTTCGAGCGTGGCGACGGCTGGGTAGGGACAGGGCTCGCCGATCATGTCGAGGCGAAAGTCGGGAACGTAGGGGCTGGTGCTCATGGGGGGTCTTTCAGAGGGCATTTTGCCGTTTCGCGGGCGCGGCGTTCTGGCGTGCCTTTTGGGCAAAAAAGTGCTTTTCCCACCAGATGACCAACGCCAACGACAGGCCTAACATCACATAAGTGGCGAGCAGGCCGCCTTGCGGTCCCAGGCTCTTGAGCAGGTTGATTTTGTCGTAGTTGACGGCAATGGCGGGCGCCAGGTCGTCCCACACCAGCGCCAGCAGCGTCGAGCCGATGACATTGCCCAGGCCCACCCACCAGTAGTGCACCTGGCCTTCGACCGCGCGGTACATCCAGCCGGTTTCGCAGCCACCGGCCAGCACGATGCCAAAGCCAAACAGCAGCCCGCCGATGACGGCGTTCGGGCCGGCCCAGAAAATCTTCGGGTCCAGCCCCAGTTGCACATAGCTGTACACGCCAATGGTGCTCACGGCCATGCCGGCGATGATGGCCTTGGCCATCTGCGTGCGCCCGGTGATCCACAGATCACGAAACGCCGAGGTGAAACACACCTGGGCGCGTTCGATGATCAGGCCAAAGGCCAGGCCAAACAGGGCCGCAATGCCCAGCTTGGGCGCATCGAACATCTTGGCCACAGCCCAGACCATGAAGCCCAGAAACAGCGCCATGCCGATGCGAAACCGTTTTTTGGCTTGCGCCTGGTGCGCCGACAGCGGCTGCGGTGCCGACACCTTCTGCAGCTTCACGGGGATGCGAAAGGCGGGCAGCAGACTGACCTTGGCCCCGGCCAGCGAGCCGATGGCTGTGGCAATGGCAAAAAACCAGGCGTGCAGCGAAAACTGCGGAATGCCCGTGAAGAACGCCGCGAGATTGCAGCCCATGGCCAGGCGCGCGCCAAAGCCCGCAATGATGCCGCCCGCCAGCGCCTGGAACACCCGGATGCGGTGCGTGGGGTGGCGCAGCTTGACGTTATTGGCCCACAGCGCCGCCGAAAAGCAGCCGACAAACATGCCGATGATCATCACCCCGTCGATGCGTGTCAGTGGCGTGCCTTGCAGGCCGATGATCTTGAAGTACCCCCAGTTCGACAGGTCCACGCCCGCAAACTGCAGTGCATGCCCACCCCATCGCGTGAACTCGCCCGTGACGGCCCAGAAGGTACCGGTCAGGCCAAAGTAATAGGCCGAGAGCACGCCGGCCGCAATCACGGCTGGAACAGGCGACCAGAAGCGCACAAGGTACTGTTGTTTGAATTCTTGCCAGGTCACGATGGGTTGGCTTTCAGAAAGAAAAAGGGTTGCGCGGGAGCGCGGGCAGAAGATGAAAACAACAAAGGCTCCGTGACGGAGCCTTTGTGGCAAAGCGTGTGTGCTACAGCCAGAAACTCTTGGTCATTGGTCTTTTCAGGCTTGCGTTTGAATGGGCTGATGATGGTCGAAGGCAACCTTGGCAGAGCCAAGAAGGGCAGAAATAAGAACGATTTTTTCCCGACGTCATTGTGAAGGCACTATTTTGCAGTTTTGGATTCAGGTGAAGACGTGGCTATCTTCATCCATCCAGGCGCGCACGGCGAGGTGTACGGCGTCTGTGGGCAAAAACTCCTGCTCCAGCCGCCCTTTGTCCTGCGCGCGCAGGTGACTGTCCAGCGCTGCGTCATCGGGCCCCAACGCGCCACAGGCGGATGCGGGCGCGTGCACCGGCTCGGCCACGGCCAGTGGCTGGTGGGCGTTGAAGGTGGCTGCGTCCATCAGCAGCGCCCGCAGTTGCGGCACATGGCCACGCGCGATGGCGAGCATGTGCAGCCCCCAGGTGTCCAGGTCACCCCAGTAGGCCACGCTGCGCCCCTGCAGCCAGGGCGCTGCGAGCCAGCCCAGGTTCAAGCCCGCGCCCAGCACGGCGATGGTGTCCGGCACGGGTTGCGGCAACTGGTGCAGGCTGCATTCGTTCTCGACCAGCAAGATGCGGCGGGCGGGCAGCGGTGTGGTCAGCAGCTCGCTGGCGCGCACGCGCTGGCGGGCAAAGGGCAGCAGGCCAGGGGCCAGCGGGGCGATGAGCAGCCAGTGGTCGTCCTCGGGCAGCGCGCCCAAAAAGCCGACCAGCCCCTGGCGGCTGGCCTCGCCGTCAAAGCGCTCGTCCAGCAGGGCGGTGAGCAGGCTGGCGTGGCGCTCGCAGAACTTGCTGTCGTTGCCCTGCACGGCCAAGGCGCGCAGGGGTTTGCCTTGGGCGCAGCCGGGCTCCAGTTGCAGCGCCATGCGTGCGGCGGCGATAACGGCTTCGGTGGGCGTGTCGCGCCACTGCACCAGGCGGCGCACCAGCAGGCGCTGAAAGCCGGGGCGCTCTACCCCCGCAATGAGGGCGCTGAGCCGGGCATAGTCGCTTTTGACCTGTGCGTGCCCCGGCACCTTGAAATGGCCGATGGCCGCCACGCACTGCGAGGGCTTGGCCAGCTGCCAGTGCGTGGGCACGGCGATGGCGTCGCTGCTGCCACGGTAGCGCCGCTCTTGCCATTGCACGTTGCCCACGTTGCCCAGGCCGTGCTGCTCCACCGCGCGCCACTGCTGCAGATGGCTGCGCAGTGCGGCGGCGTCACGGATGAAGACGGCGGAGTCGGGTTGGCCGATGGAAAGTGTCAGCGGCCATGCCGCGCTACCGCCCAAAAGCTGGCGCTCACGCCAATCGGCGCTGTGCCATTGCTGGGCCAGTTTGGCCGCCAGGGTTTGGGGTGATTTCATGCCGGTGATGCATCGTCCAGCGCATCGCCCGCCACCGTTGAAACCGGCGCCGCAGGCGACCCAGGGGGTGCTTTTCTGAATGCGTCAATCTCCTCCCAGCGCAGCGACGCCAGCGTGGCCTGCGCGCCGCGCCGGTGCACCACCACGGCGCTGCGCGTGTGGTTGCGCAGCAGGCGCACTTCCTTGTTGGGGGTGACGAACAGCGCGTGCAGGCCAAACTCGCGCAGCGCCTGAATGATGCGCGCCGCCACGGCCTGCGAGCTTTTGGAGAAGGCCTCGTCCAGCACGATGGTGCCAAACACCGGGCGGCTGGCACCGCCCGGGCACAGCGCGTAGCTCAGCGACGCGGTGAGCACGTAGCTGGCGATGATCTCCTTCTCGCCCCCGCTGCCGCCTTGCGATCCGGTGCGCCGCTCCAGCATCTGGCCGCTGCTGCGGTCCAGCACCAGCACGGCAAACTGCAGGCGGTAGCGGGCGTCCAGCAGCGCCTGCGCGGCCTTGCTGCGGCGGTTGCTGGCGTGGGTTTGCAGCATCTCCACGATGGCTCGCAGCGCCCGGTAGTGGCTTTGGCCGCCATCGTCGCGCAGGCTTTCGGTGCGCAACTGGGCCTGTGCGCGGTTGAGCTCTTGCAGGCTTTGGTGGACGACGGCACGCGGCTCCAGCTGCAGGTAGCGGCCGGGCTGAAAGTCCACGCGCTGCAGCGTGTCGTTGAGCTGGGCAATGCGCTCTTCAATGTCGGCCACCTGTGCGGCGATGCCGTTGAGCAAGGTGTCCACGCCCTGTTGCGAGGTGTTGTTGAGGTATTCCTGAAACCGCTGGCGCTTGTGCGGCAGGGCTTCTTCCTCCAGCACCTGCAGGCGCTGCAGGTAGTGGGGCAGCGCGTCCACCTCTTGCGCATGGTCGGCCAGTGCGCCCCGGTCTTCGGCCTTGGCCTTGCCCATTTGGCGCACGATGTCGGTGTGCAGGGTGTTCAGCTTTTTGCTGGCCTCAGCGGTTTTGGCTTGCACGGTGGCGCTGGCATCGCGCTCTTGCGCTTCGAGGTTGTCGCCATCGAGCGGGGGCAGGCGGTGGCCGGTGCGGGCCAACGCCGCCGCAAAGTCTGCGGCCAAGCCTTCGTCCACCCCGAGTGCATCCACGCTGCGCGCCTGGTACGCGCCGTGCCGCTTCTGTGCGGCGGCCCGCAAGGTGTCGTCCTGCGTCTGCGCCGTTTGCAAATGGCGCAGTTGTTCCTCTGCCGTGCGCGTGTCGGCCTGCGCGGCCTCCCAGCGCTGCTGGGCCTGTGCGGTGTCCGATTCGGGGTGCAGCAGCGCCTGCAGTTGCTGCGCTTTGTGCTGCAACTGCGCCTCGGCAGCCGCAGTGTCCAGGTCGTCGCGGCGCAGCGCTTGCAGGGCCGCCCACAGCTGGCGCTGCTCCTGTGCCTGGCGTTGGGTGGCCAGGATTTGGGTCTTTTTGGCCTCCAGCGCCTGATAGTCAAGCGCGAGCAGCTCCTTTTGTTGTAGCAAATGCGCGAGCCGGTCGCGGTTGTCAAACCCCGTCATCCAGTCCTGGTCCAGCCGTTTTTGGTCTTGCTTGTCGAAGTGGCCGGATTGGCTGGACATCAGCCCCTGCACCGTCATGGCGTGGGGCGTGCGCTCCAGGGTTTCCACATCGGGCACGCAGTGGCGGTCCAGGCCGTGCAGCAGCTGGCGCAGGGTGTTCAGGTGCGCGGTGGGGGCGGCGGGTTTCAGGTTGAGCTTGCGCGCAAAGCCGTCGGCTAGGAACGCGGCAGGCGTGGCATCGCGCACTTCCAGCAGGCGCACATGCAACCGGTTGTGCCGCTGGTTCACCCATTGCAGCGCGGCGTGCATGGCCGCGTGGGGCACCAAAATGCGCAGGCGGTGGCTGCCCAGCGCGCGTTCAATCGCGCCGCGCCACGCCTGTTCTGCCTTGCGCACCTCCACCAGCTCGGCGGCAAAGGGCAGGTCGGTTTCGGGCAAGCCCAGATGCTCGGCCAGCTCGGTGCGAAAGCGCTGGAACTCCATCGGCAGGTTGGAGCCGGGGCGCTGGCGCACGGCGTCGTATTCGGCCTGGGTCTCGCTCAGGCGGGTATGGGCGTTGTGGGCCTGGGCGATGGCGTGTTCGGCGCTGGCTTGCAGTTCGGCCTGGCGGGCGTCGATCTGTTCCATCGCCGCTTGTGCCTGGGCCTGGTGGTGGCCCAGGTCGTCCGCGCCCGCGTGCTCGCCCAGCCCCAGGTTGCGCACCACCGTTTGGTATTGCGCCAGCTGGCCCTGGATGCGCGCCAGCTCCTTGCGTGCATGCTCAATGTTCTCGCGCAGCACGTCGATGTTGGCGCCGCCCGCTTGCAGGTACAGGCCGTGCAAGTCCTGCTCGCGCTGGCGGGCGTGGTGAACCTGCGCTTGCGCGGCCTGCAGGGCATCCCCCCGCGCCGCGATCTGCGCCTGCAGCTGCGCCACGCGCTGGCCCCACCATTGCACGCCCTGCGCGGCAAACCAGGGGGGCAGTTGCTGCTGCAGTGCCTGCAAGTGCGCCAGGTGCTGGGCCTGCTGCTGCTCGCGCGCGGCCAGGTCGCGCAGCGGCAGCAGCGACACATACTGCGCGTTCGCCAGCTCCAGGTCGGCGTGGATGGAGGCCAGCTCGGCAAAGCCATCGACCACCTTTTGCGCGTCGTCAAAGGCCGAGTGGTCGTCCAGCACCAGCTCGCGGAAGATCTCGTCAATGCTGTTGAGCTGCTTGAGGCCCGCTGCGCGGTTGAGCAGCGTGAAGGCATTGGGCCCCACTTCAAAAAAGCTGTGCAGCTTGGCCAGGTAGGGCGCCTTGCTGCTGAACATCTGCAGGCCGTCGCTGTCCTTGGCCAGGCGCGTCAGTGCCTTGGCGCCGCCGCTGTGCTGCTCTTCCAGCCACAGGTCCAGGCTGTGGCCCTCGCCTTGTGCAAAGAACCAGCGCTTTTGCATGTCGGCGGCGGATTGGCTGCTGCCGTCAAACCACAGCAGTGCGCCCAGCCAGACGGATTCCTGCCCCGCCGCGCCCTCGCGCACCAGCCGCGCAGCCACGCCGGTGGCGCAGCGCCCGGCCCGCGCAATGTGGTCGCCGCTGTCGTTGCCCTGGCCGCTGGCGCCGCGCACATAGCTCACCAGGTCGCGGTCGCTCTCGTGCCCGCCGGTGGAGGCCAGGTTGTAGCGCGGGCTGGCGCACAGCAGCGTCATCAGCGCATCGACCAGCGTGGTCTTGCCGCTGCCCGTGGGGCCGATGATGGCGGTGTTGCCGGGGTCAATCGCCACCTGGTGGCGGCCCGCGAACGCGCCCCAGTTGTACAGGTGCAGCTCTTGCAGGATGAAGGAGGCGTCAGCGCTCATGGCGTGCCCTCCACCTGGCCTGCGCCGCCTTCGGCCACTTCGCGCAGGCGCAGCAGCAGCGTTTGCAGGTTCTCGGGGTTGAGCAGGTGCACGATCATGGGGCGGATGGTGATGCAGTCTTGCGCATCCACCTCGGTCACCATGCCGTGCGTGCGCAGGTTCTCCAGCAACTGGCCCAGGCGCTTGCGCTCTTGCATGTCGCTGCCGGTGGCCCCGAGGTAGGTTTCGAGCTGCGGCAGCAGGCTGTCTACGGTGATGCGCACCACCGCGCCAGTGCCGCTTTCTTGCTCGCGCTGCAAAAACTCGCGCCGCAAAATCGCCAGCAGCAGCGACTGCTCCAGCGTCAGCCGCTGGCGCTTCATCAGCGGGTGCGTCCAGTCGTCCTGCTCGCTTTCGTCGGCGTCGTCGCCCGCGTAGTCGGGCACCACGGCCAAAAAGGCCAGGCCGCGCACATCGTCCACCACCACGCGCAAGTCCAGGGGCTCCAGCAGGGCATCGAGCAGCGTGGTTTGCGCGGCGATCAGGCCGAACAGCTTGGGTTTGGCTGCCGATTCCAGCCAGCCATGCGCTAGCAAAAACTGTAGCGCCTGGCGCACGTTGGGCGGGGTTTTTGAAGGGTTTTGTGCTGCAGGCGGGCTTTCAGCAAGCGCGGGCAGCTCCTCTTTTGATAGTGGCGGTGGAGCCTGTTGGTCCACCGCCTGCGCGGCCATGCGGTCAAAAATATCTGGCTCTTGTCCTTGCGCCATCACAGCTCCCATTCCCTGTGCGCCAGTTGCGCGCCATCCAGCGCGACCTGCGGCACCGTGAAGCGCCAATGCTGATCGCCATCCTGTGTGTCGATCTGCTCTTCGCCCGGCTGCAGCTCCACCCCCGCCTCGCGCGCCATGGCCAGCCACAGCGCAAAGGTCTCCAGGTCGTGCTCGCCCGGGGGCAGCGCGGCGGCCAGCTCGGCCAAGGTCATCGGTTGGCCCCGGTCCGCCAGCGTTTGCAAGGTGCGCTGCACCAGCGCGTCACGGTCCAGCCCTTCAAACGCCTGCCAGAACTCGCCGTCCATTTGGCCCAGGTCGGCGTATTCGGTGGTCAGCAGCAGCGCGGCCTGCTCGCCGCCGTCCAGCGACTTGGCGCGCAGGCGCTCCACCAATGGCACGCCGCCCAGCGCCACGCCCAGCGGCGGTAGCGGTGCGCTCTGGCGGCGCACGGCCTGGCGCTGCCAGTCAATGCGCAGGGCCTGCTCCAGCACGTCGTTGAGCAACTGGCCCACACGCTGGTTCTCGGCCGCCTGGCCGGTTTTCATGAACTGGCTGACCTCGCGCTCGCTGCGCGCGCGCACGGCCTGCACCACCTTGGCCTCTTTGATGAGCTGCTGCACCAGCAGGTGCAGCGTGCTGCGCTGCAGGCCATCGAGCGCATGGTCTGTTGCCGGGTGCGCCAGGATCTGGCGGATGCGCTGGCGCATCTCGGTCAGCTCGGTTTGGTTGGACAGCTGTTGGTGAAAGCTGTCGAACACGCGGCCCTCTTGCGTGTTGAGCAAGTTGGCGTGGCCGTCCAGCAGCTGGTCCATCACCGCGCCCCGGTGGTGGCGAGCACTGATGATGGCCTCGCGCAGCGCACGGTCGGCCTCGCGCCACGAATCCTCCACCCGCCGAAAGTCCGCCCGCAGACTGACCGACAGCGCATACACCTCGCGAATGCCTTCCACGGCCTGCTCCGCCGTCAGCGCAGTGATGCGGCCCGCCTGCACGTCGTCAAGCTGTTGCTGCAGGTCCGCCATGCGGCGCTGCAAATGCTCGGTGCGGCTTTGCGGGTCGGGGTTGAGCGCGGCGGCCAGGTTGTCAATCTCGCGCTGCACCACGGCCAGGCGCGACGCGGTGGAGGTCATCATGCGCCCGTCGAGCTGCGCGATGAAGCGCAGCGCCGTCTTGAGCGCATCGGTCTCAAACACCCGCCCCTCGCGCTCCACTACCAGCCCGCGCCGTATCCACTCGCGCACCTCGCGGCGGGCCTGGCTCAGGGTGTCGGTGCTGTCGATTTCAAAGTCCACCTCATTCGCGTGCACCGCCAGCATGTCCGCCAGCGCCTGCACGGCAGCATCGAATGGCACACCATCGCGCTGGTGCTCGAACAGTGCATCGAGGCAACTGAGCACCAGCGGCGCCCTCCGCGAGGCCAGCAGCAGCCACGCCGGGTGCTGCTGGCGGGCGGCGATGTATTGGTGGGTGCGCTGCTGGTTGAGGGTGGACATGGGGCGAAGCCGGAGATGTTCCAATGGCTTGCGCCAAGTATTCAACACTTTTTGAGCGGGAGGACATACACGATGGCAAATCACATGACCGATGCCGAGTCGCGTGTACCCGTTACTGACCGAGCTCACCCAGCTGCTTGAGGAAGCTCGTGCTGAAACCTTTCAGATACTGGGTATACCTCTGCTCGTCTTCGCGGCTGTGCGATACCGCTTTCGCGCGGACGATCTGGTCGATCAGCTCCTTTTGCAGCACCTCGTTTTCAAGGATGGCTTTGGCGATAGCCGCTGTGTCGTTTCCCGACTGCAAAGCGGCATCCTTGCCAAGCAAGTAGGCACCTGCCAATTCAGGGTTGTAGTCGGCGGCTTCCATCAGCTTCGACTCCCTTTCGTAGAGCCGATCCATGTTGTCAGCGGCGGTGTAGTTCTGTGCGATGAACAACAGATCGGTGGCGTCTTTGTTGGAAAATTTCCGACGGTCCTGCCATGCAATGAGTTTGAGCACAGCCAGTGACGGAAGTGCACATGTCTTGATGACCAGCCCCCCACCGAGGTCTACCACCAGCGCACTACGAAACGCGTCCTCGAAGCCTGCTACGTTGAGCACCACGTCATTGCCTGGTGGCCACGCAATCTCGCCCGCAGGGTGCTCTATCCGGCCAAACAGGATCAGATCCAGAGGGATGCCTTTTGGAGATCCATAGTGCAGCCGGTGGGGCTTGCCATCCACAGCGTGGAACAAGCCCGTGAGAACCAGCGCATTCTTCAGGCGCTGAAAGCGGTCCCAGCCGTCAAGGTAGAGCCCGAGGTCCACGTCGCGTGTTGCGCGTTTCACCTCTTGCCCGAAGACGTGGGTCAAGGTGATGTCACGAGCCATGGCGCCGCCCACAAAGAGCGGGATTTCCAGAGCTTCGGTGGCGCTGCGCGCCTGTTCCAGGATCGCGCGCAGGGCAGGGTCTATGTCGCGGTCAGGAAGCCGTTTCAGCATCGAAGATCTCTTTTCTCAGCAGGCTTGCCACCTCGCGATTGCGGCCATCCAGGCTGGTCATGAGGTCCGCGTAGATCAGCAGCAAAGGTGCGATGGGCTCAGCGCTGGAACTGGGAGGTGTCCAGAAGGCGTCGAGGATTTCAACCGTGCCGTTGGGATCGGGCCGCAGGCGATGCTGCATCAACAGCCTTCCTCGGTCCTTCCAGCAGTAGATGGTGGCCAGCTCGGGCTGGAGATAGGAGGTTTTGAGCGCGGCGGCCACCTCGCCCCCCCAAGCCGCTTCTTCCGGCTGCAGCTTGGCATCCTTCCACCACCCTCCATTTTTCGGTGTGTACCGTTGAGGCATGAGCTTGTTGCGCAGTGCGATGGGGTAATTGCGAGCCCACTCCGTTCGCAGGGTGTCAACGGCGAGAAGTCTGCGGCTTTTGGTGTCGCCGGGGCTCAAGTGGCCCAGGCGTCGAAGGCCTTCCATAGCCTTTGCTGCGGAGCCAAGTGAGACCCCCGCCTTTGTCGCAATGTCGCGTAGCGGGCTTTCCGGCATGTTGGGTTCAGTCAGCAAAGTGAAGATGACCCGCAAGGCGCTTGCAGACCCCATGACCTCATGGCCAGATCCAACGGGCTCTTGTTCAGACCTTTGCTTGCCCGTGATAAAGACATAACAACCGGGAACGTCGATGAAGGCGTTTCCTGCGGTGTCTATGAAGTTCAACCCGGCCTCTTGGCAAAGGGCGGCATTTTTCTTCGACATGTAAGGAACAACAACAAGCCAACTCGGGTGACGAGAGATTGTTGAACTACGGGCCACCTGTGCTCTCAGGGTTTCAATACGCACAACGGTTTTTACTTCCACCGCGAACCGGTGAGCTGGGCCTTCCTTAAGGCGTAGTGCCAGGATCGCATCCGCATCGCCCGGTGATGAAAGAGCCTCTTCTTCAAGAACCTCCCAGTTCAGAGGGGGGCTTGTGGCCTCAATCGCCTTGGTGAGAATGCCGCTGTTGTTCATTTGTATGCCATGTTCATTGCGAATGAACGCGAATGATAAATGAACGAATGCTCCACAGAAACTCATCCAAGAAAGGTCTATAAAACTTTCCGGCCACCCATTCGTTCCAGTAAGCCAGCGCGTAGCATGTCTGGGATATACCAGCGGTTGATCTGTTTAGGTTCCCGAAGTTACTCGGCCCGCACATATTTTTCCAAATGAAAAAGCGCTCAGATTGAGCGCCTTTTCATTTTCTCGGGCAATGCTTTTGCCTTAATTTTGCAAAGTTTGCACTTTTTCTGTTATTTGGCAGATCAAACGTCAATATTGCCCGCCCGCAGCGCATTTTTCTCAATAAATTCTCGGCGCGGCTCTACTTCGTCGCCCATGAGCATCGTGAACACCCGGTCGGCTTCAATCGCATCGTCGATTTGCACGCGCAGCAGGCGGCGGACGTTGGGGTCCATAGTGGTTTCCCAGAGTTGCGCTGGGTTCATTTCGCCCAGCCCCTTGTAGCGTTGGCGGCTGGTGGTGCGTTCGGCTTCAGAGATGAGCCATGCCATGGCCTGGCGGAAGTCGGTGACCTTTTCTTCCTTCTGGCGCTCGCCTTCGCCGCGCAGCACCCGTGAGCCTTCGCCCAGCAGGCCACGGAACGTGTTGGCGGCTTCGGCCAGGGCGGCGTAGTCGGCGCCGTTGACGAAGTCCTGCGTGATGACGCTGCTCTTGACGTTGCCGTGGTGGCGGCGGCTGATGCGCAGCAGGGGCTTGTCGGTGCGGGCGTCGAACTCGGCAGCCACTTCGGCGGGGATGCCGGTGGCGGAGAGTTCGCGCAGCCGGGTCTGTAGCAGTGCGGCGCTGGTTTCTGCATCCTGCATGGTTTCGAGGTTCAGCGCCACGCCGTCGGCCACGGCGCGCAGGGCCTCGAAGTCCATGAAGCCCGAGAGGCGCGCAATGACCTGTTCCGCCACCTGGTGCTTGCGCGCCAGTTCGGCCAGGGTCTCGCCCGCCAGGGTTTGCGCGTTGGCGCCGCCGGTGGTTACGCTGGCGTCCTTGAGGGCGATGCGCAGCAGGAAGCTGTCGAGCGCCGGGGCGTCCTTGAGGTACAGCTCTTCTTTGCCGGCCTTGACCTTGTAGAGCGGCGGCTGGGCGATGTAGATGTGGCCGCGCTCGACCAGCTCGGGCATTTGGCGGTAGAAGAAAGTGAGCAGCAGGGTGCGGATGTGCGCGCCGTCCACGTCGGCGTCGGTCATGATGATGATGCGGTGGTAGCGCAGCTTGGCGACGTCGAAGTCGTCGTTGCCGGTGCTGCCGCCGGCCTTGCCGATGCCGGTGCCCAGGGCGGTGATCAGCGTGAGGATTTCATTGCTGGTCAGCAGCTTTTCGTAGCGCGCCTTTTCCACGTTCAGGATCTTGCCGCGCAGCGGCAGGATGGCCTGGAACTTACGGTCGCGGCCCTGCTTGGCCGAGCCCCCGGCGGAGTCGCCCTCGACGATGTAGATCTCGCACATCGCCGGGTCTTTCTCCTGGCAGTCGGCCAGCTTGCCGGGCAGGCCCATGCCGTCGAGTACGCCTTTGCGGCGTGTCATTTCACGGGCTTTGCGGGCGGCTTCGCGGGCGCGGGCCGCTTCGACAATCTTGCCGCAGATGATTTTTGCGTCGGCGGGGCGCTCTTGCAGGTAGTCGCTGAGCAGTTTGCCCACGATGTCTTCCACCGGCGCGCGCACTTCGCTCGACACGAGCTTGTCCTTGGTCTGGCTGCTGAACTTGGGCTCGGGCACCTTCACACTCAGCACGCAGCACAGGCCTTCGCGCATGTCGTCGCCGGTCACTTCCACCTTGGCCTTCTTGGCAAAGTCGTTTTCGTCGATGTACTTGTTGATGACGCGGGTCATCGCGGCGCGCAGACCGGTCAGGTGGGTGCCGCCGTCACGCTGCGGAATATTGTTGGTGAAGCAGAGCACCTGCTCGCTGTAGCCGCTGTTCCACTGCATGGCCACTTCCACGCCAATGTGCGTGCCGGCAATACCGCCATAGGTTTCGGCGGGGCGCTGACCCGCGGCATAAAACGAGTTGGGGTGCAACACCGTCTTGCCCTTGTTGATGAACTCGACGAAGCCGCGCACGCCACCAGCGCCGGAGAAGTCGTCTTCCTTGCCGGTGCGCTCGTCCTTGAGGCGAATGCGCACACCGTTGTTCAGGAACGAGAGTTCGCGCAGGCGCTTGGCCAGGATCTCGTAGTGGAAATCATTGTTTTCCTTGAAGATTTCGGTGTCGGGCAGGAAGTGCACCTCGGTGCCGCGCTTCTCCGTATCGCCGGTGATCTTCATGGGCGAAATTTCGACGCCGTCCACCGTCTCGACAATCCGGTTCTGCACGAAGCCACGGCTGAACTCCAGCGTGTGCACTTTGCCTTCGCGGCGCACCGTGAGACGCAGCATTTTGGACAAGGCATTCACGCACGACACACCCACACCGTGTAGACCGCCCGAGACCTTGTAGCTGTTCTGGTTGAACTTGCCACCGGCGTGCAGCTCGGTCAAAGCGATTTCTGAGGCGCTGCGTTTGGGTTCGTGTTTGTCGTCCATCTTCACGCCCGTGGGAATGCCACGGCCGTTGTCGGTCACGCTGATGGAGTTGTCTGAATGGATGGTGACCACGATGTCGTCGCAGTGGCCGGCCAAGGCTTCGTCGATGGAGTTGTCGACCACCTCAAAAACGAGGTGGTGCAGGCCGGTGCCGTCCGACGTGTCGCCGATGTACATGCCGGGGCGTTTGCGCACGGCTTCCAGGCCTTCGAGGATGGTGATGGCGCCCTCGCCGTAGCCTTCGCTGGCGCCTGCCTGATGGGCATCGATCTTGTGCGCCTCGGGGGCGCCGTTGCCCAGATCTTCGGATTCGGGCAGGTGGTTCTCAGCGGTCATGGTCGGCCTTGGCTGTCGGGGGAAACGGGGTTGTTTCCAGAAATATAAATAGAGATAAAATGGCTCTAACGCAATGAATACGGGCGCTATAAGCTATTAAATTAATAGTAATCGTCAAATGCGCATGGGCATGACGACGTACTTGAAGTTGTCGGTGTCGGGCAGTGTCAGCAGCGCCGAGCTATTGCCATCGGCCAGTGAAATCTTCACCATTTCTTGCTGCATGCTGGCCAGCGCGTCGATGAGGTAGGTGACGTTGAAGCCGATCTCGATGGCGTCGCCGCCATAGTCGATGTCGAGCTCGTCCACGGCCTCTTCCTGCTCGGCGTTGTTGCTGGCCACGCGCAGGGTGCCGGGTTCGAGGTTCAGGCGCACGCCCTTGAACTTGTCGCTGGTCATGATGGCCGTACGCTGCAGGCTGGCCAGCAGCGGCGCACGGCCCAGTGTGATGCTGTTGCTGTGGTTCTGGGGGATCACGCGGTTGTAATCGGGGAACTTGCCCTCCACCAGCTTGGTGACAAACTCCAGCGCGCCAAAGCTGAATTTGGCCTGGTTGCCTGCAAAGCGCATTTCCAGCGCGCCGTCGGCATCGCTGAGCAGGCGTTGCAGTTCAATCACGGTCTTGCGTGGCAGGATGACCTCCTGCTTGGGCACTTCGACATCCAGCGTGGCTCTGGCAAATGCGAGTCGGTGGCCGTCGGTGGCCACGAGCGAGAGCGTGTTGCCCTCGGCCACGAACAGGATGCCGTTGAGGTAATAGCGGATGTCCTGCACCGCCATGGCAAAGGCCACTTGGCCCAGCAGCTGCTTGAGTGTTTTTTGCGGCACGCTGAATGCGGGGCCAAAGTTGGCGGCCTCTTGCACCAGCGGAAAGTCTTCGGCCGCCAGGGTTTGCAGCGTGAAGCGGCTCTTGCCTCCCTTGAGGATGAGCTTGTCCTGGCTGGTCTCCAGGCTCACCGTCTGGTCGGCCGGCATGGTGCGTAGCACGTCAATGATCTTGCGGGCGTTGACCGTGGTGGTGAAGTCGCCCGTGTCTCCCCCCAGTTCCGCCGTGGTGCGGATTTGCACTTCAAGGTCGCTGGTGGTCAGTTGCAGTGCATTGCCTGTCTTGCGGATCAGCACGTTGGCCAGGATAGGCAGTGTGTGCCGGCGTTCCACGATGCCCGCCACGGATTGCAGAACTGCGAGTACCTTGTCTTGTGTTGCCTTCAGGACGATCATGTCAACCTCTTGTGTTTTTTGGAATGGTGTGCGCACAGCGGCATGGGTATTGCCTCTCCCGGCTGCGCAACTTGCCATTTTGCCCTTTTGCAGGGGCGTTCCTCATCGGTAACTGCACCACCTGCAAGGGGTCAGCCCTTAAGGGTCTGTTCCAGCACGTGCAATTGCTGGTTCAACTCGGTCAGCTGCTGGCGCTCGGCGGCCATCTTGCGCACAGCGTGCAGCACGGTGGTGTGGTCGCGCCCGCCAAACAGCTCGCCAATCTCGGGCAGGCTCTTTTGTGTCAGTTCCTTGGCCAGGTACATGGCAATCTGGCGCGGGCGAGCAATGCTGGCCGGGCGCTTCTTGCTGTACATGTCGGCGACCTTGATCTTGTAATAGTCGGCGACCGTCTTCTGGATGTTCTCTACGCTGATCTGCCGGTTCTGGATGGACAGCAGGTCGCGCAGGGCTTCGCGGGCCAGCTGGATGGAGATTTCCTTCTGGTTGAAGCGCGAATACGCCAGGATCTTGCGCAGCGCACCTTCGAGCTCGCGCACGTTCGAGCGCACGTTCTTGGCGACGAAAAACGCTACCTCTTCGGGCATATCGACGTTTTCGGCGCGCGCCTTGTTGATCAGGATCGCGACGCGCATTTCCAGCTCGGGCGGCTC
This sequence comes from Simplicispira sp. 125, assembly GCF_003096555.1. Lineage (NCBI taxonomy): Bacteria > Pseudomonadati > Pseudomonadota > Betaproteobacteria > Burkholderiales > Comamonadaceae > Simplicispira > Simplicispira sp. 125. Next base: position 3,086,386 of record NZ_QEKM01000001.1, on the reverse strand, counting down.
GATGGCCACCGTCAGGCCCGAATCAAAGCGCGAGACCAGGCGTTCGTGGATGTCGGCCAGACCCTTGGGATAGGTGTCGCTGGTCATCACGATGTGGCTTTTTTTGGCCAGCAGCGCTTCGAAGGCATTGAAGAACTCTTCTTGCGTGCGGTCCTTGTTGGCGAAGAACTGCACATCGTCGATCAGCAGCAAATCGAGCGAGTGGTAGCGCTCCTTGAATTCATCAAAAGTTTTGCGCTGGTAGGCTTTAACCACATCCGAAACAAATTGTTCAGCATGGATGTAGAGAACTTTGGCATCCGGCTGGTCGGCCAGCAGCTTGTTGCCGACTGCGTGGACCAGGTGGGTCTTGCCCAAACCGACGCCGCCGTAGATGAAAAGCGGGTTGTAGAGGTGCCCCGGCATGCTGGCCACGTGCATGGCAGCTGCCCGCGCCATGCGGTTGGCCGTGCCCTCCACCAGGGTGTCAAAGGTGAGCCCAGGGTTCAATCGATTGCGCAGTGGGCCCCGGTTTCCATCGTCGGCCGGGGGCGCTGCAGACGCTGGCTCTTGGGGCGGGGCGCTGGATTGCTGACTGGACTGTGCATATGACCTGACGGGCGTTGCACGCTGAGCGAGCGCTAACTCCAGTGTGACAGACTGGCCGTACAAAGCCTCCAGCACGGCGGCAATGCGGCCTGCGTACTGTGCCCGGATCCAGTCCAGCGTGAAACGGTTGGGGACAAAAAGCGTGACCCTGGAAAAGTCCTCCGCCACCTGGGCGGTCAGGGGTTTGATCCAGGTGTTGTACTGCTGTGCTGGCAGATCTTGAGAGAGCTGCTCTGTGCAGGCCTGCCACAAGGCTTGGCCTGCGTCGTCACTGTGGGAGGGGGGGGGTGCGCTGTTGCGTTCCTCTGTCATTTCAGGGGTTCTTGTTGTGGATAGAGGGAACGGTTAAAGGCTGCGGATTGTAGCTTATCAAGGAGTTATCCACAACGTCGCGGGCGCATATCCAGGGGTAAACGGGGGGTGGGTTGAAGGGATAATTCGCTGGACGGCATTGCTTCAATCGAATAAGCCTGCGATAATTTTCGGTTTCCCTGAATGTGTTCAGGGCAATGAGATTGTGCGCGCCGTTCTGAAGAAGGCGCGTTTTACCCTGAAAACCTCTAGGAACTCCCATGAAACGCACTTACCAACCCTCCAAGACGCGCCGCGCCCGTACCCACGGTTTCCTGGTGCGCATGAAGACCCGTGGTGGTCGCGCCGTCATCAACGCCCGCCGTGCCAAGGGCCGCAAGCGCCTGGCCGTCTGAGGCCCTGCAGGTCTCGGATCGCATTCCGGTTTGCGCCACCAGGCTCCAGCGGGGGCGTATTCATGCAACGGCTGAAAACGCGCCCGCAATTCCAGGCCACCATGGCCGGTGAAACTGTGGCCCGTACCACCCACTTTGCCCTGCACCGTCTGGTGCTGGGCGCGTCTGCGTGTGTACCGCTTGCGCCGGGTACGCCCCCCTTGTTTGGGGTGTCCGGTGTCTGGCTGGGGGCCATGGTACCCAAGCGCTGGGCCCGCCGGGCCGTTACGCGCAATGCCATCAAACGGCAAATCTATGCCGTAGCGGCGGCCTTGGAGCCGCAACTGCCGCCCGATGCACATGTAGTGCGCTTGCGTGCCACATTTGACCGCAAGCAGTTTTTCAGCGCCAGTTCCTGTGTGCTCAAACAAGCGGTGCGGACTGAACTTCTCCAACTGTTCGAGCGTGCGGCCGCGCGCCCCTTTCCTTCCGGGCAGGCGCCAGCATGATGCAGCGTTTGTTGGTCATGCTGGTCAAGGGCTACCGGCTGTTGCTCAGCCCCTGGCTGGGCTCGGCGTGTCGGTTCGAGCCCACCTGTTCGGCGTATTCGCTGCAGGCTCTGCAGCAGCATGGCGCAGCAGCGGGGGCCTGGTTGACGCTGGGCCGATTGGCGCGCTGCCACCCCTGGTGTGACGGGGGCCATGATCCGGTGCCGCAGGAGGCGCCACGCGCCACACGGTTGTTTTCCCGGTTGATTGCACCGGCCTCCTCTACATCCTCACCAAAGAAGTCTCCATGAACGACATCCGGCGCACCATCCTGTGGGTGATATTTGGCTTTTCCATGGTCCTGCTCTGGGACAAATGGCAGGTGCACAACGGGCACAAAGCGCTTTTCTTCCCAGGGCCGGCAGTGACGGCCAACGCGCCTGCGGCTGAAAATGGTGCCTCGCTGCCAGCAAGCGGTGCAGCCTCTGTTCCAGCCACCACAGCCGTGCAGACCGGTGCCGCTGCCGTGCCCGGCGAAGTCGCACCGGTTGCTGCCGCTCCAGTGCGCCGTGAGCCAGTTGAGGTCACCACCGATGTGCTGCAACTGCGCTTTGACAGCGAAGGCGGTTCGCTCATCCACGCCGAGCTGCTTCAGCACGTCGACCTGGTCGATCGCAGCAAGCATTTTGTTCTGCTCGACGACAGCGCCCAGCGCGTCTATATGGCCCAAACGGGTCTGATCGGCGGGGGCTTTCCTACGCACAAGACGGTGATGCATGTGGTTCCGGGCGAGCGTGAGCTCAAGGACGGAGCGCAAGAGCTGAGCGTGCGTTTCGAGTCGCCCGACCTCGGCGGCGTCAAGCTCGTGAAGACCTGGACGGTCAAGCGCGGCGCCTACGACATCGCGGTGCGGCATGAAGTTGTCAACACCGGCACGGCCCCTGTAGAGCCCAAGTTGTACCTGCAGCTGGTGCGCGACGGCAACAAGCCGCCTGGAGAATCGTCGTTCTATTCCACCTTCACGGGCCCTGCGGTGTTCACCCAGGAAAAGAAATACCAGAAGATCGAATTCAAGGCCATCGAAGAAAACAAGGCTGAGTTCGAGAAGGAAAGCAGCAGTGGCTATGTCGCCATGGTGCAGCACTACTTCGCATCGGCCTGGCTGCTGCCCGAAGGCCAGAAACGTGAAAATTTCGCGCGCAAGGTCGATAGCAACCTGTACTCGGTGGGCATGATCGCTGCGCTTGACAGCATTGCACCGGGCGCCAGCAAGACGCTGGACGCGCGCCTGTTCGTCGGCCCACAGGTCGAGACCTCCATGGAAAAACTGGCCCCAGGGCTGGAATTGGTCAAGGATTATGGTTGGCTCACCATTTTGTCCAAGCCTCTGTACTGGTTGCTGGACCAGCTGCACAAGATCCTGGGCAACTGGGGTTGGTCCATCGTCGGCCTGGTGCTGCTGCTCAAGATCATGTTCTATTGGCTCAACGCCAAGGCGTACGCCAGCATGGCCAAGATGAAGGCCATCAACCCCAAGATCACCGAGATGCGCGAGCGCCTCAAGGACAAGCCGCAGCAGATGCAGCAGGAGATGATGCGCATCTACCGCGAGGAGAAGGTCAACCCCATGGGCGGTTGCTTCCCCATCATGATCCAGATTCCGGTGTTCATTGCTCTCTACTGGGTGCTGCTCTCCAGCGTGGAGATGCGCAACGCTCCGTGGGTGGGTTGGATCCATGACCTGTCGGCCCCCGATCCGTTCTTCATCCTGCCCGTGCTGATGACACTCAGCACCTTGCTCCAGACGGCCCTGAACCCCGCGCCGCCCGATCCGATGCAGGCCAAGATGATGTGGCTGATGCCGCTGATGTTCAGCGTGATGTTCTTCTTCTTCCCGGCCGGCCTGGTGCTGTATTGGTTGACGAACAACCTGTTGTCCATCGCCCAGCAGTGGATCATCAACACCCGCATGGGCGTGCCGCCGCAGTTCAACCTGCCTAAGTTCAAGTAAGAGTGCACGCGGGTGCTATTGAAATAGAAGCTGCTTGCGCTTGAATCCATTGATTTTCAGATATAAAACCATCTGAATTTGAGGCTTATCAAGCGCTGACAGCTCCTGATTAAGGAGCGTTTTATGCTGCCCCGCCATCACGACCCTATCGCCGCCATTGCCACCGCCCCTGGGCGCGGTGGCGTGGGCATCGTGCGTATTTCGGGCAAGGGGCTCGCGGCACTGGTCGAGGTGCTTTGCGGGCGCAGCTTGCAGCCGCGCGAGGCCACCTACCTGCCCTTCCGCGACGCCGCAGGCCAGCCGATCGACCAGGGCCTGGGCCTGTATTTCCCGGCACCCCACTCCTATACCGGCGAGGATGTGCTGGAACTGCAGGCCCATGGTGGCCCCGTGGTGCTGCAGCTGCTGCTGGCCCGCTGTCTGGAAGCCGCGGCCCAGGCGCACCCCGTTACGGGTCAGCCCCTTCTGCCTGGCCTGCGCGTGGCCCAGCCGGGCGAGTTCACCGAACGGGCTTTTCTCAACGACAAGATCGATCTGGCGCAGGCCGAGGCCATCGCCGACCTGATCGATGCCTCGACGTCTGCCGCAGCCCGCAGTGCCAGCCGCTCGCTCTCGGGGGCCTTCTCGCAGGAAATCCATGCGCTGCGCGATGCACTGATTCACCTGCGCATGCTGGTCGAGGCCACACTGGATTTTCCTGAAGAAGAAATCGACTTCTTGCGCAAGGCAGACGCGCGCGGGCAGCTCTCAAAATTAGAGCATATCTTGCAGCAGATTCAGCAGCGTGCCCGGCAAGGAGCTTTGCTCCGCGAAGGTATCAAGGTGGTGATCGCGGGCCAGCCCAACGCCGGCAAAAGCTCGCTGCTCAATGCGCTGGCCGGGGCCGAGCTGGCGATCGTCACCCCGATTGCCGGCACGACCCGCGACACGGTGCAGCAAACCATCCAGATCGAGGGTGTGCCGCTGCATGTGATCGACACCGCTGGACTGCGCGAAAGCCAGGACGAGGTGGAGCGCATCGGTATCGCCCGTGCCTGGAACGAAATCGCAGGTGCCGATGCGGTGCTTTTTCTGCACGACCTTACGCGCTGCAACCTGCCCGACTACCAGTTGGCCGACGATGCCATTGCCCGGGCCATGGCCGCGAGGTTGCCCGGCTCGGTACCCGTCATCAATGTCTGGAACAAGACCGATTGCAGCGGCGTTGCCACCGATGCATCGGGTGTTCGCGTGTCTGCGCGCACGGGGACGGGGCTGGAGGACTTGCGACAGGCCCTGCTGGCCGTGGCAGGTTGGCAGTCGTCGGCCGAGGGGGTCTACATCGCCCGTGCTCGCCATGTGCAAGCCCTGCAGGCCGTGCAGGCGCATCTCGAAACGGCAGCCGGGCAGCTGGACGCACGAGAACCCGCGCTCGATCTGCTGGCCGAGGAACTGCGCCTGGCGCAAAATTCCCTGGGCGAGATCACGGGCGAATTCACGTCCGATGATTTGCTCGGGGTCATCTTCTCCAGTTTCTGTATCGGCAAATAGGGCGGTTGTTCCTCTGCTGATTGTGTAAGCAGGGGTAAACAGTGCTTGTGTGCGGCCCGTAATACGGATAGCTTCATCAGAATCATGAATGCAGCTATCCCTACTCCGACCAGATTAGACCTTCAAGGACTCGTCAATGCCATTGCGCAGGCCAGTGCCGAAGACAGCCTGACCAACCCCCTCAAAAGCGAACAATGGGAGGCCCTGTCGCCTTACCTGCAGCCCCACAGCTTGGCTGCGGGCCAGCTATTGTTCAACCAGGGTGCTGCGGACCGAACTCTCTACCTGGTCGAAAGCGGCAGTCTGAGCGTGCACTTTGAGGACGAAAAATCCCGGGTGCGCATGGCCATCGTGCCCGCCGGTTCGGTTGTGGGCGAGGGGGCCTTCTTTTCGATGCGTCCGCGCAGCGCCACGGTCCAGGCTGCCACAGCCTGCAAGTTGTGGGCGCTGACGGCCTTGCGGTTTAGCGAACTGAGCAACCGCCAGCCCGCCATTGCCCTCAGTTTGGTGATGGCTGTGGGGGGGGTGATGGCCAAACGCCTGGCGAATCGCCGTCGCCGCGTTGCAGCAACCTGACATACGGAGGGTGACGTAAACAATCGAGTGCGGTAGCGAACTCACAGGACCAAGGACGCAAGTTACACTCGTTTGCAAATTTCCCGCGCTCACCGAAGAAAGAAAACCATGTCCTTGTTCAGTTGGTTCACGCGCAAGCCCGCATCGGCCCAGTCCCGCATGGCCGAGCCATCGGGTCTGCTTAACGCCGATGCCACGGTGCCGATGGTGCCGGGGCGTGACGGCAGGCCTGTCGCGCAAGCGGTGCCCGCCGAACATGCCGCCAACCGCAAGAACGAGCGCATGGAGCGGCGCGAACTGTTGTATGCGGTGGTGCGTGATGCCATGGTACGCGCAGCCGTTCTTTCGGCCAGCTATAAATTCAAGGTGCTTTCGCTGGATCAGCGGGGCCGCCAGTTCCTGGTGATGATGGATCTGACACGCGAATACGGTGGTGATACCGCCCGATTGAGCGAAATCGAGGCCTTGATCGCACAGACGGCCAAGACGCGATACGACATCGCAGTCAACGCCGTCTATTGGCGTTTGAACGACCATGTAGCAGTGGGGGTGCCTATGCAAGGCGTGGCGTCGGCCCGCGCGCCGGTTGCTGCACAACCCAGACCACCGGCAGCGGTCCCGGCCCGCAGTCCAGCGGTGGCCCCAGCCGCGCCAGTGGTGCGTGCCGCGATACCCGCGGCGGTTGCGGCGGTTGCGGCGGTTGTTCCAACGCCTCGCGCAGAGCCAGCGCGCTTTGACCCGATCGAGGCCGATGAAGTGGCTGCCTTCAAGCAGGCACTGGCTTCCGCCGGGCGGCCCGCAGCAACGGCGGCTCCAGGCGTGCCCGTGCGTTCGGGCCCCATGCGCTCTTCACCTCTGCTGCACAATGATTTTGCCGATACTGAAATGCCCGAAAGTGATTCCCGGCAACAGGATCTCAGCGGAACCCAGTACGGCGATCTATAAGTGATCGCGCTCCGGCGCGACTCAGTGGCCAGCGAAATCGACCAACGTGAACAGCGATAAACCGCTGTCACGCAGGCGTGCGGAGCCGCCCAGTTCGGGCAAATCGACAATGGCGGCACCTTCCATGACCTCGGCGCCTAGTTTCTCCAGCAACTTCTTGCCCGCCATCATGGTTCCCCCGGTGGCGATCAAATCGTCGATGAGCAGCACGCGGTCGCCCTTGCGTACGGCATCGGTGTGCAGTTCGACCGTCGCGCTGCCGTATTCCAGTTCGTAAGTCTCAGCGACTGTGGTGAATGGCAACTTGCCTTTTTTGCGAATCGGTATAAAGCCGACGTTGAGTTCATACGCCACCACCGCGCCAAGAATAAAACCACGCGCATCCAGCCCGGCAACGACATCGGGACGAACCGTCTTGTCCATATAGCGGTGTACGAAAGCATCAATCAGTACGCGGAACACCTTGGGATCCTGCAACAGGGGAGTGATGTCGCGGAACTGCACGCCTGGCGCGGGCCAGTCGGGGACAGTGCGAATATGCTGGCGAAGAAAATCGTTAACGCTGAGGGCTTGCATAGGAATCCTGTAGAGGCTGCGGGCGCTGCACTGCGAAAGAACGAGCGCTAGGGCACCGGGCAAGTGTAATCATCCCGATTCTGTGTCGGCACCGTGCCGGACACAGTACCGACCCGTCCTGCCAATGTGAAAAATCGTGCAGGAACGGAGCCGGGCTCGCATAATCAAGCCACCCTCTTTCCCTCAGCGGCGCAGCCAGACTGCACGCACCGCGCTTGAAAGCAGACCATGCCCGTCACAGTTCTGCTGATCGAAAGCAATGATGCCCGCGCCCAGGCTATGGTTCTGGCGTTGGGGGCACCTTTGCAAAACTGGCATTTGGTGCGGGCCAGGACGGTGGTGCAAGCCCGGGCCTTGCTTCTGCACGAACCCATTGATGTGTTGCTGACGGCGCGGCGCCTGGCCGATGGGTCGGCCTACGATGTCCTGGCCGTCGTGCAGGACACGCCGGCCTTAATCCTCATCCCCGAGGGCGAGGAGGCGCATGCGGCGCTGGCCTTGCGGCATGGATTTGCTGATTTCGTGGTGCAGGATGCAGCGCAGCAATACCTTCTCACTTTGTCTGCCCAGATGGACAAAGCCTTGGCGCGCAGCGCCGACCGCCATGCGTTGTCGGCTGGGCAGGCCCGCCAGCACCGGCTTTTGCAAGCGATTGCGCGAGCGCAGGAGCTTTTCATTGCCAGCGCCCCGCCCCGGAGCACCTTTGAAGTTTTGTTGCAGGAAGTGCTGGCGCTGACCGACAGTGCTTTTGGCATGGTGGGGCAGGTCGAGAGTCGGCCGGGCAGCACTCCGTGCCTTCGGGTGCATGCTATCAGCGACATCAGCTGGGATGATTTTTCGCGCCAGCGCTACGCGCAAGTGGCCGAGCAGGGGATGGTGTTTGATCAACCGCATTCGCTCATTGGGACTGCGCTGATCAGCGGCGACCCCCTGATCAGCAACCATCCGGAGTCCGATCCGCGCTCCGGCGGCTTGCCCGCCGGGCATCCCCCTTTGACGGCTTTCATGGGCCTGCCGATCCATGCTGGGGGTCAGTTGGTCGCCATGGTGGGTGTGGCCAACCGGGTCGGGGGCTATTGCAGCGACGATATCGACTTCCTGCAGCCCTTGCTCAGCAGCGTAGGCCAACTCGAAATGGCCCGACGCGCCGACAGAGCCCGTAAAGACGTCGAGGCGCGGTTGGCCCAAGCCAGTGCAGCGTTAGAAGAAAAGACACATCTGCTCGAGCTGACCTTGGCCAGCGTGGCGCAGGGTATTTGCCATGTGGACCCGGAGGGCCGCGTCTGTATCTACAACGAACGCTTCCTGGAATTGCTCAATTTGCCCGATGAACTCCTCCAGGGCAAGCCGCACCTCGACGACTTGGCACGCCTGCAGCGGGACCGGGGTGATTTTCAAGAGAGTTTTTTTGAAATCGACGGCCTGGCTGCAGCCAGGGCCCCCTTCGATCTTGCGGCAGAGACGCCGCGTGAAACGCAGCGTGGCTTGTGTGCCATGTATGTACGGCGCACCCCGGCCGGCCGCTACCTCGAAGTACGCACACACATGTTGCCCGACGGCGGTTTGGTGCGCACGTTTACCGACGTATCGGATTACATGGCAGCCCAGGAGACTGTGCGCCAGAGCGAGGCGCGTTGGCGCAGTCTGACCCAGCTGTCCTCCGACTGGTACTGGGAGCAGGATGCCGAACTGCGCTTTGTCCGGCTGCAAGGGCGTGTGCAGGGCGGTATGCCAGACCAGAAGCACCTGGGCTTGACCCGCTGGGAGCTTCCCCATGCCCACGTCAGTGAAGCGCAGTGGCGCATCCACCGCGCCCAGCTGGAGGCGCGGGAAGTGTTCCACGACTTCGAGATGCAGCGTCTCGATGACGACGATAACCCGCAGTGGCTGTCGATCAGTGGGGAGCCTATCTTTGATGGTGAAGGCCGATTCGCGGGCTACCGTGGCCTGGCCCGTGACATCACCGAACGCAAACGCACCGAGGCCGAAATTGAGCGGCTGGCGTTCTATGATGAGTTGACCGGCCTGCCCAACCGGCGCCTGTTGCTCGAACGCCTGCAGCGTGCTGCGGCGGCATGTGAACGCAGTGCGGCCCATGGAGCGCTGCTGTTTCTTGATCTGGACAACTTCAAGAGTGTCAATGACACCCTGGGCCACGACTGGGGCGACCGGCTGCTCGCGCAGGCAGGCGAGCGCCTGGCCCGCTGCGTGCGCACGACGGACACCGTGGCCCGGCTGGGAGGCGATGAATTCGTGGTGGTGCTGCAAGGCCTGCACGGCAAGGAAGGCGATGCTGCCGTCGAAGCGGAAACCGTGGCGCAGCAGATTCGGGTGGCACTCAACCAGGCCTATGACCTCCGGGGTGGTGAGATGCACAGTACGCCCAGTATCGGTATCGCCATGTTCCACAGCACCCAGCACTCCGCGCAAGAACTGCTTCAGCGCGCTGACCTGGCTATGTACCAAGCCAAGGCGCAGGGGCGCAACACGATGTGCTTTTTTGACCCGGCCATGCAGTCGTCCGCTGCGGCGCGTTCTGCATTGGAAGCCGATGTGCGCCAGGGTTTGCAGCGCGGAGAATTCCTGCTGCATTACCAGCCGCTCGTGGATGCGCACGGAAAGGTGCTGGGGGCCGAGGCGCTCGTGCGCTGGATGCATCCGCAGCGGGGCATGGTGTTCCCCAGTGAGTTCATCGCATTGGCAGAAAACACCGGGCTGATCCTGCCCCTCGGGCGCCAGGTGCTGCAGTCTGCCTGTGAGCAACTGGCGCACTGGAGCACCCATCCGGCCACCAGCCAGTGGAGTGTTTCGGTGAATGCGAGTGTGCGTGAGTTTCGCCATCCCGACTATGTCCAACAGGTGCTGGGCATTCTGCGGCAGACGGGCGCCGACCCGGGCCTGCTCAAGCTGGAGTTGACGGAAAGCCTGCTGCTGAATGACGTGGAAGACAGCATCACCAAAATGGACCAGCTGCGCAATCAGGGGGTGGGCTTCTCGCTGGACGATTTTGGGACGGGGTATTCGTCTCTCAGCTACCTCAAACGCCTGCCGCTGGACCAGATCAAGATCGACCAGAGCTTTATCCGCGACGTGTTGACCGACCCCAACGATGCAGCCATCGCCTGTACGGTGATTGCACTGGCGCACAGCCTGGGTCTGGAAGTGGTGGCCGAAGGCGTGGAAACCCAGGGCCAACGCAAGTTTCTGCTGCGCAACGGTTGCCAGCAGTTCCAAGGCTATCTGTTCGGTCGACCCGGCCCGGCGCAGGACATGGTGCCAGGCTGATGTGGTCCTGCTGCGGTCCTTTACCCGCGCAACAGGCGGTCTTCGGCCAGTACCAATGCGGCAGGGCGCCCGGATAACACCAGTGTGTCGCCTTCGGCCAGCACGGTGTCATCCTGGATGGCCGACATGCGACCGTTGCCATGGCGCAAATTCACCACGCTCACACCCATGGCGTGCAAAGCCAAATCCCCCAAGGGTTTGCCCAGCGTCTGCGCACCGGGCGGCAGAGTGAGCGTGGCCATGCGCTCTTGGTCGCGTTCGGCCACGGTGTCGTCGTCGGCACCATGGAAGTAGCCGCGCAACAGGTTGTAGCGCTCATCGCGCTGGTCCCGCACGAGGCGCAGCACACGGCGCATGGGCACACCCACCAGGGCCAGCGCATGGCTGGCCAGCATGAGCGAGCCTTCGATGGCTTCGGGCACCACTTCGGTGGCGCCGGCCGTGCGCAGCTTGTCCAGATGCCTGTCATCCTGCGTGCGCACCACCACCGGCACCTGGGGAGCATGGGCGCGGGTGTTGGCCAGTACCTTCAAGGAAGACTGGATGTCGAGGTAAGTGATCGCGACGGCGCTGGCCCGCACCAGGCCTGCGGCCATCAGCGCTTGCAGGCGCGAGGCGTCGCCATACACCACCGAGTGCCCTGCTGCTGCGGCCTGGCGCACGCGGTCGGGGTCCAGGTCCAGCGCCATGTAGGCAATGCCTTCTTTTTCCAGCATGCGGGCCAGGTTCTGGCCGCAACGGCCAAAACCGCAAATGATGATGTGGCTGCTGGTGTCGATGGACTTGCGGGCAATGGTGGTCATCTGCAGCGACTGCTGCAGCCAGTCGCTGGCCACCAGCTTCATCACGATGCGGTTGCTGTAGAGGATGAGGAAGGGCGTGGCCAGCATGGACAGCACCATGGCCGCCAGAATGGGGTTCATCAGCGCAGGACGCACCAGACCGTTTTGCTGTGTGAGCGACAGCAGCACAAAACCGAATTCACCTGCCTGCGCCAGGTACAGCCCCGTGCGCAGGGCGACGCCGGTGGTAGCCCCCATGGCGCGTGCCAGCAGCAAAATGATGCCCAGTTTGAGCAGCAAGGGCACCACCAGCAGGCCCAGCACCAGCGCCCACTGCTCCAAAAGAATATGCCAGTCCAGCAGCATCCCGATGGTGATGAAGAACAGCCCCAAGAGCACATCGTGGAAGGGCCGGATGTCTGTGCCCACCTGGTGGCGGTATTCGGTTTCCGATACCAGCACCCCGGCGATGAAGGCGCCCAAGGCCAGGCTCAGCCCCGCCATCTCGGTCAGCCAGGCAAGGCCCAGGGTGATGAGCAGCAGGTTGAGCATGAACAGTTCATCGCTTTTGCGCCGCGCCACCAGGGTGAGCCACCAGCGCATCAGTTTTTGTCCGCCCGTCAGCAGCAGGCCCACCAGAACGGTTGCCTTGATCAGTGCCAAACCCAAGGCCTCCAATAGCCGGTCGGGAGACGACCCCAGGGCAGGGACCAGCACCAGCAGCGGCACCACGGCCAGGTCCTGGAACAGCAAAATGCCCATGATCTGCCGTCCATGGTCGCTCTCGATCTCGGCGCGTTCGGCCATGAGCTTGCCCACGATGGCCGTGCTGCTCATGGCCATCGTGCCCGCCAATGCCAGGGCTGTCTGCCAGCCCACGTCCCAGACGCCGCCCAGCAAGGCCGCCAGGGCCAGCGTGCCGCCAAAGGCCACGGCCATGGTCAGTACCACCTGCAGCAGGCCCAGGCCAAAAACCTGCTGCCGCATGGCGCGCAGCTTGGGCAGGCTGAACTCCAGTCCGATGGCGAACATCAGGAACACCACGCCGAACTCGCCCAGGTGACGCACGCTTTCAGAATTTTGTGCCAGCGCCAGTGCATTCGGCCCGATGAGCACGCCCGCTGCGAGGTAGCCCAGCATCGGCGGCAGCTTGAGGCTGCGGCAGACGACCACACCCAGCACTGCGGCCAGCAGGTACAGCAAGGTCAGGGCAAGAGAAGACATGTACCGATGCTATCCGAGGTTTTTCGGCGCCGACCGATAGAATCAGGCCCATGCTCGCTGCCATCGGCGCCCCCCGCCCATTTGATGCCGACCAGGCCCTGCGCCTGGCCCGGGAAACCTTTGACATTGAGGCGGCTGCCTTGCGTGCGCTGGGCCAGCGCGTGGACTACCGTTTTGCGCGTGCAGTGGAGACCATGCTGCGTCTCCAGGGCCGTGTGGTCGTCATGGGCATGGGCAAGAGCGGCCATGTGGGGCGCAAGATCGCCGCCACACTGGCCTCGACCGGTACCCCGGCCTTGTTTGTGCACCCTGCCGAAGCCAGCCACGGCGATCTGGGCATGGTCACGGCGCAGGATCTTGTGTTGGCCATCTCCAACAGCGGCGAGAGCGCCGAGCTCACCGCCATCCTGCCCGTGCTGCACCGCCTGGGCGTGCCCTTGATTGCCATCACCGGCAACCTGGAGTCCTCGCTGGCGCAGCATGCCAACCAGGTGCTGGACTGCAGTGTCGAGCGCGAGGCCTGCCCCCTGAACCTGGCGCCGACGACCAGTACCACGGCGCAACTGGCCCTGGGCGATGCACTGGCCGTGGCTTTGCTGGATGCGCGCGGTTTTCGTGCCGAAGACTTCGCCCGTTCGCACCCTGGCGGTGCGCTGGGCCGCAAGCTGCTGACCCACGTCAGCGATGTGATGCGTACCGGTACCCAGGTGCCGCAAGTGCCGCCCGAGGCGGTTTTTAGTGTTTTGATGCGCGAGATGAGCACCAAGGGTCTGGGCGCTTCGGCCGTGGTCGATGCACAAGGCAGGGTGCTGGGCATCTTCACCGACGGTGATCTGCGCCGCCGCATCGAGGCCGGCGCCGACCTGCGCAGCGCCACCGCGCAGCAGGTCATGCACCCCAGCCCGCGCAGCATCGTCCCTGGCGCGCTGGCGGTGGAGGCCGCCGAGTTGATGGAAACCCATGGCATCACCAGCGTGCTGGTCATTGATGCCGAGAGCAGGCTTCAGGGCATCGTGCACATTGGCGATTTGATGCGTGCGAAGGTGATATGACCTTGCCCGTACTGCAATTTCCCCCAGAACTGCTGCTGGCTGCGCAGGATGTGCGCGTGGCCTTCTTCGATGTCGATGGTGTGCTTACCGATGGCGGGCTGTATTTCAGCGAATCGGGCGAAACCCTCAAACGCTTCAACACCCTGGACGGCCATGGCCTCAAGCTCTTGCAAAAGGCGGGTATCGTGCCAGCGGTGATCACGGGCCGGGACTCTGAGCCTCTGCGTGTGCGGCTGCGTGCGCTGGGCGTGGAGCACGCTGTTTTCGGCACGGAAGACAAACGCCCCGCTGCCGAGCACATCTTGGCCGCGCTGGGATTGGACTGGAAACAAGCCGCCGCCATGGGCGACGACTGGCCCGACCTGCCCATGATGCGCCGCTGCGCCTTCGCCTGCGCTCCCGCCAACGCCCAGGCCGAGGTGCTGGCCAGTGTCCACCATGTCACGCAAGCGCGGGGCGGGGACGGCGCAGCGCGCGAGTTCTGCGACCTGTTGCTCATGGCCAGCGGCCGCTATGTTGCTTTGCTGGAGTCGTATTGCACATGATGGGAGGTCTGCGCCACGCTTGGGACCGGATGTCAATCTACCTGCCAGTGCTGCTGATGGGCCTGCTGGCGCTGGGTACCTGGTGGCTGGTACGCAACGCGCCCCCGGTGTCCCTGCCCCGCGTTGACAAGGTGGAGCGGCACGAGCCCGACTACCTGATGAAGGACTTCTCGGTCAAGAGCTTCGCGGCCGACGGTCGCCTGCAAAATGAAGTCCGAGGTGCTGTGGCGCGCCATTACCCCGATACCGACACGCTGGAAATTGACGCCGTGCGCCTGCGTTCGGTAACGGCGGCCGGGCATCTGATCAATGGCACTGCCGACCACGCTTTGAGCAATGCGGACGGCTCTGAAGTCCAGCTTCGCGGCAATGCCATCGTGGTTCGTGAACCGTTGCAGCCCACCCGGGGCGCCGCCCAGCCGCGTCTGGAGTTCAGAGGCAATTTTCTGCATGCCTGGCCGCAGCTCGAGCGCGTACGCTCGGACCAGCCGGTCATCCTCACGCGCGGCAACAACCGCTTTACTGCCGACAGCATGGAATACGACAACCTCGAACAGGTGCTGCAATTGCGCGGTCGTGTTCGGGGGGAATATTCTGCCGTGCGATGAGCGTCCTGCCCGGAGCCCCCATGACCCCACCGCTTGTTTTCATCACCGGTGCATCCAGCGGTATTGGCCAGGCGCTCGCGGCCAGATACCACCGTGCGGGTTGGCGCCTGGCCCTGGTGGCACGCCGTACCCAAGAGATCAAATCATGGGCTGAGGCTTGTGGAATAAGCGCAAGCAGCTATCAAATTTACAGCGCAGACGTCTCGCATATCGATAGCATCGTGGCCGCCGGCGAAGCCTGCATGCAACGCCAGGGTGTGCCCGATGTGGTGATTGCCAATGCGGGCATCAGCGTGGGTGTGGACACCGCCGAGCGCGCTGACCTGGACGCCATGGCGCGCGTATTTGCCACCAATACCGTGGGCGCTGCCGCCACGTTCCAGCCCTTCATCCACGCCATGGTGCAGCGCGGCAGTGGTCGGCTGGTGGGGGTGGGCAGCGTGGCAGGTATTCGGGGCCTGCCTGGTCATGGCGCCTATTGCGCCAGCAAGGCTGCGATCATTAGTTACTGCGAAAGCCTGCGCGGAGAACTGCGCGGTGCCGGTGTAGGCGTCTCCACGATCTGCCCCGGCTATATCGATACCCCGCTGACGCGCAAGAACCGCTACGCCATGCCGTTTCTCATGCGCCCCGAAGACTTTGCCGAAAAAGCCTTTGCAGCCATCCAGGCAGGTGCGAGTTACCGCGTCATACCCTGGCAAATGGGTGTGGTTGCCAAAGTACTGCGCCTGCTGCCCAATCCGCTGTTTGATCGCTTGTTGAGCGGTCGACCACGCAAGCACCGGGAGACGGAAGGCGGCTGAATACGAAAAAAGCTCCCGAAAAGGAGCTTTTCTGCTGTGGCGCAAAGCGCTGGCTCAGTAGCTGTTTCCGCCACCGCCGTAACCGCCGCCATTGCCTCGGCCACCACCGCTGCCGCCACGGGGGCCAGAACCGTAGGGGCTGCGAAATCCGCCTTCGCTGCGGCCGCCGCCGCCATAACCACCGTCGTTTTCACGGCCACCACCACCGTAGCCACCGCCGCCTTCACGGCCGCCACCGCCGCCGTAACCCCCGCCGCCACTGCGACCGCCACCACCGTAGCCGCCGCCGCCATAACCGCCGCCACCGCCACCGAAACCGCCTGAACGGGGTGGGCGGGGCTCCATGGGACGGGCCTCATTCACCACGATGGCACGGCCGCCAAGCGGCTGGCCATTCATGCCGTTGATGGCTGCCTGGGCCTCGGCATCGCTGCCCATTTCGACAAAACCAAAACCCTTGGAACGGCCGGTGTCGCGCTCCATCATGACCTTGGCGCTGGTGACGCGGCCAAAGGCGCCGAAGGCCTGTTCCAGGTCGTTGTCGCGTACGCCGTATGGCAGATTGCCTACATACAGTTTGTTGCCCATCGAGGGACTCCTCAAAAACACAAAGAAAAAGCGATGGAGTCCCGGAAACGCAACCAGCTTATCTCGACGACGCTCTATGCGTACAACAGAAGGATCACCGCAAACCAGATTCGGGCCATTCCCGCTGGCGCATTATGGCCCCTGGTATTGGGCACATAGCAAGGGTTTTTACGATCTGTGTCACAACAAGACACAAAAAAAGGAGCCCGGAGGCTCCTTTGTTCAGCATGGAGGCATAGAGCCCCCAATGGCTGTGCTTAGTAGCTGCTGCGGCCACCGCCGTAGCCACCACCGCCGCCGCCACCACTGCGGCCACCGCCACCGTAGCCGCCACCGCCGCCGCCACCACCGTAGCCACCACCACCACCGCCGCCGCCGAAGCCGCCGCTGCGGGGAGCGCGTGGCTCCATGGGACGGGCTTCGTTGACCACGAGGTCACGGCCGCCGAAGTTTTGACCATGCACGCCAGCAATGGCGGCTTGGGCTTCAGCATCGCTGCCCATTTCGACAAAGCCGAAGCCCTTGGAGCGGCCGGTGTCGCGCTCCATCATGACCTTGGCGCTGGAAACCGAGCCGTACTGGCTGAAGGTTTGTTCCAGATCGTTGTCGCGGAAAGTGTAGGGCAGGTTGCCCACGTAAAGTTTGTTGCCCATGAAGGACTCCTGAAAAAACAAAAAACGCGATGGAGTCCGACGCAATCAACAAACCTGTGACGACTTCAAAGACGCGAAACTGACCATTCACCGCTGACTCACTGTTGTCCCAACCGAATTTACCGGCGAGAAAACCGTTCCATTATCAATCAATTCCCCTGGCGGCCGCATATTTATTTTCAAAAATCTTCAGCCCAGGCCCCGGGCGTTGCAGAACACGCGCATCCCAGGAGGTGCCCACAGCCGCTGTGGGGATCACCCCAGCTTTGCTATAGTTGCCCGACGCGCCGATTTGCCACAGCTTGCGGGCGCTTTATAAATTCAGCTAAAGACCGTCCGACATGCCGCCCGGTACCGTTTTTAGCGTTACCGGGTTTTTTTATGCCAATGATTGCCGTCCCCCAATTCATGCATTTCCCCGACGCACTGGCGCTGCAAAGCGGTGCGTCGATCCGGGGCTACACGCTCGCTTTTGAAACTTATGGCACGCTCAATGCCCAGCGCTCGAACGCCGTGCTGGTGTGCCATGCGCTCAATGCCTCGCACCATGTGGCCGGTGTGTACGAAGGCCAGGAAAAAAGCGAAGGCTGGTGGGACAACATGATCGGCCCGGGCAAGCCCGTGGACACCCACCGCTTCTTCGTCATCGGTGTAAACAACCTGGGTTCGTGTTTTGGCTCCACCGGCCCCATGCACGAGAACCCGGATACCGGCCAGGTGTATGGCGCCGACTTTCCGGTCGTCACGGTGGAAGACTGGGTGGACGCCCAGGCGCGGCTGCTCGATCGGCTGGGCATCGTGCAACTGGCCGCTGTGCTGGGCGGTAGCCTGGGCGGCATGCAGGCGCTGTCCTGGACGCTGCAGTACCCCGAGCGGGTGCGCCACGCGGTGGTGGTGGCCAGCGCGCCCAACCTCACAGCCGAGAACATTGCCTTCAACGAGGTGGCACGCCGCGCCATCGTGACCGACCCCGATTTCCATGGCGGCCACTATTACCGCCACGGCGCCATTCCCAAACGCGGCCTGCGCATTGCCCGCATGATCGGCCACATCACCTACCTGAGCGACGACGTGATGAACGAAAAGTTTGGCCGCAGCCTCAGGCCGCCCGAGCTGCTGGCAGGCCAGGCAGCGCCGTCCGACGACCCGGCCACGCTGCTGCGCGACTACCACTACAGCACCCAGGATATTGAATTCCAAATTGAGAGCTACCTGCGCTACCAGGGCGACAAGTTCAGCGACTACTTCGACGCCAACACCTATCTGCTGATCACGCGCGCGCTCGACTACTTTGACCCGGCCCGCAGTTTTGGTGGCGACCTCACCCAGGCGCTGGCGCGCGCCACGGCCCATTTTCTGCTGGTGAGCTTCAGCACCGATTGGCGCTTCTCGCCCCAACGCTCGCGCGAGATCGTCAAGGCCCTGCTCGACAACCGGCGCAGCGTGACTTATGCCGAGATCGACGCGCCCCACGGACACGACGCCTTTCTGCTCGACGATGCGCGCTACCTGGGCGTCGTTGGCGCCTATTTCGACCGCATTGCAAAGGAGCTGGCATGACCGAGAAAGCCACCATGGAGGCGCTGGCGCGCCTGGTGCCCGAAGGCAGCCGCGTGCTCGACCTGGGCTGCGGCGATGGCGCCATGCTCGACTACCTGCAGCGCACGCGCAGTTGCAGCGGCTACGGCGTGGAGATTGCCGACGCCAACGTGCTCGCCTGCGTACGCCGGGGCGTGAACGTCATCCAGCTCAACCTGGACGAAGGTTTGGCCATTTTTGAGGACAACTCGTTTGACGTGGTGCTGCAGATCGACACCCTGCCCCACCTGCGCAACGCCGAGGTCATGCTGCGCGAAACCGCCCGCGTGGGGCGCGCGGGTATCGTCGCGTTCCCCAATTTTGCGCACTGGCCCAACCGCCTGTCGGTGCTGCGCGGGCGCATGCCGGTCACGCGCCGCCTGCCTTACCAGTGGTACGACACGCCCAACATCCGCGTCGGCACGTACAAAGATTTTGAAGTGCTGGCCAGCAAGAATGCGCTGCGCATCCTGGACTCCTTCGGCCTGCACGAAGGCGAAACCGTGCGCTGGCTGCCCAATGCGCGGGCGGGCACGGCCGTGTTCCACTTCGAGCGCTCTGCATAAAATCCCCCCATGACCTTCCTTGACATGCTGCGCGGTGCGGCCGCACGCAACCAGTCCATGCTCTGCGTGGGGCTGGACCCCGAACCCACGCGCTTTCCCGCAGGCATGCAGGGCGACGCACGCAAAATTTACGACTTCTGCGCCGCCATCGTGGACGCCACGGCCGACCTGGTGTGCGCCTTCAAGCCGCAGATTGCCTACTTTGCCGCGCACGGCGCCGAGGACCAGCTCGAGCGCCTGATGCAGCACCTGCGCGCCAACGCGCCGCATGTGCCCGTGATCCTGGATGCCAAGCGCGGCGATATCGGCTCGACCGCCGAGCAGTACGCACGCGAGGCGTTCGAGCGCTATGGCGCTGATGCGGTCACGCTCTCGCCCTTCATGGGATTTGATTCGGTCGAGCCCTACCTGCGCTACCCCGGCAAGGGCGCTTTTTTGCTGTGCCGCACCTCCAACCCCGGCGGCGACGACTTCCAGAGCCAGCGCCTGGCCAGCGTGGACGGCCAGCCGCTGCTGTACGAGCACATCGCGCGCCTGGCGCAAGGCCCGTGGAACAAGAACGGCCAGCTGGGCCTGGTGGTGGGCGCCACCTACCCGGCCGAGATCGAGCGGGTGCGCGCCATCGCGCCGCAGGTGCCGCTGCTCATTCCCGGCGTGGGCGCCCAGGGCGGCGACGCCGCCGCCACGGTGCGCGCGGGCTGGCGGCCTGATGGCCCGATCATCGTCAACTCGTCCCGCGCCATCCTGTACGCCAGCAACGGCGCCGATTTTGCAGCCGCTGCGCGGCATGAGGCGCAGCGCACGCGCGACCTGCTGCAGGCTGCGATACCCTGAGGTTGCTTCAAAAAAAGGAGCTTGTTGCGCTTGTATACATTGATTTTCAGATTACTTTTTATCTAAAAATCAATGTGGTAGAGCGCTAAGTGCTCCTTGTTTGCTAGCGAATGCGCTGGGGCGACAGCGCCGCTGCTTCCACACCCTGCGCGGCGAGCGCGGCGTCCAGGGGCTCGCCCAGGGCCAGATTGCGCGCCAGCAGCGCGTAGCCCGGCGCGCTCTGGATGCCGTAGCCGCCCTGCGCGGCCACCCAGAAAAAGCCCTCGACCTGGCCGTCCCAGCCGATCACCATGTCGCCGTCGGGCACGAAGGAGCGCAGCCCCGCCCAGGTGTGCGACGGCCTGCGGATCTGGAACGTGGTCATCTGCTCGATGTGCCAGATGCCCGTGGCCACGTCGATCTCCTCAGGCGCCACATCGTGCGGGTGCATGGGGTCGGCGTTGGCCGGAGAGCCCAGCAGCTGGCGCGCGTCGGGCTTGATGTAGAAGCTCTCGTCCACGGCAATGATGGCGGGCAGCGAGGGCAGGTCCAGGCCGTCGGGTGCCGAAAAGGTGAAGGCCGTGCGGCGGCAGGGCGTGAGGCCAATGGGTGCGGCCCCCGCCATCTGGCCCACCACATCGGCCCAGGCTCCGGCGGCGTTGACCACGGTGCGCGCCTGCACGCGGCTGCCGTCGGCCAGGGTGACTGTCCACAGCCCGTCCGCGCGCGACAGCGCCACCACTTCGGCGTTGGTGCGCACCGTGCCGCCCCGCTGGCGCAGGCCGCGCAGGTAGCCTTGGTGCAGGCCGTGCACGTCCATGTCGGCCGCGCCGGATTCGGCGAGGCCACCGCCCAGCGCCTCCAGGCGCAGGCAGGGTGCGCGCTCCACCAGTTCGGCGGGGCTCAGGCGCTGCAGGCTGGGGGAGTGCTCGTGCAGTTCCTGCCAGGTGTTCTCCAGCTGGTCCAGCTGATCGGGCGCCGCCACAAACAGCACACCGCGCGGCGAGAGGATGGGGCTGTCGCAAAAGCCGGGGGGAGGCTGTTCAAAAAAGGTGCGGCTGGCGCGGGTCAGCGCCCGTATCTGCGGTGTGCCATAGGTCTCCATGAACAGCGCAGCCGATCGGCCCGTGGTGTGGTACCCGGGCTGCGACTCGCGTTCCAGCAGCAGCACGCTGGCCTGGCCAGCCAGCTGCCAGGCGACGCTGGCCCCGGCCATGCCGGCGCCGATGATGGCGAAGTCAAGCGTTTCCATGGGGAGCCTCCTGGGGTGGTGGGATGCTGGCCGCTGGTGACGGCGCGCGCCCGCGTTGCAGAAACAAAGCGTATTCCGAATCGGGCACCAACAGCCCGCCCGTGGTCCACGCGAGGTGGGTGGCCTGCGCCATGTGGGGTGCAAGGTTTTGTGCCTGCAGCCAGGCGCGGCCTTCGGCAGTGCCGGTCAGCATGCCGGGGCCCGAGAACCCCGCGGCCGCCGAGGGTTCGATGCGCAGCCCGGCGGTGTCGTGCGCCAGCGCCAGGTGCTGGAACAAGGTGGCGTCCTGCACGGTGTAGATGCCCGAGAGCAGCGGCTGCATCAGCAGCGCGGCCAGCAGCGAGGCCCGGGGCACGGCCAGGCCATCGGCTTCGGTCTGGTTGGTCAGGCCCCAGTCGTAAACCGAGGGGTGGTCGTGCGGCCCGGTCAGCATTTGCACCAGAAAACAGGGCGACTGCACCGGCTCGGCAAAGAAGCAGTGCACATGCGGCCCGAACAGCTGGCGCAGGCCCAAGGTAATGCCCGCCGGTGCGCCGCCCACGCCGCAGGGCAGGTAGACGAACAGTGGGTGTGTGGCATCCACCCGCACCCCTGCCTGGGCCAGTTGTGCCTGCAGCGCCGGGGCCGCAGCGCTGTAGCCGCGCAGCAACGAGAGCGAGCGCTCGTCGTCCACAAAGTGGCAGAACGGGTCGGTTGCGGCCTGGGCGCGTCCTGCGGCCACGGCTTTTTCGTAGTCACCCGTGTGCTCCACCACTTCGACGCCGCGCCGGCGCAGGCGCTCCTTTTTCCATTCCTTGGCGTCGGCAGACATGTGCACTGCCGCGCGAAAGCCCAGGCTGGACGCCGCCACGCCGATGGACAGCCCCAGGTTGCCCGTGGAGCCCACGGCCACCTGGTAGCGGGCAAAAAGGGCGCGTGCGGCGGGCGTTGCCAGGGCGTTGCAATCGTCCCCCGGCGCCAGCAGGCCGTGCTGCAGTGCCAACCCTTCGGCAAACTCCAGCACCTCGTGGATGCCGCCGCGCGCCTTGATGGAGCCGGCCACCGGCAGGCTGTGGTCGCACTTGACCCACAGGGCACCGGCCTGCGGGGCCAACCCCAGGGCGCGGCCCAGGGCGGGTGTGGGAACCAAGGGCGACTCGATCACGCCGCCGCTGGCTTGCAGCTCGGGGAACAGTGTGGCCAAAAGTCCGGCGCAACGTGCAAAGCGTTGGCTGGCGGCCTGTATGTCTTGTACGCCCACCATCGCCGTGCCCACCGATAGTTGCGCCTCCACTGCGGCGCTGCGGCCCGAATGGGTCCACAGGCAAGGCTGCGCGGCGCGCAGGCGGTCTTGCAGGCTGGAGGCAACGGGTGGAAGAAGTGAGGTCATGTGTGCTTTATTTTTGATAGCTGTTTGCGTAATACTTATAAGCGTTACAACGCTATTTCATACCAAACCGCGGCCCCAGTGCCACGCAGCCCAGCGCAGCCACTACGCAGGCCGTGCCCGCCCATTGCCAGGCCGTCACCACCTCGCCCAGTACCAGCAGACCCGAGGCCAGGCCGACCACCGGCACCCCCAGGCTGAACGGCGCCACGCGGTTGGCCGGGTAGCGCGTGAGCAGCCGGGTCCACAGGCCGTAGCCGACGATGGTGGCGGCCCAGCCCAGGTAAGCGACCGAGCCCCAGGCCACCGCGGGCAGTGCGGCCCAGGTCTGCAGGTGCAGCCACTGGCTGGCGTTAGCGTCCGTCAGGGCCGAGAGGGCTGCAAACGGCAGTATGGGCACCAGGCTGCTCCAGACAACGAAGGACAGCGGGTCATACCCCGGCGCGGCCTTGAGCGCCAGGCGCGAAATGATGTTGGACACCGACCACGACGCCGCCGCGCACAAGGTGAGCACGATGCCGATCAGCGTGGCACCGCCCGCGCCGCCGGTCTGCGGGCCCACGAAGTTCATGCCGAAGCACGCCAAGCCGATGGCGGCCAGCCCCATGCCCAGCAGCAGCGGGCGGTTGGGGGTTTCGCGCAGCGCGGCAAAGGCGAACAGGGCGGTGAAGAACACCTGCGTCTGCATCAGTACGCTGGCCAGCGCCGCCGTCATGCCCAGCTTGAGGGCAAAGAACCCAAAGCTGAACTGCCCTACCCCCTGGAACAGCCCGAACAGCAACACCCAGCGCCAGTGCAGGCGCGGCGCACGCACCAGCAGCACCATGGGCAGCGCGGCAAACGCATAGCGCACGGCGCCCAGCTGGAACGGCGTGAAGTGGAGCAAGCCCCACTTCATGGCGATGAAGTTCAGTCCCCAGATCACCACCACGGCCAGGGCGCTGAAAAGGTCCATGGCGCCCATGGGGCGGGTCGATTGCGGCATGGGCGCGGGTTAACTCGTGCGCACGGTGTTGATGTGGGCGCGCACATGCTCGGCCAGCGCCATGTCACCGGGGGTTTCCGGGCTCCAGCTGTCCACGGGGCGCGGGCGGTCTTCGGCATCCACCGCCACGTAGACGGTGGAGCAGCGCAACACTTGCTGCATCGGGCTGCCCGGCAGCGCGCAACGGTACACCTCCACTGCAATGCCCATGCTGGTGGTGCCTGTGTAGGCCACCTTGGCCAGCACCTCCACCAGGTCGCCCACCAGCACGGGGTGGGCAAACTGTGCTCCGCTGACCAGGGCCGTCACGCAAGGGCCCTTGGCCCAGCCCATGGCGCAGGCCAGGCCGGCATCGTCCACCCAGCGCAGCACGGTGCCCCCGCTGACCTTGCCCGAGGCATGGATGCCGTCGTTGTGTGATGCCATGAAGCGCAGTGTGATGGAGTGCATGGGCTGTCCTCGGGTGGGCCGAAAAGCGGCGTTGGCCCCATTATGGGGGGCAATCATAAGCGTACGTTGTTTGTATGAAAAAGAGAGCAACTAGCGCTTGTTCCACAAGCGCTAGAGCCCATTTTCAATCCAAACTCAAATACCGCCGCAAATACTGGCCGGTGTGGCTGGCCGGATTCGCCGCCACATCCTCCGGCGTGCCCTGGGCCACCACGGTGCCGCCCCCGGCGCCGCCTTCGGGGCCCATGTCGATGATCCAGTCGGCGGTCTTGATAACGTCCAGGTTGTGCTCGATGACGACGATGGTGTTGCCCGCATCGCGCAGCTGGTGCAGCACCTTGAGCAGCAGGTCGATGTCGGCAAAGTGCAGGCCGGTGGTGGGCTCGTCCAGGATGTAGAGGGTGCGGCCGGTATCGCGCTTGGAAAGCTCTTGCGCCAATTTGACGCGCTGCGCCTCGCCGCCCGAGAGGGTCGTGGCGCTCTGGCCCAGGCGGATATAGCTCAGGCCCACATCGAGCAGCGTCTGCAGCTTGCGCGCAATCGTCGGCACGTCCTTGAAGAAGGCGTGCGCGTCTTCCACCGTCAGCTCCAGAATCTGCGCAATGTTCTTGCCCTTCCACTGCACTTCGAGCGTTTCGCGGTTGTAGCGCTGGCCGTGGCAGATGTCGCAGGGCACATACACGTCGGGCAGGAAGTGCATCTCCACCTTCACCACGCCGTCGCCCTGGCAGGCCTCGCAGCGTCCACCGGCGACGTTGAAACTGAAACGCCCGGGGCCGTAACCGCGTTCCTTGGCGGTGTTCACCTCGGCCATCAGCTCGCGGATCGGCGTGAACAGGCCGGTGTAGGTGGCGGGGTTGCTGCGCGGCGTGCGGCCAATGGGGCTCTGATCGACGTTGATGACCTTGTCGAAATACTCGATGCCCTCGATGGCTTCGTGCGCGGCGGGTTCGTCATGCGCGCGGTACAGCTGGCGCGCCACGGCGGCGTACAGCGTGTCGTTGACCAGCGTGCTCTTGCCCGAGCCGGAAACGCCCGTCACGCAGGTGAGCAGCCCCACGGGGAAGTCCACGCTCACGTTTTGCAGGCTGTGGCCCGTGGCGCCCACCACGCGCAGCGCCTGCAGGTCGCCCTGGCGCGCCTCGTGTGCGGCCATGCGTTCGGCGCGCTTGCGGCTGGCTTCGGTGACCGGAAAGCGCGACTTGCCTTCTGCCCGGGCGACCGGCGCGGTGGCGGCCACCACCGGCAGCCAGGCGGTGCGCCGGCGTGGCACCGGAATGCTGCGCGTGCCCGCAAGGTACTGGCCGGTGAGGGAGTCGGGGTGGTTGCGCACGGCATCAAAATCGCCCTGCGCCATCACGCGCCCACCATGCACCCCGGCGCCGGGACCCATGTCGATGATCTGGTCGGCCGCGCGCATCATGTCTTCGTCGTGCTCGACCACGATCACGCTGTTGCCAATGTCGCGCAGGTGTTTGAGCGTGCCGATCAGGCGGTCGTTGTCGCGCTGGTGCAGGCCGATGCTGGGCTCGTCCAGCACATACATCACGCCCGTCAGGCCAGAGCCGATTTGCGACGCAAGACGAATGCGCTGCGCCTCGCCCCCCGAGAGCGTTTCGGCACTGCGGTCCAGGCTCAAATAATTCAGGCCCACGTCGTTCAAAAACTGCAGGCGCGTGGCGATCTCGCGCACCACTTTGTCGGCAATCTCGGCCTTGGCGCCGGTGAGCTGCAGGCTGGCGAACCAGGCGTGCGCCTCGTTTAACGTGGCGTGGCTGACCTCGTAAAGCGCACGGGACTGGGCGCCTTCGCCTACGCGCACATGACGCGCTTCGCGGCGCAGGCGGGCGCCCTGGCAATCCGGGCAGGGCTGGGTGCTGCGGTAGCGGGCCAGGTCTTCGCGCACCACGGTCGAGTCGGTCTCGCGGTAGCGCCGCGTCATGTTGGGCAGAATGCCTTCGAAGGGGTGCTTCTTGACCACGGACTTGCCCTTGGAGGCACCGCTGTCGAGGATGTAGTTAAAGGCAATGTCTTCCTCGCCCGAGCCGTGCAGCACGGCATGCTGCACCGGGGCGGGGAGTGATTCAAAGGGCGCTTCGACATCGAAGTCGTAGTGCCGCGCCAGGCTTTCGAGCATGGCGAAGTAGTAGCCGTTGCGCCGGTCCCAGCCCTTGATGGCGCCGCTGGCCAAACTCAGGCTGGGGAAGGCCACCACGCGCGCCGCATCGAACACCTCGCGCTGGCCCAGTCCGTCGCAAGACGGGCAGGCGCCCATGGGCGAGTTGAAGGAGAACAGGCGGGGTTCGAGCTCGCCCAGGGCATAGCTGCACACCGGGCAGGCAAAGCGGGCGCTGAACAGGTGTTCCACGCCCGTGTCCATCTCCAGCGCCAGCACGCGGCCACCGGCGTCCTGGCCGCCCGCGCGCAGGGCCGCTTCAAAACTCTCGGCCAGGCGCTGCTGCAGGTCGGGCCGCACCTTGACACGGTCGATCACCACGTCGATGTTGTGTTTTTCGGTCTTTTTGAGCGCCGGCAGGTTGCTGTGCTCGTAAATCTGGGCATCGACCCGAAAACGCACATACCCCTTGGCCTGCATCTCGGCGAACAGTTCGGTGAACTCGCCCTTCTTCTCGCGGGCCAGCGGGCCCAGGATCATCAGTTTTGTGTCCTCGGGCAGGGCCAGCACGGCGTCCACCATCTGGCTCACCGTCTGCGAGGCCAGCGCAAGGTCGTGGTCAGGGCAGTAGGGCGTGCCTGCACGGGCGAACAGCAGGCGCAGGTAGTCGTGGATCTCGGTGACCGTACCGACGGTGGAGCGTGGGTTGTGGCTGGTGGCCTTTTGCTCGATGGAAATCGCCGGTGACAGGCCTTCAATCAGGTCCACATCGGGCTTATCGAGCCGCCCGAGAAACTGCCGCGCATAGGCCGACAGGCTTTCCACATAGCGGCGTTGGCCTTCGGCATACAGCGTATCGAACGCCAGGCTGGATTTGCCCGAGCCCGACAGTCCCGTAATCACCACCAGCTGGTTGCGCGGGATGTCGAGGTCAATGTTTTTGAGGTTGTGCGTGCGCGCGCCCCGGATGCTGATGCGCTGCTCGCGCAGGGCGCGGGCCAAATTGCGGCCTTCGTGCTCCGAGGGAGGTTTTTCGGGAGAGTTGTCGGAAGACGGCATCGGCCAAGCTTGAAAAAAGTCGAACCCACCATGATAGGTCAACGCCAACGCTCACTGAGACCTTGCGCACTCTGCACTGAGCACAAACCCGAGTACACCGCAGTTACTTGGTACACAAATATTTTCAATTCCCTTAGTATGCACACTTATCGAGTGTTTTCTTGACCAAAATCAATGTTAACAGGGCGCATATCGCTTCTGTTTTTATAGCGGCAGAAGCAGTGCCGTAACAATTTTGCCTCCACCACATGCCGCAAAGCCCTTCCCCTGTTGCCCCCCATTTCCATGCACAGCCGCTCTGTGTCACGCGCGCACAACGCGAGCAACTGCATGGCCATGCTGGGCCTGTTGGGGACCTGACCAGCCTGGCTGATGCCAGAAACCCTGGCAGACCAATGCGCTGGAAGCATGTCTTGCATTCCCTGAAACGCCGCACCTACCGGCAAAGCACTGTCTTGGCGCATGGCGCCAAGACCATACCCGCGCTGGAGTGCTGAGCACTACTTCGTCCTGGCGGCGGCAAGATGACGGCGGTCATGAAAGATTTTTGAAGAACTGCCCAAACCTTTCATGAGTCATGCCGCTGCAACACAAAAAATATCGAACGGGAGTAATGAGATGGCATGGTTTTATTTTGAAAAATGGCACAAATTTATGTGTGCTCACCTATCTCAGATTTTTTCCTGCCTGGTATTGGCGACATGTGCCATGCTTGCGACATCAGTTTCTGCCAGTGCAATCAATCCTGTCGAAACGTATACAAACAATGTCAATGGCGTGGCAGGTCTGCAGGGCATCAGCGATGTCGCAGTCAGTGCCGATGGCAAATTTGTTTATACCGCCGCTTATCAAGCGTCTGCGCTGAGTGTTTTTGAGCGCGACCCGGCAACTGGAAGATTGATATACAGATCAACTAACACGGGAGTTTCCGCTGCTTTTTCCGTAGATGTCAGCCCGGACAACAAAAGCGTATATGCCGCCTCACCTACAGGGAGCGTGGTACACGCATTTTCACGAGATATTGCAACAGGTGCATTGACCTCGGTCGGCTCCGCGCCGGGCTCCCCAACCGGGGGGTTTGTCTCTGTGAGTGTGAGCCCTGACAGCAAAACTGTTTATGGCGTGGGAGGCAGTCCCAGTGGCCTGGTGGCATTCAGTCGGGACATGAATACCGGCGCAATTGCACGTGTGGCAGATTATGCTGACAACACGAATGGGCATGCCTTGGGGCAGGTGTTCAGTCCAACAGCCAGCCCGATAAAAAACATCGCATTCAGTGCGAATGGGCAGTTTGTCTATGTCACATCCACAACAGACAATGCGATTTCCTTGTTCAGCCGCGACACGGCAACAGGGACACTGACGCAGCAGGCTGTTTATTCGGATGGCGTGGGGGGGGGTCGATGGTTTACAGGCTGCCTCATCCGTGAAAATAACGCCTGATGGTAAATATCTGTATGTCAGCGGCCAAGGGGAATCCTCCATCGCCATATTCAAAGTGGATAGCACGTACGGCACATTAACCTATATCGACAAAGTAACCCATGGAGTCAGTGGCATTTCTAATATGCAGGGGGTGCGCAGTTTGGCCATCAGCCCAGATGGTAAGTATGTTTACGCCAGTGCGATCAGTTCAAGCTCTGTCACGGCGTTTGACCGCGATCCAGCGACAGGGCTGCTGACATTCAACGCCGTTGCCATCAACGGAGTGAATGGCCTGACGAATATGTCTTCGCCATCAGGCATGGCCACAGATCCCTCCAGCAGCCATCTATACGTGGCCGGGCAAGTGGCGAATTCGCTGGTGGCGTTTGCCTTGCCCACTCCTGTGGTTCGGTTGTCTGTGGCCCAGACAACGGCGGCCTTCAACGGCGGCGCCAGTATTCTCGACCCGCAATTGCAGGTGTTTGATGCCGATAGCACCAATTTGACCTCGGCAACGGTGTCGATCAGCCAGGGCTTTGTCAGCACCGATCTGCTGACTGTCCAGACGGCACCCGGCATCACGGCGTCTTACAACGCGGGCACCGGAGTCCTTACGCTGACGGGTACCGCATCATTAGCGGACTACCAGGCCGTGCTTCGCACGCTCAGTTTTCGTTCAGGCGCTGATCCCTCGGTTCCTGTGGGGGGCTTCTCCACCAGAACCATCACGTTCACCGTGTCGGACAGCGCCAACACCAGCGCAATCTCGTCCATCGCGGTCAAGGTGGGTCCTGCAGGCGGGCTTGCCGCTCCCACGGCTGTCACCGCCATCGCTGGCGACACCCAGGCCACCATTGCCTTTGCGGCCCCACCCTTCACCGGCGGCGCGCCCATCACCGGCTATACCGTCACCTCCAGTCCAGGGGGGTTGACCGGCACTGGAGCCGGCTCACCAGTCATCGTGTCCGGCCTGACCAACGGGACGGCCTACACCTTCACCGTTACCGCGACCAACGCAGCGGGCCCGGGCTTGCCGTCGCTTGCCTCCAACAGCATTACACCGGCCACCACCACCACCGGCACGGTGACCGGTGGCAATGCCTCGGCCACGGCGGCAACCACAGACCCGGTAGCCGCCCCAACCTGCAGGCTTGCAAGTGCCCAGTTCACCTCAGAACTGCCGCCCGGCGCACTGCTGACCTATGGCACGTTCGAATACCTGGCCACGGGTTGCAGCACCGATGTGACCATCACACTGAACTACCCACAGCCCCTGCCGTTGAACGTGAAATTCATGAAATATGGCCCCAAGACAGCGGGCGCCAGCACCCGCGAATGGTTTGAATGGACGGGCCCATTGGTCCTGAGCAACAACCGCCAGACCGTGAGCTACACCGTGGCCGACGGCGGCGTAGGCGACTCGAACCCCGCACCGGGGCACATTGCCGACCCGATTGCCCCGGTCATCTTCGCCGCCGGGCCGGGCGGCCCGGTCACGTCCATCCCTGTGGACGCCCCCTGGGCCTTGGCTCTGCTGTCGGCCCTGATGGGGGGACTGGCTTGGCGCAGGCAGCGTGCGGTGCAGGGGTAAGCGCAGTATTTCAGGTACGAATACTATGATTTTAATAGCTACCAGCGCTTTGCTGGCAACCGCTGGTGTCATTTTTTCATTAGAACCCCAGCCGTTTGAAAACAAAGCTGCGTCTTTTGTGCCCCGGGGCAAAGGCAGGCAGGCCATCGCTCACCACATGACAAAGCGGCGCCAGAAACTGGCCACAAGCCGTTCCTCTGATCTCCACACGCAGTTTTCCGTTACACGCGCGCAATGCGAAAAGCTTCATGACCATGCGGGGCGAGCAATATGGGTGACGGGCTTGTTCGAGGTGGCCAAATCCACTTGGGCGCCTGCACTTGAAATTGCACAGCATACGCAAGTTCGACGTTCGTATGCGGAGCAATATTTTTGAACCCACTGTTTTTTAGCGCTTATGACACTGATCACTACCAGCTAGTTGGCTAGCGTCAGCCCTTTCAGATTTCTGGATTAAAAATTATTTTCTTAGCAGTCCATAAAAATATTATGCAACCTACCAAAATGAATAACTTCAAATCATTTGGATTTGATGAAGTAAAAACATATCGCGGAGGTTGGAATAAATTTTTTTGGCTTGCTATTATATTAACTTTGCTAATGCCGCGTATTGCACTGGCGACTTTGGCGAACAATGGAATTGATGGAAATGTCGGCTGGGATTCAATCATAACGAATGCCAACATAGCTGGCGCTACCACTGGCCAAACGGCTGGAGGAGTTATTTCAGTCAACAATCTCCGCAGCAGTGGTTTCGACGTCTATGCGAAAAATGACGCATCAGGCAGTTCAACCCATTTTTTGATGCGAGAGCTTATTGCCGGCATGGCGGGTGGCGCGGGTGCATCCTATGTGAGAGTTAACACAACGACTGGATTCACTCCACAATGGCTGGAATTGCGCGCCAATCAAGGTGTTTTCGATCTTACTTCGATTAAGGTTGGCAGTGCTGATAACGCAACCGCACTTACTTACGATTTCACCTTGCAAGCGCTTGATAGCACTTTCAATCCGACGGGTGCAGCCGTTAATTTAAGCGGTGTGTCCAAACTTACCTACGGCAATTTTAGCGTCGTCAGCAATACCGACTTCGATGGTATTTATGGGGTGCGTATTTCAGTGAATACCGGCACACAGATTGCCGTGGATGATATAGAAATAATCAATCCACGAATTTCAAATAACGCTCCCATCGATATTTCGCTTTCAAACAATTTTGTCGGCCAAAGCGATGGGGTTAACACTATTGTGGGAAATTTAAACAGTACCGATCCGGATGTTGGAAACACTCACACTTATTCCCTCGTGGCCGGAGCAGGTGACACCAATAACGCTAGTTTCAATATAATCGGCGCCTCCCTCAGGGCAAACAATGCCTCAATTCTGGCTGCTGGGATTTATAGCGTTCGGATTCGCACCACCGACAACAGCGGTGCCTTTTATGAAGAGGCGTTCACCATTACCGTAATCGATGATCTGCCGCCTGCCGTAGCCTCTATCACGTTGAGCGGCTCGCCGGATAGTGCTGCCACCAGTATCGATTTTGTGGTTACCTTCGATGCATCGGTTAATAACATCTCTACCGATGATTTCGGGTTGTACCTTACCGGGACGGCGGCTGGCACTATCTCCGCTGTCTCTGCATCCTCGGGTACTAGCGTCAATGTGACAGTTAGCGGTATCACCGGCAATGGCACGCTCCGTCTGGATTTGAATTCATCCACCAATATCAGCGATGGTGCAGGTAATGCTGGCCCCGCCGCCTACACCAGCGGCACGGCCCACACCGTAGCGATGCCCACGGCGCCCAGCGCCCCCACCATAGGCACGGCCACTGCAGGCGATGGACAAGTGAGCGTGACCTTTACCGCACCGGGCAGCAATGGTGGCTCGGCTATCAGCGCCTACACCGCCACGGCCAACCCGGGCGGGGCCTTCGGCAGTTGCGCGGGGCCGGCGGCCTGCACCGCGACCGTGACCGGGTTGACCAACGGCACGTCCTACACCTTTACGGTGACGGCCTCCAATGCCGTCGGTACCAGCGGGGCGTCCGGGGCATCCAATGCCGCCACGCCGAAGGGCGCGCAGAGCATCAACTTTGTCAACCCGGGCTCGCAAAATTTCGGCACCACGCCCACTCTGACGGCTCATGCGACGTCCGCCACAGGAACCAATGGCCTACCGGTTGTTTTCAGCTCGTCCACCACCGGCGTTTGCACCATCACCGGCGGCGTCCTGGCATTTGTAACTGCGGGTTCCTGCACCATCAATGCAGATCAGGCGGGCAACTCAGCGACCAACCCAGCCCCGACGGTATCCCAAACGTTCACTGTGAGTCCGGTAGTCCCCGGCGCACCCACCATAGGCACAGCAACTGCGGGCGATACCCAGGCCACAGTCACCTTCACCGCGCCGACCTCCACAGGCGGCGCTCCGATCCTTGCTAGCGGTTACACCGTGACCTCGAACCCGTTGGGGGCTACCGGCACCGGTTCGGGTTCACCCATTACCGTGACAGGTCTGTCCAACGGCACTTCCTACACATTCACCGTCACTGCAACCAACAGTGCGGGCGCAGGCGCAGCATCGGCTGCCTCCAACTCGGTGATACCTGCGGCGCCGCAGACCATCACCTTCGCCAATCCCGGCACGCAGAACTTTGGGACTTCGCCCACACTGGCCGCCAGTTCGTCGGCAGGGGCTGGGTATGTTGTGACCTTCACCTCTTCAACGACCGGAGTGTGTACTGTCAGTGGAATTGCCCTGACCTTTGTTGCCGCGGGCAACTGCACCATCAATGCGGACCAGGCGGGCGATACATCCTTTCTGCCTGCCCCTCAGGTGAGCCACACTTTCACCGTGAATCCCGTGGCGCCGGGCGCGCCGACTATCGGCACGGCGATCGCAGGCGACACCCAGGCAAGCATTGCGTTTGTGGCCCCATCGAATAACGGTGGCTCAGCGATTACCAGCTATACCGTGACGGCCAACCCGGCGGATGTAGCACCTGTGCAAGGGGCGAGTTCCCCCATTGTCGTTACGGGACTGACCAACGGGGTGGCATACACCTTCACGGTGACGGCGACCAATGCTGTGCCCCTCACCGGTGGCGCCTCGGCGGCCTCGAACAGCATCACGCCCGCGGCAACGCAGACCATCACCTTCGCCAACCCCAGCGCGCAGAACTTCGGTACGACGCCCACGCTGACCGCTACCTCCGATTCAGGGTTGACGCCGACCTTCACCTCGTCCACCACCAGCGTGTGCACCATCACCAGCGGCGGCCTGCTGAGCTTTGTGACGGCGGGCAGTTGCACCATCAACGCCGACCAAGCCGGCAATGGCTCCTATTTGCCTGCGACCCAGGTGACCCGCACTTTCACCGTGAATGCCGTGGCGCCGGGCGCGCCGACCATCGGCACGGCGAGCGCTGCGAATGCGCAGGCCACTGTGGCATTCACCCCTCCGGCCTTCACGGGTGGAAGCGCGATCACCGGATACACCGTTACCGCCAGCCCTGGGGGCGCGACGGCCACGGGCACCGCCTCGCCGGTTACCTTTACGGGTCTCACCAACGGCACGACGTATACGTTCACAGTGAGGGCGAACAACGCTGTCGGTATGGGCGCGCCATCGGCCGCATCCAACGCGGTAACGCCCCGCTTGCTCACGGTGACGGGTACGCCTCCGGGCATGGCGGGTGCTGCGACGGCAAATCTTTCTGGCGTTGGGCCCGCTTGCACGCTGGCCGCCACCAGCGGTTTTTCCGGATTGTCCAATCCCGCCCCAGCAGGCGTGACCATGCCGTATGGGGAGTACGCCTTCCAGTCCACGGGCTGCACCGGTTCGGTGACGATGACGATCACCTATTCCCAACCGCTGCCTGCAGGCATCCAGTTCTGGAAGTACGGCCCCGCCACCCCTGCCGTTGGTGGCGTGGTGGCGGCATCCACCTGGTTCCAACTGGGTAGCGCCACGCTCAGCGCTGATCGCCTGACGGTGACCTACACCATCACGGACAACGGCGCGGGGGACTCTGATGCAACCCCGGGCCGTATCAGCGACCCCTTTGCGTTGGCAGCGGGCCCTGTCGGGGGCGGCGCGGTGGCCATTCCCGTGGATGCGCCGTGGGCGCTGGGGCTGCTGTCGGCCATGCTGGGGTTCTTGGGCTGGCGCAGACAGCGGGGCCTCATGAAGGGATGAGGGGTGGCCACCCGTGTGATGACCACAAAACTCCCAAAACAATAGCTGCTAGCGCTTATCCAGAAAGCGTTAGAGGTAGTTTTTGCCTTAAATGTAACGGGTGGGACGTCTCGCGCTGCGGAGCAGCGCGAGTTTCCTTGTGCTTGGTGCAGACCCGGGGCGTGCGCCGGATGGTGTGCATAGCCCAGCGCTTGGAGCGGGGCACAGGCTGGCGCCAAGTTTGCAGCCATGTCGGCACCTCGACGGCCAATGGGCGAAAATCCCGGTTTTGCTTCATCGGACCTCAGCGCACACCGTGCCAGATTATTCTTCCCAGTCAGCCGCTACTGCAACGCGGCCCACACCCCCCAGCACACGCATGACCGCGCTGGAGCGCCGCTCCAGCATCAGCCTGGCGCTGATCTTTGCGCTGCGCATGCTGGGCCTGTTTTTGGTGCTCCCCGTGTTCGCTCTTGAGGCGCGCAAATACCCCGGCGGGGATGACCCGGCGCTGGTGGGCTTGGCCATGGGCATTTACGGCCTTACGCAGGCGGTGCTGCAGCTGCCGTTGGGCATGGCGTCCGACCGGTTTGGGCGCAAACGCATCATCGTGGCCGGTTTGCTGGTTTTTGCCGTGGGCAGTCTGCTGGCGGCCTTGGCCGATAGCGTCACCGGCTTGCTTGCAGGCCGGGCGATACAAGGGGCTGGCGCGGTCTCGGCCGCCGTCACCGCCTTGCTGGCGGACCAGACACGCGACGGTGTGCGCACCAAGGCCATGGCGCTGGTGGGCGGCAGCATCGGCCTGATGTTTGCCGTGGCCCTGGTGGCCGCGCCCTTGCTGACGGCGAAGGTCGGCCTGGCGGGCCTGTTTGGCCTGACCTGTGCGCTGGCGCTGGCCGGTATTGCCGTGGTGGTGTGGTGGGTGCCGCCCGAGACAGGCCACGCCGGACAGGGGCCGCGCGGCAGCCTGGCCGAGGTCTTCAGGAACCCCGACTTGCTGCGCTTGAACCTGGGCGTTTTTACCCTGCACACGGTGCAGCTCTCGATGTGGGTGGCCGTGCCCGCCATGCTGGTACAGGCGGGCCTGGGTCGCGCCGACCACTGGCAGGTGTATCTGCCGGCGGTGGTGTTGTCCTTCGTCGCCATGGGCGGGCTGTTTGCGCTGGAGCGGCGCGGCCACCTGCGCGCCGCGCTGCTGGGCGCCATGGCGCTCATCCTGGTGGTGCAAGGCGGGCTGTGGTTGCTGTCGGCCAGCGGCGGCACACCCACGTTGTGGCTGCTGGCGCTGCTGCTATTCGTTTTCTTTTGCGGCTTCAATGCGCTGGAGGCCAGCCAGCCCAGCCTGGTCTCGCGCATGGCGCCGCCCCAGGTACGTGGTGCGGCCCTGGGCACCTACAACACCTTGCAGTCACTGGGCCTGTTTGCGGGCGGTGCCTTGGGCGGCGCACTGGTCAAGTGGTCTGGTGTGCCCACGTTGTTTGCGGTGACAGCGGGACTGTGCGTTTTGTGGCTGGTGCTCGGTTGGGGGCTGCATCCCGTCCCCCGGCAGGGCAACGGCGGACATTGATCGCTTTTTCAACACGGTAATGCGCGCTGTCAGCAACCCTGGCCGAGGCCGGATGGGGCACAATTGCGCGCTTGAACCCTCGTTTTCGCACTGGCCGTAGTGCCGTTTCTTTTTCTTCATTCTCTACAGGCCCCACACCATGGCATCCGTGAACAAAGTCATCATCGTCGGCAACCTGGGCCGCGATCCTGAAATCCGTACCTTCCCCAGTGGCGACCAGGTGGCCAACGTCACCATTGCCACCACCGACAAGTGGAAGGACAAGCAGAGCGGCGAAATGCGCGAAGCGACCGAGTGGCACCGCGTGGTGTTCAACGGCCGCCTGGCCGAAATCGTGGGCCAATACCTGCGCAAGGGCTCGCAGGTGTATGTGGAAGGAAGCCTGCGCACCCGCAAGTGGACCGACCAGGCCGGTGTGGAAAAGTTCAGCACCGAAATCCGCGCAGACCAGATGCAAATGCTGGGCAGCCGCCAGGGCATGGGCGGACAAGGCGGCGGTGGCCAGCAAGGGGGTGGCTACGATGATGGTGGCTACGGCGGCGACCCGAGCGGTGGCTTTGAACAGGCTCCCCGCCGCGCTGCACCTCCCCCCCCCCAGCGTCCGGCAGCCCCTGCGCCGCAGCGTCCTGCACCGGCCCCCGTTGCCCAGGCACCGCGAGCCGCCTCAGGTTTTGACGATATGGATGACGATATTCCGTTCTAGGACAGAAAAACTCTATTTTTTGTGGGTAAAAGCCCGTGCCTCTTTGGAGGCGCGGGCTTTTTTCGTTAGCAACAAACATTTTTGTGATGCACTGAAAGAAGAAGCAAACTAATAAGTTGAAACGGTGAGTCGATGGCCTCGCTGATCGATTGCCACTGCATGGCCACAACCGCCGCTTCGCTTCGTGACCGGCTCACTGCATGTGGATTTCAAGAAACCCACGCCCATCGTGGAGGTGGAAATCCGTGGCCGCGCGTTCAGGGCGCCAGCACGGTAACGGTCTGGATCACCCCGCCGCCCAGGCACACATCGCCGTCGTACAGCACAGCGCTCTGCCCCGGTGTCACCGCCCATTGGGCTTCAGGGAAGCTGAGCGCGAAACCGTCGGGCACCGCTGTCAGCGTGCAGGCGGCATCGTGCTGGCGGTAGCGCGTCTTGGCGGCATACGGGCCCGGCGCGGGCGCGTGGCCTGCGCACCAGCTCACGTCCTGCGCCACCAGTTGGTGCGACAACAGCCAGGGGTGGTCGTGCCCCTGCACCACGCGCAAGGTGTTGCTCGCCAGTTCCTTGCGCGCCACGAACCAGGGCGCGTGGTCGCCCGCCCCGCGTTGTGCGCCCTTTTCCTTCACACCGCCAATGCCCAATCCCTGGCGCTGGCCCAGGGTGTAGAACGACAGGCCCACATGCCGACCCAGCGTGCGGCCCCGCTCGTCCTGGATGGGGCCGGGCGCGTGGCTGATATAGCGGTTCAAGAACTCGCGGAACGGCCGCTCGCCAATGAAGCAGATGCCGGTGGAGTCCTTCTTTTTGGCATTCGGCAAGTGGATCTCGGCCGCGATGCGGCGCACCTCGGTCTTGTGCAACTCGCCAACGGGGAACAGCGTTTTCGCCAGCTGCGCCTGCGTCAAGCGGTGCAGAAAGTAGCTCTGGTCCTTGCCCGGGTCCAGGCCCTTGAGCAATTCAAACAGGCCGGACTGTGTGTTTTGGCGCACGCGCGCGTAGTGGCCCGTGGCGATCTTCTCGGCCCCCAGGCGCATGGCATGGTCCAGGAAAGCCTTGAACTTGATCTCGGCGTTGCACAGCACATCGGGGTTGGGCGTGCGCCCGGCCTGGTATTCGCGCAGGAACTCAGCGAATACGCGGTCTTTGTACTCGGCGGCGAAGTTGACGTGCTCGATCTCGATGCCGATCACATCGGCCACGGCAGCCGCATCGACGAAATCGACGTTGGACGAGCAGTACTCGCTGTCGTCGTCATCTTCCCAGTTCTTCATGAAGATGCCGACCACTTCGTGGCCCTGTTGCTTCAAAAGATGGGCAGTGACGGCCGAATCGACGCCTCCGCTCAGACCTACCACGATTCTGTGCTTGCTCATGGGGCTGATTATCCCGGCATGGGCTGGCGTTTCACTCGGGCAGGGGATCGGTCACGCTGGCATCCGTGTGCACCAGGCCCAGCGGAAAGCGCTGGCCTGCCAGGTAGTCGTCCAGGCAGTGCAGCACCAGCGGGCTGCGGTGGCGTTCGGGGCAGGCGCGGATTTCTTCGGGTGTCATCCACAATGTGCGCACGATGCCCGAGTCCAGCGCACGCCAGTCGTGGTGCGTGCCCAGCGTGCCGGCAAAGGCAAAGCGCATGTAGGTCAGGTCGTCGCCGGTACGGGTTTTGGTGAAGCGGTTGAGGTAGACACCGACCAGCGCCGTAGGCACAAAGTCGTGGGCAGTTTCTTCCAGCACCTCGCGGGCGCAGGCCTGCATGGGGGATTCGCCCGGGTCCAGATGGCCTGCGGGGTTGTTCAGCTTGAGGCCATCGGTGGTTTCCTCTTCCACAAGAAGGAATCGCCCTTCGTGTTCGATGAGGGCCGCCACGGTGACGTTGGGTTTCCAGCGGTTTGGCATGGCGCGTATTATCGTGAACCATCGTTCGCGGCCCCGTGGCCCGCATTTTTTAACTGCAAGGGGGTTCCATGGCCTGGCATACCTGGTTGATCTATCTCGTGGCGGCCGTGGGTCTTTCGCTCACGCCCGGCCCCAACAGTTTGCTGGCGCTGACCAATGGCGCGTTGCACGGCCATCGCCGCACGCTCTGGACGGTGGCAGGCGGCGCCCTGGGTTTTGTGGCGGTGATTGCGTTGTCAATGCTGGGGATCGGGGCGCTGTTGCAGACCTCGGCCAGCGCACTGCTGGTGCTCAAGTGGGTGGGTGGCGCCTACCTGGTATGGCTGGGTATCCAGCTGTGGCGCGCGCCACCGTTGCAACTCAAGCCCAGCGCAGACGCGCCGTTTCCGCGCCGCAGCCAGCTGTTTCGCCAGGGGCTGTTTGCAGCGGTGTCCAACCCCAAGGCGCTGCTGTTCTATGGCGCTTTCTTGCCCCAGTTTCTCGACCCGGCGCGCAGCCTGTGGCTGCAGTTTGCGGTGATGGCGGGCACGTTTGCCGCCATTGAGTGCGTGGTGGAGTATTTGCTCGCCCGCATGGCACACCGCATTCGCCCCAAGCTGGAGCGCTATGGCAAGCGCTTCAACCGCGTCTGCGGCGGCGCTTTTGCGGCCATGGGTGTGGCGTTGCCGATGACGCGCTGATCAAGCCAGCGTGCGCAGCATGTACACCGCACCTTCGCCATAGGCGGCCAGGTGCTGGCGCTGCAGTGCGTTGCGC
Organism: Simplicispira sp. 125; assembly: GCF_003096555.1. Lineage (NCBI taxonomy): Bacteria > Pseudomonadati > Pseudomonadota > Betaproteobacteria > Burkholderiales > Comamonadaceae > Simplicispira > Simplicispira sp. 125. The sequence continues at coordinate 3,047,141 of NZ_QEKM01000001.1, read as the reverse complement.
AGAGCGTGCACGGCATAGCCGTGGCGTTCCCAATAACCTCGTGATCCCTGCACTGCCACCAGCGCCGAGCGCGTGAGGCCCCGCGTGACCGCGCCGCGCCACAACGGCGCCAGCAGCGCCCTTGCCAAGCCCTGCCCGGCCAGCGCGGGCAGCACGGCCATGTCGTGCAGGTACAGCGTGTCGGGTGGGTCTGCAGCCTCGAAGTCGCCGTGCAGCGGTGTGACCTTGCCCTCAAGTGAGTCGTAGGCGGCAAGATAGGCACCGATGCAGCCCGCGTGCTCGATCACCAACGAGCATTGGGCCGGGCTCGCCAGGCGGCGTGCGTAAACCGCAGCGCTTTCGATGTAAGCATCGCCGTAGCAGGCGCGCTGCACCGCCAGCAGGCCGGGCAGGTCTTGAGCGGTGAGGGGGCGGGGGACGGCGGTCATTCTTGGTGTGGCTGCGCGGGTTTCGGCGGGTGACATCTTCCCCGATTGTGCTTACGCTGTCTGCATGCGGGCCTTGCTCCCGTGACTTGCCCTGTGATTCATGCCCAGCCTTGGCCACCACGCCCTCGTTCTGCTGCTGCGCGCCATGCGCCGCCGTCGTATCTATGCCTCGGCCAAGAGCCTGCAGCGGGGCATTGCACAGGTGCGCCGCACCGGGCCTGCCGCGCCACCCGCGCCCGGCGCTGCGCTGAGCGTGCGACGGCAAGAGCTGGCGGGCCATCCGGTGTTCACGCTGGCACCTGCCCGGCCGGTGCAGGCGCCGCGCCCGGTGCTCTACCTGCATGGCGGTGGCTATGTGCGGCCCATCACGCCGCAGCACTGGAGATTTCTGGCGTGGCTGGTGCGCACGGCGGGTTGCGAGGTCACCGTGCCGCTGTACCCGCTGGCGCCCGAGTCCACCTGCACCGATACCTTGGCCTGGGTGCATGCGGTGCATGCGCAGCTGGCCAAGCAGCATGCCCCGGAGGCGATCCACTTCATGGGCGATTCGGCGGGCGGCGGTTTGGCCTTGGCGCTGGCCCAAAACCTGCGGGACGCGGGGCAGCCGCCCGCAGCGCAAATGGTGCTGATCACGCCCTGGGTGGACGTGGCTGTGCCCCACCCGGCAGCGGTGCACACGGCACGGCGTGACCCCATGCTGGCGTTGGCGGGCGTGCGCGAGGCGGGTCGCCTTTATGCGGGCGCGTTGCCGCTGGATCACCCCGCCGTGAGCCCCGCCTGGGGCGATGTGGCGGGCCTGCCGCCCATGACCGTGTTCGTCGCCACGCGCGACCTGCTGGGCCATGACGCGCTCGCCTTTGCAGAGCGGGTGCAGCAGGCCGGTGGCGCGCTGGAACTGCACCGCGGCGAGGGCCTGGTCCATGTCTGGCCGCTGCTGCCGGTACCTGAAGCGCGCGCCGCCCGTGCGGCCATTGCGCGGCGGCTGGCACAGTAAGCGCTTTCTAGGAGCCTGTCGGACTTGAAAATCGTCGGCTGCAAATCCGGCAAAAACTGTCCTCGCCGGGGCCAATTCTCGCTTTCGACGCTCCAAGTCCGACAGACTCCTAGGTCTGGCGCTGGCGGAGAAGTGCTATTTAATAAATAGCTTGCAGCGCTTTCCAGTATTGCCTTGGAGCCTATTTTTATCCAAATATCTAGACGGATCGGCGTTGGCTGCCTTCCTCTCCATCGGCCAGGGGCAGGCACAGGCGCAGGCGTGCGCCACCCAGGGGCGATGCCTGGGCCTGCACGCTGCCGCCGTAGGTCTCGGCCAGCGCGCGCACGATGTCCAGACCCAGGCCGGAGCCAGGGCGCTGCTCGTCGAGCTGCACGCCGCGCTGGAACATGTGCTCGCGCTGCGCCTCGGGAATGCCGGGGCCGTCGTCATCAACGGTGAAGCACAACTGGCCCTGCGACAACTGCACATCGACCACCACGCGCTGGTGCGCCGACTTGCCGGCGTTGTCGATCAAATTGCCCAGCAGTTCGTACAGGTCCTGCTCTTCTCCGCGAAAGGCGCCGTCCTGCGCCTCGGGTGCAAGTTCAAACGACAGATGGCGCTCGGCATGCAGGCGCTGCATGGTGCGCAGCAGTGCCTGCAGCGGCGGCAATACGGGGGTGCGCAGCCCTGTGGCGCGCACGGCAGCGGCAGCGCGTGCACGGGCCAGGTGGTAGTCCACCTGGCGGCGCGCCGTCGCCACCTGCTCCTGCACGAGCAGTGCCAGCGGGCTGCTTTCTCGGTCAGCGGCATTGGCCAGGATGGACAGCGGCGTGTGCACCGCGTGGGCCAGGTTGCCGGCCTGGGTGCGGGCGCGCTGCACCATGTCTGCGTTCTCGCGCAGCACGTGGTTGAACTCGTTGACCAGCGGTTGTAGTTCGTTCGGAAAACTGCCTTCCAGCTGCCCGGCGGCGCCGCTGCGCACGCTCGCCAGGCGCGCGCGCAAAAGCTTGAGCGGCCGCAGCGCCAGCTGCAATTGCATGGCGATGGCCAAGGCCAGGCCCAGCGCCAGCATGCCCAGCGCCATCAGCAGCATCTGGGTGAAGCGCTGCAAGGGTTCGGCCAATAGTGCCTTGTCGCCCGCCACCACCAGGCGCAGCGGGGGCGCATCGTCCTCGGGCAGTTGCAGGGTGCGCGCCACGGCCAGCAAGGCGTGGCCCTGGGCGTCACGTAGCAGCAAGACGCTGTAACCACTGGCAGGATAGGACTTTGGTGCGTCGGGCAAACGCAGCACCTGGTCCCACAGCGAGCGCGAGCGTGCTACGCCCGCCTGGGGCGCAGTGCCCTGCCGGTCAATCTGCCAGTACAGGCCCGACAAGGGCTGCGCCAGGCGCGGATCGGCAGCCATGGCGCTCACGCTGACGCGGCCGGGGGGCTCCCAATCGACCGAAGCACTCAAATGGTCGAGCTGCATCACCAGTTGGGCCTGCAATTGTTGTGTGACATGGTCCTGGAACAAGGTCCGCAGGCCCCAGCCCACCAGGGCAATGGCCAGCAGCATCCAGGCCAGCGTGCCCGCCAGCAGGCGCAGGCGCAGCGACCCCGTTCTCACGCCGCGTGGCCCGCGTCGATCAACCGGTAGCCCAGGCCACGCACGGTTTCGATGCTGCCGGCGGGCAGCTTCTTGCGCAGGCGGCCGACGAAGACTTCAATGGTGTTGGAGTCGCGGTCGCTGTCGTGCGGGTAGATGTGTTCGGACAATTCGGTGCGCGAGAGCACTTCGCCCTTGCGCTGCATGAGCAGCGACAGCAGCTTGAACTCATGGCTGGTCAGTTGCAGGGGCAGGCCGTCGACCAGCACGCGGGCCTGGCGCGTGTCGAGCAGGATGGCCCCGCATTGCCATTGCGCGCTGGTGTGTTCGCCCAGGCGGCGCAGCAGGGCGCGCAGGCGCGCCAGCAGTTCTTCCATGTGAAAGGGTTTGGCCAGGTAGTCGTCCGCGCCCGCATCCATGCCCGCCACTTTTTCATGCCAGGCGCTGCGCGCGGTGAGGATGAGCACCGGCATGGTGCGTCCCGCCGCACGCCAGCGGCGCAGCACCGACAGGCCGTCGAGCGCGGGCAGGCCCAGGTCCAGCACCACGGCGTCGAAGTCTTCCACGTCGCCCAAATAGTGCGCAGTGACACCGTCGCTGGCGCTCTCGACCGTGTGTCCTGCCGCGGCGACGGCTTGCACCAGTTGGTGGCACAGCGTGGGTTCATCTTCAACGACGAGGATGCGCATTCCTGTCCTTTTCGTGTTCCTTGCGCTTGCTGTCGAGCACCTTGCCATCGACGGCATCGACCTTGAGCTTGACCATGCGGCCATCGCTTTGCAGCAGGCGAATTTTATAGAGGAAGCGACCGTCGTCCTGCTCGAATTCCACCTTCAGTGCCTGTCCTTGGTAGTCGCGTTCGATTTTTTCGAGCACGGTGCGCAGGGGCAGCACCCGGCCTTGTTCCAGCGCCTGGCGTGCCAGCTCGTGGGAGCCATGGTCGTGGTCATCGGCGCGCAGCAAGGGGCTCGCGCCGAGCAGGCACAGCGCTACGCAGGGCAGGGCGAGCCGACGAAGGGTGAGCGCAGCGTACGAGGACATAGGTGGTTTTTTACCCCGGAGGTGATGAACGGAAGATGAATGTGCCTTTCAGTATTCGTTCAAGGTGGGTTTTTCACAATGGTTCTGAACGAGAAAAGAAGGACTTCCTCATGCGTATCAAAGTTGTACTGGGAATCTGGTTGCTGGGCATTACCCTGGCATGGATGGCCGTCGCACCGGCCGACCTGGGTGTCTCGCCCCTGGTCGATGCGCAAGGCGTCGCCCTGGGCTGGTGGCAGTTGCGCCAGCACGCGATGTACCTGAGTGGGCTGTGGAGCATCAGCCTGATGGCGCTGGTCATGCTGCTCGCCCTGCGCCTGCCGCTGCTGGACCGGGTGATGGGCGGCATGGACCAGGTCTACCGCCTGCACAAATGGACGGGTATCGCCGCCGCCCTCACCGCCATCGCCCACTGGGGCGCCAAGGAGTCGAGTGGCTGGATCAAGGCCTTGTGGGGCCGTGCCGGCAGGCCCGCGCGCGAGGCCGTGCTGCCCTGGTTGACGGATACCCGCGGTTTTGCCAAGGACCTGGGCGAGTGGGCCTTCTACCTGTTGCTGGCCATGGTGGCGCTCACGCTGATTGCACGCCTGCTGCCCTATAAACACTGGCGCCTCCTGCACCGTGCCATGCCGGTGCTGTTCCTCGCGCTGGTGTTCCATGCCGTGGCGCTGATGCCGCTCACGTTCTGGGCGCTGCCGCTGGGCTTGCTGATGGGCTCGCTGCTGGCACTGGGCAGCCTGGCCGCCGTGTGGTCGCTGGCGGGCTGGGTGGGGCGCTCGCGCAACCATGCGGCGCGCATCCAGGCAGTCACCGTGCTGGGCGATACGCCCACGGGTGCGCCGGTCGAGGTCATTTGCGCCATGCCGCCCAGCTGGCGCGGGCACCGCGCGGGGCAGTTCGTCTTCGTGCGTTTTGATGCTGCCGAAGGTGCCCACCCTTTCACCATTGCCAGTGCACCGAACGCGCTGGGCCACAGCCCCGACGGAGAGCCCCTGCTGCGTCTGGTGATCAAGCCGCTGGGCGACTACACCCGCACCCTTCACCAACGCTTGCGCGCCGGTCAGCGCGTAGACATCGAAGGGCCCTACGGCCGCTTTGATGGCCAGGGCTCGCGCCGCCGCCAGCAGGTGTGGGTGGCGGCGGGCGTGGGCGTGACCCCCTTCTTTGCGCTGCTGGAGGCACGTCAGCCTGGCATGCCCACCGAAGGCCGCGACCCAGCCCCCGTACACATGCATTACTGCACGCGCGACGCCCGGCGCGACCCGCTGCTGGCGCGCCTGCAAGCGCTGTGCGCGCAGGCCCAGCCGCCCGTGCCGCTCACCGTGCACAGCGAAGCCCAGGGCCAGCGCCTGACGCCGCAGGATTTGCAAGCCGAACCCGGCGGCCCATTGGACATCTGGTTCTGCGGCCCCCAGGGCCTGGGCGACGCACTGCACGCGCACGCACGCGGCCCCAGCCGCTGGCGCCTGCACCGCGAATCATTTGCCATGCGTTAACCTGTTGAAAAGGAGCATCACCATGAAAAACTCCCCCACTCTGCGCCGTGGCTTGCTGGCCATGGCACTGGGCCTGGCGGTCCTGCCCACATGGGCCGATGACGATTGCGACGCGCCGGTGAACCGCTGGCAGTCGCGCGAGGCCGTGCGGCAAATGGCGGCCCAGCAGGGCTGGCAGATTCAGCGACTGAAAATAGACGATGGTTGCTATGAAATTCGTGGCACCGACGCCCAGGGCCGTGGTTTCAAGGCCAAGATCGACCCGGAAACCCTGAAGGTCGTGAAGATGAAACAACGCGATCATCAGCGCACGCGGGAGCGGGATCGTGAGCACGCCGCACCGCAGGGCGGGCCACAGCAACCAGGCAGCGCCGTTGCGCCGTCACCCCTGTTCACCCCTGGTACCGCGCCACGCGGCCAGGTTGAGTAATTTCATACCGGAGCATCACCATGTCCAAACCTCTCTTGACCACTTTGGCCGCCGCCTGCGTGCTGGCCCTGCCCGCCCTGGCGCACAGCCGCCAGGTCACGCTGACCGCCCAGCTCAAAAACTATGGCGGCGACGGCGCCTACCTGGCCGCCTACCTGACCGATGCCAAGGGGGCGTACGCCGGCACGCTGTGGGTGGCCGGCGGCAAGGCCAAGTACCACAAGCACCTGTCCGACTGGAACCGGCTCTCGGCCGGTGACGCCAAGCGCCTGAACGGCGTCACGGGCGCCAGCGTGGGCGCGGGCCGCACGCTCAAGGTCACGGCCGACCTGGCCGATGCACTGATTGACGCAGGCTACGAAATCCGCATCGACGCGGCCGTGGAAGACATGCGCGACAGCCCATCGGAAATCCGCGTACCGCTGACGACCACCAACGCTGGCAAACCGCAGGCTGGCAAGCAGTACATCCAGTCGCTGACCTTTCAGTTGCAGTAAAGGACACGCGCATGGGATGGAAGGCAATCCACCGTTGGCTGGGCCTGACCGTCGGCGCCCTGGCCGTGGTACTTGGGATCACCGGTGCCATCCTGGCATTCGACCCGGTTCAGGAGGCGTGGCAGGCACCCGCCGCACCGGGTGACCTGTCGGTGGCCACGTTGGTGGAGCGTGTGACGCGCACCGTGCCGGACGCGGAGGAAATCCGCCACCTGCCCTCGGGCGCCATCGTGGTGTTCGGCTTTGTCGGCGACGAGGCGCAGGCGCACTACGTGGACCCGGCCGATGGCCGGGTGCTGGGCGCCTGGCAGCCCTCAGCGCTGCCGCGCTGGGTGAAAAACCTGCACCGCTCGCTGCTGCTGGGTGACGCCGGGCGCTGGGGTGCGGCGGGCATTGCGCTGGCTATGGGCTTGATATGCATCTCGGCCCTGGTTCTGCTGCTGCGCCGCATGGGTGGCTGGCGGCGCCTGGGCGCGCGGGTGCGGGGCTCGCTGGCACAGCGCATCCACGTCGTCACCGGTCGGGTGGTGCTCGCGGTGCTGTGCCTGACATCCCTCACCGCGCTCACTATGAGCGCCTCGACCCTGGGGCTGGTGACTTTGGACGCCGGGACCGAGCCCGATGTGGTCTCTGTGGTCACTGGCCAGACCGCCCTGCCTGGGGCGCAGCTCTCTGCGCTGCAAAACCTCGCCGTCCGGGACTTGCGCAAGCTGAATTTCCCCGACGCTTCCGACCCCGAAGACATCTGGAGCGTCGCCACTCTTCAGGGTGAAGGCTGGGTGGATCGCTACTCCGGGAACATGCTGGCCTGGCAAGACGCCACCTTTGCACAGCGCATCTACGACTGGGCTTTGGTGCTGCACACCGGTGAGTCGGCTTGGCCCTGGGCCGTGGTGCTCGGGCTCGTGGGGGCCAGCGTGCTGCTGTTCTGGCTGTCGGGCGTGGTCATCTGGTGGCAAGTACGCAGCCAGACACTGCAGATCACCGGCAACAGCCCGCTGGCACAGGCTGACGTGCTTATCTTTGTCGCCAGTGAAGGCGGCAGCACCTGGGGTTTTGCCCAGGCGCTGCAGGATGCGCTGATCCACAGCGGGCACCGCGTGCATACCGGCGCCCTGGAGCATTTCCAGACCGCGCTCGCCACGCAGCAGGTGTTCGTGCTCGCCGCCACCTATGGCGAAGGCCAGGCCCCGGCGCACGCCAAAGACGCACTCGAGCGCATCGCAAAATTGACCGCCAGCGCCGTGCCGGTGACGGTGCTGGGCTTTGGCGACCGGCAGTACCCGGCCTTCTGCGCCTTTGCCGAGGCACTGGAGCAGACCCTGCGCGCGCGCGGCTGGCCTGCGCTGCTGCCGCTCGAATGCATCCACCAGCAATCGAGCCAGCAGTTCACCCGCTGGGGCCAGGCACTGGCGCAGGCACTGGGCGAACCCCTGGTGCTCGACTATGTGCCGCGCGTTCCGCCCACCACCGCGCTCACGCTTGTAGCGCGCCAGGGCTACCGAGAGCACAGCGACGAGCCCACGGCCATCCTGCGCTTTGCCTGGCCCGCGCAGGGCGGCGGCGCCCGCCTGGGGCACTTTGCGGCGGGCGATTTGGTGGGCATCCTGGCGCCTGGCTCGGCCGTGCCGCGTTATTACTCGCTGGCGTCGGGCTCGCAGGATGGGTTTCTGGAAATCTGCGTGCGCCTGTTGCCGGGTGGCCTGTGCTCTACGCATTTGCTGGGCCTGCAACCGGGGGACAGCATTGCCGCTTTCATCCGCTCTAATCCCGGTTTTGCACTGCCGCGTACACGCCGCCCGGTGCTGCTGATCGGGGCGGGCACGGGCGTGGCGCCGCTGGCCGGTTTCATCCGTCGCAACGATCGGCACACACCCATGCACCTGTATTTTGGGGGGCGCGATCCGGCGCAGGACTTTTACTTTGGCCCCGAAATCCAGCGCTGGTTGGGCGAAGGGCGGCTGGCAAGTGTACAGACGGTGTTCTCGCGCATCCCCGAAGGCGGTGGTTATGTGCAGGATGCCCTGCGCCGCGACGCCGAGCGCGTACGCGCACTGCTGGCCCAGGGTGCCCTGGTGCGCGTCTGCGGCAGCCGCGCCATGGCCAAGGGCGTGGCCGAGGCGTTGGACGCCATCCTTGCGCCGCTGCACTTGAGCGTGGCGCAGCTCAAAGCAAAAGAGCGCTATGCCGAAGATGTCTTCTGACGCTGCCGCGCCCTGCCAGCGCGCCACCCTGCACGGCCCGACCATGGGCACGCGCTGGTCTGCCAGCGTGGACTGTGACGCCGCTCTGGACCTGGACGCCCTGCGCCAGAACCTTGCTGCGGCGGTGCAGCAGGTGGACGCGCAGATGTCCCCCTGGAAGCCGGAGAGCGACCTGGTGCGCCTGAACCGCGCACCCGTGGACGCCTGGGTGGACCTGCCGCCTGAAATTCTGGAAGTGCTGACCTGCGCCATGGACATTCACCGCCAAAGCGCAGGCGCGTTTGACCCCTGCGTCGGCGCGCTGGTCGATGCCTGGGGTTTTGGCGCGGTGCGCGATGCACCCGACGCCGCAGCGATCCACACCGTGCGCCAGGCTGCGCCGTGCCCGATGCGCGAGGGCCTGGAGATCGACCCTGCAGCAGGCCGCGTCCGCAAGCGTGCTCCCGTGCAGCTCGATCTGTGCGGCATTGCCAAGGGCTATGCGGTGGACCGCATGGCTGCCGTGCTGCAACAGCACGGAGTGCGCCATGCGCTGGCGGCGCTCGATGGGGAATTGCGCGCCGTGGGCCACCAGGCCAGCGGTGCGCCCTGGGCGGTGGCGCTCGAATCGCCCGAGGCCGGGCGCCGCGCGGTACGGGGTGTGATCGAGCTGCAGGACCTGGCCGTGGCCACCTCGGGCGACTACCGGCACTACATGGAGGTGGGCGATGCGCGCCTTGCGCACACCATGGACGCGCGCCGCGCTGCGCCGGTGAACAACGCCGTCGCCTCGGTCACCGTGCTGGCGCACACCTGCATGGAGGCGGACGCCTGGGCCACCGCCCTGCTGGTGGCAGGCCCCGGCGAGGGCCTTGCCCTGGCGCAGCGCAGAGGGCTGGAAGCGCTGTTTCTGCTGCGCCGCCCCGAAGGGCTGGTGGAGATGGGGCTGGGGCGGTTCGGTGTTTCGACTGCGCCGTAATTCCATTTCTACGTTGTTGCTTCGCATTGCCGTGCTACAGCACTGATCGTAGGCTTCGCGCCTAGACACGAATGATTGGGAAACAGAATAAGACCCTGGATGAACGCCAGTTCAACAAACCGTTCAGCAGCGATTCATACCCTCAGGCGCACACTGTGCACACAGTCGCCAATGACTGGGCACCCATGCAAAGGAGACCCCCATGCAATCGACCGCACTTCTCACCACAGTCGCCATGCTGGCAGCCTTGATCAGCATGCCCCTGCGGGCTGAAAATCGCACACATGACCATGAACGCGACCGTCAGCACACGACGGACGCGCGCCCCGCAAACGGGTACGACCACGGCATGCAGGTTGTCGCCCACGACGCCGCGCCCGCAACGCCCGGCCATGGCTGGCGCTATTTCGCCGATCCAGCAGCGCGCCGCGCCGTTGTCATCAGCCCGCAAGGAGACTATTACTTCAGCAACCGAGGCAAAGGCCTGCGCTGGATCGCTGCAGAACAGACGGGTGTTTGACAGGGTCGTCGAATCATTCCGTTTCTCCATCCATCGAGTACGCGAAGGCCCAGCGCAGACAGTGCCGTTGCACGGCAAGCGAAGCCGACAAAGCCATCGTTGGATGGAGAAATGGAATCAGACCGCGCTCAGCGCGTCACATCGACCACCACGCGCCCGCGCACCTGCCCCGCCAAAATAGCGCCTGCCAGTTCCGGCAGGCGGCTCATGGGCTCCACGGTGGTGATGGCTTGCAGGTGCGCCGGGTCCAGATCGCGCGCCAGGCGCTGCCACGCGGCGTGGCGTGCAGGCATCGGCGCCATCACCGAATCCACCCCCAGCAGCGCCACGCTGCGCAGGATGTGCGGCAGCACCGTGGCTGGCAGGTCCATGCCGCCGGCCAGGCCGCATGCGGCAGCCCCCGCGCCGTATTCCATTTGCGCCAGCACGTTGGCCAGGGTGGTACTGCCCACCGAGTCCACGGCGCCCGTCCAGGTCTCGCGTTGCAGCGGACGCACCGGGCCTTGCAGGCTGGCGCGGTCGATGAAGGCGCTGGCACCCAGGCCGCGCAGGTAGTCGTGTGTGTCGGGCCGACCGGTAGAGGCAGTGACGTTGTAGCCGCGCCTGGCCAGCAAGCTGACCGCCACGGAACCCACGCCACCCGCAGCGCCGGTGACCAGCACCTGGCCTGTGCCCGGCTGCGCGTGGCCCCAGCGCTCGAGCACATCGACACACAGCGCGGCGGTGTAGCCGGCCGTGCCAATGGCCATGGCCTGCTGCGGCGTAAAGGCGTCGGGCAGTGCCACCAACCATTCGGCCTTGACGCGCTGGAACCGGGTGAAACCACCCCAGTGCGTCTCAGACAAACCAAAGCCATTCAATACCACCACATCGCCGGCCTTCCACAGCGGCGAACGCGACTCGACCACCGTGCCCGCCAAGTCGATGCCACCCACCATGGGCAGGCTGCGCGCCACCTTGTTGCGGTTGCCCGAGAGGGCCAGGCCATCCTTGTAGTTCAGGGCCGAGTACTGCACCTCGACGAGCACATCGTCGTCGGGCAGGTCGGAGAGTTGCAGTTGCTTGAAAACGCTGCGCGCCTTGCCTTCGTGTTCTTCGATGACCAGTGCGGTAAAAGTATCTGCCATGGCGTGGGCTCCTTGCATGGGGGGACAGCGGGAATCGTGGCCATGATGGTACGCCGCCCGGCCCGCAGGCCCGTCCCCTTCAGGACACCCCGGTCGGCTGCGGTGCAGGCGGTGCGTTCGTGCTGTCCACGCCGTGCCACGCGGCCTCCTGCAAGTCCAGGGGCAGCTCATGGGCCAGAGCCATGTGTTCGCGTTCGTGGTGGTGCTCCAGCACGTGGCGCAGTGCATGGGCGGCGTCCAGCAGCATCAGCACTGCGCTGCGGCGAGCCGTTTCGTCGGGCAGAGGGAGGCTGGCCACCTTCTGCACGCGCTCCAGGTATTCCTCGGCCAGCAGTGCGATGCGATCGTGCTCCAGCCGGTACACCCGCGCGGCCCAGCGCGCGCCTTCGGGCACATGGGGCAACAGGCGCGTGTTCTCGATGGCGATGTGTTGCTGCAAGCCTTGGTGCCAGTATTGCAGGTGCTGCAGTGCGCTGGCGAAGTCCGCACCCGCCACGTCGAGCAAATGGGCGTGCAACAAGGCATCCAGCCGTGCGTGCTGGCGTTCGAAATGACCGGGGGTGAGGGTGGTGGGCATGGTGTGATGGCGCAGAGAGGGGGCGGTACGGCATTTTCTCAGGGTGCCCTGCACCCTGCCCAGCGCTTGCAGCAATGGGTCGCTGCTCCAGCGCGCGCCGGGTGGGTGTTGTGTGGGATAGTGCACAACCGCCGCCTGCCCTCTTCCATGGAAACCCTCTCTGCCCTGCAATCCCTCGGACTGGAATTGCCCAGCCCGGCCTATATCGTGGGTGCCATCCTGTTTGGACTGGTCGGCATGGCCGCGTACTGGCACGGCAAAAAAGTGCAGCGCCGCAGCACGCGCTGGTGGGGTGTGGCATTGATGTTCTACCCTTACGCCATCTCGTCCACCTGGCTGCTGTATGCCGTGGGCGCGGCCCTGTGCCTGGGCTTGTGGTGGGATGTGCAGCGCGGGTGACGGCGGGATAACGCCGCGGTGCACCGCGGTTCAGGCCAACACCGCCAGCCCCGCCCCGTGACCGCGCGTAAAGGCTTCCTCAAACACCGAATAGCCCGACCAGTCGGCGTGCGCAAACGCCAGCCGTGCGGTGGTGGGTGTGGGCAGCCAGCGGGTTTGCTCACCATTCGATAGCTGCTTGCGCTTGACTGGCGGGCGCTGGAGGCCGATTTTGCTTAAAAACCCCAGCGTACCCGGTGTGGGAATGGACATGGCGTGCCCGTAGCGCGTGACCTCCACGCGCGTGGCACGCCGGGCCAGGTCGGGGTGGGGCACCCCCAGGGTGGCCAGCGCAGCCTGTGCCCAGTGCGTCCACGGCTGGGTTGCCAACTGCTCGCGGCCTTGGGGTACATCGCCCAGCGCCTGGTAGTAGCTCAGCACCGTGGGGGCGGTGATGGCCGAGCGCGGGTCCAGGCGCTGGTGACCGGCGTCCACATAACCCAGGCCGCCGGGGTTGGCATCCTGGTAGAGCACGTTGTCCCAGGCGGGCGCGGCGCCGGGGTGGTCGAGCAAAGGCGCGTCGATGTGGATGTTGGCCACCAGCCAGGGCGCCCAGTGCAGCCGCCGTGCAGCTTCGCGCAAAAAGGCCGGGGCCTGCTGCACCACCCGCGCCGCCACAAATATCGGTAGCGCCACGATGGCGCGCGGGGCTTGCCAGCGCTCCACGGTGCCCGTCGCGTGGTGCAGGGCATCCACCTCCACGCCGTGGCGCCCTTCGCTGATGCGCAGCACGCTGCAGCCCGTGCGCAGCTGGCCGCCAGCGCGCAGGGGCTCCGCCAGGCGCTGGGTCAGCCAGCCGTTGCCCTCGGGCCAGGTGAGCACGCCGTCTTGCTCGGGCGGGGCGTCGTCGCCTGGCGCAGAAAAACCATGGCGGCTGGCGAAGTAGTGGATACCCGCCCAGGCCGACACGCGCGCCGTGCCCGCACCGTAGTCGTCGCGGCAGCAGTAGTCCAGGTACCAGCGCAGGTGGGCATCATCCAGCCCTTGTTGTGCCAGCCAATCATCAAAAACAAGAGCATCCAGCGCTTGATGGGTGGGCGACAGAGGCCGTTTTACCTCTAAAGACTTGAGCACGGGCATGGTAAAGCGCGCTGCTTTGCCCAGCGCTTGCACCAGCGCAGAAAACTGCCGGTACTGGGCCAGTGTGCTGGCGCCCACGCCTTGCATGGGCAGCAAACCTTCTTGCCATTCGCCGTCGCGGAAAAGACGCTCCTGCGGGCTGTGGCACAGGTGGCGCTCGTCGTACTGCCAACGCCCGGCGATGCGCCGGCGCAGGCCCAGTTCTTCGAGCAGGTCTTGCACTTCGCGGGAATCGTCCCCCGGCACCGGCAGGTAGTGCGCGCCCAGCGGGCAGGCGATGCTGCTCACGCTGCCCCCGCGGCTGTTGCCACCGGGTTGGTCTTCGAGCTCGAGCAGCACAAAATCGTCGATGCCCGCCAGCCGCAGCGACCGCGCCGCCGCCAGCCCGGCCACGCCACCGCCGGCGATGATGACCTGCGCGCGCCGCACCACGCTGGGCGCGGGCAGCTTGCCCGACTGCAGCAGGTCGCGCAGCGCATGGCCGCGCGCCAGGTCGATACCGGCAAAGCCGCCCTGCAGCGTGCGCGGTGCATCGTGGCAACCGGCCAGGGCCGTGGCGGCAGCGGTGGCAAGAAACTGGCGGCGTTGCATGGTGTATGCCTTTGACCCGATGTTCAGTGGGCCATGACCTTGCCCCACTCGCGCTCATAAGTGTGCACCAGCAGCTGGTTGGACAGGCGGTTCACCTCGGCCGGCACCCGCGCCATGTCCAGGGGAAAGTCAAACAGCAGCGGCAGCGTGCTGGCGCTCAAAAACTGCAGCCCGCCGGGCAGCGCCTCGGGCAGGCGCCAGGGCCGGTGGCTGGCCAGCACAAAGCCCCATTCGCCAAAGCTGGGCACATGGGCGTGGTAGGGCGCCGTCTGCAGGCCGACCGACTCGATGGTCTGCACCACGGTCCAGAAACTCTGGCGCGCCACCAGGGGCGACGTAGTCTGCACCACCGCATAGCCGCTGGCGGCCAGGCGCCGGTCGAGCAAGGCGTAGAAACTGTTGGTGTAGAGCTTGCCAATGGCGAAGTTGGTGGGGTCGGGGAAGTCCACCACGATCACATCAAAGGTATCGTGAGCCCCCACGCTTCCCGCTGCGCGTGGTTCGCTGCCCCCCTGGGGGGCGCTCGCGCCTTGGGGCGGCCTGGCGGCCCTCGATTGCCCATCCTGCAGCCACTGGAAGGCGTCGGTGTTGACGACCTGCACCTTGGGGCTGCGCAGCGCGTGGCCGTTCAGCCGCGCCAGCGTGGCGTTGTCGGTAAACAGCCGCGTCATGGCCGGGTCCAGCTCCACCAGCGTGACCGATTCCACCGAGGGGTATTTGAGAATCTCGCGCACCGCCATACCGTCGCCCCCGCCCAGCACCGCCACGCGCTTCGGTGCACCGTGGGCCGCCATGGCCGGGTGCACCAGCGCCTCGTGGTAGCGGTACTCGTCGCGCTCGGCAAACTGCAGGTTGCCGTTGAGGAACAGGCGGTGGCCCAGCTTGCCATCCGTCACCACGATGCGCTGGTAGGGCGAAGCTGCGGTGAAGACGATGCGGTCCTGGTAAAACTTGTCTTCGGCAAAAGTGGTGATGTGCTCAGCGCCCGCCAGCGCCGCCAGCAGCAGCCCAATCACCATGGCGCAGGCCGCCACATGCGCGCCCCAGCGCCGCAGCTCCCAGCGAAAAAGCCACAACGCCCATACGGCCACCAGCGCGTTGAGCAGCCCAAACAACAGCCCCGTGCGGATCAGCCCCAGGTGCGGCACCAGCAGCAGCGGGAACGCCAGCGACACCGCCAGCGCGCCCAGGTAGTCGAAGGTGAGGACCTGCGAGACCAGGTCCTTGAGCGCCACATTGCGCTTTAAGATACGCATCACCAGCGGAATCTCCAGGCCGACGAGCGTGCCCACCACCAGCACCATGCCATAGAGCAAAAAGCGGAACGCCCCCGGCGCATAGGCATTGGCCAGGAACAGCACCGCAGGCAGCGTGCCGCCGATCAGCGCCACCAGCAGTTCGATACGCAAAAAATGCGCCGGCAGCTGCCGCTCGAAATAGCGCGAGAGCCACGAACCCACGCCCATGGCGAACAAATAGGTGCCGATGATGGTGGAAAACTGCAGCACCGAGTCGCCCAGCAGGTACGACGCCAGCGCACCGGCCGCCAGCTCGTACAGCAGCCCGCAGGCGGCCACCACGAAGACGCTGGCGAGCAGGGCGATGTCGATGGGGCGGGGGCCGTGGGGGGCGGCAGGTACGGCCGTGCCGGGAGCGTTACTCATGCCAGTACTTCATCGAGTTGCTGGGCCAGATTTTTGCCGCGTCGCGCAAGTCGGCCATATGCATCTCGATGCTGGCTTGGCGTCAGTTTGCGCAGCCGTTGCAGGCGCGGCAGCATCATCGACAGCCACAGGCTGTGGTCCAGGTTGTCAGCGGTGCTCCGCGCGTTGCCGTGGGTGCTGACGGGTTCGAACAGGCGGAAGGGCACCTGGGCGGCGGTGGTGAAGGCGGTGGAGCGGTTGAGCCAGTCAAGGGTGGGCATGGTGGGGCGTTCTGTGGCCTGCGGCGCGGGTGCCGGGCGATCGCGCTATTGTGGTGCAGACGGTGGGTAGACTCGGTCATCCTTTTTTACCACCTTGGACAGCAATTCATGGGCAATCAGATTCGCATTGGTATCGCCGGTTACGGCAACCTGGGGCGCGGCGTGGAGGCCGCCGTGGCAAAGAACCCCGACATGGTGCTGGCCGGCATCTTTACGCGGCGCGCGCCGCAGGACCTGCAGCCGCTGTTTGCCCGCACGCCGGTGCATGCCTACGGGCGGCTGGCCGAATTCAAGGACACCATCGACGTGCTGATCCTGTGCGGCGGCTCCAAGGACGACCTGCCGCGCCAGGGCCCCGAGCTGGCGGCGCTGTTCAACACCGTGGACAGCTTTGACACCCATGCGCGCATTCCGGCGTATTTCGAGGCGGTGGACGCGAGCGCGCGCGCCAACGGCAAGACGGCGCTGATCTCCATCGGCTGGGACCCGGGCATGTTCTCCATCAACCGCCTGTACGGCGAGGCGCTGCTGCCCGATGGCGCCACCTACACCTTCTGGGGCAAGGGGTTGAGCCAGGGGCATTCCGACGCCATCCGCCGCGTGCCGGGCGTGAAGGCGGGCGTGCAGTACACCATTCCCTCGCCCGAGGCGGTGGCCCAGGTGCGCAGCGGTGCGCGCCCCGCGCTCAGCACGCGCCAGAAGCACACGCGCGAATGCCATGTGGTGCTGGAGGACGGCGCCAGCGCCGATGCGGTGCGCCAGGCCATCGTCACCATGCCCGACTACTTTGCCGATTACGACACCACCGTGCACTTCATCGATGAGGCCACGCTGCAGTGCGAGCACAACCGCATGCCGCATGGCGGCTTCGTGATCCGCAGCGGCAACACGAGCGATGCGCAGCGCCAGGTCATCGAGTACGCGCTGCAGCTCGACAGCAATCCCGAGTTCACCGCCAGCGTGCTGGTGGCCTACGCGCGCGCGGCGCACCGCCTCCATGCGCAGGGCCAGTGCGGCGCCAAGACGGCCTTTGACGTGGCACCGGGGCTGCTGTCGATCAAGTCGCCGGCGCAGCTGCGCGAGGAGCTGCTGTAGGCAGGTACCGGCCTTAAATAGGCATAAAAAACGCTGCCAGCGCCCGTCCACCGGGCGCCAGTAGCTATGGTTTTAGTGGATGGCGGCCGCCACGATGATGCTGATCCCAAGGCACATCGCGGCCACGACCAGGCCCAGGGCCTGGTTCTGTTTTTCGACGATTTCACGCCACAGGTCGTAAGGGGTGATCTTGTCGACGATGACAAAGCACAGCCAGAAGATGAAAACGCCAATGATGGCGTAGAGGATGGAGCCGAGGAATGCCGCGGGCCGGAGCCATTCAATTCCCATCATGATGCGTTTCTCCTTGAAGTTTATTTATGCCCACCGCCGGTGGAAAAACCACCGAACGAACCGCTGGAACTGCGGTAGCCGCCCCCGGGCGAGCCCGAGCAGTTCGACAGCAGCACCAGCAGGATGATGAGCACCACGGCGATGAGGATGAGTGTGCCGCAGCCCAGGCCCTTGGCCGCCACGAAGGGGCCGGGGTCGTCGCGCTGGAGCAGGTCTTTCTTGTCGTCAAGCTTGAAGGCCTTGACCACCGTGTCGCTGGCCAGCTTGTCGCCGGCCGACCAGGTGAGCTCGTTCTTGCTCTGCTCCATCGACAGCAGGCCCTTGGCGCTGGCGTAGTCGCGGTTGGAGGTTTTTTGCCCGCGCTCGACCTGCCAGTAGAACTCGCCCAGCACATAGGTGGTTTCGGCCTCGTAGCTGTACTTGAGCTGGTAGGTGGTGCCCATGTACGTGGCGGTGCGGCCCGTCGACCCCACTTGCGGGGCGCCCGTGGTGGGGCGCACCATGCTCCAGCCGTCTTCGGCATCGACCAGAAAGGCAAAGCCGCGCTTCTGGTTGTAGAGCAGGTACTCGCTCCAGCCAAACTGTTCGTCGTCGCCGGGTTCTTGCCCCATGCGGTGCTGAAAGCCCACCACCTGCCATTGCACACCCTGGAGCTGGCCTTTGCTGCCCAGCGGGATGATGGGGCGCACGGGTTCGTCCTGCTCGGCCGAGCGCAACTCGCCGCCCACGCCGCTGCCGAGGTCAATGATGCTGGCGCACGACCCGCAGGTGATGCTTTTGGTGCTGGCCAGTTGCACCTGCACGGGCGCACCGCAGTGCGGGCAGTTGAACTGGCGGCCTTTTTCGTCTTTGGCCGATTCGTCCTTGAGGCCTTGCAGCTGCAGGTCTTCGAGCAGCACGGACTTGCCGCGTTCGACGTTGGGGGGCTGGTGGCCGTAGTCGATGCTGAGCACTTCGCCGTCTTCGCTGCGCAGCTCGACCATATCGAACGGCTGGCCCAGCGGTGGCAGCTTGGGCAGTTCGCCCTGGGCCGAGATCAGGCTGGCCTGGCCGCTGAAGGCCACGCTGTAGGGCTTGCCGTTGATGGCGGTGGTGCTGCCCACGCGAAAGCGGCTGGCCTCGGGCAGCTCGCGCCCCGGGTCCATGGGGCGGGTGAAGACGTAGGCGCCGTTGTCTTCGCCCAGGCTGGCCATGCTGCCGTCCTGCAGGAAGGCCACCCATTCGGTCCAGACACCGGCCGCGTTTTTGTACTGCAGGCGGCCGATCAGCGTGAACGGCTGCTCTTTGCCGTCCAGCGTGATGCGCCCGCTGGCCATGAGCTGCAGCGGGCTGTGGTCGTCGAACAGCTCGGCCATCTTGCCCAGGCGCTGCAGCACGTCGCCGCTGCGCACCACGGTGCTTTGGCAGAAGCCGCAGACGGCGTGCGTGGATTGCGCACTTTTGAACTCGACCGGCGCACCACAGCCGGGGCAGGGTGCACGGTAGTAACGCTGTGTGGGGTCGGTGGCCATCAGGGGCGGGCCGACAGCGTTGATGGGTCTGGTATTTGAAGCTTTTTTGGCCTCTAACGCTTATCCATCAAGCACTGTTAGCTATTATTTTAATAGCTAAAGACTTACGCCAATTTCTTGAGCAGTTCAGCCTTCTTGGCGTCGAACTCCTCCTGCGTGAGGATGCCCTTGGACTTGAGCTCGCCCAGCTTTTCCAGCGTGGCCATGACTTCGTCGGGCCGCACGCCTGCCGGTGCTGCCGCCGCAGTGGCCGCACCCGCAGCCTGTGCCGCCGCGCCGCCACCGCCTTGCAGGCCTTGCTGCAGGTTTTGCGCCAGCACCTGGCCCAGCGCCACACCGGCGCCCAGGCCCATGGCGTCACCGGCAATGCCGCTACCACCGCCGCCTTCGGCAAATTTAGGAATGGCCTGCGCCGTCTGGTACTGCATGAACTTGCCCATGTCGTTGCCGACCATGCCCATGCCGATTTTCTGGTCCAGAATTTTCTGCAGTTCTTCGGGCAGGGAGACGTTCTGTACCGTCAGGCTCTCAACCGTCAGGCCGATCTTGGCAAAGTGGGGGGCCAGCTCCTTGGCCAGCGCCTCGGCAAACATCACCTGGTTGGCGGCCAGGTCCAGAAACGGCAGGCCGCTGCCCGCAATCGCGTTGCTGATGTTCTGCAGCACCATGCCGCGCAGCTGGCCTTCGAGGTCGGCCACGGGGTAGCTGTCGCGCGTGCCCGAGATCTCGGTGTGGAACAGCTTGGGGTCGGCGATGCGGTAGGCGTAGTTGCCGAAGGCCCGCAGGCGCACCGCGCCGAAGTCCTTGTCGCGGATGGTGATGGGCTGGGGCGTGCCCCACTTCTGGTCGATCTGCTGGCGCGTGCTGAAGAAGTACACGTCGCTCTTGAAGGGCGACTGGAACAGCTTGTCCCAGTTCTTCAGGTAGGTGAGCACCGGCAGCGTCTGCGTGGTCAGCTTGTAGGTGCCGGGGCCGAACACGTCGGCCACCTGGCCTTCGTTGACGAAGACGGCCATCTGCGACTCGCGCACCACCAGCGTGCCGCCGTTCTGGATTTCCATGCCCGCCATCGGGTAGCGCCAGGCCAGCGTGCCGTCGCCGTCCTCGGTCCACTCGAGGATGTCGATGAACTGTTTCTTGATGAAGTCCATGAGGGCCATGTGTGTTCCCGGTTGCTGTGGAAAGAATGAAAGAAGGTGGCCGAGCATCATAGCAACGGTGGTGGGCGCAGGGCAGCGGGGCGGCGGGCGTTTTTGTGAACAAGTTCCGGTGTGCCCAGGTTTTGACCATGGCGGCGGTAGTCAGATTCAATGGTGGAATCAATTGATAATGATTATCATTTGTTAAAGCCCGCTATCGTGCAGGGCTGCTCTCCAGGAGAACGCCATGTCCCGCATTCGCCGCGCCGCCCGCCAGAACAAGACCATGCTGCTCAAGACAGGCAGCTACTACCTGATCCATATCACCGTCGCCGCCTTGGTGGCCTATGCGGTCACCGGCAACCTGATCGCATCGCTCACGCTCAGCCTGCTGGAGCCTACGGTGCAGGCTTTCGCCTTCTTCTTCCATGAAAAAGCCTGGGAGCGCTCCGCGCGCAAGGCCCGTGCCGCTGCGGCCAACGCCGCCGCACCGCAGGGCGCCCCGCTTATGCCTGCGTGTTGAGCAGCGCGCCCAGCATGCGGTCTTCGGTTTGGAGGGTTTGCAGGTTGGCCTTGAAGGCGTAGGTGGCCGACATCTGTTCCACCGCTTCCTGCTCCAGTGCCGCGCCTTCCTGGGATTCGCGCTGCACGCTGGCGCGTACACCACCTTGCTCGGGCTGGGCCTGCAGGGCCACCGACTGGCGACGAAACGCGGGCGTGTTCATGTTGGCCACGTTGTGCGCCGAGGCGTCCAGCCGCAGTTGCGCGGCCTGCAGGCCGGAAGATGCAATGGAGGAGATGCTGGACATGAGGTGCCTTGCAGGGTGGGCCGTAAAACGCCCATTGTGGGCCGAGTGGGAAAGGGGTGCAAGTCGTCAGGCGTGCGCTGCCAGCAAGCACTGTGCAAAAGCCTGCGCCGCGCGCGGCGGCTGGGGTGACTTGCGCAGCACACTGACAAACTGGCAGGGGTAGAAGAACTGCGCCGGTTGCACGGCCTGCATCAGACCCTGGCGCTCGAAGCTCTCGGCGTAATGGTCGGGCAAAAAACCCAGGTAGCGGCCCGAGAGAATGAGCGTGGCAATCGACTCCTGGTCAAAGCCCGTGGCCTTGCGGGGCAGGCGGGCGCCGTGGCTCAGTTCCATATTGGGCGAGTGGTAGCCCAGGCCGGCAAACTGCCAGGCGCGCAGGGCATCCCAGGTCAGCGCGGCATGGTCTGCGCCAAACAGCGGGTGGCGCGCACCGCAGTAGAGCAGCATGGTCTCGGTGAACAGGTTGGCGTACACCAGGCTTTGCGAGGCGCGGTGCGCGGGGATGATGCCGACGTGAAAGCTCCCGTCCATCAGGCCGCGCTCGATCGCGGGGATGCTGGCCACGTGCATCTGCAGGCTGACCTCGGGCGCCTGCGCGGCAAAACGCGCAATCGCCTCGCCAATGTGCGCGGCCGGGTTGCTGGCGGTCTTGTCGAACACCGCCACGTCCAGGCGCCCGCCCATGCGGCGGTGGATGTCGTCAATGCTGCTGCGAAACGCATCCACGGCCGATAGCAGGCGCAGGGTTTCGTCGTACACGCGCTGGCCCTCGGCCGTCAGCGCAAAACCGGCCCGGCCCCGGCGGCACAGCGTCAGGCCCAGGCGCGTTTCCAGGTCTTTCATGTGGCGGCTGACGGTGCTGGTGCCGATGTTGAGTTCCAGCTCGGCGGCCGATAGCCCGCCGCACTCGGCCACGCTTTTGAACACCTGCAGCAGGCGCAGGTCCATGTCGCTGAGCTGGCCGAGCACGGCGCGGTGTTTGGTGGGTGCAGGTTTTACTTGCATAAATCGTCAAGTAAACATTGATATTTGTTGATATGAGAGATTAACAGTTGCGCCAACAATGTCGAGCTGCCTTGCCGCCAATCCACAGGAGACACCCCATGAGCTTTGTCCACACCGAACCCTCGCTTGACGCCGCACCGCGCATGGATGCCGCCTGGCTCGATGCCTACTGGATGCCCTACACGGCCAACCGCCAGTTCAAGGCCAACCCCCGCATGGTGGTCGAGGCGCAGGGCGCCTATTACACCGACAGCGAAGGGCGCAAGATTTTTGACGGCCTGTCGGGCCTGTGGTGCGCCGGCCTGGGCCATGGCCGCCGCGAGATTGCCGAGGCGGTGGGCAAACAGGCGGCCAAGCTGGACTATTCGCCCGCCTTCCAGTTTGGCCACCCGCTCGCGTTTGAGCTGGCCAATCGCATCAAGGAGCTGACGCCTGCCGGGCTGGACTACGTGTTCTTCACCGGCTCGGGCTCCGAGGCTGCCGACACCTCGTTGAAGATGGCCCGTGCCTACTGGCGCGCCAAGGGCCAGGCAAGCAAGACGCGCCTGATTGGCCGCGAGAAGGGCTACCACGGCGTGAACTTTGGCGGCATCTCGGTGGGTGGCATCGCTGCCAACCGCAAGATGTTTGGCTCTGGGCTAGAGGCCGACCACCTGCCGCACACGCAGCCCCCGGCGGGCTCGTTCCACAAAGGCATGCCGCCCACCGGCAAGGAACTGGCGGACCGTCTGCTCGACCTGATCGCCCTGCACGATGCATCCAACATTGCGGCTGTCATCGTCGAGCCGTTTTCGGGTTCGGCCGGTGTTGTGATTCCGCCCGTGGGCTACCTGCAGCGCCTGCGCGAAATCTGCACGCAGAACAACATCCTGCTGATTTTTGACGAAGTCATCACGGGCTTTGGCCGCGCGGGGGCGATGAGTGGCGCCGAGGCTTTCGGCGTGACGCCCGACCTCTTCAACTTTGCCAAGCAGGTCACCAATGGCGTGCAGCCCCTGGGCGGCGTGGTGGCCAGCAAGGAGATTTACGACACCTTCATGGCCGCAGGCGGGCCGGACTACATGCTGGAGTTTGCCCACGGCTACACCTACTCGGCCCACCCGGTGGCCTGCGCAGCCGGTATTGCGGCACTCGACATCCTGCAAAAGGAAGACATGGTGGGCCGTGTGCAGGCGCTGGTGCCGCACTTTGAGCAGGCGGTGCACAGCCTCAAGGGCGCCAAGCATGTGGCCGACATCCGCAATTACGGCCTGGCCGCTGGTTTCACCATCGCCGCGCTGCCCGGCGAGCCCGCCCGCCGCCCTTATGAGATCGCCATGGCGTGCTGGAAGAAGGGCTTTTACGTGCGCTACGGCGGCGACACCATCCAGCTGGCGCCCCCGTTCATCAGCGAAAAGGTCGAGATCGATCGCCTGATCAACGCCTTGGGCGACGCGCTGACCGAAACAGCCTGATCGCTCAGTACCCACTGAATACTTCTGTATTGATAGCTGCTGGCGCTTGATAGATAAGCGCTAGAGGCATTTTTCACTCAAATTTTTGACATGCACAAAGATCACAACGTCACCACCACCATCGGCCACCTGATTGATGGCCAATTGGTTGTTGACACCGAGCGCACACAGCCGGTGTTCAACCCCGCCACGGGCCAGTCCACCACCAGCGTGGCGTTGGCCAGCAAAGCCACCGTCGAAGCCGCCATTGCTTCGGCCGAAGCCGCTTTTCCCGCCTGGCGCAATACGCCGCCGCTCAAGCGCGCGCGGGTGATGGCCAAGCTCAAGGTGCTGCTGGAAGAAAACGCCGACAAAATCGCCGCGCTCATCACTGCCGAGCACGGCAAGGTGCTGAGCGATGCGCACGGCGAGCTGCAGCGCGGCATTGAAAACGTCGAATACGCCAGCTATGCGCCCGAACTGCTCAAGGGCGAGCACAGCCGCAACGTGGGCCCCAACATTGACTCGTGGAGCGAGTTCCAGGCGCTGGGCGTGACGGCAGGCATCACGCCGTTCAACTTTCCGGCCATGGTGCCGCTGTGGATGTGGCCCATGGCCGTGGCCTGCGGCAACACCTTTGTCCTGAAGCCGTCCGAACGCGACCCGAGCAGTGTGCTGTTCATCGCTCAGCTGGCGCTCGAAGCGGGCCTGCCGCCCGGCGTGCTCAACGTGGTCAATGGCGATAAGTTGGCTGTCGATACGCTGCTGCAAGACCCCCGGGTCAAGGCGGTGAGCTTTGTGGGTTCAACCCCTATCGCCGAATATATCTACGCCGAAGGCTGCCGCCAGGCTAAGCGTGTGCAGGCCCTCGGCGGTGCAAAAAACCATGCGGTGTTGATGCCCGATGCCGACGTGGGCAACGCCGTCAGTGCGCTGATGGGCGCGGCCTACGGCTCGTGCGGCGAGCGCTGCATGGCCATCCCGCTGCTGGTTGCGGTGGGTGACGCGGTGGGCGACGCCGTCGTGGCGGGGCTGAAGACCGAAATCGCCAAGATGCAGGTCGGCCCCGGCACCGACAACGGCAACGACATGGGGCCGCTGATCACCCGCGAGCATGCGGCCAAGGTCAGGGCCTATGTGGACAGCGGCGTGGCCGAAGGCGCCACGCTGGTGGTGGACGGCCGTGGCGTGCAGGTGGCAGACGGCCATGAAAACGGCTACTTCCTGGGCGCCTGCCTGTTTGACAACGTCCAACCCGGCATGAAGATCTACGAAGAAGAAATCTTCGGCCCCGTGCTCGGCGTGGTGCGCGTGAAGACGCTGCAAGAGGCGATGAACCTGATCGACGCCCACGAGTACGGCAACGGCACCTGCATCTTCACGCGCGACGGCGAGGCCGCGCGCTACTTCACCGACCATATCCAGGTCGGCATGGTGGGCGTGAACGTGCCCCTGCCCGTGCCCGTGGCCTACCACTCGTTTGGCGGCTGGAAGCGCAGCCTGTTTGGCGACCTGCATGCCTATGGGCCCGATGCCGTGCGTTTCTACACCAAGCGCAAAACCATCACGCAGCGCTGGCCGTCGGCGGGTGTGCGCGAAGGGGCGGTGTTCAGCTTTCCCAGCAGCCGCTGAACGGCGATGAACCCTGAAAGCCCTGCGGCGCTTGTATGTTCTGGTTGTCGGGGTGGAGGGACCCTGCGGTGCATCGGCAACGATCGTTGACCGACCACGCGAGTTTTCTCCCGCTCCACCTTCCAACGTCGATCAGGAACTGCGCGGCGCTGCGCCCTTGGGCGCTGCGACCACCGATCTGAAGGCAAGCCAACGTAGTTGGTGGGCTGTACCCCGACACGGCTCATTGTCCAATCGGAGGTGTCATCATGCAAGAGTCCAATTTGTACATCGGCGTGGACGTATCCAAAGCCGAACTCGTCATCGCCATGGGTCCACAGCGACGACCGTGCAGCGTCGCCAACGATGCGCCGAGCATCAGTCGCTGGCTGCGGGAAGTCCCCGCGCATGCACTCATCGCCATGGAATCCACCGGCCGGTATCACGGCTTGCTGGCACACCTGGCTAGCCAAGCGGGCTTTCAAGTGTTCGTGCTCAATGCGCGAGACGTCTTCTTCTACGCACGTGCCTTGGGCACACGGGCCAAGACCGACGGCGTAGACGCCGGCGTGATTGCCCGCTACTTGGCTGAGCACCACGATCAGCTGCATCCCTGGCAACCGGCAAACCCCTTGCAGCAGCGCCTCCAAGACCTGCTCACACGCAGGGCGCAAGTGGCCACACACCGATCGGCCTTGCGCCAAGTCTTCGCCGATGTCGACCAACAGGGGATTGAGACGGACAAGCTGCAAAAGGCCTTCGACGCCTTGCTCCATTCCATAGACGACCAGGTGCGCGCCTTGATCGCCAGCGATGCGCAGATGGCCGAGCGATGCGAGCGGCTGCGCACCATCACCGGTATCGGACCGCAGACCACAGCGGTGCTGGCAGCGCTGCTCAGCCGCTTCGAGTTTGCCAATTCTGATGCCCTGGTAGCTTACAGCGGTCTGGACCCGCGTCCCAACGATTCCGGCACCAAGCGCGGCAGGCGCCGTCTGAGCAAGAAGGGGCCAGCGCTCTTGCGCAGGCAGATGTACCTGACGGGTATGTCCGCCAGTCACAGCAAAGCCCTCAAGCCGCTGTACCAGTCGATCCGGGCCAAGGGCTTTGCGACAACCGAGGCGTTTGTGATCTTAGGCCGCAAGTTGTTGCGAGTGGCATTTGCTGTCTGGAAGGGGAGCGAGATCTTTGATCCGACACGGTTGATGCCAAAAACCGCTTGACGAAAAACATAGAACCTGGCGTGCCGCAGGGCTTTTAATTTTGTAATGTGAAAATCAATTTCACGAATATCCGTCACAATGGAGGCAGCCCACACAGGCATGAAAGCTTGCGAGGGAAAAGGTGAAAGAATCCCCCATCAGCCACCCCTCTGAGCGTGGCTTTGCACACTGGAGACATCGCATGCCTGAGCAAGCCCCGGAACACCATCCCACCCTCGACAAACGCGCCCTGTTGCGCAAGGCCGCACTCGAATACCACGAGTTCCCAAAGCCCGGCAAGATCACCATTGCCGCAACCAAGCAGATGGTGAACCAGCACGACCTGGCGCTGGCCTATTCGCCGGGCGTGGCCGCGCCGTGCGAAGAAATCGTCAAAGACCCGAAGGCCGCCTTCAAGTACACCAGCCGGGGCAACCTGGTCGGCGTGGTGACCAACGGCACTGCGGTGCTGGGACTGGGCGACATTGGGCCGCTGGCGAGCAAGCCCGTGATGGAAGGCAAGGCGGTTCTGTTCAAGAAGTTCTCGGGCATCGATGTGTTCGATATCGAGATCAACGAACAAGACCCCGAGAAGCTGGTCGAGATCATTGCCTCGCTGGAGCCCACTTTTGGCGGCATCAACCTCGAAGACATCAAGGCACCGGATTGCTTCTATGTCGAGCGCAAGCTGCGTGAGCGCATGAAGATTCCGGTCTTCCACGACGACCAGCATGGCACGGCGATCGTGGTGGGCGCTGCCATCCTCAACGGTCTGAAGGTGGCGGGCAAGGACCTTCAAAAGGTCAAGCTCGTCACCTCGGGTGCCGGTGCCGCCGCGCTGGCCTGCCTGGGGCTGCTGGTCAAGCTGGGCATTCCGCGCGAGAACATCTGGGTGACCGACCTGGCTGGCGTGGTGTACCAGGGCCGCACCGAGTTGATGGACGAGGACAAGGCGTCTTTTGCTCAGCAGACCGACGCGCGCTCGCTCAGCGAAGTCATTGCCGGGGCCGATGTTTTCCTGGGCCTGTCGGCCGGTGGCGTGATGAAGAAAGACATGGTGGCCAAGATGGCACCGCGTCCGCTGATTTTTGCCCTGGCCAACCCTAACCCCGAAATCCAGCCCGAAGACGTCAAGGCCGTGCGCGACGACGCCATCATCGCCACGGGCCGCTCGGATTTCCCCAACCAGGTCAACAACGTCCTGTGCTTTCCATACATCTTTAGGGGTGCGCTCGACAGTGGTGCCACCACCATCACGCAGGAAATGGAAATTGCCGCAGTGCACGCCATTGCCGATCTGGCACAG
Source organism: Simplicispira sp. 125 (assembly GCF_003096555.1). Classification (NCBI taxonomy): domain Bacteria; kingdom Pseudomonadati; phylum Pseudomonadota; class Betaproteobacteria; order Burkholderiales; family Comamonadaceae; genus Simplicispira; species Simplicispira sp. 125. The sequence continues at coordinate 3,019,858 of NZ_QEKM01000001.1, read as the reverse complement.
GCCGAGCAAAGCGAAGTGGTGGCGGCGGCTTATGTGGGGGAGAAACTGGCCTTCGGCCCGGAATACCTGATTCCCAAGCCCTTCGATCCACGGCTGATGATGAAAATTGCACCGGCCGTGGCCCAGGCGGCATTCGACAGCGGCGTGGCACTGCGCCCGATTACGGATATGGACGCTTACCGCGACCAGTTGCAGACCTTTGTCTATGCCTCGGGCACGCTGATGAAGCCCCTCTTTTTGGCCGCGAAGACCGCGATCAAGAAGCGCGTGGCCTATGCCGAAGGCGAGGAAGAGCGCGTGCTGCGTGCAGCCCAGATCGTGGTGGACGAGCGCGTTGCACGGCCTACGCTGATCGGCCGCCCTGCGGTCATTGCGCAGCGCATTGCGAAGTTCGGCCTGCGCCTGTCGGAAGGAGTTGATTACGACGTGGTCAACGTCGAGCAGGATCACCGCTACCGTGACTTCTGGCAGACCTACCATCGTATCGCCGAGCGCAAGGGCATCACCGAACCGATCGCCAAGATCGAGATGCGCCGCAGGCTCACGCTGATCGGCAGCATGATGCTGCTCAAGGGCGAAGTCGACGGCCTGATCGTGGGCACCTGGGGCCATACCTCGCACCACCTCAACTACATCGACCAGGTCATTGGCCGCCGCGCCGGCGTGGCCACCTACGCCTGCATGAACGGTTTGCTGTTACCCGACCGCCAGGTGTTCCTGGTGGATACCCATGTCAACTACGATCCCACGGCCGAACAGCTCGCGGAGATCACCATGATGGCGGCCGAAGAAATGCTGCGCTTTGGCATCAAGCCCAAGGCGGCGCTGCTATCGCACTCCAACTTTGGCAGCAGCGACAAGCCCAGCGCCGTGAAAATGCGCCAGACGCTGGAACTGCTGCGCGTTCAGGCGCCCTGGCTCGAAGTGGACGGTGAAATGCACGGCGACGTGGCACTCAGTGGCAAAGCGCGCGCGACGCTCATGCCCCACAGCAGCCTGATCGGCGATGCCAACCTGCTGGTCCTGCCCAATATTGATGCCGCCAACATCTCCTACAACCTGCTCAAGACCGCTGCCGGCGGCAATATCGCCATCGGCCCGGTGCTGCTGGGAGCTGCCCAGCCGGTGCATATTCTGACGGCCAGCGCCACGGTGCGCCGTATCGTCAACATGACCGCGCTCACTGTGGCCGATGCCAACGCACAGCGGTAGTCATTTAGCTGGATAGCGTGCGCTAACTTACCCAAGTTGGGCGCGATCGAGGCCTCTGCCTAAAGAATGGGCAGAGGCTTGCTTTTTTGGGGTGTTTCCGTCACACTAGCGGCTTGAAATTTCGGGTTAACCCGTAGTTTCTGAAAGGTGTAGTGAGATGCTGAAGGCTGTAGCCGCCCGTGTATGCAATGCAGGGCTTGCGTGTGTTCTGGGTGCTGCATGGGCGTTGACTCCTCTGGTAGGACAGGCGCGCAACCAGCCATTGACCGATGGTGCTGCCACGATTTCCGTGGCACAACTGCCTCTCCAGGGGCGCGAGACCTATGCCTTGATTCACCAGGGCGGCCCTTTTCCTTATGACAAGGATGGGGTGGTTTTTGGCAATCGGGAGAGGCTGTTGCCTGCGCACAAGCGCGGGTACTACCGGGAATACACCGTCAGAACACCAGGCGTTCGCCACCGCGGCGCCCGGCGCATTGTGTGTGGCGGCAAGCCCCGGACGCCGGACGCCTGCTATTACACCAGCGACCACTACGCCAGTTACCGCGAAATTATCAAATGACTCCCGCCATGCCACGTGCTTTGTAGCCTGCATCGCGGAGGGGAGCCACTTCCCGTATGACGCCCTTTTGCGGTTCGCCGCAATGAGCCCGATTTTGGACTTTTAAAGAAAGAGACGCGGAGATGGATACGCCACTTCGTAAAGACCAGGAATCCCCACTGCGCGGTGTACGCGCCAACATTGTGCAATCCATTCGCGCGTTTCGCGTGCAGGATCTGCAGGATGCAGCGGCCACGCTGGGGCACCATTTTCTTTACGCCAACCTCGCCCACGCACAGACCAAACAGGATGTGCTGGATTTGATCGCCCAGCAGTTCACCTTTCCGTCGCACTTCGGCAAGAATTTCGACGCCTTGTCGGACTGCCTGACGGACCCGCTGCACAAGTCTGGCCCGCAACCAGGCTTTATCGTGGTGCTGGAACAAATTCCTGCCACCGCCAAATTCGACAAGGAAGCCCGCGAGCAACTGCTCGATGTCTTCCGGGACGTGGCGGACTACTGGAATGACCGGAAAATACCGTTCCGCTGTTTCTATTCTTTTCTGTAGCCCGTTCTGCAAACCCCAGCCAAGCAGAACGGGCGAAAGAGGCTACCGAAGCACCAGCCGCGGTGCAAGGCATCGACATGGGTGCTGAAATGATCGAGAAAATGCCGACCGACAAGTTGGTGGACATTTCTCCGATGGCGCTGCGCATGAGCAGCCCCTTCAATTCGGGGTATTGGCTTACGGCGGCTTGATCCTCTGAAGGCTATTTTGCGCCTCGCCAAACCCGCCCTTGTGGCGGGTTTGTTATTTGTGTCTTGTGCGCCGATGCGATGGCAACGGGCCGCTATAGTCGTCTGCCCTTGGTTTGTTGCACGCCATGTCCAAAGAAAAAACCCTCTACACCTGCTCTGAATGCGGCGGCTCCACGCCCAAGTGGCTGGGAAAATGCCCGCACTGCAATGCGTGGAACACGCTCACGGAAACGGTTGCAGCGGCCGCAGCAGGGAAAAATCGTTACGGCAGCGCTCAACACACCGGGCTGAACGCAGCCCAGCCTGTGACGCCCCTGTACGCCATCGAAGCCAACGAGGTGGCGCGTACCCCGAGCGGTATTGAGGAGCTGGACCGGGTGCTGGGCGGCGGCATTGTCGAAGGTGCCGTGGTGCTGATCGGGGGCGACCCAGGCATTGGTAAATCTACCCTGCTGCTGCAGGCGCTCGATGCGTTGCATCGCGCGGGGCTGCCTACTTTGTACGTCACCGGGGAAGAGAGTGGCGCCCAGGTGGCGCTGCGCTCGCGCCGCCTGGGCTTGCACGAGAGCCAGGTCAACGTGCTGGCTGAAATCCAGCTGGAAAAAATCCTGGCCACCCTGGAGGCAACGCAGCCTGCCGTGGCGGTGATCGATTCCATCCAGACCGTGTATTCCGATCAACTGACGTCGGCCCCGGGCTCGGTCGCCCAGGTGCGTGAATGTGCGGCGCACCTCACGCGGGCGGCAAAATCCTCGGGGGTGACCATCATTCTGGTGGGCCATGTCACCAAGGAAGGGGCGCTGGCCGGGCCGCGCGTGCTGGAGCACATGGTCGACACGGTGCTGTATTTCGAGGGCGATACCCATTCAAGTTTTCGGCTGGTGCGCGCCATCAAGAACCGTTTTGGTGCGGTGAACGAGATTGGTGTTTTCGCCATGACCGAGCGCGGACTCAAGGGCGTGACCAACCCCAGCGCCATTTTTCTCAGCCAGCACAGCGAGCCGGTGCCGGGCAGTTGCGTGCTCGTGACGCTCGAGGGAACCCGCCCCATGCTGGTCGAGATCCAGGCCCTGGTCGATGGCGGTGGCCCCAATCCCCGGCGCCTGTCGGTGGGGCTGGAGCGTGATCGCCTGGCCATGCTGCTGGCCGTGCTGCACCGCCATGCGGGTGTGGCGTGCGCTGACCAGGATGTGTTTGTGAATGCAGTGGGGGGCGTACGCATCAGCGAACCGGCGGCCGACCTGGCCGTGATGCTGGCCATCACCTCCAGCTTGCGGGGCAAGGCGCTGCCCAAGGGCTTCTTCGCCTTTGGCGAAGTCGGGCTGGCTGGTGAGGTGCGCCCCGCGCCCCGTGGCCAGGAGCGGCTCAAGGAGGCCGCCAAACTGGGCTTCAGCGTGGCCGTGGTGCCGCGTGCGAATGCCCCCCGGCAACCGGTGGAAGGGCTGGCCATCCATCCGGTCGAGCGCATCGAGGAAGCCATGGAGGTGGTGCGCGGCCTGACCTGATTTCCAGTGGGGTTCCTGGTAGGGTAGATAGCCCCGCAGGCCCCTTAAAATCAGTGGTTTTGCGAACCCAGCAATCCAAAGGACACCTATGAGCCCCGTAGTACCCTCGATGGCCGATCGTGACGGCAAGATCTGGATGGACGGCCACATGGTCGATTGGCGCGATGCCAAGATCCATGTGCTGAGCCACACGCTGCACTATGGCTGTGGCGCCTTTGAAGGCGTGCGCGCCTACAACACGGCCCAAGGCGCGGCTATCTTTCGCCTGGAAGAGCACACGGAGCGTTTGTTCAACAGCGCCAAGATCCTGCGCATGAAGATCCCGTTCACCAAGGAAGAAGTGAACGAGGCCCAGAAGGCCGTCGTGCGCGAGAACAAGCTCGAATCGTGCTATTTGCGCCCGCTGACCTGGATTGGTTCGCAAAAACTGGGCGTTTCGCCCAAGGGCAACCAGATCCACCTGATGGTGGCGGCCTGGGCCTGGGGCGCTTATCTGGGCGAAGAGGGCATGCAGCGCGGTATCCGCGTCAAAACCAGTAGCTACACACGCCACCACGTCAACATCACGATGACGCAGGCCAAGGCGGTGAGCAACTACACCAATTCCATCCTGGCGAACATGGAAGCGCTGGACGACGGTTACGATGAAGCCTTGTTGCTGGATGCGTCGGGCTTTGTCTCTGAAGGTGCGGGCGAAAACATCTTCGTCATCAAGGGCGGTGTCATCTACACGCCGGACCTGTCGGCCGGTGCCCTCAACGGCATCACGCGCAACACCGTGTTCCACATCGCCAAGGACCTGGGTCTGGAAGTGGTGCAAAAGCGCATCACACGCGACGAGGTGTACATCGCTGATGAAGCCTTTTTCACGGGTACCGCAGCCGAAGTGACGCCCATCCGCGAGCTCGACCGCATTGAAATTGGCGCAGGCTCGCGAGGGCCCATCACCGAAAAAATCCAGAGTGCGTTTTTTGACATCGTCAACGGCCGCAATCCAAAATACGCCCACTGGTTGACCCGGGTTTAGGCGGGTTCCGCCTCCATGCGCATCGTTCACCTGCTTCTCACCAGCAGCTTTGCCGGCAGTGAGAGGCATGCTATCGAGCTGGCCAATGCGCAGTCACAGCACCACGAGGTCACGCTGGTTCTGCGCCGGTCGGTCCGCAGCGGCATGCCCGGGGGCTATGCCCACCGGGTCGACCCTCGGGTCAAAGTGCTTTGGGTGGGCCGTTGGCTGGGGCGATGGCAGGCGCGTCGCTTGGTGCGCCAGCTGCGCCCGGATGTGGCCCATGCACACCTCAGTGACGGGAGCAAGGCGCTGGGGGGCGCACCCGACCTGCGGAGCCGGGTTTTGCGTGTCGCCACGCTGCACATGCGCTACAAGCCCCAGCAGCATGCGCACCTGGATGCACTGGTGGCCATCGCGCCGTGGCAATTGGACGCCATACCGTCGCCGCTGCGCGAACACACCGCCCAGATCGACAACTGGACCCTGCCCTATCGACCCGCAGCCGATGCTCGCCAGCGCCTACGGGCCGAGCACGGCATTGCATCCGATGCCTGGGTGTTCGGCTCCATGGGACGTATGGAGCGTACCAAGGGCTTTGACCTTTTGGTGGACGCCTTTGAACGTGCTGCCCTGCCGGGCGCGCACCTGGTGCTTGTGGGCCAGGGCGCTGAACTGGAGGCCTTGCGTCAGCGCAATGTGCCGGGCGTCCTCCTGCCCGGGTTTTGTGAGCAGCCGCAGGACTGGATGGCGGCGTTCGACGGTTTCATCAGTGCGGCACGCGAAGAATCCTTTGGCCTGGTGTTTCTGGAGGCCATGGCGGCAGGGTTGCCCATCATCGCCACGGAAACGCTGGGCGCGAAACATCTGAGCGCCGCGCTGGACGCGCGCATGGTGCCGCTGGAAGACGTTGGCGCGATGGCCGACGCCCTGCGTGCCATGTATGCGCAGCGCCCGCACCGCAGCAATCGTTCCATGGAGCGTTTCAGCATCGACGCCAAGCTGTCGGAGCTGGAAGCGTTTTACCGCCGCGAGACAGCGCTGGCCGGTGTAGAGCCGTGCGCGCCAAAGATGCACCAACGGTAACCTGTGCCCGTGACGAAATGAAAGACAATCGCACAGGATCGTGGCGCGGCCTGACGTCCGCAGCCAAGACCCCTTCTCCACAACCTCTGCCATGCACACAATGAGTCAGAAAAGCATCGAACTACAGGCCAAAGATCTTGACCCCCAGGGCAATATCGCCTGCCCCAACCCGCAATCGGGCATTGCCCTCTGGAATGGGCACCCCAAGGTCTATCTGGAAGTGGCGGGCACCGGCCAGGCCGTTTGCCCTTATTGCGGCACCGAATACCGCTTGCGCGCGGGTGAAAAGGTGGCTGCTGGGCATTGAACACGCAAGACGTGCCTTCAATTCCCACGTACCAGCCCCTTTTGTTGTCAGAGCCTGATCTTCGCCGGCGCTGCAGTGCCTTGGCAGCGTTCCTGCTGCCGGCGCTGACTTTGGCAGTGCCATCTGGCTACGCCTATGGCATTGCACTGCTTGCCTTGTGTGCCATGTCCACGGCACCGCAATGGCTGCGCCAGTCATTCGAGTCTCCATCGGCTCGGTGGCTCATGCTGGTTTTTACCGTCATGGGGGCGGTCTGGCTCTACGGCGGCGACCTGTCCAAGGGGTGGGGCATTTTGAACAAACCGTCCCGCTACCTGCTGGCGGTAGTGTGTATTCCATTTGTCTTCGCTTTTCCGCCCCGGGGGCGGTTTTTGCTGCTGGGCATTGCCGTGGGCGCGGCGGGCGGGGGGCTGAAAGCACTGTGGGACGTCCAGGTGCTTGGGCATGATCGCGCCTGGATTGATTCCGCCACCCGGTCCAGTGGCGCCATCCAGTATGGCAACCTGAGCGGTCTCTTCGGTCTGATGTGCTGGATGCAGTGGGTGGTCTGCATGGACCGCTGGCGCTGGCAGCCGCGGCTGTTGATGGGTGTGTGCGCCCTGCTGGGCCTGCTCGGCTCGCTGCTGTCGCAAACCCGCGGCGGTTGGCTGGCCTTGGCGCTGTGCATGCTGCCCTTGTCGTGGCTTTTGGTGCGCCACCTGTGGGGGCGGCGGGTGCTGGTGGGCGGTGCAGGCCTGCTGGCCTTGGTGCTTGTGCTGAGCTGGTACCAGGCGCCGCAGCTCGAGCAGCGCTGGGAGCAGGCGCAAAGTGAAATGAATGGGTATGTGGACGAAGGCAATGCGCGCACCTCGGTAGGCCAGCGCCTGGACCACTGGCAACTGGCGTGGAATATGGGCCTGGACCGGCCGTTGGGCGGCTGGGGCGAGGTGGGCTACCAGCAGGAGAAAAAGCGCCGTGTGGCGGCGGGGCTGGCCCACCCGATCGTGCTGCAGTTTGGGCATGCACACAACGAGTGGCTGGACATGTTTGCCAAGCGCGGTGTGCTGGGCCTGGGTGGATTGCTGCTCTTTTATGCCGTTCCACTGGCCTTGTTCTGGCCCACGCGCGTGCGCGTTCTGGGGGCGGATGGCCTGGTCGACCGGCAGGCGCTGTGCCTGCGCCTGGTGGGGGTGCTGCTTCCCTTGGGTTACCTGGGCTTTGGGCTGACGCAGGTGTTTCTGGCCCATTTCAACGGCAACATGGTCTATCTGTTCATGGTGTCGTTTACGCTGGCGGCGCTCCAGCCGACTGCGGCCGGGCAGGCGCGTTCACGGTAAAGTCTTTATACCAGCTGCTGTAGCCGGGCCTGGGCTTCCTGGCCCATGCGCGCGATCAGCTCGGCGGCTCCGGGCAGGTCGTGCACCAATCCTACAGCTTCGCCCACGGTGACATGGGCGGCGGCATAGTCGCTCGCTTGCCAGCCAGCGTCGTACAGGGCGCGGGCTTCTTCAGGATGGGCGCGCAGTGTGTCGATGCGGCCTTCCCACTGGCGGTGCAAAGCGTTGCGTACGGCGCGGAAATCGTAGGGCTCGGGCCAATTCTTGCGACGCAGAATGTCAAAGATGGCGGTGCGCGCCGTGCCGTCGCCATCGGTTTGCAGGGCGATGGCTTTGGCGCTCGCCGGGGCCAGGCTTTCCTGCGTGGCCCACAGGCGCGAGCCCACCAGGGCGCCATCGGCACCCAGCGCCAGTACTGCCGCTAGCGTACGGCCATCGGCAATGCCACCAGCGGCCAGCAGCAAGGTGCTTGGCGCGTGGCGGGCCAGCCAGTCGGCCAATTCCGGCACCAAGGTCAGGGTGGCGCGCCCGTTCAGCGCATTCAGGCTGTGTCCGCCCGCTTCGGCACCTTGCGCCACGATGACGGCAGCGCCTGCTTCGATGGCCTCGGGGGCTTGTTGCATGCACTGGATCTGGCAGATCAGGGCCGCACCGCTGGCCGCAATGCGCGGTGCATAACGGCGTGCGTCGCCAAACGACAGCATCACGGCGCGCGGGCGCTGCGTGGGGGGCAGGTCGAGCACCCAGTCCAGCGCCGAGGCGTCCTCGTCGAGTTTCCAGGTGATGAAGCCGCAGCCGATGCGGCCGGTGTCGGCGGCCTCCAGTGCCAGCCGGTATTCGCGCTGCGTCCAGGCCAGATCGCCATAGCCACCACCCACCAGGCCGAGGGCGCCCGCACGGGCACAGGCGCTGGCCAGCGCACCGCCCGAGGCCAGCGCCATGGGCGCCAGGGCGATGGGGGTGGTCAGACCAAAACGGGTGGAGAAACGGGAGTGTTGCAGGGCAGTCATCGCGCCATTCTCGCGCCATCAGCGCAGTGGTGCTGCTCGAAGCCATGGTTGCGGTGCAGCAAGTTGAAAGAATGCTCTTAAAAAAAGAGCTGCCAGCGCTTGTTGATATGCACGTTCAATGTGGAAAGTATCTAAGACCCTCTGGAATAAAGCGGTAACAGCTCACTATTTTGTAGCGCAAGGTGTGCGCTGCATTGACCCGCCTCACGCGCTCACGCCGCTGCCTTGGTGCAGCGGCAGGCGCAGCACAAAACAGGCACCGCCGCCGACGTGGTCTTCGCAGTGCACGCTGCCGTGGTGGCGCCCGGCAATCGAGCGCACCAGGGCCAGGCCCAGGCCGACGCTGCCGGCGCGTTCGCTGGCGCCGGGCAGGCGGTAGAACGGCTCGAAGATGCGTTCGCGCTGGTCCGGCGGCACGCCGGGGCCCCGGTCGCAGACACGCACTTCGGCCATGGTGCCCAGGCGGCGCACCACGACGGTGATCTCGCCCTGGCTGTAGCGCCGTGCGTTCTCCAGCAGGTTGCGCACGGCGCGGCGCAGCAGCTTGGACACGCCGGCCACTTCCAGTGCGTCGGTGCTGGCGTCCAGGTCTGCATCCACCCGGGCGCATTCCTCCGCCGCCAGGCCCACCAGGTCCACCGCCTCGATGGTGCCCACATCGGCCTCGTGGGCGTCGAGGCGGCTGGCGAGCAAAATTTCGTCCACCAGCTGGTCCAGTTCGGCAATGTTGCGCAGGATTTCAGCGCGAAAGGCGGGCGCGGGCTGACCCGTGCCCATGAGTTCGAGCCCCATGCGGATGCGCGTGAGGGGCGAGCGCAGCTCGTGCGAGGCATTGGCCAGCAAAGACTTGTGCGAGCGCATCAGGGCTTCGATGCGCGTGGCGGCGGCATTGAACTGGCGCGACAGCTCGGCCACTTCGTCGTTGCCATGGACCGGCACACGGGCGGACAGGTCGCCCTCGCCAAAACGTTGCACGCTGCGCTGCAGCACGTCCAGGCGCCCCAGCAGGCGCCGGATGATGGGAAACACCCCCACGGCCACGGCCAGGCCGACCAGGCCCAGCATCCACAAAAAACCAAACGGCGGGCGCGTCCAGAAGGCGGCATCCTGGCGGTACCCCCCTCCCGGTGGGCGTTCCCCCCGGGGTGGGCGGGGGCCAAACTGCAGGCTGTAACTGCGGCCGTCCTCGCCTTCGATCTGCAGTTCCACCCCTTCTTCCCGCGACCGCCTGGGGATGCGCGTGGCCACGCCCGTCACCAGGGTGTTGCCCGCGCTGTCGCGCAGCACCAATTCGCGGCCCTGCGGCACCTCGGGCTGAATATTTTGCTCGGCAGCCACGCGCCAGGCCCAGCCGACCAGCAGCGTGAGCACCGCGACCCCCCCGACCACGGCCAGCCAGATGCGCAGGTACAGACGGCGGGAGAACAACGAGAACATGGCGCGGTCAGTCCTGCTGCTTGGCAAACACATAACCCACACCGCGCACGGTGAGGATGCGGCGCGGGTTCTTCGCGTCCAGTTCGATGGCGGCGCGGATGCGGCCCATGTGCACGTCGATGGAGCGGTCGAAGGCTTCCAGTTCGCGCCCGCGTACGGCCTCCATGATCTGGTCGCGCGTGAGCACGCGGCCCGCGCGCTCGGCCATCGCGACGAGCAGGTCAAACTGGTACGAAGTCAGCTCGCAGGGCTGGCCACCGACGGTGACGATGCGCGCATCGCGGTCGATTTCCAGCGAGCCAAAGCGCAGGGTTTGCACGGCGGGCGGTGCGCCATCGGTGCGGCGGCGCAGGATGGCGCGGATACGGGCGAGCAGTTCGCGCGGCTCAAAAGGTTTAGGCAGGTAATCGTCGGCGCCGATCTCCAGGCCGATGATGCGGTCCATGGGGTCGCCCTTGGCGGTCAGCATGAGCACCGGCACCTGCGCTGCAGGCCCCTGCAGTGCGCGGATGCGGCGGCACACCTCCAGGCCGTCCATGTCGGGCAGCATCAGGTCAAGAATGACCAGGTCGGGCAGACCGCTGCTGCCCGGCCCCTGGAGTTGGGCCAGGCCGCCCGCGGCGTCACCGTGGTGCGTGACCTGCATGCCCGACTGGCCCAGGTATTCGCCCACCATCTGTGCCAGGCGGGCGTCGTCTTCGATCATCAGCAGTTGCGTGGCCATGGGTTCAGTGCAGTCGGGTTGTCAACGTGGGTACAGCGTGCCGCCGTGCTGTCAGGGGGGGGTGTCGTGGGAGTAAAGCCCCGGTAAACGCGGGAGTGCATGAAGGAATTGGGAGCTATGAAATCAGGAGCTGTCAGCGCTTGATGACTGGGCGTTGGAGTTTGTTTTGATACGAGAAGCCAGCCCTACCAGTACCAGCACCGGTGCCCCCAGTAGCGCGGTGGCCGTAAAGAACTGTGCGTAGCCAAAGGCGTTGACATAGTCCCCGGAGAACCCGGCAATGAACTTGGGCGCCAGCAGCATCATGGAGCTGAACAGCGCGTACTGCGTGGCCGAGTAGCGTACATTGGTCAGGCTCGACAGGTAGGCAATGAAGGCCGCCGACGCAATGCCGCTGGCCAGGTTGTCGGCCGACACCACCGCAATCAGCGCCGTCACGTCGTGGCCGTACCCCGCCAGCCAGGCGAACAGCAGGTTGGTGCAGGCGCTCAGCACGGCACCCAGCATCAGGATGCGCATCACCCCCAGGCGCATCGACAGCACGCCGCCCACAAAGGCGCCCACCAGCGTCATGATGACGCCATACACCTTGGTCACGGCGGCGACCTCGTCCTTGGTGAAACCCATGTCCACATAAAACGGGTTGGCCATGATGCCCATCACCACATCGCTGATGCGGTACACGGCGATCAGCGCCAGGATGAGCGCAGCGTGCCAACCGTAGCGGCCCAAAAAATCGGTAAACGGCTCGACCACGGCGCCCCTGATCCATTCGGCTGCGTCTTTGGGCGGCGGCAGTTGCATCGGTGCGGGCTCGCGCGAGAACAACACCGTGACCACACCCACCGCCATCGAGGCGGCCATGGCCAGGTAAGCGGCCCGCCATGCGCCGTTCTGGTACGCCGCCACCCCCTGGGCCACGGCCTGCCCGAGGGCGGGAGCCACCTCGGAGCGCGCCGCAATCCACAGCACCCCCGCACCGGCCCAGATCATGGCCAGGCGGTAACCCGTCTGGTACGAGGCGGCCAGCGCCGCCTGGTGGTTGGTGTCCGCCGATTCGATGCGAAAGGCATCGAGCGCAATATCTTGCGTGGCCGAGCCAAACGCCACCGCCAGCGCGCACCACACGATGGGGCCCAGGGTGAGGCGCGGGTCGGCCAGCGCCATGCCCACCAGCCCGGCCACCACCATGCCCTGTGACAGCAAAAGCCAGCTGCGCCGCCGCCCCATCAGCCGGGTCAGCAGCGGGATGGGCAGGCGGTCCACCAGCGGCGCCCACACCCACTTGAAGCCATAGGCCAGCCCCACCCAGCTCAGGTACCCGATGGTGCTGCGGTCAATGCCCGCCTCGCGCAGGCGAAAACTCAGCGTGCCCAGTACCAGCAAGAGGGGCAGCCCAGCAGAGAATCCCAGCGTCAGCATGCGCAGACTGGCGGGTTCCAGGTACACGCGCAGGGTCTGCAGCCAAGGGGTGCGGGGCGGGCTGTCGGGGGGCGTGGTTGCGTGGTTGTCTGGCATGAGGCAGCGTGGTTTTTGTCTATTATTCCTGCATGTGCCTGTTTTGCCCCACTCCCACAGCTGCGCCTTCGTCCCCTTGGTCTGCCCGCCGGGCCTTTTTGCTGGCGGCCGGCGCCAGTGCGGCCGCGCCGGTGCTCGCCCAGGTTGATGTGGGCTCGGCCTCCGGCGTGCGCCGCCTGGTACCGGCCGAAACCCTGGAGCAATCCGCCGTGCAGCAGTACGGCCAGTTGCTGGCGCAGGCCCGCGCCCAGCGTGCGCTGGCGCCGCCTGGGCATCCCCAGCTCGAAAGCCTGCACGCCATCGCACGCCGCCTGATTCCCTTCACCGCGCCCTGGAACGACCGTGCCCGCAACTGGCGCTGGGAGGTCAACCTGATTGGCAGCAAACAGGTCAACGCCTTCTGCATGCCGGGCGGCAAGATCGCTTTCTATACCGGCATCCTGGACCAGCTCAAGCTGACCGAGGACGAGACCGCCATGGTCATGGGCCACGAAATGGCCCACGCGCTGCGCGAACATGCGCGTGAACGTATTGCCAAGACGCAAGGCACCAACCTGGCGCTGCGGCTGGGCTCGCAGCTTTTGGGGCTGGGCGACCTGGGCAATGTGGCGGCCAGTTTGGGCGGGCAACTGCTGTCGCTGCAGTTCAGCCGGTCGGACGAAAGCGAGGCGGACCTGGTCGGGCTGGAGCTGGCGGCACGCGCTGGCTACGACCCCTCGGCGGCCGTTACCCTGTGGCAGAAGATGGGCAACGCCACGGGCAGCAAACAGGGCGGGCTGGCGTTTCTGTCCACCCACCCTTCGGGCCCTGCGCGCATCCGTGAGCTGGAGCAGAACGTGCCCAAGGTGCAGGGGCTGTACCAGGCGGCGCGGCGCAATGGGTGATTCTGCTATTTAGTTAATAGCTTTTTGCGCTTGTCTGTCGGGCGTTAGAAGCCGAAATGACCTGAAAAAGCGAGGTGGAGTTTGCGGGCGGCTGCACAAGCCGCCCGCAAACCCCTCAGGTTCCGCTGACGTAAGGGTTGCTTTTGCGTTCGCGCCCGAAAGTGCTTTCCGGGCCATGCCCGGGAATAAACACCGTCTGGTCGCCCATGGGCCACAGGCGCTGCACGATGCTGTCGATGAGCTGCTCGTGGTTGCCCTGCGGGAAATCCGTGCGGCCAATGCTGCCGGCAAACAGCACGTCGCCCACAAAGGCCCGGTCGATCTGCGGGGCGTGGAACACCACATGGCCGGGCGTGTGGCCCGGGCAATGGCGCACATGGAGCGTCTCGTTGCCGATCTGCACCTGGTCGCCATCGGCGAGCCAGCGGGTGGGCGTGAAGTGCTGTGCGGGTGGAAAACCGAACATCGCGCTTTGCTGTGGCAAACCGTCAATCCAGAACTGGTCGCCGGGGTGCGGCCCAACGATGGGCAGTTGCAGGCGCTGGGCCAGCTCGCCCGTGCCTCCTGCGTGGTCGATGTGGGCGTGTGTGAGCCAGATTTGCTCTAACGCCACCCCCAGCCGCTTGGCATGGGCCAGCAGTGTGTCCAGATCGCCGCCTGGGTCGATCACGGCGGCTTTGTGGGTGGCGTCGCACCAGACAAGGGAGGCGTTTTGTTGAAAGGCGGTCACAGGGACGGTGAGGTACTGGAGCATGGCGGTGGGCAGGTAATGGATAGCAAAGCTTCACGGTTCGAAGCACGGTTTCAAACCAATGGTGCAAGTGTAGTTTTGCGGGTGATCGGGGACGTCAAGTGCCAGAAAAGCCAATTTAAGACATACTTATTGCGCCGTTGCATCTGGTTGCAGTTTCGGCTCCGGTGCATGCGATCGGCGGTCGTGCTCCCCCGGTGTTGCCGATCCTGAACGACCCGAAAAAATGGATTGCCGAGCGGCGTTTTGCCAAAACAACACCCCCATGAATACTCCTACAGAAACACTCTCCACCGCCCCCCTGGAAGCTGCGCGCACGGCGGCCTTGCTGGCGGCCCTGGAACATGTGCAAGCCGTCATCGAGTTTGACCTGGATGGCCGGGTGCAGCGGGCCAATGGCCTTTTTCTGGATTTGATGGGCTACACCGCCGATGAGGTGGTCGGGCAGCACCACCGCATGTTCTGCCCCCCTGAAGTTACGAGCAGCGATTCGTACCGGGCCCTGTGGGAAGGGCTGCGCGCCGGACAGGTGCGCGAGGAGGTGTTTTTGCGGATCACCAAGGCGGGCAAGCAGGTCTGGTTGCAGGCTTCTTACAACCCGGTGCGTGATGCCGAAGGCCGGACGGTAGGCGTGGTCAAACTGGCCACTGACATCACCGCGCAGCGGATTCAGCAAGCAGATTTTGAAGGCAAGATTGCGGCGATTAACCGTGTACAGGCGGTGATCGAGTTCGATCTTGTGGGCCATGTTCTGGAGGCCAACACGAATTTTCTAGAGGCGTTTGGCTATGGGCTGGACGAGGTCCTGGGTCAGCACCATCGCATGTTCTGCCAGCCCGGGTTTGCGAATTCCAGCGAGTATGCGAATTTGTGGGAGCGACTGGGCCGGGGCGAATTCATTGCCGGGCGCTTTCGCCGCCTGTCGAAAGACGGCCAGGAGATATGGCTCCAGGCCTCGTACAACCCCATTCTGGATGTCACCGGCAAACCGTACAAGGTGGTCAAGTTCGCCGTGGACATCACGAACGACATGAACACCGCTGCGGAGACCAAGGGCAAGATCGATGCCATTGGCTTGTCGCAAGCGGTCATCGAGTTCGATATGGAGGGCAACGTGCAAACCGCCAACCCGAACTTTCTGCGCACCATGGGCTACACCCTGGCGGAAATTCGGGGGCAGCATCACAGCATGTTCTGCGAGCCTGGCCTGGTGCAAAGCCAGACGTACCGCGACTTCTGGGCCGATCTGGGCGAGGGCAAGTTCCAGAGCGCGCGCTATCGCCGCATCGGCAAGCACGGGGCAGAGGTCTGGATCCAGGCCACCTACAACCCCATCCTCGATGTCGATGGCAGGCCCTACAAGGTGGTCAAATATTCGACGGACATCACCGCCCAGGTGCAGCGCGAGCGTGCGGTGGCGCAAAAGGTGCATGACATCACCGAGGTGCTGCGCGCGATGACGGAATCGATCAAGCGGCTGGCGCGCAGCGCAGGCCGCTCCACCGAGCTGGCCGAGCAGACGCAGCGCGAGGCGGGCGAGGGCAGCGAGCTGGTGCGCCGCTCGCGTGACGCCATCATTGCCATTGAACGCTCGTCGTCTGACATCCACGAAATCGTGGACACGATCAGCGAAATCTCCAGCCAGACCCATCTGCTGGCCTTCAACGCGGCCATCGAGGCGGCGCGTGCGGGGGAGCAAGGCGTAGGCTTTTCGGTGGTGGCCGACGAAGTGCGCAAGCTGGCGGAGAAGTCGTCGCTGGCAGCTCGCGAAATTGCCAAGCTGATCCACCAGACGGTCAGCCGCGTCACCGAAGGGAGCCGCCTGTCCGAGGAAGTGGACGCTGCGTTCTCGCGCATTCTGGGCGCCGTGGAAAACACCACGCGCTCCATCAGCGAGATTCGTACGGCCACCGACGAGCAAGAGCATTCGACCCAGGATGTGGCCAAGCTGCTGGAAGACCTGCAAGGCAGCGGCAGCCCGCGCAAAGCCGATTGAACGGCGTGATGGAAGAGGTGATGCAAGCCCCCTCGGTCACCCGCGCTGCGGTGGTGCCACATGTGCATGTGCGCGTCGGGGCCTGTGACATCGCCATTCCTATTGATCAAGTCCTTCAGGCGTTGCCCCTGCCGCCGCACGGCCTGACAGCGCTGCCCCGCCGCAGTGGTGCATTGCTGGGGGTTGCCGACGTGGCTGGTGCAGCGGTGCCCATCGTGGCGCTGGAGCGCTGGCTGCCTCTAGAGGCAGCCAGCGACGATGTGGCGCGGCAAAGGTTGCTGGTGCTGCAGCACGCGGGTGGGTGGCTGGGCATACGGGTGGACGCTGTGCTGGGCGTGAAGGCGGTGGCTTTAGCCGACATCCGCCGGGTGCACCATGTGCCGGATGACAACGAACTGTTCGAGTCGGTGGTTCCCGCATCAGCGAACGCGCCGACGCTGTGCATTCTGGAAGTTGCGCGCCTGATGCGATTGGGCCAGGCCTGGTGTGAGGCCGCAGACAGGGCCCCTGCCGTGCCGTTGGACACGCAGGCATCGGCCCATGCCCTAAAACCGGGAGCCGGCACCAGGCGTTACGCGGTGTTCCTGATCGGTACCGAGAAGTGGGCTGTGCCTGTGGACGCCGTGGAGCGGGTGGTGCCCGTGCCCGTGGCAGAACTGGCGTTGGGGCCCGCCGAGCGCAGTTGGGCCATTGGCCAGTGGCAGGGGCGCAAGTTGCCGCTGGTCGATATCAGCGAAGGCCGCCAGGCCAGCGATCGCCAGGCTGCGCCTTGGATGGTGGTGGTGAGCCACGGGCCATTGGTGCTGGGGCTGACGGTCTCGGCGTGCACACAGTTTGTAGAACTGGAGCATGGCGCAGTGGCACGCACGCCCGACGAGGCCTTGCTGGCCGGCGTGGCCCTGCTGGCGGACCGGGGCAGGCTGCAAATTCTGGATGTCGCCAAGCTCTTTGGCGTGACCCCCGAAGCTTCCATCAGTCGAATGGCCGTGGCCCCAGCGAATGCCAAAAGCGGCGCCGCGCCGCTGGAGGCCACCGAGCCCTTGCCCTACCTGGTGTTTGATGCGGACCAGCGTTACGCCTCTCCGGTGGAGGGCATTGTGGGTGTGGTGGAGCTACCCCCCGAAGCCAGGGAGGATCTCCGGCAAGGGCGGCGGGCCGTGCTCGCGTGGCGTGGTCGCACGGTGCATGTTGCCAACCTGCCCGCCATTGGCAAAGCAGCAGGGCAAACCGACCCCCGTCTGGCCGTACTCCTCCAGGCGCGGGGGAGTGCGGCAGCGCCTGTCGGCATCGCCATCCGCAGCCTGAGCGACTGGTTGCCGGCCCATAGCGCGCGGCGCAGCGGCATGCGCATGGGCGCCATGGGTGAGTTGGCGCTGATCAATGCCCGAGGCGCGGTCGACCACGCCAACCTGGTCGTGGTCGATCTGGCCCAGATGGCCTATCTGCTGGGATGAGCCCAGCGACTTCACTTTCCTCTATCACCGCAGGATTTGCCATGACACCCGCACCCATACCCGTCGATGAGGCCGATCGACTGCAAGCTTTGCGCGACCTGCTGCTGCTGGATACACCGCCCGAGGAGCGCTACGACAGGCTGGCCCGTTTTGCCGCCGAGCAGCTGGACATGCCCATCGCCTTGCTCTCCCTGGTGGATGGACAGCGCCAGTGGTTCAAGTCGCGTGTGGGCGTGGAGATCACGGAGGCGGCGCGGGACATCTCGTTTTGCGGGCACGCCATCATGAAAAATGGGCTGTTTGTCGTCGAGGACGCCCGCAGTGACGCCCGTTTTTCCGACAATCCGCAGGTGGTGGGTGCGCCCCATATCCGGTTTTATGCGGGTGCCCCGCTCAGTTCCCCCAGCGGGCACCGCATTGGCACCTTGTGCGTGCTCGATACCGTGCCGCGCACCTTGGGTGCGGTGGAGCTGTCGATTCTGGATGCGCTACGCTGCCTGGCCAACGAGACCCTGGCCGGAAAAGAGGGTGACGAATGACTGCACCGCTACCGCGAATCTTGCTGATCGAGCCGCAGTTTGTCTTGCGCCGCACCATTGCCATGGTCGCCCGTGATCTCGGCATGGTGGACTTCCATGAGGCCAGCAATGTGGGCCGTGCCCGGACGCTGCTGGCGGGCGGGCCCTTTGCGGGCCTGGTGCTCGATCTTGCGGAGGGGGCACAGGCGATGGCGTTGCTGGACGAGCTCAGGCAAGGCCGGTTCGCCACCGCCCGGGATGCCCGGGTGGTTGTGCTGGCGACCGATGGCAAGCCCGTCGATGCCGCGCGCCTGCAGGCCCTTGGAGTGACCTGTGTGCTGGAAAAGCCGGTGCGCATCAGCGATTTGCTCAGCGCCATTGCGGATACGCACGCACAGCAAGCCCCGTCTCCTGGTGCGCTGGTGGAGTGAGGCCCTGGCGTCGGGGGCGCTCGCCATCGATGGATGGCTGAATTCACTATTGATTTAATAGCTTGTAACGCTTACTGGGTAAGAGTTACAAGCATATTTTTTATGTAGTCTTCACAAATTGGTGGCGGCGATCACTTCGGACATGTCGGTCAGTCCTTGCAGCACCTTTTCAATGCCGTCCTGGCGCAGCGTGAGCATGCCGGCCGCCAGGGCCGTGAGGCGAATCTCGGTGGCCGAGGCGCGGTGGCGGATGTGCTGGCGGATGGCTTCGCTGCTCATCATCAGCTCGTGGATGCCCATGCGCCCACGGTAGCCGTGCTGTTCGCACTGGCTGCAGCCTTTGTGGCGCCACAGCGTGATATCGCCGGTCTCGTTGCCAAAGCTGCTGCGCCAGCGCTCCACCTGCACCGTGCGGGCTTCGTGGGTGTTGGAGGAGCTGCTTTCAAGGTACTGGGCAGCCATGGCCTGCAGGGTGTCTTCGTCGGCCATCCAGGGCTCGCGGCAGCCGGTGCACAGGCGGCGCACCAGGCGCTGGGCGAGGATGGCCAGCAGCGAGTCGGAGAAGTTGAACGGATCCAGTCCGATCTCCAGCAGCCGCGCGACGCTTTCCGGCGCCGAATTGGTGTGCAGGGTGGAGAGCACCAGGTGGCCCGTGAGCGAGGCTTCGATGGCGATGCGTGCGGTTTCCTCATCGCGCATTTCGCCGATCATGATGACATCGGGGTCGGCGCGCAAAAAGGTGCGCATGGCGGCGGCAAAAGTCCAGCCTATGCGCGGGTTGACCTGTACCTGGCGCAGGCCGCTCTGGGTGATTTCGATCGGGTCCTCGGCCGTCCAGATCTTGCGCCCGGCGGTGTTGATGTCGCTGATCACCGAATGCAGCGTGGTGGTCTTGCCGCAGCCCGTGGGGCCGACCACCAGCACCAGGCCATAGCTCTTTTGCACCACTTCGCGCATGGAGATCAGGTTGGCGGGATTGAGGCCAATGCTGTCCAGCGGCAGCGGCTTGGCCCCGGCCAGCAGGCGCAGCACCACGTCTTCGAGGCCGCGCGAGGTGGGCACGGTGACGACGCGCAACTCCACGGGGGGACCGCCAAAACGCGAGAAGTCGATCTTGCCGTCCTGCGGTTTGCGGTGCTCGGAGATGTCCATCGTCGCCATGATCTTGATGCGCGCCACCATGGCATAGCGAAAGCGCGCGGGCAGCTCCAGGTAGGGCACCAGGTCGCCATCAATGCGCAGCCGCACGCGCACGTTTTGCGGCGCAGGCTCGGTCTCGATGTGGATGTCAGACGCCCGGTGGGCAATGGCCTCGTCGATGATCGAGTTGATCAGGCGCACCAGGGTGTTGTCGGACTCGGTCACCACATCGGCCTGGGCGGCTTCGCTTTCGGGCGTGCTGCTGCTCAGGTTGACAACCAGTTCCTGCGACGAGGCGCGCGCCGCAGAAGGGGCATGGGGGCCATTGCCTGCACGACCTGCGGCTGCAGGCGGAGCGGAGGCCGTTGGGCTGGCCGGGTGCACGCTGTAAGCCTTGGCAATGGCTGGCAGCAGGGTGCCGGGGGCCGCCTGCAGCGGGATCAGGCGGCGCTGGGTGAGAAAGCGCAGCTCATCGAGCAGCGTGCGGTCGTAGGGATCGGCCATCAGCACCACCAGCGCATCCTCGCGTGCCAGCAGCGGTAGCACCGACTCGCGCTCGGCCACGCCGCGCGGCACCAGCGCCAGCGCGGTGGCGTCGGGCTGCAGGTGTTCGGGGTGCACCACGTATTCACCCAGCCACGAGGCAATAGCCTCGCGCAACTGGTCCTGCGAAAGGTGGCCTTGCTCTACCAGGATTTGGCCAATCAGGCGCTTAATGCCCTGTTCGCGCTCCCCCTGCTGCGCCCGCAGCCCCGCCATCAGCGTGGCTGGAGCCACCATCTCGGCGTTGACCAAGGCTTCGCCCAGGTGCCTGGCCTTGCCGACCAGCGGGTGGGGCGTGGTGACCAGTTTCCACAGCGACTCGTTATCGCGGGGCTCGAAGAAGGTCGAAGGCGTGCCGTTGGCAGTCGGTGTGGGCATGGTCTGGGCGGCGTCAGAGATCGAAGGAGTAGTCCACGGTCAAGGGCGCGTGGTCGGAGAATTTTTCGCCCTTGTAGATGGATTCAGCGCGTGCCAGGGCTGCGAGCGCAGGGGTGGCCAGGTGGTAGTCCAGCCGCCATCCGACGTTGTTGGCGTAGGCTTGTCCGCGGTTGCTCCACCAGGTGTAGGCGGTGTCGGTGGCGGTGGGTTGTAACTGACGGTAAACGTCTATCAGGCCGCCTTCTGGATCAGTTGTGTGCAACAACTTTGTCATCCAGGCGCGTTCTTCCGGCAGGAAGCCGCTGTTTTTCTGGTTGCTGCGCCAGTTTTTCAGGTCGATTTGCTGGTGGGCGATGTTGATGTCGCCGCACAGAATGAACTCACGCTCCCTTTTGGCCCGCATCAAGTGCGGATGAAAAGCCGCCAGGAAGCGGTATTTGGCCAGCTGGCGGTCCTCGCCCGAGGAGCCGCTGGGAAAATAGGCGCTGATGATCGAGAGCTTGCGCGCCGGGGTGTCAAAGCGCAGTTCAACATAGCGGCCCTCGGCGTCGAACTCGCCGCCGTCGAATCCGGCGATCACTTCGCTGGGTTCATGCCGGGTGTAAATCCCGACGCCTGAGTAGCCTTTTTTCTGGGCAAAATGGAAATGGCCCTGCAAGCCCGCCAGTTGTTCAAATCGGTCTTGAACATCGGCGGCCTGTGCCTTGACCTCCTGCACACAAATACAATCCGGCCCGGTGTCGGCGATCCATTGCTCCACGCCCTTGCTGGTGGCGGAACGGATGCCGTTGAGATTGAGGCTGGTTAATCTGAACAAGGAATTCCCCATGGTGGATGTTGGCGCGCATACAGAGTCAGGAGACGATCTGGCGCAGGGTTTTGTGCAGTTTGCCGTGGAATCCGGTGTCCTGCGGTTTGGCGAGTTCAAGACCAAGGCAGGCCGCCTCAGTCCTTATTTTTTTAATGCAGGACTTTTCGACGATGGCCTCAAACTCGGCCGCCTCGCAGAATTCTATGCAAAAGCCCTGCTGGCCAGCGGGATCGAGTTCGACATGGTGTTTGGCCCGGCCTACAAGGGCATTCCGCTGGCCGCCACTGTCGCAGTGGAATTGGCACGGCGGGGCCGCAATGTGCCCTTTGCCTACAACCGCAAAGAGGCCAAGGACCACGGCGAAGGGGGTACCCTGGTAGGCGCGCCGCTGCGCGGAAGGGTGCTCATCATCGACGACGTGATGTCTGCCGGTACGGCAGCGCGCGAGTCGATCGCCCTGATCCAGGCGGCGGGGGCCACGCCGCATGCCGTGGCCATTGCGCTGGACCGGCAAGAAAAAGCCACCGAGAATGGGCACGATGTGCCCCACAGTGCGGTGCAGTATGTGCGCCACCAGCTTGGGCTGCAGGTGTGCGCCATCGCCACACTGGCAGACTTATTGCTCTACTTGTCCGATGCGCAGGGCCGTGCCGACATGGCGGCCCACCGCGAAAAGGTGCTGGCCTACCGCCAGCAGTACGGAGTCGATGAAGGGTGATCCATTGAAACGATCGGTGTTGAAGCTGTTGGTGGGTAGCGTGCTGGCAGGCCTGTGTGCGGTGGTGGCCGCCCAGAATGCGCCGGCCAATACCCAAAGCGTTTACACCTGCGTGGACAAGCAGGGCCGCAAACTCACGTCTGACCGCCCCATTCCGGAATGCATCGACCGTGAGCAGCGCGAGCTGGGTCCCACGGGCACCGTGCGCCGCGTCATCGGCCCGACCCTGACCGACCATGAACGTGCCGCGCTGGAGGTCGAGCGCCGCAAGGAGCAGGAAGAACGCAACCGCATTGCCGATGAGCGCAAGCGTGAGCGCGTCCTGCTTGCCCGCTACCCCGACAAGGCCTCCCATGATGCGGAGCGCGCCCTGGCCCTTGCCCAGGTGGATGCAGTGACTGCCACAGCCACCCAGCGTATCGCAGACCTGCACGGCAGGCGCAAGACGCTGGACCTGGAAATGGAGTTTTACCGCAAGGACCCGGCCAAAGCCCCCATGATGCTGCGCCGCCAGTTGGCCGAGAACGATGAAGAAGTGCAGGAGCAGCGCCGCTTCATTGCCGGACAAGACCAGGAAAAGCGCCGTATCCACCAACGCTTTGATGAGGAACTGGCCCAGCTGCGCAAGCTGTGGGCCACTCAGCGTCCCGTGCCGGCGCTGTCCCTGCCCGCGCCCTCCACGACAGCGCGCTAACCCAGGCGGGCGCGCAGCAGGTCGGTGGCCTGTTGCGGGTTGGCCTTGCCCTTGCTGGCTTTCATGACCTGGCCCACCAGCGCGTTGAACGCCTTGTCTTTGCCAGCCTTGAACTGCGCGACGTTGTCGGGATTGGCGGCGATCACCTCGTCGACGATTTTTTCCAGTGCGCCGCTGTCATTCATCTGCTTGAGGCCCTTGGCTTCAATGATCGCGTCCACGTCACTGCCTTGACCGGTCCAGAGCTCGTCGAAAACTTGCCGGGCGGCGTTGTTCGATATGGTCCCGTCGGCAATGCGCGACAGCATGGCGGCCATTTGCGCGGTGGCGATGGGCGCTTGTGCGGCCGACATCTCGCCTGCGTTCAGGCGCCGCGACATTTCTCCCATGATCCAGTTGCTCGCCAGCTTGGCCTGGCCGCTGGCCTGGGCTGCTGCCTCAAAATAGGCCGCCATGGCCTTGCTCTGCGTCAGCGTGGTGGCGTCGTATTCGGGCAGGCCGTAGTCCTGCACGAAGCGCGCCGCCATGGCACGGGGCAATTCTGTCATTTGCGCGCGGGTGTTCTCCACCCACTCGGGGGCAATCACCAGCGGCGGCAGGTCGGGGTCGGGGAAATAGCGGTAGTCGGCCGCGTCTTCCTTGGTGCGCATGGCGCGTGTTTCACCCGTGTCGGGGTTGAACAGCACCGTGGCTTGCTCGATGGTGCGGCCGTCTTCGATCTCTTCAATCTGCCAGCGGATCTCGTAGTCGATCGCCTGCTGCATGTTCTTGAAGCTGTTGAGGTTCTTGATCTCGCGGCGCGTGCCCAGTTCGGCGCCTGGTTTGCGCACCGAGACGTTAGCGTCGCAGCGAAACGACCCTTCCTGCATGTTGCCGTCACAGATGCCGATCCAGGTCACGATCTTGTGCAGCTCCTTGGCGTAGGCGACAGCTTCTTCGGAGGAGCGCATGTCGGGTTCGGTCACGATCTCCAGCAGCGGCGTGCCGGCACGGTTCAGGTCGATGCCGCTCATGCCGTGGAATTCTTCGTGCAACGACTTGCCCGCGTCTTCTTCGAGGTGGGCCCGCACCAGGCGCACGGTTTTCTTCTCGTCACCCAGGAAGAAAGACACCTCACCGCCCTGAACCACCGGAATCTCAAACTGGCTGATCTGGTAGCCCTTGGGAAGATCAGGGTAAAAGTAGTTCTTGCGGGCAAAAATGCTCACTGGCGCAATGTGGGAGCCCAATGCCAGTCCTAATTTGATAGCGCAGGCTACGGCCTCGCGGTTCATCACGGGCAGGGTGCCGGGCAGGGCCATGTCCACGGCGCAGGCCTGGGTGTTGGGCTCGGCGCCAAAGGCGGTGCTGGCGCGGCTGAAGATCTTGCTGTGGGTGGCCAGCTGGGTGTGGGTCTCGAAGCCGATGACGACTTCGTACCCGTGGATCAGTTTCGCAGACATGGGGAGCTGTCCTTGGCTATCAAAAAGAGGAGCTGCCAGCGCTTGATTTATATTGGTTTCAGCATGTTTTTATGCTGAAATACTTATTAATCAAGCGCAAGCAGCTATGGTATTCAGAGCGGGCTGCGCAGATGGAAGTCCGTGGCCTGCTGCAGGCGGTGCGCTGCATTGAGCAGGCGCGCTTCCTGAAAATAGTTGCCGATGAGCTGCAGGCCCACGGGCATGCCGCCTTCGCCAAAGCCTGCGGGCAGGCTCATGCCGGGCAGGCCGGCCAGCGATGCGGGCAGCGTGAAGATGTCGGCCAGGTAGTCGGCCAGCGGGTCGCTGCCGTGCTCGCCCAGCTTCCAGGCCACGGTGGGCGCCACGGGGCCGGCGATCAGGTCGCATTGCTGGAAGGCGTTCTGGAAGTCGTCGGCGATCATGCGCCGGATCTTTTGCGCCTGCAGGTAGTAGGCGTCGTAATAGCCGTGTGAGAGGACGTAGGCGCCAATCATGATGCGGCGTTTGACCTCGGCGCCAAAGCCTTCGGCGCGGGTCTTTTTGTACATGTCTTCGAGGTCGGAAAAGTCCTTGGCGCGGTGGCCGAATTTCACGCCGTCAAAGCGGCTCAGGTTCGAGCTGGCCTCGGCCGGGGCAATGATGTAGTAGACGGGAATAGACAACTCGGTGCGCGGCAGGCTGATGGGCACTAATTTTGCGCCGAGCTTCTCGTATTCCTTGAGTGCGCCGTCTACTGCGGCGCGCACATCGGGAGACAGGCCCTCGCCAAAGAACTCGGCCGGGATGCCGATGCGCAGGCCTTCAATGGAGTCATTCAGCGAGCGGCTGAAGTCCTCGGCAGGCAAGTCGAGAGAGGTGGAATCGCGGTCCGGGTCGGGGCCGCACATGGCCGAGAGCAGCAGGGCGCAATCTTCGGCCGAACGGGCCATGGGGCCGGCCTGGTCCAGGCTGGAGGCAAAGGCCACCATGCCGTAGCGCGATGCGCGGCCATAGGTGGGCTTGATCCCCGTAATACCGCAGAAGCTGGCGGGTTGGCGGATCGATCCGCCGGTGTCCGTGCCTGTGACGGCCGGTGCCAGGCGCGCTGCCACAGCGACCGCGCTGCCGCCCGATGAACCGCCGGGAATGCGGTCCGTCGCCCAGGGGTTGCGCACCGGTGCAGGGGCGTCGAAACCAATGGGGGCCACGGCCGAGTTTTCATTGGCAGAACCCATGGCGAACTCGTCGCAATTGAGTTTGCCCAGGGTGACTGCGCCCGCCCCGGCCAGTCGCGTGACCACGGTGGCGTCGAAGGGTGACTGGTATCCGGCCAGCATCCGGGATCCGGCAGTGGTCGGGAAATCGCGGGTGACGAAAATGTCTTTGTGCGCAAGGGGAACGCCTTCGAGTGGGCCGGCGGTACCGCTGCCCAGCCGTACGTCGGCATTGCGCGCTTGCGCCAGCGTGGCATCGTCGTTCAGGGCCACGAAAGCGCCCAGATTCTGGTGCTGGCGGGCGCGGGCCAGGAAATGCTGCGCCACTTCGACGGCGGAGACGCGGCGTTGGCGCAGTTCGGCGGCAAGCTGGGCCACGCCCAGGTCATGCAGTGCGGTGCGGGTGGTCATACAGGCCTTACTCGATCACTTTGGGCACAAGGAACAAGCCCCGCTCGACGGCCGGGGCGTTTTTCTGGTTGGCATCGCGTGCGTTGGGCTCGCTGGCGATGTCTTCGCGCAGGCGCAGCGCAATGTCCTGAATGGTGGCTACGGGGTGGGACAGGGGTTCGATGCCCTGGGTGTCCACGGCGCGCATCTTTTCCACAATATTGAAGAAGCCGTTCAACTGCGTGAGCGCTTGCTCACTTTCGCTGGGGCTGATTTCAAGGCGTGCCAGATGGGCAATGCGGACGATGTCCTGGGGAGTCAGTGCCATAGGGGGAAAAGGGTCGGAAACCGGATGTAAAGCTTAGCAAGCGGGTGGTCCGGCAGAAGTTATTCACAGGGGATGCGTTATTATCCCGCCTTTGCCGCTATACACCGCAATTGGCGGGTCAATGCGCGCAATAGTCCCAGATTAGACACCACAAAACCGGCGATGGCAGGCCGAGGCGCTTGCTGTGCCCGAGAGGATTTTTGAATGTTCGGAATTTTCCGTCGGTATTTTTCCACCGATCTTGCCATTGACCTTGGCACCGCTAATACCCTGATATTTGCCCGCGGAAAGGGCCTCGTTCTGGATGAGCCCTCGGTGGTGGCCATACGCCACGAAAGTGGACCGCACGGCAAGAAGGTCATCCAGGCTGTGGGCCGCGAAGCCAAGGCCATGCTCGGCAAGGTGCCTGGCAACATCGAGGCCATCCGCCCGATGAAGGACGGCGTGATTGCGGATTTCGTCATCACCGAGCAGATGATCAAGCAGTTCATCAAGATGGTGCATCCCCGCACCCTGCTCACGCCCAGCCCGCGCATCATCATCTGCGTACCCTGCGGCTCGACCCAGGTGGAACGCCGCGCGATCAAGGATGCTGCCGAGGCCGCGGGTGCTACAGCGGTCTATCTCATTGAGGAACCTATGGCTGCTGGCATTGGCGCGGGGCTGCCCGTCAGCGAGGCCAGTGGCTCGATGGTGGTCGACATCGGTGGCGGCACGACAGAAGTGGGCGTGATTTCGCTGGGCGGCATGGTCTACAAGGGCAGCGTGCGCGTGGGGGGCGACAAGTTCGATGAGGCCATCATCAGTTACATCCGCCGCAACTACGGCATGCTGATTGGTGAACCCACAGCCGAGTCCATCAAGAAACATATCGGCAGTGCTTTTCCGGGTTCGGAAGTGCGCGAAATGGAAGTGCGTGGTCGCAACCTCAGCGAAGGCGTGCCACGCAGTTTCACCATTTCCAGCAACGAAGTGCTCGAAGCCCTGACAGAGCCGCTCAACCAGATCGTTTCGGCTGTCAAGAATGCGCTGGAGCAAACCCCGCCAGAACTGGGTGCCGACATCGCCGAGCGCGGCATGATGCTGACCGGTGGCGGTGCTCTGCTGCGCGACCTCGATCGCCTGCTCGCTGAGGAAACAGGGTTGCCCGTGCTGGTGGCGGAAGACCCCTTGACCTGTGTGGTGCGCGGCTGCGGCATTGCGCTCGAACGCATGGACCGCGCCGGCAGCATCTTCACCAGCGATTGAACCACTCAGGCGTCACTCCCACCGTGGCCCGGCGCTTTCGCTGCATGAACCAGGCTGTTCAACTTCGCCCGTCAGCCATGGTGGTACATGCCACCGTGCTGCCTGCCTGAAAGAGGGCCCGCATGCCGCTTGGAACGCTGGATCGTCGTGCCCCCTCCTTCATGCGACAGGGGCCTTCGGCCATTTCTCAGCTTGTCCTGTACAGCGCCTTGGCGCTGTTTTTGATGGTGGCGGATGCCCGGTTCCATGTGACGGACCCTTTACGCAAGACGATCGCAGCCCTTCTTTATCCTGCCCAATGGGCCATGGTCAAGCCGGTGGAAATGGCGGGAGAAGCGGCCGGGTATTTCCAGGCCCTGCAGGCCGCACAGTCTGAATCCGACCTGGCGCGCAAGCAATTGGTGCTGCAATCTCAAAGAGCCCACCAAGCCGATCAGCTGGCCCAGGAAAATGACCGCCTGCGCCGGTTGCTGGATTTGCGCGCGCGCCTGCAAGGAGCATCTCAGGCCGCGCAAATCCTGTATGAGACCACTGATGCTTATTCACGCCGGGTCATGGTGGACCGTGGCCAGGATGCCGGCGTGCAGCCGGGGTCTCCGGTGCTCGACGGCGCAGGTGTGCTGGGGCAGGTCACCCGGGTCTATCCTTTTATCAGTGAAGTGACGTTGCTCATCGACCGAGACCAGGCCATTCCGGTGGTCAACATGCGCACCAACGCGCGGGGCGTGGCCTATGGCGACCCTGTGGCCAGCCATGGTGGTGGCATGGAGTTGCGGTTTGTGTCAGCGAACGCCGATGTCCAGGAAAACGATCTGCTGACCACCAGCGGGCTGGACGGCGTGTATCCGACCGGGCTGCCGGTGGCCCGGGTGGTGCGTGTCGAACGGCGTGCCGATTCTGCGTTTGCACGCATCTATTGCGCCCCTGTCGCGGCCATCCAGGGTGCGCACCATGTGCTCTTGCTCGAACCGGTCGCAGGACAATTGCCACAGCGCCCTGGGCCTGCGCCCGAAGACAATGCAGGCAAGAAAAGGGGGCGTAAATGAGTGGGCTGGCGCCGATCATGACGGGAGGATCGCCATGATCATGCCCCGCGGCCAGCAGCTTCTGTTGCCGGCCAATCCTGTATTTATTGGCGCAAGTCTTGTGGCGGCGCTGGCGTTCAACATGTTGCCCTTGGGCCACGTGCCCTGGATGCCCGATGTCCTGCTGCTGCTGCTGGCCTTTTGGGGTGTGCACCAGCCGTCGCGCATTGGCATAGGCACGGCGTTCCTGCTCGGGCTGTGTATGGATGTGCAGCAGTCTGCTTTATTGGGCCAGCATGCGCTGGCTTACGCCATTTTGTTGTACGGCACTGGCCGCACACACCGGCGCGTGCTGTGGTTCAGGCCCGGGGCGCAGACTCTGCAGATGGTGGGCCTGTTTGCGGCAACCCACGCAGTGCTGCTGCTTGTGGGACTGCTCTCTGGAGGCGTTTTCCCTGGCTGGTCCATGCTGGTTGCGCCGATTTTGGAAGCCGTGCTTTGGCCGCTGGCCAGTTGGGTGCTGCTCGCGCCGCAGCGCCGGTCGCCCGATCGCAATGAGAAGCGGGCGTAATGGTGTCCATGGTGCAAGAGAACCTATTTGTGGGGGCGTTTGAGCGCAACACGCCCTGTCGGCACCGCTGCTGCGTGGGCAGCGCACTGCCGTTATGACTGAGCTGCGCAATGCCGAGCTGGACGCCCAGCGGTTTCGTTGGCGGGTTTTGGTGGTGGGCGCTGTGGTTTTCATCGCCTTCTGCCTGGTCGTGGCACGTCTGGTCTTTTTGCAGGTGGTGCGGCATGAAGATCTGGCGGAGCAAGCCGAGAGCAACCGCACGGCCGTCGTGCCCGTGGTTCCCAACCGGGGATTGATACTGGATCGCAACGGCGTGGTGCTGGCCACCAATTACGCGGCCTATACCCTGGAAATCACGCCGTCCCGGGTCAGTGAACTGGAAGAAACCATCGATGCGCTGGCGCAGGTGGTAGACATACAGCAGCGCGACCGGCGGCGTTTTCGGCGTCTGATGGAGGAGTCGCGTGGTTTCGAGTCGCTGCCCATCCGCACCCGGCTGTCCGACCAGGAAGTGGCGCGTTTCACGGCGCAGCGGTACCGCTTTCCAGGCGTGGACGTGAAAGCGCGTTTGTTTCGCAACTATCCGCTGGGCGAAGTCGCCAGCCATGCCATTGGCTATATCGGGCGCATCAACCAGGCTGAAAAGGCCAACATCCAGGATTCGGAGGATGAAGCTAATTACCGGGGCACCGAATACATCGGCAAATTGGGGATCGAGCACAGTTTCGAGTCTGCGCTGCACGGCATCACCGGTGTCGAGCAGATGGAAACCTCGGCGGGTGGCCGGGCTGTGCGCAGGCTCAACAGCTTCCCAGCGACGCCTGGCCAGACGGTAAAGCTGTCGCTGGACATCAAACTGCAAAAGATGATCGAGGATTTGTATGGAGACCGCCGTGGAGCCTTGGTCGCCATCGATCCACGCACGGGGGAAATACTGGCCCTGGTGAGCAAGCCGACCTTTGATCCGAACCTCTTTGTTGAAGGCATCGATGTAGAAAACTGGACGGCGCTCAACCAGTCGCTCGACAAACCTTTGCTCAACCGTGCGCTGCGCGGTACCTACCCTCCAGGCTCCACCTACAAGCCTTTCATGGCGCTCGCGGCGCTGGAGACTGGCAAGCGCACGCCCAACGCCATCACCATGGACAACGGCTCGTGGACGTTTGGTGGGCACACCTTTCGCAGCCACGGCGATCACGGCCTGGGTGCGGTGGATATGTACCGCAGCATTGTGCAGTCCAGCAACGTGTACTACTACCAGTTGGCCAACGACATGGGTGTGGATGCCATGCACGACTTCATGAAGCCTCTGGGGCTGGGGCAGATCACGGGCATTGACCTCAACGGCGAGGTGCGCGGAGTATTGCCCAGCCAGGAATGGAAGCGCAACGCCTATCGTCGGCCTGAGCAAAAGAAATGGTATGCAGGAGAGACCATTTCGCTGGGTATTGGGCAGGGCTACAACACCTTCACCATGCTGCAACTGGCGCAGGCCACTGCCACATTGGCCAATGGCGGGGTGCAGCACCGACCCCACCTGGGTATTGCCACACTGGACGCCGTGACACGCAACAGCCACCCTATCGAGCAACCGGCAGCCGTGGACTTGGGATTCAAACCTGCCAATGTCGATGTGGTGCGCCGGGCCATGGCGGGTGTGACGCAAGGAGGTACATCGACCCGCGTGTTTGCGGGGGCACGTTATTTGTCTGCCGGCAAGACGGGCACAGCGCAGGCCGTGACCATCGGGCAGAAGGACCGTTACAACGCCGCCAAACTGGAAGAACGCCAGAGAGACCATGCGCTTTATATCGCCTTCGCTCCGGTCGAGGCGCCCCAGATCGCGTTGGCGGTCATTGTTGAGAATGCCGGTTTTGGCGCCGCCCATGCTGCGCCGATTGCCCGGCGTGTCTTTGACTACTGGCTCCAGGGT
The DNA here is from genome assembly GCF_003096555.1 of Simplicispira sp. 125. Taxonomy (NCBI): domain Bacteria; kingdom Pseudomonadati; phylum Pseudomonadota; class Betaproteobacteria; order Burkholderiales; family Comamonadaceae; genus Simplicispira; species Simplicispira sp. 125. The sequence continues at coordinate 2,988,988 of NZ_QEKM01000001.1, read as the reverse complement.
GAATATCCCAGTGAAGAAGACATGGTCGCCACGCGCAAAGGTATGGCGACGGCGCCCATCGGCAAGCCCCGGCAGGTGGCCGACATCGCTCTGCCCGCAGCAGAATGAAGGGCGTCAGGTGGGAGCGCTGGCGGCCGAGGTTGGGCCCAACTGGCTGAACACCAAGGCGGCCACGACCAGACTGGCGCCACTCAAACCCGCCCAGCCCAGGCGTTCGCCCAGCAAGGCCCAGGCAGTGAGAGCCGCAAAGACGGGCTCCAGGCCAAAAATGATGGCGCTGCGCATGGCGTCCACGCGCTGCTGCCCCCAGGCTTGCAGTGTGACCACCACCACGCTGGCCAGCAGGCCCAGGTAGAGCAATGCGATCCAGGCAGAAGAGCCGATGTGCGCGAGCGTTCCCAGCCAGTCCATGCCATCGCCCCGGGCCAGAAGCAGCACCATGGATGCCAGGCACATCGTCGTGGCCTGCGCGGCGGCCATGCGGGTGGCGCGCAGCGGTAGAGCCGTGTGGCGGCGGGCGCACTCTTCCAGGGCCAGGATGTAGATAGCGTAGAACAGGGTGCTGACCAGGGTCAGTGAATCCCCCAGGTTCCATGGTTCGTCCTCATGGAACATCAGCAACATCCCGGCACAGGCCATCGCGCAGGCGACCCACAGCTGCCAGCCATAGCGGCGCTTGAGGGCCAGCATGGCCAGCAGCGGCACGACCAGCACATTCAGGCCGGTGACGAAAGCATTGCGGTTGCTGCTGGTGCGTGCGAGTCCCTCGATCTGCAGCCAGAACGCCAGAAACAGCAGCAACCCCAGGGCGCAGCCCCACAGACGTTCGCCACGGCGCATGCCCCACCATAGCGGCCCGAGAACGACCAGCGCAATGGCAAAACGCAGCCAGATGATCTGCAGAGCATCCAGCTGGGCAGACAGCAGTTTCATGGCCGGGAAGGTGGTTCCCCACACCATGGTGACAAGCAGCAGGGCCAACAGGCCATAACGTTCACGACGCATTAAAAAAAGCTGACCGGTTGCCCGGCCAGCTTCGTGAGGGGTGCCAGGAAGATCAGTTGAAGAGGTAACGCGCCTGCAGGTTCAGGCGTGTCATGCGGCCCGTTTCATTGGCAAAGGTGGTGCGCCGGCCACCCAGCAATTCACCGCCCAGTTCCACGTTCTTGATGGGCGTGTAATACAGCCCGGCATGCCACTGGAACAACTTGAGGTTGCCTTCCGAGCCGTACGCATTTACGTAATCGTCACCCAGTTTGCGGCGGGACTTCACCCAGCCCATGGACAGGGTGCCGCGCAACTGCTCGCTGAATACATTGCCCAGACCCAGGACCACGCCCTGGGCCCGGTCCAGGCGCAGCGTGTTGCCATCCACCACGGGATAGTTGGCGCCGACCAGGTAGGCACCATCGTTGTCGCCGTCCATCAGGGTGTACTGCGCCATCAGCGTGGTGGTTCCGGTGAGCTTGTAGGAGCCCGACAGGCCAAAACCCAGGCCGCGCTTGCTCACGCCGTCCATGCGTTGTTCGTGCGAGAGTGCGCGGACACTCATGCTGCCCCAGTCGTAGGCCTTGTCAATGCGTGCAATGAGATTGGGCGAGTGCGCGCCGTCGGAGGGGTCTTCCACAGCAAACTGGAACTTCGCTACGCTGGGGTTGTTGTAGGTGTAGCGCACCTGTACCGGGCGGCGTGAGGTGGCGCCGGGCGGGCCATTGAAGTCCACGGTCTCGGGCAGATTGTCCAGATCCATGAAGGTGGACCAGGTCTGGCCGATCAGCCAGCCCGCGTACTCGCCATAGGCGTGGCGCAGGCGCAGGCGGTTGCGGTTGCACTCTGCTCCACAGTAGCCGTAGAAGTCGGCCTCGATCTTGGTGTTGAAGGCGCCGTTGGCCATGGGGGTCGATGTCTCAAAACCAAAGCGCGAGGTTTGACCGGTCAGCACGGTCTTGCCGTTTTCGCTTTTGCCCAGGGGCTGCTCCATCAGGTTGGAGAAGTTGTCGCCAGGCGCTGTGCCCTTGAAGTCCTTGATCAGATTGGCTTCGGCAAAGCCGTAGACGCGGATAGAGGTTTCGCTGCCCGGCAGACGGAAGCTGCCGGGAATGTCGCCCAGTACCACGGCATCTTTCTGCTTGAGTTCGACCGCGTCGATGCGGTCGTTCCAGCCCGATGCCGAAGCGGCGGGTGCCTGGGACTGCTGGGTCTTCATCTGGTTGAGTTCGGCGCGCAAGGCTTTGAGCTCGTTGCGCAGCTCTTCAAAATCCTTGGCGGACTGGGCCAGGGCGCCCGGGGGCAGGCTGCACAGGCCAGCGGCCAGCAGGGTCACGAATGCGGGGGTCAGTTTCATGGTCACTCCGTTGGGTTTTTGGGGGTGTTGCGAAGGCGGTGGGCTCTGGATCTCAGGCGCCCATGCGGCCAATGAAGGCCCGGATGCGGTCGTTGCCCGGGTCGTTGAAAAAATCGGCGGGTGGGGCGTCATGTGCGATACAGCCCTGGTCGAAAAAGAGCACGCGGTCAGCCACTTCGCGGGCAAAACCCATCTCGTGCGTGACCACGATCATGGTCATTCCGCCACGGGCCAATTCACGCATCACGTCCAGCACTTCCTGCACCATTTCGGGGTCGAGGGCCGACGTGGGTTCGTCGAACAGCATCACTTTGGGTGCCATGGCGAGCGCGCGGGCAATGGCCACGCGCTGCTGCTGACCCCCCGACAATTGCCAGGGGTACTTGTACGCATGCTCTTGCAGGCCCACCCGGCGCAGCAGCACCATGGCTTCTTCGTTGGCCTGGGTGCGTTTGGTGTGGCGAATGCGACGAGGCGCCAGAGTGATGTTGTCGAGCACGCTCAGGTGGCCAAACAGGTTGAACTGCTGGAACACCATGCCGACTTCGCTGCGCTGGCGCTGCAAGGTGTTCGGGTCGTCCGTGACGGCCACGCCATCGATGGTGATGGTGCCGCTGTCGTGCGGTTCGAGCCGGTTGATGGCGCGCAGCAGCGTGCTCTTGCCCGAGCCCGAGGCGCCGATGATGACCGTGACCTCGCCGGTGTTGAAGTGCGTGGACACATCACGCAGCACCTGGTGCGCGCCGAATGATTTGCAGACCCGGTCGGCCACGATGTAAGGGCTGAACGCGCTCATTGGTTGCGCCCTTCCACGTCGAAGCGGTATTCAATGGCGTTGGAGATTTGCGTCACCAATGTGGTCAGCAGCAGGTAGGTCACTGCCACCGTGGTGAGCGTGGCAATGGGCTGGAAGGTGGCCGACTGGATGCGGTTGCCCACATTGGTCAACTCCACTACGCCAATGGCATACGCTAGCGAGGAATCCTTGAGCAAGGCCACGAAATTGCTCACCAGGGGTGGCAACGCAATCTTGAAGGCCTGGGGGAAAACAACGTCAAAGAACACATGCGTACGGCCCAGGCCCAGAGCGCGTGCGGCCTCGGTCTGGCCCCGGGGCACGGCCAGCAACCCGGCCCGTATGGCTTCGGCGTTGTAGGCGCCTACGTTCAGGGCCAATGCCACCACGGCCGCTGCAAAATCAGGCAGGTTCAGGCCGGGGACGAGCACTGGCAGGGCGAAATAGACAAACAGGATCTGCACCAGCAGCGGCGTACCGCGAATGGCCCAGATGTAGAAGCTGGCCACCCAGCGCAGCGCAGCCCAGCGAGCGGTGCGTGCCAGCGCAGCGGATGTGCCCAGCACCAGTCCGACGCTACCGCTGATCAGCGTGAGCCACAGCGTGGTGCGGGCCCCTGCAGAAAAGGCTTGTGCATTCGGGCCAATGGGCTCGGGCAGGAACGACAGAAGCTGGCCCAGAAGGGCCAGAGCGAACACCATCAGCACCAGAGCACTGACCAGCGTGGCATTGCTGCGCTGCTGGCGGCTCCAGTGGTGCGGCCAAAGGGCGATGAGCATGAGAAACCGTCAGAAAGGGCGATTGCCCGCGCTCAGTTGCAGCGCACGTCTTCGTTGAAGTACTTTTTGGAAAGCTGGGTGTAGCTACCGTCGGCCATGGTCTCGGCCAGGGCTTTGGACCAGCCCTGCGCCAGCGATTGGTTGCCCTTGGCCACGGCGGCGGCAATGCGCTCGATGAACAGCATGTCACCCAGCTTGAAGCCGGCATTCGGGTTCTTTTCCACGACGGCCTTGGCCACGAAACGGTCGGTGACCCAGGCATCCACGCGCTTGGAGTTGAGTGCGCTGCGCGCATCCACGTCGGTCGGGAAGTTCTTCATCTCCTTGATGGCAGAAACTTTCTGCACATTTTCGAGATAGCTGGTGCCGGTCTGTACCGCCACCACCTTGCCTGCCAGGTCCTTGGCGGTGCGAATGGCCGGGTCCATGGCGATGATCATGCCGCCCGAGCAGTAGTGCGGCTCGGTGAACGTGACGGCCTTGGCGCGCTCATCGGTAATGCCGTGCGAGGCAATCACCAGATCCCAGCGGTCCTGCCGCAAGCCGGTGAGCAGGGCGTCAAAGCCCAGGGTCTTCCATTGGATGGTGACGCCCATTTTCTTGGCGACGAGCTCGGCCAAATCGACCTCGAAACCGGTCAGCGTGGTGCCGTTGAAGAAGTTGAAGGGTGCGAATTGCCCTTCGGTGGCAATGAGGATCTTGCCGTCTTTTTTGATTTCGTCGAGGGTGCGCGCCTGGGCAGAGAAAACGGCGCACAGCGCCACAGCGGAGGCAACGAGCTTGAGCAACTTCATCTTGTGTCCTGTCGGGGGTGGTTCAGGTACAAAAAATCCGGCCTGCTGGTAGCAAGGCCGGAACCAGAAAAAATCACATGGCGTCACAAGGATTGTTGCGGCGCCATGTCTTTGAGCTGCCGCGATTATAGAGGGGGGCTTTGCAGGGATGCCTATTAAGGACAACCCTTATGGCGTCAACGCAGAAAGGCGTCGTAGCCGGTTTTGAGGATCAGAATGCTGACCACAAAAATGAAAATCCAGCGCACGAAACCGGTGCCGTGTTTGAGTGCCATGTGTGTCCCGAGCACGCTGCCCACCACATTGGCCACCGCCAGCGGAAGTGCGAAATGCCACCAGACATGGCCTTTGTACGTGAAGAGGATCAGTGCCGCGATATTCGTGGACACATTGAGCAGCTTGGCCGATGCCGAGGCATTCAGAAAGTCGTAGCCCAGCCAGCGCACGAACAGGAATACGAAGAAGCTACCGGTGCCCGGGCCGAAGAAGCCGTCGTAAAAACCTACGCTCAGGCCAATCGCGCAGGCGGCTATCCATTCGGCGTTTTCTGCGAAACGCGGGACATGGTGGCGTCCCAGGTCTTTCTTGGCCAGCGTGTACGCCAGCACGGCCAGCAGCACCAGGGGCAGGAGCTTGCGCAGGAAATCGGGTGAGAGAACGGTGACGGCCCAGGCACCGGCGAAGGCGCCGACGAAGCCGGCCAGCGCGGCGGGCAGCATGGCCTGCCAGTGGATTTGCACCCGGCGGCTGTATTGCCAGGTGGCCATCGCCGTTCCCCAGATCGAGGCGCTTTTGTTTGTTCCCAGCAACGTCGCAGGGGGCGCGCTCGGAAAGGTGGCGAACAATGCCGGCAGCAGAATCAGGCCGCCGCCGCCTACGATCGCATCCACAAAGCCGGCGAGCAACGAGGCCAGCGAAACCAGTATCCATTCCATGCGGGGGATTGTCGCATCCGCCTTGCAAGGGCATGGGCGAGCGAAAAAAAACGCTGGACATGCCAGCGTTTATAAAAAACTGCGCCTCATCGGGCACTTTGAAGATGGTTGTGGCTGTAGGTTGTCTCCCCGGCCCCCCGCTTGGCACACCGGGGTGCGCTGTCGAGTGCATGCACTGTAACGGTGCATGCCCCTGAGGGGCATTGGGGATTTCCCGCCCTCGTTTCACGAATCGTCGCCCCGTCTTTAGCCAGGATGGTCGGCCTCAATCCAGGTGGCGGCCTTCTCGGCCATCATCAGCGTGGGGGAGTTGGTGTTGCCACTGGTGATGGTGGGCATGGCGCCCGCATCCACCACGCGCAGTCCCTGGATGCCGCGCACGCGCATGCGTGCATCGAGCACGGCCATCGGGTCACTGTCCTGCCCCATCTTCGTGGTGCCCACGGGGTGGAAGATGGTGGTGGCAATGTCGCCCGCCAGGCGCGTGAGGTCTTCATCGGTCTGGAATTGCACGCCCGGCTTGAATTCTTCGGGTTGGTAGCGGGCCAGGGCCGGCTGCGCAACGATACGGCGCGTCACGCGCAGGCTGTCAGCGGCCACCTGGCGGTCTTCGGGGGTGCTCAGATAGTTGGGCGCGATGGCCGGGGCGTCCTCGAAACGGCCGCTTTTGATCTGCACCGTGCCCCGGCTGGTCGGGTTCAGGTTGCACACGCTGGCGGTGAAAGCAGGGAAGTTGTGCAGCGGTTCGCCAAACGCATCCAGCGAGAGGGGCTGGACGTGGTATTCGATGTTTGCGTGGGCTTGGCCGGCGCTGCTGCGCGTGAAGGCGCCGAGTTGCGAGGGCGCCATGCTCATGGGACCACTGCGCTTGAGGGCGTATTCCAGGCCGATCAGGGCCTTGCCGGTCAGCGTGCTTGCCAGGGTGTTCAGGGTCTTGACGCTTTGCACTTTGTAGACCGAGCGGATCTGCAGGTGGTCTTGCAGATTCGCCCCCACGCCGGGCAGGTCGTGCACCACGTCCACACCGTGCTCGCGCAGCAGCGCTGCCGGGCCGATGCCCGAGAGCTGCAGCAACTGTGGCGAGTTAACGGCGCCCGCGCTCAGCACCACTTCGCAGCGGGCATGTGCGGTCACCATCTCTTTGCCGGTCCAGACTTGCACGCCCGTGCAGCGGCGGCTGCCATCGCTTTGGGGTGCCACGATGAGGCGCGCGGCCTGCGCGCTGGTCCACATTTCGAAGTTGGCACGACCGTAGCAGGTGGGGCGCAGGAAAGCCTTGGCGGTGTTCCAGCGCCAGCCCTTTTTCTGGTTGACCTCGAAATAGCCCACGCCTTCGTTGGTGCCGCCGTTGAAGTCGTCGGTGGCGGGTATGCCGGCCTGCTGCGCGGCATGGGCAAAGGCGTCCAGCACGTCCCAGCGCAGGCGCTGGCGCTCCACGCGCCATTCGCCTGTGCTGCCGTGGGATTTGTTGCCATGCAGGCGTGCAAACGCAGGAGAGGCATCGCCGGCCTTGTCCAGGCGCCAATGGTCTTCGTGGCGACGGAAGTCCGGCAGCACCTGGTCCCAGCACCAGCTGTCATCGCCCGTGAGGCGGGCCCACTGGTCGTAGTCGCGCGCCTGGCCCCGCATGTAGATCATGCCGTTGATGCTGCTGCAGCCGCCCAGCGTCTTGCCGCGCGGGTAGCGCAGGCTGCGGCCATTGAGTCCGGCATCGGGCTCGGTCTGGTACATCCAGTCGGTGCGCGGGTTGCCGATGCAATACAGGTAGCCCACGGGGATGTGGATCCAGTGGTAGTCGTCTTTGCGGCCCGCTTCGACGAGCAGCACGCGCCGGTTGCCGCGGGCGCTCAGGCGGTTGCACAGCAAGGCGCCCGCCGTGCCGCCGCCGATGATGATGTAGTCGAAGGTCGTGTCGCTCATGGTGTCTTTGGTGTGGGGCGTTCCTGCGGCTATCGTGCCATGGGAGTGCGGCGTAGGCGCAACACAGAGCAATCAAGCTATTAAAATAGTAGCAATTAACGCAAACCAGTATTGCGCTAGAAGCTGTTTTTAATGATACTCCAGCGCGGTGGTTTCACGTCGCCGCCCACCGCGGGGTGGCCGTGACCTGCCTGCATACCGTAACCTCCTGCTCCATGTCCGACAGCGCTCCGCACATCGTTCGCACCGACACGCCCGAAGGGCCGTGCGCTTTGCTGCGTGGGCGCTGGGGGGCTGCGGAGCTGGGCGCACGCACGCAATGGCGGGTATTGCAAGCCCAGTTGAAGGACCTGCCCGCACAGGCGCCACTGGGATGGGACCTGCGTGGTTTGCAGTGGCTGGACCACGTGGGCGCGCAATTGCTTTGGAACCACTGGGGCCGAGCCTGGCCCCAGCGGCTGGCGCTGGACGAGGGCCAGCGCACCATGCTGGAGCGGGTCGCGCGCTACAGCACGGAGGCCCCCGAGCCTGAACCCTGGCGGTTGCTCGACCAGGTGGATCGCCTGGGTCTGCAGGTGCTGCACGGCGTGGACCATGCCCGCCACTTGCTGCTGCTGGTGGGGCAGATGCTGCTCGACAGCCTGCGCCTGTTGCGTGCACCGCGCCGCGCGCCCTGGCGTGATGTGTCCGGGCACCTGTTCCGCATGGGGGCCACGGCGCTGCCCATTACGGCGCTGGTAGGTTTTTTGATTGGTGTGGTGCTGGCCTATCTTATGTCCCTGCAGTTGCGCCAGTACGGTGCCGAGGCGTTCATCGTCAATATTCTGGGCATCTCGCTGATCCGCGAGTTGGGGCCCATGCTGGCCGCCATTTTGGTGGCGGGCCGTTCAGGTTCGGCCATTACGGCGCAGATCGGGGTGATGCGCGTGACCGAGGAGCTCGACGCCATGCGCGTCATGGGCATTCCCCAGGGTTTCCGGCTGGTGCTGCCGCGTGCGCTGGCGCTGGCGCTGGCCATGCCGCTGATCAGTGTGTGGACCACCTTGTCGGCGCTGGCGGGCGGCATGCTGGCCGCCGATGTGGCCATGGGGATCTCGCCCGCTTATTTCATTCATGCGCTACCGCTGGCCGTCGGGTTCGGCAACCTCACGCTGGCGTTGTCCAAATCGGTCGTGTTTGGCACGCTGATTGCCCTCATCGGCTGCCACTGGGGGCTGCGCGTCAAGCCCGATACGCAGAGCCTGGGCGAAGGCACGACGGCCTCGGTGGTTACCTCGATCACCATGGTCATCATCGTGGATGCGTTGTTTGCCGTGGCCTTCAAAAATGTGGGCTTTTGAGACATGAGCGACGTGCTGCCATCCACCCCCGCCGCCGAAGCCGTGGTCCGCATTGAGGGGCTGTGGTCCGTCTTTGGCAAGGGCAGCGAAGCCTTTGCCGTGCACCAGGATCTGAGCCTGACCGTGAACCGCGGCGAGATGCTTGCGCTGGTGGGCGGCTCGGGCACCGGCAAGACGGTGTTGCTGCGCCAGATGCTGGGCCTGCTGCACCCGGCGCGCGGTAGCGTCACGGTGCTGGGCCGCCCGGCCGATGAAATGGGCGGCGAGGGCGCTGCCAGCCGCGTGGGTATGCTGTTCCAGCATGGCGCGCTGTATTCGGCCTTCAACGTGCTGGACAACATTGCTTTTGCCCTCAAGGAGCTGGGCACGCTGCCCGCCGATCTGGTGCGCGATGCCGCCATGGTCAAGCTGCAGATGGTCGGCCTCAAGCCCGAGCATGCCACGCGCATGCCGGCCGATCTTTCGGGGGGCATGATCAAGCGCGTGGCCCTGGCGCGCGCGCTCATCATGGACCCGCCGCTGCTGCTGCTCGATGAGCCCACCGCCGGCCTCGACCCCAATGGCGCTGACGAATTCTGTGCGCTGGTGCGTGAACTGCACGCCGCGCTGGGCGTGACCATGGTGATGGTCACGCACGATCTGGACACCCTGTTTGCCCTGGCCTCGCGCGTGGCCGTACTGGCCGACAAGAAGGTCATTGTTTCTGCATCCCCGCAAGAGGTGGTGAATTTCGATCACCCCTTTGTGCAGCAATTCTTCCAGGGCGAGCGCGGACGCCGCGCCATGGCCCCTCCCAACGCCGTCAAGGAGCGCTGATGGAAAACAAGTCACATGCATTCGCCGCAGGCATTTTTGTGTTGGTTGTCACAGCCATGGTCATTGGCCTGGCCGTCTGGCTGACCCGGGACAGTGGCCGCTACCAGACCTATGAGCTCTCCAGCAGCGACGGTGTCAGCGGTCTTCAGCCGCAGGCTGCGGTGCGCTACAAGGGCGTTTCCGTAGGCAAGGTCACGCACATTGGTTTTGACGATCAGACCAGCGGCAACGTGCTGATCCGCATCGCGGTGAGCGTCGATGCACCCATTGCCCCAACCACCTTTGCCGTGTTGGGCTACCAAGGCGTCACCGGTCTGGCGTATGTGCTGCTGGACGATGCTGGCGAAAATTACCCGCCCCTGCCCCCGGGCCCCAGCGGCCTGCCCCGCCTGCCCCTGCGCAACTCGCCCTTCAGCCAGTTGTCCGAACAAGGTCCCGCCATTTTGAGCCAGGTGCAGGAGGCCACCAAGCGCATCAACCTGCTGCTGGCCGAAGACAACCAGCGCCTGCTGCGTGAGGCCCTGGCCAACATCGGCCAGGTGGCTGGCAGCGTCAACACCCTGAGCCAGCGGCTCGACCGCACCGTGGTGCAGCGCCTTGATCCGGCCCTGGCTGCGCTGCCCCCGCTGGCGCACGACGCCAGTCTGGCGCTGCAATCGCTGCAGAAGGCCGGTAACCAGGTGGCTGCCATGGCGACCGAAATCGACCGGACCGCGCAACGGCTGAATGCCCCCGAAGGGGCCATCGACCAGGCCAGCCGCAGCGCCCAATCGTTGGCACAGGCCGTGGATCGTTTTGGCGCCACCACCCTGCCCCGCATGGAGCGTGCTGCCGACGAGACGTCGCGCGCTGCGCGCATGGTTGGGCGGGCCGCCGCGGGCGTGAGCGACAACCCGCAGGGCTTTTTGTACGGTCCGGGCCGGGGACAGCCTGGGCCGGGCGAGACCGGCTTTACCCCACCCCTGGCCCAGCCCGCAGGACAATAAGCATGAATGCTCCTAAATTAATAGCTAACAGCGCTTTGTGGACGGGCGTTACAGCCGTTTTTTCTTTGATTGTTTTGGCGGGATGCTCGGCCCTGCCTGCGGCGCCTGAACGCCCGGTGCTGTACGACTTTGGCCCGGGCTTGCAAGAACCTGCCCCCGCGCAGCCACAGGCCGCACTGCCGCCCCTGGCGCTGGCCACGGTGGACAGTGCCGGGCTGCCCGAGGGCAGCACCGCCGTGCACTATCGCCTGGCCTACGCGGATGCCCAGCAATTGCGCCCCTACCAGGCCGCCCGCTGGAGTCAGCCGCCCATCCAGCTGGTGCGCCAGAGCCTGCAGGCCCGGCTGGGCCAGCGCCGCACCGTCATCGGCATGGCGGGGGCACTGGCCGGCGCACGTGCCAACGGCCAGCCGCCAGCGGTGCTACGGGTGGAGCTCGAAGAGTTCAGCCAGGTGTTTGCCAGCGCACAGCACAGTGATGGCCTGGTGCGCCTGCGCGCCACGCTGACCCAGCCCTCGGCCCTGGGGGAGAACCTGCTGGCGCAGCGCCTGTTCATCGTGCGCCAGCCTGCCACCCGTCCGGATGCCCAGGGCGGCACGCAGGCGCTGGCGCAGGCCACCGAACAAGTGGCGCGCGAAGTGGCCGAGTGGCTGGAGCAAGCTGGGCGCTGAGCACCGCGCCGACGCTGTGTTTCCCCTTTGCGAGTCGCCAGTGTGTTCCTACCGGCGTAGTCCCGCACCGACGCGCAGTGCGTGGCCTGGCCTACGCCTGGCGCGCGCTCCGTGGCCTACAGTTTCCCCATCGCTTCTTGCAATAGTCCCCAGCACGGTGCGGGGACGGCACAAGTGAATCGACAGAGGAAACACACCATGAATGAAGACCGTATCAAAGGCAACTGGAAGCAATTTACCGGCAAGGTCCAGGAGCAATGGGGCAAGCTAACCAACGACGATCTGGACGTGATTGCAGGCCGTCGCGAGCAGTTCATCGGCAAGCTCCAGGAGCGCCATGGACTGGTGCGCGACGCCGCCGAGAAGCAGCTCAAGGAGTGGCAAGCACGCCACCCTGAATTCCGTTTCAACGACTGATTCCATTTCTAAACCATCCGTGTCGTTGTTGCTTCGCCTTGCCGCGCACAGCACTGTCTGCGGCTTCGCGCCTAGACACGAATGATTTGGAAACAGAATGACGATACAAGGGCCTGCGGGCCTTACGGCATGGCACGGTGTGTCGTGCCGTTTTTTTGATCTTCTGGAGAGTTGCACCATGAGCTTCGCACGCACCTGGCTGGTTCTGGCCGCTGCCGGCTTCGCAGCCAACACCGGGATGGCCATGGACAGGGCCGGGTTCAACGCGGCCAAGGTGCAGGCCAGCGCCGACTACAAAGCCCAATACAAACACTGCAAGACCTTGGACGCAAATGCCCGGAACGTGTGCATGAAGGAGGCCCAGGGGCGCAAGAAGATCGCGCTGGCCGACCTGCAGGCGCGTTTGGCGCCCAGCAACAACGCCGATTACCAGGCCACCGTGGTGCGCGCTGACGTGGCCTACGCGGTGAACCAGGAAAAATGCAACGAACGCCCAGGCCAGGCCCGCAAGGTGTGCAAGAAGGACGCCAAGGCCTTGCATGTGCGCGCTCTCGAAGACGCCAACATTGCGCGCCTCGAAACGCAGATGGCCAACACGCCTGCCGCTCGAGACGCCGCCGTGGCGGCAGCCCGCAAAAAGGCGGCCGTTGAACGCCGAGCATTGGACTACGAGGTTGCCCGTGAGCGCTGTAAAGCAGTGGCCGACGATGCCCGGCCCCAGTGCCTGGAGGATGCGCGGCGCGTCTACGGCCCCGCGAGCGGTTAAGCCAGAAATCAGTCGCGCATCAGCGCTTCGATCGCGTCGGGCTGCACCGGCACGCCGCGCGTGATCAGCTCACAGCCCTCCTGCTGTACGACGGCATCGTCTTCGATGCGGATGCCCAGGTGGTGGAAGGCCTCGGGCACGCCGGGCGCCGGGCGTACATACAAGCCGGGTTCGATGGTCAGCACCATGCCTGTGCGCAGGATGCGGCTGGGGCGGTCCACGATGATTTCACCCGACAGCGGGTCGCGGCGCTCGCTGGTCTGGCCCACCTCTGACGGCTCCACGTAGCTGCCGCAGTCGTGCACGTCCATGCCCAGCCAGTGGCTGGTGCGGTGCATATAGAATTGGAAGTAGGCGCGGCGCTCGATCACATCCTGCGCCGTGCCATGCTGGCGCTTGTCCAGCAGGCCCAGGTCCAGCAGGCCTTGCGCCAGCACCGCCACCGTGGCCTCGTGCGGCGCGTTGAAGCGCGCGCCCGCGCGTGTTGCCGCCACGGCGGCTTCCTGGCTGGCCAGCACCAGTTCGTACAGCGCGCGCTGCGGCCCGGTGAAACGCCCGTTGGCCGGAAAGGTGCGTGTGATGTCGCTGGCGTAGCCATCGAACTCACAGCCTGCGTCGATCAGCACCAGCTCGCCATCGCGCACGGGCGCCTTGTCGGCGCGGTAGTGCAGCACGCAGGCATTCGCCCCGGCAGCGACGATGGAGCCGTACGCGGGGGCTTGCGAGCCTTGGTCACGAAATGCGTGCAGCAGTTCGGCATCGAGGTGGTACTCGCGCATGTTCTCGCCTGCCCGCAGCATGCGGGCGCAGCGCCGCATGGCGCGAATGTGGGCGGCGGCGCTGATGTCGCTGGCGTGGCGCATCAGGGCCAGCTCGTGCGCATCTTTCACTAGGCGCATCTCGTCCAGCAGCAGGCACAAATCAGCCTGCCGCGCCGGGCAGAGCGCGCCGTAGCGCACACGGGCACGCACCGGCGTCAACCAGCTGTCCACACGTGCCGCCAGGCCCGAGTGCGTGGCAAACGGGTACCAGACGCAGGCGCGGTTCTCCAGCATGCGCGGCAGGCGCTGGTCCAGTTCGACCGCGGAATACGCTGCATCGATGCCCAGCGCGGGTACGGCGGCGTCCGGTCCGAGGCGGTAGCCGTCCCAGATCTCGCGCTCAGGGTCCTTGGGATTGCAGAACAGCGTGCTCTTGCCGTCCTGCGCCAGTACCAGGCAGGCGCCGGGCTCTGTAAAGCCCGTGAGGTAGTAGAAGTAGCTGTCGTGGCGGTACAGAAAATCGCTGTCGCGGTTGCGCATGCGCTCGGGTGCGGTGGGGACGATGGCGATGCCATCGGTGCCCAGTTGGGCGGCCAGGCGCGCGCGGCGTTCGGCGTAGACGGAATGGGGCACGGTCAGGGTCATGGCGCAGGGGCGATTGTGTTGAGTTCAGCCAGCCGCTCGGGGGTGCCTACATCCGTCCATCGACCGGTGTAGAGCTGCGCGCTGACGCGGCCATTGTCCATGGCACTACGCAGCAGCGGGGCCAGAGGGGCTTTGACACCCTGGGGGTTGCCAGGGGGAATATCACACCAGGGCGGCGCGAACAGTTCAGCGCGCAGCAGTGCGATGGTGCTGTAGGTGTAGCGGTGCGCAGGGTCGCCGGGCGCCAGGTTCAACGCCAGGCCTTCGGGCGAGAGGCCGAAGTCACCGCGCGCGTTGTGCGCCGGGTTGGGCACCAACCACAGGTGGGCCAGCATGCTGCTGGCGGCAAACGTGTTGGCGGCTGCAGCGTCGAAGCGGAAGTCGGGCGCATAGACGTCGCCTGCGGCCAGCCAGAACATGTTGCTCAGCAGCGGCAATGCACGCGCAATGCCGCCCGCCGTCTCCAGCGCACCGCCAAAATCGCGTCCTTCGTGCGAGTATGAAATCGATAGCGCGTTGCGCTTTTTGGGTGTGCCCTGTAGATCAAAATGATCTTGAAAATAGTCGCTGATCTGCTCGCCCAGCCAGGCCGTATTGATGACCACACGCGGCACGCCGGCCTGGGCCAGGGCCTGCAAGTGCCACTCCAGCAACGGCCTGCCTTGCACGGCCAGAAGGGGCTTTGGCGTGGTATCGGTCAGGGGCCGCATGCGCTCTCCACGACCGGCGGCCAGTAGCAAAGCCGCAGGCTGTGGGGTCGCGGACAAGGGAGGTGTGGCGCCGTTCATCGCAGCACTGTAGTGCATCGATGCAGGCGCATCGGACGCGGCCTTTTGGGCACACCGCTAAAATCTCGGGTTTTCCCTCCTCTCCCTGACCGGAACCGCCCCACATGGCCAATTCTCAACAGATGGCGAATGCAATCCGCGCACTCGCAATGGACGCCGTTCAACAAGCCAATTCCGGCCATCCCGGTGCCCCCATGGGCATGGCGGACATGGCCGTGGCGCTGTGGGGCCAGCACCTGCAGCACAACCCGGCCAACCCGCACTGGGCCAACCGCGACCGTTTCGTGCTCTCCAATGGTCACGCCTCCATGCTGCTGTACGCGCTCCTGCACCTCACGGGCTACGACCTGCCCATGAAGGAGTTGAAGAACTTCCGCCAACTGCACAGCAAGACCGCTGGTCACCCCGAAGTGGGCGTCACCCCCGGTGTGGAAACCACGACGGGCCCGCTGGGCCAGGGCCTGACCAATGCCGTGGGCATGGCGCTGGCCGAGAAGCTGCTGGCGGCCGAGTTCAACCGCGAAGGCCATGCCGTGGTGGACCACCACACCTACACCTTCATGGGTGACGGTTGCCTGATGGAAGGCATCAGCCACGAGGCCGTGGCCCTGGCCGGCGCCTGGAAGCTGAACAAGCTGATCGCGCTGTACGACGACAACGGTATCAGCATCGATGGCCAGGTACAGCCCTGGTTCATCGACAACACCGCGCTGCGCTTCGTGGCCTGCGGCTGGAATGTGATCGGTCCGGTCGACGGGCACGATGCCGAAAAAGTGTCCGCCGCCATTGCCGAAGCGCACCAGCAAACCGAGCGCCCCTCGCTCATCATCTGCAAGACACACATCGGCCAGGGTTCGCCCAACCGTGTGAACACCGCCAAGGCCCACGGCGAGCCGCTGGGCGCCGAGGAAATCGCCCTGACGCGCGAAGCGCTGGGCTGGAACTCTGCGCCCTTTACCGTGCCCGACGAGGTGTACGCCGACTGGAACGCGCGCGCCACGGGCCTGGCAGCCGAACAGGCCTGGAACGAGCGTTTCGCCGCCTACCAGGCCGCCTTCCCTGAACTGGCGGCCGAGTTCACGCGCCGCATGAACGGCGATCTGCCCAAGCAGTTCGCCCAGGTGGCGGTGGATACCGTGGTGCAGGCCCACACCAAGGGCGAAACCGTGGCCAGCCGCAAGGCCAGCCAGCTCGCGCTCGAAGCCTTCACTGCCGCTTTGCCCGAGCTGCTGGGCGGCAGTGCCGACCTGACGGGTTCCAACCTCACCAACACCAAGAGCACGCCCAATCTGCGCTTCGACATGCAGGGCCAGGTGGTGAAGAACGAAAACGGCGTTGGCGGCCGCCACATCAACTACGGCGTGCGCGAATTCGGCATGGCCGCCATCATGAATGGCATCGCGCTGCACGGCGGCTTCATCCCTTACGGCGGCACCTTTCTGACCTTTAGCGACTACAGCCGCAACGCCATCCGCATGGCCGCGCTGATGAAGCAGCGTGTGGTGCATGTGTTCACGCACGACTCCATCGGCCTGGGTGAAGACGGCCCCACGCACCAGTCGGTCGAGCATGCCGCCAGCCTGCGCCTGATCCCCAACCTGGATGTCTGGCGCCCCGGCGACACGGCCGAAACCGCCGTGGCCTGGAGCGTGGCCCTGTCCAACCGCGACAAGCCCACGGCACTCTTGCTTTCCCGTCAGAACCTGCCCTACCTGCCCAAACGAGAACTGGGCGACATCTCGCGCGGCGCCTATGTGCTGTCCGAGCCGCAAGACGTCGGCCTGAAGAAAAAACCCCAGGCCATCCTCATCGCGACAGGCTCCGAGGTGCAGCTGGCCCTCAAGGCGCAGCGCCTGCTGGCGGCCAAAAAGATCGCCGTGCGTGTGGTCTCCATGCCCAGTACCACCACGTTCGACCGCGAAGAGGTCAAATACAAGAAAGCCGTGCTGCCCACAGGCATTCCGCGCATCGCCGTGGAAATGGGTGTGACGGACGGCTGGTGGAAGTACGGCTGCGCCGCCGTGGTGGGTATCGACACCTACGGCGAGTCGGCCCCGGCGCCGGTGTTGTTCCAGCATTTCGGCTTCACCGAAGAGAACGTGGCAGCCACCGTGCAAGCGGTGCTCAAGCGCAAGTAATTTTGGCAATCAACCTTGGAGAGATAGAGCTATGACGATCAAGATTGGCATCAACGGCTTCGGCCGCATCGGCCGCATGGTGTTCCGCGCAGCAGTGCAGAACTTCTCTGACATTGAAGTCGTGGGTATCAACGACCTGCTCGAGCCCGACTACCTGGCCTATATGCTCAAGTACGACAGCGTGCATGGCCGCTTCAAGGGCGAAGTCTCGGTCGAGGGCAACACCCTGATCGTCAACGGCAAGAAAATTCGCCTGACGCAGGAGCGCGACCCCGCCAACCTGAAGTGGAACGAAGTGGGTGCCGACATCGTGGTCGAAGCCACCGGTCTGTTCCTGGACAAGGCCAGCGCCGAGAAGCACCTGGCCGCCGGTGCCAAGAAGGTGCTGATGTCTGCCCCCTCCAAGGACGACACGCCGATGTTCGTGTTCGGCGTGAACCATGCCCAGTACGCTGGCCAGGCCATCGTCTCCAACGCCTCGTGCACCACCAACTGCCTGGCCCCCGTGGCCAAGGTGCTTCATGATAAATGGGGTATCAAGCGCGGCCTGATGACCACCGTGCACGCCGCCACCGCCACGCAGAAGACCGTGGACGGCCCATCCAACAAAGACTGGCGCGGTGGCCGCGGCATTCTGGAAAACATCATCCCCAGCTCCACCGGCGCCGCCAAGGCCGTGGGTGTGGTGATTCCTGAGCTCAACAAGAAGCTGACCGGCATGTCCTTCCGCGTGCCCACCTCCGACGTGTCGGTGGTGGATCTGACCGTGGAGCTGGACAAGCCCGCGACCTACGCCGAGATCTGCGCTGAAATGAAGGCACAGTCCGAAGGCGCGCTCAAAGGCGTGCTGGGCTACACCGCCGACAAGGTGGTCGCCACCGACTTCCGTGGGGAGAGCTGCACCAGCGTGTTCGACTCCGAAGCCGGTATCGCCCTGGACACCACTTTCCTCAAGGTGGTGGCCTGGTACGACAACGAGTGGGGTTATTCGAACAAGTGCCTGGAAATGGTGCGCGTGATTTCCAAGTAATCTGCTGCTGCGCTCTGGCGCACAAAAAGGCCGACCAACCCGCAAGGGTTGGCCGGCCTTTTTATTCCATTTCTAGATCAAGCGTGAACGCGAAGGCGAAGCGCAGACAGTACAGGCGTACGGCAAGCGAAGCCGACAAAGTGCACGTTTGATATGGAAATGGAATTACTGGGGGCGTACGCAGGTGTGCCGTTCGGGTTCAGTAGTGCGGGGGCAACTCGTCGCGCAGGTTGCGCGGCGCGCCATCGCTCGACTCGGGCATTTGCTGGCGCAGGTAGGCGAGCTCTTGCAACAAGCGGTCTATCTGCTGTTGCTGTCGGTAGATGGTCAGGTTCAACTGGTCGAGCAGGTCTTCGCTGTAGCTGGCCTTGATTTCCAACGCGGTCAGGCGCTGGTCGATGTCGTGGGGGGATGTCATCCGGTGAAGACGGGATTTATAAGAAAAATAGGCTGAAACGCTTGCTGGTTAAGCGCTATAAGCTCCTGAAAAAGGAGCAAAACCGGCCGTGCAGTCCCACACGACCGGCGCATCTGTTTACTCGTCCTGGGTGCGGATGGTCTCGCGGCCGTTGCGGTCTTTTACGCGGCCCAGGTCATGCTCAAGTGCGCGCACCAACTTCTCTGCCGCACCCGTGAAAGCGTCGGCCACTTTGTCGGCGTCGGCTGTGACGGTCACTGGCTGGCGACCGGCGGGGCGGGCTTCGAGGCGACAGCGCTTGTCGTTGGCGCCCGATTTGCCGCCATCCACATCCGAGAGGAAAACTTCTACGCGGGTGATGACGTCACGGAACCGGCCCAGGCGGGTCGTGGCCTCTTCCTGGATCCAGTGGGCCAGGGATTCGCCGCCTTGGATCTTGTTGTCGGTGTGCACTTGTACTTGCATGGATTCTCCTTTGGCATGGGCCGACACGGGGTGCCAGCATGAAAACGGGATCGGACAATGGCTACATCATGCCTGCAATGGCAGGCGTGAACTTGAGTCGGGTCAATGTCCAGGAGGAGCGGTGGGGCACGCAGCGTCAGCGCCAGGGTGGTTCACAGCTTGTCCAGGGCCACCGCAGCGGACCAGGGCGCACCGGGTGCCAGGGTGCGGGCTTCTTCCACCCGACTCTGCAGGCGCAGTGCGGCAGCATCGTCCGGGCAGCGCGCCAGCAGCGCTTGCAGGTGGCTTTGCGCCTCGTCCCACGCGCGGGCATGGAAGGCGTCGAGGGCCGCCTGCGCATGGCGGCAGACCGCAGCGTCATCGCAGGGCGTGAACACGCGCACAGGCACTGTCTTGCCTTTGACGACCACGTCGTCCAGCGGGCGCAGCGCCAAGTTGGAGGGCAGCAGCGCCGCCGTGTCGCCCGAGAGCAGGATGCCCGTGCCGAACGCCTTGTTGGCGCCTTCGAGCCGAGCGGCCAGGTTCACCGCATCGCCAATGGCCGTGTAGGAAAAACGCTGCGCCGAACCCACATTGCCCACCACCACACGGCCGGTGTGCACGCCAATGCGCATGGCGATGCGGGGCAGTCCGCGTGCCTGCAGCGCGGCCGCCAGTGACTGCATGGCCTGCTGCATGGCAATGGCGGCGCGCACTGCATGCTCGGCATGCTGCGGGTCGGGCAGTGGTGCGCCCCAGAAGGCCATGACCGCGTCGCCGATGAACTTGTCCACGGTGCCGCCGCTGGCGTGCACGATGGGCGTCATGGCATTGAAGTAGAGCGTAAGCACCTCCACGGTTTGCTCTGCGCTCAAGTGTTCGGAAAGCGTCGTGAAGCCCGCCAGGTCGGTAAACAGCAGCGTGACCTCGCGTGCCTCGCCGCCCAGGCGCAGCAGCTCGGGCTGGGCGATCAGGCGCGAGACCACTTCGGGCGGGACGTATTGCGAGAACATGGCGCGCATCTGGCGTGCCTGCTGGCGTGTGCTGGCATAGCCCACCAGGGTCGTAGCGCCATACATTGCCACCGTCGCCGCCATCGGCAGCAGCGGCGCCAGCCAGCGCTCCGCCTTGAGAAACAGCAGCCATGACAGCAGGGCCATGCCGCCAACGAGCCCTGCCGCCAGCAACCCGACCGCACTGGGGTGCCAGCGCAGACTGGCAGGCAGCAGCAGGGCGAGCGCCAGCAGCACCAGCGCCAGCGACCCTGCTTCGGGCACCAGCCGCAACCCGTCGCCGCTGACCAGGTTGTCGAGCAGGGTCGCCTGCAGTTCCACGCCAGGAAAGAGGCGCTCGCCGCCCAGTGCAGCAAAGGGCGAATTGAAAAGGTCGGCCTGGCTGTGCTGCAAATCGCTGGCCGTGAGGGTGGAGCGGCCAATCAGCACCACCTTGCCGTGAAAGAAACCTTGTGGCAGCAGACCCGGCTCCAGTGCCTGGTAATACGAGCGCGTGTCGAAGGTGCCGCGCGGTCCACGGTAGGCAATGAATTCAGCAGGTGGCGCTGCCATGGCATGCAGCGCCGCAGTACCAGCCAGCGTGGCGGAAAAGCTGCCTTTGTCCTGTGGCATGCGGCGCACGACGAAGTCGTCGTCGGGCTGCACCCCGGCATCGCCATGCTGGGCCCCGGCGTCGCGCAATGCCGCCAGCGGCAGTACCTCGGTCCACAGCGTTGCGCTGGCGCTTTCCACCTTTTCGCGTGTCGAGGCCAGCACCACCGGCAAGCCCGCTGCCGTGGCCGCCGCGAGCGACTGAGCGAATGCCGCGTCCTGGTCAGGCGCGCCGGGGTCGGCAAACACCACGTCAAAGCCCACGGCAAGGGCGCCGTCGTCGCGCAGGCGGTCGAGCACACGCGCATGCAAGCTGCGCGGGAACGGCCAGCTTTGTTGCACCTCCTGGAATGTGGGCTCGTCGATCGCCAGAACCACCACGGGCAGCGCGCTGCGGTGCGGGGCCGCCAGTGCGGTCCAGAGGTCGAAGGTTTTGAACTCCAGCGCATGCCAAGGGCGACTGAGCGACGCGGCGCCCACCAGCATCAGCGCCAGCACAGCTGCGCCAAGCAAAAGCGCAAGGCGCTTAGAACCGGTAGCGCGCATCGAGTACGTAGCGGGACTTCTGGCGTGCGGATTTGGGGCCGAACAGGTTGAGCGCGCCCACACCAATCATCCAGTGCTTGTCGGTCGATTCCCAGTACCCCACCAAGTCCAGACTCCAGCCCGGCGGCCGGCGCGTGAGGTTGGCCTGGTCTTCAAAGCGCTCAGAACGGTACACCGCGCGGCCGCTGAGGTACACCCGTGCGCTGCTGGCCCAGGTAGTGCCCAGCACGAGCGTGTGGCGCGGGATGTAGGGAATGGCGTACGAGTTCGCCACCGTGGGCGCCGCGATCGATTCGTATTCGGAATCGCTGTGCTGGTAGTGGTACTTGCCATAGACCGACCAGCGATGGTTCACCATGTGGCTCGCACCGAGTGCCAGCGCCTTGAGCGTGCCCGCGTAGTAGGTGGGCGTGTCTTCCAGCACATCGGTGCTGGAGAGGTTGACGAGCTGGGCGTTGCGCATTTCTTCCAGAAACGGCAGGCTGGGCGTGCGCAGGTCCACCCCCAGCGAGCCGGGGTTGCGCACGCGCAGATGGTCGGCGCGTGCGCTCAAAAAACTGTTGCTGCCCAACTCCTGGCTCCACTGCGCCACCAGGCGCTTGTGGCGCCCGCCAGCTTCGACCAACCGGTCTTCCACGGCGATACCTGCCGTCTCGACCCGCGTCAGCGTGGAAACGCTCAAGGGGCGCAGCCAGTCCTGGTAGGCCAGGCGCAGCGTTGTGCCAGGCGTTGGTTGCAGCACGGTGCCCAGGCGTGGGCTGAGCACGTGCCTGGTGTCGTGGCGCTCGGCCGTTTCGATGTTTTGAACCCCCGAGGTTGCCAATCGCAGAATGCTTGCACCGTCCACGTTCTGGCGAATCTGCTGCAGCGCCAAAGCGCCGTCCATCCGCAATGTGGGTGTCAGCTGCTGCTGACCGTCCAGGGTGATGCCGGTGTAGCGGCGGTCGATGGCATTCACGCCGCCGAAGTACAAGGTGTCCGAGAAGGTCCGCCCGTCGGAAACGGTGCTCAGCATGCCCACCCCCAGGCTCTCGCTGGCCTGTTTCTCCCTCACATGCTCCAACGCGATGCTCCAGCGCGTGCCGGGCTCCGGGTCGATGCTGTGGCGCAACTGCAGATCTGTCATCGCTTTGCGCGGGTTCATCGAAAAGGCGGCAACACCCGTCAGCGGCGCAAACTCGAACAGCGTCGGAAAGTTCGTGATGCGCGTGCCTTCGAGGCTGCGGCCCAGCTTGACCCAGGTCTGCTCGGTAGGGCTCCAGCGGTACGACAGGCCCAGCACGCCTTGCTGCGTGGTTTTGTCGGCCTCCGAGGCCAGCAGATTGTGGGCACGCAACTGGATGTCTGTGTGGTTGGCATAGGCAAACAAGTTGAGCCGTTCGCTCGGCTGCAAGCCCAAACCCAGCGTGAATATCCCCGCATCGGCCTCGGCGGAGCCGGTAGCGTCGTAAGAGGCGGGTCGGTTGGTGACGCCGACATCGATAGGGAAGCGGCTGCCTTGCGCCTTCTGCGCTTTCACGAACCACGACAGCGGGACCTGGCTGTTGTCCATGCCATTGAGTGTGATGGAGGGCGCTCTCAGGTGGTAGAACTCTTGTTCCTGCCAAGCGTCGACCGCCCCGTGGCTGCCCGGCTGCTGGAGCAGCGACGAGTAGCGCTGGCTGGCGCCAAAAGCCATCGGGTCGGTGAGAAAACCCTGGAACAGCTCCGAATTTTTGTTGAACTCACCGGGGTAGCGGTCGGCCAGAAACAGGTGGCTTGCGCCCCAGTAGGGCGAGAAGCTTTGCTGTGCAAGCTCCAGCGCCCAGTCTTCCATGCCGAAAAAGGCGAGCGACGCACCCAGGTTGGCGCTGCCTTTCTGGTCGTTGGCCAGCTGGTTGAGCGACTTGAGATAAGGCATGCGCTCCACTGCGGCGCGCGCGGCCTGCACGGCTTCGCCGGGCTGGAACAGGTCGGTGTGGATCTGCGCCAGCAGCATGTACGCAAGGGGGTCTTTATCGTCCAGCGCGCTGGCCTGGCGCAGTGTGGTGATGGCGTCCTGGTGGCGGCCCAGCTGGTAGTAGGCGACAGCGGTCCAGGTGCGGGCGCGGGCGTAGCGCGGCTCCATCACACCGGCGCGCAGGAAGTCGTCGAGAGCCGCCTCGGGCTGGCCCTGCTTGAGGTGCAGCAGCCCCTGGCCGGTGAGCGCCACGTAGTCGGCGGGGTGGTCTTCGAGTGCGCTGGCAAAGGCCGCCTCGGCCTCAGCGAAGCGGTTGGCAAAGGTCTCCAGCGTGCCGCGCTCACCCTGTGCACCTGCGATATGCGGGTCCAGCGCCAGCGCGTGTTGAAGATGCTGGCGGGCCGGGCCCGTGTTTTCGCGTTCGGTGTGCGCACTGCCCATGCCCAGCCAGCCGCGGGCGTCCTGCGGTGCCAGCGCTGTCGCATCGGTGTAGGCCGACAGCGTGGCGGGGGCATCGCCCAGGCGGCGTGCGAGTGCGGCGCGGGCCAGCGCCAGCTCGGGGTCTTTGACATCCTTCGCGGCAGCCAGGGTGGCTTGGGCCTCGGGTATGCGGTCGCTCAGCAACTGGGCGCGCGCCAGATGCGCCAGCAGGGCCGGGTGGGCGGGCCATTGCGCCAGTGCAGCGCGCAGGGTCAGTACGGCGGCCTGGCCTTCGCCGTCCATCAACTGCATGTCAGACTGCATCAGCCACACCAACAGCGGTGGCTTGTGGGGCAACTGGCGCTCCAGCAGTGCGCGGGCTTGCCGCCATTCGCCCGCTTGCAGCGCAATGGCGGCGTCCATCGCGGCCACCCATTGTGGTGGGGTGCTGGCGCGCACCGGGTCCAGTGCGGCGCGTGCGGCGGTGGTGTCGCGGGCGGTCAGCGCGGCGCGCACGGGCTCGAGCGCCGCAGGCAGCGGCGCGGCCGTCAGGTGCGGCACCGGGTCGGCCTGCAGGGCATTGACCCACTGCACGCGGTCGCGCGGCTGGCTCAGCAGCAGCTTGAGAGGCGCCTTGCCCACTTCGGCATAGGCTGCTTCACTGGCGCCGACAGCAATGCGGCCCTGGTCGTTGCCGAAGTCCACCGTGCCCGAGAGCACCGTCAGCAGGGTTCGGCCATCAGGCTCCACGCTGATGTGCCAGTCTGTGCCCCGGATGGCGGCGGTGGCGGCAGGGGTCTCCATTTGCAGTGGGCTGCCGGCCGGGCGGCGTGTCTGCGTCCAGGCGCGGCCAGCGTCCAGGCGCAGCGTGGTCACGGGCTGGCCCGCCGTGGCGATGGTCTTGACCTGCAGCACCGTGTTCTGGTGCAGGCGCAACTGGGTTTCATCGGCGAACA
The DNA here is from genome assembly GCF_003096555.1 of Simplicispira sp. 125. Lineage (NCBI taxonomy): Bacteria > Pseudomonadati > Pseudomonadota > Betaproteobacteria > Burkholderiales > Comamonadaceae > Simplicispira > Simplicispira sp. 125. Next base: position 2,964,735 of record NZ_QEKM01000001.1, on the reverse strand, counting down.
CCAGGGCCATGCGGGCGGCCTCGCGGGTGCGTACGAAATCTCCCGGTGCCAGCGCCTGTGCGCGCCGCGCCGGGCGCCAGTCGGACGTGCTGGCGCCGCGCTGGTCGCCCAGGCCCTCCAGACTGACGATTTCGGCGGCGGTGCCGGGCGGCACGGCCGCCAAACCCTGCAGGGGCCAGGCCAGCGCCAGCAGCGCGGAAAGAACGGAACGATGGGGCAGCGGCAGACGCATGGGAGCTCCTCCAAGGGCCTGGCAGATGTAACGTGCCAGTAACGCCTGAAATTATGCGTTGGACGGCGCGCGCTGCATCGTTGGCTTTCGAGTGAAAAGCAACACAAAATCACGAATGCCGCAGTAGAAAAGCAGGTCGTGGCCTGCTCCTACAGCACCAGAGCGGGTGCAGTGCTACAAAGAAGCATGTTTGCACCGCGCCGTCTCAAGATCGGTCTGTCGGCCTGTTTCCAGCACGCTGACCCCGAACGCTCGCTTTTCACTGGAAAGACACTGCAGTATGTGGAGCAGTCCATTGCCCACTGGATCATGTCTGCCGGGGCCATGGTGGTCATGGTGCCGTGCCCCACGGGTGAGACGGCACGTGGTGATGTGACCCTGGCGCACTATGCCGACTGGCTCGACGGGGTGGTGATGCACGGCGGTGCCGATGTCTGGCCCGGCAGCTACGGCGAAGTGCCCATGCGCGACGAATGGCAGGGCGACCGTGTGCGCGACCTGTACGACCTGGCCGTGGTCGAGGCCTTCGCCCAGGCGGGAAAACCCATTTTTGGCGTGTGCCGTGGGCTGCAACTCATCAACGTGGCGTTTGGCGGCACGCTGTACCAAGATCTGCAGGTGCAGCACCCTGGGGCGCAGCTGCACCGCAACGCCAGCACCTACGACCAGCATTTCCATGACATCGACATCGTGCCGGGTACCCGCCTGGCGCAGTTGTACCCGGGGCAGCGGCGTGTGTGCGTCAACAGCATCCACCACCAGGGCATCAAGCAGCTCGCGCCGGACTTTGTGGTCGAGGCCTACAGCCACCCTGACGGTGTGCCCGAGGCGATCCGCCGCCGCCCGGGGCGCGGGCGGGGCGGCTACATTGCGGCGACGCAGTGGCACCCCGAGTTCCACAAGGCAGGCACCCAAACCGTGGACGATACGGCCATCCTGCGCGATTTCCTGAACGCCTGCACGGCGGCCCATTCTTTCCCGTTCCCGGGCCACAGCCCCCTGCATATCCGCGACCGCGCCGCCCGCCTGCTGCGCCAGGCGCTGCTGCGCCAGGATTGATATTTACATTAAAAATAGCCTCTAACGCTTACTGGGTAAGCGCTGACAGCTATCAAAAAAGATTTTCAGGCGCTTGAATGTTCCACTGCTGCCAAGGGGTGTCCACCGCGTTACAGGAGCTTCGGCGCCGTGCGCAGTAGCATGGCCCAACACGCCGCTACCTCTGCGCGCACCCCCTTTTTACTGGAGCATTTCATGCTGAATTTCGAGTTTTATAACCCCACCCGCATCGTCTTTGGCCAGAACAAGGTGGCCGAGCTGGCGCGCCTGGTACCGCAGGACGCCCGCGTGCTGGTGCTCTACGGCGGCGGCAGCGCGCGCAGCACCGGAACGCTCGCTGAAGTGCTGGCGGCTCTGGGCGAGCGCACCGTGTTCGAGTTTGGCGGCATCGAGCCCAATCCCACCTACGAAACGCTTTCGCGCGCCGTGGACATGGCGCGTGCCGAGCGCATCGACTATCTGCTGGCGGTGGGGGGCGGCTCGGTGCTCGACGGCAGCAAGTTCGTTGCCGCCGCCGTGCCGTTTGAGGGTGACACCTGGAGCATCCTGGAAAAGCGCGGCGGCAACATCACCCGCGCCCTGCCCATGGGCGCCGTGCTCACCCTGCCCGCCACCGGCTCCGAGATGAACAGCGGCGGCGTGGTGACGCGCAAGGCCACGCATGCCAAGCTGGCTTTCTCCAGCCCGCTGTGCTTCCCGCAGTTTTCGGTGCTCGACCCCACCAAGACCTACACCCTGCCCCCCCGGCAGATTGCCAACGGCCTGGTGGATGCTTTTGTGCACACCATGGAGCAATACCTGACCTACCCGGTGAATGCCCCGGCGCAAGACCGGTTTGCCGAAGGCCTGCTGCAAACCCTGATCGAGCTGGCGCCGCGCGCCATGCAGGAGGGAGAGCCCGACTACGACAACCGCGCCAGCCTGATGTGGACGGCTACGCTGGCACTCAACGGGTTGATCGGCGCCGGTGTGCCGCAGGATTGGGCGACGCACATGATCGGTCACGAGCTGACCGCGCTCTACGGCATCGACCATGCGCGCACGCTGGCCATCGTGCTGCCGCAGGTGATGCAGGCACGGCGTGAGGCCAAGCGCGAGAAGCTGCTGCAGTACGCCGCGCGCGTCTGGCAGATCACCGAGGGCAGCGACGACGAGCGCATCGACGCGGCCATTGCCCGCACGGCGCAGTTCTTTGAAAGCGTGGGCATTCCTACCCGGCTATCGGCCTACCAATTGGGCGGTGAGGCGGTGGATGCGGTAGTGAAAGCCCTGACCGAGCACGGCATGGTCAAGCTGGGCGAGCAGCGCGCCATCACGCCAGAAATCAGCCGGGCGATTCTCGAAGCCGCACTCTGAAACGGGTGGGCCACCCAGGGCGGCGGGGCGCGCGCCGCCCGATGGCTACCCTTGCTCCGGGTGTCGGTAGCTGCCCGGTGGTGCGCCGGTCCATCCCTTGAACGCGCGCTGGAAGGCGGCGCTGTCGGAAAACCCCAGTTCGCCTGCCAGCACCGCCAATGGAACCTGGCTGCTGTTGAGCCGCGCAATGGCCATGTCGCGCCGCAGGCTGTCCTTGACGGCGCGAAACGAGGTGTGCTCTTCGGTCAGGCGTCGCTGCAAGGTGGAGACGGCCATGTTCAATGCCGCAGCGCACGATGCGAGGCTGGGCCAATGGGGCTGCTCCCGCAGCAGGTGGGCGCGTACCCGTGCGGGCAGGGAGCCTTCACCGCGGCGGGGAATGATGATCTGGGTCTGGGCTTCGGCCAGGAAACTTCGCAGCGCCGCCTCGTCGCGCCGCACGGGCGTTTGCAAGCGTCGGCTGTCGAACCAGAATGCGCAGCAGGGTTGGTCGAACACCACGTTCCCTGGAAACAGCTGCGCGTAACTGCTGGCGTGGGGCGGGCGCGGGAAGGCGAAGTCAAAGCGATGCACCGGTAGGCGTCCACCAGCCAGCCAGGCCAGCAGGCGCCAGAACACACGCAGCATCAGTTCGTGCAAAAAGACCGGGTAGGCCGCTGTGGGGTTGGCAGGACGCAGCGCTACTGCGCTCAGGCTCCCTTCATGCAGAAGGTCCATGCACAGGTCATCCTGCACCAGTCCAAAGGCGCGCACCAGGCGCCGCAGCGCCACGCCCAGGGTGCCCGCGCCCAGCGTGCTGCGAGCCAGCAAGGCCAGTGTGCCCGGCCGCAGAGGCCGTGAGAGAAACCCCAGGGCTTCATCCCCAGATCGCTCCATCAGCGCCTGCAGCAGGCGCGCGTACTGATCGGCCGTGACGCGGGCAGACGGGTGGTCCAGCAAAGCCGGCGCAATACCAGCCGCAGCCAGCCATTCCTGCGTCGGCTGCTTCGCCGCCGCCAAGCCGGCCAGCATGCTGTGCACGAAAACGATGGGAATGCTCGATGGAGGAGAAAGCATGCACGGACACTTGCCTACAGAGGGGATTGTGAGGTGTTCTGCCATTAGAACGGTGCCTGTTGCCATCGCCCGAAAGGCACCTGGTTTGTACCATGGGCCGAGAAGAAAAGCGTTGCTGACTCCCTTCCACTTTAGGAGACAAACCCCATGTACCTGACCCAAAGCCTGCACCGCTCGGTGCAACAGCACCCCCACCGCATCGCTGTGCGCTGGGGCGAGCAGACACGCACTTTTGGCGAGTTTGCCGATCGTGTGGCGCGTTTTGCCGGAGCGCTGCAAAAGCTCGGCGTGCAGAGCGGCGACCGCGTGGCCATGCTGTCGCTCAACTCCGAGCGCTACCTGGAATACCAGATGGCTGTGCCCTGGGCGGGGGCGGTACTCAATCCTTGCAACATCCGCTGGTCACCCGCAGAAATCCTGTATTCACTGGAAGATTCGGGCTCGACCGTTCTGCTGGTGGATGAAACCTTCAAGGGCATGGTGGCACAGTTCCGGCGTGAATCGACCACGCTGCGCGAGTTCATCTACTGTGGCGATGGCGAAACGCCCGAGGGCATGCACGGCTACGAAGCACTGGTCGCCCAAACCGCGCCGGTGGCCGATGCGCTGCGCCGGGGGAATGACCTGGCGGGCATTTTTTATACCGGCGGCACCACGGGCTTCCCCAAGGGCGTGATGCTGAGCCACAACAACCTGTGCAGCTCGGGCCTGGCGGTGCGGGCCGAAGGCCTGGCGCGCCCGGGGGGCACCTATCTGCACGCTGCGCCCATGTTCCACCTGGCCGACATGGGCCTGGCGTTCCCGCACTGGGTGGAAGGCAATACGCATTCCATCATCCCGGCGTTTGACCCGGCCAAGGTGCTCGATACCATCGAGCAGCACCGCGTGACCAACCTGTGCCTGGTGCCCACCATGATCCAGATGATGCTGGACCATCCCAGCATGGGCCCGCACCGCGACCTGAGCTCCCTGCGCACCGTGTTCTACGGCGCCTCAGCGCTGCCCGATGCCTTGCTGCTGCGTGCTCAAAAAGCGATTCCCCAGGCCGAGGTGTTCCAGGGCTTCGGCATGACCGAGCTCTCGCCTGTGGGCACCATCTTGCCGTCGACTTACCTGGCGGAAGAAAACCGGCACCTGGGCAAGCTGGGTTGCTCTGGCCGCGCCACGTTTTGCACCGAAGCCAAGATCGTCGATGGCGAAGGAACCGAAGTGCCGCGCGGCACGGTGGGCGAGATCATCGTGCGCGGCCCCAACGTGATGATTGGCTACTGGAATCAGCCTGAACTCACGGCTGCTGCGCTGCGCGACGGCTGGATGCACACCGGCGACGGTGGCCGCATGGACGAGGACGGTTTCGTCACCGTGGTCGATCGCATCAAGGACATGATCAAGACCGGTGGCGAGAACGTCTTCTCGGCCGAGGTCGAAAACGCCCTGGCCAAACACCCGGCGGTGGCGATGAGCGCGGTGATTGCCATTCCCGACCCGCAGTGGGGCGAGGCCGTGCATGCGGTGGTGGTGCTCGCGCCTGGGCAGCAGGTGACCGCCGAAGAAATCATTGCGCACTGCAAGACCTTGATCGCTGGTTATAAGAGCCCGCGCAGCGTTGCGTTCGTGGATGCGCTGCCGATGACGGGAGCCGGAAAAATTCTCAAAACCCGGCTTCGTGAGCCCTTCTGGCAGGGCCGTGAGCGCGGTATCGCCTAAACATTCCCTTTCTTGATCCAGGAGATTCTGATGAGCTGTGATGTATTCGTTTGCGGGGTCGGCATGATCCCATTCACCAAGCCGGGCGCCAACGAGCCCTACCCCCAGATGGCGGCGCATGCCACCCGCGCGGCCCTGCAAGATGCGGGGGTCCGCTACGACCAAGTGCAGCAGGCCTATGTCGGCTATGTGTATGGCGACTCCACCTCCGGCCAGCGCGCGCTCTACGAGGTGGGCATGACCGGCATTCCCGTGGTCAACGTCAACAACAACTGTTCCACCGGTTCGACCGCGTTGTTCCTGGCGCGCCAGGCCGTGGCCAGTGGCGCCGCCGACTGCGTGCTGGCGCTGGGTTTCGAACACATGAACCCGGGGGCCCTGGGCGCCGTGTTCAATGACCGCCCCAGCCCGTTCGAGCGGTTCGACGCTGCCACCAACGAGCTGGTGCAGTCCGATCTGCCACTGGCACTGCGCTACTTTGCTGGCGCAGGAAAAGTGCACATGGACGAGTTCGGTACGCCGCTTTCCACCTTTGCCAAGATCCGCGCCAAAGCCAGCCGCCACGCCGCCAACAACCCGCTGGCCGTGTTTCGCACCGTGGTCACCGAGCAGGAGGTGATGGACGCCAAGATGCTGTGGCCCGGCGTGCTGACCCGCCTGATGGCTTGTCCGCCCACCTGCGGCGCCGCCGCCGCCATCGTGTGCTCGGCCGCCTTTGCGCAAAAGCACGGCCTGGACCAGCGCGTACGCATCAAGGCGCAGGCGATGACGACCGACAAGCCCGTCACCTTCGAAGCCCGCGACATGCGCGAAGTGGTCGGTTTCAGCATGGCCCGCGACGCCGCCCAGCAGGTGTACGAGGCGGCAGGCATCGGCCCGCAGGACATCGACGTGGTCGAGCTGCACGACTGCTTTGCGCAGAACGAACTGCTCAGCTACGAGGCCCTGGGCCTGTGCCCCGTGGGCGGTGCTGAAAAGTTTGTCGACGACGGCGACAACACCTATGGCGGCAAGGTCGTCACCAACCCCTCGGGCGGCTTGCTGAGCAAAGGCCACCCACTGGGCGCCACGGGTCTGGCGCAGTGCTTTGAACTCACGCACCAGCTGCGCGGCACAGCCGAGCAGCGCCAAGTGGATGGTGCGCGCCTGGCGCTGCAGCACAACCTGGGTCTGGGCGGCGCCTGCGTCGTCACCCTGTATGAAAAAGTTTGAAACGGAGTGCTGACATGATTGACAAGAAATGGATTGGCCATGCGCTGCCACCGTCCGAAATGGCGCTGGACCGCAGCCGCCTGCGCTTTTTTGCCAAGGCCATTGGCGAGACCGCGCCCGAGTACACCGACGTGCAGGCCGCGCAATCGGCGGGCTACGCCGATCTGCCGGCTCCGCCCACCTTCCTCTTTGGCGCGGAACTCGATTCGGGCGCCACCGACGCGCTGTTGACCCTGCTGGACGTGCCTATCGCCAAACTGCTGCACGGTGAACAGAGCTTCACCTACCACCGCAGCGCCTGCGCGGGCGACACCATCACGGTGCGCTCCGAAATCGGCGATATCTATGACAAGAAAAATGGCGCACTGGAATTTGTCGTCAAGACCTCCCGCGCCACCAATCAAAAGAACGAGCTCGTGGCCGAGATGCGCACGGTGCTCGTGGTTCGCCACTGACGGGAGAACGCCATGACATTCAAGACACCTAGCTTTGCGCAGATCCAGGTCGGCGATACCCTGCCCGACCTGCAACTGCCACCGGTCGACCGCACCACGCTGGCGCTGTTTTCCGGCGCGTCGGGCGACCACAATCCCATGCACATCGATATCGATGTCGCACGCCGCGCCGGCATGCCCGATGTGTTTTCCCAAGGCATGTTGGGCATGGCCTGGCTGGGCCGCGTGGTCACCGCGTGGGCGCCGCAAAGCCAGTTGCGCACATTCAATGCACGTTTTCAGGGCATCACGCACCTGGGCAACGCCATGCGCTGCAGCGGTCGCATCGTCGAGAAGCTCGAGCACAACGGCGAGCACTGCGTGCGCATCGAGCTCACCAGTGCCAACCAGTTTGGCCAAACCAAAATCGTCGGCGATGCCCTCGTGGCGCTGGCCTGAACCCACACAAGGAACCCCATGACAAAGAAACTCGAAGGCAAGGTCGCCCTCATCACCGGCTCGGGCCGCGGCATCGGCCGCTCCATCGCGCTCAAGCTCGCCAGCGAAGGCGCGCATGTCGTCGTCAATGACCTCGACGAAGCCCCCGCGCAAGAAGTCGTCGCGGCCATCCGCGCTGCCGGTGGGCAGGCCGTGGCCTGCATTGGCAGCGTGACAGCGCCCGATTTTGCCGAGCGCTTCATCGGCACGGCGGTGAGCGAATTCAAGGGCCTGGACATCATCGTCAACAACGCTGGCTACACCTGGGACAACGTGGTGCAGAAGATGACCGACGAGCAGTGGTACGCCATGCTCGATGTGCACCTGACGGCGCCGTTTCGCATCCTGCGCGCCGCGCAGCCCGTCATCCGTGCGCTCTCCAAGCAGGAAAAGGAAGCCGGTAAGAGCGTGGTGCGCAAGGTGGTCAACATCTCGTCGGTGGCCGGCCTGTTCGGCAACGCCGGGCAGACCAACTACTCCACGGCCAAGGCCGGCATTGTCGGCATGACGCAGACGCTGGCCAAGGAATGGGGCCGCATGAACGTGACCGTCAACTGCGTGGCCTACGGCTTCATCAAGACGCGCTTGACGGTGAGCGCCGACAGCGACGCCACCGAGAACATCGATGGCCGCGAGATCAAGGTGGGCGTCAATCCCGACCTGATGGCGGCCATGGAACGCTCGATTCCCCTGGGCCGTGGCGGCACGCCCGACGAGGCCGCAGGGGCCGTGTACCTGCTGTGCATCCCCGAGTCCGACTATGTGAGCGGCCAAACGCTGATGTGCAGCGGTGGCCTGACGGGGATTTGATGCCATGAGCCTGCTGCCCCAACTGCATCGCCACGCCTGGATGGATGAAGACATCGAAGCGTTCAGAGAACAGGCCAGGCGTTTCATCACCAACGAGCTGGTGCCGCACCTGGACGGCTGGCGCCGCCAGGGCTTCATCCCGCGCGAGGTCTGGCGCCCGTTTGGCGAGCTGGGCTTTCTGCTGCCCGAGATGCCCGAGGCGTATGGCGGCGCAGGCGCCAACCTGGCCTACCAGCTGGTGGTGCAGGACGAACTGGCCCGCGCCGAAGTGCCCGCCAACACGGCCGTGCACACCATTGCCGCGCACTACATCCTGGACTACGGCACCGAGGAGCAAAAGCAGCGCTGGCTGCCCCGGCTGGCCAGCGGAGAGATGCTCGCGGGTATCGCACTGACCGAGCCCGGCTGTGGCTCCGATCTGAAAGCGCTGCGCACCAAGGCCAGCAAAGACGGTGACCACTATGTGATCGACGGCGCCAAAACCTTCATCACCAACGGCTTCACTGCCAACTTGCTGGTGGTCGCCGTGCGCACCGGCGGGCCGGGCAGCAGCGGTGTCTCGCTGGTGGTGCTGGAGACCGAAAACCTGCCCGGCTTTCGTGTCGGCAGGCGGCTGGAGAAGCTGGGCCAGCATGCGTCGGACACCGCCGAGCTGTTCTTTGACGGCGTGCGCCTGAAAGCGGACCAGTTGCTCGGCGGGCAGGAAGGCCAAGGCTTTCGCCAACTGATGAGCCAGCTGCCCTACGAGCGCCTGCTGCTGGCCGTGCCCGCTGCGGCGGTGATCGAGCGGGCCGTCGAATTGACGGTGGAGTACACCAAGGGCCGCAAAGCCTTCGGACAGAGCGTGTTCGACTTTCAAAACACCCGCTTCAAGCTGGCCGAATGCGCCACCCTGGCCCATGTGGTGCGCAGTTTCGTGAACGACTGCATCCAGCGCCTGCTCGATGGCACGTTGGACGACGAAGCCGCCTACATGGCCAAATGGTGGTGCACCGAGCAGCAGGGCAAGGTGACCGACGAATGTCTTCAGCTCTTCGGCGGCTATGGCTACATGGCCGAGTACCCGATTGCGCGCCTGTATGCTGATGCCCGCATTCAACGCATTTACGGAGGCACGACGGAAATCATGAAAGACTTGATTGCACGGAGACTGGGCACATGAGCGCGCCACTGTCTTCCCCCCTCGCCGGCATCCGCATCGTCGAATTCGAAGGAATTGGCCCTGGCCCGCTGGCCGCGCGCATGCTGGCCGACATGGGCGCCGAGGTCACGGTGATTGCCCGCCCGCAGCAGGGCGCTGTGGCGGCGCAACTCGGCGGCAGCGGTGACAACCCCTTGCGGCGTGGCAAAACCGTGGTGCTGCTCGACCTCAAGCAGGACGCCGCCCGCGCCGAGGCCTTGGCCCTGGTGGCCCAGGCCGACGCGCTGATCGAAGGCAACCGCCCCGGCGTGATGGAGCGCCTAAAGCTTGGCCCGGCCGACTGCGCCAAGGCCAACCCGCGCATCGTCTACGGCCGCATGACCGGCTGGGGCCAGAGCGGCCCGCTGGCACAGGCGGCCGGGCACGACCTGAACTACGTGGCGCTGACCGGCATGCTCTCGCTCTCGGCGCACCGGGGCGAGCGGCCCATCGTGCCGCCCACGGTGGTGGGTGATGCGGGGGGCGCGCTGGGCCTGGCGTTTGGCATGGTCTGCGCCATTCTGGAAGCCAAAACCAGCGGCCAGGGCCGCGTGGTGGACGCCGCCATCGTCGACATCGTGGCCATGCTGGGCGGCATTGCGCAGTGGATTCGCGGCAGCGGCCAGCTGGACGGCCCGCACCCCAGCCCGTTCCACGATTCGCCCTTCTACGACGTGTACCGCTGCGCCGATGGCGGCAGCATCACGCTGGGCGCGCTGGAGCCGCAGTTCTACGCGCTGCTCCTGCAAAAGCTCGGTTTGGGCGACGTGGACCTGAAGCGCCAGTTTGACCCGCGCACCTGGCCTGCCCTCAAAGACCGCCTGACGGCCCTGTTTGCCAGCCAGCCGCGCGCGCACTGGGATGCCTTGCTGGAAGGCACGGACGTGTGCTTTGCGCCGGTGCTCAGCGTGGCGCAGGCGGCAGAGCACCCGCACAACGTGGCGCGGGGTACCTACGTGCGCACGGCGGGCGCAGGCTTTGACGTGGCGCCTGCGCCGCGCTTTCTGCCGCTCGATGGCAAGGCCGGATAGACAACGATGAAAGCCGGACTGCGCATTGTTCTGGCCCTGCTGGCGCTGCTGGTGCTCGCCACCGCAGCGCTGCTGGCCTGGGCCTGGGCGCCCGATCTCGCACCCGCCGACGTGGAGAAACGCTGGGCGCAGGCACCGTCCACCTTCATCGGGGTGGACGGCCAGCGCGTGCACCTGCGCGACGAAGGCCCGAGGGATGACCCCGCGCCCCTCGTGCTGGTCCACGGCACGTCTGCGAGCCTGCACACCTGGGACGGCTGGGCCGAGGAACTGCGCAAAACCCGCCGAGTGATCCGCTTCGATTTGCCGGGCTTTGGCCTCACCGGCCCGAATGCCGCTGACGATTATTCGATGACCGTCTATGTGCGCTTGGTGCTGGCGCTGCTCGACCAGTTGGGTGTGCAGCGTTTTGTCATCGGCGGCAATTCGCTGGGCGGCGAAGTCGCCTGGGCCACGGCGCACGCCGCGCCGCAGCGGGTGGAAAAGCTCATTCTGGTGGACGCTGCGGGCTATGCCTTTGAGCCCGAATCCATGCCACTGGCCTTTCGGGTGGCACGCACACCGGGCCTGAGTGCACTGATGGGCTATCTGCTGCCACCCGGCATGGTCGAAAAATCGGTGCGCAACGTCTATGGCGATCCGGGGCGGGTCACGCCCGAGCTGGTGCAGCGCTATAGCGACCTGGCCCGCCGCGCGGGCAACCGCCATGCGCTGGCGGTGCGCATGGCCCAGCGCAACACGGGGCGCGAGCAGGACATCCGCGGCCTGCAACTGCCCACGCTCATTTTGTGGGGCCAGCACGACCGGCTGATACCGCCTGTGAACGGCGACCGTTTTGCGGCGGACATTGCAGGCTCGCAGCTCGTCGTGTTTGAAGGCCTGGGCCATGTGCCGCAGGAAGAAGACCCGGTGGCAACGCTGGCTGTGGTGCAGCGGTTTTTGCAGCGGTGAGGGCGGCGGGGCCAGGCCTCACCTCTCTGCGCGGCGTCGTTTTACAAGCCGAGCGCTGCTTGCAAAAAATTTGATGGTTTTTTTGCCTCTAGCGCTTTTCAGGTAAGCGCTAGCAGCTATAAAAATGATAGTTTTTAATGCTGGTGGCCATGCGCACCATGCACATGGCGGTGGGCGATTTCTTCGGCACTTGCAGCGCGCACTTCAGTCACTTTGCAGCTGAACTTCAGCGCCTGTCCCGCCAGCGGGTGGTTGCCGTCCAGATGCACCTCGGGGCCCTTGATCTTGACCACGTTGAACACCTGGGGCTGGCCTTCGTTGTCCACCGCCTGTAGTTGTCCGCCCACCTTCACGCCCGGGGGGAACTCGCTCTTGGGGATGGTACGCACCAGGCCCTCATCGCGCTCGCCAAAGGCGTCTTCCGCGGCCAGGTCCAGTGCGGTGCTGAAGCCCACGGCCTGGCCTTCCAGCGCGGCTTCGACCTTGGGGAAGATGTTTTCGTAGCCGCCATGCAGGTACGACAGGCTGCCCCCGTCCAGCGGCTTGCCCTGGGGCGTGGTGACTTTGTAGGTGATGGTGACGGCAGAGTCTTTGGTGATGGCCATGATGTTGCTTGCGCTTTCAGTGGAGGGAAACAGCGCGGCGGTGCGGTGGGCCGAGCCCTGGCACCCGCGTGCGCATCAAAACCGCCGATTGTCCACGAGGCGCCCTCGATCCGCACGCCTGCCGAACAGGGCCCGTGGCGCGCAGCCTATCCGCCAGCCACGGCCTCAGCGGGGCGCTCTTCCTGCGTTTGCCCCGGGTAGCGCGCAAACCGGCGCGCTTCGGTGCCGTGCACTGGATCCTGCTCGGGCCAGGGCCAACCGCCGAACTGGGTGCGGCGGTAGTCCTGCAGGGCCTGCATGATCTCCTGCTGGGTGTTCATCACAAACGGGCCGTATTGCGCCACGGGCTCGGCAATGGGCTGGCCTTGCAGTACCAGGCATTCCACGGGCGTGGCGCCGGTGTTGGTCAGTGGCCAGTCCTGGCCCGCCACCAGCTCCAGCGCGGCATGCTGGCCCACGTCCTGCGGCCCCACGCGCAGGCCCTCGCCCATGAAGAAGTACAGCATGCGGCGCGTGCCTTGGCCTTGTGCAGCGGGCAGCGTCCACTGGGCGCCGGGGTCCATGCGCAGCGTCCAGATGGCCACGTCGGCCTCGGGCTGCGAGGCCCACGACTCCGGGGGCGGTGCCAGCGGGCTGGGCGCTCCCGGCAGTGCACCGGCCACCACCGTTACCGTGGTCGCGCGCCCAGCGTCGTCGTGGTGGACGAGGCGCGGAATGCGCTCGTTCCACAGCATGGTGAAGTGCGGCTCCACCATCTTGTTGCGCGCGGGCAGGTTCAGCCAGATCTGGAACAGCTCCAGCGGATTGGGTTCGCTGGCGCTCAGCAGCGGGAACATCTCAGAATGCACGATGCCCTTGCCGGCGGTGACCCACTGCACATCGCCGCCGCCAAACCGCGCCGCAGCGCCCAGCGAGTCGGAATGGTCGATGAGGCCCTTGCGCACCAGCGTCACGGTTTCAAAGCCCCTGTGCGGGTGGCCCGGAAAGCCCGGCACGGTGTCGCCGTGGTACATGCTCCAGCCGTCCTTGCGGCTGAAGTCGCTGCCGATCTGGCGGTCTTCAATGGGCACGGCGGGGCCGAACGCGGCGTTGCCTGCGGGGTAGGCATCGTCATGGTGAGCGCAGAAAAGAAACGGGTCGAGCGTGGGCCACTGCGGGCCCAGCGGCTGGCTGTTTAGAACGGGGGTGGTGTGTTGCGACATGGCGTGGCTCCTTCCCCTCTATTGGACCGGTGATCGGCCTGCACGAAAAGCCCCCCGTGGTGGGACAGTGCGTTGCATTGTTGAGACGGCTTGGGAAGAAGGCTCTTTGGTGCTGCCTGGCTGCACGCAAGGGCCGATGCCTTCAGTGGTCAGACACAGATAGAGCAAAAAAGTGCCTTTTACGCCCGCGTATCAACCGTTAAAAGCTACAAAATAAATAGCAATTGAAGGTGTATCAGCGCCCCACCACCGACCAGCCCGCTTGCTGGTTCTTCTTGTCGTTCTCGTACTCCCAGGAGGTACCGCAGTGGTCGCACTGGTAGCGGGTGATGGTGACAGTGCCACTCGGGCGGTCTTCCTTGCGGTTGCCGCGCTGCACCAGTTCGGCATGGCCGGGCGCACGGCGCCAGTTGCGCTGGATGCCCTTGCAGGCCTCGCACAGTTCCATCGGGTTCAGTTCGCGCTGTCGGGCCAGTTCTTTGGTCATGGGGTGAAAGCCCTGGGGGGCTGTGGTGGGGTGGATTTGTGCAGGGCGGGGCGGCTACTGTAAGGCACTTGCGGGCCCAAAGACACAGTGCGGGGCCGGATCACAAGCCAAAACGGGCTTCCGGAGCTGGACCGTAAAGCGCTCACAGCGATCAAATCACATGATCAACACCTTGACCATGCGGGCGTTGTGCAGCACCACGCCCTGCCGCTCGGCCTGCTGGCGTGCCTGCACCACAAAGCCGCAGGCGGCAAAGAAAGGCTCTGCCGTCAGGCTCACGTCGGCGTGCAACTGGGCGATACCGCGCTGTGCAGCCTGTGCGTGGATGTGGCCCATGAGCGCACGGGCCACGCCCTGCCCGGCAAACGCTGGCGCGACAAAGAACTGGTCGATGTACCCGCTGGCCTGCAGATCTGCAAATCCAGCCACCGCCCCGGTGTCCGGCACCTGGGCGATGAAGGGCTGGTTGGCCTGCATGCGCCGGGCCCACTGCACCGTGTCGTAGTCCTGTGGAGCCCAGGCGGCGAGCTGCTCGGGGGTGTATTCCTTGTGGGCGAGGCCGTGCACCGCTGCGTGGAAAAGCGCCCGCAAAGCGGGTTCGTCGCCCGGGCGGAAAGTACGAATGTGAAGGGCGGGCATGGTGGGTAAGGGGCGGGCCTGGTCTGGGTGCAGCGCACGCGCAAAAAGGGCGCGATTGTGCCGCAGTCGGGCCACAACGGCCTCAGGCCGCACTGGCCATGCGCAGCCTGCGCGCGGCCTCTTCATCGCGCGCGTCGTCGATTTCGCGCAGCACGGCCTGCATGTCCACGTCAACGCGCTCGGGTGCGTAGCGGCCGGTCAGCGGCGTTTCGTTGCTCAGCAGGCCGCTCTGGTACAGGCTCCAGATCTCGGGGCCGTATTGGGTGGTGCGCAGCTCGGGTGCGAACTGGCCAAAGAAATTGCGCAGGTTGGCCACGTCGCGCAGCAGCATGCGCTGGGCGTGGTTGTTGCCCGCGGCGTCCACGGCCTGGGGCAGGTCGATGATGACGGGCCCATCGTGGCCCTCTTCGCCGTCAATGCCAGGCAGGTGCGCCAGCAGGATATTGAATTCTGACAGATCACCGTGCACCACGCCCGCGCACAGCATGCGCACCACTTCGGCCACCAGCGTCGCGTGGTGGGCGCGGGCGTCTTCCGGGGAAAAGGCCACATCGTTCAGGCGTGGGGCCGCGTCGCCGTGGGCGTCGGTCACCAGCTCCATCAGCAGCACACCGTCGTGGAAATTGAACGGCTGCGGCACGCGCACGCCTGCAGCGGCCAGGCGGTACAGCGCGTCGACCTCGGCGTTCTGCCAGGCGGCCTCTTGCTCCTGCCGGCCAAACTTGCTGCCCTTGGCGATGGCGCGCGCCGAGCGCGAGTTTTTGACCTTGCGGTTCTCGGTGTAGTCCACCGCCTGGCGAAAGCTGCGGTTGTTGGCCTCTTTGTAAATCTTGGCGCAGCGGGTTTCGTCGCCACAGCGCACCACAAAAACCATGGCTTCCTTGCCGCTCATCAACTGGCGAACCACGGTGTCGATCAGGCCTTCGTCGATGAGGGACTGCAGGCGGGAGGGTGCTTTCATGGGCGGTATTTTGCGCGCTGGGTGAAAGACCTGGGGTGGTGTCTGGCTCCTCGCTACCGGCGTGCGCTGCGCGAGCGATTACGCAGCCGCATCCAGGCGGTGCACACCACCGTGGCCACGCACCTGCCGCAGGCGCTGGTGCGCTGCACCGTCGTCCTCCACCGGCAACTGGTGCTTTGCCTGCAGGTAGTGGTGGGTGAACACCTCCAGATAGGCATCAAGCACCTGCGCCACCTGGGGCTCGCCTGCCAGTTCCAGGCACAGGGCGGCGACCTCGGCGGTACAAAACTGGTCACCGCGGCGCGCGCGGCGCAGGCGGTAGCGCGAGATCTGATCGGGCGCGAGGCTGAGCACCGGAAAGCGGTCCAGGTACGGGCTTTTGCGGAACATCTTGCGCGCCTCGGGCCAGGTGGCGTCCAGCAGGATGAACAGCGGGCGCTGGGCTGTGGCGCCTGCGTTGTGCGCGGCAGGCCGCAGCTGGGTGACCACACGCGCCGCATCGACAAATTCGCCGGGGAACACCACATAAGGCTGCCACTGCGGGTCGGCCAGCAGCGCCAGCAGCGCGGGGTCGACCTCGGTGCGCGCCCAGCCAAAGGCAAAGGTGTCGGGCACCACATCGGCAATCAGCCAGCCGGTGTTGCTGGGCTTGAGCGGCTCGATGTCGGCCATCAGCAAACACACGCCCGCGTGGGTGGCCATGCCGGGGTGCAGCGCACATAGGCAGTGGCTGGGCACCAGGCGGCAGCCCGGGCAGCGCTCGCCGTGCGGGCCACCCCGGGCCAGAAAAGGTTTGGCGCTGCGCGCCAGGCGGGCGGCGCGCAGGCGCGATACCGCGTGCGGCGCTGCGGGAGTGATCGCCTCAGCCCCCGTCACAGCCCGCTCGCGTGTTCCAGCTCAAACAGCGGCACCTCGGCCTGGCGGCTCAGCCACACGCCGCCGCCCAGTTCTAGGCAGCCTTCCGCCAAGCCCCGGCGGTACAGCTCGGCGCGGTGGCGAAACACGCGGTGGTCGGTCAGGTCTTCGTCGATGGTGTCGCGCTCATAGTCCTCGCGCGAGACGGCCTCGACATACAGCGCGCCTTTGCTCAGGCGCCCCAGGTTGTGCAGCGCCCGCTTCAGGTCGGGCGGGCTCAGGTAGGGCAACACGCCCTGGCAGATGACGAGGTCAAACGGCGCATCGGCCGCATAGTCCACCACCGAGCCCTGCTGCCAGCCAAAACGTTCGCACAGGTAGGGGCTGAACTCCACGCCCTGGTACGCCGCCCCCGGAAAATGTTGCGCCACGATACCTTTCCACAGGCCTATCCCGCAGCCCATGTCGAGCACGCGCTGCACCGGCACGCGCAGGTATTTGAGGTAGCTGCACACAAAGGTGCCCAGCCGCTCCATGTGCGCCGGGTCCACCACACTGGTTTTCTTGTCGAAGTAAAAGCGCTGGTAGTACGCCTCGTCGAAGGTGGTGGCGCTGGCTGATTTCAATGACGCATCCTTTTTGCGGAAAAAAAGGCCCGTGCACCGCCACGGCGCCAGGCTAAAAACACGGGCACAGCGGGCCGGACCCCAGGGCATTCGAGCGCCCGAGTATCCCCCACCCACCGAGCAACCACGCCCTGCTGGCCACAGGGCCGCCGCACAGGCGCCACAGCCTCGCGCTGAAAAAATTGAATCAAATAGGCTTCTAACGCTGATGGGGTAAGCGCTGGAAGCTATCAAATAGTGAGTTCGCTACAAAACAGGTGTGCATGCCAGAACCCCTGTAAACACGGCCGATGTGGCCTGCGCAGGCCGTGTGGTCAACACCGCCTGCGCACACCCACGCGCCGGGTTCAGGCGGCCTTGGGCGGGCGGTGCAGCGCGCAGATCTTGTTGCCGTCGGGGTCGCGCAGGTAGGCCAGGTACATCTGCCCGCCCTCGGGGCCGCGAAAGCCTGGCGGGTCTTCGCACGCGACGCCGCCATTGGCCACGCCCGCCGCGTGGAAGGCGTCCGCCTGTTCGGGGGACGACGCTGTAAAGCCCAGGGTGCTGCCGTTGCCGTGGCAGGGCGGCTCGCCGTTGATGGGGGTGGTGATGCCGAAGGTGCCGCCCGCGCTGCGGTAAAAGTAGCGCGTCTTGTTGGCAACGCCGGGCGGCACACCCAAGGTGCCGAGGACGGCGTCGTAAAAGCGCTTGGATGCTTCGAGGTCGCTGACCCCGACCATGACGTGACTGAACATTGTTGTCTCCGAGTAGCCCCCGGAGGAGGCGGGTAAAAAAAACAGACGCCAGCATAGACATTCCCGGCGCGCAGTGCCCGCGCAGGGGATTGCGCACAAGGCCCACACGAGACCCGCACGCAAGCCGCCGGTGTGCTCCAAGCGCCACCGCATCTTCTCGGCCAGTGGGGCGTGAAGCGCAGGCGAGAGGTGCGGGAAACCGGGCTGCTTTTAGGTCAGATTGGCCTCCGACCCTTTATTTTCCAGCGCAATCAGCTATTGAAATGGAAGCGGTTGGGTATTTCGCCGTCTTGAATTTTCTGGGCGTTTTCACTTGGTAGACAGGTGGGTGGTAAAAAATTGCCGAGAAAAATCCAAAGATTGCTGGGCTGTTGCTGTGCTCCGGAAGTGCCGTACATAGCCGCCGCGCCCTTGAT
This sequence comes from Simplicispira sp. 125, assembly GCF_003096555.1. NCBI lineage: Bacteria > Pseudomonadati > Pseudomonadota > Betaproteobacteria > Burkholderiales > Comamonadaceae > Simplicispira > Simplicispira sp. 125. The sequence goes on along the minus strand of NZ_QEKM01000001.1, from coordinate 2,946,684 downwards.
GGGCGGCTTGGTCTTTGTAATTCTTGTCGGTATTGGTGTCCCAGCCGTGGGTGGCATCGGGATACAGGGTCAAGGCAACTTGCGAGCGAGCCGCGTCTGGCAGTGCGGCAATGAATTTTTGGCAAGAATCGGGGGCGTCGTAATCGTCTTTGGCACCGGCAAGAATGTGCACAGGCGCACCGGTCAACTCCACATACACATTTTGGGGATACACCGGATTCTTGCCTTCTGCAGCAGCCAGATGCGCCCAGCAGACTGGGTACAAGGGCAAATGGGCTGCAAATTTAAATTGGCCTCCTGTGTAGTCATTGTTCAGCTTCTTCGAGGCCGAAAGAAGAGACAGCAGCCCCCCGTGCGAGAACCCCATAATGCCAATGTGTTCTGAATCGATTTGCGGCAGTTGTGCCAGATACATCAACGCGCCAAATGTTTGCGGCAGGTTCATGAGCGATGATTTTGGGCGGCCGCCGCCGGAGAAAAGGTTCAACTCCAGCGTCGCAATGCCGGCCTGATGGAGCGCTTGAACGTACGGAGCGCGGGTGGGGTCTTCGTACCCGCCGGCACTGTGAATCACTACGACTGCGGCGACTTTTCCCACGGCGCCTGCCGGGAGCGTGAGATCGCCCGAAACAAGGGTATCCGCTTCAATCACAGTATTTGCCTTGAACGACACCGGTTGCTTGTTTGCCGGACCTTGTGCCTGCGCAATGGCCGGTTCAAAGAAAACACATGCAATGAATGTGGCCAGACAGAGTGTTTTTTGAAAATGCATAGAACTGTGCCGATCTTTGTTGAATAAAACCGAGAAAAGTAAATCGCAAAGTGGGTCCGGTATCGCGCCACGTTGGCCACTAGAAACCATGCCTCAGCTTCAGTGGTTTCAGCCCCTTGGGCCCTTGGGCCAGTTGAAGGGCGAGGACGAAGCACTCAATAGTATTGGTTAAACAGGCCTCCAGCGCATAGCAAGCCCCATGCGCCCCCGCAAAAGCCCGTGCCGCTCGGGGCGACGTTGCGCCATGGCGGGCGATGCGGCGCAGCCTGCCTGGCTGCTGCTGCCACCTTGTGGGACTCGCCCCTGGTTTCAGCCACAGAATAGAGCCTCACCCCAGTCCGCTACCGTCCATCTCCCATGCGCATCCTCCACACCTCCGACTGGCACCTGGGCCAGCACTTCATGGGCAAAAGCCGCCAGGCCGAACACCAGGCGCTGATCGACTGGCTGCTGGCGCAGGTCGACACCCACGCCGTGGATGCAGTGCTCATCGCGGGCGATATTTTTGACACGGGCGCCCCGCCCAGTTATGCGCGCGAGCTGTACAGCGACCTGGTGGTGAAGCTGCACCACGCGGGGGTGGCGCTGCTGCTGCTGGGCGGCAACCACGACTCGGTGGCTACGCTGGGCGAAAGCCGCGCGCTGCTGGCCGTGCTGAGCACCACCGTGGTGGCCGCCGTGGGCACACCAGAAGACCATGTCGTCGTGCTGCCCCAGCGCAATGGCGAGCCCGGCTGCATCGTCTGCGCCGTGCCGTTTGTGCGCCCGCGCGATGTGCTGCAAAGCCAGGCGGGGCAAAGCGCCGAGGAAAAACAGCAAAGCCTGCAAGCCGCCATCCAGGCCTATTACCAAGGCGTGGTGGATGCGGGCCGCGCACAGCAACACGCGTTGCAAAACACGCTGGGCCGCGTGGTGCCGCTGATGGCCACCGGCCACCTCACCACCGTGGGTGCCAGCAGCAATGAATCGGTGCGCGAGATTTATGTGGGCTCGCTTGACGCCTTCCCGACCGCCGCGTTCCCGCCCGTGGACTACATCGCGCTCGGCCACATCCACAAGCCCCAAAAGGTGGGCGGGCTGGACCATATTCGTTATTGCGGATCGCCGATTCCGCTCGGTTTTGACGAAGCCAAACAGCAAAAAGAAGTGCTGCTGGTGAACTTGGACGCGAGCGGCCTCAGCGCGATCACCGCGCTGCCCGTGCCGCGGTTTCAGGCGCTGGCGTCCTGCAGCGGCAACCTCGCCACGCTGGCTGCGGCCATCACGGCAGCGGCCGCCGAGGGCAGCGCGCAGCAGCCCGCGTGGCTGGAGGTGACGGTGGCCGAAGACGACTACCTGACCGACCTGCCCGCCCGCATCGGCGCCATGACGCAAGGGCTGCCGGTGGAGGTGCTGCGCGTGCGCCGCCAGCGTGCCAACGCGGCGGCCACCCTGGCGGCCGAAGCGCTGGCCACGCTGGATGAGCTGAGCCCGGGCGACGTGTTTGAACGGCGCCTGGCGCTCGAAGACCTGGCGCCCGAGCTGCAGCAGGCACTTGCAGCGCGCTTTCGCGAAGTCGTCACCAGCCTGACCGAGGTGGCTGCATGAAGATATTGAAGCTGCGCCTGAAGAACCTGAACTCGCTCCAAGGCGAGTGGGCGATTGACTTCACGCAATCGCCGTTCACCGACAACAGCCTGTTTGCCATCACCGGCCCCACGGGCGCGGGCAAATCGACGCTGCTCGACGCGATTTGCCTGGCGCTGTACCACGAGACACCGCGCCTCAAAAGCGTGAGCAAATCGGCCAACGACATAATGACGCGCCATACCGCCGACTGCCTGGCCGAGGTGGAGTTTGAAGTGAAGGGTGCCGTGTACCGCGCGTTCTGGAGCCAGCGCCGCGCACGCGACAAGCCTGAAGGCGATCTGCAAAACCCCAAGGTCGAGCTGGCCCGCGTCGATGTTGCCACCGGCCTGGGCACCATCGTCAGCAGCCAGAGCAACGACAAGCTCAAACGCGTGGCCGAGATCACCGGGTTGGACTTTGCACGCTTCACCCGCTCGATGTTGCTGGCGCAGGGCGGGTTTGCCGCGTTTTTGAACGCCAGCGCCAACGACCGCGCCGAGCTGCTCGAAGAACTCACCGGCACCGAGATTTATGGCGACATCTCGCGCACGGTGTTCGAGCGCGCACGCGATGCCCAACAGCAGCTCGACCAACTCAAAGCCCGCGCCGATGGCGCAGCGCTGCTGCCCGCCGAGCAGCGCGAAGCCATGGGGGCCGACGTTGACCAATGGGTGCGCAACCTGGGCGCTGTGCAACAGGCGCACGACACGGTGCAGGCAGAGCGCCAATGGCACCTGAACCTGGCGCAAAGCGCGCAAGACCTGCAAGCCACCGAGGCGGCGCAAACCGCCGCCGTGGCCGCTTTACAAGCCGCAGCGCCCGATCTGCAACGCCTGGCCGACAGCGAGCCCGCCCAGGCCCTGCAAGCGCCCCACACCGCGCTGCAGAACGCCGATGCCGCTAACGCTGCCACCGACCGCCTGCTGACCGACCTGCAAGCGCAGCACCAGCAAACCTCTGCCACGCACGCGCAGCACCACCACCTGGCCCACACCTTGGCCCAGCGCATGGCGCGGGCGGCAGACACGCAGTTGGCCCACACCCAGGCCGAACACCAGCGCCACGCAGACTTTTGCGCCGCGCACCCGCAGCACGCCGCGCTGGGCGAGCGCCTGGGCGGCTGGCGCCAGCAGTTTGCGCAGCGCCATAAGCTGCACACCAGCGCGGCAGAGTTGCAAACGGCTTTGGCGACGCTGCAAGCCGACATCACCCAGCGCACCGAACACATCACCCGCCAAACCGCCGTGGTCGATGCCGCCCTGCAGGCGCAGGCCGAATCACAAACTGCGCTGCAAACGGTGCACACCGAACAAGCGCACCGACTGGGTGGCCACACGCTGACGGCATTGCGTGCGCGCTGGCAGGCCGCGCAGGGCGAAGTCGGCGGGTGGTCGCACATCACCCAACTGGGCCAACAGCGCCGCGAACTGGCCGCGCAGCACAACACGTTGGCCGCGCAACTGCAAACGCTGCAAGCAGCCGTCACCCAGCACGAGGCCACACGGCAAGACTTGCGCGCGCAGCACAAGGCGCTCAAAGAGCAGGTGGCAGACAAAGAAAAACTGCTGGCGCAAGAGCGCCGCATCCAAAGCCTGGACCAACACCGCCACGCCCTGCAGCCCGGCGAGGCCTGCCCGCTGTGCGGCGCGGTCGAGCACCCGGCGATTGCGGCGTATGAGGCGCTGGACGTATCGGCCACCGAAGCCGCGCTGCAGCAAAAACAAGCCGCGCTGGATGAGTTGATCGCCCACGGCCAGGCGATTGCGGCCAAGGTCGAAGGCAGCAAAACCCAACTGGAAGAATGCCAGCGCCAACACACAAAAACCGCAGAGCTGATGGATCAGTGGCAAACGCAGTGGGCAACGGCCATCGGTCAAGTCAGCGATGCCCTCACCGCCGACGACTGGCAGCACGCCGACATACTCTCCACCGGGCAACACACCGCCGCCACCACGTTGGCCCAGCGCGGCACCGACCTGCAGGCGGCCGAGGCAGGCGAGCAACGCGCACAGCAGGCGCAAGCGGCGTTCAACCAGTGCGCGCAGGCCGTGCAAGCGGCCAACCACCAGCTCGCCCTGCTCAAGCAAGCCACCCAGGATGCGCAGGCGCGCCAGGCCACGTTGCGGCACACCATCGCCACCACGCAGGAGGACACCGCAGCGCTCGAAGCCGCCCTGCAAACCGCATTGGGCGACGCCGGTCACACACTGCCCGCCGACCCCGCGCCGTGGCTGGCCGCACGCGATGCCGAATGGCAGCACTGGCAGCGCACACAAGCGCAGATGCAAACGCTGGCCCAGGCCATCACCCGCCAGCAGGCACAGCAAGCGGCCGCAAACACCCAGGCAGACGCATGGGCGCAGCGCTGGGCGGCGTTGCAGGCCAGCCTGGGCGGCCAGGCCGAACACCTTCAAGCGCTGGATGACATTGACGATGCCGATGTGCCCACCGCCTTGGCCACCAGCGTGCAAGCCATCGACCAGCTCGCCAAAACCCTGGCCGCGCTGGACGGGCAGCGCACCCAGGCCCACACCACACAGGCCGAGCAAACCACCGCGTTGAACGCCGCTGCGCAGGCCTGGCAAAAGGCCTTGCAAGCCAGCCCCTTCGCCGACCAGGCCGCGTTTGAAGCCGCGCTGCTGCCCGAGCCCGAGCGCCAGCGCCTGGCGGCCGTGAAGCACCACCTGACCACCGCCGAGCAACGCGCCAGCGCCTTGCACGAAGCGGCGCAGGCCAAACACGCCCAGTTGCACGCCAGCAGGCCAGCGCAGACCGCCATGGCGCCGGATCACGAAGCTGGTCAAGAACCCCAAGCACCGCCAACGCTCGATGAACTCAACGCGCGCCTGGCCGACCTGCAAGCGCAGCGCAGCGCCTTCAGCGAACAAATCGGTGCCCACCGCGCCCTGCTCGCCAACGACGACCAACTGCGCACCCAGCAGCAAGCGCTGATGGCGCAGATCACCCACCAAACCGCCGAGTCCGACCTGTGGCAGCGGCTGGACGGCCTCATCGGCTCGGCCAAGGGCGACAAGTTTCGCAAGTTTGCCCAGGGCCTCACGCTCGACCACCTGCTGCAACTGGCCAACCAGCACCTGGCGCGGCTGCACGGCCGCTACCTGCTGCGCCGCAAATCCACCGGCGAGCTGGAGCTGGAAATCGTCGACGCCTGGCAAGGCGACGCCGCCCGCGACACGCGCACCCTCTCGGGCGGCGAAGGCTTCCTGGTCAGCCTGGCGCTGGCCCTGGCGCTATCGGACTTGGTGAGCCACAAAACGTCGATCGACTCGCTCTTTCTCGACGAGGGTTTTGGCTCGCTCGACGGCGACACGCTGGAGATTGCGCTGACGGCGCTGGATTCACTCAACGCCAGCGGCAAGATGATCGGCATCATCAGCCACGTCGAGGCGCTGAAAGAGCGCATCCCCGCGCAGATCCGGGTGGAGAAAGGCGGGGGGATCGGGCACTCGCGGCTGGTGGTGTAGGGCGGGCAGATCCTGTCAATTGATAAGCCCAATAGGCCTCTAGCGCTTATGCAGCAAGCGCAAGCAGCTATCAAAAAGATTCTCAACCTGCTTTCCCGACCTTGTGGGTCTTCTGGGCCTTCTGCTCGGCGAACGCCAGAGGCCCTGCGCAACGCTGCTCAGGGAGCGGCGCAGAACAAGCCCAGATCAGTAAGCGCCCATGAAGTCGCGCTTGCCAATGGGCAAACCGTTGTGGCGCAGGATGTCGTAGGCCGTGGTCACGTGAAAGAAAAACTGCGGCAGGCCGTAGTTGGCCAGATACGTTTGCCCCGTGAGCTTCTTCTCTTTAGGTGTGCCGGGGCGCAAGACGATTTCGGCGGTTTCCTTGCCTTCGAACTGGGCTGCGTTCACGGTGTCCAAAAAGGCCAGCGTCTGCGTCAGCAGCAGATCCAGGTCGGCAAAACTTTTCTCGTTGCCTTCGAACTTGGGCACCTCGACACCCGCCAGCCGCGCCGCAACGCCCCGCGAAAAATCGGCGGCAATCTGCACCTGCTTGAGCAGCGGAAACATGTCGGGCGCCAGCCGCGCCTGCAAGAGGGCATCGGGCTCGATGGACTTGGCGGTGGCGTGTTCGCTGGCCTGCGCAAGAATGGTTTTCAAAGCGGTCAGCATCTGCTTGAAGACGGGGACGGAGTGGGTGTACATAGCGCTGGTCATGGGGGTGCTCCTGTGGGATTGGTGAGGGGGACTTGGGCGGGGCGGCGTTGGAGGCGTAAAACACGTTCCTCTCAGCCGCATCGCCGGAAATACGGATCAGATGGTGGGCCGTATCCTTGGCAATGTGGCCCAGTGTCGCCGCACTCGCCACAGTTCGAGCAACCCTCGGACAATGCCCCCAAGAACGAGTGCGAGACACTGGTGTTCATCCGCGTGTTGGAGGGCATGGAAGCCAAGCTCACCAATGCCAAATAGGCGGCGATGGCCCCATGCTCAGCCCACACCGCATTGCGCGATATCCACGGTTTTCTGGCGCTGGGCGTGCTGGGTGCATGGGAGGGTGGATGGCGAAACACAGCCTCCTGGCGATTGCACAGCCTGTGCAAGCAGCTATCAAAACAGAAATAAAACCCCTGGAGCCGTCAGCCCTGCACCCGCACTTTCCACGCAGCGAATTCCGAAGGCCGCAGGCCGTAGCGGGCCAACACGCCCTCATGCAGGCGGCGCAGTTCATCCACGATCACCGCCTGCACGGCAGCGCGGTCCGGCTCAGGCACACGGTCAGCCACGGCATGCGCAATCACGGTCAGTGCCTCATCCTGCGCATGCGTCACCACCGCGTGGATAGCCTGCTTGATCACATCGCGGTAGGCAAGGCGCAGGGGGTCAGGCTCGGCCAGGTCTTGCTTGATAGCCAGATATTCCTGCGTTGAGCGCTCATAGGCCCACACGAACACATCGCGCAGCAGCTCTACCCGCGTCAACTCGTACACCCCCAAAATCGCGCGGCTATAGGCGGCCTCGGGCACATCCACAAAGGTCAGCGGGCACAGGTTGGCGCGAAACAGCGGCAAGTTGGCGATGAGCCGCGAGGTGCGCTTGTTGATATCGGCAAAGGGCTGCAAATACGGCACGTGCACCAGCATGAAAAACGCCTGCTCAAACGGGTCGTCAATCTGGCTGGCCTTCGTCAGCAGCATGGCCAGCGCCTCGTCGATTTGCTGCGGAACCGACAAGGGGCGAAACACACTCTTGCCAATCTCTACGATGTGCTGGCGAACGCGTCCTTCGTCTGCCGGGTTGGGCAGCAGGTTTTCAGACAACGCAGCGTGCAGGTTCAGCAGCGTGTAGCGGTCAAACCCGGCCGCGCTCGCACTGCCCTGCCGCTCCACGCTCTCCACCAGCAACTCGATGGCGGTCTTGTGGTTCAGGATCATTTGCGTCTCTGTTGCCGCCTTGCCTTGCGCCACCTGCCCGTGCTCAATCAACGCCCGCGTATCGAGCCGCGAATACGTGTTGCCCTCCAGCTGGCTGGACGCCCACGACAGGTCAATCAGCAACCGGTTCAGGATGGCGCGGCTGTAGGTGCCTGCCGGCTCACCGACCTGCGCCGTGTGCCCCATGTTGTGCAACTGGCGGCGCAGCTGTGCAGGCAGATACCAGGTCACATTGGGCTCGTACGCCTGCAGAAAATCGCGCTGATACCCCACCGGCTTGCGCGCCGCCAGGGGCTGGTCCACATAGTCCAGCACATCGCGGCTGTCGGCGGACAAGGGGATGGTGGCAGGGAAGTGGTCCGCCGTGCCTTCCGTCCCGTTCGCCCCATTAACGTTGGGGGCCCGCGCACGACCTCCCAAATACCGCCGCGCCCGCGCCTCGCCCAGCGCCACGATGTGCCCCCCGGCCACCCACCCCGCCAGCCAACGCTGGGCCGTGCGGCGCGATACACCAGGGTGCAGCGCCAACAGCTGCGCCAAACCGAGTCCGTCGGGGGCGTCGTGAATGCTTTGCAGCAAGGGGGCCGCAAGGGATGGGAAGGACAATGGCGCGATTTCTGGCTTCATGGCGCGATTGTGGCGCAATAGAGGCGCAATTGTTGGAACTGCGCCAATCGCGGCCTGCACTCCCTGTTTTTGAGCGACGAAGACATGCCGCGTGGCGAATTCAAGGCTCATGCTGGGCATGAGCGACCAGGGCGCCGCCGCTGCACTGCGCGCACTGGTCAAGCACGGCCTGCCCAAGTCCGACTCGCCACAAGACAAGGTGCGCTTTGGTTTGCCGCAGCACGCGCTGCGCTTCATGTTGCCGCAGCTGCGACCCGAGGCGGAGGCTGATTCGGCTAATTTTTTGAGGCCAAATTGGCCTCTAGCGCAATCACAACAAGCGCTAGCAGCTATCAAAAGCGCAGCGAAATTGGCTTTCGCACCCGCTTTTGAGCCGTATTACGGCGTCATTCGCCGCACACAAAGCGGCGAATAGTTCCCATAATCGCCGCATGCGCCCCCACCGCCCCACCCGCACGCCCCGCTACATCTGGCAATTGTCCGATTGGCCGCACCTTGTTTTTGACGCGGCCGCCCTGGCCGCGCCACTGGCGCAGGTGCACCGCGCACAGGGCATGCTGGCGGGGCGCATGGCAGAGCTGGGGCTGGCGCAGCGCGACCAGGCCACCCTGCAGGTGCTGACGCAAGAAGTCATCACCACCAGCGCCATCGAAGGCGAGCGGCTGGACCTGGACGCCGTGCGATCCTCCGTAGCCCGCAAGCTGGGCCTCGATATTGGAGCCCTGGCCCCCAGTGACCGCCATGTGGACGGCGTGGTGGACGTGGTCCTGGACGCCACCCGCAACTATGCCCAGCCCCTTACCCCCGAGCGCCTGTTTGGCTGGCATGCCGCCCTGTTCCCCACCGGCTACAGCGGGCGCATGCGCATCACCGTGGCCGCATGGCGCACCGATGCCAGCGGCCCCATGCAAGTGGTGTCCGGCCCCGTGGGGCGGGAGAAGGTGCACTTTGAAGCCCCACCCGCCGCCGCCCTGCCCGCGCAAACCCAGGCCTTCTTTGAGTGGTTTGAAGCCGCCCCGGCGGGCGACGCCCTCATCAAAGCCGGGCTGGCCCACCTGTGGCTGGTCACCCTGCACCCGTTTGACGACGGCAACGGCCGCCTGAGCCGCGCCGTGGGCGACATGGCCCTGGCCCGCGCGGAAGAAACGAGTGCCGCCGGGCCGCCCCAAGGCACGAGCGCCCACCCGGGGGGCAGCGACCCGCGCAGCGGCGGAGCGTGGGGGCAACATGCACATCAACGCTTCTACAGCTTCAGCGCCCAGATACAGCGCGAGCGCAAAGACTATTACGACCAGCTAGAGGCCACCCAAAAAGGTCCGCTGGACGTGACCCCGTGGCTGCACTGGTTTCTGGGCTGCCTGCTGCGCGCCGTGCAGGGCACAGACGCCACGCTGGCGGGCGTGCTGGACAAAGCCCAGTTCTGGCAGCGCTGGGCAGGCACGCCCATGAATGCGCGGCAAACCCTGGTGTTGAACCGCGTGCTGGACGGCATGGAAGGCAAGCTGACCAACGCCAAGTGGGCGGCGATGGGCAAATGCTCTGCGGACACGGCGCTGCGGGATATCAACGACCTGTTGACCCTGGGTGTGCTAGCGCGACTGAAAGGTGGCGGGCGGAATACCGCCTACATCTTGGTCAAATAGGCCGATAGCGCTTTAAAAATAAGCGCTGGTAGCTATTAAAAGTGTAGTGCTTGCCTCGCGTGCCAGCGTTGCGTCACCCTCTCCAACAACGCCTGATCTTGGCTATTGATCCGGCACGGTTTATTCCTGAGACACGATATCGTTCACCCTGAGTTTGTCGAAGAGCTTCGACAAACTCCGCGAACGAGGTTCGCGAATAATTCGCGCCGAATCAATAACAACCTCGTTGCATTCATAACCAAAGCAAGCCGTCATAGCGAGGGCGGACTATGTGTTGGACACCTACCTGAACCAACGTCGCTTATTTGCCAGCCTGCTGGACTTTGATGCAATCAAAACTCGCATCGAAGCCTGCTTGGTGTAGGGGGCGTTATGCGCAAACAAGGCGTGCGCCAGGAGAACCTGCGCGGCCCGCACTACCTGTTTTTGAGTGGCGAAGAAATGCCACATAGCGAATTCAAAGCCATGCTCGGCATGAGCGACCGGGGCGCCGCCGTGCATTGGGCGAACGGGTCAAACGCGGCCTGCTCAAGTCAGACTCGCCACAAGGCAAGGTGCGCTTTGGCCTGTCGCAGCACGCGCTGCGCTTTATGTTTCCGCAACTGTGGCCCGAGGCGAAGGCTGATTCGGCGAATGTTTGAGGGGTAAATTGGCTGCTAGCGCATGTGAGATAAACGTATGCAGCTATCAATTTTGAAGTGATATCCCAGTTTGCCACCCTTTGGCACTCCTACCACTTACCCCTGCGCATATCCCACCAGCCGCTGCTCTAGCGTACCGGTTGTAATGCAACCCAAGAATCAATCTGCGTGCCTACATGCCCTGCCTCCAGCAAGCATCACAGCTTGTGGTTACGACCGATCATCCATTTTTGTCGTCAGGATGGCTCATCCGCTCAAAGAGATTTAGGAGTACCTCGGCAACACGTGCCAACGCGAATGCGGCGTAAATAGTATTTGCAACAAGCAGTGTTGACCAAACCATAGACATTGCTGTCCCATCCTCAGGAAGAAAGAAGAACAAAAGCACGCAAACACCCGCCAACAACAGGCAGCCAAGAATTGCCGAGCGGAGATAACGATGTACGCCCGGCATGAGTCCGCTGCTATGCATACGGCGACCAGTCTCAGTTCCTCCAATCGGCAAGAGAATTGAGAGGGCAGTTGTCAAAAAACCCGCACATATTGATGCAGCCGAAAGTAGCGCGCCCAATAGCTCTTTTGAATAGGTACTAGGAATTTTCAAATCTGCATACCACCAGGCTGCACCTCCCCCTACCGCTGCCAGAAACGGTATGGATTTTTCAATTTTGAGGCGCCATTCCATGGTGAAAATCAGATCCAACCCAAAAGGGCTCTGTCCAGCATATCCCAGCGTGATTGGATTGTGTATCGGTGGTCAACCACTTTTAATTCGTCAGCCCTATATTGACGCTTGATTTTGTGTTCAAGCAAATTAATAACTTGATCCTTCTTTCCCGTCGTCGGGTCTTCGCCCGTAACTCTTAATACTGACACCTCGCTCGTCTTTCCAAGCAGAGTATCGACTAGCTCTTTGACAGGCTTGCTTTTTAGAAAGTTCAGCTTCTTCCTGCCAGCATTGGCGCCTAACGATATCGATACACGTTCTGCTTGTGCAGGTCTCGTGGCCAGAGCGATCGCTGTGCCTATTTGACTATTGCTTGTGTCCAAAGCGTCAACTGTCGCTGTAATCTCCACAGAGGTTAAATTTTTCATCCCACCGAGTCGCGTCAGCACACTTGGGTCTAGTTTAGGGTCCACAGAATATGCAAAGTGTCTAGAGCTACCAGGATCCACAGCGTTGAAATACTCTGCCATCCTAGTGGGCCCTATTCCGGCTTGGTTGTTCAATATAAGTAGCCATTTTTTTGAGGGCACGTAGATCGCGGCTGTCTCCTCTCCGAAGTCCTCGTCCTTTTGCATTCGGATGCCTGAAACCGGGGCGGCATTTCCAAGTTTGCCAGGCCCGACCTCGCGCTTCTTAACGAAGTCGAGGTGATACAACTGAGGAAGTTTTGGGTAAGTCCCCGCAGGCATTTTTACGATCTGCTCGAGCCGAATGTCACCGCGCCACCGTTGATCGAGCTTGAGCAAATGAAACTCATCTAACGTATCACTCAGTTTCTGGAATGTTTGAGGTGTCCAGCTGACATCAAACAGATTGATTGTGACCATCTTTGTCATTCTTCTTTTTCTCCAATGCTGATCGAGCGCAAGTCAATTTACTGAGCCATTAACCCCGATGCACGATGGCCTCATTCAGTGCACCAACCACCTGATGAAAGTAGTCTTTCTCATGGGTTGTCAGCGCCTTAGTTTCGCCTCCGGCGGTTCTTAGCATGATGTGGTACTGAGTCTTTTGTAGATATAGCAGCGCCCCCGCAACTGCCATCACAACGATGCCCCACACCACCGAGGTGAACACGATCATCAACCCGATGATAAGAATGAAGATCAGCAGAAACCGGCTTGGAGCTTGGGTCACAGGCGCGACGGATGTCACGTTGCTCATGGCGAATGTCTGTGCGTCCACGACAAAGCGGGCGTTGGTGACCTTGACACTGCCGAGCTCGAAAAACACTTTCTCTTCCATTTGGATCTCCCTCTGTTGTGATTGATCTTGCTCATTTATGTATACATTTGTTAATGCACTGTAGGGTGTGTGGTGGCGGGGCGCAACCTTTGGATGTCAAGGCGAGTGCATAAAGCGAGCCTGCGCGGGGCGGTGGCTGGAGGTGGCCCCACCAGCCACAGGTTCAAGCCAAATTGTCCTCTGGCGCTTATCCATCAAGCGCTAGCAGCTATCAAAACCATATCAACCGAATGGGAGTACGGCAGCCTCCTGTACCGTGTCGCAGCACTTGCAGCCCCTTCGGTTAAATTGCCCCGCATGCCCAACACCCCCGCCCCCGCATCCCTCATCGATTCCCGCCAAGCCGCCTGGCGTCTACTGATCACTCTGGGCTTGGTCGTACTGGGCAACAGCAGCATGTATGTCGTGTCAGTCGTGCTGCCCGCCGTGCAGGCCGAGTTTGGGGTGGGCCGCGCAGATGCGTCGCTGCCCTACACGCTGATGATGGTGTGCCTGGGGATTGGCGGGCTGTGGACGGGGCGGATGGCCGACCGGCATGGGCTGATGCCGGTGCTGTGCGTGGGGGCGGTGGGGGTGTGCGGTGGCTTTGTGTGGGCGGGGCTGTCGGGCAGCATCTGGGGGTTTGGGCTGGCGCACGGGTTGATGGGGCTGATTGGTGCGTCGGCCACGTTTGCGCCGCTGCTGGCCGACACGGCGCTGTGGTGGAACCGGCGGCGTGGCATTGCGGTGGCGATTTGTGCCAGCGGCAACTACATCGCCGGGGCGCTGTGGCCGCCCATCGTGCAGCACGGCATCGACACCATTGGCTGGCGCCACACCTATGTGCTGATGGGGCTGGTGTGCGGCGTGGGCATGCTGCTGTTGGCGCTGCGCATGCGCCAGCGGGCGCCGATGGTGTTGCTGGATACGTCTGCGGTGCCTGCATCGCCCGGGGGTGCGGCGGCTCCCGCGCCTGTGGCGTTGGACCGCAGCCGCCCGTTTGGCCTGCGCCCGGTGCACGCGCAGTTGCTGCTGTGTGTGGCGGGTGTGGCGTGCTGCGTGGCCATGGCGATGCCGCACGGCGTTATAGAAGACGTCAACAGTATTCGATGAAAAATCTCCTGCGGCAGTTCATCAAGTACTTTGTACAATGGTATCTGTTGCTAGGGATGCTTACATGGACGTCTTACATGGACGTCTCCAGAAGAGCAAGATTCGGCGGCGTGAAGGTCTGAAGGGTTTGCAGTCTTACATACGGCCTGTCGGTGCAGGGTGTTCGTCCTGCTGGCCATGATGGCATTCGCGGGTGAGGCTCCTGTCTGCACATCGGGCTTGATGCCCTGTATTCCTATCGGATTGCCCCCACCCCGGTTTGACCTGTTGACCCATCACACAAGCTTCTTGCGTGCTCTCCTTCAAAACGGTTTCCTGGCGTTTGGTGTTCTCAGTTCATTGTGGTGGTCTCAGGCTGCGGCGAGGTCGACCGGATTCCATTTCAGCTGGTCAAAGGCCTTGCCTTTGACCAGGACTGCCCAGACTGTTCGGGCCAGCTTGTTGGCCAGCGCCGCGACCACCACGCTGTATGGGCGGCGCAGTAACAGTCTCTCGATCCAGCCGCTTCGCTGACTCCTGGCAATCACGGCGCGAGCGCCGTGCATCAGCATGGTCCTCACATAAGGGTCTCCGCGTTTGGAGATCCCCAACTGCCGGGTCTTCCCTCCGGTGCCAGTCTGTCGGGGCGTCAGACCCAACCAGGCAGCGAATTGCCTGCCGGACTCGAAGCTGGACAGGTCGGTTGCAGTAGATACCAAGGCTGTCGCCGTCAACGGACCGATGCCCGGTATGGCTTGCAGTGCCAGCATGTGCTGGTTTTGCTTGACCATCGAGGCCAGCCGTTTGTCCAGCTGATCGATATCGCACTGCAGGCTGTCGATACGACGCAGTTGATCCTGAATGCTGACGACCACCACTTCTGGCAGCCGCTGTTCCTGGGCTTTGGCCAGTGCGTCCTGAACGAGCTTGAGCAATGCCCGGTGCCCCTCAGGCAGCACGATTCCGAACTCGTAGAGCAACCCGCGCAGCGCGTTGGTTTGCATGATGCGCACCTTCATGAGCTGAGCGCGCATGCGGTGCAGTGTCAGACAGGCTTGCTGCTGCTCGTTCTTGACAGGTACGGCCTTGATGTGAGGTTGCTGGGCCGCTACCCAGATGGCCTGGGCATCACGGGCGTCAGTCTTGTCGCGCAGCACAAAGGCACGAACATGCTTGGCGGGCAGCAGCTTGACCTCATGTCCCAGCGTCTGCAGCGTTCTGGCCCAGTGGTGCGCACCGCCACAAGCCTCCATCGCGACGAGCGACTTCTGACGATTGGCAAAGAATGTGGTTACTCGATCACGCCTGAGCTTGTGCCGGGTGACCTCGCCTGTCTCGGCATCCACGACGTGCAGCTGGAACACGTGCTTGGCAATATCCAATCCGATGACTGGCAGCGTTGCAGTAAATTGCATGGTGGGGCCTCCGGTTCAAAGGTGGTTGCGACGAACTTCCACTTTGGCACTTTGATGCCGTTACCGCCAGGCCCCACCTTGTATCGGGTCACAGGCCGACGGCGCCAACGGGGTGTAGGTGGAGACGTCCATGCCATCTGCACGAATCCCCGCGTGACGTGCTTGAACATGGGCAAAGCCCAGACAATAAGCACATGAAGCAAAGCAGTCTGGGCCTGAACAACACCACCAAGCGCACGCGCAAGCGTGAATTCCTTGATGCGATGGAAGTGGTGATGCCCTGGACAGAACTGGTCTCGCTGATAGATTCCTACGCCCCCGAGAGCGGGCGCCGGGGCCAGCAGCCCTTTGCAGTGCAGACCCTGCTGCGCATCCATTTCATGCAGCAATGGTTCAAGTTCAGCGATCCAGCGATGCAAGAAGCCCTGCACGATGTGCCAGCCTTTCGCGGCTTTGCAGGCCTGTCCCATTGGGACGAGTACATCCCCAGCGAATCGAGCATCCTGCCCTTTAGGCATCTGCTGGAGCGCCACAAGCTGGCTGATCTGATCCTTGCCACGGTCAATGCACTGCTGCAGGTCCGTGGCGACGCGGGCTACCAAGGGGTGGACAAGCGACCTGATGCCAAACCAACCGTGCACTGGCATGTGGCCCTGAGCCCAAGCTTGCGCCGGTCTTTGGACAAGGACAAGCCGCTGGAGGCGTTGATCGCCCAATTGGAGCGCACCAAGGCCAGCATCCGGGCCAAGGTGGAACACCCGTTCAGGGCAATCAAGCAACAGTTTGGATATGTGAAGGTGCGCTACCGGGGGCTCAAGAAGAACACGGCGCAGATCGTCACGCTGTTTGCGCTGGGCAATCTGTAATTGGCAAGGCACAAGCTGATGTCCTGCATGGGACAGGTGCGCGTGCAAGGGGCGTGATGCCACTGGATCGGGGGGTGAATAGCCCCCGGGCAGAGCTCGCAGAGCTCGCTGCACGCGCGTAACTGCTCAACGTCCGTGCTGTTTTAGTTCAGGCATCAACCTGACACAGTCAGAACCGATTCGTGAAGATTTTCCCTAGCGATGGCGCAATGCCGCTTTCTACATCGGACCGAACGGCGCGAAAGCCAATAGCAGGCGCGAATCAGTTTGGGCGTTGTCGTGAGCATCGGCTTGAATCGCCCCAGGTTTGAATTGCCCCCCCCGAAGTTGGACCTACTTTGTTGGCGCCGATTGAATCTTGACAGTGTGGGGGTGCGGATAAAAATTTGGACTGGTTTTATGCCGCAAGTCCAAGGCTCACCCGGTATTCGATCGGGCTGAGGGCCCCCAGGGAGATCTTGATCCGCTTCTCGTTGTACCAACGGATGTAGTCGTCGAGCACCTCAATGAACTGCTCAACTGTGACGCTCTTCCAGTCCCGAGGATAGAACAGTTCATTCTTCAACCGACCGAAGAAGCCCTCGCACGCTGCGTTGTCAGGCGAGCAGGCCTTGCGGGACATCGAGCGGGTGAGCTTGGCCTCGCTCATTCTGGATAGCCAGCCAGGCCAGCGGTAGTGACCTCCGCGGTCTGAGTGGACCACTGGTCGATCGCTTGTCTCTGTGACGGTCTCGATGGCTGCATCCAGCATGGTGTTGACCAGCTCTGCATCCGGACTCGTGCCGATGGTCCAGCTCACCACCATCCCGTCGATGCGTAATCCAGTTCTTTCGACCAGGTAGTCCAGTACCGCTCACAGTATGACCACTGGTCCTGACCACTGGTCGCGTCTCTCTCTGAGTGAATTTTCAGTAACTCATTGTGGATAACTATTCGCGGCCCAGCGATTGTGAATAACTTGCTTCCAGCATTGAAAACCTATGCTGCTCAGACAGCCCACGCCGTCCTGCGGGCCTACAAGGGAGTGTGAGAGAGTTTGTGCTGAAAAAAACTCCAGCCTGGACAGAAGCCTACAACCAGAACCCACGCTTATTCACATTAGCAAACAGCGCTGAGAGTGCACCGAGATCCTTCGTGTCCAGCAGCATTTCAGTAGTGCCATTGATAGAGGTCGGCAACTGGGTGCCGTGGATTTCTCTCGACTGTTTGAGAACCTGGTCGAGCAAACTGCTTCGGGGAAGGAGTATGTAACGCACCTCGCAGTCCAAGCCATCGGCGAGCTTGGCCAGCGTTTTCAAAGAGATACTTTGATTTGCTTCTGCCTGTTCCAGCTTGCGCACGCCTTGGGCCGTCATTCCGGTACGTGTCCCAAGGGCCGTTGAACTCATGCCTAGGGCGAGGCGGATGGTCTTCACCCAGCCGCACCTCGGTGTGACATCGCGATGCAGCTTCGCGAATTCGCAAAACTGCCGATCAAGTTCTGCCAAGCGAGTGAAATCCAGACGGCTTTTCAATTTTCACGGATTCCTGGAAAGCAACTGAATGGTTGCCAAAGTTATGCAGCGGGGCAACCGGATGCATTCCATTCGCCAGTGGCAACGCTACGAGCGAAATAACGCCTTGGAGCTCGGTTATCTTCGCGCTCCCCGGTTCCGAATGGGACCAAATAGTCTCACATTTCTCGAACAACCAATATGCTGCGTGTGGAAAAAACTACTCTTGGAACATTTGGAGAGCCTGAACTGGCAGGCCTCATCAACTCGCGAGGGTGGAAATCAGTCTTACCTGATGCTCTAGATGATCAGCATCTGCTACTGGTCTCAGAGCAACTGCGGGATTTGCTCGCAGGCAAGGGCTGGGACGATAACCGGGGGCCTGGCAGCGCAGCCCTACCGATCAGTTTGTTGCTGCTGTCGGAGGCCGGCGCCGAGCGAGTGAGTAAGGGCTTTGATGTCGCGATGAGCACATTGCATGAGGCGATGACTCTTCTAAGCATCACTATTGACAGAGAGATCGTGAGCCGGATTCTGCATCGTAAGGATGGCCCCACTGGCGCTGAACTGATGGAAAGCCTGCGTGTTCTTACTCAGAACGACGTCGAACCCGCCCAGTCACCTCGCCCCGCCTAACCTAAGGTCAAAGCTTGGAGGTCGGCCTTCACGATCTCGATGATTTCGTCGAACGATGCCGACTCCAAACCTTGGCAATACGCTGTCGCGATCAGCGTCATAGGATGGATCTGCAAACTCTCAGCCAACCCTTCTATGGTTCGGATACTCGGCACTTGGTGGCCTTGTTCAACGCGGCTGATGTGCCGTCGGCTCGTCGCAAAAAGCATGTCTTCCTGAGTCACACCCCGTGCAGCGCGCAACACTTGAAGCGCGCGACCAAAGTCAGCTTTGGGTCGGAGTTGTTTTCGGGAAGACATACTCCCGATTTCCGCCCAATGAGACCAATAAGACCACGACCAACTAGTCTCATTGCAAATCCCGTCGTAAGAAAATTCTCCGCATCAGGAGTCTTCCCTTGGATGTCGCCCAATGCCTATCGTGTTTCTGGATTTCGACGGTGTTCTACATCCGGAGCATTGCCATGAGTCAAAACACTTTAGCTGCTTACCCGTGTTTGAGAGCGTTCTCAGCCAGGTTCCCGACTGCAAGCTGGTGATCGCGACTACTTGGAGGCTGCAAATTCCAGTAGAGCGTCTTCGAGAAAAACTGGGGCCCAATGTGGCTGCCAAGCTCGTGGGAGTTACCCCCCAATACTGCTATCTTCGCGACGTTCCGCCTACGCTAGTTGGTTACGAGCGGGAAGCCGAATGCCATGCGTGGCGACGGGCCAATCAGGTTCTCAATGAGCCGTGGCTTGCGATTGATGACCGTTCCTGGCTTTACAGGCCGTTTTGCAAATCGCTTTTCCTAACCAACAGCCGCACAGGTTTATGCACCACAAGCGCGGAACGGCTTGTTGCACGGCTTCTGAAGCTTCTTTGAAGACGTGCACCATCAGAAATTGACTGAGCTGCGGTACGGTCTAGACGAAGCAAGCCCCAGGTGCGACCTCTTCAAAAGCATGCCCTTGGGAGCGACGTTTTTGATCATGTGCAGGTCGAATATGAACGACGGCAAAGAAAACGAGTGAAGCGCTGTTGCCAGGGAGCGTTGGCCAGGTAGGTTGCCATTCAATTTGAAGCCCTGCGCCTTCAAGACAGTTGAACGAGCGCAGGAACTGTATCCATCTGTGATCGTGACGGTAAGATGGGACGAGTGATTTCTATGCGCCCGATCCACTCTCTTGAGCCGGGTTGTGCTGCCACACTCTCTCAGTCCCCATGCTCGACGACATAAAAAAAACCCTCTGGGCCACCGCCGACAAGCTGCGCGCCAACATGGACGCTGCCGAATACAAGCACTTGGTGCTCGGTCTCATCTTCGTCAAATACATCTCTGACACCTTCGCCGCCCGCCGGGCCGAGCTGACGGCCCGTCTCACCAACCCAGACGACGAATACTTCTACGGCGATGCTGATCCTGCCGACATCGAAGCCGAGCTGGAAGACCGCGACTATTACAAAGAGGTCAACGTCTTCTGGGTTCCTGAGGGTGCACGATGGGAATCGCTGCGCAATGCCGCCAAGCAGCCCGACATTGGCAAGCGCATTGACGACGCCCTCACGCTGATCGAGGCCGAGAACCCAAAGCTCAAAGGCATTCTCGACAAACGCTATGCCCGCGCGCAGTTGCCCGATGGCGGGGTCCCCTCGTTTTCAGTGCAATAACTGGCGGTACGCAAACCCAGCACTGGCGCGGGGGTGGTGTTGGTAGATCGTTGATTCTGTTGGCTTTCCTGTTCACCTTCAAATCCGGGATTCGTGGCGTCAAACCGTGATCGGTTTCATCCGTTGGTGCCAGTTATCGGTGCTCCCTGCCGCGAGGGCAGGATTTGGTCGGCATAACGGTCAACAGGAAAGCGGATCACGCCTCGCAGGTTGATGCTTTCCAGCCTGGTGGGAGCAATTTTTCCGATCAGTTCCGGCGGAATGGCCTGGCGGCGGTTCGACCAGCGATCCAGAACAGCCTGCATTTGTGACGTGTTCCACGCCATGACGATGTTGGCCAGCAGACTCAACGCGTCGGCCACAGCCTGCATTTCGTCCACACGTTTGGCCTGTGCCGGGCTGATCCGGCCGGTGTAAATGGCGCGCTTGAGGGCGTTGACCGCCTCCCCCCGGTTGAGCACCCGGCGCAATTCATTCCTGAAAGCGTCCTTAACAAAGTAGTCGGCAAGGAACGCGGTTCGCAGCAAACGTCCCAATTGCACGCCAGCGTCATAGATGGGGTCACCCTGGGCAGCAGAGCCAAACCGCGCCAGTGCTGCCACCGCACTGGCGTGACCACTCATGACCGAAGCCGCCAGATGCACCAGGCTGTCCCAATGCTTTTCGATCAGGGCAACGTCAACATTGGCCTCGCACACCGCAGCTATTTCGGCTGGCACCTTGGCGCCGCGAGGCACGAACAGGTGGCGTTGTTTCAATTCCTTCAACCGCGGGCAAAGATCAAAGCCCAACAACCGGGCCAGTGCCATCGCAAAATCGGTGTAGCCGTGGGTGTCCACCGCCAGTTGGCTGGTTTCAAGGCGTTCCTGACGTATGACGCCTTCAATGGCCACGCCAGCTTGGCGCTCATTGAGCACGAAGGGCTGTGCGTGAAAGATTCCCCAGCGGTCGCGTACATGGGAGTAGATGCCAATGGAGGGCGTGTTGCGCCGGGGATCAAGCCGGGCCTGCCATACCCGCTTGGTTGTCTCCATGCTCATCATGTCAGAAGACGCCAGGTCTGAACGGCCCCAAGTGGTGGCGATCGGGTGGCGTTGCATAAACTCCAGCACCGCCTGGCAAGCCTGACTCAGACGGCGTTCGTCCCGTGCCCAGCGCATGGCCTGGCGGATGCTGGTGGCAGACAACTGCGGAATCATGCGCGCGCATTCGATGGCTGTCAGACTGGTGCCGTGGGCCATGATGCCGGCATAGACCATCAGCAGTTCCGCTGTTGACCGTGGTTCACGGCCGAGCATGATCCAGCTGAAGCGCACCTGGGCGTCAACGGCCAGAATCACTTCAGGCAATTGCACTTCGCCGATGCGGTGATCCAAAGCCGCCCGTAGCTTGGTGACTTCGGGGTCTTCGTCTTCGGCGGGTAAAACTGAGAGGTGGAGTTCATCGTCGACGCGCAGTACGCCACTGCGTGCCGCCGCAGCCACAGCATCGACACCTGCAGTTACCTTGGCCAACAATGGCTTCAGAAAGGTGGCCGCCTTGCCGGGCAGCGACAGACGGGCATAGTGCTTCTTGGACTCGTCCTTCCAACGTTCGTCCGTGAAGAACAGGCGTGCACGGCCCCTAAAACTCAAGCTGTGCTCGATCCAGACCGATCCATTGCGCACCGCGCGGCGCAGGGCAAACAAGGTGGCAACCTCCAATGCCCGAAACGCCCGTTCCCGGTCTGGGCTGGATATGGCGGCTTGCCAGACCTTCCCCAGGCCTGGCGCGACAACGCCATCCGGCAACTTTCTGATGTTACTGGCGTAATAGGCGCTCAATTTCGTCAGGGCGTCGATGGTGGGATGCTCTCCGGTGGCTTGCCATGGAAGCTTTGCAATTGCCACAAGCAGTGAGCGTACGGGGCGAATGACATCAATCAATCCTTCGCGCACAAGGGAGGCCCGACTGGGTGGCTTGCGTTTCTGGGTTTCGATGACCAAGGCTTCAAGCCGTGCGCGCAGCTCGGCGTCCGGCACAGCGCCCTGGGCGCTCAAGGCCACGAGTTCGGCCAGTAGCGTTTTGTACATCGCCGCCCAGTTGACGGTGGCGGGGACCTCGGCAGCGGTCTGGCGCCACAGATCGGCAATCCGGCGCTGCACCATCAAAATCAACTGGTCCGTGGTGGTGAACAGGCAATACCGCAGAAAGCAGGCGACCTCCACGGTGCGCGCGGGTTCCTTGATCTTGGCGCCGGCAGACGGCGGCCGAGAGACTAGTCGGCGCGCGTAACGGCGCAAGATGAGATCGGGGATGTCGGTCAGGTGTTTATGAACGTCCAGCTCGTACAGCAGATCGATGCGTTCAAGTACCTCGCTGATTTGGCGGGTTGAGTGCTTGGCCGGCGCCGACCACAGCCAGCTTTGTTGGGTTTGTCCATCTGGGCGCAGCTCTGCAACCGAGGTTCGCCACCGATCAAGGGTTGCCGGATCGACGCTGGCGGCGATTGCAGCACCTGTCTCCGCTTCGAGCTGGGTGAGTGCGCTCGCAATCAAAGTCCGGATGGCCCGCTCGTGCACGATCACCAGCTTATTCTTGTACAGCCATTGGCGGGCCCTCCCGAGCAGTTGATCGCGGTCGGCGCAACGGGCCACTTCGTCCCGCAGTTCACGCACCAGGGAGCGGCGTTGGTGCTCGCTCATCCACCGAAAACCAAGGGCCGTGCACGCTACTTGCTGGTGATCGAACAGTGTCTTCTCCCGCCCGTACAGCGTGCGCAGCGAAGCCACATCAGGGGTGGCAATGCCAAGTTCCTCGCTCAAGTGGCGCCACAGGGCGACGGGAACCACCCGAAAGGCATACAGCAGGCGGCCACTCATGCGCAAAAACCCGATATGCAGCGCCAGACCGAGCTTGTGGGCGTCACCCCGGCGCGCATTGATTGCCTCGCGCTCTGCACCATCGAAGGTGAAAAACGCCTTCATCTCGAAGTCACTGATATCGCGGGGCAGCTCACGCATCCCCAAAAACGTCGTTTGCCAGTCCTGCATCGTGAACCCCATTAGTGGGAGGCCACGATACCCGTTTGAGAAGTGAACAGGAAAGCCAACAGAATCAACGATCTACCAACACCACCCCCGCGCCAGTGCTGGGTTTGCGTACCGCCAGTTATTGCACTGAAAACGAGGGGACCCCGTCTTCGGCTACAGCAAGCTCACGCTGGACATGTGCGACCTGGGCGAGCGCTGCGGCAAGCATCGCGTGGCGCGGTTGCTCAAACTCGAAGGCCTGCGCTCGTAGACGGGCTGCGGCCACAGGCCTGGGATGCGAGGGGGCAAGCCCGCAGTGGTTGCGCCAAATCACCTGCAGCGCCAGTCAAGGTAGCCGAGCCTAACCAGTCCTGGGTCACCGACATCACCTACATCCGAACCCACGAAGGCTGGCTGTACCTGGCGGCTGTGGTTGATCTGTTCTCGCGCCAAGTAGTGGGCTGGCCTATGGGCAGCCGCATTGACACGAGCCTAGTCCCTCGATGCACTGCTCATGGCACTATGGCACCGCCAGCCGCATGCGCCGATCATGGTCCATTCCGATCAGGACTGCCAGTTCTCCGGCCACGAGTGGCAGACCGTCCTGCGCGACCATAACCGGGTCAGCAGGAATCCCTGGTGGAAAGCATATTTCGTGGCAGGACGCGGCTTGATTACAAATCTGTCATATACAAATTTCGTCGGATTTTAATTGATGCAACTCAAGTAGACGAGGATTTGCGCCGTTAATCTACCCCAGCGGCGACGAAATTTATGGATCACTCCCAACCCGACAAACACACCGGGGCGCTCCTGCTAGCCAACCTTTCAACCGCGGATGGGGTACCGGGAAGCCCCCGCGCGAACCGGGCGCTGCATAACAGCAGATCACGAACGGATGCACATGCAAGACCATCGAAACCATCTCCTAACGCATCGCGCCCGTCTGCACCGCGAGGCCGACGCAGCGTTCGCGCAGTGGGCCGCCGGATACGGTGTGATCCAGCACTCACCACAGACACAGTTGCGCATCTTCGAGATGGCGCAGCTGCTGGTGGCGCAATGCCGGGCCGCTTCGCCAGCGGACGTCTATCACCTCCTACGCGCCGCAGACTGCGTCGCGTCGGCGGCCATGTGGCTGACAGTTCATATGACCTACGCCCAGCGGGTACGGTGGGACGGTGCCCCTCTGCAACCCGACGAGTACAAGCAAACGCCTGAGGGTCATACCGGTGGGTCGCTCAACATGGTGCCTGCCTACGCCGGCTACCTGGCGGCGAACTCGTTGACCGGCCATACGCGCGGCTGGATCATGGGGCAGGGCCACAGCGTCGCTGGCGTGGAGGCAGTGAATCTGCTGGTGGGCAACATGCTGCCGGTCCAGGCGCAGCGATACGACGTAAGCGATGCCGGCCTGACGCGCTTCGTGGGCGATTTCTATTCCTATGCCATCGGGCCCGATGGGCGGCCGGAATCCCCGCTGGGCAGCCATGTCAACGCTAGTACAGCCGGTGGCATCTCCGAGGGCGGCTATCTCGGGTTCGCCGAGCTGCAGTACGTCCACATCCCGCTGCCGGGCGAGCGCCTGGTGGCCTTCCTGAGCGACGGCGCCTTTGAGGAGCAACGGGGCAGCGACTGGGCGCCCCGCTGGTGGCGCGCCGAGGACAGCGGCCACGTGGCGCCGATCATGATCCTCAATGGCCGTCGCATCGAGCAGCGCAGCACACTGCAACAGCAGGGCGGCGTGCAGTGGCTGAAAGACCACCTGCGCCTGAACGGCTTTGACCCGATGGAGATCGACGGCACCGACCCGGCAGCTTTTGCCTGGGCGATCTTCACGATGGAGGATCGCCTCGATGCCTGCACCGAGGCCATCCGCACGGGTGCCGGCGGCTACCCGGTACCGTTGCACTACACCATTGCGGAAGCCCCGAAAGGCTACGGCTTTCCCGGCGCTGGTTCCAACGATGCGCACAACCTTCCGCTCGGTGCCAACCCCCGGGTTGACGCGGGGGCTCGCGCGCTCTTCGAAGAGGGGTCGAAGGCGTTGTGGGTCTCACGCGAAGACCTAAGCTCCGCCGCAGCGGTTTTGAATCGGCATGATGAGCAGCGTCGGGTGCGCGAACGGGATCACGCCTTCGCCACACGCAACGTGCCATTCCCGTCTCTTCCACCTCTTGCGTCGCTCGCGCCCGGTGAGCGCGAATGCTCGCCGATGGAGGGGATCGACCAGGCGTTCACGGCGCTGGTGGCCGCCAACCCGCAGCTGCGGGTGCGGGTTGGTAACCCGGACGAGCTGCGCAGCAACCGCATGGGCCGCACGCTCGACCTGCTCAAGCACCGCGTCGTGGCGCCGGAGCAGGGCGTGGCCGAGTCCATTAGCGGGTCCGTGGTCACCGCCCTCAACGAGGAGGCTGTGGTCAGTGCGGCCCTCGCCAACAAGGGGGGGCTCAATCTGGTCGTTTCCTATGAGGCCTTCGCAGCCAAGATGCTGGGCGCTCTTCGGCAGGAAATCTTGTTTGCCCGCCAACTTGCGGATGCAGGGCGTCCCCCCGGCTGGGTGTCGGTGGTGGTGGTGGCTACTTCTCACACGTGGGAGAACGGCAAGAACGAGCAGTCACACCAGGATCCTTCGTTCGGCGAGACGCTGCAGGGCGAGATGAGCGACGTCTCCCGTGTCCTGTACCCGCCGGACTGGAACACGGCCCAAGTCGCCTTGCAGGCCGCCTACCAGACGCACGGCCAGTTCTGGACGATGGTCGTGCCGAAGAGGGCGTTGCCGGTCTGGTTCTCTGCGCAAGAAGCTGCGCGTTTGGTGCGCGATGGCGCCCTGTGCATCCGACCCGCACCCCAGGCACGCATTCTGTTCACTGCTGTCGGTGCCTACCAGCTGGGTGAGGCTCTCAAGGCCGCCGAAAGGCTGGAGCAGCGCGGCGTCGCGGCTGCCGTGAACTACATCATCGAGCCCGGGCGTTTCCGCGTCGGTCGGGACGCCCGCGAGGCTGCGCACCAGAGTGCAGCGACCGGTGCACTTTTCCCTGCTACGCAGGATGTGCGCATCTTCCTCACGCATACACGTCCGGAAGCTCTGGTTGGTTTACTGCGGCCCCTTGACACCGGCGCGCAAACGACTCGCGTGCTCGGGTACGTGAGCCGCGGCGGGACGCTGGACGTTGCAGGCATGCTGTTCGCGAACCGAACGACATGGGCCCACGCGGTTTGTGCCGCATCGAAAGCGGCAGGTCTGGAAGTGGAACGGCTGCTCGACGCGCCGGAATTGCAGGCTGTCCGAGGCAGCGGCGATCCCCGGATCATCATGAGTTCTTACTGATCGAAAGGAACAATATGCGAATTACTTTCCTGGGTGCCGCGGGCACTGTCACCGGATCGAAATACCTGCTGGAGCACGGGGGCAAGCGCGTGCTGGTCGACTGCGGGCTGTTCCAGGGCTTGAAGCAGCTGCGGCTGCGCAACTGGGATGTCTTCCCGCTGCAGCCTGAGACGATCGATGCTGTCGTGCTCACCCACGCGCACATCGACCATAGTGGTTACCTGCCCGCACTGGCGCGCCAGGGGTTCAGAGGCCCGGTGTTTTGCACCGAAGCCACGCGCGACCTCTGCGCGTTGCTGCTGCCGGATTCGGGGCACCTGCAGGAGGAAGATGCGCTCTACGCCAATCGTCGCGGTTTCTCGAAGCACAGTCCGGCCCTGCCTCTTTACACGGAACAGGACGCCCGCAAGACCTTGCGCCTGTTCCAGCCTCAGCAGTTCGACGCCGAGTTCGAGCCGGTCGAGGGGCTGCGAATGCGTTTCTCGCTCGCCGGCCACATCCTTGGTGCCGCCAGCGTTCATGTGCAGTGGGGTTCAGGGTCGTTGCTGTTTTCGGGCGACCTTGGGCGCGACGAGGACGTCGTCATGCGGCCGCCGGAGTCACCGCCTGCGGCGGACTACGTCGTCATGGAATCGACCTATGGCGACCGATCGCATGAGAAGGAAGATCCCGCCACTGCTTTTGCAGAGGTGATCAACCGCACTGCAGCGCGCGGAGGTGTGGTCATCGTCCCCGCCTTTGCGGTCGGACGAGCGCAGTCACTCATGTACGTGCTGGCCACCCTGAAGCGCGAAGGCCGCATTCCAGACCTGCCGGCTTTCCTTAATAGCCCGATGGCCGCCGATACGACGGAGCTGTACCACAAACACCGTTCGCAGCACCGGTTGACGCCCGACCAGTGCCGGATGATGTGCACCGCAGCCAAGGTGGTGAACTCTGTGGAGGAGTCGCGCAAGCTGAACGACATGCGCTATCCCGCCGTCATCATTTCGGCCAGCGGCATGGCCACCGGCGGGCGCGTAGTGCACCACCTGAAGGCGATGGCACCGAACCCGCGCAACACCATCCTGCTGGCCGGCTATCAGGCTGCCGGGACACGTGGCGCAGCGCTCGTTAACGGCGCAAAGCAGATCAAGATTCACGGCGACTACGTTCCCGTTCGCGCGGAAGTCGCTAGCCTGGGCTCCTTGTCCGCACATGCTGACCGGGAGGAGCTGCTGCGCTGGGTGGGACGGATGCCGCAGCCGCCCAAGCGGGTGTTTGTCACCCACGGCGAGTCTGTCGCTGCCGACAGCTTACGCCTCGCCATCCAGGAACAGCATGGCGGGGCATGCACTGTCCCGGAGCATATGCAAGCCGTGGAGCTGGGATGAACGCGCTGGCTGCCCATCTGCCGCATGGCGCGGGGCTGATCGCACGCCGCGCGGGGATCCTCACGTACCAGTCGCCGGTTGTCTACATGCGGGTCGACTGCGAAATCTGCCGTTCGGAAGGGTTCGAGGCCCAGACGCGCGTGGAGATCGAATGGGATGGTCGAACGGTCATCGCCACTGTGCACCACGTGGCCGCTGAATGGCTAGGCCACGGAGAAGCGGGCCTGTCGGAGCCTGCCTGGCGGGCTCTCGGCCTCTCTGGGGGCGAGATGCTCGCTATCCGCCATCCCCCGGTGCTCGAATCCGAGCGGCATATCCGCGGCAAAACCTATGGTGCGCCGCTGGACTATGAGAAGCTCAAAACCATCATGCTCGATGTGGCAGCTGGCCGGTTGTCCGACCTGCACCTGGCGTCCTTCGTCACCGCCACGGCGGGTGGCCGGATGTCGCACGAGGAGACGGTCGCCCTCACCCGCGCCATGATCGACGTCGGCGAGCGGCTGCACTGGCCATTCTCGCCGGTGATGGACAAGCATTGCGTTGGGGGGCTGCCTGGCAACCGGACGACGCCGCTGGTGGTGGCCATCGTCACCGCCTGCGGTCTGGTCATGCCCAAGACGTCCTCCCGGGCCATTACCTCTCCGGCGGGTACCGCGGACACCATGGAAACCCTGGCGCCAGTCAACCTGGATCTGCAGGCCATGCGCCGGGTGGTCGAGAAGGTCGGCGGTTGCATCGTCTGGGGAGGCTCCGTGCAGCTGAGCCCGGCGGACGACGTGTTGATCCGTGTCTCGCGTCCGCTCGACCTCGATGGCGCCGCGCAACTGGTCGCCTCTGTGTTGTCTAAAAAGGCAGCGGCGGGGTCGGAGCGCGTGCTGATCGATATTCCGGTCGGCCCGACGGCCAAGGTTCGATCCGAACAAGCGGCAGATGAACTCGGCGACCTCCTGAAGCATGTCGGCGAGGCGGTAGGCTTGCAATTGCGTGTCGTCCGCACCGACGGCACGCAGCCTGTCGGTCGAGGCGTCGGTCCCGCCCTAGAGGCGCGGGATGTCCTCGCCGTCCTGCAAAGGGGCTCTGCAGCTCCGGCAGATCTGCGCGAGCGGGCGTTGCTGCTCGCCGGACACCTTCTGGAGATGGGCGGAAAAGCCGGCCCCGGTGCGGGCTATTTGCTTGCGCAGCAGGCGCTGGACAGCGGGCAGGCCTGGACCCAGTTTGTTGCCATCTGCGAGGCGCAGGGTGGCCTGCGCCAGCCGCCCGTGGCACCGCACATGCGACCGTGCCTTGCCGGTGTAGCGGGCGTGGTTACCGCCGTCGACAACCGGAAGCTGGCGATGGTTGCCAAGTTGGCAGGAGCGCCAGGGGCGCCGGCCGCAGGCATCACGCTGGAAGTGAAGCTCGGGGATCGGATCGCGCGCGGCCAGCCGCTGTTCCACGTTCATGCCCAGACCACCGGAGAGCTGGAGTACGCGCAGTCCTATGCAAACCGCCAGCAGGGGCTGGTCACCATCAAGGAAACAGCATGAACATGATCATTCTTCCCGCACCTGGCGCCGAGCAGGCGGCGGCCGATCTCGCGGTGCACCTGCAGGCCCTGGTCGGCCGAGTGGAGGCGCGTCACTTCCCCGACGGCGAGTCCTACCTGCGGCTGCACGACGATCTCTCTGGTAAGGACGTTGTGGTCGTTGCATCCCTGCGCGACCCAGATCCGCAGGCGCTGCGCCTGTGGTACCTGGCGCAGACCGCCCGTGAACTGGGCGCCAGCCGGGTCGGTATTGTTACTCCCTACTTGCCCTATATGCGCCAGGACAAGCGCTTCCAGCCAGGCGAGGCCGTAACTTCCGTGACCTTCGCTCGCTTCTTGTCGCAGGCGTTCGATTGGCTGGTGACGGTTGATCCGCACCTGCATCGCCGCGCCTCGCTCGACGAGGTGTACTCGATTCCGGCCGAGAACGTGGCCAGTGCACCTGCGATCGCGCGCTGGGTGGCCGCCCACGTCCCAGAGCCGGTGATCGTTGGCCCAGATTCAGAAAGCGAGCAGTGGGCCAGCGACGTAGCTGCTCGCGTCGGCTGTCCATTCATTGTCCTGTCCAAGCGCAGGCTCGGTGACCGTAGTGTCGAGATCAGCGTACCCAAGGTCGAGGCACACGCAGGCCGCCGTCCTGTGCTGATCGACGACATCATCTCCAGTGCACGCACGATGGCTGTGGCTGTGCGGCAGGTGCGATCGGTGTTCAAGAACGATCCCGTGTGCATCGGCGTGCATGCGGTGTTCGCCCTAGATGCAATGCAGCTGCTTGAGGACGCCGGCGCGGCCAGCGTGGTGACCTGCAATACGCTGCCGCATCCGAGCAACGGCATCGACGTAATGGGCGACGTGGCCCAGGCCGTTCGTGCGCGAGTAGGCAGCGTGTCGGGATAGCCGGATCAAGACGCTTATTTCAGCATGCACCGGTCAATTCATCACGCGCTTGGCGCGCATCGAACGCCCAGGCTTTTTCTTCGTGACAAGTTGGGCTTGGCTGCACGGGGTCTGATGGCTTGGGGGAGCTGCGGTACCGCTGACGGCGACCGTCTAGTCGCTCAGGAAACCTGGCGCGAACTGCGAGCGTGGGACCGGCTCAATGATGAGGCGCTCTACCCATTTCATCGACTGCTTAGACCCTCTTTCTCAATGCACCACACATCAAACTGCGAGCTGACCCCGTTCGAGCGTCTCAACCGCGATTGCTTCTGCCTTAGCCTGGATCCAGCGGCGCTGGCGGCCGCGCTCGACGCCGAGCTCGGCTCCCCGAGCTTGTCGCAGTTGGTGCGGGAGCGATGCCCTTACTTGTTTGCCGCGCAACCAGTCTTTGTCGCACGGCCCCCGCTGGAGCGCATGGCAAACGTCGTGCGGGCCATCGAGGCGGTAGTGGCACTCCCGGCGTACCGGGAACAGGTTCTGGCGGATGCCCCAGCCATTGCGCACATTGGCGCAGGTGGCGCGCAGGGTGTGTTCTTCGGCTATGACTTCCATCTGGATCGGGACCGTCTCGGCCTGATCGAAATTAACACGAATGCGGGTGGTGCGATGTTGAATGCAGTGCTGGCTCGCGCTCAGCGCCGCTGCTGCCAGGCTGTGCAGGCAATGGCACCCGACGGCGCCAGCGTCACAACATTCGAACAACGGCTTGTAAACATGTTTCGCCGTGAGTGGCGACTGGCGGGCCACTCTCGGCCGCTCGCGTCGATTGCAATCGTGGACGAGGCACCGCAGCAGCAATACCTGTATCCAGAATTCCTGCTATTCCGGCAGCTTTTCGAGCGCCATGGACTGCAGGCCGTCATTGCCGATCCGTCTGAACTGGCATGCCGCCACGGCAGGCTCTGGCACGGCGAGCTGGCTATAGACATGGTTTACAACCGAGTCACGGATTTCTATTTGGATCTGCCTGCTAACGCCGTGTTGCGGCAGGCGTGGCAAGAGCAGGCGGCAGTTCTCACGCCCCATCCCCAAGCGCACGCGCTCTACGCCGACAAACGACGTCTGGCGTTGTTCAGTGACGACGCTGCGCTGCGGGCCTTGGGCGTTGCGGACGACGACCGGCTGGTGCTGCTGGCGAACGTGCCGCGCACCGAAGTGGTCGATGCAGCGCATGGCGACAGGCTGTGGGCGGCGCGCCGGAGCCTGTTCTTCAAGCCAGCGGCGGGCTTCGGTAGCCGCGCCGCGTACCGGGGGGACAAGCTCACGCGCCGAGTCTGGGAGGAGATCATGGCGGGAGCCTATGTGGCACAGGCCTTTGTGCCTCCCGGCGAGCGCGTCATTCCGAATGAGGGAGGATCGCAGTCCATGAAGTTCGATTTGCGCGGCTATGCCTATGCGGGAGGCGTGCAGTGGGTCGCGGCACGCGTGTACCAAGGGCAAACCACGAACTTCCGCCAGCCGGGCAGCGGATTTGCTCCCGTTTACACCACGGTGGATGCATCCGGCCGCGGAATGGGCGAAGCGGACGGCGAATTTGCCTCTTACGTGTTCCTGCTCGACGAGGAGGGCGAGGTGCATGCCTTGCCGCATGTGTTGTATGTGGCGCTCGCCCGGGGTCAGGCCTTGGCACCGATGTTGGCGGACCGTACGCTGCGCCTAGCGGACTGGTATGTCCGGCTCCAGGCCGGCGGGGAACCGGGGGCGGTGGTCAACGAGACCTATGGGCTCGTTCGCTTCGACGGCGAGGGGCACTTCAATTTGGAGGTTGCCCCAGGGGACAGCGCGTGGCCGACTCCTGCGGAGCGTAGACGAATGCAGGAACTGCTGCTGTCGTGAGCAGGCATCGAACGGCGCCCCAAAATAACCGAGCGGAGTTGAAGCCGCTTGACCTTCCCACGATGGTAAGCCCGAATATGTCGTTTCGGGGGGCGGGCACAGCTGCTGCTCACAAGCCAGCCAAGAATATTTTTCGCAATATACAAACCGTAATCCAAGGAGCTTTCCATGACTTCCGCCAACATCCTCGCCGTTGCCCTGTTCACATTCTCCGCAAGTGCGTTCGCCCAAGCCACCCTGTCACACGGTGGTCCCGAGCCCCAGCCCAGGCAGCTGCAGGAGTCGGCGGTTTCCGAGCCGCATCAGCACCGCTACGTATATATCGGTAGGGACCGCATCAAGACCCACCTCGACCGCCCGGCCGATAGCTCGGGCTCGCCCGACCTGCAACCGCAAGATCAAGCGTCCCCGTCCGAATCGAAGGAATACGAGTACGTGACGATTGGGCGGGACCGGACCAGGGTCCGTGTGCCCCGTCGGGCTGAGCGGTCTGGCAGCAACGCTGAGGCGATGGGTATCTCGGGAGAAACATCTGCGCCAGCCGCGCCGCTTACCCGCGATGAGGACCTGAAGGGCGGCCCGAACTAAGCGGCCAAGCAGCAACCATAGTGGCGCAGCCGTTCGCGGAATAGGGTTCAGAGCGCCTGGAAAGCTGCCGCCGCCAAGCCGACGAGGGCTATCACCACATAGCCCGCCGCCACCCGGACACCCACCGCGCGGCCGGCAATGGTCCAGGCGAGGGTCGCCTTGGTGAGCATGTTGGCAGAGACGGCAAGTAGGATGGCGATGGCAGTAGTGGCAGCCGGGAGGTCGCCCTGCGCCAGCATCTGCACGCTGGAGACCAGGATGGCATCCACGTCAGCCAGACCGGAGACGAATGCGACGGCGTACACGCCGGCCGTGCCAAGGGCCTCGCGCGCGGCCCGGGCAGCCACGGCTACCACGCCGAGCACGACGCCGAATCCGAGCGCCGTGGGCAGGTCGAAGAGGCGGCGCGAGGCCTGCTGTGTGGCCGGACCGCTGGCTTGCCGGCGGCGCCATTGCCATCCCGCAAAGAGGAACGCCGCCGCGGCGAGCAGCACCAGGAACAGGCCCATGCGAGGCGCGAGACTGGGCTGCAGGACGGCGACGACCACGGCCATACGCAGGAACATCACGCCGCAGGCAGCGACGATCGCCGCGGCCACGGGCACATGCCAGCCTGGTTGGTTCCTTGCGGTCCGAGCAAGCGCCAGCGTCGCAGCGGTGGAAGACGCGAGGCCGCCCAGCAGTCCCGTCCAGAGCAACCCCTGTTGCTCCCCCTTGAGCCGCACCGCCACGTGGCCGAGCAGCGACAGCCCCGCGATCAGGACCACTGCGAACCACAGCTGGTAGGGGTTGAGGGCAGCGTAGGGCCCATAGCCCCGGTCCGGGAGCAGCGGCAGCACCACGGCGGTGAGCACGCCCATTTGCAGGAGGGCATTCAGTTCGGCCGGCTGGATCAGGCGCAGCCAGCGGTGCAGCACTGGTTTCAGATCGAGCAGCAACGCGACGACCACGGCCGCCCCCACGGCGAGGATGGCCTGACCGCTTGCGGCCAAAGCGCCCAGACAGAAGGTGGCCATTGCTGCGACAGCTGTCGTGATGCTGAGGGTGCCGGAGGCCTCCGATGCACGCCTGAAGGAAACGGCAAACAGCAGGACGATGCCGAGCAGGCCGGCGGCAAGAAGTAGCTCGGGGTTTGAGGAGAGCAGAGCGAGAAGCCCGCCCAGCAAGCCGATGAGGGCGAATGTTCGCAGCCCCGCGACGCGACCGCCCTCGGGCAAATCGCGGTCGCGCCAGCCGCGCTCCAGCCCCACCAGCAGCCCCACGCCGAGCGCGCCGCCCAACGCTTGTGCGGCGCTTCCAAGTTTGATGAGATCCGGGTTCATTGATGGTGAAGTGTCGGCTGCCATTGTCCAGGTTGCGCAGCACAGTCAGTCAATGTCACGCGAACGGGATTCAAGCACTGCCATTATCATCGCGCGCAGCCCCTCGTTTGGCCATGCACGCCTTGTCCCGCCTGTCGAAGATCAACATGGATCTAGAGGGCACTTGGGGTGGCTGGCTCAGATCGTTGGCATGGTGTGCATGCTTCCCACGATTTCACGGAGTTCCTTATCGATGTGCTTTTCAGCGACCGCCAGCCTGACAGCCGGTACTTTCCTCTTGGGCGTGGGCATGATGACCACGCGCATGGCCCGTACCGGTGGAGAGCGGGCTTATGCGGCGATCCCACTGCTGTTTGCCATCCAGCAGCTTACAGAAGGCGTGGTCTGGCTCAACTTCGGCTGGGGCATTGACGCGGTGACAGCAGCGGCGACACAGCTGTATTCCTTCTTCTCGCACGTGCTCTGGCCCGTATACGTGCCTGTTGTGGCATGGCTGATCGAGCCTGACCGCAACCGGCGACGCGTCCTGGCCGTCATCTGCCTCGCCGGGCTCGGGGTCGGGGCATACCTGCTGTACGCGATGTTTGCCTACCCCATCGTCGCCACCCCGGTTGGAGGCCATATCGACTACGCATCCCCACATTTCTACATCGCAGCCTCCATGGGCCTTTATCTGACGGCGACGACCGTAAGCCTGATTCTTTCAAGCCACCGCTGGGTCAAACTGTTCGGCGTGCTTTGCCTCGGGTCGGCCGTAGCGGCGTACGCCTTCTACGCCCACTGGTTCATCTCCGTCTGGTGCTTCTTCGCGGCGGCAATGAGCATCGTTGTTGCACTGCATCTGATCGCCGCGCGAGGCGAAACCTCTGCCTTGGTGGAGAACGCTCGATGACTGTTCGCCGTCGAGTCAGTTCAAAACCGGGGCGATTCAATCGCGTGGAGATGTTCCCGTTTACTTCTTGACCACTGTGACCTGGCCCTTCATGCCTGCGTCGTAGTGGCCCGGGTAGAGACAGGCAAACTTGACTTCGCCAGCCTTCGTGAACTGCCAGATGATCTCGCCTTGCTTGCCCGGGGCGAGAGACACCTTGCTGGGCTCGTCATGTTCCATATCCGGGAATTTCTTCATGGCCTCGTAGTGTTCCTTGATTTCGGCATCGGTCCCCAGGCTGAACTCGTGCTTGACCTGGCCGCTGTTCTTGATCACGAACTTGATGGTCTCGCCCTGTTTGACGGAAATTGCTGCAGGCGCATAGCGCATGGTGTCGGCCATGTCGACATGGATGGTGCGGCTGACCTTGCTGACCTTGCCGGGCTGACCAATGGCGGATTCATCGCTGCCGTGGCCACCGCCGTGGCTGCCAGCTGCAAAGCTGCTCAAAGATAGAGCAGCGAGGGCGGAAGCTGCGATCAACGAAAGAGTGCGTTTCATAGATACCTCGTGGAGTGAAATTGTGGAAATCGTTGTTAGTGCCCGCCATGGGACGAAGGCTTTTTGACTTTGACAACCGTGTCCGTTGCGGACCTGTTTTTGCGCGGCATGGACTGGCCTCCCTCGGCCTTGAAGCGTGCCGGCTCGGCCACGGGCCCGGTGTACTCGTAGGCAACAGTCCCCTGTGGATGTTTGTACCAGCCGGGGTTGGTGTAATCGCCCGGTTTTTGGTCTCGTCGGACCTTGACAACGCTGAACATTCCGCCCATCTCTACCGAGCCAAAAGGACCGTCACCGGTCATCATCGGGATCGTGTTGTCAGGAATCGGCATCTCCATTTCGGTCATGTCCCCCATCCCCCGCTCGCCCATCACCATGTAGTCCGGGATAAGGCTGTTGATTTTTTTCCCTACTTCACGGTGGTCCACACCGATCAACGTGGGAAGGTCGTGCCCCATGGCGTTCATCGTGTGGTGGCTCTTGTGGCAATGAAAAGCCCAATCGCCTTCCTCGTCGGCCAAAAACTCGATCTGGCGCATCTGGCCCACGGCCATATCGGTTGTCACCTCATACATGCGAGTGCTTTTTGGGGTAGGACCGCCATCAGTACCCGTGATCAGGAATTCGTGCCCATGCAGATGCATCGGATGGTTGGTCATCGTCAGATTGCCCATCCGAATGCGCACCTTGTCGTTCAGACGCACATTCAGGGAGTCGATACCGGGGAAGATGCGACTGTTCCAAGCCCAAATGTTGAAGTTGGTCATCTCTGCGACCTTGGGCGTAGCCGCCCCCGGCTCGATGTCGTACGCACTCAGAAGGAAGCAAAAGTCTCGTTGCACCTCATCAATGAGCGGATGCTTTGTCTTCGGGTGGGTGATCCAGAAACCCATCATGCCCATGGCCAGCTGCACCATTTCGTCGCCATGCGGGTGGTACATGAAAGTGCCCGGGCGCCGCGCCACGAACTCGTAGACAAAGGTCTTCCCGGCAGGAATGGCAGGCTGTGTGAGGCCTGTGACTCCGTCCATGCCATTGGGCAATCGTTGCCCGTGCCAGTGAACACTGGTGTGCTCGGGCAGCTTGTTGGTCACGAAGATGCGTACGCGGTCACCCTCTACAACCTCGATGGTCGGGCCAGGGCTCTGGCCGTTGTAACCCCAAAGGTGCGCCTTGAACCCGGGGGCCATTTCGCGCACCACAGGTTCTGCTACGAGATGGAATTCCTTGACACCTTGGTTCATGCGCCAAGGCAGCGTCCACCCGTTGAGCGTGACCACGGGGTTATACGGCCGCCCGGAATTGGGAACCAGGGGCGCCATGGTGTCGGGACCCGTCTGAAAAACCGGCTCTGGCAAAGCCGCCATCGCCACCCGGCTCACACTTGCTGCAGCCACGGCCCCGCCGGCAATGCCAGCAAAGCGGAAAAAGTCTCTTCTCGAACTCATTTAGATTTCCTTTGGGGATCAGTGACCTTGGCCAGACTCCGCAGCGGCTGGACCGCCGGAGACACCGGCGCTGATGGGCTTGCCGATGAGAGAGGCCTGAAGTGCGGCGTCCGCCTGCCAGAACTGTTGCTCGGCGTTCAGAGTCGCCATCACCGAGTTCACCTGGTCGCGGGAGTCGGCCAGCAACTCGAAGACGCTGATCAGCATCCCGTTGTAGCGAAGCTGGTTTTCTTCGGAGATGGTTTTTCTCAGTGGGATCACCTCGTCGCGGTGGTGGCGCGCGATGTCATACGCCGTGCGGTACGCGGAGTAGCTTTCACGCAGGTTCGACCCCGCCGCGCGAGCAGTCGCTTCCAAACGGTTGGCTGCTGCCAGGGTCTGAGCGTTCATGGCGCTGCGCCGCATGCCACCCCAGTCAAAGATCGGTAACTGCAGGCTGATCTCGAAGCCGCGCCGCGTTGAGTGGGTGTTCTCAGCAGCGTCGAAGACCGAGTCGCGCCGGACTCCCAGCTCGATATCCGTGAACGTCGCAATCGTGTTCCAGCCCTGGGCGCGGGCAGCTGCGTCATAGTCTGCCTTCGCGATTTGCAGGTCCAGGCGGCCTTTGGACGCCTGGCGGCCCGCGTCCGTTGGAGACAGTGGTTCCTTGGGCAGCGCGGGCAGGCGCTCAGGCAACTTGAGCTGCTGGGCTTGACCGTCGTCCAAGCCCAGCAATCGGACAAGTTGCTCACGGGCCGCCGTGACCTGGTGCTGAGCACTGGCCAGTTGGGTCGCTGTGTCGGCATAGAACGCCTGCTGGCGTGCGCGATCGAGCTTGTTGAAATTGCCCACCGCCTGCATGCGCTTGGCCAATTCGGCGCTGGCCTGGGCGCTGGCGAAAACTTGCTGTGTGTAGGTCAGGGTTTGTTGCGCCGCGACGGCGCGTACCCAGGACTGTCGCACCTGTGTGACTTGGTCCACCACATCGCTACTCAGGCGCAACTGGGCCTGCTTGATGCGCCGCTCGGCGATGCCTTTGCGCGTCGGCAAGGTCAGCAGGTCCAGCAGTCCGAAGGACAGCAGGCGCCCGATCTCCGTCTCATCACCCAGGCGCACGCGCTCAAGGTTCAAAATAGGGTTTGCAATGCGGCCGGACTGGGCTGCCGTTGAAGCGTCCGCCCAGTTTTGGGCCACGATGGCCTGCATGGACGGGCTATTGACCAGCGCGAGTTGCACGGCATCCGTTTGTCCGAGCGGCTTGGCCAGCAGATCCGAAGCGCGCTGGCGCAAGGCGTCACGCTCGTTCTGGCCACGGGCCAGGTTGAGCTGGCCATCCGTGAAACTGCTTGCCGCTGCGTTGGCGCTGGAGAGGTTTTGCTCCAGATTCACGCTGGCGCAGCCAGACAGCACCGCAATAGCGGCCACGGCGATCGCTATTTTTGCGCGGGGCAGGTGCAATAGGCGGCTCATTGTTTGCCCCCGTGGTGCGCGTCGTGGTCCCGGGCGGGTTGATCCAGCCCGGTCGTGGGTGCCGTCTGGCGCATCTCCTTGGCGTAGGCGCGCCATCCGCCAATCTCGCCCACCGTGTCGTTAGCCGCCTTCCAAGGCTGGACGGATTGATCTTTGTAGGCCTCGTAGTCCAGCAGTGTCGATCGGTACGAAAGCGGATAGTCCACCTTTTCGGTTTCGTCCTCTGGCATCTGTGCGAACGCAAGGGATGGCGCGGCTACCGCAACAGCCAACCAGTATCTTGAGATAAATCGTAAAAGCCGATGATTTTTCATAGTTTGCGATATGTTTTTGACTTGTGTCATTGTGCGAGCCCGTAGCTTTCAAAGACGGAACGGTTTCATTACATCTTTGTCATGCACAAGAAAGCTAGAGATCTGCTGGCGCGCCTCCTGCCAGACGCAGTGTGTTGATTTCCACGCAGAAGTGACCCACTAACCCCCAGGATTTCCATCTAAATCTGACCCACGTACTAACCCTAACCTGCTGCTTTGTTGAGCAGCAGGAGACCAGGAGTGATAGACGTGGCAACACTGAGTGTCATCAGGCGCTGGGCCCTGCGAGAGCAGCTGTCCATCAGGGAGATCGCCCGCCGCACGGGCCTCTCGCGCAACACCATCCGCAAGTACCTGCGCGCAGGCGAGGCCGAGCCGCACTATGCCAAGCGGGTCAGCCCTTCCAAGCTCGATCCCTTTGCCTTGAAGCTCTCGGGCTGGCTCAAGACGGAAGCTGGCCGATCCCGTAAGCAGCGGCGTACCGTCAAGCAGATATACGCCGATCTGCAGGCGCTGGGCTATACCGGCTCCTACAACCGGGTCGCGGCCTTTGTCCGCCTCTGGCAAGAACAACGCCTGGTGGCCCAGCAGACCACCGGCCGCGGCACCTTTGTGCCTTTGGCCTTCGGCCCCGGCGAGGCGTTCCAATTCGATTGGAGCGAGGACTGGGCAGTGCTCGCAGGTGTGCGCACCAAGCTGCAGGTGGCTCACTTCAAACTCAGTCACAGCAGGGCGTTCTACCTGCGCGCCTATCTTCTGCAGACGCACGAGATGCTGTTCGATACCCACAACCATGCGTTCGTCGTGCTGGGCGGTGTGCCCCGCCGAGGCATCTACGACAACATGCGCACCGCTGTAGACCGGGTGCGCCGTGGCAAGGAGCGCGACGTCAATGCGCGCTTTGCGGCCATGGTGAGTCACTTCCTGTTCGAGGCCGAGTTCTGCAACCCGGCCTCGGGCTGGGAGAAGGGCCAGGTGGAGAAGAACGTGCGCGATGCCCGCCATCGCCTGTGGCAGGTGGTGCCGCCATTCCCAAGCCTGCCCGATCTCAATGCCTGGCTTGAGGAGCGCTGCGTGGCGCTGTGGCACGAGATCGAGCATGGCAAGCTGGCTGGCACCGTCGCGGACGTCTGGGCCGAGGAGCGGGCAGCCTTGATGCCTGTGCCCCGGCCCTTCGATGGCTTTGTGGAGCACACCAAGCGCGTCTCACCCACCTGCTTGGTCCACTTCGAGCGCAATCGCTACAGCGTGCCGGCGCCGTATGCCAACCGGCCTGTGAGCCTGCGGGTCTACGCGGACCGCCTGGTGGTCGCTGCCGAAGGCCAGATCATCTGTGAACACCAGCGCCTGATCGAGCGCAACCACCATGGCGCTGGGCAGACCGTCTATGACTGGCGCCACTACCTGGCGGTGCTGCAGCGCAAGCCCGGGGCATTGCGCAATGGCGCTCCCTTCCAGGAACTGCCAGTGGCCTTCAAACGGCTGCAGACCGCCCTCTTGAAGCAGCCCGGTGGCGACCGGGAGATGGTGGAGGTGCTGGCACTGGTGCTGCATCACGACGAGCAGGCCGTGCTCGCCGCAGTGGAACTGGCCCTGGAGTCTGGGGCTGCCAGCAAGACCCATATCCTGAACGTGCTGCACCGGCTGCTGGACGGCAAGCCCGCTCCAGCACCGGTCACATCGCCCCAGGCCCTCAAGCTGTCTGTGGAACCCCAGGCCAACGTGCTTCGCTATGACCAATTGAGAGAGGTGCGCTATGCGTCATGACCCCGCCATCGCTTCCATCGTGATCATGCTGCGCGAGCTCAAGATGCACGGCATGGCCCAGGCAGTTGCGGAACTGGCTGAGCAAGGTGCGCCAGCCTTCGATGCAGCACAGCCCATCCTGTCCCAGTTGCTCAAGGCCGAGACCGCCGAGCGGGAGGTGCGCTCGGTGGCCTACCAGCTCAAGGTAGCCAGGTTCCCCGCATACAGGGACTTGGCAGGCTTCGACTTCAGTCACAGCGAAGTGAACGAAGCACTGGTGCGCCAGCTGCACCGCTGCGAATTCTTGGAGAACGCCAACAACGTGGTGCTGGTGGGCGGGCCGGGCACAGGCAAGACCCACATTGCCACAGCCCTCGGAGTGCAAGCCATTGAACACCATCACCGAAGGGTGCGGTTCTTCTCCACGGTAGAGTTGGTCAATGCGCTGGAAGAAGAGAAGGCCCAAGGCAAGACAGGGCAGATGGCCCACCGGCTTGCATATGTGGATCTGGTGATCCTGGATGAGCTGGGCTACCTGCCGTTCAGTGCATCAGGAGGCGCCTTGCTGTTCCACCTGCTGTCCAAACTCTACGAGCGCACCAGCGTCGTGATCACCACCAACCTGAGCTTCAGCGAGTGGGCCAGTGTGTTCGGGGATGCCAAGATGACCACGGCATTGCTCGACCGGCTCACGCATCACTGCCATATTCTTGAGACCGGCAATGACAGCTACCGGTTCAAGAATAGCTCCGCACAGCAACCACCACAGACCACCAAGAAGGAGAAGGCGACCAAGAACTTATCCACAACGTGAGCGTGAAGTTCACGAATCAGGGTGGGTCAAGATTCGATGG
The DNA here is from genome assembly GCF_003096555.1 of Simplicispira sp. 125. Classification (NCBI taxonomy): domain Bacteria; kingdom Pseudomonadati; phylum Pseudomonadota; class Betaproteobacteria; order Burkholderiales; family Comamonadaceae; genus Simplicispira; species Simplicispira sp. 125. The sequence goes on along the minus strand of NZ_QEKM01000001.1, from coordinate 2,905,725 downwards.
AAATGGTGGGTCAGCTTTGCATGGAAATCAACATCGCATTGCTGCCGAACTGCGCATTGATCCGCGCTTCGATGTGTCTGCAGAGATCACCAGGCGCACGCAGTTCCTCATGGACTACGCGCGCCGCGCCGGCGCAGGATCTTTTGTGCTGGGGATTAGCGGGGGGGTGGACTCGAGCGTCGCCGGGCGCCTGTGCCAGCTCGCGGCGGAGCAGTTACGCTCCTCGGGGATGCCAGTCCGCTTCATCGCGATGCGGCTGCCATATGGTGTGCAGGCCGACCATGCAGACGCCCAGCGCGCGTTGACCTTCATCGATCCGGATGAGACGCTAGCGATAGATATCAAGCCGGCAGCTGACGCAATGCTCGCGCAGCTGAAGGTCGGAGGCCTAACATTCAATGACCAGTGGCAGGCAGATTTCGTACTCGGCAACATCAAGGCGCGCCAGCGCATGATCGCCCAGTACGCTGTTGCAGGCGCTACTGGCGGGCTGGTGGTCGGTACTGACCACGCCGCTGAAGCGGTGATGGGCTTCTTCACCAAGTTTGGCGACGGGGGGTTCGACCTGAGTCCGTTGGGCGGTCTCACAAAGCGTCGCGTTCGATCAATGGCCTTGGCACTTGGAGGAGACGAGAAGCTAGCGTACAAAGTTCCCACTGCCGATTTAGAAACCATGCGGCCACTTCGCCCCGATGAGGCAGTGCTGGGCGTTAGTTACGACGCGATTGACGACTTTCTGGAATGCAGGGAGATCGCCCCGGCCAGTGCTGAGGCTATCCTGCAAACCTACCGCCGCACGGCCCACAAACGGGCGCTACCTGCCGTCCCGGCTTACCAGCGCGCGGCTTGAGTTCAGGCTGGTTCGGCCAAGCCGTTGAGAATGCCGCACTCGCGCGCCGTGCGGGCGGTGCAACAGGAGCGCCGCAGATCCGTCAGCTCGCGCTCAAGCTCCCTCAACTCCTTGATCTTGGCCCGCACCTGGGCGATATGGGAGTCCACCAGCGAATTCACCTCACTGCAATCGAGCTCAGGCCGATCCCGAAAACTCAACAATTGCCGGATCTCCCCCAAAGTCATGTCCTTGGCACGGCAGCGGCGGATGAAAAGCAAGCGTCGCAAATGGGCATCGTCATACAACCTGAAATTGCCTTCGCTGCGCGCAGGCTCTAGCAGCAAGCCCTCGGATTCGTAAAAGCGCACCGTCTGCACCAGGCAGTCCGCCCTTTTGGCCAGTTCACCGATCCGTAGCATGGTTGTCCTCCGTAAAGCTTGACTCTATACCAACTAGAGATTTTTTAATTAAGGCATGCGGGGAAATCCTCTGCCAACGAACAGTGAACTATTTATGAACAATGATATTTCCAATTCATGTGGATGCTCGGGCGGCAGTGGCCAACCGGCGAACTGCGCCGGAGAACAAGCCAGCACTGAGAGCACTGTTTTCCATGTAAGCAACATGGACTGCCGCAACGAGGAAGCGCTGGTGCGGCGTACGTTGGAGGGCATGACCGGCGTCGAGCGGCTGGAATTCGATCTCCCACAGCGCAAGCTGACCGTTTCGCACAGGTTGGTCACGGTCGAGAATCTGGAGCAAGCGCTGCACTCCGTGGGAATGAAGGCTAAGGCTCTCCGAGATGCCTCGGTGCTGACCACCTACCGCATCGAAAACATGGACTGTCCGAACGAGGAGAAACTCATCCGCTCGCACCTGGGCACGGTTGAGGGGGTCCAGGACCTGGGTTTTAACTTGGCTGAACGCACCTTGTCGGTGAAGCACCTCGCCGAGGCACGCGCGCAAATGGAGCAGGTCCTGGATTCCATTGGCATGCGTGCGCAAGAAAAGCCCGCCAGTCTCGCGAGGCCGGCGGCAACCGAGCCAATGGTCGAGTCCTCGATACAAAAGCCACTGCCGACCGTCCCGATTTCGGAGACGCCTGCCGGAGAGCGCGTGACGTACCGGATTGAGAACATGGATTGCCCAACGGAGGAAGCGTTGATCCGCAACCGCCTGAGCAAGGAGCCAGGCGTGACTGCCCTGGACTTCAACCTGATGCAACGGGTGCTGGGTGTGCAGCATACGCTGACCTCCACGCAGTCGATCGAGAAGGCGCTCGTTTCCATAGGCATGAAGGCCGAGCGGCAGGACCTGCAAACAGTCACTACACGGCTGCGCATCGCCAAGATGGACTGCCCGACGGAGGAAAGCCTGATCCGCGGCAAGCTGCAAGGCCTGCCGGGTGTGCAAGGCCTGGATTTCAACCTGATGCAGCGTACGCTCACAGTCCAGCACTCGCCTGACGCGATCCAGCCAGCCATCGAAGCCATCGAGTCCCTGGGCATGGAAACCGAGGTGCAGAAGACCGACGAGCCGCGCGATCCCCTGGTTCCAGCGCACAAGACTAGCTGGTTGCCGATGGCCGTATCCGGCATTGCGGCAGTGCTCGCTGAAGGCGTCTACTGGGTCAACGATGGGAACCATTGGGCCGTGATCGTGCTGGCCCTGGTCTCGATCTTCACTGGCGGCCTAAGCACCTACAAGAAGGGGTGGATCGCCCTGAAAAACCACAACCTGAACATGAACGCCCTGATGTCAATTGCGGTCACGGGCGGCATGGTGATCGGCCACTGGCCCGAGGCGGCCATGGTCATGTTCCTCTTTGCGCTGGCCGAGGTAATCGAGGCAAAGTCGCTGGACCGCGCGCGCAATGCGATTCGCGGACTGATGGACCTGGCACCAGAGACAGCAATCGTGAGGCAGGCTGACGGCTCGTGGGCAGAACTGCCAGCCAAGCAGATCGCCAAGGGCACGGTGGTCCGGGTGCGTCCAGGCGAGCGCATTGCGCTGGATGGTCTCATCACCTCAGGCCGCTCGGCCATCAATCAGGCCCCCATCACGGGTGAGAGCCTCCCCGTCGAGAAGGCGGAAGGCGACCAGGTGTTCGCGGGCACCATCAACGAGACCGGCTCCTTCGAGTACCAAGTGACCGCTGGCGCAAGCGACTCGACGCTTGCGCGCATCATCCATGCGGTTGAGTCGGCGCAGGGCAGCCGCGCGCCCACGCAGCGCTTCGTCGACCAATTCGCGCGGATCTACACCCCGGCAGTGTTCGTGGTGGCCGTGCTTGTCGCGGTCGTTCCACCGCTAGGCTTTGGCGGCGAGTGGTTCGACTGGATCTACAAGGCGCTGGTGCTGCTGGTGATCGCGTGCCCCTGCGCGCTGGTGATCTCAACCCCCGTCACGATCGTCAGCGGTCTCGCCGCAGCCGCCAGGCGCGGCATCCTTATCAAGGGTGGCGTGTATCTGGAGGGCGGGCGCAAACTCAAGGCCTTGGCGCTGGACAAGACCGGCACGCTCACCCATGGCAAGCCCGAGCAGACCGACTTCCTGCCGCTGATCGGCGATGCCCAGCAGGTAGCCGCCTGGGCTGCTAGCCTTGCTACGCGTTCAGACCATCCGGTGTCCCAAGCCATTGCCCGCAAGGCAAACCGGGACGGCGTCTCGCTGCACGAAGTCGACGACTTCTCGGCCCTGCCGGGGCGCGGCGTGCGTGGACGCATTGACGGCCGAATGCTGCAGATGGGCAATCACCGTCTCGCAAATGAGCTCGGCCTCAGCGAGGTTGCTTTGCAATCGCAGCTTCAAGGCCTTGAGCGCCAAGGCAAGACAGCCATCCTGCTGATGAATGAGAGCACCGTGCTCGGCATCTTCGCTGTCGCCGACACGGTGAAGGAAACCAGCCGTGAAGCCGTGGCCGACCTGCAAGCGCTCGGCGTGCGCACGCTGATGCTAACCGGGGACAATCAGTACACAGCTGACGCCATCGCGGCCCAGGTCGGGATCTCTGAAGCCCGTGGCGACCAATTGCCCGAAGACAAGCTCAAGACCATCGAGAGCCTTATCGGCGGTGAGGGCCAAGTCGGGATGGTGGGCGACGGCATCAACGATTCGCCGGCGCTCGCGCGTTCCGACATTGGCTTCGCCATGGGTGCGGCCGGTACCGACACTGCCATAGAAACGGCAGACGTCGCTCTGATGGACGACGACCTGCGCAAGATCCCGACGTTCATCCGCCTGTCGCGCACGACCGCCTCGATACTGACGCAGAACATCGTGCTGGCGTTGGGCATCAAGGCGGTCTTCCTCGCGCTGACGTTCACGGGCCATGCAACGATGTGGATGGCAGTGTTCGCGGACATGGGAGCCAGCATGCTCGTCGTCTTCAACGGCCTGCGCCTGCTCAAACTCAAGACGGCCTGACGCCTCATGCTGGCGCCTGACGACTTGACGCAGTGGACAAGACACTGGCTGTATGAATGGGGCGGCGCCAACATGGATCTCTTCCTGTCCATCCAACGTGCCCTGCCAAACGACTGGATCTTGTTGCACGAGATCTTGAGCGTAGTCGGCAGCTTCTGGGGCGCGCCGGGCGTAGTGGCACTGATGCTGGTTTGGCAGCGAATGCGTGGCCGGGAAGGATCAATTCCATTCGACGTGACGTTGTACAGATTTGCGCTTGGACTGGCGCTTGGATTCATTGGCGCAGCCATTTTCAAGGCGGTCTTCGCGCTGCCGCGTCCGTTCGTGCTCTTGGGCGATGCAGTCTACCGGGCCCACTCTGCACCTGACAGCCGATACACCATGCCCAGCGGCCACTCGGTCTACGCCGGGGTCCTAGCGGCAGCACTTTGGCCTGCGCTGGGCTTGGCGGGCAGGATTGGCTTGCTGTTGTTCGCAGCCGCAGTCGGGTGGTCGCGTATCGTACTGGGCGCGCATTTTCCGATGGACGTGATCGCAGGCCTTGTGTTGGGCGGGGCGTGCGCTGCGGCTGCGCACCCTTGGGCTCGGCGCTTGGCACGAAGTCTGCCGATCACAGGACCGAGATGGTAGATGACGCTTTTACTGGGCGCCGTCGGAGTCTGGCAGTGCTGCGCAAATGTGGCCGATCTGGTTCGCTTCGAACTTATCCTCCCTTTGGCGCTACCAGCACCAGCGAAGATAGCATCAGCCCCCCTCTCGCTCCTGCGATAGCTGTGCGTGAAGCCTTCAACCCAAGTTAACTTATATGAATCTCCCGCCGAAAAGAATGCAGTGGTATGCACTCGCAATCATTGTGTTTCTCGCCGATCAGGCTGCCAAGAGCTATATCGACGCGAGGACCCCATCAGGATGGTCGCATGAGGTCACTTCATTCTTCAATTTGGTTCATGTCCTCAATCCCGGCGCGGCGTTCAGTTTCCTCGCCGGCGCTGGTGGCTGGCAGCGGTGGTTCTTTCTCGCGATTGCCCTCGCGGTGTCAGCTTGGCTAGCGTTGCAGCTGTACAGCCCACTGCGGAAACTGGAAGGGCTTTCTTACAGTCTCATCCTTGGCGGCGCAGTGGGCAACGCATTCGACCGGGCGGTGCGGGGTCAAGTCATTGACTATCTGGACTTTCACCTGCGCGGATGGCACTGGCCTGCCTTCAATATCGCAGACATGGCCATCGTGGGGGGAGCAATGGCTCTGGTGCTTCTCTCGCTGATGAGCGGGGAACGTCCTGCCGCAGCGAAAGAGCCACGGTAAACCACGCGCGCCATGGATGGTTTATTCATGCTTGCCTCGGTCCCTCCACCAAGAAGGGGGCGCGAATCAAACCTCTCCCCAATTTTTTAAGTGTGTCCTTTCAAAACTGTAATGCTGCGGTCAGCGCCACGCGGGCGGCAGATTTCTAACCTTGTCTCCGTGGTGCAAAAAAGGTTGCATCTCCTGAATTCCCAAACGGGAGTTCAGTGCTCAAGGAGACCCCATGAAAGTTCGTTTCGCCCTCATCGCACTCGGCTTGGCGACCGCCGCTACGGCCTCCCTCGCTTCGACCGTGTATCACACCAGCCCTACCCAGGAAGAAGGTGTCTCTTTCGTGCCATCCCACCTGGGCAACGCTGTCAGCCGAGAAGACGTACAAAAGAACGTGCTCGTTGCCCAGCAAGATGGCTCATTGCACTGGATCAGCCGTGGCTACCCCGCCACCTATCCGCTGGTCAAAGCGCCCGTGTCAACGAAGAGCCGGCAGCAAGTTCTCGATGAACTGCAAGCGGCTCAAAAGCGCCCCGCCACTGCGAATGGGGTGCGCGACCTGGGCGGCGAGATCGGCTGGGTCGAAGCCCACCAAGCTCCATGAGTTGCTGAGGGCCTTCGGGCCTGGCACACGCCGTTCATTCCACCCTGCCTATCCAAGGCACCATTTTTCGCTTCCAAGCATTGACCTCAAGGACCAATATGAAACTCAAGACCACCCTCATCATTTTCGCGCTGAGCGCAGCCCCTGCATTCGCTTTCGATGCCAGCCATGGTGTCCAGTCCAAGACCCGCGAGGAGGTCAAAGCCGAGCTATCGCAAGCCCTGCGCAGCGGCGACATCATGGCCGGCGGGGAAATCGGCGCCAAAGTCAGTGAGCTCAGCGCCGGTGGCTACCAGTTGAAGACCCCGGTGCTGGGCAAGACCCGGGACCAGGTGCGGGCGGAACTGGAGCAGGCCGTTCGCAGCGGTGACATGCTTGCCGCCGGGGAATCCGGATCACGGTTCAATGAACTGCAGCCCAACCTGTATCCGTCCAAGATGGCGCAAGCCGGCAAGACACGCGAGCAGGTCAAGGAGGAACTGGCAGAGGCCATCCACACCGGGGACCTGATGGCCGCTGGCGAGGACGGCCGCAAGCTCAATGAAATCTACCCTGGCCAATACCACCAGCACCACGCGGGCTCGACGGCCGCGCACTCGGGCCACTCCAATGGTCGCGATCTCTGAACATCAGATCCTGAGCCCAGTCGCGCTGGGCTGGCCCACCCTCACGCTCCTTGCTGGTGGGCCCCAGCGCCGTTCACTCGTGCACGCCGGGCGCGACCGGTTAGGTATCTGAATCGACCCACTGGAGCTGGCCTGCGCTCTAATTCATCTCGCGTTTGACGAGGGCCGCCGAGCAATCCCAAACCTTGACGTAGACCGGCTCTCCAGCAACCACGGCTACATCTGCAGGCAGACGCGCAACGGTCCAGCGCGACCGACCCACCTCTCTCCACTGGACAATGGCGAACCGCTCTTGCGCACGATCTAACTGATCGGTCTTGCACCGGCGCTTGTAGAACGCCAGGTCCTGAGCAGTGGCTTCAATCCTGCTGATTTTTCCCACGCGCCAACCCTCCGCCCACGGCAGCGAGTTTTCATACACGGGGGTGGCGCAGCCGGCGGCGAGCAAGGCCACGACACACAGCGCTGGCAGGCGCAACCTGTTTGCGCAGCCCTGTGCAAAGCAGGAACCGAGGGTGGTCGTCCGAGCGGGATTCACACGGGTGCTTTCCAGTGATCCGCACCAGCATTCGAAGCGCTGGCCGCAGCCGTACCGCAGGCTTGGGTTTCCAACTGGATGGTGGTGTGGGTGATCTCGAATTGCTTCGCCAGCATCTGGTTGACGGCGTGCAGCATGGTGGCAGGGTCTGCCGCTTGCGGGTTGTAGACGACGTGAGCGCTCAGACTGGTCTTGGCGCTGCTGACCGCCCAGACATGCAGCTCATGCACAGACGCCACCCCTGGCAGGTCCAGAAGCGCACGCTTGAGCTGAGGCAGATCGATGCCTTCGGGGACGCCTTCGAGCAGGATGTTGAGCGTCTCTTTCAGGAGGATCCAGGTGCGCGGCAGCACCCACAAGCCGATGGCCACGGCAATGACGGTGTCGACCCAGTTCCACCCTGTGAACAGAATGACCAGCGCTCCCACGATGACACCAATCGAGCCGAGCAGGTCGCTCCAGACTTCAAGGTAGGCTCCTTTGACATTGAGGCTGGAATCCTTGCCTGAGGACAGAAGGCGCATGCTCACGAGGTTGACGATCGTGCCCAGTACAGCGATCACCAGCACCCCTGTGGTCTGAACTGCCGGCGGGTTGCTCCAGCGTTGCCACGCCTCATAGAGGATGTACGCCGCAACACCGAACAGGAGCAAGGCATTGAACGCGGCGGCCAGGATCTCAAATCGGTGGTAGCCAAAGGTGCGCCGGTCGTCGACAGCCCGGCGCCCGACCCGAATGGCCGCCAGCGCAATGGCCAACGCCGCCACGTCGGTGAACATGTGTGCGGCATCGGACAGCAGAGCCAGGCTGTTGAGCATGACGCCACCAATGACCTCTGCCAGCATGAAGCCGCCGGTGAGCATCAGCGCGTAGCGCAATGCGTTTTCGTTTCCCGCCGCTGGCAAGGCGTGGTCGGAACCTTTTCCCATGGTCTGTCTCCTCAGATTCAGTCTGGTGATGTCATCGACCGCGTTCAGTCCGCGGTCCTCGTCCGGCCTTGGCGCTCAATGACGTCGCCGATGCCGAGGCTTGCCCGTGGTTCGGCACTTCAAGCGCGTTATTTGCCGGTCCCTCAGTCTCTTGGCCAGTCTCCGGCTGTACTTGGTTCGAACGTCCATCGGGGGATGACGCTTGAGCCACATGTGCCGCAGCCGCCAGAACACAAACACAGAGACCAACAAGCTGATCCAGATCCAGAACAGCTTGGCGAAAAGCCCACCCTGGGCCGCCTGCATTGACATGGATCGCTCCTTTTTGCCTCTAAGGGCAAGGACATGCACAGCGCCGAGGGGCGGTCCGGACCCGCCACTGCGGGGTCGTTCGCATGGACTTGAGCGATGCTTCGGGCGGCGTTGGTGTTACTTCAGCGTGAAGCGGACCGAGGCGACCGACTTGCCGGCCTTCGAGACGGCGACCACGGCTTTGGTACCAGCGGGGACCTTGAAGCTACCCGCGGCTTCCAACTTGCCCTCACCGGCTTGGAGTTGAACCTCCTGCTTCTCGCTGCCGGCCAGCAGGGTGACCTTGGCGGTCATCCCCGCCACGGCAACGGGTTTTCCGTGGTCGCGCATGTAGAGCTGCAGCTTGTCGGCACTGGCGACGAATTCGTACTCGACGTCCTTGGCTTCCGCCACAGCACCACCGTGCATCGGTTTGACGTCGTGGCCGTGGTTGTCAGCCGCGATGGCTGCGCCAGAGATCGATACCGTGAGGGCGAGAATGAGGTGGGAGAGTTTCATGGCAGTTCCTTTGGGGTTGGAGAAAAGGGAAGGTCCCGCGATCAGCGGGACCGTCTTCGACTACACAGGCTTCGGTGCGTCCGGGTGGGAGGGCTCGGCAGACACGTCCTCGGCTTCTTCATCGGGCCTGTGGGCCAGCCGGTAAAGAATCGGCAGCACGAGCAGCGTGAGCAGCGTGGATGAAAGAATTCCACCGATCACCACAGTGGCCAGAGGACGCTGGACTTCCGCGCCGGTGCCTGTGGCGATGGCCATGGGAATGAAGCCCAGCGAGGCCACCAGGGCGGTCATCAGTACCGGGCGTAACCGAGTCAGGGCGCCATCCCGGATCGCTTCATCCAGGCCGACGCCGCCTTCCCTCAGGCTGCGGATGTAGGAAATCATCACCAGTCCGTTGAGCACCGCCACCCCGGACAGCGCAATAAAGCCAACGGCTGCGGAGATGGACATCGGGATGTCCCGAAGCCACAGGGCCAGAATGCCCCCTGTCAATGCGAATGGGATGCCGGTGAAGACCAGCAGACCATCCTTGGCATTGCCGAACATCGCGAACAGCAGCACGAAGACCAGCAGCAAGGAGACCGGCACAACGATCTGCAGGCGCTTGGTAGCCGACTGCAGGTTCTCAAAGGTGCCACCCCAGCTCGTCCAGTAGCCGGTGGGGATCTTGATCTGCGCCAGACCTTGCTCCGCCTCTGCCACGAAGGAGCCCACATCGCGCCCGCGCACGTTCGTGCTCACGACGATGCGGCGCTTGCCGTTTTCTCGGCTGACCTGGTTGGGGCCGGGTGCCAGCTCGAACGTTGCGACCTCACCCAGCGGGATGAAGTTCGTCTTGGCTTCCGTTGCACCGGCAGAGCGCGGCAGCGGTATGGGTAGCCGCTTCATGCCTTCCAGGTCGTTGCGAAGCGTCTCAGGCAGGCGAACGAGGATATCGAACCGGCGGTCTCCCTCGAACATGGTGCCGGCCTCACGACCACCAATGGCTGTGGCCACGGTGTCCTGGATGTCGGCAACGTTCAACCCGTAGCGCGCTGCCTTCTGGCGGTCAATGTTCACCGTGAGCATCGGAAGGCCCGTCGTCTGCTCGACCTTCACCTCAGAGGAGCCCTGGATCTTTTGCAGCATGGCGGAGACTTCTTCCGCGGACTTGTTCAACACGTCCATGTCGTCTCCGAAGATCTTCACTGCCACGTCGCTGCGCACCCCTGAGATCAGCTCGTTGAAGCGCAACTGAATGGGCTGGGAGAACTCGTAGTTGTTGCCGGGGATCTTGCCAATGACTTCCTGGATCGCAGCGAGCAGTTCATCACGGGTCTTTCGAGGCTCGGGCCATTCATCCATCGGCTTGAGCATGATGTACCCGTCAGAAATGTTCGGCGGCATGGGGTCCGATGCGATTTCCGCCGTCCCAGTTCTGGCGAAGATGCGCTCGATTTCGGGGAACTTCGCTTTCAGCGTCTTTTCGATCTGCTGCTGCATCGCCACCGACTGGGAAAGGCTGGTGCCCGGAATGCGCAGTGCCTGAATAGCGAAGTCGCCTTCATTGAGGTTGGGCACAAACTCGCTGCCCATGCGGGTCGCGATCAATCCGCACAGGACCACTGCAACCGCGGCAATGGTGAGAACCAGCGTCTTGGCGCCCATCACGCGATCAAGCATGGGGCCGTACAGGCGCTTGGCGTGGCCCAGCAGAAAGTTTTCCTTCTCGCTGACACGATTGCCGATGAAGAGGGCCACCGCTGCCGGGATGAAGGTTACCGACAGGATCATCGCGCCCACCAAGGCGGCGACCACCGTGAAGGCCATGGGGTGGAACATCTTCCCTTCAACGCCCGTCAGCGCAAAGATAGGCAGGTACACCACCATGATGATGAGCTGTCCGAACAGCAATGGGCGGCGTGACTCCTGGGATGCCAGGAACACTTCATGAAAGCGCTCTGCCCGGGTCAGCGGCCGGCCGTGGTGCGCCTGCGCATGGGCGAGCCGCCGAACGCAGTTCTCCACGATCACCACAGCGCCGTCAATGATGATGCCGAAGTCCAGGGCCCCCAGGCTCATCAGATTGGCACTCACCTTGTAGTGGACCATCCCGGTGAACGTGAAGAGCATCGACAAGGGGATGACCATTGCCGTGATGACTGCGGCCCGGATATTGCCCAGAAAGAGGAACAGGATCACGATCACCAGTACCGCGCCTTCCAGCAGGTTCTTCTTGACGGTATTGATGGCCTTGTCGACGAGCACGGTACGGTCATAGACCGTCACCGCGTGCACGCCCTCTGGGAGGCTCTTGTTGACCTCCAGCATCTTCTTGTCCACTGCCTGCGAGACGGTCCGGCTGTTTTCTCCGATCAGCATGAACACCGTGCCGAGAACCACCTCGCGCCCGTTGTCAGTTGCGGCACCCGTTCGCAGTTCCCGGCCAATGCCCACCTCGGCCACGTCGCGCACGCGCACAGGGACACCGTTGGCACTGCTCAGGATCACGTTGCCAATGTCCTCCAGCGACTTGACCTGTCCAGGGGCACGAATCAGGTACTGCTCGCCGCGCTTTTCGATATACCCAGCGCCCACGTTGCCGTTGTTGCGGTCCAGTGCCGTGACGACGTCTTGCAGCGTCACGCCCAGCGAGGCAAGTCGTTCCGGGATGGGGGCGATCTGATACTCCTTGGCAAAGCCGCCAATGGAGTTGATTTCGGTCACGCCAGGAACGTTTCGCAGCTGCGGCTTGATGATCCAGTCCTGGATCTCGCGCAGGTCGGTCGGGGTGTAGGGACTTCCATCGGGCTTCCTGGCCCCATCCTTGGTTTCGACGGTCCACAGATAGATCTCGCCCAAACCGGTTGAGATGGGCCCCAGGGCTGGCGTGATGCCGGCGGGCAGCCGGTCTCTGGCTTCCTGGATGCGCTCATTGACCAACTGGCGCGCGAAATAGATGTCGGTTCCGTCTTTGAAAATGACGGTCACTTGCGACAGTCCGTACCGTGACAGCGACCTGGTCTGCTCCAGGTTCGGCAGGCCGGCCATGACTGTCTCGATGGGATACGTGACCCGCTGCTCGGTCTCCAGAGGCGAATAACCGGCGGCCTGGGTGTTGATCTGAACCTGGACGTTGGTGATGTCGGGGACCGCGTCGATGGGCAGCTTCTGGTAGCTGAAGACGCCCAGCGCCGCCATGCCCAGGGCCGCCAGCAGCACCAGCCATCGCTGCTCGATCGAGAATCGGATGAGTTTTTCAAACATGTATGCGCTCCGGGATCAGTGCGTGTGTTCGGCAGATCCCTTGCCGAGTTCGGACTTCACGACGAAGCTGCCTGTCGAGGCGTAGGGCATGCCGGGCTTGAGGCCCGACAGGACCTCGATGCGCTTGCCATCGCTTCGGCCCAGCTTCACAGGTTGGGCGATGAAGCCGCCGTCGACCTTGAGGAAGACCACGGGCTTTTCTCCGACGTTCTGGACTGCGTCGGCCGAGATGGTCACAGGCGCTGCCGTTTCTTCGGACACCACCTCGACATTGACGAACAGGCCGGGGCGCCAGGCGCCCTTGGGGTTATCAAGAACGACGCGGGCCTTGGCGGTACGGGTCTGCTCACCGATCAACGCGCCCACGAAAGCGACAGTGCCCGTGGCGGAGGCATCGAAGGCGGTGGCCTTGATGGTGACTTTCTCGCCCACCCGCACCGACGGCAGATCCTTTGCAGGAACATTGATCTCAGCCCACACCGTGGAAAGGTCCGAGATGGTGAACACCGCCGCATCTTCCTTGACGGCCTCGCCAAGACTCAGGTGCTTCTCGATGACGATGCCGTCAAAGGGCGCGCGCAGTTCGATACGGTTTAGTCCGGACACGGACGAGGTGGACAGGCCCAGCGCACTGAGCTTCTGATTGGCGTTGGCGACAGCGACCTCCGCTTCGCTCAACGCCTGCCTGGCCTGCAGGTAGTCCTGTTCGGCAGAGACCTTTTGCTCCCACAGCTTCTTTTCCCGCTCGTAGGTGGTCTTGGCCAGCGCCAGGCGCTTTTGCGCCGTCTGCAGCTCGCTGCGCTGCTCCGAAGCGGTCGGGCTCGCGATGGCGGCCAGAACCTGCCCCTTTTTGACGACCTGGCCCAGGCTGGCGCTGACACTCTCCACCACACCCGCCAGACGGGGAACCACGTGCGAAGTCCGGTCCTCGTTCAGCCGGATTTCGCCGGGCAAAAGCAGCGCCGTCTTGATGTTGGCTGCCGACGCAGAGTCCACCGTAATGGAGGCGGCCTTGATCTGGGCATCGGTCAGTTCGATCTTTCCCTCTTCCTTGCTCATCACGAACATGAAAGGTTCGGTGGCCGTCTGCGCAATGATCTCGATGTCGAACGCGTGGGGTTCGGCCACGATCTCGCGGCTGACCAGGCTGTCCTTTTCTGCGGCAAACGTCAGCTTCTGCTTGTCGTCTGTCGGGCGTGTCACTGTTGCCGTGACCGTTGCCGCGGTCAGGGGGAGCGGCTTGTCCTTGTCGGACAGCCAGATCCGCAGCCGAGGCTCGCCACCGTCTTCGGACAGCAACGCTTCCAGGCTGAAGTCGCCTTCCTTGAACACGGTACCGCCGTGGGGGCCCTTGGCCTGGCTCTTTTCATGGTGCTCGCCATCGGCGTGGCCTTTGTCGTCGTCGTGGCCTTTTTCACCGCCCTTGCCGTGGTGTTCTCCATCACCGTGCCCCTTGGCCTCGGTATGGCTGCCGTGGCCGTGGCCATCGCCCTCGGCAGCGACTGCTTTGGGCTTGCCGCCGCCTTGCAGGATGAAGGCTCCGGCCCCGACCCCTAGCGCGAGGACAACGGCAATAGCGATGAGATGCTTTTTGCTGATGGTGGATGTGCTGGTGTTCATGGTCATGCTCAGTTGTGCGTTGCGATCAAGCCGGAAACCGTGCTGGCCCCGAGCAGGCGGTCGACATCCGCCGCCGCGCGGTGTGCCTCGCCCAGGGCTTTGAGGTACTGGGATTTGGCGGTGAAGTAGGTGCGCTGGGCATCGAGCACCTCCAGGAAGTTGAACTTTCCGTTCTCGAAGCCAATGGTGGCCGCGTCGTATGCCGACTTCGCGCCGGGCAGGACGTCCTGTTGCAGCGACTGGATCTCCGCAGTGATGGTCGAAAGGCGTTCGCGCGCCTGCGCCACTTCGCTGTGCAGGCGCACCGTGGCCCCTTGCAACTCGTCACGGGCCTTGTCCTCAAGCTTGAGCGCTTCCAGCAGGTTGCCCTGGTTGCGGTCAAACACAGGCAGAGGCACGGAGACACCAAACAGCAGGACGTTGCGTTGGGTCTCGTTGCTGCGCTGCATGCCGACGCTGACGGTGACATCGGGCACGCGCTTGCTTTGCTCCAGTTCAGTCAGGGCCTGGCGCCGATCCACCTCGATCCGGGCGAGGACAACGCCTGGCGAAGAAGATATCAAGGGCTGAAGATCGGCGAGGGGCGGTACCGCGGGAAGGTTGTCGGCTTTGCCCTCGAGGACGGTGAACGGCGCGTTGATCTGTCCCACCAGCGCAAACAGGCGAGACAGTGCATTGCGTTGTTCGCTGGCTGCCTGGGCGAGCTCGACGCGAACGCCGGCTTCCGCAACGCGGGCCTTGGACTCTTCCACAGGTGACACCTTGCCAGCGGCTACGCGCTTGGCCACGGTATCCGTCGACGACTTGGCCAATGCCACGCTGTCTTTGGCGAGCGCCAATCGCTCCTGCGCCGTCAGGACATCGAAGTAGGCTGCGGCCACATTGGCCCGCACGGTCGCCTTCAGCTCAGCGAGCTGGGCCGCCGCCTGCTCGCGTGACTTTTCGGCCGCTTTGGTACGCGCTGCACGCTTTCCCCCCAATTCCACGGGAAGGTTGAGCTGCCAGCTTTGCGTACGTGTTTTGGACCGTGCGTCCTCCAGCGAGTAGGCAAGCTCGGGATTGGGGCGTGAACGCCCTTGAAGAATCTGCCCCTCTGTTGCCTCCAACTGGCGCGTAGCGGCAGCCACCTCTGGATTCCCTTCCAAGGCCAACTCGATGGCCTTGGCCAGCGACAGAGGCCCAGCGGGAGACACCGCGGCAGTCTGGGGATCCTGTGCTCCAACGACTGGATCTTGCGACGTGCCCTGAGAAAAGGCCCCGCCCGAGAAGGTCAGCAATATGGCCGCGGCACCTGCCGCGAGCCTGAATTTAGTGCGGCCGCGCCATGCGTGCGGCTTTCCTTGAAGGTAAATACCCTTGAACATCCGATTCTCCAGTGGTTTCAAAACACGAGGGAATCGGCGGGGTGGCAACCGTGCAGCTGCCTGGCAAATCGTCAGTCAATGCAGCCGCGACAAGCGCAACTGCATCCGCCAGGAGGCGGACACGAAGGACTGAAAGAAGGAGAGATGCCCCCGCCGATCAGGCGAGGACGGGCCACTGTGGGCGGTCGGGGGGGGTGGGCGTTACAGCCGCCAAGCGCTCACCTGACGGTGAGTCCACACGGCTGTCATGGCAGATGCGATGTTTTGCACAAGACCAGTTGAGGGCCCCGATGCCAGCACCATGGCAAACCGAGCAGTCGACATCGGACATGTCTGCGCCTTGGCCGGTCTTGTCGGCTTGGCCGATCCCGCTTTTGGCTTCGTGCTTGTGTTCGTGATGCCCCAGATGCTGCGCCTGGGCGGTCGAGTTCTCGTGCATGCAATAAGCAGCCACCGCGGACCAGCTGAACTGGAACGGGAGCAATGCAAGCATAAAAACGACGATCAGGCGGCGCATTTTTTGAGTCTAGCACGCGGTCCGGAAAACTTCGTGTGACGATCAGCCGCCCGAGCCGTACAGTTCCTGGATGCGCTGTTTTTCAGCGGCTGACATGTTCAGATATTCCTGCTGCACCTGCTCACGCGTCTTGGAGCCGCCCGTTGCCTTGACAGGCAGTGCACCACCCCGTGACAGGATCGCCAGCGTACCGTCCTTGCGCGCGACGTCGACCGACCGGAGCACGTCGCCACGGGACATGTTGCTTTGCACGTGGTCGGGATGGGTGGTCATTCCCACTTCACCGCCGGCGGGATGGTAGAGCGCCGAAGCAGATGCCAGGCCTGGGGCCGCAATGGCAAGGGCAAGGGCAATCAGGGAGAGTGGGAGGGGTTTGCGAACGGTCATGGTGTGGTCCCTTGATTCGGATGAGCCAGCGGCGACTTGCCCGGGCTATGCCTTTCGACACGGTGGGACTGTAGAAATCGGCGCGCGACAAGGCGCCAACAGCCAGATGACAAATTCGTAATCTACGAACAGGAGGCATTCTTCGAGAATGGCACCATGAAAATTCTGCTCATCGAAGACGAAGTCAAGCTGGCGGAGTACCTGCGCAAGGGCCTCGGAGAGGTCGGCTATGTGGTGGACGTCGCCCACAACGGCGTGGACGGCCTGCACATGGCCCTTGAAGGCGGCCACGATCTGCTGGTGTTGGACGCGATGCTCCCAGGGATCGACGGCTTCAGCCTGCTGACGGCCTTTCGCAAGACCAGGCAGACCCCTGTCTTGATGCTCACAGCCAGGGTCAGTGTCGAGGATCGGGTGCTCGGACTTCAGACGGGTGCCGATGACTATCTGGTCAAGCCCTTTGCGTTTTCCGAGTTGAGCGCCCGCATCCAGGTTCTGCTCAGGCGTAGCCACGGAGCACGGGACACGGCAGAGCCCACGCAACTGCGTTTGGCCGACCTGGAGATCGACCTGGTGCGGCGCAAGGCGACACGAGGCGGTCAGCGCTTGGAGTTGACTGCCAAAGAGTTCCTGCTGCTGACCCTTTTTCTGAGAAGGAAGGGAGAAGTGCTGTCTCGCACGGAGATCGCCGAGCAGGTCTGGGACATGAACTTCGACAGCGATACCAACGTGGTGGAGGTCGCCATACGGCGCCTGCGTACCAAGATCGATGTGCCCTTTGACACCGCGCTTCTGCACACCATCCGCGGTATGGGGTACGTCATGGAAGAGCGCAACGGATGAAGGCCCTGGTCCAACATCGCTCATTGCGCCAGCGGTTGTCGTGGTGGCTGGCACTTCAGAGCTTTGCCGGGCTCGGGCTGGTCTGTCTGGCCGTCTACCTGGTGACCGAATTCAACTTCCGAGATCGACAGGAGGAAACGCTGGCGCAAAAGGAAAACGTCATCCGGCACTTGCTGGCGGACGGCAAGGAGCACGGGGATTCGGAAGACCTTGCTCACAAGCTCGATGATTTCCTGGTGGGGCACGGAGATCTTTCGCTTGAAGTAGCGCAGGCCGATGGGGCCGTCCTCTACGCCCATACCCGCAACCAGAATGAAAAGACGGTCTGGCGCCAGCGGCAGTTCGAAGTGGCGCAGTCTGCAGGCCAGACACCCTCAAAGAGTCTGCGCGTCCAGCTGTCGCTGGACATCCAGACCGACAACCAGTTGCTGCACCGGCTTGCAGTCACATTGCTGGTGGCAGCCATTGGCGGGGCCGTCGTGGTTTCGCTAGGCGGCTTCTCCCTGGTCAACCTGGGCCTGGCGCCCGTTCGAAGACTGGCCAGCCAGACGCGCGCCGTTTCGGCGGACAACCTCCACCAGCGGCTCGATGGCGCGGAGCAGCCCCTTGAACTCGTGCCGCTGATCGACCAGTTCAATGCACTCCTGGCTCGCATTGAAAAGGCCTACTCCCAGATGGAGGGCTTCAATGCGGACGTGGCGCACGAGTTGTGCACGCCTTTGGCCACGCTCATTGCCAACAATGAACTGGCGCTGCGGCGCCCCGAGCAGGCGGATATTCGCGAGGTGCTGGCGTCCAATCTGGAGGAGCTGCATCGCCTGACCGGTATCGTCAACGACATGCTGTTCCTGTCCCAGGCGGATCGGGGCGTGGGAGCGCGTCGCGTGCCCGTGGCAAGCCTGGCATCGGTGGCAGCCGACGTGCTGGACTACCACGAGGCGGCGCTGGCCGAGGCGGGTCTCACCGCGAAAGTAGTCGGCGATGCGCATGGCACCTTCGACGTGCCGTTGTTGCGCCGGGCTTTGTCCAACCTGCTGGGAAACGCAACCCGCTACGCGAGCACTGGCTCCATCGTGCAGATCAACTTGAGAACTGTTGACGAGGACCGCGTGCTGATCAGCGTCACCAACTACGGCAACACCATCGATCCCGAAATACTTCCCCAGCTGTTTGACCGGTTTTTCCGGGCAGATCCTGCTCGCAGCCATGGGCAGAGCAACCATGGCCTGGGCCTGGCCATCGTGGGCGCGATTGCCCGCATGCACCAGGGCAAGCCGGTGGCCAGGTCAGAGAACGGAGTGACAAGTGTCGGGATAGAGATTCGCGCTCACTGAAAATCAGCGTCGTTTGTTGGCCCGCTGCCTCGGAGCCACGCCAATATCATGATGAGCACCTGGCGGGTGGGCTTCGCTGGGCTGCATGTGATTGTGTTGAAGTGCCGCATTGGCCAAGCCGCCCAAGATGCCGCACTCACCGGCGGGATGGCCTGGTGAGTACTGTTGTTGCAAGCTGCGCAATTCCGACTCCAGTGCCTGGAGTTCCCGGATGCGAGAGACCACGTGCCCGATGTGCTCCCGAAGAAGCGCGTCCACTGCGCCGCAGTTTTCATCCGGAGCGTCCTTGAAATGCAACAGCACCCGGATCTCATCGAGCGTCATGTCCAGGCAGCGGCAATGGCGGATGAAGGCCAGGCGCTCGACATGGCTGCTGTCGTAGACCCTGTAGTTGCTTTCTGTGCGCATCGCGATCGGCAGCAGGTTCTCGCGCTCGTAGTAGCGGATGGTCTCTGTCTGCGTGCCTGTGGCCTTGGCAAGTTCGCCGATTTTCATGAAGCGTCCTTCGCAAAATCTGGTTTACGTAGGACAAGGCGGCGACGTCTCGAAAGTCGCTTGACTTTAAGGTCACTACAGGGTTTCCAATTAGGCCATGAAAACAGAAACCAGCACTTCCTCCAGCGTTGTTGACACCTGCTGCTCCTCGGGCTGCTCCAGTACCGTTGCCTCGGCTTCTGCCGCCGCAAGCAGCCCAGGCCAGGGCACGCTGTTCCGAATCCCCACCATGGACTGCAGCGCCGAGGAGTCGGAGATCCGGCGGGCGCTGGAACCTCTGGAGGGAATCAGGTCCTTGGGTTTTCAGCTCGGCGCGCGCACGCTGAAGATCGATGCGGACGATCGCGCCTTGCCCCTGGCGCTGGATGCTATCCGCAAGGCGGGCTTCGATCCACAGCCGGTCGCCACTGCGGCAAGCACCCAGGGTGGCCAGGGCCGGGTGTTTCGCATTGCGACCATGGACTGCAGTGCCGAGGAGGCGGAGATTCGCCGGGCGCTGGAGCCTCTGGATGGAATCCACTCGCTGGGTTTTCAGCTTGGCGCACGGACGCTAAAGATCGACGCTGAGGAAAGCACCTACCCGTTGGCACTCGACGCCATCCGGAAAGCGGGCTTCGATCCGCAGCCTGTGGCCGGTTCTGACGGCGGACAGGCGGGTGCATCAGCCGACGACCACGACCAAGGACATGGTTTTGCAGGCGGCATTTCCCGGTTGGTGGCTGCGCTGGTGTTCGCGACTGGGGCTGAGGTCCTTTCCTTCTTTGCACCCGACCAGATGGCCTGGAAGGTGGCCGGCATGGCCATCGCTGCCGTGGCCATCTGGCTGGCGGGTATCGACACCTACAAAAAAGGCATTGCGGCACTGCTGCGCGGCAAGCTCAACATCAATGCGCTGATGTCGGTGGCCGTCACGGGCGCATTCCTCATCGGTCAGTGGCCTGAGGCTGCCATGGTGATGGCCCTGTACGCGATTGCTGAACTCATCGAGGCCAAAGCCGTGGACCGGGCCCGCAACGCCATCAAGGGCTTGCTGGAACTGGCCCCAGAAGAGGCACTGGTTCTGGGAGCAAATGGGTCGTGGTCTGCTACACCGGTGGCTTCGGTGGCCATTGGAGCAACCGTGCGCATCAAGCCAGGCGAACGGGTGCCGCTGGACGGCAAGGTGACCAAGGGCAACGGGGCCATCAACCAGGCGCCGGTGACTGGCGAGAGCATTCCCGTGGACAAGGCGCCTGGCGACCAGGTGTTCGCGGGGACCATCAACGAGACTGGTGAACTGGAGTTTGAGGTTACTGCCTTGTCCAGCAACACCACCCTGGCCAGGATCATCCAGGCCGTGGAGCAGGCGCAGGGCACGCGTGCACCGACGCAGCGCTTCGTCGACCGCTTCGCCTCGATCTACACCCCTGCTGTCTTCGCCATTGCCGTGGCGGTAGCGGTGCTGACCCCTTTCCTGATGGGCCTGACTTGGCTGGAGGCGCTATATAAGGCCTTGGTGCTGCTAGTGATCGCCTGTCCGTGTGCTCTGGTCATTTCCACGCCCGTCACAGTGGTCAGCGGATTGGCCGCGGGAGCGCGCCGCGGGATCCTGATCAAGGGCGGAACCTACCTGGAAGACGCCCGGCTCCTGAAAGCCGTTGCGCTGGACAAGACGGGCACCATCACCGAGGGCAAACCCAAGCTGGTGAAGTGGCAGGTATGGGGCGCTGGCGATGAGGGCGCTATCCAGCAGATGGCCGCCAGCCTGGCGGCCCGTTCCGATCACCCCGTTTCCAAGGCGATTGTTCAGGGACTGGAGGCACAAGGCCCCGAGGCTGAGAACTTCAAGGCCTTGCCCGGGCGCGGTGTCGAGGGCGTGGTCAATGGTGCGCGCCTGGTGCTGGGCAATCACCGGCTGATTCACGAGCAGGGCTTGTGCGGACCGGACCTGGAGGCGGAGCTGGCCATCCACGAAAAGCAAGGCCGCACGGTCACCCTCCTGGCAGACGACTCGCGGGTTCTGGCGCTCTTCGCGGTAGCGGACACCATCCGCGAGACCTCAAAGCAGGCCATCGTCGATCTCAAGGCACTGGGAGTGACCTCGGTGATGCTGACCGGCGACAACACGGCCACTGCAAAGGCCATCGCAGCACAGGCCGGCATTGATGATGCCCGCGGGGATCTGCTGCCCGAAGCCAAGCTTGATGCCATCAAGGAGATGCAAAAGCGCTATGGCGCCACCGGTATGACCGGCGATGGCATCAATGACGCGCCGGCGCTGGCGCAGGCCGACATCGGCTTTGCCATGGGCGGTGCGGGGACTGACACGGCGATGGAAGCGGCCGACGTGGTCATCATGAACGATGACCTGCAGCGCGTCGCCGAGACCGTGCGCCTGTCCAAGCGCACCCATGCCGTTCTCTGGCAGAACATCACCTTGGCGCTGGGTATCAAGAGCGTTTTTCTGGTGATGGCGGTGGTGGGCACTGCGACCATGTGGATGGCCGTTTTTGCGGACATGGGGGCCAGCTTGCTGGTGGTGGGCAATGGACTGCGCCTGCTTCGCGGCACGCGGGTCGAGCCTGCCGCGAAGACCCAGCCTGCGCAGCCCAAGGAGCATGCCCATTCCCACTAGCGATTGCCCGGGACGCACGATGCCTATTTGCCCGCCTTGGAGACCTCCTGGGCTACCAGCTCAGCCAGTTGCTTGGCGCCAAAGCTGGGCAACGGCCGCCCATTCACAAAGAAGGTCGGGGTCTTGTCGACCTTGAGGGCAGTCAGGTCCTGCACATCCTGCTGCAGCATCGCTTCCAGCGTGGGCGATGCTATGTCGGCCCGAGCTCTCGCCATGTCCAGACCTGCCTGCTCGGCCGCACTGTAGGCCAATGCCAGATTGGGATTTCCATGGTCTGCCCACTGTGGCTGTGCCGCCAGCAGGGACTCCAAGACCACGAGGTACCTGTCCTGCAGCCGCGCGGACTCCAGCAGCTTGACCACCTCGCCCGAGCCCTGGTGGAACGGTGCATACCGGATGACCAACCGTACCTGGGAGGGATACCGCTGCATGAGATCTTTCACGACCGGATAGAAAGCGCGGCAGGTCTCACATGCGGGATCGAAGAATTCGACAATGGTCACGGGCGCCTCTCGGGGGCCGATGACTGGCGAATGCATGCGCACCAGCCGCTCAGACTGCCCGGCGGCATGCTGCTCTTGGTTGCTGGTCACATGGCTCTGGTAGAGACTCGCACCGACCGCGAAGGCTGCAAGTGCGACGCCCAGCACGAGGGCGATGATGTATTTGCGGTGGATCATTTGGCTGTTTTGCGCAGATAAAGACAGAGTGAAACGGCGATGACAATGAACGCCGCCAAGGAAAGCCAGGGCAGTTCAATGCCATAGAAAAAGTCGAGCTTCTGATCGGCGCAGGACACGCCTACAGCGCATGGAACCCATGCCCTGGGAACCAGGCCTGCAGCCAGAAGGCTGTGGTAGCCCGCTACGGCCGCGCCTGCAAGCGCCAGGGGCGGGGTCCCCTCGTTTTCAGTGCAATAACTGGCGGTACGCAAACCCAGCACTGGCGCGGGGGTGGTGTTGGTAGATCGTTGATTCTGTTGGCTTTCCTGTTCACCTTCAAATCCGGGATTCGTGGCGTCAAACCGTGATCGGTTTCATCCGTTGGTGCCAGTTATCGGTGCTCCCTGCCGCGAGGGCAGGATTTGGTCGGCATAACGGTCAACAGGAAAGCGGATCACGCCTCGCAGGTTGATGCTTTCCAGCCTGGTGGGAGCAATTTTTCCGATCAGTTCCGGCGGAATGGCCTGGCGGCGGTTCGACCAGCGATCCAGAACAGCCTGCATTTGTGACGTGTTCCACGCCATGACGATGTTGGCCAGCAGACTCAACGCGTCGGCCACAGCCTGCATTTCGTCCACACGTTTGGCCTGTGCCGGGCTGATCCGGCCGGTGTAAATGGCGCGCTTGAGGGCGTTGACCGCCTCCCCCCGGTTGAGCACCCGGCGCAATTCATTCCTGAAAGCGTCCTTAACAAAGTAGTCGGCAAGGAACGCGGTTCGCAGCAAACGTCCCAATTGCACGCCAGCGTCATAGATGGGGTCACCCTGGGCAGCAGAGCCAAACCGCGCCAGTGCTGCCACCGCACTGGCGTGACCACTCATGACCGAAGCCGCCAGATGCACCAGGCTGTCCCAATGCTTTTCGATCAGGGCAACGTCAACATTGGCCTCGCACACCGCAGCTATTTCGGCTGGCACCTTGGCGCCGCGAGGCACGAACAGGTGGCGTTGTTTCAATTCCTTCAACCGCGGGCAAAGATCAAAGCCCAACAACCGGGCCAGTGCCATCGCAAAATCGGTGTAGCCGTGGGTGTCCACCGCCAGTTGGCTGGTTTCAAGGCGTTCCTGACGTATGACGCCTTCAATGGCCACGCCAGCTTGGCGCTCATTGAGCACGAAGGGCTGTGCGTGAAAGATTCCCCAGCGGTCGCGTACATGGGAGTAGATGCCAATGGAGGGCGTGTTGCGCCGGGGATCAAGCCGGGCCTGCCATACCCGCTTGGTTGTCTCCATGCTCATCATGTCAGAAGACGCCAGGTCTGAACGGCCCCAAGTGGTGGCGATCGGGTGGCGTTGCATAAACTCCAGCACCGCCTGGCAAGCCTGACTCAGACGGCGTTCGTCCCGTGCCCAGCGCATGGCCTGGCGGATGCTGGTGGCAGACAACTGCGGAATCATGCGCGCGCATTCGATGGCTGTCAGACTGGTGCCGTGGGCCATGATGCCGGCATAGACCATCAGCAGTTCCGCTGTTGACCGTGGTTCACGGCCGAGCATGATCCAGCTGAAGCGCACCTGGGCGTCAACGGCCAGAATCACTTCAGGCAATTGCACTTCGCCGATGCGGTGATCCAAAGCCGCCCGTAGCTTGGTGACTTCGGGGTCTTCGTCTTCGGCGGGTAAAACTGAGAGGTGGAGTTCATCGTCGACGCGCAGTACGCCACTGCGTGCCGCCGCAGCCACAGCATCGACACCTGCAGTTACCTTGGCCAACAATGGCTT
Source organism: Simplicispira sp. 125 (assembly GCF_003096555.1). Classification (NCBI taxonomy): domain Bacteria; kingdom Pseudomonadati; phylum Pseudomonadota; class Betaproteobacteria; order Burkholderiales; family Comamonadaceae; genus Simplicispira; species Simplicispira sp. 125. The sequence goes on along the minus strand of NZ_QEKM01000001.1, from coordinate 2,881,803 downwards.
CAGAAAGGTGGCCGCCTTGCCGGGCAGCGACAGACGGGCATAGTGCTTCTTGGACTCGTCCTTCCAACGTTCGTCCGTGAAGAACAGGCGTGCACGGCCCCTAAAACTCAAGCTGTGCTCGATCCAGACCGATCCATTGCGCACCGCGCGGCGCAGGGCAAACAAGGTGGCAACCTCCAATGCCCGAAACGCCCGTTCCCGGTCTGGGCTGGATATGGCGGCTTGCCAGACCTTCCCCAGGCCTGGCGCGACAACGCCATCCGGCAACTTTCTGATGTTACTGGCGTAATAGGCGCTCAATTTCGTCAGGGCGTCGATGGTGGGATGCTCTCCGGTGGCTTGCCATGGAAGCTTTGCAATTGCCACAAGCAGTGAGCGTACGGGGCGAATGACATCAATCAATCCTTCGCGCACAAGGGAGGCCCGACTGGGTGGCTTGCGTTTCTGGGTTTCGATGACCAAGGCTTCAAGCCGTGCGCGCAGCTCGGCGTCCGGCACAGCGCCCTGGGCGCTCAAGGCCACGAGTTCGGCCAGTAGCGTTTTGTACATCGCCGCCCAGTTGACGGTGGCGGGGACCTCGGCAGCGGTCTGGCGCCACAGATCGGCAATCCGGCGCTGCACCATCAAAATCAACTGGTCCGTGGTGGTGAACAGGCAATACCGCAGAAAGCAGGCGACCTCCACGGTGCGCGCGGGTTCCTTGATCTTGGCGCCGGCAGACGGCGGCCGAGAGACTAGTCGGCGCGCGTAACGGCGCAAGATGAGATCGGGGATGTCGGTCAGGTGTTTATGAACGTCCAGCTCGTACAGCAGATCGATGCGTTCAAGTACCTCGCTGATTTGGCGGGTTGAGTGCTTGGCCGGCGCCGACCACAGCCAGCTTTGTTGGGTTTGTCCATCTGGGCGCAGCTCTGCAACCGAGGTTCGCCACCGATCAAGGGTTGCCGGATCGACGCTGGCGGCGATTGCAGCACCTGTCTCCGCTTCGAGCTGGGTGAGTGCGCTCGCAATCAAAGTCCGGATGGCCCGCTCGTGCACGATCACCAGCTTATTCTTGTACAGCCATTGGCGGGCCCTCCCGAGCAGTTGATCGCGGTCGGCGCAACGGGCCACTTCGTCCCGCAGTTCACGCACCAGGGAGCGGCGTTGGTGCTCGCTCATCCACCGAAAACCAAGGGCCGTGCACGCTACTTGCTGGTGATCGAACAGTGTCTTCTCCCGCCCGTACAGCGTGCGCAGCGAAGCCACATCAGGGGTGGCAATGCCAAGTTCCTCGCTCAAGTGGCGCCACAGGGCGACGGGAACCACCCGAAAGGCATACAGCAGGCGGCCACTCATGCGCAAAAACCCGATATGCAGCGCCAGACCGAGCTTGTGGGCGTCACCCCGGCGCGCATTGATTGCCTCGCGCTCTGCACCATCGAAGGTGAAAAACGCCTTCATCTCGAAGTCACTGATATCGCGGGGCAGCTCACGCATCCCCAAAAACGTCGTTTGCCAGTCCTGCATCGTGAACCCCATTAGTGGGAGGCCACGATACCCGTTTGAGAAGTGAACAGGAAAGCCAACAGAATCAACGATCTACCAACACCACCCCCGCGCCAGTGCTGGGTTTGCGTACCGCCAGTTATTGCACTGAAAACGAGGGGACCCCGTCTAGAGTCGGTGCGGTTGATTGATGTTGTTTGGGTTGATACCCAGACCTCGCAGGTGGCTGCGGCATTTGAAGTCGAGCACACCACGTCCATCTACTCAGGGATCGTTCGCATGCTTGATTTGGCCCTTGGCACGCGGGTTGCTGGCAAATGCGCGCTGTTTTTGGTAGCCCCAGACAATCGCAGAGACAAGGTGGCGGAACAACTTCGAAGACCCGCGTTTTCCCGGGTGTCAGAGCTGGGGATCCGTTATCTGCCCTACAGCCAACTGGAGCAGAACCACGCGTCAATGAGCCGCTTTGGCTCCAGCATCAAACCACTGCTGGAGATTTCGCAACGGCTGTAAACCACGCTCCCTTCGGCGTGGCAACCCGCCATATTCATGCTTTGTCGATGTTCACCACTGTGCGTATCGGCCACTCTCGGCTATGTCGGCAAGATGACGTTGCTGTCATCCATAGCTGCGCAATTGAACGGCTGACGCACCCGTCGTAGGGCTTCTTGATGGGCTGGCGGCACTTATTATTTCGTATCGATCGCTGCTCTCGATCTCCCCGCAAAAAGACCCCTCATACCCCCAGTCAGTTCGACAATGGACACACCATGAACATCACCACCAACCCGCTCGGCGCACTACTGCCAGTCAATCCGGCGGGAACGTTGCCGTCCAAAGCACCCACAGTTCAGGACCGTGGATTTTTGGACGTGATGAAGCAGGCACTCACGACCACGAGCCAATTGCAAAGTGAATCTGGGCGCCTGAGCCGCGAGGTCACCTTAGGCAACCCCACTGTCAGTCTTGAAGAAACGATGTTTGCAGGAGTCAAGTCGAACATTGCATTTCAAGCGACGCTTCATACCCGCAACCGTTTAGTTCAGGCTTACACCGATGTGATGAACATCCAGGTCTGATGCTCGGTAAGGAGAAGTACACAAATGCAGGCGCTGAGTGCACTCGTTGCTGAAAAATCGCCGACTCAGGTGGGACAGGCCCATTAATGCCCGTTGGGTTCGACTGGAAAAGCCAGCGAGAACCGTGTTTTTCCTTGCTCGGAACGGGCCGAAACATGGCCCCCATGCGCCTCAACAATGGCTTTGGTGATGGAAAGACCCAAGCCGGAACCATCGGACCCAGGATGTGTTCTTGCAGGGTCCGCACGATAGAAGCGGTCGAACAACCGAGGGAGATCTTTGGAGTCGATTTCGTTGCCGGTATTTTCGACGGAGACTCTCACGGCGCCCTCTTCCCTGGCCACTGCAACTTGAACCTCTCCCCGTTCCGGCGTGTGGCGCAGCGCATTGGAGAGCAGGTTGCTCAACGCGCGGCGGAACATCAGTCGATCGCCCTGAATTTCACCGTCTCCATGCGTGCTCAGGTTGATGTTTTTTTCTTCTGCGACTGCTTCATAAAATTCCAGCAGTGCACGGACCTCCGTCGCGGCGGAAAATCGTTCCTTGCTGGGCAAATCAACGCCGCGTTCTGTCTTGGCGAGAAACAGCATGTCCGACACCATGCGGGCCAGGCGCTGCAACTCCTCGGCATTGGAGGCCAGTATGTCGCGATAGGTTTCGGCGTCACGTCTGGCAGACAGGGTGACCTGGGTTTGCGTGAGCAGATTGCTGATGGGTGTGCGCAGTTCATGAGCCAGATCCGATGAAAACTCGGACAGACGCAGGAAGTCTTCCTGCAGCCGGTCCAGCATATGGTTCAGTTCTTGCGCCAGATCGGCCATTTCAATGGGAACGGCTTCCACGGGCATGCGCTCTTCCAGCTGTTGCCCGGTGACTGCGGCTGCCCGGGTCTTCATGGCGCGCAGAGGAGCCATCCCCTGGTGTGCCGCCAACCAGCCCAGCACGCCGCTGATCAGCGTTGCGATGGCGGCATATATCGCCAGGCTGCGCCGCAAATCGGACAGAAACTGCGTGTGATGTTCGGTATCGACGGCGATGGAAACCTCAAGAACCGTTGTGGCCGCATTCGCCATGCGCGCCTGATAGTGGATGGAGTGGAACTCGCTTCCCCCCTCTCTCCAGACGTCAAGCGTGTGCCGGTCGGGAGAAGAATGTTGCGAAGCGGGCGTCTCGGGCGGGTTAAAACCGTCGGATTGAAAGAGCGCCGCGCCTTTTTCGTCCTTGACCAGGACATAGAGGCCATGGTGATGGCTCAGCGCTTCGTTCAGGCGCCCGCGTGCATCCTCCGGCGAATTCGCGCGGGCCAGAATGTTGTCAATCAGGAGTTTTTTGTCTCTTAAGGCGGTGCGATCGAGTTCCAGAAAATGGCGGTCCGTGGCGATCATGAACAGGAAACCCAACCCGAGGACGACCGCTGCGGCCACCATCGTGAAAAAAGCCGTCAGGCGACTGGTCAGCGAAAGATGGCGCAGCACTTACGGTTCCTCGGGTGCTTCCAGTACGTAGCCCATGCCCCGTACGGTCTGGATGAGTTTGACATCCTGTCCTTCGTCAATCTTGATGCGCAGGCGGCGCATGGCCACCTCGATCACATTGGTGTCGCTGTCGAAGTTCATGTCCCACACCTGTGAGGCAATCAACGAGCGCGGCAGCACTTCGCCGCTGCGCCGCATCAAAAGCTCCAGCAAGCCAAACTCCTTGGCCGTCAAGTCAATGCGCTTGCCTGCGCGCGTGACGCGACGCCGCAGCAAGTCCAGTTCCAGGTCCGCCACGCGCAGCGTCGTGCTCTCGGTTCCGCTGCGCCCGCGCCGGAGGATGGTGCGGACACGGGCCAGCAGTTCGGCGAACGAGAAAGGCTTGATCAGGTAGTCATCTGCGCCCAGTTCTAGGCCCTTCACGCGGTCTTCGACCTGGTCGCGGGCGGTGAGAAACATGGCTGGCATCTGCAAGGCGTGCTGGCGCATCGATTGCAGGACCTGCCAGCCGTTGAGCCCTGGAAGCATCACATCCAGGATCACCAAATCGTACGTGCCCTGCAATGCAAGGTGCAGGCCGTCATTGCCGTTATGGGCCAGGTCCACGACGAATCCTGCCTCGCCCAGGCCTTGGCGCAGATATTCACCCGCTTTGGGCTCATCTTCCACAATCAATATCTTCACGACGGTGCTCCACTTGCTGGCGTGGTGATAGTTTGACGAGGTTTGGGGCGTCTGACATGCAGATAACAAAGATGTAATGTGGCGCACAGCTTTATGTCATGGATATCGTTCAAGAATCTCACCCATGAAACCCGAGATTCACTGTGGATCCCCGAGAACACCGTGCCCATGATGTCTGGCAAAGGCCCCTTTGGCTCGGTCGAGATGGGCGGCATGTTCAGTGTGTTGAAGGTGTGCCGAGAGCAAAAGCCTAGTAAATACATGGACCCAGCCTGGTTCGAGCATCCGGAAGGTAAGGTCGCCCACGAGTACCAAGGACCCTTGACCGAGCCTGCCCGGTTCAAGGCTGAGGTTGGGCAGTCCATGCGCCGAATCCAAGAGTCCAGCAACCCCACCGAGGTCCAGGTGCGTAAACCCACTTCGCACCATGGCCACTGACAAGCTAACCCTAGATGGATGAATCCAATGAAAAACACAAGCAACACAACTCCCAAGATCATCGCGCTGCTGCTGTGTGCTGCCGCTGGTTTCGCCCATGCCAGCGATAGCCATTCCGGCGAACACAGTCACGGCGCCAATGAAACCGCGCTTGGCAGGCCCGGCACGGCCGCGAAAGTCACCCACACGATCACCGTCAACATGAGTGACGACATGCGGTTCACGCCCTCCGCCATCCAGGTCGACAAGAACGACACCGTGCGTTTCATCATCAAGAACCAAGGCCAGGTCAGGCACGAGCTGAGCCTGGGCACCGAGCAGGACCTGCTGGAGCATCTGGAGGCGATGAAAAAGTACCCCGACATGGAGCACGACGAACCAGGAAAGGTGACGCTTGCACCAGGAAAGCAAGGCGAGATCGTTTGGCAATTCACTAGGCCTGGGTTTGCGAACTTCGCCTGCCTGATGCCGGGTCACTACGAGGCTGGCATGAAGGGCTTGATCAAGGTGGCCCAGAAGTAATGCACTCCAAGAATAAGGAATCATCCATGCGAGAGATGAATTCACCCTCAAGACCCATGCGCCGCGTGTTCCTGCTGGGCATGCTGGCCCTTGGCGCGACCTCCCTGCCTGCTGCGGCCAATCCCCGGGCGACGGCCCTGCAGGTCTGGAAGGACCCCCACTGCGGCTGCTGCAAAGACTGGATCGCGCACGTGGAACAGAGCGGCTTTCGCGCCAGCGTGGCCGACGAGGGGAACGACGCGGCGCGTGCCCGGCTGGGTGTGGCACAAAAATTCGCGTCCTGCCATACCGCATTGGTGCAGGGCTATGTCATCGAAGGCCATGTGCCCGTGGCCGACATCCTGCGCCTTCTGAAGGAAAAGCCCAAGGCGCTTGGTCTGGCCGTTCCGGGCATGCCCATCGGTTCGCCCGGCATGGATGGGCCAGCCTACGGCGGGCGCCAGGACGCCTACCAGGTGCTGTTGATCCAGAAGGACGGCTCGGCGCAAGTCTTCACATCGTACAAAGGAAAAGCATGAACCTCTTTACACATTTTCTCGTTGCCTCGGCCATCGCTGCGGGCTCGCTGCTGCCCGTGGGCAGCTTCGCCCAGGCCACTGCGGAACACGACCATAACCATGCGTCTGCGGCCTCTGCCGCATCCCTGACCGAAGGCGAGGTCAGGAAAGTGGACCAGGAGTCCTCCAAAGTCACGATCAAGCATGGCGAAATCAAGCATCTGGACATGCCGGGCATGACCATGGTGTTCACGGTCCGGGACAAGGACTTGTTGGCTACGGTCAAACCGGGCGACAAGATCAAGTTCATGGCGGTGAGCGAGGGAGGCAAGTTGATCGTTACCGACATTCAGCCGATCCGCTAAGAACACGCTGCATTCGCGTGCCATCGCCGCGCGCTCAACCCCTCCGGGGATGGCCACGGCAACTTCAACCAGGACAGGAGAGAACCATGATCCATATTCGCAACACCCTGATCGGCATCTGCGTGGCAACGGCATCGCTGGGCGCGCTCGCCCAAGGCACCGAAGAGCACAAGGAACACCATCCGGAAGGCGCGGCGCCCGCTGCAGCGGCCAAGAAGGCCCCGGGCCAATCCATGGGTGCAGAAAAAATGGCTGCCATGGACCAGCGCATGAAGGACATGCAGGCGATGCACGAAAAAATGATGTCCGCCAAAACGCCCGAAGAGCGTCAGGCACTGATAGCCGAGCACATGAAGATGATGCAGGACGGCATGGCCATGATGAAGCAGATGGGTGGCATGTCCAAGATGGCTGGAATGCAGGGCGGTAAAGGCATGAGCGGCATGACCGATCGCCAGCAAATGATGGAAAAGCGCATGGACATGATGGAGTCCATGATGCAGATGATGATGGATCGCATGCAGTCGCCAATGGCGCCTGCGGCCAAGTAAGGGGTAAACATGAACCACAACCATGCCCCTCATCAGATACCGGGACAAAGCCCCCAGAAAGATGGGGGCTTTTGGCGTTCTAGGTATGCCATCGGGCTACTGGTGTTCGGGGCTATTGCTGGCTACTTTCTATGGACCGAGCATCGCGCCCATCTGACGCAATGGTGGCCCTACGCGATCTTGTTGCTTTGTCCGTTGATGCACGTTTTCATGCATGGCGGGCATGGCGGGCATGGCGGGCATGGCGGGCATGGCGGGCATGGCGGGCATGGCGGGCATGTCAATGATAAGAATGCCGAGACGTCGCAGCAAAACGACGATCAGCGCAGGAGCTAAAAGCGATGAACCACTCTGGGTCCTCTTACGGTCTGTGGCTGCTGGTGGCCATCAACGTCGCCATCTTCGCCATGTTCGCCTTCAGCTTTTTTAAGCCGGCCACCGCACGCGACTGGCGAAGTTTTGGCGCGTTCACGGCGTTTATCGTTGCGCTGTTTGTCGAGATGTACGGTTTTCCGCTGACCATCTACTTTATGTCCGGGTGGTTGGGGCAAAAATTCCCTGGTGTGGACTTTTTGAGTCATGACGCCGGGCATCTTTTGGAGCTGTTATTTGGCTGGGGCGGCGATCCTCATTTTGGTCCGTTCCACATTCTCAGCTACCTGTTTATCGGTGGAGGATTCTGGATCCTGGCCGAAGCATGGCCGACACTTTATGCAGCCCAGCGCCAAGGCCAACTGGCACAGTCGGGCCTCTACGCCCGGGTGCGTCACCCGCAGTACATCGGGTTCGTACTGATCATGTTCGGTTTCCTGTTGCAATGGCCGACCATCCTCACGTTGCTGATGTTTCCTGTCCTCTTGGTCATGTACGGCCGCTTGGCATTGACTGAAGAGCGTGAGAGCGCGGTGCGATTCGGTCAGGTCTGGCAAGAGTACGCGAGCCGTGTACCGCGTTTCATACCCAAGCTAGGCTGACAAAAGGCAGCTTGGGGGATATTTCAACTGTCAAGGTGAATCATGACCTCCATTGATTTGGTCATTGCAGGCATGACTTGCTCCATGTGCACGGCGCGTGTAACGCAAGCCTTGCGGGCCGTTGCCGGAGTAGGTGCTGTCGAAGTCGATTTGAAGGCGGGCACGGCGCACGTCAAGGCCGACTCTTCCCTTGCCCCACTTAATGGGGATCTCTTGATTCTCTCGCTGCAAGAAGCGGGATACTCCGCCCGCATCTTGCATTCGGGTGCACCCCATCTGTACACCGCGCCAGTCAATTCCGGCTGCTGTTGCAAAAGCTGACATGCCCGACATCACCATGGGCAAAAGCCGGTTGAGGTTGGGTTTGGGGGGACTCCTGGTGGTTCTGCTGATGGCCGCAGGCATGTACGTTCTGGGTGCGCGGAGCCAGTCGGCACCCGATGGTTTGCGCCCCGATGATCCGCAGGTCGTGAATGCGGGAGCCCGCATCTACACCCAGCATTGCGCCGCCTGCCACGGAACCCGTGGCCAAGGCCAGCCAGACTGGCGCGAGCGCGGCCCCGATGACCTTCTTCCAGCCCCACCGCATGACGAGAGCGGTCACACCTGGCACCACCCTGACGCACAACTTTTCGCCATTACCAAATATGGGCTGGCGAAGTTGATCCAGCAGCCGGACTACCAGACCAACATGCCCATTTACGACGGTGTGTTGAGCGATTCGGAAATCATTGCCGTGCTGTCATGGATCAAGGCACAGTGGCCCAAGGAAACCCAGGCACGGCACGATCAGGCCAACGCACAGTACCAAAAGTCGCTTGATCGTTGAGCCAGTCCCTCTGGCTGGACGCAAGCACTTTTCTGTCGACAGAAAAAGAAAGGCCCGATGCACAAGCATCGGGCTGAAAGGGGAAATGAAGCGATTAGTTGATGTAGAGGTTCTTCAGCTGTGCGTTCTTGTCATCCAGCACCTGCTGGCGAGATGGGCTGGTTTGAGCACCCGTATTGGTCTTCTCCACGATTTGAGGTGTCGGCGTATCTCCGTGCAGCATCTTGGCATGAACGTTGGGATCTACTGGACTCTTGGCCGTGTTCTGGCCGATGTGCTCAGGCGTGACATGAACAACATCGCCATTCCCTTGGTGCCAGGCGGAAGTGGCCTGAGACAAGCCAGACAAAGTGACAAAGGCAATGGCGAGAGAGAGCTTTACGGTTTTGGTGGTCATTTTGAAGTCCTTGCAATGAAAAGTGAAACTGGATTTTTTGCCTGTGCGAAGAGCACGAGTTAACTGTAAGAAGCCGCCACCAACAGGACGCTGACCACCACATTACGTTTTGTTCATTTCGAACCCTGTGCATTCCATTTGGTGGATGCGCACCGTCCGACTTGACTTTGCCACCTTGACAGGGTTCATCATGAAATTAAGTCAGGAGCCATCCACCATGCAAGCGAACACCCCCATTGTTTACACCTGCCCCATGCACCCCGAGGTGCGCCAAGACCACCCGGGGCGCTGTCCAAAGTGCCAGATGCATCTGGTACCCGAGGGCGAGGTGTCCCATAGCCCCCCGCATGACCATCGCAGCCATTCCATACACACTGCGGTGCCTGTACCTGCGAACGCACCACGCACCACACAGCCGGAGTCGGGCGGCACGATCTACACCTGCCCCATGCACCCCGAGGTGCGGCAAGATCACCCGGGCCGCTGTCCAAAGTGCCAGATGCACCTGGTGCCCGAGGGCGAGGTGTCCCATGGGCACCCGCATGACCATCGCGGCCATTCCATGCACGCTGCGGTGCCTGTGCCTGTGCCTACGAATGCACCAGGTACCACGCAGCCAGAGGCAAGCGACACGATCTACACCTGTCCCATGCACCCCGAGGTGCGTCAGGACCACCCTGGCACTTGTCCCAAGTGCGGCATGACGCTTGAGCCCATCATTCCGCTGGATGAGGAAGACAACCATGAGCTGCTGGACTTCCAGCAGCGCTTCTGGTGGACGCTGCCGCTGACGGTCGTCGTGACCATTCTGGCGATGTTCGGCCACCGCCTCGGATGGTTTGACATGAAAGTGCAAACCTGGGTTGAACTGGTGCTGTCCTTACCTGTCGTGTTCTGGACGGGCTGGCCCTTCTTCGTACGCGGTTGGCAGTCCGTTGTCCATCGCAGCCCCAACATGTGGACCTTGATCGCTCTGGGAACGGGCGCAGCCTTTCTCTACAGCCTCGTGGCCACCGTGGCGCCGGGCGTTTTCCCCGATTCGTTCATCTCCCTGGGGCGTGTGGCGGTCTACTACGAGGCGACAGTGGTCATCATCTCGCTGACTATGTTGGGCCAGATCATCGAGTTGAAGGCCCGTTCGCAAACTTCTGCGGCCATCAAGGCGCTACTCGGATTGGCACCCAAGACGGCACGTCGCATCAATGCGGATGGGAGCGAAGAAGACGTACCTCTGAACCATGTACACGTCGGAGACCTGCTGCGCATCCGCCCCGGCGAGAAAGTGCCGGTCGACGGCATTGTGACTGAAGGCAGCAGTGCAGTCGATGAATCCATGCTGACCGGTGAGCCTGTGCCGGTGACCAAGCGCCCTGGTGACAATGTGATTGGCGCCACGATGAACACCAGTGGTGCCTTGGTGATGCGCTCCGAGAAAGTCGGTGCTGCCACGATGCTGTCGCAGATTGTTCAGATGGTGGCCAATGCCCAGCGCTCGAAGGCGCCCATGCAGCGCATGGCGGACGTGGTGGCAGGCAAATTTGTGGTCGTGGTGGTGCTCATCGCCATTGCCACCTTCTTTGTCTGGGGTTTGTTTGGTCCAGAACCTAGCTGGGTGTTTGGTTTGATTAACGCAGTGGCGGTGCTGATCATCGCGTGCCCTTGTGCGCTGGGGCTGGCCACGCCGATGTCGGTGATGGTGGCCACAGGGCGTGCCGCGACACAGGGAGTGCTATTCCGCGATGCTGGCGCCATCGAGAAAATGCGCGAGGTGGACACGCTGATAGTGGACAAGACCGGAACCTTGACCGAAGGTAAGCCCGCTTTCGACACCGCAGTTGCCGCACCTGGCTTTACAGGGGACGAAGTACTGCGCCTTGCGGCCAGTTTGGACCAAGGCAGCGAGCATCCTTTGGCAGAGGCCATCGTCAGCGCCGCACGCGACAAAGATCTTGAACTAGTCAAACCCGTTGATTTCGAGTCCGGCAGCGGCATCGGCGTGCGCGGCATGATCGACGGGAAGCATCTGGTGCTGGGCAACACCGCCTTGATGCAGCTAGAAGGCGTGGCCACTGATGCGCTCAAGGTTGATGGCGAGCGTCTGCGCAGTGAAGGCGCCAGCGTGATGCATCTGGCCGTGGACAGGCAACTGGCTGGCATTCTGGCCGTTACCGACCCCATCAAAGCCACCACGCGGGAAGCTATTCAAAATTTGCACGCCAGCGGCTTGCGCATCGTGATGGCAACTGGCGATGGCCTGACCACGGCCAAGGCTGTGGGTGCAAAACTGGGCATCGACGAGGTGCATGGCGAAGTCAAGCCCGCAGACAAGCTCGCGCTTGTTGAGCGGCTCCAGAAAGAAGGCCACATTGTTGCCATGGCCGGCGATGGCATCAACGATGCGCCGGCGTTGGCAAAGGCCGACGTCGGTGTGGCCATGGGCACGGGGACCGATGTAGCCATGAACAGCGGCCAGGTCACGCTGGTGAAAGGAGATTTGCGCGGCATCACTGCGGCGCGCGACATCTCCATCAACACCGTCCGGAACATGCGCCAGAACCTGCTCTTCGCCTTCCTCTACAACGGCCTCGGGGTACCGATTGCGGCAGGCGTGCTGTACCCGTTCACCGGGTGGTTGCTGTCTCCGCTGATTGCGGCGCTGGCCATGAGCCTGAGTTCGGCCTCGGTGATCTTCAATGCGCTGCGCCTGCGTCGCGACCGTTGAGATGTCCACCTACTGCAAGCACAGTGAAGCAACGGCAATCATCGCCGCCCCAGCCGAGACTGTGTTCGCGTTCATGGATGATCCTACCCATCTCGGTGCACACATGGGGCGGCACTCTTTCGTCATGGGCGGCATCTCCATGCGCACGCAAACCGATGCTCGGGGAGGCCGGGCTGTGGGGTCCGTGATCCGCATGTCAGGCCGAATGTGGGGCCTAGAGTTCTCGTTGGAAGAGGCCGTTGTTGAACGTCGCAAGGGGCAGCGAAAAGTCTGGGAAACCCTCGGTGATCCACGCTTGTTGGTGATCGGGCGTTATCGCATGGGTTTTGAGGTGCAACCGACCGATAGGGGGACGCAACTGCGAGTATGGATTGACTTCGACCTGCCCGCACGCGGGCTGCAGCATGGTCTTGGACGGATTCTTGGCAGTTTCTATGCCAACTGGTGTGTTCGGCAAATGGTGCGAGAAGCCGAGCGCACATTGAAACGACGGATTCAAAAGTGAATTGCAACACCGAGGGCTTCAATCAATGTGGGTGGATGCGGTGCCATGTCATCTCGATAAGCGCAGATCACCGCGTTCCGAGCAGTGCTTCTGTGCGTGCCATGGACGGCCTCAAGAAAATGATTTGATTACGCAAATGTAATCTGAGGCTCATCCTTCTATCAGGCCGGCCTGTCGAGAATGGCTGTATGGGATGGCGCTGCGGATCAAGCGCGCCGGCAGAACACGGCTGACACCGTGAAAAACACTGAGGGGATCAACGCGATGGATTCAACCTACCACCGGTTCACCGAATTATTTCAACAACTGGGGCTGGCCGCTGACGCTCGGAGCATTCAGGACTTCCTGCTGCGCCACAGCCCGCTTCATCCATCCATCCGGCTAGAAAGTGCACCATTCTGGAGTCAGGCCCAATCGGCCCTGTTACGGGATGAAATATTGCTGGATGCGGATTGGGCAGAGGTCGTTGACCAGTTGAATACAGCCTTGCGTGGATCGAAAGGTAAGTGATGTCCAATATAAGGTTGAGGCGGTCCGTCGGCGCAGCATTGTTGGCACTCGTATTTACCCAGGCAAGTTTCAGTCAAGAGGGGCGCCTTGGCGCCCATCTGGAGGGGCTTTTGAATGCGGCGCGGGAGGGTAATCCAGAATTTGCCAGCATGCAGTACGAGGCCGATGCCGCTGCCGAGCGCATACTGCCCGCCGGCGCCCTGCCCGACCCGCGGTTCAGCATGGAGTTGCGCGACCTCACCCGCATGGGCGAGCGCAATGCCTCGCTGCTGCCCGGGCGTGTGGGCAGCACGCGCTACATCTTCACGCAGGAGCTGCCGTGGTTTGGCAAGCGGGACCTCAAGCGCGCGGCCGCCGCCTTGCAGGCCGAGGCTGCCCAGGGGCGCGTGGCGGGCAGCTGGAACGAGCTGGCCAGCAAGATCAAGGCAGCCTACGCCCAGCTCTACTACCTGGATCAGAGCGAGCGGCTGACCCGCGAAATCCTGGACCTGATGGCCCGGCTTGAGAAAGTCGCCCAGGTGCGCTACGCCAGTGGCCTGGCCGCGCAGCAGGACGTGATTCGTGCGCAGCTGGAGCAAACCACCATGCGCAACGAATTGATTGCACTCGAAGCAGAGCGAAGTCAGTTGCAGGCCAAGCTGAAAGCGCTCGTGGGGCGCCCTGCCAGCGAGATGCTGGCTACGCCAGAGAGCATTCGCACACTTCCGGCGCCTGAGACCATGCGATTTGATGTCCTGGAGCAGCGTGCACGGTCCAGCAATCCGCTGCTGAGAACCGAGGAGTCACAAATCCAGGCTGCAGAAAAGAATCGTGAACTCACCTACAAGAACCGCTATCCGGACTTTGCGGTGGGGGTGTCACCCATCCAGTACGGCAAGTCGATACGGGAATGGGAGCTGATGATCGAGGTCACCATCCCCTTGCAGCAGGACACCCGCCGTGCACAGGAGCGTGAGGCACACGCCATGCTGGAAGCAGCGCGCTCCCGCCGCGAAGTCGCCACGAACCAGGTGCTCGCCGATCTGTACGAAAACACCGCAGGCCTGGAGGCGGCTCGCCGTACGCTGGCGTTGACGACGGACAGCCTGCTGCCCCAGTCGGAGCTGACGTTCCGGTCGGCATTGGCAGGCTACGAATCGGGCAAGGTGGATTTCGCCACTTTGCTGGATGCGCAAAGGCAGATACGGCAAGCAAAACTTAATCAAGTCAAAGCAGGAGTGGCGGCCCAGATGCGCCTGGCAGACATCGAGCGCATCGTGGGAGAAGAACTATGACAACAAAAATCGGGATGAGCGCGCTCGTGCTGGCAGCCACGGCACTGGCTGCGGGGGGCGGCTATTGGTACGGACAACGCCAGTCTGCTGCACATGGATCCGTGCAGGCGGCATCAACTGTTGCTTCGGCAAGCGAAAAAAAGGAGCGCAAGGTCCTTTATTACCGCAATCCGATGGGTTTGCCCGATACGTCCCCCACGCCCAAGAAGGACCCGATGGGAATGGACTACATCCCTGTCTACGAAGGCGAGCAGGAGCCGGACGCCGCAAGCGCCAACCAGATCAAGATCAGCACCGACAAGGTTCAGAAACTCGGGGTGCGCGTTGAGGCGGTCAGCTTGCGCAGCCTGGACAAGATGGTGCGCGCTGCAGGCCGTATCGAACCCGACGAGCGCCTGACCTACGCCATCACCCCTAAGTTCGAGGGCTACGTCGAACGCCTGCATGTCAACGCCACCGGCCAGGTCGTTGGCAAAGGTCAGCCCTTGTTCGAGGTCTACAGCCCGGAACTGGTGTCGGCGCAACGCGAATATGCGATTGCCGCCCAAGGGCTCGACGCCTTGAAGGGCGCCAGCGAGGAAACACAGAAAGGAATGCGAGAACTCGCCGAATCGGGCCTGACGCGCCTGCGCAACTGGGACATTTCGGACGAGCAAGTGAAGGCGCTGACTCAGTCGGACACGGCGCGCCGCACCCTCACGTTTCGATCGCCGGTGGCAGGCATCGTGACCGAGAAAAAGGCGGTACAAGGCATGCGTTTCATGCCAGGCGATGCGCTCTACCAGGTCACCAACCTGTCTTCAGTGTGGGTGATAGCTGATGTGTTCGAGCAGGACATCGGCTTGGTCAAAACAGGGACAAAAGCCACGGTTCGCATCAACGCCTACCCGGACAAGGTGTTCACCGGTTCCATCACCTACGTCTATCCAACGCTCACGGCTGAAACTCGCACCGTGCCCGTGCGGGTTGAATTGACCAATGCAGGTGGGTTGCTCAAGCCGGGGATGTTCGCCCAGGTGGAGCTTCCCGCCGCCTCCAAGGGGGCCGTGCTGACGGTACCGACGTCGGCGGTGATCGACAGCGGAACACGGCAGATCGTTCTGGTGCAACTCAAGGAGGGGCGTTTCGAGCCCCGCGAGGTCAAGGTCGGCGCTCGCAGCGAAGACCGCATCGAGATCATTGAAGGGGTGCGAGATGGTGAGCTGGTGGTGACAGCGGCCAATTTCCTCATCGACGCGGAAAGCAACCTCAAAGCCGCCATCGGCGGGCTGGGGCATACAGGACACGGTACTCAAGCCGCCCCTGAAGGATCAGCAAGCACCAAGGCCGTCACCGGCGTGGGCCACCAAGCCGAAGGCACAGTAGAAGATATCGATACGAAATCCGCCACGGCAACCCTGGCGCACGGACCGGTGCCCAGCCTCAAATGGCCAGCCATGTCCATGGAGTTCAAGGTTGCGAACAGTGGCTTGCTGAAGGCGCTCAAGCCCGGCACGGCGGTGGCGTTCGAGTTCGTCGAGCGCGGCCAGGGCGAATGGGTGATCACCGCGGCCCGGCCTCTGGGCAAGGCCGCGGCCAGCCCTCACGCCGGACACAACTGATTTTCGGGAGACTCCATGCTTGCGAAGATCATCGACTGGTCGGGAAGAAACCGTTTCCTCGTGCTGCTGGCGACCCTGTTCGTCATTGTCGGCGGCGTCTATGCCGTGCTCAAGACACCGCTCGACGCGCTGCCCGACCTGTCGGACGTGCAGGTCATCGTCTATACCGAGTATCCGGGCCAGGCGCCTCAGGTGGTCGAGGACCAGGTCACCTATCCGCTGACCACTTCCATGCTGTCGGTTCCCAAGTCGAAGGTGGTGCGCGGCTTCTCCTTCTTCGGCGCCTCGTTCGTCTACATCATCTTCGAGGACGGCACCGACATCTACTGGGCCCGCTCGCGCGTGCTCGAATACCTCAACTTCGCGGCAGGTCGCATGCCCAAGGGCGTGACGCCACAAATCGGCCCGGACGCGACCGGCGTGGGCTGGGTCTACCAGTACGCGCTGCTGGCCAAGGACAAGACGCTGGCCGAGCTGCGCACGCTGCAGGACTGGTACCTGCGCTACCAGCTCACCAAGGCCCATGGCGTAGCCGAGGTGGCGTCGATCGGCGGGTTCGTGCAGACCTACCAGATCACCGTCGATCCGGTGAAGTTGCGCGCCTACGGCATTCCCCTGGCCAAGGTGTCGCAGGTAGTGCGCGAGTCGAATCGCGATGTCGGTGGACGTCTCGTGGAGATGGCCGAGACCGAATACATGGTGCGCGGCAAAGGCTACCTGCGCGGCGTGGCCGACATCGAAAACCTCGTGGTCAAGGCAGAAAAGGGTACGCCGGTTCTGATCCGCGACATTGCCCGGGTGGAACTGGCGCCGGACGAGCGCCGGGGCCTGACGGAGCTCAACGGCGAGGGCGAAGTGGTCTCGGGCATTGCCATGGCGCGCTACGGCCAGAACGCGCTGGAGGTGATCCACAACCTGAAGGAGAAGATCGCCGAGGTGTCGAGCGGACTGCCAGAGGGCGTCACCATCGAGGCGGTGTACGACCGGTCTGACCTCATTCACCGCGCCATCGACACGCTCAAGCGCACGCTGCTGGAGGAAAGCCTCATCGTCGCGCTGGTCTGCGTGGTCTTCCTGATGCACGTGCGCTCGGCCCTGGTGGCGATCCTGATGCTCCCCGTGGGGGTGCTGATCGCCTTCATCGCCATGCGATTGCTGGGCATGAACTCCAACCTGATGAGCCTGGGCGGCATCGCCATCGCCATTGGGGCCATGGTGGACGCGGCCATCGTCATGATCGAGAACGCGCACAAGCACGTGGAACGCCTGCCCGAGGAGCACACCAACGCCGAGCGCGTGGAGGCCATGATCGCCGCCTGCAAGGAAGTGGGACCGGCGCTGTTCTTCTCGCTGCTCATCATCACGGTGTCCTTTCTGCCAGTGTTTACTCTGGAGTCTCAGGAAGGGCGCCTGTTCTCGCCACTGGCCTACACCAAGACCTTCGCGATGGCCGGGGCCGCGCTGCTGTCCGTGACGCTGGTGCCGGTCCTGATGATGCTGTTCATCCGGGGACGGATCATGCCGGAGTCCCGTAATCCGGTGAACCGGTTCCTGATCTGGACCTACCGTCCCATCATTGCCGCTGTAATGCGCTGGAAGAAGTTGACCATCGCTGCCTCACTCGTGGTGCTCGGCGTTTCTTTCTATCCCGCCAGCCAGTTGGGATCCGAGTTCATGCCTACGCTCAACGAAGGCACGCTGTTGTACATGCCCGCGTCGCTGCCGGGCATGTCCATCACCAAGGCGGCCGAGCTGATGCAGACGCAGAACAAGATCATCAAGAGCTTTCCCGAAGTGACCTCTGTGTACGGCAAGGCCGGCCGCGCCAACACTGCCACGGACCCGGCGCCGACAGAGATGTTCGAGACCGTCATCAATCTCAAGCCCGAATCAGAATGGCGCTCGGGCATGACGATGGACAAGCTGATCGCCGAGCTCGACCAGGCGCTGCAATTCCCCGGCGTGTCCAACGCCTGGACCATGCCCATCAAGGCGCGCATCGACATGCTCTCCACGGGTATCCGCACGCCCATTGGCATCAAGGTCTTCGGCAAGGACCTGGGCGAGATGGAGCGCCTGGCGCGCGAGATTGAAACTGTGGTCAAGCAGGTGCCCGGAACGACTTCGGCGTTCGCCGAGCGCATCACCGGGGGCTTCTACCTCAACATCGAGCCCGACCGGGCGCAGCTGGCGCGCTACGGGCTGGGGGTCGGGGAACTGCAGGACGTCATCGGCACGGCCCTGGGCGGCGAGATGGTGACCACCACCGTTGAAGGCCGTGAGCGTTTTGGTGTCACCGTGCGTTATCCGCGCGAACTGCGCACCGACCCGCAGCAGATCGCCCGCGAAGTGCTCGTGCCCACCATGGACGGCGCGATGGTGCCGCTGGGGCAGGTGGCCCGGGTCGAAGTGGCAAAGGGCGCGCCGGGCATCCGCACTGAAAATGCCCTTCTGTCTGCCTACATCTTCGTGGACATCCGTGATCGTGACATCGGCAGCTACGTGGCAGACGCGCGCAAAGCCGTGAACGAACAGGTCAAGTTTCCACCGGGTTACTACGCGACCTGGAGTGGCCAGTTCGAGTCGATGGAACGTGCGGTGCAAAAAATGAAAGTGGTCATTCCCGTCACCCTGCTCATCATCTTTCTGCTGCTGTACCTGAACTTCAAGCGCCTGACCGAAACCCTGATCGTCATGCTGTCGGTGCCGTTTGCCCTGGTCGGCGGGGTCTGGCTCATGTGGTGGATGGGCTACAACATGTCGGTCGCCGTCGCGGTGGGCTTCATCGCCTTGGCGGGCGTGGCCGCCGAGACCGGGGTGATCATGTTGATCTATCTTGACCATGCCTGGGAGGCAATCCAGGCCAAGCGCCGCGCTGAAAACAAGCAGCCTGGCGTGGCAGACCTCTATGAAGCCATCATGGAAGGCGCGGTCGAGCGGGTGCGGCCCAAGATGATGACGGTGGTCGCCATCATGGCGGGCCTGCTGCCCATCCTGTGGGGGACCGGAACAGGCTCGGAAGTGATGAGCCGTATCGCTGCACCGATGGTGGGAGGGATGATTTCCTCGACCGTGCTCACGCTGGCGGTGATCCCGGCCATCTACGGCCTAGTCAAGCAGTGGCGACTGCCGAAAATGGCGAGATAAGGCTGCCTGATGGGCCGAGCGCGCCCTCGATACATGGAAAGAAAGTAACTATCCCCCGGCAAAACCGGGGGCTTTAAGTTGTGAGCCGCTCGAAGCGGCTACATACGGTCGCTGACGCGACCTCTCAGTTTTGGAGCCACCTTATTGGTGGCGGGCTCACTTCCAAAGCCCCATCTGTTCGAGCCTCTCATCTTCATTTTCCTGCTCGCGGATGTACTGCCTGATGCCACCAGCCCTCCGCCGTAGCCGACACAGTGCAAAAATGATGATCAGTCATTTTTGCACTGGCAATGTATGCGTCCGGCAATCCCGTCTTGAGATAGACCCAGCGCCGAGGCATCGTGTGCACGATGAAGATCATGCACACTATGGCGAACGACACGATCGCCCAACGCCCCAAGCGGCGCTATTACTCCCCGGTACTCAAAGCTCAGATCGTGGCCAAATGCCAGGTCTCCGGCGCGTCAGTGGCTGACCCTTACGCCTACCTGTGCGATGTGATGGCACGCCTGCCGATGCAGCGCGCCAGCCAGGTCGGCAAACTGCTGCCGCACCGCTGTGAGCCCACCAAGGCTTCAAGCATTTAGATAGGACTCGACTGCGCCTCCATTGCTGCGATCAGCGGACAACGTACTTTGCCCCTTGCCGAACCGCAGAGACGAACCAACGATGAAAGTGCTGCTTCCATCCGTTGCAAGTCCGCAAGCTTGAGTCGAACTTCAACGAGCTTGGTCTCAGCCTTCACACGAGCGTGAGCACAACTCTCCCCATCTTCAAGTTGAAGCAGCTGCGCGGTCTCGTCCAAGCTGAACCCCAACCGCTTCGCGGCTTTGATGAAGTGCAATCGAGACTGATCGTTCCTGCCGTAGCGCCGAATGCTGCCCGAGGGCCGTTCGGGTTCTAGCATCAGCCCCTTGCGCTGGTAGAACCGAATGGTTTCAACGTTGACACTGGCCGCCTTGGCCAGATCTCCGATGGTCATGCCTGGGTCGGCGTCCAGAGGGTTGTTGTACATGGTTCTTGACTCCGTACTGGGGTACGGTTCTAAGCTTATGCGATGTCACTTGATTCTCCCAACCAAGTTAGCGGTGGCAAGGCACTAATCGCTGGCGGTCTGTCTGCGCTCTTCGCGTCTGCCTGCTGCCTTGGCCCCCTGGTGCTGATTATGCTGGGTGTATCTGGCGCCTGGATCAGCACATTGACATTGCTGGAGCCTTACCAGCCGTTGTTCATCGGTTCGGCCATCGTCGCGCTGTTCTTTGCGGCCCGCCGAATTTGGCGCCCAGTCGCTGCCTGTAAACCTGGACAGGTTTGCCAAAGGCCTGTGGTTAAGCGTTCCTACAAGACGTTGTTTGCACTGGTGGTCCTGCTGTTGGTGACCGCAATAACGTTCCCCCTGATCGCCCACTGGTTCTATTGATGAAAGGAAACGAAATGAAGCGAGCAATCCTGGCAAGTGCTGTGCTTGTGTTGGCGTCACCCGGCTGGGCTGCACAACAGATGGTCACCCTTTCGGTACCTGGCATGAATTGCGCTACTTGCCCGATCACAGTCAAGAAAGCGCTGACCCGGGTAGAAGGAGTCATTGATGTGAAATCCAACTTGGCCAAGCGAGAAACCACGGTGGTCTTTGACGACACCAGAATCAAGGTGGACGCACTGACCAAGGCCACTACGGAAGCCGGATTCCCGTCAACTGTTGCCCCAAATAAGCCATGACAGATGTGATCCTGAACTCAGTTCTGACGTGTCCTGACTGCGGACATGCAAAGAACGAAACCATGCCAACCGACGCATGCCAATGGTTCTACGAGTGCGAAGAGTGTCACACCGTCCTTCGTCCAAAACCGGGCGATTGTTGTGTGTTCTGCTCGTACGGGTCAGTGCCGTGCCCTCCGATCCAATCCGGTGATCAAGCCACTTGCTGCCGGCCCGAAACCTGAAGGTTCGCACGCACTGTCGGGGCGGCCCCCGTCCCTTCCTTGTCGCTCAGGTGGTGCGGCGCTCCGAATAAATATGGGATGACCGCGCGGCTTACCGGATTGCGTCCAACACCGGCCGCTCGGCAGGCTTCGGTTTGGAAGCTGAGACAGCTCACCTAAAAAGGTATCTGTGAATCACCCAAACGTAGGCCACCATGCCAAAGAGCTCTACCAGCGACTGCACGACGATGACCACCGCAGCCACCTCCCAGCCAGTAGGGAGCAACAAGGCCAAGGGCAGGACCACGAATGAATTACGGGTGCCCATGCTGAATGCAAGCGTTCGCCCTTGCTCCATCGGCAGGCGCAACTGAAGCGCAATAACTTTGGCCAGCAAGGCGGCGGCCACCAAGAACAGTACGAAGACTGGCACCATCTTCTGCAGCTCACCAATGGTTTCCACGACGGTGCCCACCTGCGCGCCCGCGATCAAGAACACCACCAGCGCGAGCAGCGGCACCGGCCACCAGGCCATCGTGTCTCTGGACCCTTCGGCCTTTGGATGCGCTTCAATCCAGCGCTCAGCCAGCACCGCCCCGGCCAAGGGAACCAGCACGATCAACACGGCGGGAGCCAGCGTGGCCCAGTCCCATGAGGCCGGGCTCTGCGCATCTGCCATCAGCCATAGATAGAGCGGCAGCAGGATCAACTGCAACACCAGATTCAGCGGTGTGATGGCAATGGCTCGTGGCACGTCCCCTTTGCCCAGTTGGCTGAAGGTGATGAACCAGTCGGTACACGGCACCAGCAGAACCAGCAGCACGCCCAGGCGCACCACGGGATCGAAGTCGAACACTCCGACCAATACCCACGCCAGCAGTGGAAGCACAATGAAGTTGCCCAGCAGCACAGCCATTGCAAAGCGCCGGTCGCGCAGGGCATCTAGCACATGCAGCAGTGGTACTTGGAGGAACGTTGCAAACAGCAACGCCGCCAAGGTGGGCCACAACAGCGTTTCCATGGCTGGGCCGATATTTGGCCACGCCGTGCCCACCGCAAGACCGAACCCGATGGCGATCAGATAAGCCCATACCTGATAGCGCTCCAGCGTCAATCGGCTCACGAGCAGCATCCCGAAGAATCGGTCGCAGCAGGTACGCTTTGGCGAAGGTCGGTGAGGATGTTGCAGTTGGGCGCAGGGCCACCCGCACAGCCTTCGCTGCAAGCGCGCACATAGCTCGACAGGGTGCGATCCAGACGGCGCAACTCCGCCATCTTGGCCCGCACAGCAGTCAGGTGCGTCTGGGCAATGGCGCGTACCTCAACACAGTCGCGCTCGCCGTTGGTGGAAAGCGCGACCAGCTCACGGGTTTCTTCAATCGAGAAACCCAGGTCACGGCAGTGCCGGATGAGGATCAACACGTCCAGCACCGACTCTGGATAGACACGGTGGCCGCTCTCGCGGCGCAGGGCTGGTGGTATCAATCCCACCTCTTCGTAGTACCGAAGGGCAGACATGAGCAGCTTGACTGTTGATCATGAACGGCCGTGACCATTGCCGGTTGCATGAATCCGCGGGAAGGAAGCCGCATGCAAAAGAGTGTGCGGCAACAATCTCGCCGTAGCTGCACGGCCCAGATACACCAACCCTCAGATGTGGGTTTCTTGGGGTACGCCGCAGACTACGGCTATCATTGCGACCAGTTCTCAATTGCCTGCTGCCCATATCATGCGCCGACTGCTCGCAGTCACCCCGGACGAAGGCTGTCGCGGTGCTGCCCACCAATAGAAAGAAGAACGTCACGGTGCAGTTCACCGTCAAATAAGGCACCCATGGCGCGCGAATCTCTGTCCCTGCCAGCTTTGCGAGGCGGCCTGCTGGCCTTGCTGGCCGCAGCCTTGTTCGGCATCAGCACCCCCATGGTCCAGAGGCTGGGTGCAGGGCTGGGAGCGTTCACGACGGCCACGCTGCTGTATGCAGGGGCGGCTGTCGTTGGCGCCTTGTCCCTGCGGACCGCCGCCCACGAGGCCAGGTTGCAGAGATCCGATGCCTGGCGCCTCATCGCCATGGCGGGGTTTGGCGCCGCCCTTGGGCCTGTCGCCCTGTCCTGGGGCCTGCAACACACGAGCGGCGCCAGCGCGTCGCTCATGCTCACGCTAGAAGCACTGTTCACCGCCACGCTGGCGTGGTGGTTGTATAGCGAGACCATGGACCGCCGTGTGTGGGCTGCCATGCTTCTTTTGCTGGCTGGGGGCATGGCTTTGGTTATGGACCAGGGCCTGCAGGGCAGCACGCAGATTCTAGGCCTGCTTGCCGTGCTGCTGGCGACGGTAGCCTGGGGCGTGGACAACACCTTGTCCCGAGGACTGGCCGAACGCGATCCCAGCCAGATCGTGATGGCCAAGGCGTCACTGGGAGCCGCTGCGACAGCATGTCTTGCCATGGTGTCGGGAGAGCCTTTTCCCTCCCTGACGGCAGCTCTTGGGCTTTTTGCTGTGGGTACCACGGGGTATGGCCTGAGTCTTAGGTTCTACCTTCTGGCTCAGCGGGCTTTTGGTGCAGCGCGGACTGGCTCCGTGTTCGCCTTTGCTCCTTTCATTGGTGCGGCTGTAGCGTTCGGCTTCGGCGAACGGCCTGCGGGATGGCTGATGCTGCTCGGTGGGCTTCTGATGCTCGCGGGTGTGCTGCTGCATTTGGCCGAGAGCCACGGGCATGAACATACGCATGAGCCGATGGAGCATGAGCACGCCCACCGCCATGACGACGGACACCATTCGCACTCGCATGACGTGATACCCACAGGGAGCCACAGCCACGTGCATTTCCACGAGCCGGTTACCCATGCCCATCCTCATGCGCCTGATGTCCACCATCAGCACAGGCATTGACTCACTCAGCGGAATCGAAAAAGCCGCCAAGGCACTCTGATGTCATGCTGCCAAGCTCGGAGGCCAGTTATGGGTTTCTGCCTGGCAGGATTGGCACCACGCATAGAGCGCGTCGTACATCACCATGCCATGCCCGAGCATCTCATGGTCATCGCTGAAGGTCTTGGACAAACCGAGCGACAGCGCATAAAGGCCCGCCGATTGCGGCGCCAGGTCCAGTCTGGAGGTGTCGGCGCCCCGCACGATCAAGGCCAGTTGCTGCAAGGCGGGATCGGTGAGTTCGTACTTCCTGAGAAAGGCGTCAAAGCTGCGCAGATCGCCGTCGTGGGTCAATTCGACGCCGGGCACGTCGTAGGGGATAGCTCCCGTGTCCTGTGCCACCTGAAGCACGGACGCTGCGGGCACATAGGGGTCCCCTCGTTTTCAGTGCAATAACTGGCGGTACGCAAACCCAGCACTGGCGCGGGGGTGGTGTTGGTAGATCGTTGATTCTGTTGGCTTTCCTGTTCACCTTCAAATCCGGGATTCGTGGCGTCAAACCGTGATCGGTTTCATCCGTTGGTGCCAGTTATCGGTGCTCCCTGCCGCGAGGGCAGGATTTGGTCGGCATAACGGTCAACAGGAAAGCGGATCACGCCTCGCAGGTTGATGCTTTCCAGCCTGGTGGGAGCAATTTTTCCGATCAGTTCCGGCGGAATGGCCTGGCGGCGGTTCGACCAGCGATCCAGAACAGCCTGCATTTGTGACGTGTTCCACGCCATGACGATGTTGGCCAGCAGACTCAACGCGTCGGCCACAGCCTGCATTTCGTCCACACGTTTGGCCTGTGCCGGGCTGATCCGGCCGGTGTAAATGGCGCGCTTGAGGGCGTTGACCGCCTCCCCCCGGTTGAGCACCCGGCGCAATTCATTCCTGAAAGCGTCCTTAACAAAGTAGTCGGCAAGGAACGCGGTTCGCAGCAAACGTCCCAATTGCACGCCAGCGTCATAGATGGGGTCACCCTGGGCAGCAGAGCCAAACCGCGCCAGTGCTGCCACCGCACTGGCGTGACCACTCATGACCGAAGCCGCCAGATGCACCAGGCTGTCCCAATGCTTTTCGATCAGGGCAACGTCAACATTGGCCTCGCACACCGCAGCTATTTCGGCTGGCACCTTGGCGCCGCGAGGCACGAACAGGTGGCGTTGTTTCAATTCCTTCAACCGCGGGCAAAGATCAAAGCCCAACAACCGGGCCAGTGCCATCGCAAAATCGGTGTAGCCGTGGGTGTCCACCGCCAGTTGGCTGGTTTCAAGGCGTTCCTGACGTATGACGCCTTCAATGGCCACGCCAGCTTGGCGCTCATTGAGCACGAAGGGCTGTGCGTGAAAGATTCCCCAGCGGTCGCGTACATGGGAGTAGATGCCAATGGAGGGCGTGTTGCGCCGGGGATCAAGCCGGGCCTGCCATACCCGCTTGGTTGTCTCCATGCTCATCATGTCAGAAGACGCCAGGTCTGAACGGCCCCAAGTGGTGGCGATCGGGTGGCGTTGCATAAACTCCAGCACCGCCTGGCAAGCCTGACTCAGACGGCGTTCGTCCCGTGCCCAGCGCATGGCCTGGCGGATGCTGGTGGCAGACAACTGCGGAATCATGCGCGCGCATTCGATGGCTGTCAGACTGGTGCCGTGGGCCATGATGCCGGCATAGACCATCAGCAGTTCCGCTGTTGACCGTGGTTCACGGCCGAGCATGATCCAGCTGAAGCGCACCTGGGCGTCAACGGCCAGAATCACTTCAGGCAATTGCACTTCGCCGATGCGGTGATCCAAAGCCGCCCGTAGCTTGGTGACTTCGGGGTCTTCGTCTTCGGCGGGTAAAACTGAGAGGTGGAGTTCATCGTCGACGCGCAGTACGCCACTGCGTGCCGCCGCAGCCACAGCATCGACACCTGCAGTTACCTTGGCCAACAATGGCTTCAGAAAGGTGGCCGCCTTGCCGGGCAGCGACAGACGGGCATAGTGCTTCTTGGACTCGTCCTTCCAACGTTCGTCCGTGAAGAACAGGCGTGCACGGCCCCTAAAACTCAAGCTGTGCTCGATCCAGACCGATCCATTGCGCACCGCGCGGCGCAGGGCAAACAAGGTGGCAACCTCCAATGCCCGAAACGCCCGTTCCCGGTCTGGGCTGGATATGGCGGCTTGCCAGACCTTCCCCAGGCCTGGCGCGACAACGCCATCCGGCAACTTTCTGATGTTACTGGCGTAATAGGCGCTCAATTTCGTCAGGGCGTCGATGGTGGGATGCTCTCCGGTGGCTTGCCATGGAAGCTTTGCAATTGCCACAAGCAGTGAGCGTACGGGGCGAATGACATCAATCAATCCTTCGCGCACAAGGGAGGCCCGACTGGGTGGCTTGCGTTTCTGGGTTTCGATGACCAAGGCTTCAAGCCGTGCGCGCAGCTCGGCGTCCGGCACAGCGCCCTGGGCGCTCAAGGCCACGAGTTCGGCCAGTAGCGTTTTGTACATCGCCGCCCAGTTGACGGTGGCGGGGACCTCGGCAGCGGTCTGGCGCCACAGATCGGCAATCCGGCGCTGCACCATCAAAATCAACTGGTCCGTGGTGGTGAACAGGCAATACCGCAGAAAGCAGGCGACCTCCACGGTGCGCGCGGGTTCCTTGATCTTGGCGCCGGCAGACGGCGGCCGAGAGACTAGTCGGCGCGCGTAACGGCGCAAGATGAGATCGGGGATGTCGGTCAGGTGTTTATGAACGTCCAGCTCGTACAGCAGATCGATGCGTTCAAGTACCTCGCTGATTTGGCGGGTTGAGTGCTTGGCCGGCGCCGACCACAGCCAGCTTTGTTGGGTTTGTCCATCTGGGCGCAGCTCTGCAACCGAGGTTCGCCACCGATCAAGGGTTGCCGGATCGACGCTGGCGGCGATTGCAGCACCTGTCTCCGCTTCGAGCTGGGTGAGTGCGCTCGCAATCAAAGTCCGGATGGCCCGCTCGTGCACGATCACCAGCTTATTCTTGTACAGCCATTGGCGGGCCCTCCCGAGCAGTTGATCGCGGTCGGCGCAACGGGCCACTTCGTCCCGCAGTTCACGCACCAGGGAGCGGCGTTGGTGCTCGCTCATCCACCGAAAACCAAGGGCCGTGCACGCTACTTGCTGGTGATCGAACAGTGTCTTCTCCCGCCCGTACAGCGTGCGCAGCGAAGCCACATCAGGGGTGGCAATGCCAAGTTCCTCGCTCAAGTGGCGCCACAGGGCGACGGGAACCACCCGAAAGGCATACAGCAGGCGGCCACTCATGCGCAAAAACCCGATATGCAGCGCCAGACCGAGCTTGTGGGCGTCACCCCGGCGCGCATTGATTGCCTCGCGCTCTGCACCATCGAAGGTGAAAAACGCCTTCATCTCGAAGTCACTGATATCGCGGGGCAGCTCACGCATCCCCAAAAACGTCGTTTGCCAGTCCTGCATCGTGAACCCCATTAGTGGGAGGCCACGATACCCGTTTGAGAAGTGAACAGGAAAGCCAACAGAATCAACGATCTACCAACACCACCCCCGCGCCAGTGCTGGGTTTGCGTACCGCCAGTTATTGCACTGAAAACGAGGGGACCCCTTGATGCGCTCGTGGTTGTAGTAATTGACGTAATCTGCCCGCCCGCTTCGAGCAGATCGACAGTGATGGGTGCCGCAAGTGGGAAACACTCGGCCTTGAGTGCGCCAAGCGATGGGGGCTTGATGCCGACTTGCCCTGTCGCACGGTATCAAGCTAACGTCGTTCACAAGTGGCGCTGCGAAGTGGGTTGAGTGCTCCCTGCACTCAAGGCTCCTGAGTCATTCCCGTTTTCACTCCGAAATTTGCAGCGCTGGGGGATATTTGTTGGTCTTTTTAGGGAGATGGACCGACGATAACGTATGGTTTTTGACGGTTTCATCTACTCGGCAGCACCGCGACATTTCCCTTGCTGAGCTTATTCAGTTCTCGGCGTAGCTCCTTATTGTCTTTGATCAGTTGCTGGACCTTCTCCTCGGCTTCTGCGAGCAAACGGCGTGCGTCATGCCAGTCTAGTTCACCGAGGCGATAGGTTGTGAGCAGATCGTTATAAAGCTCGCGCCACTGGGAGACACGATCAGCTGCACTTCTCTTTGCATCGGGCCGAGATCCCGCATCTCCACCTTTTGCACTCAACAACCAGGGATCAACAATGTTCTTCTTGAAGCTGTGTTTATAGTTGGCACCAAAAAGCGTTTTCGGCCCGACGCCTGAGCGACGCACGAGTTCACTGAGGGTCAAAGCGCCACCATTTGCAGGATAGAGACCGTTGTGCGCTTGGATTTCTTGTTCGATTGTTCTTATGGCGTTAGTGACTTTCTTCACAACCTCGTCATAACGTTGCTCTCCACGCGCAACTGCACTGGCACGGATTTGCTGCCTAGCGGCGTCCGAGAACTTTGAAGGCGCTTTACTATTCATGTTCTCACTGCCCTGCAGAGCCGACCAACAGTTCAACCCGTGGATCTAGTCGCCACTTCTTCTCCAGGTCTGGAAAGCGACCGAGATGCATGCGAACTTGTCCAGCCCAGAACTCAGCGACTAATTCTTGCTGACTTGCGATCTCGAATTCCCAATGCTCTAAGGCCTGCGAAATGCAATCATCTACCTCCTCACGCAGCCAGGCCTGCTCGAGGCGGTGATCACACGAGGTTTGGCAGCTCGATGGATCGGGATGTCCCCGCTTTCTATTGCAAGGACCAAACTGGTTCAAGGACTTCGTGCACATAACGCCGGGGCGGACCAGGTTCCAGGTTGTTCCGCCTAGTGTCAGAATTTCTGCCAAGTCGCGAATGCTCTCCGCTCCCCAATCTTCAGAGCGTCGGTGAGCCGTTTGCCTTTGTTCCGCTACAGCACGACGAATACTGGCAGCCGCAGGTCCTCCAAAACCATCGCTATGGAGTCGGTGGGCGGTGGGTGGATTGGGGCCCTCAAACGAGATCAAATCTCCTAGGGATGACTGGGTCTCGCCTTCAGTGACAAATTTCGTCAAGTCGTCCGAACAGCGGATGATGCGCAGTTCGCGGACGATCTCGTCAATCTCTGCGGAAAGTGCCTTATCTGTCAGGATGTAGTAGAGGGTCATCTCAATATTCTTATGCCCAAAAACATCCTGAAGCAGCTTAGGGGCTTGGACGATGGCGAGGGCCACAAGTCTGGCCAGAGTTTTTCTCAACCGATGTAGTCGAATTGCCTGTCCACCAGGTTGCTGTTCTAGTCCCAACGACCGCGAGTAATGTCTTAACAACTCAGCCAAAATCGTTGATGTCGCTGGCCTGCCGCGGTTTCCGGATCCAAACCACAGATTACTTCGGTAGGTTGTCTCAGCAGGGCTCCACATCGGTTTGGCGGGATTGATCGGAGACAACCGTTCCATAAGAGCTATTAGCTTCGCTTGCTGTACGAATGCACGCACTGCAAGATCCGGTATGGGCCAGTCGCGCCATTCGCCGTTGTGGCGGCGCACAAGTTTATATGTGCGTCCATTCACGAATGCAGTGCCATCGGGCGCGTTGCGGATAGCGCCTCGCTCTATTGTCAGAATTTCACCGTTGCGGCTCCCAGTCGACAAGCCGGCAACGAACAGATGTGCTCCTTGTAAGACCTTAGCCAAGCCGAATAATTGAGCCGCGCGGCGTGGAGGCCATGCTTCCGTTCGAGTGCTATGTTCAGGGCCCGAAACGTCGGCGTCTATTTCGCCGCGACTAATTGCGGTCTCGTCGTTTGAAGTCTTCTTGCTATGGCTCCCCCTCTGGCTTAGCTTCAGGGGAAACGGCAACTTTTCAATGACTTGACCAGTCGCATCGATCCACACTTCGTTTTTTAGGATTGCAGCGCATCGGTCGCTAACTGTACGAATATCATCTTTCGATTCATGGGCCTCCTGCCAAAGGTTCTGAAAATTCGACAAAACACGCAGGATGTTTGGGCCCAGATTCTCAATGATCCAGTGGGACTTCGTCCCAATTTCCTCAACATAGGCATCAGGCAGTGGTAAATGCGGTTCGCAATGCGCCGCCGACGTAGGGGTATCGAAGTCACCTGACACACGGGTGAGTATTTTTGGGTCCACACCCCACAGCGGAGCATCGGTCCACAAACCTCTATCAGATGCCGCATGCATCCGCTTGAGTTCGTTTTTAATGTTCAACTTCACCGAGTTAGAGAGCGGTAGAGCATCTACATTCTCTCTGGACACCGAGGCGAAGCGAACGAGGGGTAGGCTTGGATTTTTTCCCTCTCCAAACCCTGTATCTACTTCATCTAAAGCAACCATTGCATTGGCGACCGCGATCGCCGCAATGAACGCAACGCTCTGGTGGGCCATCATAGCGAGCACCGACGGGTCTAAGCTATCACGACCGTTACGTAAGCTAACAGGGGCGATACGACACAAGACGAGGTAGCGATTGCAATTTAAAACCGCGCTATCAACTAAGCCTTGTATTACCGGCTCTACGTCACTTCCTCGCGATACAGGCTGCTTAAGATGAACCCGTAAATTGGCCAAAACTCTTTCTTCGATTCGAACATTCCAATGCGATCGGGATCCGACTGGGAACCACTCTCGTGGAGTCATCCATGTCGTCCAGTCGTCGCCATGCCCGAGCAAGTACTTCACGTGCTGAAGCTCCAACTGCCCCATCCGTTGTACATCCTCGGCGGCATATTTGGCCAGAACCACGTCCGGTGAGGCTTCAAACGCGGCTCTGACCTCCCGTTGAATGACGTGTCCCCTAGCCATTTTCAGGCTTTGTTGTAGAACCCACGCCATTGAATTCAGGCACCCGGTGCAGGCCCTTTTCAATGCTGAGTGTCCAAGCGTCGAACGTCGCCTTAACCAAATCACCTTCAAAACCGAACAGCGCCGCCTCGGTATTCCTAAGTTCGGTGTGCAAAGAAACTTCTCCACCGCGATGGAAATGCTCTGCGGGTATTCGGCTTTGAAGGTGCTGCAATTCGGCGAGCCGCATTGCAAGCCCTCTTAACGCCTCCGGCGCTATCACTGCATTTTCAGTGCATAGGGTGCAGCGATGTACGGTGCAAAGTGACTGCCCGTTAACGACAAATTGAGGGTCAAGCCGGCTCGGAGGTTGGCGCGGATCTTTGCAACCTATTCCCAGCCTGCTCTTCTTGAGCTTGCGGTACTCGGCCAGTCTCATTTTTTGGTCCGAGGTAATACCCCCGGTTTCCACAACTTGCCGCAGAGCAGTGTGATCAAGCCGTCCGGAAGAAACAACCATCGCCCACATTTCGTTTGTATACGTGACGAAGATGCGTGCGTGTTGCTCTTTAATGATGTTGCTTTCCAAGTATTTCGCCGTCATGGAGGGCGAGCGATGTCCTAGCGCCTTCTGAACGGCCAATACTGATCCGCCCGAAATTCGATACGCATATTCGGCAAAAATGCTTCTGAAGTCGCTGGCGTTTACTGCTGGGATCAGGTTCTCGCGTGCAGCGCGGTTCTCATTGACGCTCGTAACGACAATTCGCAGAACTGGCGTGTTTCGTTCATATTTATCGTAGTTTTTATCGTCTAGTGCGTGAATACCGTTTCTGGTGCGATAGAGCCAAACGCTTTCAGATTTCCGCTGCAGTTCCATGACCGTCAGCCGGGCTTCTGTAAGCGATACGAGATCGGCGTTCGCCACCAGTAACTGATTAAGTTTTATTTTTGCAATACGGAGGAGACGAACAAGTTCCTGCCGTAATGGCCAAGTTCGTTCAACTATTGTGCGAACTATTTTCCCTGGGGACCGATCTGCCTTCCAATCACCGTGCAAAAAGTGGTCCGACGAGCCTCGCTCTTTAAAGCCAGTCATGATGTAGCGATTGGAATCCTGCGGGTGATCTCGCAAAAAAGGCATACTTTCGGAGGTGGGAGCAGATGCTTTGACACGTAAGTCCAGTAGCGTTTGCACGTTCCACCCGCCACCAATTAGCGCTAAGTGGAAACCCATACGGATCTCAAAGGCTGTGGGAAAAAGTGTGGCAAACATCGTGTCTGTCGATAGCCCATGGCGCGAAAGTGTCTTCTCTGCTTTTCCTGTTTCTCTACTCCAAAATTTCCTGATGGCACTGGCAGTCGGAAAAGCATCCATTTCAAGAAAAGGAAGCAAGTACTCTGCGTTGCGAAGCCAATCAACCTGCTCCTCGTTGACAGGTGCCCGCTTCTTAGCAAGCATGTCATCCACCATGGCCCAGCGATCAATTGCTCCGAACCAAAAGCGCTTTATTTGAGTAAACAGGTCGCGCGACTGTGC
This sequence comes from Simplicispira sp. 125, assembly GCF_003096555.1. Classification (NCBI taxonomy): domain Bacteria; kingdom Pseudomonadati; phylum Pseudomonadota; class Betaproteobacteria; order Burkholderiales; family Comamonadaceae; genus Simplicispira; species Simplicispira sp. 125. Next base: position 2,849,622 of record NZ_QEKM01000001.1, on the reverse strand, counting down.
TTGAGTAGGTATTTCTCGAGATGACTGCAGGAACTCAGGTCCGATCCATGGAAGGGGCCGCATCCCTTGAGCCCGTCGGGTCATGTCTGCAACAGACCTGAAGGATGAAAATATGCCAGGTGAAAAGCGTTGCACTGCGAGTTGCTGGTGGAGGTGCGTCAAATCCTTGACACTGCGAACAGGCGTGACGGCGATTCCAGATTGTGGAGACAGCGCTTCCATCTCGTCGAAAAGACGCCACCACATTTTTAAGTCCGCCACTCGACCCCGACACGTTTTTTCTGTGGCAAACATCAGTTTCTCTTTAATTGCTGGCAGCAGTTCATGGATCAAAGTAGGCCGGCCGCTATAGCCACCAAGCCAGCGGTCCTCAAGTCCTGGTTTTTTCGGCTTGTCCTGCCCTAATTCGAGGTCTGACAGGTCAACGAGGCACGCCTTTCTAGCGTGTTGTGTCCAGAATCTTAGAGGGCTGTCAGTGCGTCGCAGAAGGTCTGGTGAATAGATTGGTTCCGGATCCGCGCCTTGCCGTGGAAGATGGTCTTTCGAGATCTTTCTGAGCGTCATTAATGATCCTCAGACCAATCAACCATCGTTGATTGATACCGTTCGGGTAGAGCTTCATCGAGCTGGTTGCAGACCCAACGAACGTACAGGCTCGTGGTGGTGCTACTGATGTGCCCAAGCTGCGGAACAATTTTCAGCTCTATAACGCCCTTCATCAAAATCGCAGTCAATGTTCCCGGTCCTGTGTAATTGGGCTCTCGGTGCTCCCTACCATCCCGAATTTCCTTGACAAGCGTGGAGCAGGCCCACCAATGCCTCCCGAGGTGAGGAGACCATGCCGGATACGGGAGCGCTCCAGACTTCCAGGCGGAGTAGAAGCTTGAGGCAGATTGACGAATGCCCTCGGGATTCAGAAACAGGTGTACAGACCTGTTCAATCTCTCTCGCTGAGCCTCCGGGCCGCGCGCCCCGCCAACCCACTTTTTAAGGAGTCGGGGCCGTATTTTTGTGCGGTACGCGTGCAACTTTTCAGCGAAGTGAAGGGGGATCTTGATCTGCCGCTCGGGTCCAATCTTGTCGCTGTGAACCTCGTCTATCCCACTGTCTTTCCCCTTAGTACCGTAACGTAGGCGTACAGACACTAGCTGGTGCTTAAGATCTGCTGTCGGGTTGACGATGACCCATTTTTGAGGGTCCAGCGGCAGGGTATCGTTACGCCAACACGCAACCTCTTGCCGCCGAGCCGCCGACATCAGGACCGTTTCACACATGAGCCCTAGAGTTTGGCCTCGTAACGTATAGACAGACTCGAGCCAGATGTCTACTTGGTGATCAGTCGGCATCTGCAGTTCCCCGGGCGACTCTCTACGACGTCCTTGTCGTACATCGTAGGTCCGTGGCCGAGAATTTCCTGCGCTATGAGACCTGCCTGGGTAGGCGGTGCGCGTGACATACGGGACTGCGAAATGCGAACGCTTGCCCTTCCAAGTCATCCACTGGAGATAGTCCGTAGCAGTGTCGACATAGCTGTTGACCGTCTTGTCGCTCAATGGCCTGCCATCCTTGCCCCACTTCCCGGAGACTAAATCAGACTGAAATCCGTCAAGGACGTGTGCAACATAGTCGGCTCTGGCGGGGTCGATTGTTTTTTCTTCACACCACTCCAAGAAGTTGCAAAGCCACCACCCGTAAGACCGAATGCTCGTAGCTGCGGGGCGGCTTCCTTGTGTACCCGGGTGGGCTCGATTCCACATTCCCAAACCGAGATCGACCAAGTACTCGGAGCCATCGCGGTGGATGCCAGGACGTGCGTCGAGGATGAACGGAAGGTGCGCAACCCGGCCATACCCTGCCCGTGTCAATTCCACAGACCTTGGTTTTACTAGTTTGAAGTTGTACTTTCCCATAGATGACCGAAGTTGTAGGGTTGCAGGGTTGTTAGGAATACCGATCGGCGTTTTGTACTATAAAGGTGCACATCGTGGCCTATTGCACCGACCTGGGTTTTGGCGCGGCGCGCGGCGCCGAAATGCTGTCGCTGATGCTGGCCTGCGGCATTGTCAGCCGCCTGGTGTCGGGCGTGATCTGCGACCGCATTGGCGGTGTGCGCACGCTGCTGCTGGGCTCGGCGTTGCAGGGCGTGGGGCTGTTGCTGTTTCTGCCGTTTGACGGGCTGGTGCCGCTGTACGTCATCTCGGCCATGTTCGGGCTGTTCCAGGGCGGCATCGTGCCGGCGTACGCCATCATCATCCGCGAGTATTTCGCGCTGCAGGAGGCGGGCGCCCGGGTGGGCGCGGTGATCATGGCCACGCTGATCGGCATGGCGCTGGGGGGCTGGATGTCGGGCTGGATTTTTGACGTGACGGGCAGCTACCAGGCGGCATTCATCAACGGCATGGGGTGGAATCTGCTGAATCTGTCGATCATGGGCTGGCTCTATTGGCGCATACGCCACCAGCGTGGCGTGGTGGGCCGGGCGCAACCCAGTGCGGGATGAGTGGGGCGCGCCAGCGCTGAGAGAAAATTTGAGTAAAAATGGGCTGTAACGCTTATTTGTAAAGCGCCAATAGCTATTAAAATAATAGCATTATGCTTAGGTAAACTGCCTCGATAGAAGGGGCTAGCGGGGCACGATCACCATCCAGCCCACGCCAAAGCGGTCGGCCACCATGCCAAATGCGGTGGCAAAAAACGTGGGCCCGAAGGGCATCTGGATTTGGCCGCCGTCGGCCAGGGCGTCGAACAGGCGCTGGGCTTGGGCGTCGGTGGCGGCGGTGATCGAGAGCGCGAAGCCTTTGAACAGGCCTTCGCCCGGGCGCTGCCCGTCCGAGGCCATGATCTGCGCCGCGCCGATCTGCAGGTTGGCGTGCATGATTTTGTCCCCCGCCATGGTGTTGCCGGGCGGTGGTGGCTCGGGGTTGTCCTGGTAGCGCATCAGGGCGGTGACCTGGCCGCCCAGGGCTTTGCAGTAAAAGCCCAGCGCCTCTTCGCAGCGGCCGTCAAAGAACAGGTAGGGCTGCACTTGCATGGGGTATCTCCTGCGGTATGGAGGTGCAGGTATACAACTTTTCGTGGCGGCTGTCGCGCACCGCCGGGGGTTCGCAACCAGTGCTTACAACGCTTGCAGATAGCGCTGCGCCAGTTCCTTGCGGGCCGCATCGTCCAGCCCCAGCACATCCACCAGGTAGGTATCGATGCCGCCAAAGTCAGCATCCACGCGGTGCAGCGCAGCATTGAGAAAATCTTCCTGCACGCGCCACAGCACGGCCAGTACCTCTGAGGGGGCCAGGCTGCCCAGGCCTTCGGGGCGGCGGTAGAGGCCGTTGGTGAGCAGGTAGTCCTCCATGACGGTGGCGCGCGGCACGCCCAGCGCCAGCAGGATGAGCGCAGCCGCAAAACCGGTGCGGTCTTTGCCCGCCGTGCAGTGGAAGACGATGGGGCTGTCGTTGTCGAGCAGCAGGCGAAACATTTCAGCAAAGCGCGGTGCGTTGTCGTGCACAAAGCCCCGGTAGGTCTCCTGCATCAGGCCCACGGCGTCTTGCGCGGTCAGGGCGTGGCCTTGCTGTTGCAGGGCCAGTGCGCGGTGGATGACGGTGGGTTCAATGGTGAGCGGGTGGTAGGCCACGCCGGGCAGCGCATAGGCCTGGGCAGCGCGTTCGCTGGCGCCCCGGAAGTCAATCGCGCGCGTAATCCCCAGCGCCTGCAGCCTGGCCTGGTCGTCCGGGGTCAGGTCCGCCAGGTGGTCTGAGCGGAACAGGCGCCGCCAGCGCAGCGTTTGGCCCCCCAGGCCCTGGTAGCCGCCCAGGTCACGGAAGTTGCTGGCACCGGCCAAGGGCAGAGAGCGGGTGGGGTTGGTGGAAGGCGTAGGGGGTTGCTGCTGTTGCATGGCCAGTCGGTGGGTACGGTGCGAAGAGTGCGAATGCGCGATGACCCAGCTTAGCCCATGCGGGTGACGGTCCGTGTCACGCGGGTATCGGGGGCCTGGTGTATGCCCTGGGTACCCGCAAGTCAGTGCGGCAGCGTGGTGACTGTGCCATCCACCGGCAACTCCTGGCTGCCCTTGGGGCAGGGCAGGTCCGTGTAGGTGGTGCGGCCGTCTTTCAGGCATTTGCGCGATTGCGGGCGTGCGGGCTCTGAGGCACCGGGCTGGGTCGGGTGGGCCTGTGCGGGGCGTTTCATTGTGGGCGGCAGGGTATCGGCTCCGGGGCGGGTGATTTTCTTCCAGGCCTGTTCAGTCCAGGGCCCGGCCTGCGGCCACCACTGGTCGGCCGTCCACCAAGCGGCAGCCGCAGCGGCCACCAGGGCTGCTGCCAGGGCGGTAAGGATGGTGCGCTCTCTGCGGCTGCGCATAGGCTACCGGTTAGCCCAGGTGATTGCCCAGAATGCCCGCCAGCTCGAACATGCCCGCGCTGTCTTTGCCAAACACGGCGCGCAGTTTGTCGTCGGCAACGATGGTGCGCTTGTCCTTGGGGTCTTGCAGGTTGTGGGCCTTGATGTATTCCCACATCTTCTTGACGGCTTCGGGGCGGGCTACGGGGTCGGTACCAATCACAGCGGCCAGGGCGGCACTGGGCGTTTTGCCAGCGGCGGGTTTGCGCGGTGCCTTGGCGGCCGCTGTTTTGCTGGCGGGGGCTTTTTTGGCGGCAGCAGGTTTTGCAGTCTTTTTGGCTGCGGCGCTTGTCTTGCCTGCCTTGGCAGCTATCGTTTTAGCGGCAGCATCCGGGCGTGGCGGGAACTTGCTGGGGGCAAATTCAAAGTTGACCTTGCCCGCCTCTTTGTCCCACGCCAGGTGGGCCTTGAAGGCGCGGCGGGTGCGCATGCTGACAAACTTGTCGAGCAGGTCGGTCTTGCCGGTGGCTAGCAGCTTGTGCATCTGCTCGCGTTCCACCGGCTGCTGCAGGATGATCTTGCCGCTCTTGAAAGTACAGCTCGGTGTGGGCTGCGCGGCGGTGGGCACGGCCTTGCTGCACACATAGTTGCTGCCGTGTTCGTGCACGTCGGAGCCGCAGAGGGGGCAAGGGCCGAGGGCGGCGTCTTCAAACGCCACCAGCTCGCCCGATTCCTCGCCTTTTTTGTCGTCGCCAAAATCGAATTCGAGCTTGTAGTTGTGTGCCTCGTCGTCGTATTTGATGACGATCTCGGACGTGAACGGCCAGCCCGCCTTGGAGCGAAAGCCCTCCAGCGGGCCAATCTTCTTGTCGCGCAGCAATGCGTTGGCCTCGGCGGTTTCAAACGTGCGGCCTGCGGGCGATTTGCCAAAGCTGAAGCCGCAGCCTTCCGAGCCGGGCTTGCCCACGCAGGCAAAGCGGCGGTAGTTTTCTTTGACGACACCGCCGCAGTTGGGGCAGGGTGATTCGAGCGTGGCGTAGTCGCCAGGGATGGTGTCGCGGTCGTATTCCTTGGCCTTTTTCACCATGCGCTCGGTCATGCTGGCAATGCCGGACATGAAGGCCTCGCGGCTGAGCAGGCCTTTTTCCATTTGCGAGAGCTTGAACTCCCATTCGCCGGTCAGGTCGGCACGCGAGAGTTCTTCCACCCCCAGCCCGCGCAGCAGCGTCATGAGCTGGAACGCCTTGGCCGTGGGGATGATTTCACGGCCTTCGCGCAGCATGTATTTTTCGGTCAGCAGGCCTTCGATGGTGGCCGCGCGCGTGGCGGGCGTGCCCAGGCCTTTCTCTTGCATGGCGCTGCGCAGCTCTTCATCGTCGATCTGCTTGCCCGCGCTTTCCATGGCGCCCAGCAGCGTGGCTTCGGAGTAGCGGGCGGGGGGCTTGGTCTTGAGGCCCTTGGCGTCCACCGGCGCGGCCAGGGGCCTTTCGCCCGGCTGCACGGCCACCAGGTTCTGGCCCTTGTCACCGTCTTTGCCGCCTTCCACCTCGCCCGCGGCTTCTTTGCCGTAAATGGCCAGCCAGCCGGGCTTGACCAGCACCTTGCCCTCGGTCTTGAAGTGGTGCTGTGCGCCCGCTGCATCGATGCGGCTGATGCGTGTCGTGACCTGGTATTCGGCGCTGGGGAAAAACACCGCCATGAAGCGGCGCACCACCAGGTCGTAGAGTTTTTGTTCGGCTTCGGACAGGCCGCTGGGGGCTTGCAGTGTGGGGATGATGGCGAAGTGATCGCTGACCTTGCTGTTGTCAAAGATGCGCTTGGTCGGCCGGATGTAGTTGCCATCGAGCGCCGTGCGCGCATGCGGCGCCAGGTGCGCCATACCGCTGTGGGCCAGCATTTCAAAGGTCTCGCGGGCCACCGGCACATAGTCCTCGGGCAGGGCGCGCGCGTCGGTACGCGGGTAGGTCAGCGCCTTGTGGCGCTCGTACAGCGACTGGGCCAGCGCCAGCGTCGTCTTGGCCGAGAAGCCGAACTTGCCGTTGGCCTCGCGCTGCAGGCTGGTCAGGTCGAACAGCAGGCCGCTGGCCTGGGTGGTGGGCTTGCTTTCTTCGGTGACGGTGGCCGGCTGGTTGCGTGCGGCGTTGGCGATGTCCTCGGCTTCGCGTGCAGACCATACGCGGTCGGCGCGCATCTCTGCGTCGTCGGGGTTCTTCTTCCACTGCGGGTTGAACCACTTGCCGGGGTAGCGGCCGGCCTGGGCGGTGAACTCGGCGTGGATTTCCCAGTAGTCGCGGCTGATGAACTTGCGGATTTTTTCCTCGCGCTCGACCACCAGCGACAACGTGGGCGTCTGCACCCGGCCCACGGTGGTCAGGAAGAAGCCGCCGCCTTGCGAGTTGAACGCCGTCATGGCGCGCGTGCCGTTGATGCCGACCAGCCAGTCGGCTTCAGACCGGCTGCGGGCGGCGTCGTGCAGGCCCTGCATTTGCTGTTCGCTGCGCAACTGGTCGAACCCGTCGCGGATGGCCTGCGGCGTCATGCTTTGCAGCCACAGGCGCTTGATGGGTTTGCCCAGTGGCACGGGTTTGCCCGCCTTGTTGCCACCGGCGTACTGCTCGATCAGGCGAAAGATCAGCTCACCCTCGCGGCCCGCGTCGCAGGCGTTGATGATCTCCGTCACATCCTTGCGCTTGGCCTGTTTGACGACGGCGTTCAAGCGCGTCTTGGTTTTATCGACAGGTTTGAGATCGAAATGCGGCGGAATCACCGGCAGGTGGGCAAAGCTCCACTTGCCGCGTTTCACGTCGAATTCCTCGGGCGCCTGGATCTCCACCAGGTGGCCGACGGCGCTGGTGACGACGTAGCGGTCGTTTTCGAAATGTTCGTCGTGCTTGTCGAATTTGCCCGCCACCGGGGTGAGGGCGCGCACGATGTCTTGTGCGACCGAAGGTTTTTCTGCAATTACCAGTGTTTTGGTCATGTTGGGTCTCGCCATACAGGCTGCCACGGGGCCGGGCCCCGGGCGCTTCTACAATCCTTGCTTCACACACGCGTACACGCGCACGCGCATGTGTGCACTATCAAGTTAACAGAGTTTTGCCATGCCCCGCACTGCAACCGCCGCCGCCGTTGGCCGCCGCATCCAGATTCGCCGCTCCGGCGTACACGGCAAGGGCGTGTTCGCGGTGCAACCCATCGCCGAGGGCGAGGTGCTGATCGAGTACACCGGCGAAATCGTCAGCTGGCAGGAGGCGCAGGACCGCCATCCGCACGACCCGTTGCAGCCTAACCACACCTTCTATTTCCATGTGGATGAAGACCGTGTGATCGATGCCAACTTCGGCGGCAATTCTTCGCGCTGGATCAACCACAGCTGCGACCCCAACTGCTTTGCCGACGAGGTGGATGGCCGCATTTTCATCACCGCGCTGCGCAACATTGCAGCAGGGGAAGAGATCAACTACGACTACGGTCTCATCATCGACGAGCGCTATACCACCAAGCTCAAGGCCGAATACCCTTGCTGGTGTGGCGCGGCGTCCTGCCGGGGCACCCTGCTGGCGCCCAAGCGCGGCTGGGTTGCCCCCGAGCCGCGTGCCAAGGCAACGCCGCCCCGCACCCCGCGGAGGGCCAAGGCATGACCGCCCCGCTGCGCTGGCCGCTGGAGGCGATCTGGGAGGCGGTGGCGCCCCAGCTGCCTGGATTTACCGCCGAGGTGCTCCCGGCATTGGATTCGACCAACACGGAACTGATGCGCCGCGCGCGCGCGGGCCATACCGACCCCGTGCTGCTGGTGGCCGAGCAGCAAACCGCCGGGCGCGGGCGCCTGGGCCGCGACTGGCACAGCGTGCGCGGTGATTCACTCACTTTTTCGCTGGGCCTGCCGCTGGCGCCGGTCGATTGGTCGGGCCTTTCGCTCGCCGTGGGCGTGAGCGTGGCCGAAAGCCTGCAGCCCGCGCTGCCGCTGCCCGGCAGTGCCCTGCCGCGCATTGGCCTGAAATGGCCCAACGACCTGTGGCTGGGCGGTGCGCAGGGCGACCGCAAGCTGGGCGGTATTCTGGTGGAGACGGCCAGCTTTGTGGTCCCGCAGGCCGCCACCCCGGCGCACACCGCGCCCGGCCGCTACGTGGTGGTGGGCGTGGGCCTGAACGTGCGCCCGCAGCATGCCCAAGGCATGTCGCTGCCGCCCGGCTGCCTGCAGGAGGTGGATGCCCAGCTCGATGCCCCCACCGCCTTGCTGCGCATTGCGCCACCCCTGGTGGGCATGCTGCAGTTGTTCGCCGCCTATGGTTTTGCGCCCATGCAGCCGCGCTTTGCGCTGCGCGATGTGTTGCAGGGGCGCAGCGTGCAGTTGAGTGACGGCACCAGCGGCACCGCACACGGCGTGGGCGACGATGGTGCCTTGCTCGTGCATACTGCGGGCGGCATGCTGCCCGTGACCAGTTCCGACATCAGCGTGCGGCCCGTGGCCGCCAGCGTGCCCTGACCATTTCACACACCACCCATGCTGCGTTTTTTTGTGCTCGTCCTGCTGCTAGCCAACGCGGCGTACTACGCCTGGTCGCAGGGCCTGCTACTGGAATGGGGGCTGGCCCCGGTCTCGCAGTCTGAGCCGCAGCGCCTCGCAGAGCAAATTCGCCCCGAGGCGCTGCGCGTGGTGGGCAGCAAGACATCGGCTCCGGCGGTTGCTCCCGCTGCTGCGGCGCAGGAGCCTACATCCGCCCCGGCGCCAGCCCCCGTCGAAGCGCCTGTGGCCGCAGCTCCTGCAGGCGAATGCCTGCAGGCGGGGGTGTTCGACGAAGAGCAGGCCGCCGCCTTGCGCCGCGCCGCCGCCAGCCTGCCCCAGGGCTCGTGGACGCTGGAACGCACCACCATCGCTGGCCGCTGGATGGTCTACATGGGCCGCTTTGCGGATGCCGATGCGCTGGCCAAAAAGCGCGCCGAGCTGCGCGAAATGAACATTCCCTACGACCGCCCGGGCAGCGCATCGCTGGAGCCCGGCCTGTCGCTCGGGCGCTTTTCGACCGAAGAGGCCGCGCAGCGCGGCCTGAGCAACCTGACCGCCAAGGGCGTGCGCACCGCCCGTGTGGTGCAGGAGCGCAACGATGCCCCCGGCTACACGCTGCGCCTGCCCGCCGCCGACAGCGCCCTGCGCGCCCGTGTCGAAGCGCTGCGCACGCCCATGGCCGGCAAGGCGCTGCGGCCCTGCTCCTGAGCGGGCGGTCGTTTTGGGGCTGTTAGCCCTGGTTTGGGGGCATATCGAGTGCCGGAAACCGCAGCGTGAACCGAAGGCCCGGGGGCTGCTGGCCGGGGTGGGCTTCTTCCAGCATGATTTCGGCGCTGTGCTGGCGAGCGATCTCCAGCACGATGGGCAGGCCCAGGCCCGAGCCATCGGCATCGGTGCCCAGTGCGCGGTAAAAGGGCTGAAAGACCAGTTCGCGCTCGGATTCGGGCACGCCAGGCCCCGAGTCTTCGACCTGCAGCAGCAGCACGCGGCCAAAGGTGTCGGCCAGCACGCGCGCGGTGATGATGCCGGGTTTGTCGCTGCTCGACGGGGTGTAGTTGATGGCGTTGTCCACCAGGTTGCGCACCAGCTCCTTGAGCAGCGTGGGGTTACCCTGCACCCACACGCCCGGCGCGCCGGGCTGGGCGCCGTCGTAGCCCAGGTCGGTGCCCTTGTCCAGCGCACGCGGCACCGAGTCGCGCACCACGTCCATGGTCAGGCGCGCCAGGTCGCAGGGTGTGAAGGCGATCTGCGCGCCGCTGCTTTCGGCCCGCGCCAACGCCAGCAACTGGTTGACGGTGTGCGTGGCGCGGATGCTCGAGCGCCCGATCTGCAGCAGCGACCGTTTGAGCTCCTCGGTGCTGGTGCCTTCGCGCTGCGCCAGGTCGGCCTGCATGCGCAAGCCCGCCAGCGGGGTCTTGAGCTGGTGCGCGGCGTCGGCCAGAAAGCGCTTTTGCGTGGCCAGCGAATCGTTCAGGCGCGTCAGCAGGTCGTTCACGGACGAGACCAGCGGTGCGACCTCTAGCGGCACGGTTTTATGGTCCAGCGGGGACAGGTCGTCGGGGCTGCGCGCCCGGATGCGTTCTTCCAGCTGGTGCAGCGGCTTGATGCCGCGCGCCAGCGCCAGCCAGACCAGTAGCACGGCCAGCGGCAGGATGACGAACTGGGGCACCATCACGCCCTTGATAATTTCGGTGGCCAGCACACTGCGCTTTTCGCGTGTTTCGGCCACCTGCACCAGGGCCAGCGGGGCGCCTTCGAGTGGCAGGCGCACCCAGATATAGGCCATGCGGATTTCCAGTCCGCGCAGCTCGGCGTCGCGCAGGCGCACCTCTCCGATGGTGGGGGCTTCGTCCTCGGTCGGCAGCGGCAGTTCGCGTTCGCCCGAAAGCAGTTCGTTGTGCGGCCCGGTGACCTGGTAGTACACCGTGTCAGAGTCGTCGGCGCGCAGGATTTCGCTCGCGGGCTGGGGCAGGTTGAACTGGGGCTTGCCCTTGTGCACCGACACCAGCTGTGCCAACGCATGGGCGTTGTATTCCAGCGCGCGGTCGAAAGGCTTGTTGGCAATGCCCTGCGCTACCAGCCAGGTCAGCGCCAGGCTCACCGGCCACAGCAGCAGCAGCGGGGTGAGCATCCAGTCCAGGATCTCGCCGAACAGGGAGCGCTGCTCGCGCTGGAAGATCTTCAAGATCGTGGCCCTGTTTTTGAATAAAAAGTGGCTTTAACGCAATGTGGGAAAGCGCTAAAAGCTATTAAATTAGGAGCAAGCGATGCCGCTCCATCGGTGCCGCAAGAAACTGGCACGGCCCAGGCCAGCGGCCGCCGCGCAAGGGCCGCCCCGCCGCGCTGGCGGCGTCTCCCCTCCCGCAGCGTGCAGCGAGGCGAGAGAGGGGGGAAGGAGCGCAGCGACACAGGGGGGAGTTCCCTACCCTAGCCGGGAATTTTTTCCAGGCAGTAACCCAGGCCACGCACCGTGGCGATGCGGATTGGGCCCTTCTCGATCTTCTTGCGCAGGCGGTGGATGTACACCTCGATGGCGTTGTTGCTCACTTCTTCGCCCCATTCGCACAAGCGCTCGACCAACTGGTCCTTGCTGACCAGGCGCCCGGCGCGCTGCAGCAGCACTTCGAGCAAGCCCAGCTCGCGGGCTGACAGCTCCACCATCTTGCCGTCAATGGTGGCCACGCGGCCCGATTGGTCGTACACCAGCGGGCCGTGCTTGATGGTCGAAGTGGCACCACCCATGCCTCGCCGCGCCAATGCGCGCACCCGCGCTTCCAGTTCCTGCAGTGAGAAAGGCTTTGCCATGTAGTCGTCGGCGCCCAGGTCCAGCCCCTGAACGCGCTCTTCCACGCTGTCAGACGCCGTGAGAATCAGCACCGGCAAGGCCGAGCCTCGGCTGCGCAAGCGCTTGAGCACTTCCAGCCCGTGCATGCGCGGCAGGCCCAGGTCCAGGATGAGCAGGTCGAATTCGTTGTTGGTCAGGAGTGCCGCATCGGCCTCGCTGCCGCTGGCCACATGGTCCACCACGGCGCCCGAACTGCGCAGTGTGCGCAAAAGGCCATCGGCCAGCACCTGGTCGTCTTCGGCAATGAGGATGCGCATGCTTGTCTCCTTGTAATGCGTCTGATTTTAGGAGCCTGCCGAGCGCTGTGTGCGGTTCAAAGAGGATTGCTGCCGCTGGCGTAGGTTTCCAGCCCAATGGACACCACCGCAGCCACTTCAGCGCCCACCTCGGCGCGCAGCTCCGCTTCGGCCTGGGCCAGTGCGCTGCGAAAAGCCTCCAGCCATGCCAGCCCTGTGGCAGTGAAGTGCACACGGCGTGCACGTGCATCGTGCGGGTCGGCTGCGCGGCGCACCAGTCCCCAGGCTTCGCACTGGTCCACCAGTGCGCCCATGGACTGCTTGGACATGCCTGCGCGCTCGGCCAGGTCGACCAGCCGGTCGCCGTGCAGCGACAGGTGCCGCGTGATGTGCACGTGGGCCGCGCTCACCTGGTCGCGCGCGGCCAGGTTGGACAGGGCCAGTGGTACCTCCACATTGCGCGCCATCAGCTGCAGCACCCGCGCATCGAAGCGGCGCAGCGCGTCCCCCATCAAGCGGCCCAGGTGTGTCTGGCGCCAGTGGTCGTGGGCGGGGGAGGTGGCTTGCAGAGGCATTGTTATATGGTAAGGCAAACTGACCAAATAATCTGATGATTTCTACCAATGGCTTGGTAGACTACTGTTCAAGCATCCAGTTCATTTGTTGTTGAAACGGTGAGCGGTCTCTTCTAACCTGTTGACCTCCAAGGAGATTTCCATGAACGCACCCATCAGCCGCAGCATGCCCCCCGATGGCGAAAAAGCCAAAGCCCTGGCCGCCGCGCTGGCCCAGATCGAGAAGCAGTTTGGCAAAGGCACCATCATGCGCCTGGGCGAAGGCGAGGTGATCGAGGACATCCAGGTGGTGTCCACCGGCTCGCTGGGTCTCGATGTGGCGTTGGGTGTGGGCGGTCTGCCGCGCGGCCGCGTCGTCGAAATTTATGGGCCTGAGTCCTCGGGCAAAACCACGCTCACGCTGCAGGTCATCGCCGAAATGCAAAAACAGGGCGGCCAGTGCGCGTTCGTCGATGCCGAGCATGCGCTCGACATCCAGTACGCACAAAAGCTGGGCGTCAACCTGCAAGACCTGCTCATTTCGCAGCCCGACACCGGCGAGCAGGCGCTCGAAATCGTGGACAGCCTGGTGCGTTCGGGTGCGGTCGATCTGATCGTCATTGACTCGGTGGCCGCGCTCACGCCCAAGGCTGAAATCGAGGGCGATATGGGTGACAGCCTGCCCGGTCTGCAGGCGCGCCTGATGAGCCAGGCGCTGCGCAAGCTCACCTCGACCATCAAGAAGACCAACTGCATGGTCATCTTCATCAACCAGATCCGCATGAAGATCGGCGTCATGTTCGGTAGCCCTGAAACCACCACTGGCGGCAACGCGCTCAAGTTCTACGCTTCGGTGCGCCTGGACATCCGCCGCACCGGCACCATCAAGAAGGGCGAGGAAGCCATTGGCAACGAAACCCGCGTCAAGGTGGTGAAGAACAAGGTCTCGCCACCATTCAAAACCGCCGAGTTCGACATCCTGTTTGGTGAAGGCATTTCGCGCGAGGGTGAAATCATCGACATGGGGGTGACGGCGCGCATCGTGGAAAAATCCGGCGCCTGGTATGCCTACAACGGTGAAAAAATCGGCCAGGGCCGCGACAATGCACGCGAGTTCCTGCGCGAAAACCGGGCGTTGGCCCATGAGATCGAGAACAAGGTGCGCGAGAGCCTGGGCATCGCACTGCTGCCTGCCGCCTTGCCGGTCGCTGCGCCCTCTGCGGCCGCAGAAGCCTCTGACGCTACCGACGGTGTGGTGCCTGCCCCCGCAGGCCGTGCCCGCAAGGCCGAAGCCAAGGCCGACTGAGTTGCCTTGAACCTAGAAACGGCAGTTGACCGCTTTGTCTCTCTTGCTAAGCCGCATGAAATCGACCGTTGATGGCTTCGATGGTGTTCACCTGATGGGTGAAAGCGCTATGCACTCGCCAGCACCGCGCTCAGGGCGCCATGCGGCGTTGTTCCTCCTTGCGGGCAGGAGCCCGCCGCGTCGTCTCGTCTTGCCTGGCTCCCAGATCACGGCACCGGCGGGCGCATCCAACTGCTGTTTCTAGGTTGCATGGCTGCACCGCCGATCTCCCTGAAAGGCCGCGCGCTGCGCTATTTGGCGGCGCGCGAGCATTCCCGGGCGGAATTGCTGCGCAAGTTGGCACCGCACGCGCAGGAGCCCGGTGAGATCGAGCGCGTGCTCGACGACCTGCAGGCCAAGGGTTTCATCAGCGCGGAGCGGGTGGCTGCATCGCTGGTGCACCGGCGCGCGGGGCGCCTGGGCGACCAACGCATCCGGCAGGAGCTGCAATCCAAGGGGCTGGATGCAGACACCGTGGCGCAGGCGCTGGAGCAGTTGCAGGGCACCGAATTCGCGCGTGCGCAGGCCGTCTGGCAGCGCAAGTTTGGCCAGCCAGCCCCCGATGCCGCAGGCCGCGCGCGGCAAATGCGGTTTTTGCTGGGACGCGGGTTCTCGGCCGCCGTGGTGCGCCGGGCGGTGCAGGGCGCACCGGACGAAGACGCCTAAAGCCACGCTTAAAAAATAGAGTGTTTTAGGCCTTTAACGCTTACCTATTAAGCGCGAGCAGCTATCAATATTGAAGTGCACTCGCGGGCTTCGATTGGGAATCAGATCCCCAGCATCAATTTGAGGTTTTGCACTGCTGCGCCGCTGGCACCCTTGCCCAGGTTGTCCAGCCGCGCCACCAGTACAGCTTGGCGGTAGGCCTCGTTGGCGAACACGCGCAGTTCGAGCTGGTTGGTGTTGGCCAGCGTATCGGCGGCCAGCTTGAGGTCTTCGGTGGGTGCAAGCACCTTCACCCATTGCTCGGGTGCATTGGTACGGGCGTAGTGGGCGGCCAGTGCGTCGTGCAGGTCGGCCGCCTGGGGTGCACCGGGCAGCATGTCCAGGTGCAGCGGTAGTTGCACCAGCATGCCCTGGGCAAAATTGCCCACGGCCGGGATGAAAATCGGGCGCCGCGTCATGCCCGTGTAGTGCAGGATTTCCGGGATGTGCTTGTGTGCCAGGCCCAGCGCGTAGGCTTCGTAGGGCGGCGCATTGCCGGCCTCGTAGGCTTCGATCATGGGGCGGCCTCCGCCCGAGTAGCCCGAGATGGAAGGCAGTGCCACCGGAAAATCGGGGGGCACCAGGCCTGCATCGACCAGCGGGCGCAGCAGCGCAATGGCGCCCGTGGCGTAGCAACCGGGGTTGCTGACACGGGAGGCTGTGCGCACAGCGTCGAGCTGGCCCGCGCACAGTTCAGGAAACCCAAACACCCAGCCGGGTGCCGTGCGGTGCGCGGTGCTGGCGTCGATCACCTTGATGGTGCGGCCCGTGGTTTTCTCGATGTCGTCCACCAGGGCCACGGTATCGCGTGCGGCGTCGTCGTGCAGGCACAGCACCACCAGGTCGGCCTCGCTGACCAGGGCGCGCTTGGCGGCGGGGTCCTTGCGCAGTTCGGGGGCAATACTCAAAAGCGTGACCTGCGCCATGCCTTGCAGGCGCTCACGGATTTGCAGGCCTGTGGTGCCGGCTTCGCCGTCGATGAAGACTTTGGACATGGGGTGCTCCTGCAGGAAAGGCGTGGTGCAAAAGGCGCTAGGAGTCTGTCGGGCTTGGGGCGTCGAAAGCGATTCGCAGCCGACGATTTCCAAGTCCGGCAGGCTCCTGGAGAAGGCGCGCATACCTTGTAAGTTTTTAAAAAGGCATGGTGCGTCGCAGCATGATACATTTATCGGCTGCCATGTCCCAAGCCCGCCGCCAGACATCTGATGCCATGGTAGTCGGGTGAAATCACTTTCCTGAGAGAGCCCTCATGAAGATTCACGAATACCAAGGCAAGGAAATCTTGCGCAATTTTGGTGTGCCCGTTCCGCGCGGCATTCCCGCATTCACGGTGCAAGAAGCCGTCGAAGCAGCCCAGAAACTGGGCGGCCCCGTGTGGGTCGTCAAGGCCCAGATCCACGCCGGTGGCCGTGGCAAGGGCGGTGGCGTCAAGGTTGCCAAGACCATTGACGACGTCAAGCGCATCGCGGGCGAAATTTTGGGCATGCAGCTCAAGACGCACCAGACCGGCCCTGAAGGCCAGAAGGTCCGCCGCCTGTACATCGAAGACGGCGCCGACATCAAGAACGAGCTGTATGTGTCCCTGGTGACCGACCGCGCCACGCAGAAGGTGGCCCTGATCGCCTCGTCTGAGGGCGGCATGGACATTGAGGAAGTGGCCCACTCCACGCCCGAGAAGATCATCACCGAGATGATCGACCCGCTGACTGGCATCACCGCCGAGCAGAGCAAGAAGGTGGCGGCAGCCATCGGGTTGACCGGCGCTTCCATCGACCAGGCGGTAGACATCTTCGCCAAGATCTACAAGTGCTACATGGAGACCGACGCATCGCTGGTGGAAATCAACCCACTGAACTGCGACTCCAAGGGCAACCTGATGGCGCTGGACGCCAAGTTCAACTTTGACCCCAACGCGCTGTTCCGCCACCCAGAAATCGTGGCCTTCCGCGATCTGGACGAAGAAGATCCCGCCGAAGTCGAAGCCTCCAAGTTCGACCTGGCCTACATCAGTCTGGACGGCAACATCGGCTGCCTGGTGAACGGCGCAGGCCTGGCCATGGCGACCATGGACACCATCAAGCTCTTCGGCGGCGAGCCAGCCAACTTCCTGGATGTCGGCGGTGGCGCCACGGCCGAGAAGGTGACCGAGGCCTTCAAGATCATGCTGGCGAACAAGAACGTCAAGGGCATCCTGGTCAACATCTTCGGCGGCATCATGAAGTGCGACACCATCGCCACCGGCGTGATCACCGCCTGCAAGGCCGTGAACCTGTCCGTGCCGCTGGTCGTGCGCATGAAGGGCACCAACGAAGAGCTGGGCAAGAAGCTGCTGGCCGAGTCCGGCTTGCCCATCATCGCGGCCGACACCATGGCCGAAGCCGCGACGAAGATCGTCGCTGCCGTCAAGTAATGACCCGACCAGAACGCTAGGACACGCACATGTCGATTTACATCAACAAAGACACCAAGGTCATCACCCAGGGCATCACGGGCAAGACGGGCCAGTTCCATACCGAAAAGTGCCAGGAATACGCGAACGGCAAGAACTGCTTCGTGGCGGGCGTGAACCCCAAGAAGGCCGGTGAGTCAATCTTCAACATCCCGATCTACGCCTCCGTCAAGGAAGCCGCGAAGCAGACCGGCGCCACCGTGTCGGTGATCTATGTGCCGCCAGCAGGCGCCGCCGCCGCCATCTGGGAGGCTGTCGAAGCCGATCTGGATATGGCGATTTGCATCACCGAAGGCATTCCAGTGCGCGACATGCTCGAAGTGCGCAACAAGATGAAGGCCAAGGAAGCCGCCGGTGGCAAGAAGACGCTGCTGCTGGGCCCCAACTGCCCCGGCATCATCACGCCCGACGAAATCAAGATCGGCATCATGCCCGGCCACATCCACCGCAAGGGCCGCATCGGCGTGGTCTCGCGTTCGGGCACGCTGACGTACGAAGCCGTGGCCATGCTGACCGAAGTGGGTCTGGGCCAGTCCACCGCCGTGGGCATTGGTGGTGACCCCATCAATGGCCTCAAGCACATCGACGTGATGCGCGCCTTCAACGACGATCCTGATACCGACGCTGTCATCATGATTGGCGAAATCGGCGGCCCCGACGAAGCCGAGGCCGCCCTCTGGTGCAAGGCCAACATGAAGAAGCCTATCGTTGGCTTCATCGCTGGTGTGACCGCCCCTCCCGGCAAGCGCATGGGCCATGCCGGTGCACTGATCTCCGGCGGCGCCGACACCGCCGATGCCAAGCTCGCCATCATGGAAGAGTCGGGCTTCATCATCACGCGCAACCCGTCTGAACTGGGCAAGCTGCTCAAGGCACAACTCAAGTGAGCCTGGGCGCAATGCGCCTCACCCGTTAAAAACGCCAGTGGTTTCGGCCACTGGCGTTTTTTGTCTTGAGTGACAAAAATGGCATTTTGTGTCTTGATGGGAGCGCAATAACCCGCGCAGCGATGCAAATGGGTTCCAGCGGCCAACCAGGGGCCCGGCGCAATTCTTGCTTGCAATGGATTCATCTATCAACAGAGGCACAGGCACAAGTGGGGCGTTTCACGAAGGGTCAGGACGGAGCAGGGTGGCATGGGGTGTTAGCCCTGGTGCTGGCACTGGCCATGGTGGCCCTGTATTTCGGTACCGACGCAGTGCAAAGCCTGGATCGCCGCCTCTACGATGCCGCCACATCCCGCGCGGCACAGGTGCCGCTTGATGAGATCGTGGTGGTTGCCATCGACGAGCCCAGCCTGGAGCGTATTGGTGCGTGGCCGTGGTCGCGTGCGGTGTACGCGCAATTGATCGATCGCTTGGCAGCCGCGGGTGCGAAAACCATCGTGCTGGCAATGCCGTTGGATACTGCGCAACCCGATCTTGCACTGCCGTATTTGCACAAAATTCGCAGCACGCTGCAATCTGCACCGCCAGAGGCGACCGCTTTGAAAGAGCAGTTGAGCCGCACGGTGGCGGAAGCCGAAGCCGCGTTGGACGCCGATGCACGTCTGGCGGCCAGTATGGGTCGTGCAGGCAATGTCTTGCTGCCGACCGACCTGGTGGCGGCGCCCGACGCGCAAGCGGCGGGTGGAACCTTGCCGCCCTACGTGCACCGCAGTGCCCTGCCTGATCCAGGGCGCCGAATGGCCCCGCCAGCCCGTGCAGGCGCCCAACCGCTAGCGATGTTCGGGCAGGCGGCAGCGGGTATCGGGTTCATGGCCATAGCAGCCCAGAGTGCGGATCACGTGGTCCGCGAGGCGCCCTTGTTGTGGGGCCTTGATGGTGCGGCAGTGCCTTCGCTGGCTTTGCTGACCGCCATGCACAGTCTGCATCTCGGGGCTGCGCAGATCGAAGTGCAGGAAGGCCATGCCCTGCGCATGGGTGGCTTGGGGGTGTCCCTCAGCGGCGCAGCCCTCATGCGCCCGCACATCTATCCTGGCACGCAAGACAAGCCGCCGTTTCCTGTGCTGTCGGTGCACACCGTGTTGAATGCGCCGCTGCCACCGGCCCAGTGGCAGGGCAAGATTGTTCTGGTCGGTCCTACAGCGCCTCGCATCCAACCCTTGCTGACCGTCCCGGGTGGAGCCCAGCTTACGCCCGTGGAGTTGCTGGCGCACCAGGTGTCCAGCATTCGGCAGGGGCATGTTTACACCGAGCCCACCTGGGGCGCCGCGCTCTTGTGGACGAGTGTGGTTGCGGCATTGCTTTGGGTGGCGCTGGGTTTGCCGCGCTGGGGCTTGCTGCAGGGTGTTGCGGTTTCGCTGGCCCTGGCGGCAGCCTTGCTGGCGCTGGAATGGGTATGGTTGCAGCAGCGGGGGCAATGGCTGCATCTGGTGTTGCCTGCCTTGGCGTTGCTGGTTGGGCTGGCGGCGCACATGGCGCGTAGCCGGTTGCCAGTGCGGGCTGCGTCAGGGGATACGCACCAGGATGGCCAGGAGCCGAACCGCATGATGGGCCTGGCCTTGCAGGGCCAGGGGCAACTGGACATGGCGTTTGAACGCCTGCGGCGCGTACCGCCGGGTCCTGAGCTGCAGGCCAATCTGGTGAACCTTGCACAGGACTTCGAGCAAAAGCACCAATACGTCAAGGCGCGTGCGGTGTACGAGCACATCCTGCGGCAGGACCGTAACCATGCGCAAGCCCGCAAGGGCCGCAAACGCGCCCGCCACTTGGCCGAGATAGCGGCCAATGCCGAAACCGCCAATGCCATGGAAGCGCCCGCAGGCGCCCTGCCCTCATTGCTGGGTCGCTACCAGGTCGAGAAAGAACTGGGGCGCGGTGCCATGGGCGTGGTCTACCAAGGGCGCGACCCCAAAATTGGCCGTGTGGTGGCCATCAAAACCCTTGCGCTGGACCAGGAGTTCGACGGCACTGCGCTGGTGGATGCGCGTGCACGCTTTTTCCGTGAAGCCGAGTCTGCCGGGCGGCTGCAGCACCAGAATATTGTCACCATCTACGATGCGGGAGACGAGCAGGGCCTGGCCTGGATCGCCATGGAACTGCTCAAAGGCCAGGATCTGGTCGGCGCCACGAAGCCGGGGCAACTTTTGCCTGTGCCGCAAGTGGTTTCCATCGTGGCGCGCGTGGCCGAGGCGCTGGACTATGCGCACCAGCAAAACGTAGTGCACCGTGACATCAAGCCCGCCAACATCATGTTTGATGCGGCTGCCAACGCGGTCAAGGTTTCAGACTTCGGCATTGCCCGCATCACCGACAGCAGCAAAACCCGCACGGGCCTTGTGCTCGGAACCCCCAGTTTCATGGCGCCTGAGCAATTGGCGGGAAACAAGGTTGATGGCCGCTGCGACTTGTATGCCTTGGGGGTGACCCTGTTTCAGTTGCTGACAGGCAGTCTGCCGCTGCGGGGCGATTCGATGAGTGCGCTGATGCACAACATTGCCCACCAGCCAGCGCCCGATATGCGCACGCTGCGCCCGGATTTGCCGACCGATCTGGCCAACGTCGTGGCATTGGCCTTGCGCAAAGACCCCCGGGAGCGCTACCAGACGGGGCGTCAATTTGCCGTTGATCTGCGCAATGTGGAAAACGCGCTTTTGCAAGCCGCCAACACTGCACCGGCGCAGCAGCCGCTCGTCTATGATGCGCGCAGCAATCAACAAGAGCACAACATGGCGGCTTTTCAAGAAACTGTATTGGATATTCCTGCTGCGCGGGCCCCTGTTTCTGCTTCCGAGCCAGGTGTGCAATGACGTCGGCCACGATGGGGTACGAGTTTTTCGCACGGACAGACCCTGGCCGGGTGCGCGCCAACAATGAAGACGCTGTTGCGATCGATCCACAGGCCCAACTGGCCTTGCTGGCCGATGGCATGGGGGGCTACAACGCGGGCGAAGTAGCCAGCGGCATGGCGACGACCTTCATCCGTACCGAACTGGCGCGCTGGTTGGGCGAGGCGGGCGCGCATCTCAAGGCATTTGACCTGCGCCGTGCCATAGAGATCTGCGTAGGCAATGCCAACCAGGCCATTCTGGGTGCGGCCGAGGCCAATCCGCAATATGCGGGTATGGGCACCACACTGGTGGTGGGTGTTTTCCAGGGCCGCCGCCTGGTGTTGGGGCATATCGGCGATTCGCGTTGCTACCGCCTGCGTGCAGGTCTGCTGGAGCAGATCACGCGGGACCATTCCTGGCTGCAGGAGCAGGTTGACGCTGGGCTGATCACGGCGCAGCAGGCTGCGCTGTCGTCCAGCCGCAATCTGGTGACACGGGCGCTGGGGGTCGAAGACGATGTGCTCATCGAAGTCAACGAATTCAAGGTAGAGCCGCAGGACCTGTATCTGATGTGTTCCGATGGCCTGAGCGAAATGGTGTCTCACGAGGAGCTAACCACGCTGGCGTCCGCTGCCCTGCCGCTGGAGGACAAGGCACGTCGCCTCATCGACGCGGCCAATGCCAATGGTGGCCGCGACAACATCAGCGTGGTGCTGGTGCAGGCGGGGGCCCCCGAAAGCAAGCGGAGCTTCATGTCACGGCTCATGCGTACCGCCTAGTGCCCATCCATTTATTTCAAATGCAAAACAAAAGCAGGAGTTGGTCATGCCCAAAATGATCGTTTCGATCGACGGTGTTGTCATCAAAGAGGTGGAGCTCAGCAAGGAGCGCACCATGCTCGGGCGCCGCCCCTACAACGACATCGTGATCGACAACCTCGCGGTCAGCGGTGAGCATGTTGCCTTCCACATGAACGAGCAAGGGGTCGAGGCCGAGGACCTGGGCAGCACCAATGGCACCTACGTGAATGGCAAGGCGGTCAAGCGCCAGGCCCTGCGCAACGGTGACACCGTGGAAGTGGGCAAGTACAAAATCCGCTTCCTCCATGAAGACGAAAGCAACGGCTTCGAAAAAACCATGCTTTTCAAACCAGGCATGGTGCCGCCCCCGATTCCACCCCGTCCCGCACCGGCCCCTGCGGCTGCAGCCGCGCCTGTGACGGCCGTCATCCGTGTGCTCTCGGGCGCTGCAGCCGGACGTGAGGTGGCCTTGACCAAAGTCGTCACCACCATTGGCAAGCCGGGTGTGGCGGTGGCATCCATTACGCGGCGCCACCAGGGCTTCGTGCTGGCCCATGTGGAGGGGCCGGACAATCCCATGCTCAACGGTGCGCGCATCGGCAATACCCCTGTGCCTTTGCACGCTGGCGACCGGCTGGAGTTGGCCGGTACGGAAATGCAGTTCATGCAAGACTGACGGCGCAGGGCCGTAGCGCCAGGCACCGCCATGCGCAGCCCAGGTTTGGCAGGCAGGCTCGTCGCCGTTTTGCGCAGGCGTTGGCTGCGCATGGCCGTGGTGGCTTTGCCGTTGGTGCTGGCCTTGCTGCACGCCACCGGGGTATTGCGAGTACCAATGTTCGAGCGCCTGGATCACCTGATCTACGATGCCCGGCTGCGCGCTACCATGCCGCGCACCATGGACGATCGCATCGTCATCGTGGATATTGACGAAACCAGCCTGGCCCGGGTAGGGCAATGGCCCTGGGGGCGGGACAAGCTGGCGCGCTTTTCCCAAGAACTTCTGGGCCGTCAGCAGGCCGCCGTAGTCGGCTTTGATGTCGTGTTCGCCGAGCCGGACGGTAGTTCGGGCCTGGCCAGCCTGCAGCGTCTGGCCGCGGGGCCGCTGCGCAAGCAGCAGGACTTTGTCGTGGCACTGGCGCAATTGGCACCTGCGCTGGATTTTGACGCCCGGTTTGCTGCCACCCTGCAGGGTCAGAACGTTGTTCTGGGCTATTACTTCACCAGTGACCGGGATGGCCGATCGCATGGCGCACTGCCAGCGCCCGCGCTGACCGCCGCGCAGCTCCAAGGCAAGCGCCTGCAGTCCACGGCGTGGACAGGATATGGCAGCAACATTGCGCCACTGGCGCAAGCGGCACCAACAGCCGGTTTTTTTAACGCCATGACCGACGATGACGGCGTGGTCCGGGCTCTTCCCCTGCTGGCCCAATACCAGGGGCAATATTACGAATCCCTGGCGCTGGCGGTGTTCCGCATGTTGCTGGGCATGCCCACCATCCGTCCAGGCTATGCGCCGGGCTATGAAGATGCCGCCGTGCCCTTTGTGCAGGGCATTGAACTGCACCAGGACGGACGATCCCTGCTGCTGCCAACGGATCGGCAGCTTGCTGCACTGGTGCCCTACCGGGGGCCGGGTGGCCCCCGTGGTGGATCGTTCCGCTATGTCGCTGCGGCCGATATTCTGGAAGGCCTCCTCCCCGCCGCCAGCCTGCAGGGGCAGATCGTTCTGGTGGGTACCACCGCCCCGGGCTTGCAGGATCTGCGCGCCACGCCCGTGGGCGGCGCCTACCCGGGGGTGGAAACCCACGCCAACATGATTGCGGGTTTCCTCGATGGGCGAAACCCGGTGCAGCCCGATTACGCCATCGGGTTTGATGTGCTGCAGATCGCCTGTGCCGGGATGCTGCTTGCCGTGGCCCTGCCCCTGTTGGGTGCGGGTGCGACGGTCGGGGTGAGCCTGGGGTTGTTTGCGGGGCTGACGGGGCTCAATCTTTGGCTGTACCAGGTGCACAGCCTGACCATGCCTTTGGCGGCCGTGCTGGCCCTGGTGCTGCTGGCATTTGCGCTGAACATGAGCTACGGGTATTTTGTGGAAGGCCGCGCCAAGCGCGGGCTGGCGCACCTGTTTGGCACCTATGTTCCGCCCGAGCTGGTGGACGAGATGGTGCTGGAGCCCGCGCGCTACAGCATGCAGGCCGCCAACCGCGAACTCACGGTCATGTTTTGCGACATGCGCGGTTTTACCGCCATGTCCGAGCGCATGGAGCCCGTGCAGCTGCAAGCCTTGCTCAATGAGATATTTTCACGCCTGACCCAGGTCATCCGCCAGCAGCGCGGCACCATCGACAAATACATGGGTGATTGTGTGATGGCTTTCTGGGGGGCTCCCGTGGCAACGCCGGAGCACGCCACATTGGCCGTGCGCGCAGCATTGGGCATGGCGCAGGCCGTGCATGCCCTCAATGTTGAGCACCGTGCGCGCGGCCTGCCCGAAATCGGCATCGGTATCGGGCTCAACACCGGGCCTATGTGCGTGGGCGACATGGGCTCAGACATCCGCCGCAGCTACACCGTGATCGGTGATGCCGTCAACCTGGGCTCCCGCCTGGAAGGCCTGTGCAAAGTGTATGGCGTGGAAATCGTCGCCAGCGAAAGCACCCGTGCGCAGGTACAAGGTTTTGCATGGCAGGAGCTGGACCGCGTGCGCGTCAAAGGCAAGGAGCAGGCCGTGGCCATCTACCGCCCGGTGGCTGAAGCGGGCACGCTGGACGCCGACCCGCAAAATGCCCTGGACCGCTGGCACGAGTGGCTGGCCGCCTTTCGTGCACAAGACTGGCCCCGGTGCGACAGCCTTTGGCCTGGACTGGTGGCTGCCCACGCACAAAGAGCTTTGCTGGAGTTTTACAGCCAGCGCCTGCAGGCCCTGCGGGTGTTACCCTACAACCCCGCGTGGGACGGATCGACCCATTTCGACACCAAGTAATTCCATTTTTAAACCATCCGTGTCGTTGTTGCTTCGCCTTGCCGTGCTACAGCACTGTCTGCGGCTTCGCGCCTAGACATGAATGATTTGGAAACAGAATAAAGGCCGCAGCAACCATGAAAGTCCGCGTGCTGGGCTGCTCCGGGGCGATTGCCCGGGACTGCCGCACCACCTCATTTCTGATCGATGGACGCATCCTCATCGATGCAGGGACAGGCGTGGGCGACCTCACCCTGGACGAAATGCAGGCCATCGACCATGTTTTTCTCACACACTCGCACCTGGACCATATCGCCGCACTGCCGCTGATGCTGGACGCCATATCGTCCCGCCGCAGTAGCCCCGTGCAGGTGCACGCCTTGCAGGAGACCATCGCCGCACTGCAGGCCCATGTGTTCAACAACGTGATCTGGCCGGACTTCAGCCGTATTCCCAGTGATGCCGCTCCTTTTCTGCAATACCAGGCACTGGCCGCAGGGCAAACGCTGGAAGTGGCAGGCACCCGGCTAGAGGTGCTGCCCGCCTGCCATGCCGTCCCCGCCGTAGGCTACGCGGTACAAGGGCCTCACGACTGGTGGGTGTTTAGCGGCGACACGGGCCGCAACCCCGCCTTCTGGCAGCGCATCAACCAGCTGCCCGTGGCCATGTTGGTCATCGAAACTGCCTTCAGCAACCGCGAGAGCGCCCTGGCAGAGCGCGCCCAGCACCTTGCCCCCCAAACCCTGGCGCTGGAACTGGCCCAACTCGACCCGGCCCGGTCGTTCCCCATCTACATCACCCATACCAAACCGTCAGAGACCGCGCTCATCATGGAGGAGATTCGCCGCTTTGATGCGCGCACCCCGCATGGGTTTGCTGCGCCGCATGACATTCGGTGGCTGCAAGCGGGGGATGTGCTGGATGTGTAAGAAAAGATGCGGTTGGTGACAGATGTGAGAGACAAAAATGTCAGTCGAAGTATGGGGGCGTGTGATTTGTTGCGAAACGGGCCGTTGCGCAATGAAAGCCGCACTCATGGGTGCAAGAATGTAACGACAGGTTGTTTGGCACAGAACATGCTTGTATAGCACCGAACCTGAAGAATACGTCTGCAGGTTTTCATTTGCACTTGACTCCGAGGAGAAATATATGAAACGTAATCTGCAACAAGGTTTTACCCTGATTGAATTGATGATCGTTGTGGCGATTATCGGTATCTTGGCTGCTGTGGCACTGCCTGCGTACCAGGACTACACCATTCGCGCCAAGGTTTCTGAAATCATTTTGGCCGGCTCTGCCTGCCGTACCAGCATCACGGAAACCGTGCAATCCACCGTGGGTACGACACTGCCTCTCGCCAACACATGGGGTTGCGAAATCAGTTCTGGTAGCGGTACCAAATATGTTGATAAGATGGAAACTGATTCCGCCGGCAAGGTGTTGATCACGGCTTCTGCCGCGAGTGACTTGAAAGATGCTGCTGGCAAGGTTGTTTCGCTGGTGCCTATGAAGACACAGGCCTTGGCTTTGGCAAATGGTGACGTGAACACCACCATCTGGGGCTGGCGTTGTGGTCTGGCTGGTGACGGCACCACCATGACCCTCAAGTACCTGCCTGGCTCGTGCCGCGGTCAGATCTAATTGCCTAGAGCAATCTAAAAAGACCCTTCGGGGTCTTTTTTTATGGAAGAAAGGAAGCGAAGTTGACACGGGAATTAAAAAGCATCATGGCATTGATGGGGTTGATCGCGATGTCATTGTCATGGTTGATTCCCAACAAAGCGTACCCCTGGCTGCCTGCTTGGAATGAAGGGTTGGCATTTGCGGCTATTTTAATGCTCTGGGTCGCTGCAGCAGCCCGTACATGGAAATATCCATCACTGCATTCTGGCATTGCGTGGCCTCTTATTGTATTTGTGGTGCTTGCCGTCAGTGTGGCATGGATACAGTATGGAACCGGCTTGCTGGTCTTTTCCGGTGATGCCTTCATGGTATCTCTCTATCTATCGATCTACCTTATTGCCATTCATGTCGGCTCATTCATGGCAAGGCAGGAAGAAAAAGAAGAGTGGATGACCGCACTTCTGTTTACGTTGGTTATGTCCGCGATTGCATCCATTGGTATAGCCCTTGTTCAGTGGACCCAGACATGGAGTTTGGCGGTTTTCTTTATGGAAAGTGATATGGGCGATCGCCCTGGTGCAAACCTGGGCCAGATAAATAACTTTAGTACTCTGTGTTTTATTGCTTTGTGTGCCTCATTGTGCTTGTATTCCAGAAGTAGATTGAATATTTATGTGATGCTACTGGCAGGATGTTTTCTGGCTTTTGGTATGGCAATCACGCAGTCGCGGACAGGCTGGTTGCAAATGGCATTTATTTTCGCTGTGCTGATTTTTCAGAAAAATGACAAAAATAGAAATGTATTTTTATTTGTGTTTGCCATATTTGTAACTTGGTACTTTGTAGTTCCTTTAATGGGAAGTAAAGCCTTTATTACAGCAGATCAGAATTTTCGCGACCTACCCATGCATGACGTGCGGATTACCATGTGGTCAGCACTGTTGGAGGCTGTTTCAATGTGGCCATGGTTTGGATATGGATGGTTGCAAACGGGGTGGGCACAGCAAGCTACTGCCGAAAGTGTGCCTATTCTTCGAACTTATATGAGTTACTCGCATAACTTCATACTGGATCTCATTGTCTGGAACGGATGGCCTCTTGCGATCATATTCGCCGGGTTGATCTGTCTCTGGTTTTTTAGGCACCTTGTCTACCGAGGTGGCAGCAGTGAGGTGTTTTTGTATTGTCTAGTAGCTGGGGTGTTTATTCATGGGCTCCTTGAATATCCACTATCTTACGCATATTTTTTAATGCCTGCTGGGTTGGTGATGGGCTATCTGGATGGCAAGCGCTCGATTTTTAAAGAGTATGGTTCAAAGTTGAAACTTCAGGTGCCATGGGTTATGGCGTCTGCTATTTTATACTTTGCGGTCTGTATAGACTATGTGAAATCCGTGTCTGTGGACGTGGCAGTGAGAATGCAGTCTGCACAAATTGGAAGGGATATCGGTCTTCCGGATGTTCGGCCCGAATTTCTTATACTAAGCCAGCTGAAGGCTATGTATGATGTTCGAGTTATGCATGACTATGAATACGAGAGTGATAAAAATATCTTATTAATGGCCAGGGTGGCTCGGCGTTATCCTTACTCACCAGCCTTGTACCAGTATGCTTTAGCAAGAGCAATGCGAGGTGAGTACGCGGCAGCTGAAAAGCAGTTGAGAGTCTTGTGTGGTATCTATTCCGAAGCGCACTGTAATACCATAGAAAAGCGTTGGGAAAATATGCAAAAAAAATATCCTGAATCTGTTGGATTGGTTGATTTTCCGAGTGGATTGTCTAAGGGGTTTGAGGAGGGTTTTGATGAAATCAAAAAATGATTCTCATATTGTGTAGTGATGATTTTTGATGTTATCGTTAGTGTTTTGTAAATGTACATCTGCAATAGATTATGACTGCAATACGATATTGGAAACAGCGACTTCGTGCCAGTGCTATTCATTTGGGCATCAGTTTGTGTGCTGCCACTATGGCGGCGGTGCTGGTTTTTTGGCTATGGTATCCCTATCCCTATAGGGAGATTTCCGGGGGCAGGTCGTTGTTTATACTTGTCGTAGCAGTGGATATCATTGTGGGGCCGCTGGTTACGTTGATTATTTTTAATAAGAATAAGCCTCGCCGTGAATTGGTATCGGACTTCATGATCATCGGAGCGTTGCAGGTACTCGCTCTCGGATATGGTTTGTGGACTGTCTTCGTGGCGCGGCCGGTCTATCTGGTTTATGAATATGATCGGTTGAGCGTAGTTCACGCTGTAGATATTAATGATGGAATTTTGTCGAAGGCGCCACCCTCTTTGCAAAAACTGCCTGTCACAGGCCCATCCTTGATTGCGCTCAGAAAATTCAAAAACGCCTCGGAGCAATTTGATGCCACGATGCAGGCGTTGGCTGGTATTCCATTGTCCGCACGCAGTGACCTGTGGCAGCCCTATGCAAGCCGCACTGGGGATGTTCTCAAAAGCGCTAGGCCCGTCAAGAATCTAAGGGAGCGTTTTGCCAGTCAAGCGGCATTGATTGATCAGGCTATTTCTGAAACAGGACGTTCCGTGGACAGTCTGCGATATCTGCCGATGGTGGATCGTGAAAAAGTTTGGACTGTTTTAATTGATGCCGAAAATGCGGAGCCGTTAGGTTATTTTCCTTTGGATTCATTTTGAGAAATTGGGTCGGACGGAAATCTCTAAAACCCCCGTCTCCCGACCGAGACCACCCCATCCAACGGGTTTTGTTGGAATAAAATTGGGGTCAGATTCCAATTAACTGGCTGTTGGTGGCACATTTGACCCGGTGCAGCCAAAAGCCTCCCATGACTTAAAAGTGCCCATCGCGCTTGGCACCGTAAGCTGACTATTCGCGTTCGTAGGCTGCTGAGATGGTCTGCTGGGCCAAGTTCGGTAGCTGCTGAGAATGGCCTTTCGCGATGAATTGTTTGACGCGGTTGTGCGAGAGTTGTTCGCCATTCTGAACGGCGAAGCGCACCAACAGCGCAAGGTCGTTTTCATTCATGTCGATCGCGTCGTTTACCGCCTTGTAGACGCGGTCGAACCGGGCCAGAAATTCGCTCTACCGCGCAGGTCTTTGTCGAGGGCTTCCTGTGCCATTTGCAGGCCAAATTCCGCGCAGGGCGTTGCGTCTCAATAGCGGATCTTCTGCAGCGCGAGCACCGCTGCCTGCGTCTCCAGGCCCTCGTGCTTGAGAGCGAACAGCAGATGCTCCAGTGGACTGCTGGTTACCGGCGCAACATGGCCAGGCACTTGCAAATAGTTCGTCATTGCGGTCACTTTGGTCGCGGGGAAGATGGCCGCAGGCCGAGCAAGAGGGAAGGCGCCGGTGGCAAGGCGTTCCCTCAGAATTCGTATCCAACGAGTGTTCCGGTCATTTTTCTACTTGGCAGAAGAAAATTTCAATTTCAAGGGTTTTCGACCAGAAATTTATACACCGACAACCTTGTGTTTGGTGGATTTCTCGGGATCAGAGGGTGACCAAATGCTCCGCGTGCGCGCCGGGCACGGCGCGCAGGTTCAACCGGGCATCAAAGCTGACGAAGCGGCACTGGTGGCGCACGGCCAGGCCCAGCAGATAGCTGACGGTAATTTGCCGATGACCCAGCAGGTGGGGCCAGTGCAGTTGATTGGCGTCGAGCAGGCTGTAGTCGTCGGCAAGAAAGGCGTGCGCAGGGTGTGCGGTAGCCTGTGCCAGGCGGCTGACGATTGCCGCCAACGGCAGGGCCTGGGGGTAGGCGGGCTGGGCCATGATGCGCAAGCAGCCGTTCTGCGTGAGTGGGCAGGAGGCCCAGCCGTGAGCAATCTCCTGCTGCAGCCACTGCGTGGCGCGGGCGTGGTACATGTGCGCCGCATCCAGCAGGGCGATCAGGACATTGACGTCGAGCAGGGCACGCATGGTCTAAATGCCGTCGGCATCGCGCAAGCGATTGATCAGTTCGTTGCTGACAACGACCCCGCGCGACCCGAAGGGCACGAACCCTGTGGCCGTGGCGGGCAGGTTGTTGATGGTTTGGGGTGCTGCACCTCCGGTCAGCGCCTGGCGCAACAAGCGCGAGATTACTTTGCCCAGACTCGTGTTTTCGGCGCGGGCGATTTCCTTGGCGGCAATCAAGATATCGTATTCAAGATCAATGGTGGTGCGCATGACATGCCTCCTGCATTCTCGTGGGAGTGATGTCATGATTCCAAATCATCATGATGCAATCGCATCATTGAAAACAAGGGTATCGTGGGTATCATCCGCCCACCTTGCGCCGTCCTCTCGTGTACCTTGCTTGCCTCACTGCCCCGCTGATGGCGCTGGCGGTTGCCTTCCCGTTTCTGTTTTCCTATACCCAGCCACCCTCTACCAACTTCTGGCCCTTGATGGCTGCCGGGCTGTGCGGTTGGGTGGTGGCGGTGGTGTGGAATGCACGCTCAGCAGGCCGCGTTAACACTGTGCGGGGCGGCTGGATGGATCGCTCCGAGATGGCCACCTGGCTTGGCGCGGGCCTGTTGCTGGCCGCCGTGCTGGCCAGTGCCATCGGCCTGCTGCAATATTTTGGCGCGGCCCCTGGGCTTGATCCCTGGGTGCATGCCTCCAAGCCCGGCCAGGCCATGGGCAATTTGCGGCAGCGCAACCAGCAGGCCACGCTGCTCAGCATGGGGCTGTGGGCTTTGCTGTGGGTGGTGGCGCAGACCGAGGCGCATTTGCGTGCGTCATCGGCGGGAGGGGGCTCGGCGCAGGCCGGGGAAGACTTGCATGGGGGCGGTCGGCCCTGGCCTCTGTGGCTGGTCGGGATTCTGACGGCCTGGGCGCTGGCCCTGCTGGCAGTGGGCAGTGCGGCCACGGCGTCGCGCACGGGGCTGGCGCAGTGGTGCGTGGTGGGGGCGCTTTTGGTGCTGTGGCGGGTGTCACTGGGGCGCCTGGCGGTGGGGCTGGCGCTGGTGGGTTTGGTTATTTATGGCGTGGCGGCCTGGTTGCTGCCCGAACTGCTGCTGCAATGGACCGGATTCCGGGCCGAAGGCTTGTTCGCACGCTTTGGTGATGCGCCGGGCTGCACCAGCCGCCGGGTTTTGTGGTCCAACGTGCTCTATTTGATCGCCCAGAAGCCCTGGCTGGGCTGGGGCTGGGGTGAGCTGGACTTTGCGCACTACAGTACCTTGTTCCCGGGTGAGCGCTTTTGTGTGTTGCTCGACAACGCGCACAACCTGCCACTGCATCTGGCGGTGGAGCTGGGCGTGCCTGCGGCGGTGCTGGCGTGCTCTGCCGTGCTGGCCTGGATATGGCGCGCGCGCCCCTGGCGTGAGACGGACCCGGCGCGGCAACTGGCCTGGGGCATTCTGGCGCTGGTGGGGCTGCACAGCATGCTGGAGTTTCCGCTGTGGTACGGGCCGTTCCAGCTGGTGACGGTGTTGGCCGTGCTGGTGTTGTGGCGCAGCCCGGCGCAGGGTCTGCCAACACAGAGGATGCTGAATTTTTGGAAAAATTGGCCTATAGCGTCCTATTTGAAAGCGCTGGCAGCTATTATTTTTATAGTGACGATGGTCTGGATGGGGTGGAGCTACCACCGCGTTAGCCAAGTTTTCAAACCGGTCGAGCAGCGCACGCCTTCGCTGCGCGAGGGCACGCTGGACAAGGTGTCCGGCACATGGCTGTTTTCGGATGCGGTGGATTTTGCGCGGCTGACGACCATGCCGGTGAACCGCGAAACAGCGGAAAGGGTGCACGCTTTGGCCACTTCGCTGCTGCACTATTCACCCGAGCCGCGCGTGATCGAGCCGCTGATCGAAAGCGCTGCCCTGCTGGGGCGCGATGACGAGGTGGCCTACCACCTGCAGCGTTTCCGCGCAGCCTACCCCAAGGACTACGCTCGCTGGACAAAACTGAACCGGGCTTTGGGCCCTTCCCATTCAGGGGGCAGCAGTCCTCCATGAAGTTTGCGGTGGTGGAGTTGTGGCAGGCTTGTCGAACGGGCCGCGCCGGGCTCTACCGGGCGTCACGGCGCCACAAAGCTCCCCGATTTGCCCCCGTGCTTTTCCAGCACCTGCACACCGTGGATGGACATGCCCCGGTCCACGGCCTTGCACATGTCGTAGATGGTGAGCAGGGCCACCTGCACGGCGGTGAGGGCCTCCATCTCCACGCCCGTTGGCCCCACGGTTTCTACGGTGGCGGTGCAGTAGATGCCTGTGGCACCCACCTGGTGGGCGCTGGCGGTATCAAAGTCCAGGGCGACGCGGGTGAGTGCCAGCGGGTGGCACAGCGGAATGAGGTCGCTGGTTTTCTTGGCCGCCTGGATGCCCGCAATGCGGGCGATGCCCAGCACGTCGCCCTTTTTGGCGGTGCCGGCCTCGATCAAGGCCAGGGTGGCGGGTAGCATTTCAATGCGCCCGCCTGCTATGGCGATGCGGTGTGTGGCGGCCTTGGCGGCGACGTCCACCATGTGGGCCTGGCCCTGGGCGTCGAAGTGGGTGAGTACGGTCATGGTGCTTACAGCAAGAAGGGTGCGGAAACTTTGGCGTGTCAGGGCATCATACGTTCATGGCAGACCCCGGCAGGCTTTGAACAAAGCGCCCTATTCCTTGGCGAAGATATATGAAAAATAGGCCTCTAGCGCTGACTGGTCGTGCGCTGATAGCTTCATTATTGGTAGCAACAGGGTCGCTGGCCGTGGCACCGGCTACGGCCCAGTCCAGCCTGCCCACGCTGGGCGACGGTGGTGACATCACGACCAGTGCCGAGCGGCGGTTGGGCGATGGCATCATCCGCCAGCTGTACCGCGACCCGGACTACATCGACGACCCGGTGCTCATGGAATATGTGCAGACGCTCTGGCAGGCGCTGCTGGCGGCGGCGCGTGAGCGGGGTGAGCTGTCGCCTGAACTGGACGAGCGTTTTGCCTGGGAGGTGTTGTTGGGGCGCGACCGCACGGTCAATGCCTTTGCGCTGCCCGGGGGCTATCTGGGCGTGCACCTGGGGCTTTTGGGTGTGGTGGGCAGTCGTGACGAACTGGCTTCTGTGCTGGCGCATGAACTGAGCCACGTCACCCAGCGCCACATTGCACGGCTGATCGCGCAGCAAAACCGCCAGACGCCGCTGATGATCGGCGCCATGATTCTGGGGGCCCTGGCCGCCAGCAAAAGCCCCAACGCGGCGCAGGCGCTGTCGATAGGTGGGCAGGCGCTGGTGGTGCAGAACCAGCTCAATTTTTCGCGGGACATGGAGCGCGAGGCCGACCGCGTAGGCTTTGGCCTGATGGCCCCCGCAGGCTTTGCGCCGCAGGGCTTTGTCGGCATGTTCGAGAAGCTCCAGCAGGCCAACCGCATCAATGACAACGGCTCCTGGCCCTACCTGCGCAGCCACCCGCTGACCACGCAGCGCGTGGCCGACATGCAGTCGCGCCTGCCCGCGGGCGGTGCCGCGCCGCCCGCCCCCACACTGGAGCATGGCATGCTGGCAGCCCGTGCCCGCGTGCTCTCGAATCCCGGTGTGGACGTGCTGCGCCAGTGGCAGGCCGAACCGCAGGGTGTGGGTTTCTCTGCGTTGCCTGCGGCGCGCCAAGCCGCCGTGCTGTATGCCGCCGTGCTCGCTGCCAGCCAGTTGCGTGAGCCTGCAGCCGCGCGGGCTCTGATGCCGCGCCTGCAGCAGTCCGTGCAGGGCAATGCCCCGGCCACACGCCAGGCGCGCCTGCTGGCGGCTGAGGTGGAACTGGCCGCAGGCGATGCGGTCCGCGCACTGGCCCTGGTGCCGATGGGGCCTGGCCGGCCCGAGTTGATGCTGCGCACGCAGGCCCTGCTGCGCAGCCCGATGGCAGCGCAGGGCGCGTCCGAACTGGCGGGGCAGCTACAGACTTGGGTGGCACTGCACCCGCGGGATGCGGGCGCATGGCAGTTGCTGGCCGGTGTGTTGCAGGCGCAGGGGCAGGTACTGCGCGCGGTGCGCGCCGAGGCCGAAGCCCATGCCGCCCGCTACGACTATGCGGCGGCAGTCGATCGCCTGCGGGCTGGGCAGGACCTGGCGCGCCAAAGCCGCACCGCAGCCGACCATGTCGAGGTGTCGATCATCGACACGCGGCTGCGTGCCGTCGAGTCACTTCTTCGCGAACAGACCGCCGAGCGCTGATTCGATCACGATGCCCAGCACCGAGTACAGCAGCGAGCCCAGCAGCGCCGCACCAAAGCCGCTGACGTGGAAACCATCGAGCACTCCGGCGGCGGCCCAGAACATCAGCGCGTTGATGACGAACAGGAACAGCCCGACGGTGACGATGGTGACCGGCAGTGTCAGCAGCACCAGTACCGGCCGCAGTACCGCGTTGAACAGGCCGATGACGAAAGCGGCAATCAGGGCCGAGGTAAAGCTCTGCACCTGCACACCGCTGTAGAGATAAGCCACCAACAGCAGCGCGCTGGCGCTGAGCAGCCATTTGGCAAGGAGTTTCATGCTGCCAGCATAGCGCAAGCCCCCGGGCGCACGCAAAAACGGGGGCCGAAGCCCCCGTGCATGGATGGAACCGGCGGTCAGTGGGCCGCAGGCTCGGGTTTGGCCTCTGCCGCATGGCGCGCGGCAATCCATTTGCCAAGGGCCAGCACCAGCAGTGCACCTGCAATGCCGGCGCTGTACTTGATCCAGTCGTTGGCCTGGTCGATCTTGAGCATCCAGGGCAGGGTGTCGGCGTTGGCCACGGCCGGGTCGGAGACGAGCATGGTGCCGGCAATCCAGCCCAGCAGCATGCCACCGACGGTGATGATGGCGGGGAAGCGGTCCATCAGCTTGATGACCAGCTGGCTGCCCCAGACGATGATCGGAATGCTGATCACCAGGCCAAAAATGACCAGAGGCATTTCGTGGTGGTCGGCTGCGCCCTGGGCGGCACCTGCAATCGCAATCACGTTGTCGATGCTCATCACCAGGTCGGCAATGATGATGGTCTTGATGGCGGCCAGCAGCTTGTCGCTGGCGTTGATGTTGCTGTGGTCGTCGTCGGGGTCCGGCGCCAGCAGTTTCACGCCAATCCACACCAGCAGCGCGGCGCCGACGAGTTTGAGGAAGGGAATGGCCAGCAGCGTGAGGGCAAAGTAGATCAGCACCACGCGCAGGATGATGGCGCCTGCGGTGCCCCACAGGATGCCCTTGGTGCGCTGGTGCGCCGGCAGCTTGCGACAGGCCAGCGCGATGACGACGGCATTGTCGCCACCGAGCAGGATGTCGATCATGATGATCTGACCGACGGCGACCCAGAATTCGGGGGTCATGAACTGTTCCATGGATTCTTTCGAGAGGCAGAGGTAGGCAGAACCCAGCGCGCAGCGCAATGCGGCGGCGGGTGAAGGTCTTGCCCGGCCGTGCTTCTTTGGGCACGACCCCGACAGGCCGGGTGCGTTGCACCGTGTTGACGACCTGCCGATTCCCGCTCTGCCATGCTGTGCGGGTTCAAGCTACTCCCCTTCGGCCGGAATTAGAGCACAAGCCTGATCAGCACGCAGCGCAGGGCCATAGCCCCTGGCGCGGCGCGCATGTGGGCGGCGCCACTATGATTCTTCCACCATGGCCGCCATCCACATCACCGACATCGAAGCCGCGATCAACCACTGGCGAGCGCAATCGCCCAGCCCCGATGGCGTAGTGCTGGCCCCGGCCGTGCAGGCCCTGGCCGAGGTGTATGCCGACCTGGCGTACCGCCACAGCACCGCCATCGACGAAGCACAGATGAGCGCCGCCGCCCTGGCTGCGTGGCTGGACTGGTATGCCACCACGCCCGATACCCCCTGCATCGCCATTTGCTCCACCAGCCAAGGCGATGATTGGTGCAAGGGCTGCGGGCGCAGCTTTGAAGAAGTGCAGCATTGGCCAGCGATGGGCCCGGTGCAAAAACGCGCCACCTGGCAGCGCATTCAGCACGAGGGCACGGCCTGGCGCTTCAACCGCTATGCTGAGCGTGCCCAGGAGAATTTGAATGAAAAAAGGCTCTGACGCTTTATGGATAAGCGGTAATAGCTATCAAATAAAGAGCAAGCAATGCGCCGTCTAATCCAGGCACCGAACATGGCCCTGGCCACCTTGTGGGCCGACCTGCTGTGCGAGGACGGTATGCCTGCCACGGTGCAGCGCCAGTATCTGGGCGCCGCCGCCGGGCACTTGCCGCCCGATGAATGCCTGCCCGAGATCTGGCTGCGCTACGACGAACACCTGGAGCGCGCCCAGACGCTGCTGGACGACCTGCGCAACCTGCCGCAGCGCCGCTGGGACTGCGGCTGTGGCGAAGTCGTGGAAGGCGGCTTTGAGCAGTGCTGGCGCTGCGGTGCGCCCATGCCGCGGTGAAAGGCGCCGACCCTTCCCTGTTGTTATTCCTTTTCCAAATCATTCGTGTCTAGGCGCGAAGCCTACGATCAGTGCTGTGGCACGACAAGGCGAAGCAACAACGACACGGGTGATTTAGAAATGGAATTACTTCCAGCGCACCGGCTCCACATGCACGCTGCCCTGCGTGCTGCTCAGCGTGATGGCGCCTTCCTGCACCGTGGCCTGCAGCTGCATGCTGCGCTCGGCCAGGCGGGCCAGCTCCTGCGAGGCTTCGGTGGGAATGCGCCAGACCTGCAGCTTGTCCAGGCGCGAGAGCTTGGTTTCAATGCCCTTCCACCAGATCTCGGACGCGTGGTTGAAGCAGTACACGATGACCGAGTCGGCCTTGCTGCAGGCTTTGGTGAGCGGCTTGTCCTCGGGCTGGCCCACCTCGATCCACACCCGCTTGCGCCCCGTGAAGTCGGTCAGCGAGGCGTCCGGGTCGTCCGGGTCGGACAGGCCCGCGCCAAACGCCAGCGTGCCATCGCCGTTGCACAGGTCATTGAGCTGGTGCGCCTGGATAGCAAGCGCGGCCAGCCGCACCATCATGCGCTCGTCGGTCTCGCTGGGGTGGCGGGCCAGCGTGAGCGCATGGTCGGCGTAGTAGCCGTGGTCGATGTCGGCGATCTGCAGATTCGCCTTGAAGATGGTGGATTTGATGGCCATGGGCTGTCAGTATAAAAATGATAGCTGCCAGCGCTTATTTGATAAGCGCTGGAGGCCAAAAAGGCTTGAAGAAACGGTCAGACCCGGCGCGCCAGCTCGGCGGCCTTGCCGACGTAGCTGGCGGGCGTCATCGCCAGCAGGCGGGCCTTTTCGGGCTCGGGGATGTCGAGCGAGCGGATCAGGCCGTGCAGCGCCTCGGCGGTCACCGTCTTGCCGCGTGTGACTTCCTTGAGCTTTTCGTAGGCGCCCTGCACACCGTAGCGGCGCATGACGGTCTGGATGGGCTCGGCCAGCACTTCCCACGAGGCGTCCAGGTCAGCGGCCAGGGCTTCCTCGTTGAGTTCGAGCTTGTTCAGGCCGGTCAGCAGCGAGGTGTAGGCCAGCGTGGCGTAGCCCAGGGCCACGCCGATGTTGCGCAGCACCGTGCTGTCGGTCAGGTCGCGCTGCCAGCGGCTCACCGGGAGCTTTTCCGACAGGTGGCGCAACAGCGCGTTGGCCAGGCCCAGGTTGCCTTCGGCGTTCTCGAAGTCGATCGGGTTGACCTTGTGCGGCATGGTGCTCGAACCAATTTCGCCAGCCTTCAGGCGCTGCTTGAAGTAGCCCAGGCTCACATAGCCCCAGATGTCGCGCGAGAGGTCGATCAGGATGGTGTTGGCGCGCGCCACGGCGTCGAACAGCTCGGCCATGTAGTCGTGCGGCTCGATCTGGATGCTGTAGGGCTGGAAGGTCAGGCCCAGGCCTTCGGGTTCGTGCGTCTCGATCACGCGGCGCGAGAAGGCCTCCCAGTCGAACTCGGGCCAGGCCGAGAGGTGGGCGTTGTAGTTGCCCACGGCGCCGTTCATCTTGCCCATGATCTTCACGGCGGCAATGCGATCGATGGCGCCGTGCAGGCGCATGAGCACGTTGGCCATTTCCTTGCCCACGGTGGTGGGGCTGGCCGTCTGGCCGTGCGTGCGGCTGAGCATGGGCACGTCGGCATGCAGATGGGCCATTTCGCGCAGCTTGAGCACGATGCGGTCCAGGCTGGGCAGCACCACCTGGTCGCGGCCGGCGCGCAGCTGCAGCGCGTGGCTGGTGTTGTTGATGTCTTCGCTGGTGCAGGCGAAGTGCACGAACTCGGCGGCTTTCTCCAGTTCGGGGCGTGCCTCGAACTTCGCTTTGATCCAGTACTCCACGGCCTTCACGTCGTGGTTGGTGGTTTTCTCGATGTCCTTGATGGCCTGGGTGTCGGCCTCCGAGAAGTTCTTCGCCAGGCCCTGCAGGTAGGCGCGGGCGCCGGGGGACAGGGGCTTGAATTCAGCAAAACCGGCGTCCGAGAGCGCGATGAACCAGGTCACCTCCACCTGCACACGGCGGTGCATGTAGCCGTGCTCGCTCATGATGGGGCGCAGCAGGGCCAGTTTGGGGGCGTAACGGCCGTCGAGCGGCGAAAGGGCGGTAATGGTGGACAGGCTCATGGCGCGGTATTGTAGGTCTCACACCTGTCAGGCAGGCGTGGGCGGGTGTCGATAGAATCAGCAGCCCGGCGCACCCACGGCGCCTGAGCCACGGAAGCACAAGCATGAAACTGATCGGATCCACCACCAGCCCCTACGTGCGCAAGGTGCGCGTTGTCATGGCGGAAAAGAAACTCGACTACCAGTTTCTGCAGGAAAACGTCTGGGCCGCAGACACCACCATTGCCGCCTCCAACCCGCTGGGCAAGGTGCCCTGCCTGGTGATGGAGGGCGCCGAGGCGGTGTTCGACTCGCGTGTGATCGTGGAATACCTTGACACCCTCTCGCCCGTGGGCAGGCTCATTCCCTCCACAGGCCGTGAGCGCGCCGAGGTCAAGACCTGGGAGGCGCTGGCCGACGGTATGCTGGACGCGGCCATCCTGGTGCGCCTGGAAAATACGTTTGAAGGGCGCTCGGAAAGCCAGCGCAGCCCCGCCTGGATCGAGCGCCAGATGGGCAAGGTGGACGCCAGCCTGAAGGCCATGGCCCAGGGCCTGGGCGACAAGCCGTTTTGCAGCGGCATCCATCTGAGCCTGTCCGACATCGCCGTGGGCTGCGCGCTGGGCTGGCTGTCGTTCCGCTTCCCCGAGATTGACTGGCGGGCCGAGCACCCGAACCTGGCCCGGCTGATGGACAAGCTGGCGCTGCGTCCGAGTTTTTCCGAGTCCCAGCCTGGTTAAACGCCGCTCGTTCGGCCTGCGTTATTCCATTTCTAAATCATCCGTGTCGTTGTTGCTTCGCCTTGCCGTGCTACAGCACTGTCTGCGGCTTCGCGCCTAGACACGAATGATTTGGAAACAGAATTAGCTGCGCGCGCGCCGCTTGAGCCAGCGCATCAGCGCGCCCAGCATGGGCAGTTTCTCGTACAGCTCTTCAGCGGCGTCCCAATAGTCGCGGTGCAGGGTGACCAGGCCCTGGTCGTCCAGCACCAGGTGCGTGGCGCCGCGCACCTTTTGTTCCACGCCCTGGTGGATATTGCGCATCGCAAAGCAAAAATCCCAGGTCAGAAAACACTGTGCGCCCTGCACCACCCGGCCTGTGACCACAAAGCGCGGCTGCTCCAGCGCCCCAAACATGTGCTGGAAGATGGCTTCGATGGCGGGCACGCCCTGCACTTCGTTGAACGGGTCCTTGAAGCGCGCGTCGGGGGCATACAGGCGGCCCAGTTCGGCCACGGTGGCGGGCTGCAGGTTTTCAAAGCATTCCACCAGCCGCGTGATGGCTTCTTCCGGGGGCAGGCAGGCAAGGGTCATCACAGTCCAGTAAAGCGGCGCACGGCCGCAAAGTACCACCGGTAGGGCAGCAGGCGCAGCAACTGCATGCCCCCGGTGAAGCGCCGGGGGAAGTGGATATTGAATGCACCGCGCTCCCAGCCGCGCAGCAGCGCGGCGGCGGCGGTGGCGGGCGTGATCAGGGCCGGCATGCGGAAATGGTTGCTTGCCGTGAGGGGCGTGTCCACAAAGCCGGGGTGCACCACGCTCACGCCCAGGCCCAGGTCGTGCAGGTCCAGGTACAGCGTTTCCGCCAGGTGCGTGAGCGCTGCCTTGGTGGGCCCATACGCCAGCCCCTTGGGCAGGCCGCGAAAACCCGCCACGCTGCTGACCAGGCTGATATGGCCGGGGCGCCCGGATGTGGCCGATGCCAGCAGGGCGGGCAGCACGGCATCGAGCAAGTGCAGCGCACCGGTGTAGTTCACGGCGGTGTGTTGCAGCATGGTGCCCAGGTCAAAACCGGTGGCGCGCATGTCCTGGTAGGTGCCGGCGCAATAGCACACCAGGTCCAGCGGGCCCTGCGCCAGCACCTGCGCGGCCGCAGCCTGCACCTGGGCCAACGCGGTCACATCGAGCGGCAACGCCTGGCTGCCGGGGTGCGCCACCACAAATGCGGCCAGCGTGCCGGGACTGCGCGCCGAGACGATGACCTGCGCGCCGCGTGCGTGCAGGGCCGCTGCCGTGGCCCGGCCAATGCCGCTGGATGCGCCGATCAGCCAGACCCTGCGGCCCTGCCAGTGGGTGATACGGGGGTTCAGGCTCATGGGCCGCGCCGGGTAAATGAGAGTGTGATCTCGCCCAGGTAGACGCCCCATTTGCTCATGCGGGCGCGGTTGAGCATGACGCGCTCGTCGATGAGGTACATCCAGTCGTCCAGCTCCACATGGAACACCCGGCCATCGACGGGCAGCGCCAGGGTGTAGCCCCAGCGAAAGGCGTTGCCCTGCGTCTGCCCGGTGGCCTGGCCCACCACATCGTCGGCGGTGCCGGTGTAGCGGCCATCGGCATGGCGCGTCAGGCGCCACACGCGGCGCTGTGTGCTGCCGTCCGAATAAGTAAAGGCCTCGTCCAGCACGCCCTGGTGGCCCTCCCAGTGGCATTGCATGAGCACGGTGAAGCGTTTGACGATCTGCCCGCTGCGGTCCTGAAAGATGCCGTGGGCGTCTATGGTGCCGTTGAAATAGCGGGCCAGGTCGAGCACGGGCTTTTCGGCTGCGTACCCGGCCAGGTTTTGGCTGGCACAGCCCGACAGCAGGGCGGGCGCCAGCACGGCGGCGGACAGGAGGGAGCGGCGTTGCAGGGTCATGGGGTTCTCCGGATCTGCGGGGCGGCAGGCGGGGCCGCCGGGGTGGATGGGCGCAGGATGAGCAAGTACAGGCCTGCCGCTGCCAGCAGCTTGAGCGTGCAGGGCAGCAGGGCGTAGGCCAGGCCCAGGGTGTGCAGCGCGGTGGGGTCGCGGGTGCCGGGCGTGTAGCCCAGCGCGTCCAGCAGCGGGAGCGCAAGGCCCGCCGCCAGGGCCAGGTTGAGCTTGGAGGCCAGGTTCCACCAACCAAAGTACACGCCTTCGTGGCGGTCGCGGTCGCCCTGCCGGGCCACCACGCCAGCCAGCAGGGCGCCGGGCAGGGCCAGGTCGGTGCCCAGCGCCACGCCGGAGAGCGCGCACACCGCCAGAAAAGGCAGGCCATCGCCCGCACCCAGGGCGGCGGCCCACAGAAACACCGCCACCGCCAGCAGCATGCCCGCCAGCCAGGTGCGCGCCAGCCCCCAGCGTGCCACGGCGCGCAACCACAGCGGAATGGACAGGGCGGCACAGACAAAGTAGCTGCCCAGGAACCAGGGCTCCTGCGCGGGCGGTGCCTGCAAGCGGTCCTGCACGAAGAACAGCACCAGTGTGGCGGGGATGGCGCTGGCAATGCCATTGATTAGGAAGACCGCCATCAGGCGGCGAAACGGCGCTTGCCGCCAGGGATGCCACAGCGCGGCGCGGGGCACGGGGGCCTGCAGTGCGGCGCTGGACGGCCGAGGTGCGCGGGTCCAGGCCCACCAGCCCAGCAGCAGGGCCGCGGCAAACACGCCGAGCATCACCGGCAGGCCCAGCAGAGCGGGCACCAACGAGGCCAGCACCACCCCCACCAGCGCAGCGCCTTCGCGCCAGGCCACGATGCGGCTGCGCTGCACTTCGTCGCCGCCCAGCCGCGCGCCCCAGGCCTGGTGTGCGATGCCCATCTGGCTGTACGCCAGGCTGGTGAGCACCAGCAGGCACAGCGCCCAGGCGGTCAGCGCAGGCACGCCCTGCACGGACGGGAAAAAAAGCCCCGCCAACCCCAGCCACAGCACCACCGCCGACACCGCCCCAGCGGCCAGCACAGCGCGGGCCGATCGCTGAAACAGGTGGTCGCTCCAGCGGCCGAGCAGGGGGTCGGTGGCGGCGTCCAGCAGCCGTGCGGCCAGCAGCACGGCGCCCACGGTGGCCAGCGGCATGCCGTATTCCCGCGCATAGTGGTTGGGCAGCAGCACATACAGCGGTAGCGCGGCAAAGGCCAGCGGCAGCCCCAGCAGGCCGTAGGCCAGGCCCTGGCGGGTGGTCAGGCGAGGGGTGGGCGTGCTCATGGGGCGGTGGCGGGCAGCGCCAGCAGGGCTTGGCGCAGTGCGGGCTCGGAGGTCTGGGGCGAGAGCCAGATGCCGAAGAACAGGCGGGCAAAGGCGGCATCGGGCACGGCACCGACCGCCTGCCCGTTTTTCTGGAACACCACGCCCTGGTCGGGCTGGTACAGGCCAGTGAGCCGGTCACCAGCCTGCACGTCGGGCAGCGCAGCCTGCAGCGCCTGCTGCCAGCGCTCGCCCTGGGCAGGGGGGAAGGGGCCCACGCGGCGCATTTCCTGGAGGGAACGCTGGGCGATGTCTTGCGCGCTGAAGCTGCGCAGGTAGGTCAGTTCCAGGGCCAGCGGGTGGGCCGCGTACTGCGCAGGCTGAAATGCAGGGTGCAGCCACAACCGGGCACGGTAGATCTCCAGGCCCCAAAAGCGCAGCAGGCCCTGGCCCGCGAGCCGGGTGCCGGGCAGCGGGCTGGCGGCATCCGCAGATTGAGCGGTTGCAGAATTTATAGAAAAAATGGCTGTAGCGCCCGTCAATAGGGCGTAAGCAGCTATTTTTTTGATAGTCATGGTTTGACCAGGGTGTATTGCACGACATCAATGTCACCCATGGTGAACGCCGCCTCGCAGTACGCCAGGTAAAACTCCCAGATGTGCATGAAGCGTTCGTCAAAGCCCTGCTGCAGGATCTGCGCGCGCTGCGCCAGAAAGCGCTCGCGCCAACGGCGCAGGGTTTCGGCGTAGTCCGCGCCAAAGGTAAATTCTTCTTGCACACGCAGGCCTGCGGCTTGCGCCTCGCGGCGGAATTCGCGCGGGCAGGGCAGGCAGCCGCCGGGAAAGATGTACTGCTGGATGAAGTCGGTCGAGCCGATGTAGCGCTCGAACAGGCGGTCGTCGATGACGATGCTCTGGATACAGGCGCGCCCGCCCGGCTTGAGCAGCCGGTGCACCGACTGGAAGTAGGTGGGCCAGTAGGCGCGGCCCACGGCTTCGACCATCTCGATGGAGCACACGGCGTCGTAGGGCCCATCGTTGATATCGCGGTAGTCCTGCAGGCGCAGGTCGGCCTGCGCGCTGGTGCCCAGGCGTTCCATGCGTGCACGGGCAAACGCCAGTTGCTCGGTCGAGAGCGTGACGCCCGTGATCGATGCGCCCATTTCAGCCGTTGCCATCTCGGCCAGTGCGCCCCAGCCGCAGCCGATCTCCAGCACCCGGTCGCCCGCCTGCACGCCGGCCTGCTCCAGCGCGCGGCGTACTTTGGCGTGCTGGGCGGTGCGCAGGTCGCCCGTGGGATCGCCCTGGAACCAGGCGGACGAGTAGTTCATCGTGTCGTCCAGCCAGAGCCGGTAGAACGCATTGCCCAGGTCGTAGTGCGCATGGATGTTTTTCTGGCTGCCCGCACGGGTGTTGCGGTGCAGCAGGTGGCGCACGCGGTACAGCAGGCGACCGGCCCAGCTGCCGTAGACCATGCTGTCGACCTGGTGGCGGTTGGCGATGAAGAGCGTGAGCAGGTCGGTCAG
Organism: Simplicispira sp. 125; assembly: GCF_003096555.1. Lineage (NCBI taxonomy): Bacteria > Pseudomonadati > Pseudomonadota > Betaproteobacteria > Burkholderiales > Comamonadaceae > Simplicispira > Simplicispira sp. 125. The sequence continues at coordinate 2,805,614 of NZ_QEKM01000001.1, read as the reverse complement.
GTGCGGCGTGGTCCAGTCGCCTGCGATATAGCTCTCGGCAAAGCCGATGTCGCCCGAGCGCAGCGCGGCGCTGCAGACGTTCCAGTTGCGCAGCGTGATGGCCGCCGCCGGGCTGCCGCCGGGGCCAAAGTGGCGCAATGTGCCGTCGGGCAGCTGCAGGGTCAGCGCGCCCTGCTGCAGGCGCTGCAGCAGTTGCAGCACGGTGCGCGCAGCGGCGGGGATGCCCGCAGGCAGGTTGCGGAGGTCGGCGGTGGTGCTGTTCATGGCGGGGCTTCGGTAGCAGGAGAGATTCAGCGGGATACAGGGGCGGCGGGGGGGGCGGGCTTGCGGTGAAAGCCCACGCGCTTGAACCACAGCCGCAGCGCATGCCAGTGGATGCGGGCGACGATGGCCAGGGTCATGGCGGGGTAGCCCCACAAGGCGCGGCGCAGGGTGAGCGGCGTGATGGGTTCGAGCACGCCGCTGACGCTGGTTTGCAGCAGCAGGCCGTCTTCGTCGCCGTGGTCGATGCGCACCACGGTGCGCTCCTGGCCGGCGCTGTGCGTGCGCAGGAAGCGAAAATGGTAGTTCCCGCGCACCTCGCAAAACGGCGATACATGGAAGACCTTGTTCGCTTGCATCTCGACGCCATAGCGCGGGGCGTCCAGCAGGTAGCAGTGCCGCTCGCCAAAGGTGTTGTTGACCTCGACGACGATGGTGCGCAGGCTGCCGTCGGTGCGGTGGCAGTACCAGAAACTCACGGGCTTGAAGGTGTGGCCCCACATGCGCGGGTAGCAGTGCAGCCAGACCTGGCCCGTCGCGTCGTCAATGCCCTCGGCCTGCAGCAGGCCATCGAGCCAGGCCAGGGCGCCGCCTTGCGTGGGCGTGCGGCCATCGCCGTGGTCGGTGTCGTAAAAGCTCAGGGCACCGCGCCGGTTGATGGCCAGTGCCTGGGCTGCTTCGGGCAGGCTGCGCATGGGCAGCATGAGAAAGCAGGTGGGGTAGACAAAGGCATGGTGCCGGGGGCGCAGCCGGGTGTGGCGCACCTCGCCAAAACCGATCAACGGGCGGTCGGCCTTCATGCGGCCTCCGCCAGCGGTCCGGGCAGCGTGGCACGCAGCTGCTGGGCCGCAGCCAGGCCTGACTTGAGACCGTCTTCGTGGAAGCCGTAGCCTGTCCAGGCGCCGCAAAACCAGGTGTGCTGGCGCCCCTGGAGCAGGCCCACCAGGGGCTGGGCCCGGATGGCGGCCAGGTCGAACACCGGGTGGGCATAGTCGTAGCTGCCCAGCACCTGGGCTGGGTCGATGGCGCGCACCGGGTTCAGCGACACCACCACCGGCTGGCTGAACGGCAGCGGCTGCAGCTGGTTGAGCAGGTAGTGCAGGCACACCTGGGCCGAACCCTGGCCATCCTGCGGCGCACGCTCGTAGTTCCAGGCGGCCCAGGCGGCACGGCGTGTGGGCAGCACCGAGGTGTCGGTGTGCAGCACGGCGCGGTTGGGCTGGTAGCGGATGGCGCCCAGCACGGTCTTTTCCTGCAGTGTGGGGGTGGCCAGCAGCGCCAGGGCCTGGTCGGAATGGGTGGCGAGCACCAGGCGATCGAAATGCTCGGTGCGGCCATCGGTCACCACGCGCACACCGGCGGCGTCGCGTTCGATGCGGCGCACGGGGGTGTTCAGCCGGGCGTCGTCGATCCCCGCGACGATCTTGTCCACATAGCGGCGGGCGCCGCCCGTGACCGTCCACCACTGGGGCCGGTCGTTCACTTGCAGCAGGCCATGGTTGTGGCAAAAGCGCACCATGGTGGCCACCGGGAACTGGAGCATCTGGTCCGTAGGGCAGCTCCAGATGCAGCCCAGCATGGGCAGCAGGTACCAGTCGCGGAAGGCGGCGCCAAAACGGTGCGTTTCCAGGAACTCGCCCAGGGGCTGCATCAGTGCGGCGTCGTTGTGCTCCTGGGCCAGCCGGGTGGCCAGGGCGTTAAAGCGCAGCAGATCGGTCAGCATGCCCCAAAAGCGGGGGCTGGCCAGGTTGCTGCGCTGGGCAAAAACGGTGGACAGGCTGGTACCGCTCCACTCCAGCGGGCCGCCGCGCCGCGCACCTGGCACCTGCACCGAGAACGACATGTCGGAGCGCGAGGTTTCCACGCCCAGTTCCGCGAGCAGGCGGATGAGATGGGGGTAGGTGCGCTCGTTGAATACGAGGAAGCCCGTGTCCACGCCGTGGGTGGCAGGCCCGTGCGCTGTGGGCAGGGTCACGTCCACCGTGTGCGTGTGGCCGCCAAAATAGTGGCCTGCTTCAAAGAGCGTGGTATGCGCCTGGCCGCGCAGGGCATGCGCTGCCGCGAGACCGGCGATGCCGGAGCCGACGATGGCGACCCTCATGGGCGCCCCCCGAGGGCAGGGGTTGGGAAGAAAAAAGTTGCGAAGCGTCCCGAAACGAAGAAGAGAGGGAGGGAGGAGAAGCGCCTCGGGGTTTCAGTCGGCACACAAACGGCCAAAAGGCTTCGCAACACAGAAACAAAAGGGCATGTCTGACACCCTGGTGCTTCATAGAGTGGGGCGCGTTTCAGAAAGTTCCAGCCTCCGATGTGCAATTGATTGTGAAGATCGTGAGGTTTCATGGCTGGCCCCCTGGGGCAGGCCGCGCGAGCTGCTGTTCAATGGCGCGGACCACGCTGCGGCTGTCGGGGCTGGTCAGGCTGGAGTAGTTGTCCACCACCGTGCCGTCACGGCCGATCAGGTATTTGTGGAAGTTCCAGCGCGGCGCCTGCCCCGTCTGCTGGGCCAGTTGCTGGTACAAGGCGTTGGCTTGCGGCCCCTTCACGCTGCTTTTGGAAAACATGGGAAAGCGCACGCCAAAGGTGTTCTCGCAAAATGCGGCAATCTCTTGGTTGCTGCCGCTCTCTTGCGAAAAATCATTGGAGGGGAAGCCCAGCACCACCAGGCCCTTGCTTTGGTAGCGCGCATGCAGGGCTTCGAGCTCCTTGTACTGGCCCGTAAAGCCGCAGTAGCTGGCGGTATTCACCACCAGCAGCACCTTGCCGCGGTACTGGCACAGCGACTGCGGTTTTTCGTCCTGCAGCCGCAGAAAGCTGTGCTGCAACAGGACCGGGCAGGCATCATTGCTGGGGGTTTGCTGCGCCATGGCGGGCGTCACAGGCATCAGCAGCGCGCAGGCCAAGAGGGTCGGCAGAGCGGTGGAGTAGAAATATTTCATTAGACAATTCCTTGTTTGTCTAGGACAAGATAGAATTTAAGCACATTTTGTCTATGTGTGCTGGAGCCTCGTGAGTGACCTCGCAGGGTGTTGGGCAGGCATGGTGGAGAAACGTAAACCAATGGGCAATGCATGAATGAGGGCCAGGGCGACGCGGCGCAGTGCTATTCCATAGCAGCGGTCGAGCGCGATACCGGTTTGTCCAAGGACACTCTGCGGGTGTGGGAGCGCCGCTATGGCTTCCCGCAACCTGGGCGCGACGCGGCGGGCGATCGCAGCTACCCGGCCGAGCAGGTCGAGCGTTTGCGCACCATCTGCCGTCTGATGGATGCGGGCCACCGGCCTGGGCGCATCGTGGCGTTGGCCCCCGATGCCCTGCAGGCGCTGCTGCCCGTGGCGCCGTCCCCGGTGCCTGCGGGCGTGGCGCAGGTGGCGGGTGGCGGCACTGCCGTGGAGCCGTATCTGGTGCTGGTGGGCCAGCACGATGTGCAAGGCCTGCGTGGGCAACTGGGCCAGGCCCTGCTGCGCATGGGGCTCGAAGCTTTTGTTGTGGGCCTGGTGGCTCCCCTGACCACAGCGGTGGGCGAGGCCTGGATGCAGGGGCGGTTCCAGGTGTTCGAGGAACACCTGTACACCGAGTGCCTGACCGGTGTGCTGCGCCAGGCCATCGCCGGGGTGCCGCCTCCGGCGGGTGGCGCGTCACCCCGTGTGCTCCTCACCACGTTTGTGCAGGAAGCGCATGGTCTGGGCCTGCTCATGGCCGAGGCGCTGCTGGCGCTGGAGGGTTGCCAATGCCTCTCGCTGGGCCCCCAGACTCCGGTGGCCGAGATTGCCCGGGCGGCGCAGGCCGCACAGACCGATATCGTGGCGCTGAGTTTTTCTGCGTCCATGCCGGCGCCGGTGGCGCAGGCAGGCCTGCGGGAATTGCGCGGGCTGCTGCCGCCGCGGGTGGCCTTGTGGGCGGGGGGGCAGGCGCCTTTTCTACAGATGCGGGGACTGCCGGGGGTGCTGGCGCTGCCTGCGTTAGGAGCGGTGCATGCGCAGGTTGCCGGTTGGCGCCGTCAGACCATGGCGACCAGCCGGGCCACTTGAAGCTGTACGCGCACATCCTTGTGCGCCACCGGCCCGGTGATCTTGCATGACGGCTGCGCGGTGTTGCGCGGGATCATTTCTCCGGTGGGCATTCCCGAGCGGTTCATCACCACCGCCACGCGCGGTGTCGTGGCCGATGGCCCGCGTTTGAGCACGATGGCGATCTCTTGTGTGGCCAGGCGCACGAAGGCCCCCGGGGGATAGATGCCCAGGGCTTTGACCAGCGCGGCGCCTGCTTCGTCGACCTGTTGCTGCTCGTCGTAATAGCTGGCCTGCATGGCGGCCGTGACGGGCATGGGCAAGCGGCCCACGCGGGGCGCCAGGCGCGCCCCAAAAATATCGGCACGCTGGATCAGGCGGGCCATCTGCTGCGCCTCGGTCTTGTCGGCCATGGGGCCGGGCAGGCGGTGGTGGTGGTTGCGCACCGCTTCGAGCCATAGCGGGTCGGCCACGCCCAACTGGCGCAAGAGCGTCTCGGACCGGGCGGCGTGGCTTTCCACTGCGGCGATCTGCGCGGTGGTCAGGGGCTGGGCCTGCTGTGTCAGCTGGTCTTGCAGCTCGGTCATGGCCACGTTCATGCTCAGGGCGGCGCGGCCCAGCGTCAGGGTGTGGGCCTCGGGCCAGCGCAGCACTTCGCGCGCCGTCACCATGCACACGCAGGACACCAGCATGGCGTGTGTCGCGCTGTACAGGCGGGTTTCCTGGGCCGAGAGATAGACCAGTGCCAGCACGGTGGCGTCAGGCGACTGGGTGGTGTGGCGCGCCAGCTCCTCGTGCAGCGCTTGAAAGCGTGTGCCGAAATCGCCCGCCTGGGGGGCGCGCAGCAGCTGCGTGGCACGCTCCTGGAGTTCGGGCCAGTCGGCCGGGCCGGTGTCCGTCCGCTCGCGCGCCGCAGATTCGGCGGCGCTCATCTTCATGGTGGCAATCTCGCCAAGGTTGGTGTCGGCGATCAGCATTCTTTGCAGCCCCGCCAGGTAGGCGCGGTGGCTTTCCCCCGACTCGTCGGTATCGACATACAGTTGCACGCCCCGGGCCAGCAAGGTGTTCAGGTCCGCACGGTTGCGGATGATGAAACCTTTTTGCGCCAGCAAGGCCCCATCGGCGCCCCGCAGCACAAAGGGCAGCGGCTGACCAAAGTGGATGGAGTCAATGCTGAGCGGGACGAGGTTCATGGTGTGGCCGCATTATCGGATGGGGCCGCGCAGTGCAAAAGCGCGCAAACCCGGGGAATCAGGCGCTAATTTCATGGACACCTGATGTGCCGCAAGGTTCAGGGCTCTACGGGCGGCCGTCCCCGCAGGCGTCGGCCCAGGCGGCGGAATTTTTGTTCCAGGTCGTCCACCCCGGTGAACACGGCGGGAATCACCAGCAGGCTCAGGAAGGTGGAGGTGATCAGGCCCCCAATCACCGCCACCGCCATGGGCGAGCGAAAGCTCGGGTCGGCCGTGCCAATGCCCAGGGCGATAGGCAGCATGCCCGCGCCCATGGCCAGCGTGGTCATGATGATGGGCCGGGCGCGCTTATGGCAGGCGTCCATGAGCGCCTCGAACCGCGTGAGCCCGTGCTCGCGCCGCGCCAGGATGGCGTACTCGACCAGCAGGATGGAGTTCTTGGTGGCAATGCCCATGAGCATGATGAGCCCGATGAGCGAGGGCATCGAGAAGCTCTTTTGCGCAATCAAAAGGCCCACGAACGCGCCGCCCAGCGACAGCGGCAGCGCCGCCAGGATGGTGAACGGGTGCAGGAAGTCCTTGAACAGCAGCACCAGCACGATGTAGATGCACAGCACGCCCGTGAGCATGGCCAGGCCAAAGCTGGCGAACAGTTCGCCCATCACCTCGGCATCGCCCACCGTCGCCTGGCGCACGCCTGGGGGCAGGTTGCGCAGCGATGGCAAGGCCTCCACGGCTTGCGTGACATCACCCAGGGGCTGGCCCGACAGTTCGATCTCGAAGTTGACGTTGCGCGCGCGGTCGTAGCGGTCCACCACGGCGGGGCCGCCGCTGAATTCAAGCTGCGCCACCTGGCCCAGCATGACCGGGCCCTTGCTGCCCGGCACGGTCAGGCGTTCGAGCAGCGCCAGATCCTGGCGGGCGCCGTCCTGCAGCTTGACCACAATGGGAATCTGCCGCGATGCGAGGTTGAGCTTGGGCAGCGCCACATCGTAGTCGCCCACGGTGGCGATGCGCAGGGTCTCTGCGATGGCGCTGCTGGTGACGCCCAGGTCGGCGGCGCGGGCAAAGTCGGGGCGCACGGCGATCTCCGAGCGCACCAGGCTGGCCGTGGACGAGATGCTGCCCAGGCCGGGGATGGTGCGCAGGTCTTTTTCGACGGCCAGGGCGGCGCTGGTCAGGGTTTGGGGGTCATCGCCGGTGAGCACCAGGATGTATTTTTCGCCCGAACCGCCCAGGCCGACCTTGTAGCGCACGCCAGGCAAGGTCTCCAGTGCTGTGCGGATGTTCTGTTCGATGCCCTGCTTGCGGGGCCGCACGCCGCGTTCGGCCAATCGGATGGTGAGCGTGGCCTTGCGCGTTTCGGCCGAGCCGCTGGGCGCGAACGGGTCGCCGCCGGCCGAGCCGCCGCCGATGGTGGTGTAGATGCTTTGGATGTGTGCCACCTGCATGAGGCGCTGGCGTGCATCTTCGGAGACGGCGCGTGTCTGTGCCAGCGTGGCGCCGGGGGGCAGCTCCAGGTACACCTGGGTTTGCGAGTTGTCGTCGGGCGGAATAAAACCCTTGGGCAGCAGCGGAATGAGGGCCAGCGAGCCGATGAAGAAGGCCAGCGTGGCCCCGTAGGTGAGCCAGCGGTGGCGCACGCACCACGAGGCCCAGCGCAGGTACACGCCCATCCAGCGCGGGTCTTTGTGTTCGCCCACGATGGGCTTGAGGATGTAGGCCGCCATCATGGGCGTGAGCACGCGCGCCACCACCAGGCTGGCAAACACGGCGAGCGCGGCTGTCCAGCCGAACTGCTTGAAGAACTTGCCTGCGATCCCGCTCATGAAGGCGGTGGGCAGAAACACCGCGATCAGCGTGAAGGTGGTGGCAACCACGGCCAGGCCGATCTCATCGGCCGCTTCCATGGCGGCCTGGTAGGGCGACTTGCCCATGCGCAGGTGGCGCACGATGTTCTCCACCTCGACGATGGCGTCGTCCACCAGAATGCCCACCACCAGTGACAGCGCCAGCAAAGTGATCACGTTGATGGAGAAGCCCAGCAGGTACATGCCGATGAAGGCTGGAATGACCGACAGCGGCAGCGCCACCGCCGAGACAAAAGTGGCGCGCCAGTCGCGCAGAAACAGCCACACCACCAGCACCGCCAGCAGCGCACCTTCGTAGAGCAGGTGCATGGAGCCGTCGTATTCCTCCTGCACCGGCGCGACGAAGTTGAAGGCCTCGGTGATTTCCAGGCCGGGGTGCTGTGCGCGCAGCTCTGCCAGTGCGGCCTGCACGGCGGCGCCTACCTCGACCTCGCTCGCGCCCTTGCTGCGCGCTACTTCGAAGCCCACCACCGGCTGGCCGTCGAGCAGCGCCAGCGCGCGCGGCTCGGCAAAGGTGTCGCGCACCGTGGCGAGCTGGTCCAGGCGCACCGCGCGCCCGTCGGGCAGCGCCAGCGACAGGCCAGCCAGCTCCTGCGCCGACTGCACCGTGGCCAGGGTGCGCACGGGTTGCTCGCTGCCGCCCAGGTCGGTGCGCCCGCCGGCGCTTTCCTGCTGTACCTGGCGCAATTGGCGCGAAATGTCGGCCGCCGTGGCCGACAGCGCCTGCAGGCGCAGCGGGTCCAGGGCCACATGCACCTGCCGGTCCACGCCGCCCACGCGGCTGACCGCGCCCACGCCGCGCACGGTCAGCAGCTTCTTCGCCACGTCGTTATCGACGAACCAGGACAGGGCTTCGTCGTCCATGCGCGGCGATGCGATGGTGAAGGCCAGCACCGGCTGGGCAGCCAGGTCCATCTTGGTCACGATGGGGTCGCGCACGTCGCCCGGCAGGTCGCCGCGCACGCGCGCCACGGCCGAGCGCACATCGTCCAGCGCCTCTTGCGTGGGTTTTTCCAGCCGGAACTCGGCCGTGATGGTGGCGCCGCCGTCCTGCACCTTGGTGTAGATGTGCTTGAGACCCTGCAGCGTGGCGATGCTGTTCTCGATCTTGCGCGCCACATCGTTCTCCAACTGCGCGGGCGCTGCCCCGGGCAGCGCCACGGTGACGGAGATGGTGGGCAAGTCGATGTCGGGAAAGTTCTGCACCTTCATGGCGTTGAAGGACAGCAGGCCGCCAAAGGTCAGCAGCACAAACAGCATCAGCGCCGGGATGGGGTTCTTGATCGACCAGGTCGAGACATTCATGGAGAATGCTCCTCAAATAAGAGCTGCTTGCGCTTTGCTGGTAAGCGCTAGAGCCCTATTTTCTTTAAATTTTTCAAGACCGGATGTGGCCGCAGGCGCAGGGGACACGCGCACCAGGTCACCGTCATTGAGGAAACCGGCGCCACGCACCGCGATGGAGGCGTCGGCCTCCAGACCCGAAAGAATCTCCACCCGGTCGGCGATGCGGCGGCCGGTTTGCACCTTGCGTTGTTGCACGCGCTGCTGTGGCCCCAGCACGAAGACGTAGGAGAAGCCGTCGCGCACCACCAGGGCTTCCTGGGGGATGGTGAGCGCATCGGTGCTGCCCAGCGCAAATTCGCCGCGGGCAAACATGCCGGCGCGGAAATCCGTTTTGGCAGGCAGGTCCACATAGACCAGCGCATTGCGCGTTTGCGGGTCCACGGTGGGCGCCACCATGCGCACCGTGCCTTCGGTCGTTGCGCCGCTGGCCCCCGTGACGCGCGCTTTGGTTCCGGGCTGGATGCGCGCCAGCTCGGTGGAGGTCACTTCGGCACGCCATTCCAGGCGGCCCTGGCGCACCATGCGGAACAACTCGGTGCCCGCGCCCACGACTGCTCCTACGGTGGCAGTGCGGGCCGAGATGACGCCACTGTCGGGTGCGCGCACCTGGGTGTGCTGCAGGCGCAGTTGCTGCGTCTGCAGCAGGGCGCGCGCAGCTTCTACGCGGGCCTGGGCGGTTTGGCCGGCCGTGGTGAATTGCTGGATCTGCTGCTGGCTCAGTGCGCCCGTGGCCTGCAGCGACCGGGCGCGTTCGGCATTGGCGGCGGCTTCGGCGGCCACGGCCTGGGCTTCGAGCAGGCTGGCGCGCGCCTGGGCCAGCTCGGCCTGCACGACCTCGGGCGAGAAGCGGGCGAGCACCTGGCCCGCCTTGACCACGTCGCCCACGTTCACCAGCACCGCATCCAGGCGCAGGCCATTGCTCTGGGCGCCAATGCTGGCTTCCTGCCATGCGGCCACGTTGCCATTGGCGGCCAGGCGCAGCGGCACGGCGCCGCGCTGGGGTTGCGCAGTGCTGACTGTGAGCGCGGGGCGCGCTGCGGTCGCGGGGGCCTCGTCGGCAGCGCGCGATGTGCCGGTGTACAGCAGTGCAGCGGTGCAGCCCAGAACGAGGACGGCTGCCAGGGCCAGGGAGGCGGGAAACGGTTTCAGTGCGGGCATGGAAAAGCTCCGGTCATCCAGGGGTGAAATCAGGGTGGTCAGTGCATGCTGGCGCTGGCAGCGTGTGCGGTGGGGCCGTCCCAGCCACCGCCCGCAGCGCGGTACAGGGTGACCCAGGCGCCAGCGCGCTCGTGGGCCAGCAGCGCCAAAGACTGGTCGGCCGCTAGGGCGGTGCGGCGTGCGTCTTCGAGCTCCAGCAGGCTGGCCAGTCCGGCGCGCCAGCGTGCCTCGGTGGCGCGGAAGGCGGTGCGGTAGCCCTCGGCGGCGGCCTGGGCGCTGGCCGTGCGGCCCACGCTGGCGTCCAGCCGGACCAGGGCCTGCTCCACCTCGCTGACGGCCAGGCGCACGCGGGTGCGGTACAGGGCCACGGCTTCGTCATAGCGGGCACGGACGGCCTCTTCCTGCGCGGCGCGGCGGCCACCGTCGAGCAGCGGCAGGCTCAGGGCCAGCGGGCCGATGGACCAGGTGTTCAAGTCGGTCTGCAGCCCCTGCGTGCGCACATGGGCGGCACCAATGGTGCCGCTGAGCGCCAGGCGCGGGTAGCGCTGGGCCTGGGCCTGGCCCACGTCGGCGCTGGCAGCGGCCACCTCGCGTTCGGCGGCGTACACGTCGGGGCGCTGGCCAATCACCTGCGCGGGCAGCGTGGCAATGTGCAGCAGCGCATCGGACGGCGGCTGCAGCGGTGTGGGCGCCAGTTGGGGGCGCAGCGTGGCTTCGTCGCGGCCGGTTAGTGCCACCAGTGCCTTGAGTTCCAGCGCGCACTGCATGCGCTGCTGGGCGCTGCGCACCACGGCTTCGGCGGCGCTGGCCTGGGCCAGTTCGTGGGTCGCCGGGGCGGTGAAGCCCGCGCGTTCGCTCTGCTGCGACAGACGGGCGGTCTGCGTGCGCGAGCGCTCGTCGTCTTCGGCAATGGCCTGCTGCTGCAGGCAGGTGCGCAGGCCGCTGTACTGCAGCGCCACCTCGGCCGCCACGCTCACGCGAGCGGCATGCCATTGCGCCTGTGCACCTTGCAGCCGCTCGCTGGCGGCGCGCTCGGCAGCAGCATTTCCACCCCAAAGGTCGATTTCCCACTGTGCCTGCAGCCCCGTTTGGGCGGTGCTGGCCACGGCGCGGACCGATTCGTTAAAGCCCCGACTGGCGCTGGCCTGTGCGTCCACCGAGGGCGCCAACGCAGCGCGGCTGCCCGTCAGTGCGGCACGCGCCTGCACGATGCGCGACTGCGCCTGCGCAAGATCCGGGCTCAGTGTCTGCGCATCGCGTACCAGCTCCACCAGCAGCGGGTCGCCCCACTGTGCCCACCAGTCGCCCAGGGCCTGCACTGATCCCTGGTGCGGCAGCGGAGCCTGCCAGGCGGTGGGGGTGGGTGCATCCACCTGCGGCGGCGGCGCCTGGGTGGCGCAGGCAGCCAGCGCCAGAGGCAGGCAGGCTGCCCACCAGAGGCGGCGAAAGCGTGGGTCAGGCATGGGGAGGGACCTTTCGGGAATGGGGGGGGCGGGATGGCGGTGCGCGGCGGCGCTCGGCTTCGCTGTGCACCATGGCCAGGGCGTAGCCGGTCAGGCGCTGTGCCCAGGCAGAAAGGGCCTGCGGCCGCGTCAGCCGGGGCGCCACGGCGTGCAGCACGTCGTGCTGCGTCCACATCTGCATCACCAGCGCGGCAATGGAAAAGGTCAGGCGGTGCATGTCGTCGTCCACTCGGGCCACGCCCAGATGCTGGCACAGCAGGCGCAGCAGGGCCATGTGCGGGGTGCGGCATTCGCGCTCGATCAGCGCAGGCCACACATGCGTGGGGTCCAGCAGCTCGCGCATGTGCAGCCGCAGCGACTGGCGCATCAGGTCGTCGTGCCGCAGCGGCTCCAGGTAGCTTTCAAAGTAGCGCTGCAGTGCCGTCTCCAGCCCGATGCCCGGTTCGGCGAAGTAGGCAATCAGCTCCTGGCTGCTGCCCAGGGGCTCGTAGAACGTGGCGGTGTACAGGGCGGCCTTGTCCCCAAAGTGGTAGGCAATGGCGGCCACGTTGGCACCGGCTTCCTGGGCAATGGCGCGCACCGACGTGCGTGCATAGCCCTGCTGCGAAAACAGCTGCAGCGCTGCCAGCAACAGCCGCTCGCGCGTGGGCTCGCTGTCGCTGCGTGGGTTGCGTGGCGTGGATGCTCGGTCGGGTTCACGGACGGCCATGGGGCCGCATTAGAACACCAAATTCAAACAGTTGTTTGAAAGTGTTGTGTCAACCGACCAAAGTCGCGTTCACCATCGCAGCGACAGCGATGCCGACAGCGATGCCGGCCGCAATCTCCCATCGGGTGTGGCCCATGCGTTCACGCAAAATTTGGTGATCTGGCGCACCGGCTGCCATCTTGTTGATGGCTGTGGCGTGCTTCCCCACCTGCTGGCGCAAGCTGTTGGCGTCAAGCACCACGACAAAGGCCAAGGTAACGGCAACGCCGAAGGCAGGTGTTCCCATACCCTCTTTGAGGGCAATGAGCGCGGCCATGCTGCTGACGATCGCACTGTGGTTGCTGGGCAGTCCTCCGTAGCCAATCAAGCCGAATGCGAGCTTTTTTGCCTTGAAGCTGTTGATGATGAACTTGGAGGCTCCAGCGATGAGCCATGCAAGAAATGGGGTCAAAGCGTACGAGAAGTCCACGATCACCCCCGCACCGGCCAAAGCGCCCAACTGCAGGTGGCAATCCATATCAATATGGTGAGCAACAACTGCCAGTCCACGAACAATGCGTCCGTGGGCGACTCTCCCCCATCCAGCGCCTCGACCACGAACCAGTAGCGGAACAGGCCGAACAGCACCAACGGCACCGTGATCACCAACTCGGGCTTGGTGGACATCACAAACATGCTGTAGAAGAGCAGCGCCCCGGTTGCAGACATCTCGGCATAGCGATCCACCAGTGCGACAGTGTATTTTTCGAGGACCCTGCGACCCTCTGTGCCGCTTTGGCTGAGTTCCTGGCGCCGCTTGATGGCGGCCAGGTACAGTGCCAGACACAGGGTCGTGATGAACATCCATGAGGACACGGGAACCTCCAGGGCCATGGCTCCTGCGTAAACGCGCAGGACAAAACCGATGGCGATGGTGAAAATATCGACCACTGGCTGGTGCTTGAGAACGAAGGTGTACGCCAAGTTCAAAGCCCAATAGGCTGCGATGATCATCCCTACCTTGGGGGCCATAAACCAGCCCCATACCAGCACGGCGTAGAGAATTGCCAGTAGGATCAATGCGCTGGGCAGCGAGACGACGCCAGAAGCCAGGGGGCGTGTCTTGGATTTCTTGGGGTGGAGACGATCGCGCTCAATGTCGTGAAGATCATTGACGACATAAGCGGCCGATGACGCGATGCAAAACAACAGCATGGCCAGTAGTGCATGGCTGACAGCCCTTCCGTCCATGAAGGTACCTGAAAACATCAACGGAGCCAAAACAAAGCCGTTTTTAACCCACTGCTTTGGACGCATGAGCTGGATGAGGCCCATCATGTGCATGCGAGGTGAGTGGGTGGTTGCGGTACCATTCATTGATTTTTGAGCCTCGGCGGTGTCATCCAATGTTTGCCTTGTCTAAACTGGCAATTAACTATGCCATTTTTGCACTCATTGCAACCGCAGCAAACATCAGCGCTCAGGATCTGCTTATTCGTGCCTACAGTGGCGAGTTTTCCGTTATTGCCTCGGTGACACTTGGCACGGGAGTCGGGCTTGTCGTTAAGTACATTCTGGACAAGCGCTATATCTTTCGTTTCCAAGCACGCAGCGTTGGACATGACACTCGGATTTTCGCACTTTACACCGTCATGGGAATGGCTACGACCATGATTTTCTGGGGCTTTGAGTTTGGTTTCCATCATGTTTTTGAAACCAAAGAAATGCGTTACCTCGGTGGTGTGTTAGGTCTGGCAATCGGCTACTTGGCCAAATACCACCTCGACAAACGCTACGTTTTCCGGGCGGAGCCCGGATGAGGCCGGTGGGCTCGTGGGGACGCCTGAGTGCCGATCCCCACCACGTTGTAGGCCTTTCGGATCTGCACAGTGTCAAGGATGTGGTTGTTCAGGGGCCTCATCCAGGTGTGGCCCATGGCATGGGCCGCAGCTACGGTGACGTCTGCCTGAACCCAAGGGGCACACTCTGGGTCACGACTTCCCTCGATCATTTCATCGCTTTTGATAGCTGTACCGGGCGGCTCGTGTGCGAGGCGGGAGTTCTGCTAAGGGACATTCAGCGGCTGTTTATTCCCCGTGGCTGGATTCTTCCCGTCACTCCAGGCACCCAGTTGGTGACCGTGGGCGGTGCCATTGCGAACGACGTACACGGCAAGAATCACCATGTGTTGGGGTCATTTGGAGACCATGTCAAAAGTCTCACCATTGCACGCACTAACGGAGAAATCATCCAGTGTGGACCGGACGAGTGCCTAGAGTGGTTCAGCGCTACTGTGGGTGGGATCGGCCTCACAGGGGTGATCACACAGGCGGAGATCCAGTTGCGTCCCGTGAGTGGCCCATGGTTGGACACGGAGACCATTCCCTATGCTGGACTGGATGAGTTTTTTCGGCTTGCGGATGATTCTGAGGCAGCTTGGGAGCACACCGTGTCATGGATTGACTGTCTGGCTCCGGGCCGTGGTAGGGGCCTTTTCATGCGCGGCAATCACACCCGTGCTGAACACGGCCCGGCGCCCAAGGTGCGCAGTTTCGGTGTTCCTGTGGAACCCCCTGTTTCCATGGTCAATCAGCTGTCCTTGCGTCCCCTGAATGCAGCGTACTACCGCCTCCACCAGTGGAAAGCGGGGCATTTTGTCGCTCATCATGAGTCATTTTTCTACCCTCTCGACCATCTGCACGATTGGAATCGAATGTATGGTCCCAAGGGTTTTTTCCAGTACCAAAGTGTGGTGCCACGCGATGTGGGGCAAGACGCCATTCAGGCCATGCTGCGAGAGATATCCCGCTCAAGAGATGGCTCGTTTCTTGCCGTGCTGAAGACATTCGGCAACCGCCAGCCCTTGGGCATGCTGAGTTTCCCGCAACCCGGGGTGACACTTGCGCTGGACTTTCCGAACCGGGGGACGCGCACGCACAAGCTGTTCGAGCGTCTGGATGCTGTCGTCCGAGAAGCGAGGGGGCGTCTTTATCCGGCCAAAGATGCACGAATGCCCAGAGATCTCTTTGAGGCGGGCTATCCGCGCTTGACGGAATTCATTAAATACCGGGATCCGGGTATCAGTTCCGGATTTTCACGCCGCTTGCTGGGAAGTTGAATGCAAAACACCAAGAAAATTGTTATCGTTGGCGCCACATCTGCGATTGCTGAACGATGTGCCAGGCGTTGGCTAGAGCAAATGCCAATAGACCTGACATTGGTAGGCCGTGATGCCCGGCGCGTTGAACGGGTGGCGGTGGATCTCAGAGTTCGCAGTCCCCAATCCGAGATTCGGGTCATTCAGTCAGATTTTCTGGATCCTGTGGCCATAGACGCGATGGTCGGAGCGATTGCGAAATCGGGTCCCATTGATGTCGCACTGATAGCCCATGGGTCGCTGCCCGAACAAACCGAGTGTCAGACTGATCTTCTGTCTTGTCGCGAAGCACTGGAAATCAACGGTGTGTCGCCAGTTCTCTTTGCAGAGGCATTCGCCAAGGAAATGGAGAAGGCCAAATGTGGCACCTTGGCATTGATTGGGTCTGTGGCAGGAGACCGAGGGCGGAAATCCAACTATGTGTATGGCGCCGCCAAGGGGATGATCGCGCGTTATGCCCAAGGGCTGCAGCACCGTTTTTCAGGGACAGGTGTCAAGGTGGTGTTGGTAAAGCCTGGCCCGACCGACACCCCCATGACCGCTCACCTCAAGGCAAAGGGAGCCAGGCTGGCGATGGTTGACGATGTTGCAAAGGAGATTGTCGATGCGGTCATGGCGGGAAGGCCAGTGCTTTATACCCCAAAAAAATGGGCAATCATTATGAAAATAATCCAGCACATACCTTATAAAATATTCAACAAGCTTGATATATAGTGCCGCAATATTTTGATGGGTGAGAGTTTTGTGCTTGAATGATAAGAGGCATTAAGTGAAAAGTATTTCGTTCTTCATTGAAATCAAGGCGTGACCTGATATTTATAGCCGCCTTATGTATTCAATACCTTCTCAGTGGTTTCGCTTGCCTTCCAAGCAAACCTGGCTTGGAGCCAGTGTATGGGCTGTCATTGCGGTTGTTTTGTGGCTCAGTGAAGGGCCATCCATCAACACGGGGGACTGGGATCGCGTTACAGTACCTGCCGGATTTTTGGCGCCTGCCTGGGAGCCCATGCAAGCCCATTATCCGTTGGATGCTTCCGCGCAAATTGTCAATAATAGCAGCATGGGCGTATTACTCGGCGTCATTGGGTGGCTCATTCAGTGCGCCGGAAAAAATACACTGCTGACGGCGCCAATCTTGTTTATTTTGGCGTTAATAATGGTTCTGGGTATTTTTTTTCTCGCTCATCAAAAGCATGGATATGCTAATTTGCTGGTGTTGGGTGTATTTATTTTGGTTTTGCTGTGTTATGTAGTTTATCTTAAATCATTCTATGGTGAAGCGCTGGTTTTGGCTCTGGCGCCGATACTGTGTGTTGGCATAAGACATTTGGTGCTGGAAAACAAGATCTTGCTTTTCACATTGAGTGCGGTAGTTATTATTTACGCAAAGCAGCAAATGATTTTTGTTGTTCCTGTCATTTTGATGCTGTTGCTCAGAAATATGTGGCTGTATGGGGTTTCCAATTCAAGACTCTGGGTGTCCTTGCTTTGCATCATCTCAGTTTGCGCCATGCTTTTGGGCGCGCATCCTGAAAACAAGGCGCCAAATCAATACAACCGCTACTTCAACGGCGTGGGTTGGAGTCTTTTGCAATCTTCCAACTGGCCTGCCCAGCGGTTTGAAGAGCGGCATCCGTATTTCTACCAGCACCAGCAGCAGCTAAAAACTCTATTCCCTGCCACATTGCCGCATTACAACTACTTGGGAACTTCGTACTTGCCAACAGCCAGCACCTTGTTGGATGCAGCCAGGAGTCCAGAAGGCACCGAAGCGCAGAAGAAGCAGGCGCAGGACCTCTTTGATCAGCTTGTCGCACAGGGGCGTCCAGATGTCTATCTGTTGACCTTGGTGCAACACCCGGTGATTTTGTGGCAACTGGTAAAAAACACCTATCGGACCGTAGTGCGCTCCAACTATGCAGTCGACTACACCCGCTCAGGATTACACCTGACTCCAGCGGTTGCACAGGTTTTAGTCAACGCACAAACTCAGCTCGCTCGTGTGTTTGGCTGGATATTTGTTGTGACGCTCCTGCTCGCGCTGCTGTACCGCAGATCGCTGTTCTCCGCTGCTATTGTTGTATGGATGCTGCTCGCGCCATTGGCGGTGGTGGCGGGTGATGGTTACTTTGAGTTCGAAAAGCACATGACGGCATTTTTTGTTTTTTTGCCCTGTGCTTTGATGGCCGTCATATTGATCGCGTCCAAATCATCTCCTGTCTCACCTTCCGAAAACGGCCTCCCACAAGGCTAGTACTGCGGCTTGTTCCGCTTGCAGTTCCGCAAAGGGCCGTTGTGTAGGCGCTTCGTCCAGTCGGGCGCGGTGTTGCACGCGGCGCAGTTCGCGGTAGGCGCTGGCCGCCGCCTGACCCACGCCAGGAGGCAGCAGGCCCGCGGCTTCGGCGCGCTGCAGCAGGGCGATATTACCCAGGTTTTCCACCAGCTCCGGGTGCGCGCCCGACTGCGAGAGCACCAGGTACTGCAGGGCAAATTCAGCATCGACCATGCCGCCGGGGCTGTGCTTGATGTCGAACTGGCCTGTTGCTGCCGGGTGGGCGGCGCGCACTCGCTCGCGCATGGACTGGATTTCCAGGCGCAGCGCCGCCGGGTCGCGCGGGGCCGTGATGACGGCCTCGCGCACGGCATCAAAACGTGCGCGCAGGGAGGTTGCCGTGGTGGCACTCTGCGCACTGGGGGTTGGTTCGCGGCTGTCTAGCACGAAGCGCGCCCGCGTCATGGCCTGGTGTTCCCAGGTCCATGCGGTGTTGCTGCCGCGCTGCTGCTGGTAGTTGGCGTAGGCCTCGAAGCTGGTGACCAGCAGGCCCGAGTTACCGTTGGGGCGGAGCTGGGTGTCGATCTCGAACAGGTCGCCTTCGCCCGTTTTGACGGTGAGCCAGTTGATGAGCTTGCGCACGAAAGCCGCGTAGATCTCGGGGGCGCGCTCGTCGTCGTCGTCGAATACGAACACGATGTCCAGGTCGCTGCCGTAGCCCAGCTCTTTGCCGCCGAGCTTGCCGTAGGCAATGATGCCGAACTGCGGGGTCTCGCGGTGCCGGTTGCGCAGGCGGCTCCAGCACCACTGCGCGGTGACACGCAGCACGCTGTCGGCCAGCGCGCTCAGGTCGTCGGCCACTTGTTCGACGGTGATGCGGCCCTCCACATCGCGGGCCAGGGTGCGAAAGGTCTCGGCGTGGTGGGCCCGGCGCAGCAAATTGAGCAGGGTTTCGTCGTCATCTTCCTGGGTGGAGCGCAGTGAGGACAGGCGCAGGGCAAGGTCGCGCTCAAAGTCAGCGGCGACAAAGCGCTCGGACAGCAATGGGCTGCCCGCGAGTTCATCGATCACACCCGGGTGCTGCAGCAGGTAGCGAGCGGGCCAGCGGGCAGCGCCGAGCAGGTGCAAAAGTTGTTCGTGCACCGCAGGGCGTTCGAGCAGCAGTGACAGATAGCTTTCGCGGCGCAGCAGCGGCTCAAGCCAGTTCACCAGGCGTACCGCGGCTTCTTCGCTGGCGCGGCCTTCCTTCACCCATTGCGCTGTGCGTTGCACCAGGCGCAACAGGCGCATGCGGGCTTCGTCCCGCAGGGCGATCACGCGCGGGTGGGTGCGCCACTCGGCGACACGCTCGCGCAAGGTTTCGGGGAGCTGTTCGAGCAAGGCTTCCAGGTCCGGAGGGGTGGCGCCTCCCTTCTTGCCGCAGCCTCCGCTGTGGCATTGCTTTTTCTCGTTGCCGCCGAGCAGGGTGTCGAACTCCTGGGCCACCAGTTCGCGGTGGGTGTCAAGCTGGCAGAGAAAACTGCAACAGTCGGGGTAGCCCATGGTCTGGGCGATCCAGGCCAGGTCGTCGTCGCGCGTGGGCAGGATATGGGTTTGCTGGTCGTCCAGGTACTGGATGCGGTGCTCTACACGCCGCAAAAAGGTGTAGGCCTGGGCCAGCGCGGCGGCCGTCTCCCGGGGCATCAGCCCGGCGTTGACCAGCCGATCCAGGGCATCCAGGGTGGGGCGGCGGCGCAGCTCCGGGAATTGCCCGCCGCGCACCACTTGCAGCAGCTGCACGGTGAATTCGATCTCACGGATGCCCCCGCGCGAGAGTTTGACGTCGTTGGCGCGCTCGGGGTGGCCCGCGCTGCGCTTGGCGGCATGGTCGCGAATCTGCCGGTGCAGGGCGCGCAGGGCATCGAAAACGCTGTAGTCGAGGTAACGCCGGAACACAAAGGGCAGCACCACACCGCGCAGAGCCTGCACCGCCGGGCTGCCAATGCAGGCGCGCGGCGCCACGACACGGCTCTTGAGCCAGGCAAAGCGCTCCCATTCCCGCCCCTGCACCTGCAGGTATTCCTCCAGCGCGGCCAGCGATACCGCCGGAGGACCCGAGTTGCCGTTGGGGCGCAGCGCCAGGTCCATGCGGAACACGTTGCCGTGCTCGGTTGTGTCCCCGACGGTGCTGTAGATGATCCGCACCGCACGGGCAAAGTATTCGTGGTTGGAAATGCGCCCGCGCCCGTCGGGGGTGCCGCTGGTCTCGCCTTCGTTCTCGTAGACGTAAATGAGGTCGATGTCGCTCGACACGTTGAGTTCGCGCGCACCGAGCTTGCCCATGCCGATGATCCACAGTTCCACGGGCTGTCCGTCGGGCCCGCAGGGCGCGCCATGGCGGGTGTCGAGTTCCTCGCGGGCCCGCACGCATGCCTGGTCCAGGGCCAGTTCGGCCAGTTCAGTCACGGCGCGGGTGATGTCTTCGAGGGGGGCCTGGGCCTCGCAATCCAGACGCACCAGTCGTTCCATGACGATCTGGCGCAGGATGCGCAGGGCCGCCGGCAGCTCGTGGCCGCTTGCGCGCAAGGCCTGCAGCGTCTCTTGCATGCTGGTGAGTACGGGGGGGCCTGGAGGCAGCAGCGGCAGTTCGGCGCTGTAGCGGCGGTGCAGTCGCTGGAAGAAACGTGAATGGGCCGCCAGGCCGGGGGAGGTGCTGTCAGTCAGATCTGTGTGCATGGCCAGTGCGGCAGGCATCGCCGCATCTCATAGAACCCTGGGTTGCTTCGAACCCGTGCCATGGCCCCGGGTCATAATTCCTGCATCATCTTTGCCCGCCATGAACGAACCCTCCAACCACCCCACGCGCCTGCTGAAATTTATGGCAGTTTTTGCACGGTGGTCGCTGGGTTTGCTGCTGGCGGCGGGTCTGGTGCTCTCGCTGGCGTGGGGGGCGATCCACGGTTGGATTGTGCCGCGAATCGGTGAGTACCGTGCGCAGATCCAGACGCAGGCCAGCCTGGCTTTAGGGGTACCCGTGCGGGTGGGTGCCATTTCGGCGCGCACCGAGGGCCTGATACCCACCATTGAGCTGGAAAACGTCGCTCTGCTGGACGCCGAGGGCCGCGAGGCCCTGCGACTGCCCCGCGTGGTTGTTGCGGTGTCGCCGCGCTCGCTCTGGAACTTCGGGTTCGAGCAGCTGTATATCGAACGCCCGGAACTGGATGTGCGCCGCACGGCCGACGGTCGCATTTTGTTGGCCGGGCTGGAGTTGTCGAACAGCAATCCGGACGATGGCGGTGCCGCGGCCGACTGGCTCTTTGCCCAGCCCGAACTGTTGATCCGCGGCGGCACGCTGCGCTGGACGGACGAGTTGCGCGGTGCGCCAGAGCTGGCGCTGGGCGATGTGGACATCGTGGCGCGCAATGGCAACTGGCGCCACAGCCTGCGCATTGACGCCACGCCGCCCGAGGCCTGGGGTGACCGCTTCTCCGTGGTTGGCTTGTTCCGCCAGCCACTGCTCACCACGCACGGCGGGCGCTGGCAGGAGTGGAGCGGGCAGCTGTATGCCCATTTTGCGCGGGTGGATGTTTCGCGCTTGCGCCACCACGCGGACATCGGCATCACCGTCAGCCAGGGGCGCGGTGCGGTGCGCAGCTGGGTCGATGTGGAGCGTGGCCAGTTGGTGGGGGGCGCGGCCGATGTGGCGCTGGCCGATGTCAACGCCACGCTGGGCGAAGGGCTGCAACCGCTGGTGCTGCCCATGGTGCAGGGGCGTGTGGGCGGGCGCAATCTTCCGGGCGGGGTGGAGTTTTTCACGCAGAAGCTGCAGTTCACCACCGAGGACGGTCTGCGCTGGCCGGGGGGCAATTTACGGGTGCGGCACAGCGTCGCCCGCAAGGGACAAAAAGCGCAGGGAGAATTTCAGGCGGATTTGCTGGACCTGGCGGCGCTGGCGCGCATCGCCGACCGCGTGCCGCTGGGCGATACCGTGCACAAGGCGCTGCGCACCTATGCGCCCCAGGGGCTGGTGGAGTCGGTGAACGCCCAATGGCAGGGTGACCCGACCGCACCGCAGACCTACCAGGCGCGCGGCCGGGTGTCGGGGCTGGCGCTGGCAGGGGCTCTGGACGCAGCGGTCAAAGGCCAGGCGCCCGCGATCGGCGTGCGCGGTGCCACGGTGGACTTCGATCTGACGCAGCAAGGCGGCAAGGCCAAGCTGGTGGTGGCCGATGGCGCGCTGGTGTTGCCCGGGGTGTTTGAAGAGCCGGTGGTGCCGCTGGACCGCCTGAGCAGCGCCGTGGCCTGGCAGATCGACGGTGAGCGCCTTGCCGTGCAGTTGACCGATACCCGGTTTGCCAATGCCGATGCGCAGGGCGAGGCGCGAGCCACCTGGCACACGAGCGATCCGGCGCGCTCTCGCGGGGGGGCGCGCTTTCCGGGGGTGCTGGATTTGAGCGGCACCTTGTCCCGCGCCGACGGCACCCGGGTGCACCGCTACCTGCCTTTGGCCATCCCGCCCGATGCGCGCCACTATGTGCGCGATGCGGTGGTGGAAGGCAAGGCCAGTGTGGTGAATTTCCGCGTCAAGGGAGATTTGCACGACATGCCGTTCAACGACCCCCGGCACGGCGAATTTCGCATTGCCGCGCGCGTGCAAGACGTGACTTATGCCTTTGTGCCACGCAGCCTGCAGCCTGCGGGCGAGTTGCCCTGGCCTGCGCTCACCCAGCTGGCGGGCGAGCTGGTGTTTGAGCGCTCGTCCATGCAGGTCAAGGGTGCGAGCAGCCGGTTTGCGGGCAGCGCCGGGTTGCAGGCCACCAAGGTGGAGGCGCAGATTCCCGATCTGTCGCACACCGTGGTCGCAGTGAGCGCCGATACCCGGGGCCCTCTGCCAGAGCTGCTGGCGCTCATGGCGTCGTCGCCGCTGGCGGCCATGACGGGCCATGCGCTGGACAAGGCCAGCGGCGCTGGTGCCGCCGACCTGCGCTTGCGCTTGAGCCTGCCCATCAGTGAACTCCACAAGTCGCGGGTGCAGGGCAGCCTGCAACTGGCGGGCAATGAGGTGCGCATCACGCCCGATACCCCTGCGCTGTCACGCGCCCGGGGTACCGTGCAGTTCAGCGAAACCGGGTTCACTCTGTCGGGCGTGCAGGCCCGTGCGCTCGGGGGTGATGTGCGCCTGGAAGGCAGCATGCGCGCGCTGCCTGCTGGGGCGTCGCCGTCCGAAGCACTCTTGCAGCTGCGCGCCCAGGGCACGGCATCGGCCGAGGGCTTGCGCCAGGCTCCGGAACTGGGCCTTCTGGCCCAGCTGGCCCGCAAGGCCACGGGCAGTGCGCCTTATACCTTTCAGTTTGCGCTGCGCCGGGGGGTGCCAGAGTTGCAGGTGAGCAGTACCCTGCAGGGCCTGGCCCTGGCCCTGCCGGCGCCCCTGGGCAAGCCTGCGGACAGCGCCATGCCGGTGCGCTTCGAGAACCAGCTCACGCGCGAATCTCTGGCGCCGGGCGCGGTGGCCGCGCGGACTGCGCCTTTGCAAGACAGCCTTGTGCTGGAAATGGGCGCAGTGGGATCTGTCAGCTATGTGCGCGACCTGGCCGGTGCTTCTCCGCGCGTGCTGCGCGGCGCCATCGCCATAGGGCTGGCGCCCCAAGAATCGGCCCCCATGCCTGAGCGGGGGGTGGTGGCCAACGTTCGCCTGGGTGATTTTGATGTCGATCTGTGGCAATCCCTGCTGACGGGCACGCCAACCCAGGGAACGGCTGTGCCAGTGTCTTCGGCATTGCCGGACTACCTGCCCACTGTACTGGCGGCGCGGGCGCGGGCGCTGACGGTGCAGGGCCGTACTTTGCACGATGTACTGGTGGGCGGATCGCGTGACGGATTGCTCTGGCGTGCCAACCTGGATGCGCAGGAACTCAATGGCTATGTCGAGTTCCGCCAGCCCAGCGGGCCCGAGGCCGCCGCCGGGCGTCTGTATGCACGCCTGGCCCGTCTGACCGTGCCGCAAAGCGCAGCCACCCAGGTCGAAGCCTTGCTGGACGCGCAGCCCGGGAGTCTGCCCTCCCTCGACATTGCGGTAGATGATTTCGAGCTGCGCGGGCGCAAGCTCGGGCGTCTGGAGATCGAGGCGCAGAACCGCGTGCTGGATGGATCGCAGCGTGAGTGGCGGCTGGGCAAGTTCAACCTGCTCACCCCCGAGGCGGTGTTTACGGCCAATGGCAACTGGGCTGCGCTCCAGGCCACGGCCGCTGCGCCCCCGGAGGCGCAGCGGCGCACGGTGCTCAATTTTCGTCTCGACATCCAGGATTCGGGCACATTGCTCGGGCGTTTTGGCATGGCCGATGTGGTGCGCCGTGGCAAAGGGCGCATGGAGGGGCAGGTGGCCTGGCGCGGTGCGCCCATCAATCCTGACTATGCCTCGATGACGGGGCAGATCAATCTCAACATTGAAGCGGGGCAGTTTCTCAAGGCCGACCCGGGCCTGGCCAAGCTGCTGGGTGTGCTCAGCCTGCAATCGTTGCCGCGGCGACTCACACTGGATTTCCGCGATGTCTTCAGCGAAGGCTTTGCTTTCGATTTCGTGCGCGGCGACTTGCGTATCGAGCAGGGCGTTGCCACCACCAACAATCTGCAGATGAAGGGCGTGAATGCCGCGGTGCTGATGGAAGGCCGGGCCGACATCGCCCGCGAAACCCAGGAATTGCACGTGGTGGTGGTGCCCGAGATCAATGCCATGACAGCCTCTCTCGTGGCCACAGCCATCAACCCCGTGATCGGCCTGGGAAGTTTCTTGGCCCAGGTCTTCCTGCGCGGTCCGCTCATCGAGGCTGCCACGCAGGAGTTTCGCGTGGATGGCACTTGGGCTGACCCGCAGGTGACCCGCATCCCCCGCCGCAGCCGCGCCGCCACAGTCGCGCCAGCAGCAGCAGCAGCAGCAGCAGCAGCAGCACCTGCGGCGGCGGCCAGTGCGCCGCAATCAGCACCGGCCCGCGCACCCCAACTCCCAGGAGACCCCCCATGAAAGTCGCTGCCCTGCAAATGGTCTCCGGCCCCCGGCGGGACGACAACCTGGCCGCCGCCCGCGCCCTGCTGGAGCAGGCGGCGCGGGAGGGCGCGGAGTTGGCCGTGCTGCCCGAATACTTTGGCGCCATGGGCGCGCGCGACACCGACAAGCTGGCGCTGCGCGA
The DNA here is from genome assembly GCF_003096555.1 of Simplicispira sp. 125. Lineage (NCBI taxonomy): Bacteria > Pseudomonadati > Pseudomonadota > Betaproteobacteria > Burkholderiales > Comamonadaceae > Simplicispira > Simplicispira sp. 125. The sequence continues at coordinate 2,781,034 of NZ_QEKM01000001.1, read as the reverse complement.
GCGGCCGGGCGATGGGGTCGTGCAGTCCTTCCTGGCGCAGGCCGCGCGCGACCTGGACTTGTGGATCGTGGGCGGCACCTTGCCCCTGGCCTGCCAGGACCCCGGACGGGTGCGCAACACTTCGCTGGTCTACGCCCCCGACGGCACCTGCGTGGCGCGCTACGACAAGATCCATCTGTTCCGCTTCGACAACGGCCAGGAGCGGTTCGACGAAGGCGCCACCATCGAGCCCGGGAGCGCGCCCGTGCAGTTCTTGCTGCCCAGCCGCAGCGGCCGCACCTGGCGCGTGGGCCTGAGCGTGTGCTACGACCTGCGCTTTCCCGAGCTGTACCGCCAGCATGCGCGGGCCGGCGCCGATCTGCTGCTGGTGCCCAGCGCCTTCACGCACACCACGGGCCAGGCCCACTGGGAGCTGCTGTTGCGCGCGCGCGCGGTGGAAAACCAGGCCTATGTGCTGGCCCCGGCCCAGGGAGGACCGCACGAGACCGGGCGGCGCACCTGGGGCCACAGCATGTTGGTAGACCCTTGGGGCGAGGTGCTGGGTGTGCTGCCGCAGGGGGAGGGCATAGTGGACGGTTGGCTCGATGCGCAGCGCCTGCAACAAGTGCGCACGCAGTTGCCGGCGCTGACCCATCGCGTGCTGTGAGCCCTTGCGTCAAGTGCGTGGGGGCCGTCAACGTTGGCTGAAAAAATGCAGCCCCGGGCGTTGGCGTCGGGGCTGCATTGTGGTGGTTTCAGCGGCACGTGGCCACTGGCGCTGATTTAACGCGGGCGTTCGCCGACAAAAATTTCCACGCGGCGGTTGCGTGCGCGCCCTTCAGCCGTGTTGTTGGAGGCGATGGGCTGGTACGAGCCTCGGCCTTCAATCTCGATGCGCGAACCGCTCACGCCGCGTGCGGTCAGGTAGTTGCGTGTGCTCGTGGCGCGGTCGACCGACAACGGGTTGTTGATAGCGTCGCTGCCGGTGCTGTCGGTGTGCCCGACGATTTGCACATCGGTGTTCTGGTTGTCGCGCAGGCTGGCGGCAAAGCGGTCCAGCACCGGGGCAAAGTTGCCCTTGATTTCGGCGCGGCCAGTGTCGAACGAGATATCACTGGGGATGTCCAGCTTGAGCTGGTTGTCTGCCGTCTGCGTCACGCCAATACCGGTGCCCTGCGTCGCTTGTTCCATCTCGCGCTTTTGTCTTTCCATGTTCTGTGACCAGATGTAGGTGCCCAGCGCACCCACGCCCGCGCCGACCACGGCACCCGTACCCGCGTGGCCACCGGTGGCGGAGCCAATCACCGCGCCGGCCAGCGCGCCGATGCCTGCGCCGGTGGCGGTGCGTCGCTGGGTGTCGGTCATGTCCATGTTGGCGCAGCCAGAAATCAGCAGTGCCGCAGCTGCAGCACCCAGAACGAGGTGTTTACGCATCAAAATACTCCTTGAGAATGGGCGGTCAGTGCAACCGGGTAGCCCCTGAATCGCATCTGGGCTCTTGCACTGGATTGTCTGTAAGGGATGGCCTGCCCCGTATCGGTGGACAAGACAAAGCCTTGTAGGACAGCGCCGCAAGCAGGGCCCTCCCGCCGGGGGGTTACGGGGGCGGTTGCGTTGTCTCGTCGTCCTGGGGGGGCTTGATTTCGCCACCCTTGCGCCCCGAAAACATGGTCCACCAGACGATCAGCACCAACGCCGCCAACGCCAACAGCGCTTCAAGCAAAATCAGACCCATGAAATTCGCACTCCTACGCTTTGCCGCAACAGCCTTGATTGTAGGAACGCTGGCTGCCTGCTCCACGCCACCGGCCCCAAGGCCGGGCGATATGGGCAGTGCACCCCGGCCCACAGTCCCCGCAGGCACGGCCTGGCCCGGCGATACCGGCCCGCTGCCGCCGCCTTTGGCGCAGCCCAAAAGCCGCTGGATACCGGTGCGCTGGGCAGAGTTGCCCGGGTTTTCCGAGGACGCGCTGCACGAGGCCTGGAACGCCTGGATCAAGGGTTGCGAGCGGCCCGCACCACCGTTCACCGCCTTGTGCGGTGACGTGCGTCGGCTCAGTATCGCGACGCCCGAGGAGCAGCGCGCCTGGATGGTCGCGCGCCTGCAGCCCTACCGGGTCGAGGCTTTCGATGGCAGTGCAGACGGCCTGCTCACCGCGTACTACGAACCTCTGATCGACGCCGCACGCCAGCCCGGCAACGGCTTTGCCGTGCCGCTGTACCGGCTGCCTGCCAGCTATGGTGCGCGCAAGCCCTGGTACACGCGCCAGCAAATCGACACCCTGCCCGAGGTCCAGGCGGCGTTGGCGGGTCGGGCCATTGCCTGGTTGAGCGATCCGGTCGATGCCATGGTGTTGCATATCCAGGGTTCGGGCCGCCTGCGCATCACCGAAGCCGATGGCTCGGTGCGCCTGGTGCGCGTGGCCTTTGCGGGGACCAACGATCAGCCGTACCAGAGCGTGGGCCGCTGGCTGCTGGACCAGGGCCTGACGCGCGACGCGACCTGGCCTGGGATCAAAGCCTGGATCGCCGCCAACCCGCAGCGGGTGAACGAGCTGCTGTGGAGCAACCCGCGCTACGTGTTTTTCCGCGAAGAGCCGCTGGACGCACTGGACGCCGGTTTTGGCCCACGTGGTGCGCAGGGCGTGGCGCTGACACCGGGCCGATCCATCGCCGTGGACCGTCTGAGCATTCCGTATGGCACGCCGGTGTGGCTGGCTTCGAGCGGCCCGCAGGTGCAATTGAACCGGCTGGTGCTGGCGCAGGACACGGGCAGCGCCATCCTGGGGGCGGTACGGGCCGACTACTTCACCGGCTGGGGCACTGAGGCGGGCGAACTCGCCGGGCGCCTCAAACAAGGTCTGCGGCTGTGGGCGCTCTGGCCACGGTAGTTTGAGTAAAAATGGCCTCTAACGCTTATGCAGTAAGCGTGAACAGCTATTAAAAAGAGAGTTTTCAGGTTGCTGCTTTGGTCAGGTGGGTGAGCGGCAACGCGCTGCTGGCCTTCACCTCGCCCAGCGAAAAGCTGGTGTGCATGTCTTTCACATTCGGCAGGTGCAAAAGTACGTCGCGCGCAAACTGCGAAAAGCTGTCGAGGTCGCGCGCCACCACCTGCAGCTCGAACGTGCCCGTGCCACTGATGTAGTGGCAGGACACCACCTCGGGGATCTGGCGGATCGCGTCTTCCATCGACCGCGTCAGGCCGCCGGTATTGCGATCCGCGTCCAGGCGCACAAAGGCCAGCACGCCCAGGCCAATCTTGTGGCGGTCGATTTCGGCGCGGTAGCCTTTGATGAAGCCTTCTTCTTCCAGCGCGCGCACGCGGCGCCAGCACGGGGCCGCCGACAGGCCGATACGCTGGGCCAGTTCCGCATTCGTCAGGCGCGCCTCTTTTTGCAGTTCGCCGAGGATGGCAAGGTCGAATTTGTCCAAAGTATTCAATTTATGGCCTTGAAAAGAAAGATTCTTTCTAAGAGTAGCTTGAATGCGGCATAGAACGCAAAGACATATCAGCGCTGGGGACATACACTCCTCTGCACACTAGAGTGGCCTCCCTAACCGGGCGCCAGGATCTGCCCCACCACCGCCCCACAAGGTGCGGAATACCAAAATGTCACTGGAGACAACGCCATGAACGCCCCTTTGCCCGAGCACATCCGCAAGGCCCTGGAAACCGTCACGCTCGACGACAACCCGCAACGCGGGTTGCGCCACAACTACGCAGCGAGCGGCGCAGCCGGGCGCAGTGTATTTGGCGTCGAGTGTGCTTGCGAAGGGGGTGCACTGTGAACGCTCCACTGCCTGAACACATCCGCAAAGCCCTGGAAACCGTCACGCTCGACGACAAATACACCCTGGGCGAAGGCCGTGCCTTCATGAGCGGCGTGCAGGCCCTGGTGCGCCTGCCCATGCTGCAGCGCCAGCGTGACGCCGTGGCCGGCCTGAACACGGCCGGGTTCATCAGCGGCTACAGGGGCAGCCCGCTGGGCACCTACGACCAGGCGCTGTGGGCCGCCAAGAAGCACCTGGCCGAGAACCACATCGTCTTCCAGCCCGGTGTGAACGAGGAGCTGGGTGCCACGGCCGTCTGGGGCACGCAGCAGCTCGACCTGTACCCACAAAGCAAAAAGTACGACGGCGTCTTCGGCATCTGGTACGGCAAAGGTCCTGGCGTGGACCGCTGCTCCGACGTGTTCAAGCACGCCAACATGGCCGGCACCGCCAAGCATGGCGGCGTGATCGCCATCGCCGGCGACGACCATATCAGCAAGAGCAGCACGGCGCCGCACCAGAGCGACCACATCTTCAAGGCCTGCGGCACGCCGGTGTTCTTCCCGAGCAATGTGCAGGACATCCTCGACATGGGCCTGCACGCTTTCGCCATGAGCCGTTTCTCGGGCGTATGGTCGGGCATGAAGACCATCCAGGAAGTGGTGGAGTCGTCCAGCAGCATCTCGGTGGACCCCGACCGCGTGCAGATCGTCCTGCCCGAAGACTTTGCCATGCCCCCGGGCGGCCTCCACATCCGCTGGCCCGATGCCCCGCTGGAACAGGAAGCGCGCCTGATGGATTACAAGTGGTACGCGGCCCTGGCCTACGTGCGTGCCAACAAGCTCAACTATAACGTCATCGAAGGCCCGCATGATCGCTTCGGCATCATCGCCAGCGGCAAGGCCTACAACGACACGCGCCAGGCGCTGGTCGATCTGGGCCTCGATGACGACACCTGCCGCAGCCTGGGCATCCGTGTGCACAAGGTCAACGTGGTGTGGCCGCTCGAAGCCACCATCACGCGCGATTTTGCCCAGGGCCTGCAGGAAATTCTGGTGGTGGAAGAAAAACGCCAGGTCATTGAATACCAGCTCAAGGAAGAGCTGTACAACTGGCGCGCCGATGTGCGTCCCAACGTGTTGGGCAAGTTCGACGAGGCCGAGGGTGAGAACGGCCAGTGTGGCGAATGGTCCATGCCCAACCCCAGCCAGAACTGGCTGCTGCGCGCCAAGGCCGACCTCACGCCGGCCATCATCGCCAAGGCGATTGCCAAGCGGCTGAAGAAGCTAGGCGTGTCCGACGACATCGTGGCCCGGATGGAGTCGCGCATCGCCACCATCGACGCCCGCGAGCGCGCCATGACCGAGCTGAAGGCAGACACCGGTGAGCGCGCACCCTGGTTTTGCAGCGGTTGCCCGCACAACACCAGCACCCGCGTACCCGAAGGCTCGCGCGCCGTGGCCGGTATTGGCTGCCACTATATGACGGTGTGGATGGACCGCAGTACCAGCACCTTCACGCAAATGGGCGGCGAGGGTGTGACCTGGGTGGGGCAGGCGCCGTTCACCAAGGACGCGCATGTGTTTGCCAACCTGGGCGATGGCACGTACTTCCACAGCGGTCTGTTGGCAATTCGTCAGAGCATTGCTGCCGGGGTGAACATTACCTACAAAATTTTGTACAACGACGCCGTGGCCATGACCGGTGGCCAGCAGGTGGGCGAGCGGCCCGAGGGGCACTCGGTGCTGCAGATCATGCACAGCGTCAAATCCGAAGGCGCCGTCAAAATCGTCATCGTCACCGACGAGCCGCAGAAGTACGCGGGCGTGGCGCTGGCCGACGGTGTCACGGTGCACCACCGCGACGAGCTGGACCGTATCCAGCGCGAACTGCGCGAGATCAAGGGCTGCAGCGTGCTGATCTACGACCAGACCTGCGCCACCGAAAAACGCCGCCGCCGCAAGCGCGGTTTGCTCGCCACGCCCGACAAAACGGTGGTCATCAACGAAGCCGTGTGCGAGGGCTGTGGCGATTGCTCGGTGAAATCAAACTGCCTGAGCGTGGAGCCGGTGGAAACCCCGTTCGGCCGCAAGCGGCGCATCAACCAGAGCACTTGCAACAAGGACTACTCGTGCGTCAACGGTTTTTGCCCCAGCTTTGTCACCATCGAAGGCGGCAAGCTCAAGAAACCCAAAAAGGAGAAGAAGGGAGACCTCTCCAGCCTGCCGCCGCTGCCCGAACCGGTGCTGCCGCAGGCCGACAGCGCCTGGGGCATTGTGGTGGGCGGCGTGGGCGGCACGGGCGTCATCACCATTGGCTCATTGCTGGGCATGGCCGCGCACCTGGACGGCAAGGGTGTGGTCACGCAGGATGCGGGTGGCCTGGCGCAAAAGGGCGGCGCCACCTGGAGCCATATCCAGATCGCCAATACCCCGGATGCCATCTTCACCACCAAGGTAGATACCGCCAAGGCCGACCTGGTGATCGGCTGCGACGCTATCGTGGCGGCCCACAAGTACACCCTGGCCGTCATGCAGCCGGGCCGTACCTTTGTGGCGCTCAACACCCATGGCACGCCCACGGCGGCGTTCGTCACCAACCCCGACTGGCAGTTCCCGGGCGGCAATTGCGAGAGCGCTGTGGTGGCCGCTGTGGGCGAGGCCCTGGTGGGGCGCTTTGACGCCGAACAGGTCGCTATGCAGCTGCTGGGCGACAGCATTTACACCAATCCCTTGCTGCTGGGCTTTGCCTGGCAAAAAGGCCGGGTGCCGCTGTCGCTGAGCGCACTGATGCGCGCCATGGAACTCAATGGTGTGCAGGTGGAGAACAACAAGGCCGCCTTTGAATGGGGTCGCCGCTGCGCGCATGATCTGGCGGCGGTGCAGTCTTTGTTCCAGGCAGCGCAGGTGATTGCCTTCGTCAAGAAGCCCACGCTGGCGGAAGTGGTGTCGCAGCGCGTCGAATTCCTTACCGGTTACCAGAGTGCGGCTTACGCAGCGCAATACCAGACCTTTGTCGAAAAGGTGCGGGCCGCCGAGTCGCGGCTGGGCACGGGAACGCGCCTGACCGAAGCCGTGGGCAAGTATCTTTTCAAACTCATGGCGTACAAGGACGAGTACGAAGTGGCGCGCCTGCACACCGACAAGGCGTTCACCGACCGCATTGCCAGCATGTTCGAGGGCGACTACAAGATTGTTCACCACATGGCGCCACCCCTGCTGGCCAAGCGCAATGACAAGGGCGAGTTGGTCAAGCAATCGTTTGGCCCCTGGATGCGCAAGGCCCTGGGGATGCTGTCACGCCTGAAGGGGCTGCGGGGCAGTGCGCTCGACGTCTTCGGTAAAACCGAAGAGCGCCGCATGGAGCGCGCATTGATCGTGCAGTACCGCGAATGCATTGAGGAGCTGATCGCCGGCCTGGCGCCTGAGCGCCTGAGCCTGGCGGTGGAGATTGCGCAGATTCCCGAACACATCCGGGGCTACGGCCATGTCAAGGAGCGCCACTTGACGACGGCACGCGCCCAATGGGACCGGCTGATGGCCCAATGGCGCAGTCCGGCGGAGCGTCTGGTGGCTTGAGCAGCGGCTGGCAATTTGACGCATTCGGTGAGATGCTCTTGTTTTGATAGCTTCCAGCGCTTGATGGGTAAGCGATGGAGGCTATTTTTGTTTATATATCTGAACAAACGCTTGTGTGTGAGGTACTAAAAAGAGCTCTTGGCAAGCGTGCGAGGTACCCGCATACAATGCCCGATTCCGCGCCGTGCGGGCGTCTCCCGCCTGCACGAGTCGTCGCGTGTCCCTATTGACCATCCATTCTGGAGTTCTTCCTGTGTTTATTTCTTCCGCTTTCGCCCAGACCGCTCCTGCCGCCGCCGCTGGTGGCAGTGACATCATGTCTTCGCTCACGGGCATGCTGCCTCTGGTGCTGATGTTCGTGGTGCTGTACTTCGTCATGATCCGCCCCCAGATGAAGCGCCAGAAAGAGCACCGCGCCATGATCGAAGCCATCGCCAAGGGCGACGAAGTGGTGATCGGTGGCGGTATTCTGGGCAAGGTTGCCCGCATGTCCGAGCAATACCTGCACATCGAGATTGCCTCGGGTGTGGAAGTGCAGGTGCAGCGCGCCGCCGTGGTGCAGGTGCTGCCCAAGGGCACCATCAAATAAACAAGACCCGTGAAACCGGGGGACGGCTGCATTGCAGTCTGTCCTGTCCCTGTCCTTGAGGTAAAAGTGCGATCATGAACCGTTATCCGGTCTGGAAGTACGCGATCCTGGTGATCGCGTTGCTGGTGGGGGTGCTCTACACCCTGCCCAATTTCTTTGGCGAAGCACCTGCGGTGCAGGTCTCTTCGGGCAAGGCCACCATCAAGGTGGATGCGGCGGTGCTGCAGCGCGTGGAAGAAGCGCTCAAGGCCGCTGGTCTCACGCCTGATTTCGTGAGCCTGGACGGCAGTTCGGTGCGCGCCCGCTTCGATACGCCCGATAACCAGCTCAAGGCCAAGGATGCCCTCCAGAAAGCGCTGATCCCCGATCCGCAGGACCCGGGCTATATCGTGGCGCTGAACCTGATTTCGCGCTCGCCGACCTGGTTGACGGCATTGCACGCGCAGCCCATGTACCTGGGGCTGGACTTGCGCGGTGGCGTGCACTTCATGCTGCAGGTCGACATGCAGGCCGCGCTGACGAAAAAGGCCGAATCCTATGCCGGTGATATCCGCAGCGCCCTGCGCGACAAGAATATCCGCCATGGTGGTATCAGCCGTGACGGACAGACCGTGGACATCAGGGTGCGCGATGAAGCCACGCGCACGGCGGCCAGGAACCTGATCGCAGACCAGTTCCCTGACCTGCAGCTCACGACCGTGCCGGACGGCTCCGAACTCAAGCTGCGCGCTACGATCAAGGTCGAGGCCATGCGCCGCGTTCAGGAACAGGCCCTCAAGCAGAACATCACCACGCTGCACAACCGCATCAACGAGCTGGGTGTGGCCGAACCTGTGATCCAGCAGCAAGGCCTGGATCGCATCGTCGTGCAGTTACCTGGCGTGCAGGACACCGCCAAGGCCAAGGATATTCTGGGCCGCACCGCCACGCTGGAAGTGCGCCTGGTGGACGAAGGCACCGAGGCCCGGGCCGCAGAGACCGGCCAGGGACCGGTGCCGTTTGGCTCCGAGCGTTATCTGGAGCGCAGCGGTCAGCCGGTAATCGTGAAAAAGCAGGTCATCCTGACCGGCGAAAACCTGACCGATGCGCAGCCTGGCTTTGATGGCCAGACACAAGAGCCTACGGTCAACCTCACGCTGGACGCCAAAGGCGCACGTATCTTCCGTGACGTGACGCGGGAGAACATCAACAAGCGCATGGCCATCATCCTGTTCGAGAAGGGCAAGGGCGAAGTCGTGACGGCGCCCGTGATCCGCTCCGAAATTGGTGGCGGCCGGGTGCAGATTTCGGGCCGCATGACCACCATGGAAGCCAACGATACGGCTTTGCTGCTGCGCGCCGGTTCGCTGGCTGCGCCCATGGAAATCATTGAAGAGTTCACCATTGGCCCGAGCCTGGGGGCAGACAACATTGAACGCGGTATCCACAGCGTGGTCTGGGGCATGTTGGCCGTGGCGGCCTTCATGTGCATGTACTACATGCTGTTTGGCGTTTTTTCGACCATTGCCCTGGGCGTCAACGTGTTGATGCTGCTGGCCGTGCTGTCGATGCTGCAAGCCACGCTGACACTGCCGGGCATTGCCGCCATGGCGCTGGCCATTGGTGTGGCGATTGACTCGAACGTGCTGATCAACGAGCGCATCCGTGAAGAACTGCGCGAGGGCGCGTCGCCGCAGATCGCTATCCACCACGGTTACGAGCGCGCCTGGGCCACCATTCTGGACTCCAACGTCACCACGCTGATCGTCGGTTTGGCCTTGCTGGCCTTTGGCTCAGGCCCAGTGCGCGGCTTTGCCGTGGTGCACTGCATCGGCATTTTGACCAGCATGTTCTCGGCCGTGTTCTTCTCGCGCGGCCTCGTCAACCTCTGGTACGGCGACAAGAAGAAGCTCAAGAGCCTGTCCATTGGACAGATCTGGAAGCCCGGGAACACCACCACGGCTTTGGCCCGTCCGGAATAAAGGAGGAAGACCATGGAATTCTTAGTTCCAGCATCACATGCGCTGTGCGCATATGAGCTTTCTCTGAAAATTCCAAAACAAGGATAAGAAAATGGAATTTTTCCGCATCAAAAAAGACATCCCTTTCATGAAGTACGCGTTGATTCTCAACGCGATCTCCTTCATTACCTTCGCCTTGGCAGTGTTCTTCCTGTTCTCGCGCGGCCTGCACCTGTCGGTGGAGTTCACCGGTGGTACGGTGATGGAGGTGGCCTACAGCCAGCCTGCAGAACTGGCCAAGGTGCGCGAAACGGTGACGGGTTTGGGCTACGCCGATGTGCAGGTGCAGAACTTTGGCAACTCGCGTGACGTGATGATTCGCCTGCCCGTGCAGAAAGGCGTGACTTCTGCGCAGCAAAGCGAGCAGGTGATCGCTGCCCTCAAAGCCGCCGATCCCGAAGCCACGCTACGTCGTACCGAGTTTGTCGGCCCGCAAGTGGGCGAAGAATTGGTGCATGGCGGCCTGATGGCACTGGGGATGGTGATATTGGGCATCGTCGTCTACTTGGGGCTGCGCTTCGAATGGAAGTTTGGTGTCGCTGCCATCATTGCCAACCTGCACGACGTGGTCATCATCCTGGGCTTCTTTGCGTTCTTTCAGTGGGAGTTTTCTCTCTCTGTTTTGGCCGCCGTGCTGGCGGTGCTGGGCTATTCAGTCAACGAGTCGGTGGTGATCTTTGACCGGATTCGGGAGGCTTTCCGGCGTTACCGGAAGATGACGACCCACGAGGTCATCGACCATGCCATCACCAGCACCATGAGCCGCACCATCATCACCCACGCTTCGACCGAGGCCATGGTGCTGTCCATGTTCTTCTTCGGTGGCCCCAGCCTGCACTATTTCGCACTGGCGTTGACCATCGGTATTTTGTTCGGCATCTACTCGTCGGTGTTCGTGGCAGCGGCTATTGCGATGTGGCTGGGTGTCAAGCGGGAAGATCTGGTCAAGACTACCCGCAAGGAAGGTGACCCCAACGATCCGAACGCTGGCGCAACGGTTTAGTCCATCAGCCTGCGTCTCAGATTAATATCGAACGATGCACACACCAACAACGCCTATCCACCCCCAGCGCAGGCTGGCGAAACAGGTGCGCGAGCGCATGGTGGAGGGGCTGTGTACCGGTCTGCCGGGCGTGGACAAGGCGCTCATGGAATTTCTCACCGCATTGATGTCCCAGACGGGGACGCAGCGTGAGATGCAGAACCGGCGCGATGCCTGGCAGATGTACCAGAAAAGCAGCGGCGGCTGGTTGCGGGGCGTCACCAACGCATGGCGCGCTGCACTGGATGGCGCGCCGGTTGCAACCACGTCGGGCAGACAGGATTACGACCTGTCCTTTGAACTGGTGGATGACAACGTCGTTGAGAACAAGATCCTCGCCTCACGCATGGCCCTGACCGTGATGGAGCAGGTCAGCAGTCACTTCGAACCCTTGCGGCTGCGTATCCAGTCGTTGGAAGGGGTGGATATGCCCTCCACCGACATCCTGCGCCCGGAAACCGTGGCGTTGAATATGGTGGAGAGTTGGGTCAAGGCAGGGTTACCCCGCGAGGACTTGCAAACCATTCTGGATCCGTTGCAGCGTGAACTTGCGACACTGATGCAGAAGGTTTACCAGGGGTGCAATGACTTTTTGCAAGCCCAGGGTATCCAGGCGCAGCAGGATTTGAGGGTGCGGGTGAACCGTTCGCCGACTTCAGGCGCCGGGGGGCTGCAAGCCGGGCCAGCGTCGCGCGCGCTGGAGCAATCGCAACAGGCGCACGCATCGATGCGTGGCATGGCGCACCCTTCGGGACGGAGTATGCCCTCGCACATGGCGCCTCCAGGATCGGCGTATGGCATGGCGCATGGCGCAGCAATGTCTGGCGGCATGACGCCGCTGGTCCGGGCACGCCAGCGGGCCTATGGCGTGGTGGGGCAATTGCGGCGTCTGCTGAGCACTTCTGGCACCGGTTTCGACATGGTCAATGCTCCGCCCGCCTCGGCCGCACTGGCGCATGCCCTGGCCGCCCATCGTGTGCAGGCAGAAACCTATTACAGCACCGTGGGCGGTGCCATGCCAGACTACAGTCCGGCCGCCGTGGTGCAACTGGCGGGTGTGGTGCGCAACCGCGCCACCGAGTTCAAGAAGAAGGCCGACACCGAGGGCGAAAAAGCCATCATTGAGGTGGTCGCGCTGATGTTTCAGAGTATTTTGTCGGAAGACCGCATTCCATCGGCCGTGCGCGTGTGGTTTGCGCGGCTGCAGGTGCCCGTGTTGCGCGTGGCGCTGGCTGAGCCTGAATTTTTCAGCAACCTGGGCCACCCGGCCCGCCAGCTTATTGATCGCATGGGCTCCTGTGCGTTGGGGTTCGATGCGGCGTCTATCTCGGGCAGCGCGCTCGAGGCGGAGATCAAACGCATCGTGCAGGTGATCGAGCAGTACCCCGAAACCGGGCGGCGGGTGTTCCAGCTGGTCTACGACGAGTTCGAGAAATTCCTGGCCAAGTTTCTTACTGAAAAACAGGCAACCTCGCGCCTGGTGAGTGTTGCACAGCAGGTCGAGCAGAAGGAAGCGCTGGCAATCAATTACACGATCGAGCTGCGCACCATGCTCAAGGATATGCCGGTGCGCGACGAGATTCGGGAGTTTTTGTTCAAAACCTGGGCCGAGGTGTTGGCCCTGTCGGCCGTGCGCGAAGGGCCGCAGCATGCCGACACGGTGGCGTTCAAGCGCACCGCAGCGGACTTGGTGTGGGCGGCCAGTGCAAAGCCCAATCGCAGTGAGCGTGCCCAGGTGATCCAGAGCCTGCCGGGGCTGCTGCAACGCCTGCGCCAGGGCTTGGCGCTGCTGGGCACGACGGGCGCCCCGCAGGATGCACAAATCAAGGCGCTAACAGATACATTGGCGGAGGCGTTCCTGTCCAAGACGGCGGCCATTCCGCTGGAGCATATCGAAGCTCTGGCCAAGCGCCTGGCGAACCTGGAGGAGTACATCGGCGATGCCGTCATGGGCGATATGCCGCTCGACGCCGACAGTATCGAAATGATGACCGGCATCGATGCCTCCTCCATCCATGTGGTGGCCGACAACGGTGCGCCGGTGGACGAGGCGATGGTGGCCTGGGCGCAGGAGTTGCAAGTGGGCAATTGGTTTACGCTGGATCACAACGGATCGAGCCGCCAGGTGCAATACGCATGGCACAGCGAGCGCAAACAGTTGCACCTGTTTGCCGCGACCAATGGCAGCAGCTTCCTGATCCAGTTGCGCCGTCTTGGCGCGTACCTGCAGGCCGGACTGCTGGTGGCGCGCGAGGAAGAAGGGCTTACCGTGCGTGCGACACGCGATGCCCTTGCCAAGCTCAACGCAAACCCTGAGCGCCTGCTGGGGTAGCCCCGCAACAGGCGAGGTTGCAAGCCGCTTGTCGGCTCAGGCCCGGCCCATACGCTGAAACAGACCGCCAGGAAGGCGTGATACAGCCCCTGCGAGCTCCATGTCCAAGAGTTGTACCTGCAAGGTGGCTGTGTCAAGCCCGGTGCGGGCCTGCAAGGCGTCCATACCGATGGGGTCAAACCCCATGGCGGTGAGCAGGGTATGGCACTCGGCACCAGGCTCCTCTGGGCAGGAGGTAGACTGCGGTGTCTCTGGCGGCCTTGCCACCTCCGCGGGCCATGGCAACTCTTCCAGCACATCCTGCGCCAGTTCCACCAGTTTGGCGCCCTGGCGGATGAGTGCATGGCAGCCCCGTGACTGGACCGAGTGGATGGATCCTGGAATGGCAAACACTTCACGGCCTTGCTCGCTGGCCAGACGGGCGGTGATCAGCGACCCTGATGCGGGCGCAGCTTCGACGACCAAGGTTCCCTGCGCAATACCGGAAATGATGCGGTTGCGCTTGGGGAAATTGGCCGCCAATGGTGGTGTGCCAAGCGGGTATTCACTCACCAGCAGCCCTCGCCTGGCGATTTTGCGGGCCAGATCGAGGTGCTGTCTGGGGTAGACGCGGTCCAGGCCGGTGCCCACCACGGCGATGGTGGCAGGCGTCGTGTCGTCCTCCGTGGCAGCGGTGAGCGCGCCTTCATGCGCGGCAGCGTCGATGCCCAGAGCGAGCCCCGACACAATCGTCAGTCCGGCGGCCCGCAGCGTGTGGGCGAATTGCCGGGCGTTTTCCTGTCCTTGTGGTGTCGGGTTGCGGCTTCCGACCATGGCCAGGCAGCGCATGTGTCGCAAAACAGAGGGCTGCAGAAAACGTGCGGGCCCCATGATGTACAGCATCAAAGGCGGATCTTCGGTCTGGAGCAGTGCCGGGGGATACAGTGGATCACCCAGAGGGGCAATGGCTCGTGCTGGAGCGTCGGGTTGATCGACTGCCTGGAGCCAGGTCCAGGTAGCGTCCAGCAAGGGCGCCCAGCCTGAAGGCGCTGTCTGCAACGCTTTGGCCTGTGCTGCGCTACAGCAAGTCTGCAGGGCCTGTGCCGATTGGTTAAAAATATTCGCAGGCAGGCCAAAGGCTGCCAGTAAACGCCGGGCAGACAGGTTTCCGACGCCCGGAGTCAAAGACAGCCGCAGCCATGCAGCGAGTTCGTCGCGATCCATGCCGAGGCTCGGTTTCTCTGGTCTGGGGCGATCAGACGATCGCCCTGGCTGCTACTTAGTCGGGGTTGACCAAGCGATCGCCTACGCGCACCGGAACATTGACATCCAGGATGAGCGCGTACGAGACGCGATTGAACGTGCGGAACACCATGGCCATGCCGTTGCGTTCGCTTGGGAGCTTGATATCGGTGCGCACGCCGTCGTTCACGTCACGGATGCGGTTGCCTTTGGTCATCAGGCTGAGCACATGGCCGACTTCGATGCCATCCTGCTCGCCCAGGTTGATGGCCACCACGTCGTTCTGTGCGGCATTGGCCATGGCTGAGCTGCCGTAGATCGACACCACGCGGGCATCCAGGTCGAGTTGTGGTGCGTGCGGGATGTAGCTGGTGAACATGCGAGGGGGGGCAGGCAACAGGCGGTCGCCCGTACGGATTTCTTCCTTGATGCCCGTGATGTCCAGGGACGCAGGCACGTACTCGGAAATCATGCCGCCCTTGCCGTTGGAGCTGTCCTCAAATGTTTCGCCTCGCACCAGCACCGCCTGGCCCAGGTACTGCGCTTCATAGCCGAGGATGTCGCCGGTCTGCGGGTCTTTCAGTGCGACAGCGTCGCGGAATACGCGGAACTGGCGTGGCTCACCCGGATCGGTGCGCAGTGGGTTGGCGGCGTCTCCCCGTGCATAGATGCGGTCACCGGTGCTCATCAGTACACGCTCTTCAAAGGTGCCCACAATGCGCGGCGCCTGCTTCAGGGTCTCCGCATCGACCACCAGAGGTTCGGCCAGGAAAGGTTCGATCAGGTGGGGTTTGAGGGTGGGCAGCGCCGTATCCGAAAGGCTGTCCGAGCGTGTGCGTGGAGACACGCGCACGGTTTCCGGCGCGCCGGACGCTGTGGTGCGCAGGCGGGCAACGCCGCCTGTCTTGTCCAAGTACAGAGTCTGGCCCGGGAAAATCAGGTGGGGATTGTGAATGGCCTGCAGGTTCATGCCCCACAGCTCTGGCCAGCGCCAGGGGCGTTTGAGGTACATGCCGGAGATTGCCCAGAGGGTGTCGCCACGCTTGACCACGTAGGTGTCGGGCGCATCGGGCGCGAGTTCGGTCAGTGGCACGCCCTGCTGTGCAACCTGCGCAGCAGTGCTGCGCTGGCTGGCCGTGATGGGTTGGCTCTGTGCCTGGGCCACGGAGGCGACCAAGGCTGCGCAGAGGAAAGCGACTGCGCCTGCTGTTGCCCGTCGCACACTGGTGATTGCCGCCATGTCGTTCCTGTTTTCTTGCATTGCTGAAGGCCCCCTCGCTGGCGCCGCTGTGCAACCCAGGGAGGGGCGCACGCGGCAAAATACATTACAAATCAACTGAGATTCTCTGCTCAAGCCCTTGATTCGGCAATGATTATTGGGTATGACTGCTGCGCAGACCCAAAAAAGTGGCGAAAATAGCGACATATTTCTAGCGTGCTCATGGCAATTCTTCCCATTCTTTGTTATCCCGATCCCCGTCTGCACCTTGTGGCAAAGCCCGTGCAGCAGGTGGATGACCGTGTCCGCCAGCTCGTCTCGGACATGTTGGAGACCATGTATGACGCCCATGGCATCGGTCTGGCGGCGACCCAGGTCGACGTCCATGAGCGGGTCGTTGTGATTGATGTGTCCGAGGAGCGTAATACGCCGCTGGTGTTGATCAACCCTGAAATTGTCTGGTACAGCCCGGAGAGGCACCGGGGCGACGAAGGTTGTTTGTCCGTGCCGGGCATTTACGACGGCGTAGAGCGCGCGGATGCGGTGCACGTACAGGCCTTGGATGCCCAGGGAGCGCTACGCACCATTGAGGCCAGCGATTTGCTCGCCGTCTGCATCCAGCATGAGCTCGATCATCTGCTGGGCAAGGTCTTCGTCGAATACTTGTCGCCGCTTAAACGCAATCGCATTAAATCCAAGATGCTCAAGCGCCAGCGCGAGGAGCGTGAATGATGCGCCGTCTTCTCGCAGGATGGGCAGCGCTGGTTTTAGCCCTGCTGGTGACCGCTTGTGCCACGTCCGGGGCCGTGCGCCTGGGTGCCACGGTCGATGAAGTCGTGGCTCGCCAAGGTGAACCCTTTGCCGCCTACCAGTTGGCCAAAGGCCAGCGTTTGCTGTACCGTCCGCAGCCCGGACAGGTGCAAAGCCTGGACTTCGATACCTCGGGGAAATTGATCAGCATGGAGTCGGTGCTCACGGAGCCGCGGCTAGGGGCCATCGCGGTGGGTCAGTGGCGCGCGGCCGATGTACAGCAGACTTTCGGCCCCCCCAACCGCCGCGCGGCGGACGGCGAGCAGGGCAGCGTCTGGACCTACTTTTTCGTGTCCTATGGCGTGCATCGGCGGGCGCGCATCTCCCTGGACGCTGCGGGCGTCGTGCAGCGGGTCGATTTTGCCGATGATCCGGCGGCCGACGAGCGTTACCGCTAGGTTGCAATGAACATTGTTTTCGCCGGTACGCCGGAGTTTGCCCGTGTTGCATTGCAGGCGCTGGTGCAGGCAGGCTTCAGTGTGCCCCTGGTGTTGACGCAACCAGATCGCCCCGCCGGGCGCGGGCTGAAGTTACAAGCGTCGCCGGTCAAGCAATATGCACTGGAGCAGGGCATCGCGGTCGAGCAGCCACGCAGCCTGCGTTTGGACGGCAAGTTTCCGGAGGATGCGGCGCGTGCCCAATCCGTTTTGGAGGCCGTCCGGGCGGATGTGATGGTGGTGGCCGCTTATGGCCTGATCTTGCCGCAGTGGGTACTGGATCTGCCAGCCCGAGGGTGCCTGAATATCCACGCCAGCCTTTTGCCGCGATGGCGTGGTGCCGCTCCCATCCACCGTGCCATCGAGGCGGGTGATGCGCAGACGGGCGTGACCATCATGCAAATGGACGCGGGCCTGGACACTGGTGACATGCTGCTGAGCGAGACCATGCCCATCTTGTCCACGGACACGACCGCTACCCTGCACGACCGGCTGGCCGAACAAGGCGGGCGCCTCATTGTCCAGGCGTTGGTGCAGATGCAAGGTGCCGACCTGCATCGCGTGCCGCAACCGGTCGAAGGCGTGACTTATGCCCACAAGATCGATAAGGCGGAGAGCAGCGTGGACTGGACGCAACCAGCCGAGGCGATT
This sequence comes from Simplicispira sp. 125, assembly GCF_003096555.1. NCBI lineage: Bacteria > Pseudomonadati > Pseudomonadota > Betaproteobacteria > Burkholderiales > Comamonadaceae > Simplicispira > Simplicispira sp. 125. Next base: position 2,763,405 of record NZ_QEKM01000001.1, on the reverse strand, counting down.
GGCCGTCACATTCGTGCGCTGACGCCATTTCCCGGCGCGAGCACGACCTTGGATGGTGAGCTCATTAAATTGGTTGATTATGAAATTGATAGCTTCCAGCGCTTGACAGATAAGCGTTGCGGCCAGATTTTATCTGTAAATTCTCAAGGTATCACGGTTGCCTGTGGTGAAGGTGCCCTGCGCTTGACGGTGCTGCAGCGCGCCGGCGGAAAACGTTTGGCAGCCGCCGATTTTGTGCGGGGATTTCCCTTGCTGCCGGGCATGGTGCTGGGCCCGTCTGCACAGACCGGGAGCGGCGGGTGACTTGGCGCGCGGTTGGCGTCACGGTGCGCCATCCGTCCTTTCGCCAGGGCGTGACCGACATGTTGGGCACGGGTGTAGGCGTGGGGGCCTGGGGTTTGGTGACGGGCGTTGCCATGGTCAAGAGTGGCATGTCGGTGCCGGTCGCGCTGCTGATGTCGATTCTGGTGTACGCCGGCAGCGCCCAGTTGGCGGTGCTCCCGCTGCTGGCCGTAGGTGCGCCGCTGTGGGTGGTGTGGCTGACCGCAGCCTGTGTCAATCTGCGTTTTGTCATTTTCAGCAGCATGTGGCGCAGCTACTTCCAGTATTTGCCTTTGCGCCAGCGGCTGGCCATCGGGTATTTCAGCGGAGACGTGATCTTCGTGGCCTTCATGAAGCGCTTTCCCGAACCCCGGCCCGTGCCCGAACAGGTGCCGTTTTTCTGGGGCGCGGCTTCCGTCAACTGGCTGGCCTGGCAAGTGCCATCGGTCGCGGGCATTGTGCTGGCCAATGCCATACCGCTTTCCTGGGGGCTGGGCTTTGCCGGGGTACTGGCCCTGTTGGGTGTGCTGTTGTCGTTGTTGTTCGATCGCGCCACCTGGCTGGCCACAGCGGTCGCCGGGACGGCGGCCGTGGCGGCTTTCGCTTTGCCACTCAAGCTCAACATCCTGGTGGCCATCGCCGCCGCCGTGGCTGCAGGCCTGCTGATGGAGGCCGTGGAGCAGCAACGCCAACGCAACAGAAAGATCCACGAAAACGCAGCTGAATCCTTGGAGTCCTCCGTCGACGGTGCGTCGCCTCCCCGAAGGGATGGGGCTGCATGAGCGCGGACACGATCCAGGCCTTGCTGGCCATTGCGGGACTGGCGCTGATTACGGTGCTGGCGCGCGCATTTTTCATGATCCCAGAGCGTGAAATTCCCATGCCAGACTGGCTGCGACGCGGCCTGAAATACGCGCCGCTGGCCGCACTCACGGCGGTGATCGCTCCAGAGATCTTCATGGCGCAGGGTGCACTGATCGGCACGTTGCAAGATGCACGCCTGCCGGCCGTGCTGTGCGCAACCGGCTACTACTTCTGGCGGCGCGGAATTCTGGGCACCATCGTCGTGGGTATGCTGGTCTATCTGCCGCTGCACATCGGGCTGGGCTGGTAGCCACCCTGCGCAGGTCGATGGGTTGGGATTGTGGGTGCCTACAATGGCCGCTTCGCCGCAGGAGTGGCCCGCTGACCTATTTGCCCCATGAACATTCTTCGCTTTTCCGATCTGTGCGCCCAAGGCCGAGTCCGTGGCCAGCGCGTTTTCATTCGTGCCGACCTGAACGTGCCGCTGGATGGCCAAGGCGCCATCACAGAGGACACGCGCATTCGCGCCTCGGTGCCCTGTATCCAGATGGCGCTGGACGCCGGTGCCGCCGTCATGGTGACCAGCCACCTGGGGCGCCCGACCGAAGGGGACTTCAAGCCCGAAGACTCCCTTGCACCGGTGGCCGCGCGCCTGGCAAGTCTGCTGGGGCGTGAGGTACCGTTGCTGCGCGACTGGGTCGACGGTGTGCAGGTTCAGCCGGGCCAGGTGGTATTGCTGGAAAACTGCCGCATTAATGTGGGTGAGAAAAAAAACGCCGAACCTCTGGCGCGCAAGTTGGCGGCCCTGTGCGACATCTTTGTGAATGACGCTTTTGGCACGGCCCACCGCGCCGAAGGCACAACCTACGGTATCGCCCAGTACGCGCCGATAGCCTGCGCAGGCCCGCTGCTGGCCGCCGAGATTGACGCCATTACCCAGGCGTTAGCGAAGCCCCGGCGCCCACTGGTGGCTATCGTGGCAGGCTCCAAGGTGTCCACCAAGCTCAGCATTCTGCAAAGCCTGTCCCGCAACGTCGATCAACTGATCGTGGGCGGCGGCATTGCCAATACCTTCATGCTCGCTGCAGGCCTGCCTATCGGCAAAAGCCTGGCTGAGCCCAGCCTGGTGGAGGAGGCCCGCGCAGTGATCTCGGCCATGAAGGCGCGTGGCGCCGAAGTGCCGATTCCTACCGATGTTGTCACGGCCAAGACCTTTGCAGCCGATGCGATCGCCGTCACCAAAGCTGCGGCCGATGTGGCCGAGGATGACCTGATCCTGGACATTGGCCCGGAGACGGCGCGCCGACTGGCCGCGCAACTCAAGTCGGCTGGCACGATTGTCTGGAATGGGCCCGTGGGCGTGTTTGAGTTCGCCGCTTTTGAAAATGGCACGCGCACCATTGCGAATGCCATTGCAGAATCCCCTGCATTCAGTATTGCCGGGGGCGGCGATACGCTGGCTGCCATTGCCAAATATGGTATCGAGAGCAAGGTGGGATATATCTCTACCGGAGGTGGCGCGTTTCTGGAAGTGCTGGAAGGTAAGACCTTGCCTGCGTTCGAAATTCTTGAAAAACGCGCTTCAAATTGAATCGGCTGATGCAGGGTGGGAAAACTGCAGACTGTGACAAAAACAACAAAGCGTCTGCACTCCGGCCTAGTTAGCGCATCTTTTTCTTGTTTTTGTTGAGGATAGCGCCCAAAATAATTTTCAGTCGTGCGGGTCAACATTTTGTGTTGCCGTGCCATTCAAATCCGTAGGAGGGAAATCATGGTGTTTTCAAAGGCAATCAGCCTGGCCGTGCTGGCTGGCGCTGTGGCAACTCTGGTGGGTTGCGCAACGAGGGCGCCCATTCCCCTCGCTGAGAATTTCGAGTTGACAGTGCAACCAAAGGTGCGCTCGGCCGGCCATTGGGAACTGGTGTCGCGTGATGTGGTGGCGCAAACCTTGGCCACCCTCGACAAGGCCGGTGTGGCTCCTGGCTCGCAGTTGCACGTGGCGCTGCCCGCCAACCCCAGTTCGTTCGATCTGGCATTCCGCGATTTCCTGATCACCAAACTGGTGCAAAGCGGTGCCCCGGTGCAGCAAATGCCCGGGCAGACGCTGGATGTGACCTACCATGCGCAGCTGGTGCGCCACAACAGTGAGCGTCCCCACTTCATTCCAGGTCAGTTCACGATGCTCGCAGCCGGCGTGATGGCCGCTTACGGTCTGCGCAACCACCATCTGGATGCGCAGTTGCTGGCCGCGCTGGGTCTCACGGCCGCTGCCGATTACGGCGCCAGCATCAATTCTGGTGGCCCGACCAACACGGAAATGATCCTCACCACCACCGTCACCCGGGGCGGTCAGTACATTGTTCGCAAGACAGACGTGTACTACCTCGAGAACGCAGACACGCCTTTGTTCATGCGTCCTTCGTACAAGAGCGTCAACATGAAGGTGGTCTCGCAATGAAATCGTATGCACTTTTGACCGTACTCGCCGGCGCGCTGCTGGCAGGCTGCGCCAGCAACACTGCACCGGTGCGTGTGGAGCCCACCTACCAGGAGGCTGCCAGCAACCTGTTCCTGCAAAGTAATGGTGAGGCCATCACCAAGCTTGTGGCTGGTTTCGATATGTCCACCCTGGGCAGCGGCCCTGTGCTGGTGGCTACGGTGGTGAATGTCAATGACATGAGCCGTTCCGCTCCTTTGGGCCGTACCTTGTCCGAGCAGTACGCATCGGTCATGGCGGGCAAGGGTTTCAATGTCAAGGAGATCAAGCTCCGTGGCGAAGTGTTCGTGAAGGAAGGCGCTGGCGAGTTGCTGCTGTCGCGTGAGATCAAGGACATTGCACGCAACCAGAACGCCTCACTGGTGCTCGTCGGCACCTACTCGGCGGCAGCCAATTTCACCTTTGTCAGCCTGAAGCTGGTGCGTACAGAAGACAGCCGCATCGTGCGCGGACATGACTACGCGCTGCCGAACGACCGCGATGTTCAGCGCCTCCTGCAGGTGCCACGCTAAATTTTCCTGGGCCCGTTCCGGGTTCTGAAAACTGCTCAAAAGGCCGTCGGATGACGGCCTTTTTCGTTGATGGTGCAATAGCCTGGCCGCTGCTGCAGTTCGTTGCGAGCATGTAACTGCTTCCATGTAAAAATTGAAACCTGATTACAAATTCGAAAGAGGCTTTCCATGACGTTGCGCCGTGCTACCAAGATTGTTGCCACCCTGGGTCCTGCGTCCAGTGACCTCGTCATCCTCGAAAAGATGATCAATGCAGGGGTCAACGTCGTGCGCTTGAATTTCAGCCATGGTACGGCCCAGGACCACATCGATCGGGCCCAAATGGTGCGCGAAGCGGCCCAGCGGGCCGGGCGTGAAGTGGCCATCATGGCCGACCTGCAGGGCCCCAAGATTCGGGTAGGCAAATTTGCAGAGGGGCGCGTGATGCTGGAGAGCGGCGCGTCCTTCGTGCTGGATGCTTCGCGCACCGAGCTGGGCGATCTGAGCGGTGTTGGCCTGGACTACAAGGAACTGCCGCGGGATACCCGGGTGGGAGACGTGCTTTTGCTCAACGATGGGCTGATCGTGCTTACCGTGGATGCAGTGCGCGGTGATGCCGTGCACACCACGGTGCGAATCGGTGGCGAGCTGTCGAACAACAAGGGTATCAACAAGCAGGGTGGTGGTTTGACAGCTCCCGCATTGACTGGCAAAGACATGGACGATATCCGTACTGCCATGAGTTTTCAGGCGGACTATGTGGCAGTGAGTTTTCCGAAGAATGCGACGGACATGGAGATGGCGCGCCAGTTGTGCAATGTTGCCGCAGCGCCCTACCGGCATAAGCCAGGTCTGATTGCCAAGATTGAACGTGCAGAAGCCATTCCAAGACTGGAAGAAATTCTGAAAGCCAGTGACGGCATCATGGTGGCCCGGGGCGACTTGGCGGTGGAAGTGGGCAATGCCGTCGTGCCCGCCTTGCAGAAGAAAATGATCCGCATGGCACGGGACATGGACAAGGTGGTCATTACTGCCACGCAGATGATGGAGAGCATGATCACCAACCCGGTGCCCACGCGGGCAGAAGTTAGCGATGTGGCCAATGCGGTACTTGATGGAACCGATGCGGTCATGCTCAGCGCCGAGACGGCGGCAGGAAAGTACCCGCTGGAAACCGTGCTGGAAATGGCCAAGATTTGTGCTGCTGCCGAATCAGCGGAAGATGCACAACTCGATGCCGATTTCTCGGGGCGTGCCTTCTCCAGCATCGACCAGTCCATTGCCATGGGAGCCTTGTTCACTGCCCACCACCTGGGGGCCAAGGCTATCGTTGCCATGACGGACAGTGGTTCTACGGCGCTCTGGATGAGTCGTCACCGTATCCATATTCCCATCTACGCACTCACGCCCAAGGTCGCCACGCAACGGCGCATGGCTTTGTTTCGCAACGTGCGCCCGCTGCTCATGGACACCAGCGCCGACCGGGATACGGCGCTTGAGCAGGCGGAGAGCCAACTCAAATTACGCAATATCGTCAGCAGCGGGGATGTCTACGCCATCACTTGTGGCGAGCCCATGGGGGCGCCAGGCGGAACCAATATGCTGAAAATTTGCCGAGCCATCTGAACTGGAGCGGCAGAAGTCGTACGGCAATCGCAGTACAGGCCACTCCGGTCACAGCGCCCGCCAGCACATCCGTTGGAAAGTGCAGGCCGAGGCACAAACGGCTCCAGGCGATGACTCCAGCATAGATCAGCCCGACCCACGCAACAGAGCGCCGACCGGTGTAGAAAAGGACTCCCGCCATGGCGAATGCCGCCGCTGTGTGCATGCTGGGGAAGCCGGGGCGATGCCCCTGTGGAGCCCATTGGAGACCAAGTCCGAACTCGGCCGGCCTTGGAAAAGGCACCGACAAGCGAATCCCCCGAACAACACACCAGGTGATGAGCAGCGCTGTCAGGCACAGTAGCAGCGTTCGTCCTGGGGAGAGCGTCGGACGCCGGAGAGAAACCGCCAGTAGAGCCAGCATGCCGATCGCTTCGCCCTGGGAGGCCGCACGTGCCATCCATATCACTGTCGCGGGTGTTTCAGGGTTTGCATTGAGTGCCTGAAAAAGGGCCAGATCAAGTGACAGCATCGAAGACCTTTCCGGCACTGGCAAGGTTCTGGTCTTCGGTTCTACGCCGTTGCAGGGCTTGGGCCACGATGTCGCACAGCCATCCTGTGGTCCAGCAAAGCCATCCCGTCCAGAGGGTATGACTGAGGAAGTGGGCTCCGCGAACTTGTTGTGCTCCGCCCAACGCCAAGCCTGCGGTCAAAGCGCATGCCAGCCAGATGCGTGCAGCACGCGGCTGGCGACGGCGCAGCGCGAAATAGCCGCCAATAAAAGCAAAGCCGGCCGAGGCGTGGCCTGCCGGAAAGCATTTGCCACCGCCGCCGTCCAGGGTGCCCAGTGCCCAGTGCGAGGCATAACGTGCCACACCGCCGAATTCGGTCAGATCCCAGGGGCAACTGGTGGTGCTTGCGTATTTCAAACCGGTCACCACGGCCAGCGATAGCAATGTGGTCAGGGCCAGTTGTACGCGCTCGGCACGCTCAGTGCGCCGCAAGAAACCCATGGGGCGCCAGATGAAAACCACGAGCGCGAGCACGATCAGCCACGCGAGTCGGCGCGGTCCCTCGTGCATGACTTGCACAAAGAACCAGTGGTCGCGCAATGGAAATCCGGTTGCTGATCCAAAAACATGGGCGAGTGCCCGATCCTGCCCCCAGGCGTCCCATGCAATCAGGCAGAACAATGCGGTGAAGGTCCACGCCAGCAGGCGGAAGTGGTCAGAGCGTGTAGCGGGTGCGGTCGTTGCGGCTTGGGGCATGGGGTGACGTTATCGCGCCACACTTAACCGCCCCTTAACTTTGATGCCGGCGCCATCAGGATGTCGCAGGCTGGTCTGTTCCTATCGGATGGCGCGCCAGTCACCGCCCAGCGAACGATGGATTGCGGCTGTGCGGGGAGAGGCGGCTAAAATCAAGAGTTACGAAGCGGTTACCAAGCGCTTCTCTTCTCAAACTTGAATGGACCTCACACCATGCCTCTCGTCTCGATGCGCGAATTGCTTGATCATGCTGCCAGCAATGGCTATGGCATTCCTGCCTTCAACGTCAACAACCTGGAGCAGGTCCAGGCCGTCATGGCTGCCGCCGATGAGGTGGGTGCCCCGGTGATTCTTCAGGCCAGTGCCGGTGCCCGCAAGTATGCTGGCGAGAGTTTCATCAAACATTTGATCCAGGCGGCTTGCGAAGCGTACCCGCATATTCCGCTGGTGATGCACCAGGACCATGGCACATCACCCGCCATCTGCCAGGGTGCGATCGATCTGGGTTTTGGCTCGGTGATGATGGACGGCTCGTTGATGGAGGACGGCAAGACCCCGTCGTCCTTTGACTACAACGTGGACGTGACGCGCAAGGTCGTCGCAATGGCGCACAAGGTGGGCGTCACGGTTGAAGGAGAGCTCGGCTGCCTGGGTTCGCTGGAAACCGGTGAGGCTGGCGAGGAAGACGGCGTGGGCGCAGTGGGCAAGCTTGACCATAGCCAGATGCTGACAGACCCTGAGGAAGCCGCTCTGTTCGTCAAGGCCACCCAGCTCGACGCGCTGGCCATTGCGATCGGCACCAGCCATGGCGCCTACAAATTCACGCGCAAGCCCACGGGCGACATCCTGGCGATCAGCCGCGTTCAGGCCATCAATGCCCGTATTCCCAATACCCATCTGGTGATGCACGGCAGCTCCAGCGTGCCGCAAGAACTGCTGGCAATCATCAACCAGTACGGCGGCAAGATGAAGGAGACCTACGGCGTGCCTGTCGAGGAAATCCAGAAGGCCATCCAGTTCGGTGTGCGCAAAATCAACATTGACACCGACATTCGCCTTGCCATGACGGGCGCGGTGCGCAAGTTCATGGCAGAGAACCCGGAAAAATTCGACGCCCGCGAGTGGCTCAAGCCCGCACGCGAGGCGGCCAAGGCCATTTGCAAACAGCGCTACATCGAGTTTGGCTGCGAGGGTCAGGGCGCGAAGATCAAGGGGGCGTCGCTGAGCGTCATGGCGCAAAAATACGCCGCGGGCGAATTGGCCCAGGTGGTCCGCTGAAACTTCTGCGCTTTCATCCAGTGCAAACCGGCAGCCCTCGTGCTGCCGGTTTTTGTATTGGGGGCTCTTCTCTACAGGAACATGTCCGTTACGCGATAGAACCTGAATATTCTTAATGTAAGCTCGCGGTCAGTTAACCCGTGCGAGCCGGGGCTGGGAGTGGAGCCTCTCCCGGCTCGGCCCATCGCGCATGCAAGCCGCCGGGGCGCTTGTGCAACGATTACGAAACTAGGAGGAGACCATCCATGCAAACAAGCCCAACACCACCGGTGCAGCGCATCGGCGTGCCCAGGGAAACCTTCCACGGCGAAAAGCGCGTAGCCACTGTGCCGGACGTGGTGGAAAAACTCGTCAAACTCGGCTTCAAGGTCGCCGTCGAATCCGGCGCGGGCGATGCGGCCCATTTCAGCGATGACACCTACCGCGCTGTCGGTGCCGAGGTGCTGCCCGATGCTAGCGCGCTGTGGGCCGCTTCGGACATCGTACTCAAGGTGCGCCCGCCGAGCAGTGACGAAGTGACGCTGATGCGTGAGGGCGGCACGCTGATTGGCTTTGTCTGGCCCGCGCAGAACCCCGAATTGATGCAGCAGCTCACGGCCAAGAAGGCCACGGTACTGGCCATTGACTGCCTGCCGCGCACGCTGAGCCGCGCACAGAAGATGGATGCACTGACATCGACCGCGGGTGTGAGCGGCTATCGTGCGGTCATCGAAGCGGCCAATGCCTTCGGTCGCTATTTCAACGGCCAGATCACGGCCGCAGGCAAGGTGCCCCCGGCCAAGGTGTTCATTGCCGGTGCGGGCGTTGCGGGCCTGGCAGCCATCGGTACGGCGGCCAGTCTGGGTGCCATCGTGCGCGCCAACGACACGCGCGCCGAGGTGGCCGACCAGGTCAAGTCGCTGGGCGGCGAGTTCGTCAAGGTCGACTATGAAGAAGACGGCGCGGGCGGTGGCGGCTATGCCAAGGTCATGAGCGAGGGCTTTCAGGCCGCGCAGCGCCAGATGTATGCGACCCAGGCCAAGGACGCGGACATCATCATTACCACGGCCCTGATCCCTGGCAAGCCCGCACCCAAGCTCATCACCGCCGAGATGGTGCAGTCGATGAAGCCCGGCAGCGTGATCGTGGACATGGCCGCCGAGCAGGGCGGCAACTGCGAGCTGACCGTGCCCGGTGAAGCCGTAGAGCGCCACGGCGTGACCATCATCGGCTACACCGACCTGGCTTCGCGCCTGGCCAAGCAGTCGTCCACGCTGTATGCCACCAACCTGCTGCGCCTGGTGGAGGAATTGTGCAAGGCCAAGGATGGCGTGGCGGTGGTCAACATGGAAGACGATGCCATCCGTGGCCTCACGGTCACCAAGGATGGCGCCATCACCTGGCCCGCACCCGCCTTGAAGCCTGTGGCCGTGCCCGCAGCGCCCGCCAAGCCGGCTGCAGCGGTGGTTGTGAAGGCCAAAGGTGGCCATGGGCAAAGCGCGGAGCCAGCCTCCGTCAAAAGTGCCGCGGCCTTGTTTGTCTTTGGCGCGCTGCTGTTTTGGCTGATTGGCGCCAACGCCCCGAAAGAATTCCTGGGCCACTTCACCGTGTTTGTGCTGGGGTGCTTTGTGGGCTACATGGTGGTGTGGAACGTCAAGCCCGCTTTGCACACCCCGTTGATGAGTGTGACCAACGCCATCAGCAGCATCATCGTCATTGGTGCATTGGTGCAAATCTCGCCCGTGGCAGCGGCGGTGAACCGGCCCAACGATGCCATTACCTGGCTGGCAGCGGCGGGGATTGTGCTCACTGCGATCAATATGTTTGGCGGCTTTGCCGTGACCCAGCGCATGCTGGCAATGTTCCGCAAATAAGAGAGGCGATGCATGTTCATCACAACTGAATTGGCAACAGTCGCCTACATTGGGGCGACGATTTTATTTATCTTGAGTCTGGGCGGCCTCTCCAACCAGGCTACCGCACTGCGCGGGAACCTCTACGGCATCGTGGGCATGACCCTGGCGGTGCTGGCCACCGTGTTTGGCCCCAGCGTCACTCTGGCCGGTATTCCGTGGATCATTGGCGCGGTGTTGGTGGGCGCCAGTATCGGCCTGTATGCAGCGCGCACGGTGAAGATGACGCAGATGCCCGAGCTGGTGGCCTTGATGCACAGCATGGTGGGTTTGGCGGCCATGCTGGTGGGTTTTGCCACCTTTGTGGATCCCAGCGCCTCGGCCGACCTGACGGGTGCGGCACACGCCATCCATGCGCTGGAAATCTACATTGGCATCTTCATTGGTGCCATCACGTTCTCCGGCTCTATCGTGGCGTTTGGCAAGCTGTCGGGCCGCATTGGCGGCAGTCCCATGCTGTTACCCGGACGCCATGTACTGAACCTGATTGCCCTGCTGGTGGTGGTCTACTTTGGCAGCGAGTTTTTGCACGCCGCCACGCCCGAGGCGGGCATGCTGCCGTTGATTGTGATGACGGTGGTTGCTCTGCTGTTTGGCGTGCACATGGTGATGGCCATTGGCGGTGCAGACATGCCGGTGGTGGTGTCCATGCTCAACAGCTACTCAGGCTGGGCGGCAGCGGCTACGGGCTTCATGCTGAGCAACGATTTGCTGATCGTCACCGGAGCGCTGGTGGGTTCCAGCGGTGCGATTTTGTCGTACATCATGTGCAACGCCATGAACCGCAGCTTCTTCAGCGTGATTGCCGGTGGCTTTGGCACCGTGGCCGCCGCCCCCAAAGGTGCCGGCGATGCGGCGCAGCCTGCGGGTGAGGTGGTACCGGTGAGCGCTGTGGAAACGGCGGAGCTGCTGCGCGAGGCCAAGAGTGTGGTCATTGTTCCGGGCTACGGTATGGCGGTGGCGCAGGCCCAGCACACCGTGTTCGAGATCACCAAGCATCTGCGTGAAAAAGGCGTGAATGTGCGGTTTGGCATTCATCCGGTGGCCGGGCGCATGCCGGGCCACATGAATGTGCTGCTGGCCGAGGCCAAGGTGCCCTACGACATCGTGATGGAGATGGACGAGATCAACGATGACTTCCCCGACACCGACGTCGTCATGGTCATCGGTGCCAATGACATCGTGAATCCCAGCGCGCTGGACGACCCATCGAGCCCCATCGCCGGCATGCCTGTACTTGAAGTGTGGAAGGCCAAGACCTCGATCGTGATGAAGCGCTCCATGGCCTCGGGCTATGCGGGCGTGGACAACCCGCTCTTCTACAAGGAAAACAACCGCATGCTGTTTGGCGACGCCAAGAAAATGCTCGATGAGGTGCTGGTCGCGCTCAAGAGCTGACAGGGCATAATTTCCGCGACAGAAAAGTACGATCTTGCGGAATTTCTGACGCGGTCAAAAATACGCGAAAAACATAACAGGAGACCTGGAGATGACCGACCGCATTTGGCTCAAGAGCTACCCGTCTGGCGTACCCGCTGACATTGACCCCGGGCAATATCCGTCCCTCGTGGCGCTGATGGAGGAGGCCTTCAGCAAGTATGCCGACCGCGTGGCCTACAGCTTCATGGGCAAGGAGATCACATACGGCCAGACCGATTCGCTGAGCAAGGCCTTTGCAGCCTACCTGCAGGGCCTGGGTCTGGCCCGGGGTGACCGCGTCGCCATCATGATGCCCAACGTGCCGCAGTACCCGGTGGCAGTGGCGGCCATCCTGCGGGCCGGGTTTGTAGTGGTGAACGTCAACCCCTTGTACACGCCGCGCGAGCTGGAACACCAGCTCAAGGACTCGGGCGCCAAGGCCATCGTCATCATCGAGAACTTTGCGACCACGCTGGAGCAGTGCATCACCCACACGCCCGTCAAGCATGTGGTGCTGTGTGCCATGGGCGACCAACTGGGCCTGCTCAAAGGTGCGCTGGTCAACTACGTGGTGCGCAACGTCAAGAAAATGGTGCCCGCCTATAACCTGCCAGGTGCTGTGCGCTTCAATGAGGCCGTTGCACAAGGCACGCGCGGCACGCTCAAAAAACCGGACATCAAGCCCGATGACATCGCCCTGTTGCAATACACCGGCGGCACCACCGGGGTGAGCAAGGGTGCAGTGCTGTTGCAGCGCAACATCATTGCCAACGTGCTGCAGTCCGAGGTGTGGAATGCGCCGGTGATGAAGTTGGTGCCGACCAACGAGCAGCCCACCAGCATCTGCGCGCTGCCGCTCTACCATATCTTCGCGTTCACGGTGAACATGATGCTGTCCATGCGCATGGGCGGCAAGACCTTGCTGATCCCCAATCCGCGTGATCTGCCCGCCGTGCTCAAGGAGTTGTCCAAGCAGCGTTTCCACAGTTTTCCCGCTGTGAACACCTTGTTCAACGGGCTGGCCAACCATCCGGACTTCAATACGGTCGACTGGAGCCACCTCAAGGTGTCGGTGGGTGGCGGCATGGCCGTGCAGGGCGCCGTGGCCAAGCTCTGGCTGGAGAAGACGGGCTGCCCCATCTGCGAGGGCTATGGCCTGTCGGAGACCAGTCCCTCGGCCACTTGCAACCCGGTCACGATCAAAGAGTTCTCCGGCACCATCGGTGTCCCCTTGCCCAGCACCTACCTGAAACTCTTGGACGACGATGGCCACGAGGTCACCACACTGGGACAGCCCGGCGAGATCGCCATCAAGGGCCCGCAGGTGATGGCTGGCTACTGGCAGCGCCCCGACGAGACCGCCAAGGTCATGACCGAAGACGGCTTCTTCAAGTCGGGCGATATCGGCATCATGGACGAGCGCGGCTACTTCAAGATCGTAGACCGCAAAAAGGACATGGTGCTGGTCAGCGGCTTCAACGTCTACCCCAACGAGGTGGAGGAAGTGGTGGCGGCCATGCCGGGCGTGATGGAATGTGCCGTGGTTGGCGTCCCCGACGAGAAGATGGGCGAAGCGGTGAAGCTGGTCATCGTCCGGAAAGACCCGGAGTTGACCGAAGCGCAGGTGCGCGAATTCTGCCGCGCCAACCTGACGGGCTACAAACAGCCCCGCGTGATCGAGTTCCGCGAAGACCTGCCCAAGACCCCTGTGGGCAAAATCCTTCGACGCGAGTTGCGCGACAAGAAGTGAGCCAAGGGGCCAGGGTCCCGGTGCGCCACAATCATGGAGCGGCTTTGGCCGCTTCTTGCATTTCCGGAGCCCCCATGACCACAGCCATCCTCAGCGCCCTTCCCGAAGAACAGTCCGGCCTTTTGGGCTATTTGGAGAAGCCCCAGAGGCTCGTGCATGCGGGCCGCACCTTCTGGCGGGGTGATCTCCATGGCAAGCCCGTGGTGCTGGCGCTCTCGGGCATTGGCAAAGTGGCAGCGGCAACCACGGCCGCCGCGCTGGTGGAGCGCTTTGGCGTGGCGCGCATTGTCTTCACCGGTGTGGCGGGTGGTGTGGGCGAAGGCGTGCGCGTGGGTGATGTGGTGGTGGCGCACGACTATGTGCAGCACGACATGGACGCTTCGCCCCTGTTCGAGCGCTGGCTGGTGCCGGGCTACGCGGGCGTGCGCCTGCCCTGCGATGCGGGGTTGTCTGCTCATCTTTCGAGAGCTGTCAGCGCTTGTCTGGTAGGCGCTGGAGCTGGTTTTTATATCCATTCAGACGGGATTCCTCCGCGCTTGCACCAGGGGCTGATGGCCAGCGGTGACCGCTTTGTGACCTGTGCCCAGGTGTCCCGTGCGCTGCGCGAACCGCTGGTGGCGGCTGGGCACGATGTGCTGGCGGTGGAGATGGAAGGCGCCGCCGTGGCCCAGGTGTGCCTGGACTATGCTGTGCCGTTTGCCGCTGTGCGCACCATCTCGGACCGGGCCGACGACGATGCCCATGTGGACTTCCCCGTGTTCATCCAGACTGTAGCCAGCCGCTATGCAGACCACATCGTCCGCAGTTTGCTGGAATCGCTATAAAAAAAGAAGCTGCTAACGCTTGTCAGTAGGGCGTTAGAGGCTAATTTTGCTTAAAACTATCCCTTGAGCCAGCCACGCTTTCTGAAATACCACATCGGCCCCAGCGCGCTGGCCACCATCAGCGTCAGCACGTAGGGGTAGCCCAGGCTCCAGTCGAGCTCGGGCATGTACTTGAAGTTCATGCCGTAGATGCTGGCAATCAAGGTAGGCGGCAGCAGGGCCACGCTGGCCACCGAAAAGATCTTGATGATCCTGTTCTGGTTGATGTTGATGAAACCGACCGTGGCATCCATCAAGAAGTTGATCTTGTCGAACAGGAAGGCGGTGTGGCTGTCGAGCGATTCGATGTCGCGCAGGATCTGCCGGGCTTCTTCGAACTGCTCGGCGTTGAGCATTTTGCTGCGCATCATGAAGCTGACGGCGCGGCGTGTGTCCATCACGTTGCGGCGGATGCGCCCGTTCAAGTCTTCCTGGCGTGCAATGGCGCCCAGCACCTCGCCCGCGCGTTCGTCGGTCACATCGCCCGATAGCACTTGGGTACTCACCTTTTCCAGGTCGTCGTAAATGCCTTCGAGTGTGTCGGCCGAGTATTCTGCGTCGGCGTCGAACAGTTTGAGCAGCACCTCGCGGGCGTCCTCGATGAGGCCCGGTGCGCGGCGTGCACGCAGGCGCAGCAGGCGAAAGACCGGCACGTCCTCGTCGTGGATCGAGAACAGCACACCCTTGCTTTTCAGGTTGGGATTGGTCAGGTTCAGAATGAAGGCCACGCGCACCGAGCGCGGCTTGTCGTGGTCGTCGATCAGGAAGTCGCTGCGGATGTGCAACTCGCCGTTGTCTTCTTCGTAAAAACGCGCCGACTCTTCGATGTCCTCGTCCATCGCATCTTCGGGAATGGACAGGCCGTAATACTGCGAGACCCAGCGTTTTTCGTTGATCGTCGGAGATTCCAGGTCCACCCAGATGGGCTGGAATTTGGACAGCTCTTCGAGCGACTCGATCTCTTCCTGAACGAGGCGCCCATTGGCAAGCGTGAAGATGTTGAGCATGGCTCACTCCCTGTGTATGGCGGCTGACAGCGGGGGCTTGGGTCGCTTTCAGCCCCGCCAATGGCCTGGGAGCTGAAAGCTATCGACTGGGATAGGCTTCCATGGAATGTTCTCCAAAATCTGAACCGGTGATTATCGCACCGCAGTGTGACGGTTGCATGCCGGGCACGGTCGATGCGCGGGCCGTCAAGCCGAAGTCGTTGGTGTTTGCGCCAGGCTGCGGGCAAGGCACAGATCGGCCCAGGCTCCGGGCTTGGCATGGGGGGCGCGCAGCAGGTACGGTGCATCGTAGGTCACGACAGCAGGAACCCCAGCCACCGAGTGGGCCTGGCCCCGCAACTGGCCCAGGGGGACACTGCGCTGCAGAACGGTGTGGGCTGCGCCCCGCCCCAGGAGCAACAGCACCGACGGGTGCAGGCGGGCGATGGCCTGGGCCAAGGCCTTGTCGGCAGGATCGGCATCGGCGGTGGCGGTGGCGGTGGCGGTGGCCGGTGGCGATAGTGCGCACAGGTATACGCGCGGATGCCGGTGCAATTGCAGGGCGTGCAGCATATTGCACAGCAGGCGGCCAGCATCCCCGGCGAAAGGGTCGTCGTGCGGCGAACCTTCGGTCACTACCAGCCAGCAGGCGCCCAGCGCGGACGGGGTGTGCTGCGGGTCTGCCCCAGGGAACAGCGCGCGCGGTGGGTGCAGCACCCACCCCAGAGAAGCGGGGGCGGGGTCTGGCGCGGCGGCGGCCGGTGCCTGCGGTGGGCGTGCCCGGGACTGCGCAGGGGGTGGCGGGCTTTCCTTTGCAGGCGGGGGCTGTGCCGCCACCACGGGCGAAGCCGCTGCGGCAGCGACCACGGGGGTGTCTGCTTGCGCGGGCCACCACACGCGGACCCCCATTTCCTGCAGCATGGCCCGCTGGCGAGCGTCGAGAGGCATGTTCATAGCGGACGGCTCATCACCACGGCATCTTCACGCTCGGTGGTGGTGGAAGGGTAGTAGCGCTTGCGTTCGCCCACGCGCCGGAAACCGTTGGCCTCATAGATGTGGCGTGCGCGCTGGTTGCTGACCCGCACCTCCAGCCACAGCCACTGGGCTCCCTGCCCACGCGACCACAGGGCGAGGGCGTCCAGCAGCACCTGCGCCCAGCCCTGGCGCTGGAAGGCGGGGGCAACGGTCAGGTTCAGCAAATGCACCTCATCCACGCCCAACATGCCGACGAAATAGCCCAGGATCTGCTCATCGCCCATCAGCAGCTGAATCTGGTAGTCACTGGCCATGGCGTCGATGAAATTGCCGCGCGTCCAGGGGTGGGGGTGGGCGCGTTGCTCCACGTCCAGCAAGGCGTCCAGCCGGGCCAGCGTCAGCGACTCGAAACGCGCGGGAGGCGTGTTGTGGGCGAAGGACAAGGCAGACGCACTCATGGCTTATGCCGGCGCTACCTGCGCCGCCTTGACCGCCGCACGCTCGACCGTGGTCTGGGCTACTTTGTCACGGATGTAGAGCGGCAGGGCCCCTGCAGCCTGCACGGCGTGGCCCGCCGCCAGCAGGCTGGGCGCCAGGCGCAGCAGGGCCGTGGCGGTAGGCAGGGCATGCACATGGTGCGCACCGGGGGCCAGTCGCTCGCCATAGGCGCCCTGGGCATTGCCCGCCACGGTCCAGCCGGGCGCAACCTGCACCCCTTCGGGGGCGCTCAGGCCCAGCGTGTCTCGGCTCTGCCATGCGCCTGCCTGCCATTGGTAGTGGGCCACATAGACCTCGTTCATGCGGGCGTCCAGCACCGCCACCACATCGCAGCAACCGTGCGCGTGGCGCGCCTGCTCGGCCACGGCGGCCAGGGTATCGATGGGCAGCACGGGAATACCGCGCCCTGCGTTGGCACCCCAGGCCAGCCCCTGTGCCACGGCGCAGGCGGTGCGCAGGCCGGTGAAAGAGCCCGGTCCGCGCCCGAAAACGAGTGCGTCGAGTTGCCCCAGGTCCAGATCGGCCTCGTCCAGCAGCTTGCGCACGCCCGCGATGAGGCTGATCGAAGCCTGGGCACCGCCCGGGCCGCTGTGTTCCCACACGCGATCGCCGCGCTGCACGGCGATGGACAGGGTCTCGGTACTGGTGTCGAAGGCAAGAAAATTCATGGAGCCGAAAAGGGAAGGCACGCCCCGGGCGCGCAACACCCCGCAGGATACCCGCACTCGATCGCGCCGCGAAGCGGGTGCGGGGAGAAGCATGCAGGGGTCAATTATCTGCGGACGGGGCGATAGACTTGCTGTATGAATCCTGTGCCCTG
The DNA here is from genome assembly GCF_003096555.1 of Simplicispira sp. 125. Lineage (NCBI taxonomy): Bacteria > Pseudomonadati > Pseudomonadota > Betaproteobacteria > Burkholderiales > Comamonadaceae > Simplicispira > Simplicispira sp. 125. The sequence continues at coordinate 2,745,938 of NZ_QEKM01000001.1, read as the reverse complement.
CCGCTGTTTGCTGCCGTACCTGCGGTCTTTGTGTGTGATGCTGGTGGCCGCTGCCGGATTGGCGGGAGCCCAGCCGCTGGCGGCGCCAACCCCCGGCCCTTTGCCGCCCGCAGTGGAGGCCGCTTTGGCCCGCGCGCGGCTGCCGCGCGATGCGCTGTCGGTGCTCGTGGTCGATGCCCAGGACAGCCGGGCGCCTGCGCGTCTGTCGTACCGTGCCCAGGTGCCGGTGAACCCGGCCTCGGTCATGAAGCTGGTGACTACCTACGCCGCACTGGACCAGCTGGGCCCGGCATACACCTGGAGTACGCCGGTGTATGTGGAGGGGGTGGTGCGGGGTGGCAGCCTCAAGGGCAATGTCTACATCCGGGGGCAGGGAGACCCCACATTGGTCATGGAGCGCCTGTGGTTGCTGCTGCGGCGCCTGCAAGGCCAGGGCATCCAGGTCATCGTAGGCGACATCGTTCTGGACCGCAGCGCCTTCGATCTGGCCGGGCACGATCCAGCGCTTTTCGATGGCGAGCCCCTGCGCCCCTACAATGCCGCGCCCGATGCGCTGCTGGTGAACTTCAAGTCGGTGGTGATGGGCTTTGTGCCCGATCCCGGCGCAGGGGTGGCGCACATCCAGTACGACCCGCCGCTGTCGGGCGTCCAGCGTCCGGAAAGCGTAGCTCTGGCCACTCCCGGTGCGGGCTGTGGTGACTGGCGCGGGGCGCTGCGTGCTGACCTGAGCGATCCGGTGCGTACCGTCTTCCAGGGCGCTTACCCTGCTGCCTGTGGCGAGCGTAGCTGGGCCGTCGCCTATGCCGACCCGCAGGCTTTTGCCGCCCGTGCTGTGGAAGGCATGTGGCGCACGCTGGGGGGCAAGCTCACCGGCAGTGTGCGTGACGGCAAGGTGCCTGCCGGGCTGCAGCCGGTCTTTAGCGCGACCTCGCCGGCGCTGGCCGAGGTGGTGCGGGACGTCAACAAGTTCAGCAACAACGTCATGGCCCAGCACGTCTTCCTGACGCCGGCGCTGCAAAAGAACGGTGTCGCCACCTGGGACGGTGCCCGCGAGGTACTGCGCCAATGGTGGCGGCAACGTTTTGGTACTGAGGGACAGCCCATCACCGACAACGGCGCTGGATTGAGCCGCGAGGCACGGATCAGCGCACAGGCACTGGGCCGCATGCTGCAGGCGGCATGGCAGTCGCCCGTGATGCCGGAGCTGGTGGCCTCCCTGCCGGTGGCCGGTATCGACGGCACCCTGCGGCGCAGCAAAAGCCGCACGGGTAGTGCACACCTCAAAACCGGCAGCTTGCGCGATGTGCTGGCCGTGGCTGGGTATGTGCATGCAGACGATGGACGCCGCTATGTGCTGGTGGCGATCGTCAACCATGCCCAGGCGGTGGCTGCACGGCCTGTGCTCGACGCTCTGATCGACTGGACGGCGGGCACTCCGTAGTGCCCCCTGTTTGCATGCTGATTCGGAGGCGCGCACGGTGATCGACTCCATCCGCGCCGCACGCGCTGCAGCGCCTTCGGTCGGGGCCAGACTGTCGGGCAAGGTGATGTCCACAGGCTATTCGCAGGGAGGACATGCCTCCATGGCGGCCCAGCGGGCGGCCGAGCGGGACCATGCTTCCGAATTCAACGTGGCGGCGGGGGCCCACCTGGCCGGGCCCTACAACCTGTCGGGATCGCTCAAGCTGCCCGATGCCATTGCCGACTTTCAGTTTTTCGTACCCTACCTGGTGGAAAGGCCCCTACCGATCCGGCTTCGGCGGCGTTTGCCGCCTACTACGGGAGTTACCACGGTACCTATGAGCCGCCGTTCTGCCATGCGCAGGCGCGTGCGCTGTTCGATGCGGTGAAATAAGCCGCACAACGGCCTTTTTCAGGCTTGCATCTGCCTGCCGTCGCCCACCACCGATTTGCACGCCGACGGTGGGCGGTGTGCCGTAGGTGCAAAACCACATCCGTACTTACCCGCTAAAATTTCCAGACGCCTCGCTGTAACATTTGCGACAAATAGAACGGGCGTTCTATTTTTCATTTTCAGGAGTGAAAAGCATGGGTTACCAGCGCAAGGCATTGTGGATTTCTCTGGCGGCAGCGTGGGTGCTGGCCGGTTGTGGCGGTGGCGGATCGGATACCGAGCCGGTGGCACCGGTCAAGACCATCAAGGTCATGGGTGACAGCCTGGCCGACAGCGGCACCTTCGGGCTCAAGTTCACCGTGCAAGGAGACGCACCTACGGGCGCTGGCTCCACGCCTATCTGGCCCGAGCGCATTGCCAGCAGCTACGGCACCACGCTGTGCCCGCGTTACGTGTTTACGGGCACCGCGTTCAACAACGCAAGCGGCTGCACCAACTATGCGGTGGGCGGCGGGCGTATCAACAACTTCACGGCACCGACATCGCCCGTATCGATCACCCAACAGATCAGTGACGCGGGCGCTGAAGGCTTTGCCGCCAGTGACCTGCTGCTGATCGACGGCGGCGGCAATGATGCAGCCGATCTGGTCGGCGCATACCTCTCAGCCTCCAAGGACGGTGGTGCCAGCTACAGCGCCGTACTCAAGACCCTGCTGCCGCCCGCTACGGTGGATGCAGCGCTGGCCGGTGGAGCCGCGGGAATGGCCCAGGTGGGGGGCGCCTACATGATGGCCTTGGCCGACAAGTTCCATGGCGCCATTGACACCAATGCACTGAACAAGGGCGCGATGCGCGTGGCCGTGCTGAACATGCCTGGCATCGACCAGACGCCGCGCCTGCAACAGTTGCTCGGTGGCATCGCTGCCACGGCAGGTGCTGCAACCAGTGCACAGGTGCAGGGGTTGGTGAAAGCCTGGGTCGAGGCATTCAACAAGCAGTTGGCTGCCCGCTTTGCCGGCAACAGCAAGGTGGTGGTGGTGGACTTCTACACCTCGCTGAACGACCAGGTCGCGAAACCCGAGCAATTTGGCCTGACCAATGCCAAGGGCACGGCTTGCCCGATCACCGGCGTGGGTGGCGATGGTTTGCCCACATACACCTTCCCCACCTGCACTGCCGCAGCGCTATCGGCCATGACGCCGCCAGTCGGCGCCACGGGTGGAGCTGACTGGTGGAAGACCTATGCCTTCTCCGATAGTTTCCACCCCACTCCTTATGGCCATCAGTTGCTGAGCCAGCTGGTTTCGCGTTCGCTGGCCCAGGCAGGCTGGCTGTAAATGTCGTTGCAAGGAACATCCATGAAAACCAACAAAACCATCGTCTGGATCGCCGGCGCCGCCCTGCTGGCTTGTGCTGGCATGGCACAGGCGCAAACCGTCGGTAGCTGGCTGGTGCGTGGCGGCGTGACGCATATTTCTCCCCAGGTCAGCAGTGGTGACCTGTCGGCCCCGAGCTTTACTGGCACCAAGGTCGATGTACTGGCAGACACGCAGCTGTCTGGCGGTATCACCTACATGGTCACCAACCATTGGGCCGTCGATGTGCCCCTGGCATTGCCCTTCAAGCACGATACCGTGGGCGCCGGAGCGATTGCGGGTGTCGGCAAGATCGGGGAGGTCAAGGCACTGCCCATCACCGTATTTGCGCAGTACCGCTTTTTGGAGGCTGACGCCAAGGTGCGCCCCTACGTGGGCCTGGGGCTGACCTATGCCAAGTTCTTCAAGGAACGCGGCACGGCGGCCTTGACCGGCCTGACCGGCGGGACCCCCGCAAACCCTACACTGCTCAGCGCAGAATCCAAGTTCGGTCTCACGCCGCAGATCGGCGTGAACATCGCCTTGAACGACCGCTGGTTCGTAGACCTTGCGTACTACAAGACCTTCGTCAAGACGCGCAACACGCTCTCGACCGGACAGCATATCGACGTCAAGCTCAACCCCAACACATTTACCGTCGGGATCGGCTATCGTTTTTGACCTTAAGGTCGGTTCGCACAACAAAAAACCGCCTTGGAGGCGGTTTTTTGTTGTGGCGGCCGGCCGGGCTTAGTCCGACAGCCTCCTAGGCGCGAAGCCGCAGACAGTGTTGCAGCACGGCAAGGCGAAGCAGCGGTTTAGAAAGTAAATTACCAGCGGGCGCGCAGCTTGTCGTAAGCGAAGGTGCCCAACTGGCGGTGCGCCGAGGGGCTCAGGTACACATTGTCGGCAAACACGTAGGAGTCTGCACTGGTGCCAGGCACCAGCGTGGACGCGGTGCACAGGGCCGAATTGACCTGGCCGACACCGATCCCAATGCCGTTGCCCGGATCGACGGAGGTGCAGGCAGCCTTCTGCGCATAAGAGAACGAAAAAGCCGCAGGCGTCGAGGTGAACACGTTCACGTAGTACGCCGTATCGATATACAGCACATGGGCGCCGAGGTCGTTGATGGCGATGAGCAGAGATTCGTTGAACCGGCTGCTGGCCTCGCTGAGCAGGGATTCTTGGCCGGTCGTCAGGCCCCAGGGGGTTTTGCTGAGGTCGTAGGTGCCGGACACCACCACATGGGGGGCGCCAGCTTTCACCAGGCGGAGGATCTGCGCCGCCAGATCCTTGCCGTTCTGGCGGGCCTGCGCTACATAGTCGGTGGCGCTCAAAGTGCCGGCGCGCACGGCAGCCATGCCAACGATGAGGTCGCTGATGCCGCCATTGAGCAGCACGATATCGTTGGCAGCAAAGGTTTTGCTGGCCAAAAAGCTGTCGATTTGCGCGGTAATCGTGGGAGTGCTGGCATCCCCTGCGGCATCGGGCTGGGCGGAAATGCGGGCATTGCCTTGCGCATAGCTCAGACCACCGGCGGACACCGGTGCCAGCGTCTTCTGGTAGTGGGATGCCACTTGCAGCGTCCAGTTGTTCACGGTGCCGTTATTCACCGTATAGCGGCTGCCTTTCTGGCCGACATCGCTGTAGGCGTCTCCAAACGCAATGAACCGATCGGGCGTGATCGCCGATTCGGTGGTACTGGAGCCGCAGGCCGCCAAAAGTACGGCCGACGCACATGCGGCGACCAGGGCGGTGCGGCGCATCCAATTTGCTGCCATGGTGTGTTCTCCAATCAGGGTTTGCTAGTGTAACGATCTGGCCGCGAGCCCATCAGGCAGCCGCAGCCCGCTGCAGTCGGTCGCGCACGCCTTCCCAGGGGGGCGTGTCGGGCGGGGTTTCGATCCAGATGAGGCGGGCGCCCGCATCGTCGAAGCTGCGCAGCACCGCAAACAGTTGTTGAGCGGTCGCTTCAGGGTCTTCGGGCATGCGGCGCAGCAGCACCTGGCGCGATGTGCTGCGCAGTGCTGCACGCGCATACACCGCCAGGTGTGCGGCATCGGCGCCCAACAAGTCCAGGCCCGTCTGCAGTGCTTTGGCATTCATCAGCCGCACCGTCGCCGTGGGCGCGTAATGCGCCTCCAGGGTGCCCGAGGCACGCGGTGTGAGCGTCGGCAGTTCATCCCGGGAAAGGGGGCGCAGGCCGCAGGCAGCTTCGATTTGTTCGCGGGTGATGGCACCAGGGCGCAGCAGCACGGGGACGCCCCGTGTGCAGTCGACGATGGTGCTTTCAATGCCCACGGTGCAGGGGCCTCCGTCCAGCACCAGCAGGGCTTCGCCCAGTTCGTCCTGCACATGCTGCGCGGTGGTGGGGCTGACGCGGCCAAAGCGGTTGGCGCTGGGTGCGGCCAGGCCCCACACGGGTGGGGCACCTGCTTCGTCGTGCGCAGCACACGCTGCCAGCAGCGCGTGGGCTACGGGGTGGGCGGGGCAGCGCAGGCCCACGCTGTCCTGTCCGCCCGTGGCCGCCGTGGCTGCGCCGGGCAGGCGCGGCAAAATTAACGTGAGCGGGCCGGGCCAGAAAGCATCCACCAGTGCCTGGGCAAAAGCGGGAACATCGCGTGCGAAATGCGTTATGCCGGTGGCGTGGGCCACATGGACGATGAGCGGGTGGTCGTTGGGGCGCCCCTTGGCCGCAAATATTTGCGCCACAGCAGCGTCGTTGGATGCGTCGGCCGCCAGGCCATAGACCGTTTCGGTGGGCAGACCAACAAGGCCGCCACTGCGCAAGGTGCGGGCCGCGCTGGCAATGGCAGAGGGCAGGTAGCCATCCAGAATCATGTGCGTCTTCAGAACGGGGCAATGCCCAGCAGCGCCGCTGCCTGCAAGGCCGTGGCGCGCGCCGCAGCGGCCGTGGGCGCGGTGATGTTCAGGTGCCCCATCTTGCGGCCGTGCTTGGCCAGGCTTTTGCCGTACAGGTGCAGGTGCGTGCCCGGCAGGGCCAGCACCTCGGCCCAAGGGGGTGTCTGGGCCGTGTCGCCGTGGGCAAACCACAGGTCGCCCAGCAGGTTCAGCATGACGGCGGCGCTGTGCTGGCGCGGCTGCACCAGCGGCAGGCCGGCCAGCGTGCGCACTTGCAGTTCAAACTGCGACACATCGCAGGCGTTCTGGCTGTAGTGGCCGCTGTTGTGCGGGCGCGGGGCGATCTCGTTGACGACCAGGCTGCTGTCCTGCAGCACAAAGAACTCCACGCACAGAACGCCGACATACTGCAGCTCTGTTGCTATTGATTTCGCAGCTTCTACCGCTTGACTGGTAAGCGCTGGAGGCATATTTTCTTCATAAACCTCGGTGACGGCGAGGATGCCGTCCCGGTGCAGGTTGCGCTGTACGGGCAAATGGACAATGTCGCCATCCTGCCCGCGCGCCACGATCACCGAGCATTCCAGCGCCAGCGGCAGCATTTTTTCGAGCACGCAGGGCACCTGGCCGACCGATGCCCATGCGGCGGCCAGTTCGGCGGCGGTTTGCACGCGCACCTGGCCCTTGCCGTCGTAGCCCATGCGGGCCGTTTTCAGAATCCCGGGAATGAGTGATGCCCCCACGCTCCCCACTGCGTGTGGTTCGCTGCCCCCCGAGGGGGCGCTCGCTTGCTTGGGGCGGCCCGGCGCGGCGCTCGTATCCGCCGACACGGCGGCCAGCTGTTCGGCTGTTTCGATCACCGCATAGGGCGCGCAGGGCACGCCGCAGCGCACGAAATGGGCCTTCTCCTGGGCGCGGTCCTGCGCCACGGCCACGGCACGCGCGGCGGGTGCCACAGGGCACTGCCCGGCCAGCGCGGCCAGCGAGACGGCGGGCACGTTCTCGAACTCGGTGGTCACCGCGTCGCACAGTGCGGCCAACTGGGCCAGGCCATCGGGATCTTCGTAGCCGGTCTGGATGTGGTGGTGGCTCACCAGCCCGGCCGGGCTGGTGGGGTCCTGGTCGAGCACGGCCGTGAAGTAGCCCATGGTCTGCGCGGCATGCACGAACATGCGGCCCAGCTGGCCGCCGCCCAGCACTCCGAGGGTGCTGCCGGGCGCAAGCGGGTGTATGGGGTGCGCGGTCATGCGGCGGGCGGCAAGGCCATGGCGCGTGCCGCTTCGGTTTGCGCAGTGCGAAAGGCCTCCAGGCGCTGGCGCAGTGCGGAGTCTTCATTGGCCAGCAATGCCACGGCAAACAGGGCCGCGTTGGCCGCCCCGGCGGTGCCGATGGCGAAGGTGGCCACCGGAATGCCCTTGGGCATCTGCACAATGCTGTGCAGCGAGTCCACCCCTTGCAGATGGCGGCTGGCCACGGGCACGCCCAGCACGGGCACGGTGGTTTTGGCGGCGATCATGCCCGGCAGGTGGGCGGCGCCGCCCGCACCGGCAATGATGGCCTTGAGGCCCCGGCCGCACGCGGCCTCGGCGTAGGCGAACATGTCGTCGGGCATGCGGTGGGCCGAGACCACGCGGGCCTCGTGCGCGATGCCGAATTGCTGGAGAATCTCCACTGCGTGCTGCATGGTGTCCCAGTCGCTGCTGGAACCCATGACCACACCGATCTGGATGGGTGTCATAGTGTGAGGGGCAAAGCGCCATACTGGGCCGCCTGCCGCGAGTGTGAACCCGTGATTTTACTTTTTGCAGCCCGCTGCTTGAAAGGGGCCATTGCCACATGATCGACATCACCGTAGAAAACTTTGAAGCCGAGGTCGTTGCCGCCTCCATGACTGTACCCGTGCTGGTGGACTTTTGGGCGCCCTGGTGCGGTCCCTGCAAGTCCCTCGGGCCCGTGCTGGAAAAGCTCGAAACCGAATATGCAGGCCGTTTCAAGCTCGCCAAGGTCGACTCTGACCAGGAGCAGCAGCTCGCCGCCATGTTCGGCATCCGCAGCATTCCCACCTGCGCGCTGCTGATGAACGGCCAGCCCGTCGATGGCTTCACGGGCGCGCTGCCCGAGGGCAAGGTGCGCGAATTCCTCGACAAGCATGTGCCCAGCGCCGAAGAAGCCCTGGCCGAAGAAGAGGAAGAGCAGGCGCTCGATGCGCTGGCCGAAGGCGACACCGATACCGCGCTGGAAAAGCTCCAGCACGCCGTCGCCACCGACCCGGCCAACGACGATGCGCGCTTTGACTACGTCAAGCTGCTGCTGCAGCTCGGACGGGACGACGACGCCAAGGTGGCCTTCGCCCCGGTGATCGCCAAGGCGCCCGGATCGCGCAAGCTGGGCGCCCTCAAGGTCTGGATGGATGCTCTTGATTTTGTAGCTGTTAACGATTTTGGGGCGGACGCTGGAGCCCAGTTTGATGCAAAAATCACCGCCAACAAGCGCGACTTCGAGGCCCGCTTTGGCCGTGCGCGCTGGCTCATGGTGCAGCAGCGCTGGCAGGACGCCATGGACGAGTTGTTGGAAATCTTGATGCGCGACAAGGCCTGGAGCGACGAGGCGGCACGCAAGGCCTATGTCGCCATCCTCGAAATCATCGAGCCGCCCAAGGTCAAGGTGGCCGACGGCCAGATCCCGCCCGAAGACCCCGTGGTGGCCACCTACCGCCGCCGCTTGTCCAGCGTGGTGCTGAGCTGAGTCGCGCCGTCCCGGTCAGGCGACCCGCTGGGGGCGCTGGCCGGGCTGTGCGTGCTGGCCCTCGGTCGCCAGCACGCGCGTGGCGTTGAGGCTGCGGATCGGGATGGACATGTCCTGTGGAATGCCGCCCGACAATTGCAACGCCATATAGCGCCCGCAGCACACCCGCAAAAAGGACGCAAAGTTGTCCACGCTGCCCCGTTCGGCCAGCAACTCATCGTGCAGCCGGGCGCACAGCTGCGGCACGCTCATGCCGTCGCGCGCGGCAATTTCTTCCAGCACCTGCCAGAACAGGTTCTCCAGCCGGATGCTGGTGGCCACACCATGCAGCCGCACCGAGCGGGCGCGGCAGGTGTAGAGAGTGGGGTCGGCGCTGATAAAGACCTGGCACATGGCGGGTATCTCCAGGGGGCAGAAGGCAAGCGCCATCTTGCGCGCTTGCCCAGGGGCGTGCAAGCGGGCAAGCCCGGGAGGGCTGGAGGGCTCGGCCTCTCAGTGTGTGATGCGCGTACCCAGCACGGCCAGAAACTGCGCAATCCAGTCCGGGTGTGCGGGCCAGGCCGGGGCGCTGACCAGGTTGCCGTCGGTGTGGGCCTTGTCCACGGCAATGTCGGCATACCGGCCACCGGCCAGCTCCACCTCGGCGCGGCAGGCCGGATAGGCCGAGCAGCTGCGCCCCTTGAGAACGCCCGCGCCCGCCAGCAATTGCGCGGCGTGGCAGATGGCAGCCACGGGCTTGTTGGCCTCGAAGAAGTGCTGCACCGCCGCGACGACCGCCGGATAGGTGCGCAGGTATTCGGGCCCGCGCCCGCCGGGCAGCACCAGTGCGTCGTAGTCCTGGGGTTTGACGTCGGCAAAGCTCGCGTTGAGGGTGAAGTTGTGCCCCGGCTTCTCGCTGTAGGTCTGGGCGCCCTCAAAGTCGTGGATCGCGGTCTTGATCTGCTCGCCCGCCTTCTTGTCGGGGCACACGGCGTGCACCTGGTGGCCTACGGCCAGTAGCGCCTGGAAGGGCACCATGGTCTCGTAGTCTTCGCAGTAGTCGCCACAGATCATCAAAATTTTTTTCCTGGCCATGCGTGTCTCCTGGGTTGTGAAAAGGCAGCACCCATTTTTCCGGCATATGCGCCGGGCGTGGTGTTAGCCGGTTACTACAACCAGGATTGAACGCAGTGCTGCTGCACTGCGATGGCAGATCAGCCCGTCAGCCGCTCCAGCGCTTCGCGGTACTTGGCGGCCGTCTTCTCGATCACGTCCTGCGGCAGGCGTGGGGCCGGGGCCGTTTTGTCCCAGGGCTTGTTGCTGCCCATCTTGGCCTGCTCCAGCCAGTCGCGCACGAACTGTTTGTCGTAGCTGGGCGGGTTCTCGCCGGCAGCCAGTGCGGCGGCGTAGCCTTCCACGGGCCAGTAGCGCGAGCTGTCGGGGGTGAGTACTTCGTCCATCAGCACCAGCGTGCCATCGGGCGCCAGGCCAAATTCGAATTTCGTGTCGGCAATGATCATTCCCTTGGCCAGGGCGATCGCGGCGGCCTCCTTGTAGATGGCGATGCTCAGGTCGCGGATCTTTGTTGCCAGCTCAGGGCCGATCATCTCCACCGTGCGCTCGAAGGTGATGTTCTCGTCATGCTCGCCCGCCGCAGCCTTGGCCGCCGGGGTGTAGATGGGCTCGGGCAGTTGGGCCGCGTTGGTCAGACCCGGGGGCAGCGGCACGCCGCAGACCGACTGGCTCTCCTGGTACTCCTTCCAGCCGCTGCCGGCCAGGTAACCGCGTACCACCGCTTCGACCGGAATGGGTTGCAGGCGCTGCACGAGCATGGAGCGGCCGCGCACCTGCGCCGCTTCTTCGGGGCTCACCACGCTTTCGGGATCTTCGCCCGTGAGGTGGTTGGGGCAGATGTGGCCGAGTTTGTCGAACCAGAACAGCGCCATCTGTGTCAGCAGTTCCCCCTTGCCCGGAATGGGCTCGCCCATGATCACGTCAAACGCCGAAAGGCGGTCGCTGGCCACCATCAGGATGCGGTCATCGCCCACAGCGTAGTTGTCGCGCACCTTGCCGCGTGCCAGCAGGGGCAGCGAAGCCAGGGCGGAGGTATGCAGGGCGGGAGAGCTGGGCTGGGTCATGGTGTGGGCGCGCGCGGGCGCAGCGAAATGGGATGTTCGGGGAGGGGTGGTTTTTGACGGGCCGCAGGTTGCGGCAGAACCCGATTTTAGGCGATGAGGGCGCCTTCATCGGATGGCGCTGGCCTTTGCTGGCGATCCGCGTAGCGGTCAACCGAGCCATTGTGCGCGCTTTTTAGGGCCTTGGCACCTGGCGAACCATAACCCGCCAAAGCAGGTCGGTATCGCATTGCTTTTGCCCCCGGCCAAGGGCATAGTGAAAGCACGGTTGTGGCGCGTGCCACGGGCCGAGCCGCCCTACAGGACGGCGTTCTTTCACCGAGTGACACAGGAGACTTGTATATGAATCTGACGATCAGCGGTCACCACCTCGAAGTAACCCCCGCCTTGCGCAGTTACGTCACCTCCAAGCTGGACCGGATCACCCGGCATTTCGACCAGGTGGTTGATGTGAAGGTGCTGCTGTCTGTGGAAAAGCAGAAGGAGAAGGAAAAACGCCAGCGTGCTGAGTGCAACATTCGCGTCAAGGGAAGCGACCTGTTTGCCGAAACCGCCCATGCCGACCTGTATGCCGCCGTGGATGAGCTGGTCGACAAGATGGACCGGCAGGTGGTGCGTCACAAGGATCGGCTCCAGGATCACCACTCCGATGCGCGTCGTCGTATGGTTGCATGACGGATCTGCCGTCTCGCCGGGCCCTCGCGTCCGGCTCCGGTCAACCGCCTGCAAAGGCGGTTTTTTGTGCGCCGTACACCATTTTTAAGGGCAGGAGCCAAGCGGTGCATAATCGGCCCCCTAAATTGCCATGAACCGTCTTTCCTCCATTTTGCCCGCAGCCCAAGTGCTCGTGAGCGTTGACGCCACCAGCAAAAAACGCGCTTTTGAAGAAGCCGGTCTGCTGTTTGAAAGCCTGCATGGCCTCTCGCGTGCGTTGATCACCGACAGCCTGTTTGCCCGTGAACGGCTGGGCTCCACCGGCCTGGGCCATGGCGTAGCCATTCCGCATGGTCGCATCAAGGGGCTCAAGGCACCGATGGCGGCGGTTTTCCAGCTCGCGCAGCCCATCGGTTTTGATGCGCCCGATGAGCAGCCCGTGGGCCTGCTCATCTTCCTACTGGTGCCTGAGGCGGCTACGCAGAAACACCTCGAGATTCTCTCGGAAATCGCAGAGCTTCTCAGCGACGGTGTGCTGCGCGAGAAGATCAAGGCCTGCACCGATGCCACCGAATTGCACGGCATGATCGCCGGCTGGCAATCCGCCCAGACGGCCTGAAAACGCTGGACGCTGCTGCGCTGCCGTGAAACCCAATGTTGTCAGTGCCGATGTCCTCTTCGAGGAATTTCGTGGCCACCTGAAATGGGAATGGATCGCTGGTTTGGGCGCCTCAGAGCGGCGCTTCGACGAAGTGGCGGTGCGCTCGGCCCGCTCAGGCGCCGACTTGGTGGGCTACCTCAACTACATCCATCCTTACCGCGCCCAAATTCTGGGGGAGCGGGAGATCACTTACCTCTCCAACGCCACGCCCGAAGATTGCCAGCGCCGTATTGCGCGCATCGTGACGCTTGAACCCCCGGTGCTGGTGCTGGCCGACGGCCAGACCGCCCCCGATGCGCTCATCTCCATGTGCGAGCGGGCACAGATTCCGATGTTTGCCACGACCGAATCGTCGGCTTTCGTGATCGATGTGCTGCGTGCCTTCTTGTCCAAGCATTTCGCCGACCGCACCACCATGCACGGCGTTTTCATGGACATCCTGGGCCTGGGGGTGATGATCACCGGTGAATCCGGCCTGGGCAAGAGTGAGCTCGGGTTGGAACTGATCTCGCGTGGCCAGGGCCTGGTGGCAGACGATGCGGTGGACCTGTTTCGCATCAACCAGACCACCATTGAGGGCAAGTGCCCCGACCTGCTGCAAAACCTGCTGGAAGTGCGCGGCATTGGCCTGTTGGACATTCGCGCCATCTTTGGCGAGACAGCGGTGCGTCGCAAGATGCGCCTCAAACTCATCGTGCACCTGGTGCGCAAGGAAACGTTGGAGCGGGAATACGAACGCCTGCCCTATGAGCCCCTGACCCAGGATGTACTGGGGGTACCAATTCTCAAGGTGGTGATTCAGGTGGTGGCAGGGCGCAACATCGCCGTGCTGGTGGAGGCTGCAGTGCGCAACACCATTCTCCAGCTGCGCGGTATCGATACCTACCAGGAATTCGTCGACCGGCACCGCCGCGCCATGGAGCAGGGCTGACCTTGCCCTTGCGGCCGTCGGTTTAGCGGTTGCTGCGGGTCTTGGCGCACTCGGCGCAATGTCCGTACAAGGCCATGGAGTGGTCTTTGACCACCCAGCCCTTGGCTTTGGCGACCATCTGCTGGCGCTTCTCGATTTCCGGATCGTAGAACTCTTCAACCTTGCCGCATGCGGTGCAGATGAAGTGGTCGTGGTGCTTGCCTTCATCCAATTCATACACGGCCTTGCCGCTTTCGAAATTGCTGCGGATCAAGATGCCCGCTTGCTCGAACTGTGTGAGCACCCGGTAGACAGTGGCCAGACCGATGTCGGAACGCTCCTCCAGCAGCACGCGGAATACATCTTCAGCCGTCATGTGGCGCTGCGCACCCTTCTGGAAGATTTCGAGAATCTTCAACCGGGGCAGGGTGGCCTTGAGTCCTGTGCTTTTGAGTTCGTCGATGTTCGTCATGGCAGATCCGTGGTGCGCCGCATACCAGGGCGATGGGCTCATGGGGGCGCCAGGGCCCGGAGGCCTGCCGCTACAATGGGCCGATCATATCCTCAAGCTTTTTGCCATGTCTGCCCTAGCCCATCGCAGTGCCCGTCTGGGGTTTTTCCTGTTGATCGGCGCCAGTCTGGCTGCCTGCGGCAGCTTTGACGGTGCCAGCAGTCGGCTGGTCAGCGTGGTCACGCCCTACCGTGTGGATGTCGTGCAGGGCAATTTTGTCTCGCGCGAGCAGGTTCAGGCCTTGCAGCCCGGCATGGGCCGCCAGCAGGTGCGCGACATTCTGGGCACCCCCCTGGTGACCAGCCTTTTCCATGCCGACCGCTGGGAGTACGTTTTTACGCTCAAGCGCCCTGGCGTGGATGCGCAAACGCGCAAGCTCACGGTGTTCTTCAAGGGTGATGCGCTGGAGCGCCATGAGGGCGACGAAATGCCGACGGAGAGTGAGTTTGTTGCGGGTCTGGACGCTCGCAAGGGCAAGCATGCCGTGCCCGTGCTGGAGGCGACCGAGGCGCAGTTGGCCAAATTCCCCGCGCCTGCGGCTGACAAGGCGGCGCCTGCCCCCGCTGAGCCCGCACCCGCCCGCCGCTACCCGCCGCTTGAATCCACCGCACGTTGAGTGCCCGGCGCCCATCGCAGCGCTGCACTCTGCAAATAAGGAACACCATGACCGGGATTTCTTCACCCGCCCGTCCCACCGCCGTATGCCGTGTTGCTGTGGCAGGGGCGTCTGGCCGCATGGGCCGCATGCTGATCGAGGCGTTGCGCGACAGCGATGATTGTGTTTTGGCAGGGGCGCTCGATGTCCCTTCCAGCCCAGCCATTGGCTCGGATGCCACCGCCTTTTTGGGAGTGGCCAGTGGCGTGCCGATCACAGCCGACCTGCGCATGGGGCTGGGCAATGCCGACGTGTTGATCGACTTCACGCGGCCCGAAGGCACGCTGGCCCATCTGGCCGTGTGCAGCGAGTTGGGGGTGAAGGCTGTCATTGGTACTACCGGGTTCACCGAGGCGCAAAAAACCGAGATCGCTGCCTATGCGCAGCGCACAGCCATTGTCATGGCGCCGAACATGAGCGTGGGTGTGAACGTCACGCTCAAGCTATTGGAAATGGCGGCCAAGGCCCTGGCAACAGGTTATGACATCGAGATCATCGAGGCGCACCACCGTCACAAGGTCGACGCGCCCTCGGGCACCGCGCTCAAGATGGGCGAGGTCATTGCCGATGCGCTCGGGCGTGACTTGAAGGACTGCGCCGTCTATGCCCGCGAGGGTGTCACGGGCGAGCGCGATCCGTCGAGCATTGGCTTTGCCACCATCCGGGGCGGCGACATTGTGGGCGACCACACCGTACTGTTTGCCGGCACGGGCGAGCGCATCGAAATCACCCATAAATCGTCCAGCCGTGCCACGTATGCACAGGGCAGCCTGCGCGCCGTGCGTTTCCTGTGCGGGCACAGCGTGGGCATGTTTGACATGTTCGACGTGCTGGGACTGCGCTGATACCGACCGCCATGGATTCCTTGCACTGGTGGCGCCAGGGAGACGCCGTGACACAGGCCACGGCGCTGCTGCTGCTGGCCATGTCCGTGGCCAGTTGGGTGGTGATTGTGTGGAAGCTGCTGTTCCTGCGCCGCGCCCGTGGCGACGTGGCGCGCTGCATGGCTGCTTTCTGGCAAGCCCCCTCGTTGGAGGTGGCGCAGCAAACCCTGGCTTCTTTGGACCGCGAAGCGCTGGTGCTGCCGATGGTTGCAGCGATCCATTCCATCACCGATGAGGCGCCCGCCCGCAGCCTGGGCGCGTTGGGCCCGAAGGCGCAGCAATTGACGCGCGTGCTGCGTGGGGCTTTGCATGGCGCATTGGCCCGGCTGCAGTTCGGCCAGGTGCTGCTGGCCACTGTAGGTTCCACCGCGCCCTTTGTCGGACTGCTGGGCACGGTATGGGGTATCTACCATGCGCTCACGGCCATTGCCGGGGCGGGGCAGATCAGCATCGACCGGGTGGCCGGCCCGGTGGGTGAAGCCCTGGTCATGACCGCCGCAGGGCTGGCTGTGGCCATCCCCGCCGTGCTGGCCTACAACTGGTTCGGCCGCATGATTGGGCACATTGAGGTCGACCTGGAAGGCTTTGCGCTGGATTTGCGCGACTGGCAGGCGCCTGCGCAACAGGGCGGCGCATGAGCACGCACTGCCGGAGGCCCTGCTGATGGCCTTTGGACGACTGGAGCGCAACGCTGCGCCGCAGCCCATGAGCGACATCAACATGACCCCGCTGGTCGATGTGATGCTGGTGCTGGTGGTGATCTTCATTCTGACCGCTCCGTTGCTGGCCAGCTCCATTCGGCTGGACCTGCCGCGTGCCGACGGCACCGTACCGGGTGCCGCACCCCAGGCCGTCACGCTGGTGGTCGACAAGGCCGGGCAGGTGTTCCTGGACGACCAGCCACTGACACAAGAGGCATTGGCGCAGCACCTGGCAGAAACAGCCGCCAGCCAACCCGATACCGAGGTGCAGCTGCGCGCCGATGCCGCTGTGCCTTATGGGCGGGTGGTTGAAATCATGGGCGCGGCGCATGCCGCAGGGCTGCAGCGCATTGGTTTCGTGGCCGACCCCGCGGCGGCTGCACCGTCGCCTTCGACACGCTGAACAAGCGCGGCGCTGCCAGCGCCTAAAATCCCGGCAACGCAGCGGTTTGCGGCTGCACCTTCTTATTTCCGGGCATCCATGCAAGACAAATACCAACACACTGAGGTCGAGCGCGCCGCGCAGGCGCACTGGACGGACGGCGACGCTTACCGCGTGACCGAAGACAGCAGCAAAAAGAAGTTCTACGCCTGCTCCATGCTGCCCTACCCCAGCGGCAAGCTGCACATGGGCCATGTGCGCAACTACACGATCAACGACATGCTCACGCGCTACCTGCGCATGAACGGCTACAACGTGCTGATGCCCATGGGTTGGGATGCGTTTGGCCTGCCGGCCGAGAACGCCGCGATGAAAAACAGCGTGCCACCGGCGCAGTGGACCTACGACAACATCGCCTACATGAAGAAGCAGATGCAGGCGATGGGCCTGGCCATCGACTGGAGCCGCGAGATTGCCACCTGCGACCCCACTTATTACAAGTGGAACCAGTGGCTTTTCTTGAAAATGCTGGAAAAAGGCATTGCCTACCGCAAGACCCAGACCGTGAACTGGGACCCAGTGGACATGACGGTGCTGGCCAACGAACAGGTCATTGACGGCAAGGGTTGGCGCACCGGCGCGCCAGTGGAAAAGCGCGAAATTCCCGGCTACTACCTGAAGATCACCGGTTACGCCGAAGAACTGCTGGCCAATGTGGCCGGTGACAAAATGCCCGGCTGGCCCGAGCGCGTCAAGCTCATGCAGGAGAACTGGATCGGCAAGAGTGAGGGCGTACGCTTCGCCTTCCCGCACACCATCCACGGCACGGATGGGGCGCTGATCGGCGGCGGCAAAATGTACGTGTTCACCACGCGCGCCGACACCATCATGGGCGTCACTTTCTGCGCCGTGGCGCCCGAGCACCCGCTCGCCACCCACGCAGCCAAGACCAACCCCGCGCTGGCTGCCTTCATCGAAGAATGCAAGAGCGGCGGCACCACCGAGGCCGAGCTCGCCACCCAAGAGAAGAAGGGCGTGCCCACGGGCCTGTTCGTCACCCACCCACTGACCGGCGAGCAGGTGGCCGTGTGGGTGGGCAACTATGTGCTCATGGGCTATGGCGACGGCGCCGTGATGGGTGTGCCTGCGCATGACGAGCGCGACTTTGCTTTTGCCCTCAAGTACGGCATCGACATCAAGCAGGTGGTGCTGGTCGATGGCGAGACTTTCGACTACCACCAGTGGAATGACTGGTACGCCGATAAGCAGCGCGGCGTCACCGTCAACTCCGGCAGCTTCAGTGGCCTGTCGTACAAGGACGCCGTGGCGGCCGTGGCCCATGCGCTGGGCGAAAAGGGCCTGGGCGAACTCAAGACCACCTGGCGCCTGCGCGACTGGGGCGTCTCGCGCCAGCGCTACTGGGGTACGCCCATCCCCATCATCCATTGCGACGAGCACGGCGCCGTGCCGGTGCCGGAAAAAGACCTGCCGGTGGTGCTGCCCACCGACTGCGTGCCCGACGGCTCGGGCAACCCGCTGCACAAGCATGAAGGCTTCCACGCCGGTGTCGTCTGCCCGGTCTGCGGCAAGGCCGCGCGGCGCGAGACCGACACCATGGACACTTTCGTCGACAGCTCGTGGTACTTCATGCGCTACTGCGACCCGAAGAACACCGAGGCCATGGTGGCCGAAGGTGCTGATTACTGGATGCCGATGGACCAGTACATCGGCGGCATCGAGCACGCCATCCTGCACCTGCTGTACGCGCGCTTCTGGACCAAGGTGATGCGCGACCTGGGGTTGGTCAAGGTCGATGAGCCCTTCACCAAACTGCTCACGCAGGGCATGGTGCTCAACCATATCTACAGTCGCCGCACCGACAAGGGTGGCAAGGAGTATTTCTGGCCGCACGACGTGGAGCATGTCCACGACGCGGCGGGCAAGGTCGTCGGTGCCCGGCTGGTCAACGCCGTGGGTGATTTGCCCGTGGGCACCGCCATCGACTACGAGGGCGTGGGCACCATGTCCAAGTCCAAGAACAATGGCGTGGACCCGCAGGACCTGATTGAAAAGTACGGCGCCGACACCGCTCGCCTGTACACCATGTTCACCTCGCCGCCCGAAGCCACGCTGGAATGGAACGATGCCGCCGTCGAAGGCAGCTACCGTTTCCTGCGCCGAGTCTGGAACTTCGGTTTCAAACTGGCTGCTATGGATGGTGTAGCTGCCAGCGCAAGTGTGGCGGGCGCTACAAGCCTAAAAGATGTAAATTTTGGCAAGGAGGCCAAGGCCCTGCGCCTGGAGATCCACACCGTGCTCAAGCAGGTGGACTACGACTACCAGCGCATGCAGTACAACACCGTGGTCTCGGGCGCGATGAAGATGATCAATGCGCTCGAAGACTTCAAGGCCCTGGATTGCGCGGGCGCACAGGTGGCACTGATCGAAGGCTTTGGCATTTTGCTGCGCTGCCTGTACCCGGCCACGCCGCACATCGCGCACGGCTTATGGAGCCAGCTGGGCTACGCACAGCACCTGGGCGATCTGCTCGACGCACCCTGGCCACAGGTGGCGCCCGATGCGCTGGTGCAGGACGAAATCGAACTGGTGTTGCAGGTCAATGGCAAGCTGCGCGGCGCCATCCAGGTGCCGGCACAGGCCGATAAGGCCGAGATCGAGCGCATTGCCGTGGCCAGCGAGGTCTTTGTGGCCCATGCGGGCGGCGCCGCTCCCAAGCGCGTGATCGTGGTGCCCGGGCGCCTGGTCAACGTGGTGGTATGAAGTGAAACGCCCCCCTGTGTCGCTGCGCTCCTTCCCCCCGCTCTCGCAGGGGGACGCCCCCAGTGCGGCGGGGCGGCCCTTGCACGGGGGCCGCTGGCCTGGGCCGCGCCTGTTTCATGCGTCGTGGGTGGCGCGTAGTGCAATGGGCCATCCTAGAGACAGCAGTTGACCGCTTTGTATCTCTTGCTAAGCCGCATGAAAGCTATCGTTGATGGCTTCGATGGTGTTCACCTGATGGGTGGGAGCGCTATGCACCCGTCAGCACTGCGCTCAGAGCGCTATGCGGCGTTGCTCCTCCTTGTGGGTAGGAGCCTGCCGCGTCGTCTCGCCTTGCCTGACACCCAGATCACGGCACCGGCGGGCACATCCAACTGCCGTTTCTAGGATCATTGATATGCAAAGACGCGCCCTTCTGACCCTCGTGCCCGCCGCCGTTCTGGCGGGTTGTGGCTTTCGCCTGCGAGGGGTGCCCGAGTTTGCGTTCGGCTCCCTTTTCATCGCCGCACCGCCAGCTTCGTCCCTGGCGTTGGAGCTGCAGCGCACGCTGGAAGGCGCAGGCGGGCCGCTCAAGGTGCTGCGCGACCCCGCTGCGCTGCCCACGGCCGAGGCCGTGCTGGATCTGTTGTCTGAGCAGCACGAGCGCGCCGTGGTAGGGCTCAATGCCTCCGGCCAGGTGCGCGAACTGCAGTTGCGTCTGCGCATCCGTTTTCGCCTGCGTACGCTGGATGGCACAGCCCTCATTCCCGACACCGAGCTGCTGCAGCAGCGCGATATCAGCTACAGCGAAACCATCGCACTGGCCAAGGAAGCCGAAGAGGCACTGTTGTACCGCAACATGCAGACCGACCTGGTGCAGCAACTGCTGCGCCGCCTCGCGGCCGTCAAACCTTAGTTTTTTGCAGACACGCGCATCAGCGTGCTCTTGCCAAACAGGGATTCCACCAAGTCCACCGCGAGTAAAGCGGTCTTGTTGCGCACATCCAGCGCGGGGTTGAGTTCGACGATGTCGAGCGAGGCCAGGCAGCCGCTGTCGGCAATCATCTCCATGCACAGCTGCGCCTCGCGGTAGGTCGGGCCGCCGGGCACCGTGGTGCCCACGCCGGGAGCGATGTCCGGGTCGAGAAAATCCACGTCAAAACTCACGTGCAAGTGGGTGTCGGCATCCAGGCCATCGAGCGCTTGCAGCATGGTCTGGCGCATGCCCACTTCGTCGATGAAGCGCATGTCAAACACCTCCAGCCCCTGTTCGTGCACAAAGCGCTTCTCGCCCGCGTCCACGCTGCGGATGCCGATTTGGCGGATCTGGTCGGGACGCAGTGCAGGCCCGCCGCCGGGCATGCGCGCCAGTTCGGTCAGTGCAGCCGGGCCAAACCCGCACAGGCAGGCTACGGGCATGCCATGCACGTTGCCGCTGGGAGTGAGCGCACTGGTGTTGAAGTCGGCATGGGCGTCCAGCCACAGCACGCGCAGCTTGCGGCCGGTGTCCACGCAATGGCGCGCCACGGCGCTGATGCTGCCCAGCCCCAGGCAGTGGTCGCCGCCCAGCAAAACGGGCAGGTGGCCCTGCTGCAGTGCGCCGCGCACCGCATCGAAAACAGCCTGGTTCCACAGCACCACTTCGTTCAAATGGCGGTAGCCATTGACCGGCGGTAACCAGGGGTTGGCCGGGCCGTTGAGGTTGCCGCGGTCCAGCACCTGCAGACCACGGCTTTCCAGCGCCGCCTGCAGTCCCGCCACGCGCAAGGCCTCAGGCCCCATGGAGGCACCGCGTGCGCCCGCGCCAATGTCGGTGGGCGCGCCAATCAGGCTGATGGGGGAGCGGGTGCGGGATGTGTCGGGGTTCATGCGGGCAGGGCCTCCGGATGGGCGGGGGTGGGGGCCTGGCGGGCCGCGCCGTGCAGCACGCCGAACAGGTCCTTGGGGTCTTGCATCTCTGGCACCAAATCAATGGGGGTCGCCAGGTGCGGGTATTGTTGCAGCAGCGCGTGCAGTGTGCGCAGGGCCGAGAAATCCTCCAGTGCAAAACCGACTGAATCAAAAACCGTCACCTCCTGCCCCGTGCGCCGACCTGGTGCTGTGCCGCGCAGCACGCGGGTGAACTCGGTCACGGCAAAGTCGGCGGGCAATTGCTGGATTTCGCCCTCGACGCGCGATTGGGGTTCGTACTCGACCACCACAAGGGCGTCGCTGCGGCGCAGGATGCCTTCGTGCAGTTCGGTCTTGCCAGGGCAGTCGCCACCCACGGCATTGAGGTGCATGCCCGCCTCGATCATCTCGGGCAGCAAGATGGTGGCGTTGCGCTTGTCGGCGGTGACCGTGGTCACGATGTCGCTGCCGCGCACGGCCTCCTGCACCGATGCGCAGCGCACGATCTGCAGGTCCGGCAGGTCCAGGCGCGTTAGGTTGCGTTCGAGTTTTGCGCTGGCTCCGGGGTCTGTGTCGAACAGGCGCAGTTGGCGGATGCCCTGCAGGTGATAGAAAGCCAGCGCCTGGAACTCGCTTTGCGCGCCATTGCCGATCAGCGCCATGGTGCGGCTGTCCTGCCGGGCCAGGTGGCGCGCGGCCAGCACCGACATGGCGGCGGTGCGCAGTGCGGTGGTCAGCGTGAGTTCGGACACCAGCAGCGGGTAGCCGGTGTCCACATCGGCCAGTACACCAAAGGCCGTGACGGTGAGCAAGCCCTCGGCCGTGTTCTTGGGGTGGCCGTTGACATACTTGAAGCAGTACAGGTGCCCGTCGCTGGTGGGCATGAGTTCGATCACTCCGACGGGGGAGTGAATGGCGTGCCGCGCCGATTTGTCGAACTGCTCCCAGCGCCGGTAGTCGCTGTCCATGGCCTCCACCAGTTGCTCCAAGAAATGTGCCAACCCGACGTGCTGCACCAGTTCGCGTACGCTGTTTACGCCCATGAAATTCACCATGATGGTCTCCTTATCTTGTGTATGCAGAGAATTCTCCGCAAGGGCGCGGCCAAAGAAAAGTGAGAAAATTGTGCAATTACTGCAGGATGCAATGCACTTTGCCAGTGAAAAATAGCGCTATGCGCAATCAAGGGCGCTGCTGAGGGGCCGAGTGCACTGGCCGCACCAGGGCGGGGCGATACACTGCCGCCCATGCAAGTCGCCCTGGCCCAACTGACCGCACAGCTGCAACGCGGCCTTGCGCCGCTGTATGTGCTGCATGGCGACGAAGCCCTGTTGCAGCAAGAGGCAGCGGATGCCATTCGCTCCGCCGCACGCGCCCAGGGCTACACCGAACGCAGCAGCTTCACCGTGGCGGGCGCGCATTTCGACTGGAGCGCGGTGCTGGCGGCGGGCGGCAGTCTGAGCCTGTTCGCCGACCGGCAGATCATCGAAATCCGCATCCCCTCGGGCAAGCCCGGCAAGGATGGCAGTGTGGCGCTGCAGCAGATCGCTGAAGGCGCGCGGGGCAACGACAGCACGCTCACCGTGGTGCAACTGCCCAGGCTCGACAAGGCGACCAAAACGGGCGCCTGGTTTGGCGCGCTCGACGCTGCGGGGGTGGCGGTGCAGATCGACCCCATCGAGCGCGGTGCGCTGCCGCAGTGGATTGCCCAGCGCCTGGGCGTGCAGGGCCAGCGCGTGGCGGCGGGAGAAGAGGGCCAGCGCACGCTGCAGTTTTTTGCCGACCGGGTGGAAGGCAACCTGCTGGCGGCGCACCAGGAGATCAGCAAGCTGGGCCTGCTGCATCCGCCGGGCGAGCTCTCGCAGGCGCAGGTGGAGGCGGCCGTGCTCAACGTAGCGCGCTACGACGTTTTCAAGCTCTCCGAGGCGGTGCTGGCGGGCCAGGTGCTGCGCGTGCAGCGCATGCTCGATGGCCTGGAAGCCGAGGGCGAAGCGCCGGTGCTGGTGCACTGGGCTCTGGCCGAGGATATTCGCGCCTTGAAGCGCGTGAAAGATGCCATGAACGCAGGCCGCCCCTTGCCCATGGCCCTGCGGGAAAACCGCATCTGGGGCACCAAGGAGCGCCTGTACGAACGCATCCTGCCGCGCGTGGGCGACGCCGCGTTGGCGCGCCTGCTGCAATCGGCCCACCTGGTGGACGGCATCGTCAAGGGCCTCAAGCAGCCCGACTGGCCGACGCAGCCCTGGCAGGCGTTGCAGCGGTTGGCAATGCAGCTGGGTAAAACCTGTCGCGGTTAGTGGGTGACACGCGCTGGTGTGAGTCGCCCGCGACCCATACAAGCTGCGCGGGCACAGGGCGAACTTATTTGCCGTCGCCCACGACAAACGTCACTTGCATGTTCACGCGATACGAGGTGATGCGGCCGTCTTCTACGGACACTTTCTGCTCCTTGATCCAGGCGCCGCGCACGTTTTTCACGCTGTCGCAGGCGCGGGCGATGCCCTGGTTGATGGCATCTTCAAAACTCTTGGCGCTGGTGGCGCTGACTTCAATGACCTTGGCTACGCTCATGGGAAATCTCCTGTAAAGGGATGGCAAAACAGCTTGCCAGTGAGCTTTCCATGCTAGTTCTGTGCCGCGATTCGTCTGTCAGCGGTGAACGCACCACGGCGTAGGAGGAGGCGCTGGGCGTGCGCCCAGGGTGAATAAGGCACCGGTTCTCGCCCGGCTTGTAGGGAAGGCGTGGGCCAGGCGTTGCGCGGGCGCTAACTGCGGCAGAATCCAGGCATGAACGCCCTCAACGTCTCCGAATACACCCAGACCCTCGGTTTGCAGGCAAAAGTGGCTTCAGCCCTTATGGCTAAAGCGCCAGCAGCTATCAAAAACAAAGCGCTGCGTGCGCTGGCGCGCTTGCTGCGCGAACAAACCCCGGCGCTGCAGCAGGACAACGCGCGTGACCTGGAGCGCGCCCGCGCCGCCGGCCTGGCCGAGCCCCTGGTGGACCGCCTCAAGCTCACACCCCAGGTGCTGGAGACCTGCGCCCAGGGCTGCGAGCAGTTGGCCGCCATGCCCGACATCATTGGCGAGATCATCGGCATGAAACAGCAGCCCAGCGGCATCCGCGTGGGCCAGATGCGCGTGCCGATTGGTGTGTTCGGCATGATTTTCGAGAGCCGTCCCAACGTCACCATCGAGGCGGCCAGCTTGTCGATCAAGAGTGGCAATGCCTGCATCCTGCGTGGCGGCTCCGAGGCGATCGACTCCAACAAGGCGCTGGCCCGGTTGGTGCAGCAGGCGCTGGCCGAGGCGGGTTTGCCGCAGGATGCCGTGCAACTGGTGCAGACCACCGACCGCGCAGTGGTGGGCCAACTCATCACCCTGCCGCAGTATGTGGATGTGATCATTCCGCGCGGTGGCAAGGGTTTGATCGAGCGCATCAGCGCGGACGCCAAAGTGCCCGTCATCAAACACCTGGACGGCAACTGCCACACCTATGTGGACGACCCCTGTGACCTCGACATGGCCGTGCGCGTAGCCGACAACGCCAAGACCCAGAAATACAGCCCCTGCAACGCCAGCGAAAGCCTGCTGGTGGCGCGCGGCGTGGCCGCGGCATTCCTGCCCCGCATCGGCAGCATCTTCGCGGAAAAAGGGGTGGAAATGCGGGTTTGCGCCGAAAGCAGGGCGCTGTTAGCTCCTGTTTCGGGAGCGAAACTGGTCGATGCCACCGAGCAGGACTGGTCTGAGGAATACCTCGCGCCCATCATCTCCATCCGCGTGGTGGCGGGCGTTCAGGAAGCCATTGACCACATCAACCAGTACAGCAGCCACCACACCGAGGCCATCCTCACCTCTGACCACAGGCATGCCCAGCAGTTTTTGCGCGAGGTGGATTCCAGCAGCGTGATCGTCAACGCCAGCACGCGCTTTGCCGATGGTTTTGAATACGGGCTGGGCGCCGAGATCGGCATCAGCACCGACAAATTCCATGCGCGCGGGCCTGTGGGGATCGAAGGCCTGACCTCGCTCAAATACGTTGTGCTGGGCGAAGGCGAAGTGCGTGCCTGAGCGTGCGCCACGCTTACATTGCGCCTGACGCACCATGAAAATCATCATTCTGGGGGCGGGCCGCGTGGGCCAAAGCGTGGCCGAAAGCCTGGTGTCCGAGCGCAACGACATCACCGTCATCGACACCGATGCCGACCGCCTGCGCGAGCTTGAAGCCCACCTGGATCTGCGCGGCGTGGTGGGCAACGGCATTGACCCTGCGGTGCTGGCCGAGGCTGGCGCCAAGGACACCGACATCCTGATTGCCTGCGCAGCGCAGGACGAGACCAATCTGGTGTGCTGCAAGGTGGGGCAACTGTTGTTCAACATCCCCACGCGCATTGCGCGCGTGCGCTCGTCGGGGTTTGATGCCGCCGGACCGCTGGCAGGTCCCGAGGGCTTTGCTGTCAGCATCATCTGTCCCGAGGCTTCGCTCACGCGCTACATCAGCAAGCTCATCGAATACCCCGAGTCCATGCAGGTGCGCGAGTTTGCCGGCGGGCGGGCCTGCCTGGTGGCCACGCGCGCGGTCGCGGGCGCACCCATGGTGGGCAAAACCATTGGCGAGGTGCGCGAAGCGACGCCCGATGTGGCCATGCGCCTGGTGGCCATTTACCGCCGCTTTCCGGAGGAGCCCGACCGTTTTGTGCCGTGCAGCGGCAGCACGCGCATCGAGCCCGGTGACGAAGTGTTTGTGCTCGCCGCACGTGAGAACCTGCCTTTTGTGTTGGCGTCGCTGCACCGCCGCAATGGCCAGCAGGCGCGCACGGTGCGCCGCATCATGGTGGCCGGTGGCGGCGATGTAGGTTTGCGCTTGGCGAAAAAGCTCGGTGCCGAACCGGGGCGCTTTCACGTCAAGCTGATTGAGGACAACCCGCAGCGCTGTATCGACCTGGCCTCTGCGCTGCCCTCGCATGTGCTGGTGTTGCAGGGTGATGCCACTGACGAGAAGCTGCTCGAGAGCGAGAGCATCGAAGAGGTGGACCTGTTTCTCTCGCTCACCGATGACGACGAGGACAACATCATGTCCAGCCTGCTGGCCAAGCGCATGGGTGCCAAGCGCGTGCTGGCGCTGATCAACCGGCGCAGCTATGCCGACCTGATGCATGGCACGCAGATCGACATTGCCCTGTCCCCTGCGCAGGCCATGCTGGGCGAGCTGCTGGCGCATGTGCGCCGGGGCGATGTGCAGGCCGTGCACAGCCTGCGCCGCGGCGTGGCCGAGGCGCTGGAGATCGTGGCGCGTGGCGACCGCAAGAGCTCGCGTGTCATCGGGCGCAAGGTGAGCGACTTGCGCTTGCCCGAGGACGTGCACATCGGGCTGATCGTGCGCGGCTTGCCCGAAGCCGGTGCCGAGGTGTTGCCCGGTGCGCCGAGCGTACCGCCCGAGGTCATCATTCCGCACAGCCATACGGTGATCGAAAGCAACGACCACGTGGTTTTCTTCCTGCCCCACAAGCGCCTTGTGCCGGATGTGGAAAAACTCTTCCGCGTGAGCGCCACGTTCTTCTAACGCTGCAGTCCGCAGCGCTTGTGCCATGACCGACGTTTTTCCCGTTCTGCGCGTGCTGGGCATGCTGATCATGCTGTTTGCCATGGCCATGGGCGTGCCGCTGGCGGTGTCCTGGTACTGGCAGGATGGCGTGTGGCAGGTTTACCCGCTGTCCATGGGCGTGACGTTGCTGGCGGGCCTGGCTCTGGTGGTTTTTCTGCGCCGCTACAAACGCGAGTTGCAGCCGCGCCATGGCGTGATGCTGGTGTCGCTGGTATGGGCGCTGCTGCCGCTTTTTGCCTCCATACCGCTCATGCTGGCGTGCGACGCGGTCGGACGCCCCTTGTCTTTCACCCATGCCTATTTCGAGGCGGTGTCAGGCCTGACGACCACCGGGTCGACTGTTTTGTCGGGCCTGGACAGCTTGCCGGTATCGGTCAATGTGTGGCGCACCTTCCTGCAGTGGATCGGCGGCATGGGCATCCTGATCCTGGCCGTGGCCGTGCTGCCGCTGCTGGGCGTGGGCGGCGCCCAGCTGTTCAAGGCCGAAGCCGCTGGCCCCATCAAGGACACCAAGCTCACGCCGCGCATGACCGGAACGGCCAAGGGGCTGTGGGGGGTTTATTTTTTCTTTTCGCTCGGCTGCGCGCTGGCCTACTGGCTGGGCGGCATGGAGCCGCTCGACGCCGCCATGCACATGTTCACGACGGTGAGCCTGGGCGGGCTGTCATCGCACGATGCGAGTTTTGCGCACTTCCAGTCGCCGCTGCTGGAATGCATCGCGCTGGTGTTCATGCTGCTGGCGAGCTGCAATTTTGCGCTGTATTTCGTCGCCATGCGCAAGGGGCACTGGTACGGTTTTTGGCGGGACCCGGAGATGCGTGCCACGTTTACCGCGCTGCTGGGCGGCGGCCTGTTCGTGGCCGCCCTGTTGTGGGCCAAGGGGGTGTACGGTCCGCTGGAGGCGCTGCGGCATGGCGTTTTTCATGTGGTTTCGGTGGCTACCACCACGGGTTATGCTACGGTGGACTATCTGACCTGGCCGGTGTTTGCGCCGGTGTTCATGCTCATGCTCTCGGGCGTGGCCACCAGCGCCGGCTCGACCGGCGGAGGCATCAAGATGGTGCGCATGCTCATTCTGGTCAAGCAGGCGCGCCGCGAACTCACGCGCCTGGTGCACCCGAACGCAGTGCAGCCCGTGCGTCTGGGCGGCGCGGTGGTAGAGCCCCGCATGATTTTTTCGGTCATGGCCTTCATGCTGGTCTATGGTGGCACCATCATCGTTTTGAGCATGGTGCTCATGCTGACCGACCTCGACCCGCTGACGGCCTTCAGCGCTGTGATCGCCAGCGTCAACTGCACCGGCCCGGGCCTGGGCATCGTCGGGCCAACCTCTAACTACACGGTGCTGACCGACTTCCAGACCTGGGTGTGTACGCTGGGCATGCTGCTGGGGCGCCTGGAGATCTTGAGCTTTATGGCGCTGCTGACGCCGGCGTTTTGGCGGCGCTGAGGCTGAGAAATGGGCATCTGTGGCACTCTGAAAAGTCTGGGAGGCGCTGTGCAAGTCCCTACAATCGACTCCAACCGCGTCATTCAAGGCAGCCATGGTCCCGAACCTCATCACGGCCCTCACCGGGCCCATCAACGAGCTTGAACAGCGCATCATCGACTCCATGCCCGCCACAGAGCGCTGGTTCCGGCTGGAGTGGATGGAGCATACGCCGCCGTTCTACACCTCGGTGGACATCCGTAACGCCGGGTTCAAGCTGGCGCCGGTCGATACCAACCTGTTTCCCGGGGGCTGGAACCACCTGACGCCCGAGATGCTGCCTTTGGCAGTGCAGGCGGCCATGGCGGCTATCGAGAAGATCTGCCCCGAGGCACGCAACCTGCTGATCATTCCCGAGAACCACACGCGCAACAGCGTCTATTTGGAAAACCTGGTGCAGTTGCAGCGCATCTTCAATATGGCCGGTTTGAATGTGCGCGTGGGCTCCATCAGCCCCGAGGTCAAGAAGAACACCGTGATCGAGTTGCCCAGTGGCGAGTCCATTACGCTCGAACCCGTGGTGCGCACCCGCGGGCGCCTGGAGCTCAAGAACTTCGACCCCTGCACCATCCTGCTCAATAACGACCTGTCGGCCGGTGCACCGGGCATTTTGGAAGACTTGCACGAACAATACCTGCTGCCACCGTTGCATGCGGGCTGGTCTGTGCGGCGCAAAAGCAACCACTTTCGCAGCTATGAAGAGGTGTCCAAACGCTTTGGCAAACTGCTGGGTATCGATCCGTGGCTCATCAACCCGATGTTTGCCAAATGTGGAGAGGTCGATTTCGCAGCCGATACCGGGATGGAAGGGTTGCAGGCCCAGGTGGACGCGCTGCTCGGCAAGATCCGGCGCAAGTACAAGGAATACGGCATCCACGAAAAACCGTTTGTGGTGGTCAAGGCTGATAACGGCACCCATGGCATGGGCGTGATGACGGTGCACGATGCCAAGGAGCTGCAAGCGCTCAACCCCAAAGCCAAGAACATGGTGGCGGTGATCAAGGACGGGCAGCCCGTGCATGACGTCATCGTTCAGGAAGGCGTGCTGACCCAGGAGCGCATGCACGACGCCGTGGCCGAGCCCGTGGTTTACATGATGGACCGTTACGTGGTGGGGGGCTTCTACCGTGTGCACGCTGACCGGGGCGTGGACGAGA
The DNA here is from genome assembly GCF_003096555.1 of Simplicispira sp. 125. Classification (NCBI taxonomy): domain Bacteria; kingdom Pseudomonadati; phylum Pseudomonadota; class Betaproteobacteria; order Burkholderiales; family Comamonadaceae; genus Simplicispira; species Simplicispira sp. 125. Next base: position 2,716,751 of record NZ_QEKM01000001.1, on the reverse strand, counting down.
ACCTCAACGCGCCAGGCGCCGATTTTGTGCCGCTGGCGTTTGACCACAGCAATCACCTGCCGCAGCGCGGTGTACGCCCCGGGGCCAGTGCGCCCAACCGCTTCTATATGTATGGTGTGGTGGCGCGCCTGGCCATGCTGGCCGCAAGCTACGAGCTGGAAGCAACCAACCCGGACGCCGAAATTTACGACTGAGCGGGGCGGTCGCGTTCAGTTGTTGCGACGCAACAAATTGTAATTTTGCGGGGTGAATGGTTCCGCACACACCGGAGGGGCGGGGCCTGGGAGCGCAGAATAAGCCCTCTCAGGTTCATGGAACCCTGTCCGCCCGGCAGGCAGGGGAAATCAGTGCAGCACACAAAATCTTCTGCGGCAGCGCTCACTCTGGCTGCCATCGGTGTCGTCTATGGCGATATCGGCACCAGTGTGCTGTATGCACTCAAAGAGGTCTTTGCCTCAGGCCACGTGCCTTTCACGCAGGCCAACATCTACGGCATTCTGTCGATCCTGTTCTGGACGTTGACCGTCATCGTGTCCATCAAGTACGTGGTACTGGTGCTGCGGGCCGACAACAATGGCGAGGGCGGGCTGGTGGCCATGCTGGCGCTGGCGTCGCAGGCGGTGAAGGACAAGCCCCGCCTGCGCAGTGCCCTGCTGGCCATGGGTATTTTTGGCACTTCGCTGTTCTATGGTGATGGCGTCATCACCCCGGCCATCTCGGTTTTGTCGGCGGTGGAAGGGCTGGAGGTGGTTTCCCCGCATTTCACCCAGTTCGTTCTGCCTCTGACACTGCTGGTGCTGTTCTGCCTTTTTGTGGTGCAAAAGCGGGGTACGGGCGGTATTGGCCGTTTTTTCGGGCCGATCACGCTGGTGTGGATGCTGTGCATTTCGGCTCTGGGGGTCTCGCACATCATTGGCCACCCCGAAATCCTGTGGGCGCTGAGCCCTCACCATGCAATAGGTTTCATTTTCTACAACCCGGGAACGAGTTTCATCATCCTTGGGGCCGTGGTACTGTGTGTGACGGGCGCCGAGGCCTTGTATGCCGACCTGGGCCATTTCGGAAAAAAACCCATCCGCATGGCCTGGTTCGCCGTGGTGATGCCTTCTCTCACGCTCAATTACTTTGGCCAGGGTGCGCTGCTGCTGGCCAACCCCGAAGCGGTGAAGAACCCGTTCTACATGATGGCCCCGGACTGGGCGCTGGTGCCGCTGGTGGTATTGGCCACCATGGCGACGGTGATTGCCTCGCAGGCCCTGATTACCGGTGCCTTCAGTGTGACCAAACAAGTGATCCAGCTGGGTTATCTGCCACGTCTGAACGTGCAGCACACCAGCGTGCGCGATACCGGGCAAATCTACATACCGTTTGTCAACTGGGGCTTGTTTGTCGCCATCGTGCTGGCCGTGGTGATGTTCCGCTCGTCCAGTAATCTGGCAGCCGCCTATGGCATCGCCGTCACGCTGGACATGCTGATCACCACCGTGCTGACCTTCTTCGTGCTGCGCTATCGCTGGAACTATCCGCTGGCGCTGTGTGTGGCCGCCACGGGTTGCTTTTTTATCGTCGATCTCGCGTTTTTCAGCTCCAACCTGCTCAAATTGTTCCAGGGCGGGTGGTTCCCGCTGCTGATTGGCGGCGCGGTCTTCACATTGATGATGACCTGGAAGCGGGGCCGTTATCTGCTGAACGACAAATTGCGCTCCGACGCGATCGATCTGGTCAGCTTTCTCGATTCGGTTTTCATCAGCCCGCCGACGCGGGTCGACGGAACCGCTGTGTTCCTGAGCTCCGAGCATGGTGCGGTGCCCAATGCCCTGTTGCACAACCTCAAGCACAACAAGGTACTGCACCGCCAGAACCTGTTTGTGACGGTGCAAAACCATGAGGTTCCCTGGATCGGGCTGGATAAGCGCCTGCAGGTCGAATCGTTGGGGCACGACTGCTGGCAAGTGGTGATCCATTACGGTTTCAAGAACGACCCCGATGTGCCGCGCGCCCTGCAACTGCTGCGTGGGCGCGGCTGCGAAGTCGAGCCCATGACCACCAGCTATTTCCTTTCGCGCGATACGGTCATCCCGTCGATTGGCGGCGGCATGGCGCCATGGCGCGAAAAGCTGTTTGCCCAGATGCACCGCAACGCCAGCGCGGCGGCAGACTTTCTGAACCTGCCCAACAACGCAGTGGTCGAGCTAGGCTCCAAGATCGAGCTGTGAGGCACGCTGCGGGGGGGCTTTCACCTCTTTTGAAGTGTTTTTAGCCTCTTTCGCTTTACCCGTAAGCGCTATCAGCTATTATTTAAATAGCAATTTTGTGCAAGAGAGTGCTGCGTTGTGCAGCTTTGCCGCTGGCACGAGTAACCGGATGCTGCCCATGCGATTTTTCAAAGATCTGAGTCTGTCGGCCTTCACTGCCGGATTCGTAGCCGTGCTGGTGGGGTTCACCAGTTCGGTCGCCATCGTTTTCCAGGCAGCGCAGGCCTTCCACGCCACACCGGCGCAGGTCACTTCCTGGATGTGGGCCCTGGGTTTGGGCATGGGCTTGTGTTCACTGGTGCCCTCGCTGTGGCTGCGTAAGCCCGTCATGGTGGCTTGGTCCACGCCGGGCGCCGCCGTCCTGGCCACTGCGGGCATGGCTGGGGGCTTCAGCATGGCCGAGGCGATCGGTGCTTTCATGGTTTGCGCGGCGCTCATTACGGTGGCGGGCGTCACGGGCTGGTTCGAGCGCATCATGGGCCGCATCCCCATGGAAATCGCATCCGCCCTGTTGGCGGGGGTATTGGCGCGGTTTGGTCTGCAGGCTTTTGCTGCCGCGCAAACAGCCTTGCCGCTGATTTTGGTGATGCTGGCCAGCTATTTGGTCACGCGCCGACTGTTGCCTCGTTATGCCGTGGTCGTCACTTTGGCCGTTGCTATTGCCTACGCGGCTTTGCAAGGCCAGATGGCCTGGTCGGCAGTTGCGTTCGAACTGGCCATGCCCCAATTCACTACGCCGCAGTTCACCTGGGGCGCGCTGGTCAGCCTGGCCTTGCCCCTGTTTGTAGTCACCATGGCGTCCCAGAATCTGCCCGGGGTGGCGGTCATGCGCGCCACAGGTTACGACATGCCGGTCTCAGGTTTGATCACCCTGACAGGCTTGGCGACGCTGGTGCTGGCACCCTTCGGTGCATTCGCTCTCAATTTCAGCGCCATCACGGCCGCCATCTGCATGGGCCCCGAAGCCGATGAAGACCCAAACCGGCGCTACACCGCAGCAGTCTCCTGCGGAGCGCTGTATGTTCTGATTGGTATTTTTGGTGCTGTGGTCACGGGCTTGCTGACGGCGTTTCCCAAGGAACTGGTGATTGGCATCGCCGGGCTCGCGCTGCTGGGCACCATCGGCAACGGCCTGGCTGTCGCCTTGCGCGACGAGGGGCACCGCGAAGCAGCCCTGATTACGTTTCTGGTCACCCTCAGTGGTGTAGTGATCGGAGGCATTGGATCGGCCTTCTGGGGCGTGGTGGCCGGCAGCGTTGCGCTGTTTGTGCAACAGTACGCACGACGCGGCACGGCATCCTGGTAACGCAGGGGCTGGGGCCCAACGCTCAAATCGTCATTTCCAAAGCCACACCATGCAACTGCTTTTCATTGCCGACCCACTCGAAGTCTTTAAAACCTACAAGGACACCACCTTCGCAATGATGCGCGAGGCCGAGCGCCGAGGGCACACGCTTGCGGCCTGCCAGCCGCAAGATGTCATGTGGGAGCGTGGTCGGCCCGTAATGGCCCAGGTGCGCGACATTGCGCTGACCGGACACGCCGAAGACTGGTTTCGTGTGCGCACGGAACGAGCGGTGGCCCTGGCAGATTTTGACGCTGTGCTCATGCGCAAGGACCCGCCCTTCGACAGCGAGTATTTCTATGCCACGCACCTGCTCGAGCAGGCTGAGCGCGATGGCGCACGGGTGTTCAACAAGCCGCGCGCCCTGCGCGACCACCCAGAAAAGCTGGCCATCATGGAGTTCCCGCAATTCATTGGCCCTACGCTGGTGACGCGCGATGCGCGCGACATCCAGCGCTTCCATGCAGAACACCGCGACATCATCCTCAAACCACTCGATGGCATGGGGGGCATGGGCATCTTTCGCGTAGGGCCGGATGGCATGAACCTGGGCAGCATCACGGAAACCCTGAACCGAGGTGGAACACAAAGCCTGATGGTGCAGAAGTTCCTCCCCGAAATCGTCGAGGGCGATAAGCGAGTACTCATCATTGGTGGTCGCCCCGTGCCGTTTTGCCTTGCGCGTATTCCCCAGGGCAGCGAAGTGCGTGGCAACCTGGCCACCGGCGGAAAGGGTGTGGCACGGCCGCTATCAGAGCGCGACTTTGAAATTGCCCACGCATTGGGCCCCATCTTGCAGGATCGTGGATTGCTCCTGGCCGGCGTGGATGTGATTGGTGACTATGTCACGGAAATCAATGTCACCAGCCCGACCTGCTTTCAGGAGATACAGCAGCAAACAGGCTGCGACGTAGCCTCCTTGTTCATCGATGCCCTGGAAGAAGCGACGAACAAGGAATAAAAGCGAAACTTGAGCCGAGGAGCCGAAATACTGTGCTACAGTCGAGGGCTTCGCTGCACAGAGGTTCTTCCTAGGAAGAGCGACTGAGCCGATGTGGTCTGGGGGTTGAAGAGCCTGGGCTGAGATTGTTGAGAGGGGCGGATAAAAAATCTTCGGTTTTGCGTGGTGGGGAGTAAAAACCCGGTATACAATGCAAGGCTTCGCTGAACGGAAGTGCTGCTTGCGGTGCTGATGGGAAGTGAAAAGATGCAGGGGGTTGAAAGACCCCTTGTGTTGACAGGAAATAAAAAAACCTGTTATAATTTGAGGCTCTGCTGATCGCGGCGGAGTTGGCAAAAACAAAGATGCAAATCTGGTTTTTGCGGGAACATTAAAAATATACAGCCGATAAGCGTGGGCGTTTGAAGCGAATTGCGAAGTTCTTTTGGAACTGAAGTCGCAAGACTTTAAACGCTCATGGAGATAGAAGTGAAGTTCACTTCAATTCCGTTTTTATGAGTGAAGTCGGAAGACTTTAAATTTATCAAGATCGAACTGTAGAGTTTGATCCTGGCTCAGATTGAACGCTGGCGGCATGCCTTACACATGCAAGTCGAACGGTAACAGCACTTTGGTGGCTGACGAGTGGCGGACGGGTGAGTAATACATCGGAACGTGCCCGATCGTGGGGGATAACTACTCGAAAGAGTGGCTAATACCGCATACGATCTACGGATGAAAGCGGGGGATCGCAAGACCTCGCGCGGACGGAGCGGCCGATGGCAGATTAGGTAGTTGGTGGGATAAAAGCTTACCAAGCCGACGATCTGTAGCTGGTCTGAGAGGACGACCAGCCACACTGGGACTGAGACACGGCCCAGACTCCTACGGGAGGCAGCAGTGGGGAATTTTGGACAATGGGGGAAACCCTGATCCAGCCATGCCGCGTGCAGGATGAAGGCCTTCGGGTTGTAAACTGCTTTTGTACGGAACGAAAAGACTCTTTCTAATACAGAGGGTCCATGACGGTACCGTAAGAATAAGCACCGGCTAACTACGTGCCAGCAGCCGCGGTAATACGTAGGGTGCAAGCGTTAATCGGAATTACTGGGCGTAAAGCGTGCGCAGGCGGTTATATAAGACAGATGTGAAATCCCCGGGCTCAACCTGGGAACTGCATTAGTGACTGTATAGCTGGAGTGCGGCAGAGGGGGATGGAATTCCGCGTGTAGCAGTGAAATGCGTAGATATGCGGAGGAACACCGATGGCGAAGGCAATCCCCTGGGCCTGCACTGACGCTCATGCACGAAAGCGTGGGGAGCAAACAGGATTAGATACCCTGGTAGTCCACGCCCTAAACGATGTCAACTGGTTGTTGGGAATTTACTTTCTCAGTAACGAAGCTAACGCGTGAAGTTGACCGCCTGGGGAGTACGGCCGCAAGGTTAAAACTCAAAGGAATTGACGGGGACCCGCACAAGCGGTGGATGATGTGGTTTAATTCGATGCAACGCGAAAAACCTTACCCACCTTTGACATGTATGGAAGATCGCAGAGACGCGATTGTGCTTGAAAGAGAGCCATAACACAGGTGCTGCATGGCTGTCGTCAGCTCGTGTCGTGAGATGTTGGGTTAAGTCCCGCAACGAGCGCAACCCTTGCCATTAGTTGCTACATTTAGTTGGGCACTCTAATGGGACTGCCGGTGACAAACCGGAGGAAGGTGGGGATGACGTCAAGTCCTCATGGCCCTTATAGGTGGGGCTACACACGTCATACAATGGCTGGTACAAAGGGTTGCCAACCCGCGAGGGGGAGCTAATCCCATAAAGCCAGTCGTAGTCCGGATCGTAGTCTGCAACTCGACTACGTGAAGTCGGAATCGCTAGTAATCGTGGATCAGAATGTCACGGTGAATACGTTCCCGGGTCTTGTACACACCGCCCGTCACACCATGGGAGCGGGTCTCGCCAGAAGTAGTTAGCCTAACCGCAAGGAGGGCGATTACCACGGCGGGGTTCGTGACTGGGGTGAAGTCGTAACAAGGTAGCCGTATCGGAAGGTGCGGCTGGATCACCTCCTTTCTGGAAAACTGCAGTTCTAATTGAACGCCCACACTTATCGGTTGTTGGAAAAAGTCGCTGCAAGCGCATATGTGAAAGCATGTGAGTGAGTAGAGGCAGGCCTGGGTCTGTAGCTCAGTTGGTTAGAGCACCGTCTTGATAAGGCGGGGGTCGGTGGTTCGAGACCACCCAGACCCACCAAGTGCTGCGGGCGACACGTGAGAAGACAATGCGGTTCCTGGGGGATTAGCTCAGCTGGGAGAGCACCTGCTTTGCAAGCAGGGGGTCGTCGGTTCGATCCCGTCATCCTCCACCAACATCCAAAGTTGCACAAGGCAGTGCAGCAAATCAACACCAAAGCAGCTTTGCAAAAGGCTGTTTTGTTGTTGATCGAGATAGTTCGATCAATCGGCTGTTCTTTAAAAATTCATAGAGTCGAATCAGCGTTGCTGATGGAAAGCATCGAAAGATGCACCGTGCCATCAGCAACATGAAATTTGATTGCGTCAACACGAATGAAACTTTGTTTTATTCAAGTAATGACGAATTGTTCTCTAGGTAGCAATACCGAAGAAACATTCATATTACGGCATAACGCGCAAGGTGAAAGACCTTGCAAGTCCTTGAAAAATTAGATGGAGATGTTTCGCAAGAGACGTCAAAGTTATAGGGTCAAGTGACTAAGAGCATGTGGTGGATGCCTTGGCGATGATAGGCGACGAAAGACGTGATAGCCTGCGAAAAGCTTCGGGGAGCTGGCAAATAAGCTTTGATCCGGAGATATCTGAATGGGGAAACCCACCCTTAGGGGTATCGCAACCTGAATACATAGGGTTGCGAGGCGAACCGGGTGAACTGAAACATCTCAGTAGCTCGAGGAAAAGACATCAACCGAGATTCCGAAAGTAGTGGCGAGCGAAATCGGAGAAGCCGTGCAGTGATAGCACGACGGTTAGCAAAATGGGATGGAAAGCCCAGCCATAGCAGGTGATAGCCCTGTATGCGAAAACCGACGTGTGGTACTAGGCTGCAGACAAGTAGGGCGGGGCACGAGAAACCCTGTCTGAATATGGGGGGACCATCCTCCAAGGCTAAATACTCATCATCGACCGATAGTGAACCAGTACCGTGAGGGAAAGGCGAAAAGAACCCCGGGAGGGGAGTGAAATAGATCCTGAAACCGCATGCTTACAAAAAGTAGGAGCCTCGAAAGGGGTGACTGCGTACCTTTTGTATAATGGGTCAGCGACTTACATTCAGTGGCAAGGTTAACCGAATAGGGAAGCCGTAGAGAAATCGAGTCCGAATAGGGCGAACATAGTCGCTGGGTGTAGACCCGAAACCAAGTGATCTATCCATGGCCAGGATGAAGGTGCCGTAACAGGTACTGGAGGTCCGAACCGACTAATGTTGCAAAATTAGCGGATGAGCTGTGGATAGGGGCGAAAGGCTAAACAAACTTGGAAATAGCTGGTTCTCTCCGAAAACTATTTAGGTAGTGCCTCAAGTATTACCGTCGGGGGTAGAGCACTGTTTAGGCTAGGGGGTCATGGCGACTTACCAAACCTATGCAAACTCCGAATACCGACGAGTACAGCTTGGGAGACAGAGCACCGGGTGCTAACGTCCGGACTCAAGAGGGAAACAACCCAGACCGCCAGCTAAGGTCCCTAAAATTGGCTAAGTGGGAAACGAAGTGGGAAGGCTAAAACAGTCAGGATGTTGGCTTAGAAGCAGCCATCATTTAAAGAAAGCGTAATAGCTCACTGATCGAGTCGTCCTGCGCGGAAGATGTAACGGGGCTAAGCCAGTTACCGAAGCTGCGGATGTGCAATTTATTGCACGTGGTAGGAGAGCGTTCTGTAAGCCTGTGAAGGTGCCTGGTAATGGGTGCTGGAGGTATCAGAAGTGCGAATGCTGACATGAGTAGCGTTAAAGGGGGTGAAAAGCCCCCTCGCCGTAAGCGCAAGGTTTTCTACGCAACGTTCATCGGCGTAGAGTGAGTCGGCCCCTAAGGCGAGGCAGAGATGCGTAGCTGATGGGAAACAGGTCAATATTCCTGTACCGATCAATAGTGCGATGTGGGGACGGAGAAGGTTAGCTCAGCCAACTGTTGGATATGTTGGTTCAAGCCTGTAGTCGTGCCCGGTAGGCAAATCCGCCGGGCTTAGATGAGGGGTGATAACGAGTCTGCTTGCAGACGAAGTGAGTGATACCCTGCTTCCAGGAAAAGCCACTAAGCTTCAGCTATTGACGACCGTACCGCAAACCGACACTGGTGCGCGAGATGAGTATTCTAAGGCGCTTGAGAGAACTCAGGAGAAGGAACTCGGCAAATTGATACCGTAACTTCGGGAGAAGGTATGCCCCAAGTAGGTGAACCTGTACAAGGCGAGCCCAAAGGGGTTGCAAAAAATCGGTGGCTGCGACTGTTTACTAAAAACACAGCACTCTGCAAACACGAAAGTGGACGTATAGGGTGTGACGCCTGCCCGGTGCTGGAAGATTAAATGATGGGGTGCAAGCTCTTGATTGAAGTCCCAGTAAACGGCGGCCGTAACTATAACGGTCCTAAGGTAGCGAAATTCCTTGTCGGGTAAGTTCCGACCTGCACGAATGGCGTAACGATGGCCACACTGTCTCCTCCTGAGACTCAGCGAAGTTGAAATGTTTGTGATGATGCAATCTCCCCGCGGAAAGACGGAAAGACCCCATGAACCTTTACTGTAGCTTTGTATTGGACTTTGAACGGATCTGTGTAGGATAGGTGGGAGGCTTTGAAGCCAGGACGCTAGTTCTGGTGGAGCCAACGTTGAAATACCACCCTGGTGCGTTTGAGGTTCTAACCTAGATCCATTATCTGGATCGGGGACAGTGCATGGTAGGCAGTTTGACTGGGGCGGTCTCCTCCCAAAGCGTAACGGAGGAGTTCGAAGGTACGCTAGTTACGGTCGGACATCGTGACGATAGTGCAATGGCATAAGCGTGCTTAACTGCGAGACTGACAAGTCGAGCAGATGCGAAAGCAGGACATAGTGATCCGGTGGTTCTGTATGGAAGGGCCATCGCTCAACGGATAAAAGGTACTCTGGGGATAACAGGCTGATACCGCCCAAGAGTTCATATCGACGGCGGTGTTTGGCACCTCGATGTCGGCTCATCTCATCCTGGGGCTGTAGCCGGTCCCAAGGGTATGGCTGTTCGCCATTTAAAGAGGTACGTGAGCTGGGTTTAAAACGTCGTGAGACAGTTTGGTCCCTATCTTCCGTGGGCGCTGCAGATTTGAGGAAGCCTGCTCCTAGTACGAGAGGACCGGAGTGGACACACCTCTGGTGTACCGGTTGTCACGCCAGTGGCATCGCCGGGTAGCTAAGTGTGGAAGAGATAACCGCTGAAAGCATCTAAGCGGGAAACTCGTTTCAAGATGAGATCTGCCGGGGGCTTGACCCCCCTAAAGAGTCGTTCTAGACCAGGACGTTGATAGGCTGGGTGTGGAAGTGCAGCAATGCATTAAGCTAACCAGTACTAATTGCTCGTGCGGCTTGACCCTATAACTTTGATCTCTCCAGATCAGGGATGTTATGCCAAGTTGTCGCAATCAAAATATAAGCTGATTCCAAACTCTATGAATTCGCCAGGCAGTCCTCAAAAACTGCCCAGCACCAAGTTATGCCTGATGACCATAGCAAGTTGGTACCACTCCTTCCCATCCCGAACAGGACCGTGAAACGACTTTGCGCCGATGATAGTGCGGGTTCCCGTGTGAAAGTAGGTCATCGTCAGGCTCTTACAGCGCAGCAACGCCCCTCTCAGCAATGAGCGGGGCGTTCCTGTTTCTGGGACTGGATATCGAAAGAACCCTTAGTCTGAAGCGCAGTTTTTAAAAAATTGCATTACGGCGCTTGCGGGCGGGATATTTCTGGATGGAAGACAGCGCCATCCACAAATACCTTGAGTTCTTGGTGCCCAAAGGCGGTCCAGGGCTCGTCCCGTGTCAGCGGGGCAGTCACAATGACGGCAACCTTGTCGCTCGGTGAGGTCTGCGTAGAGAAATCCACATGCAAATCTTCGTCGGCTAGTTGGGCGCTGGCAAAGGGATGGCGACGCTCGATAAAGTACAGATTGGAGGAGGCGTGCGCCCAGAGAGCTTGGCCGTTGGAGAGCAGGAAGTTGAAAGTACCATGGGGTGCAATGCGCGACGCCAGCTCACGGAGTGTGAGTGTGAGTTCGCTGATACTGGGCACCTGGGCATGGGACTTGGCCAGTTCCTGCATGATCCAGCAAAATGCATGCTCGCTGTCGGTAGCACCCACTGGGTGAAAGCTGCCATGTAGCAGGGGACGAAAGTCCTTCAAGTCGCCGTTGTGCGCAAAAACCCAATACCGTCCCCACAGTTCCCGCACAAAAGGATGGCAGTTTTGCAGTGCGACGGCGCCTTGGGTCGCTTTGCGAATGTGTGCAATCACATTGCAGCTCTGGATTGGATAGCGTCGAATGAGGTCTGCGACCGGTGAATCGAGCGCACGTTGGTGATCCACAAAGTGACGCACACCTTTGTCTTCAAAAAATGCGATGCCCCAGCCGTCGCTATGGTCGCCGGTATGTCCGGCCCGTTGCGCAAAACCCGTGAAGCTGAAGGTCACGTCCGTGGGCGTGTTGCAGTTCATTCCCAAAAGCTGGCACATATAACTTGCGGGCGACGAGCGCTTTGGATAGAAAATTATTGAACGGAGGAGGTTGCTGGAGGTGTCTCGCGCAGTTGCCAAGCCGCCACCAGCGCAAGCAGGCACAGGCCGGCGAGCATCAGGAAGGTTTCGCCAAACGCTGTGACGCGCGCAGGGCTGCTGGCGGCTACGGAAAGTGCGTCGCCGTGGGCTGCGATACGCCACTCCAGCACAATACCGCAGAGGCTGACGCCGGCCGCGCCGCCGAGCATACGCACAAAGCCGATGGCGCTCGATGCCTGAGAGATCAGAGGCTTGGGCAGGGGGCGCATGGCGCCCAGGTTGAGTGAAGGCAGGATGAAGCCAAGACCGACACGCCCCAGGATGGAAAACAGCACCAGCATCCACATCGCTGATTGCAGGCCAACCAGTAGCATGAGCGCAAAAGAAAGTGCTAGCAAGGCCAGCCCGATACTGACCAGCATTTGGGTAGATTGCCGGTCGGCCAGGCGTCCGACGATGGGGATGGTGATGGCCAGCACAATACCGGCGGGCAGCATGATGGTGCCCACCAGCGAGGCCGACATTTGCAAGCCTAACTGCATGAAGACTGGCAGCAGATAGGTTGAACCGAAAAGCGCCGTCCCATAGATGAACGCCACTACGCTGCCCATGGCGAAGGAGCGGTAGCCAAATACGCGCAAATCCATCAAGGGATGTCGGCCGGTGTTCGCCTGACGGCGCTGCCACCAGATGAACAGCACCAGGGAAAACACTGCGCCCAGCAGCAGGCCAAGGGCCTCGGCAAGTGGACCACTGTGCAGGGAAACCAGACCATTGAGCAGGCACAACGTGCCCAGAGTGCCAAGCGCCATGCCGCGCCAGTCGAGCGAAGCACTTTTTGGGTCTGCGCTCACGCCGCCAGGCGCATTCACCGGCACATATTTCCAGGCCAATGCGATCGATGCGATACAGAACGGCACCACCATAAAAAAGATGGACCGCCAGCCAAACCAGTCCACCAACAGGCCACCGATGCTGGGCCCTATAGCTGGCGCCAGCACCACTCCCATCCCAAAAAAACCGCTTGCCCGACCTTGCTCATGCGGTTGAAACGCATGCAGGATGATGACAGCCGGAATCGGTTGCACAATGCCCGCCGCCAGCCCTTCGGCCACGCGGGCGACCATGACCAGGCTGAAGTGGTGGGCCAGCCCGCCTGCCATGCCGCCCAGCAGCAACAGCACCATGGCCGAGATGTAGGTGTGCCGATAGCCATAGCGGGACAGGAGCCATGGTGTAGTGAGCATGGACGCCGTAGTGGCGACCATGAAGCCAGAACTCACCCACTGCGCGCGGGCCTGGCCCAAGACAAAGTGGTGGCTGATGTCGGGAATCGCTACGTTGACGATGGTCGACGACATGATCGACGCCATCGTGCCGACCATGACGGACAGCAGCAGCAGCCAGCGATAGTGCTCGCCATGGCGCTCACGCAGCACGGCCGCGGAATCGGTGCTGCGCATGGGGATTTTGCCTAGCTGCGTTCCAGCCAGAGCTTGCCGCCGGTGGCCCAGTTTTCACGCTTCACATCGGTGATGAGAATGTCGACAGACTCTGGAGATCCACCCAAAACTTCGACAGAAACACGGGTGATCTCTTCCACCAGCTTGCGTTTTTGCTCAATGGTGCGGCCTTCCATCATCTCGATATGGTACGTGGGCATGGGGCGTAATCCTCGTGTAAAAAATGCATCATAAAGGCGCAGTTGTCGCAGCGCCCGGTGGTACTTGCAAACCCCGACCGCAGGATGGGCAGATGCAGCGTTGGCCGCGCTCCTGCAGCGCCAGGGATGCCAGTGCCATGGGCGTGATCACGCCGTGCATACACCAGCATTCATCTGCGGGCTGGCCTTGCGCCATGGCGCATTGGTTGGGTTGGCCGCACAAAGGGCATTGGGCGGCAGAAGGGGCTTGCGGTTGCGGCATGACCTTCAGTGTAGGGCGCAGGTACCGAGAAGGCACAACGGCGCCCGAAGGCGCCGTTTGTTTTCTATAAAAATAGCCTCCAGCGCTTTACTGTCAAGCGTTAGAAGCTATCAACATGATAGTTCGTGAGGCTCAGGATGCCGCCTTGACCTTCAGACGCCAAGCGTGCAGCAGGGGCTCGGTGTAGCCGCTGGGCTGCTCCAGGCCCTTGAAAACGAGTTCGCACGCGGCCTTGTAAGCCATGCTGGTCTCGAAGTTGCCCGCCATGCGTTGGTACAGCGGGTCGCTGCCATTTTGCTGGTCCACCACGGCGGCCATGCGCTGGAAGGTCGCCTGGATGCGGCCTTCGCTCACCACACCATGCAAAAGCCAGTTGGCCATGTGCTGGCTGCTGATACGCAGCGTGGCGCGGTCTTCCATGAGGCCGACGTTGTGGATGTCGGGCACCTTGGAGCAGCCTACGCCCTGGTCCACCCAGCGCACCACGTAACCCAGAATGCCTTGCGCATTGTTGTCGAGCTCCTGCTGGATTTCGGCGTCGCTCCAGTTCGGGCTGGCGGTAACGGGGATGGTGAGCAGGCCGGTCAACAGGTCGTCGCGCACGGCGTTGAAGTCGGTTTTTTCCAGCTCCATCTGGATGTCGCTGACGTTGACCTGGTGGTAGTGCAGGGCATGCAACGTTGCGCCAGTGGGGCTGGGCACCCAGGCAGTGTTGGCGCCAGCTTTGGGGTGGGCGATTTTCTGCTTGAGCATTTCGGCCATCAGGTCGGGCATGGCCCACATGCCCTTGCCGATTTGCGCCTTGCCGCGCAGGCCGCACGAGAGGCCGACCAGCACGTTGTTCTTCTCGTAGGCGGCAATCCAGGCGCTGGTCTTCATGTCGCCCTTGCGGATCATCGGGCCCGCGTGCATGGCGGTGTGCATTTCGTCGCCTGTGCGGTCGAGGAAACCCGTGTTGATGAACGCCACACGGCTCAGTGCGGCAGCAATGCAGGCCTTGAGGTTGACGGAGGTGCGGCGCTCCTCGTCCATGATGCCCAGCTTGACCGTGCTGTCTGGCAAGCCCAGCAGCTTTTCGACGCGGCCGAACAGCTCGGCGGCAAAGCCCACTTCGGCCGGGCCGTGCATCTTGGGCTTGACGATGTAGACGCTGCCCTTGCGCGAGTTGCGGATGCCGTCCTTGCCATGGCCCTGCAGGTCGTGCAGCGCGATGGTCGTGGTGACCACGGCGTCCATGATGCCTTCGGGAATCTCGCGCTGAACGCCCTGCGCGTCGGTGTACAGGATGGCCGGATTGGTCATCAGGTGGCCCACGTTGCGCAGGAACATGAGCGAGCGGCCATGCAGGCGCACGGCCTCGGCGGCGCCATTGGGTGCGGTGTACAGACGGTCGGGGTTCAGGCCACGGGTAAAGGTCTTGCCGCCCTTGGCGACCTGTTCGGTCAGGGTCGCCTGGATGATGCCCAGCCAGTTGCGGTAACCCAGCACCTTGTCCTCGGCATCCACGGCGGCGACCGAATCCTCCAGATCAAGAATGGTGGACAGGGCCGCTTCCAGCACCACATCGCTGACGCCTGCTGCGTCAGATTTGCCAATGGGCGTGCTGCGGTTGATCTGGATGTCCAGGTGCAGGCCGTTGTGCTGCAGCAGTACCGATGTGGGCTGGGTAGCGTCGCCCTGGTAGCCCTTGAACTGTGCTGGGTCTTTCAGACCGGTGCTGCCGCCCGCCAGCGAGACCACCAACTGGCCATTCTCCACGCGGTAGCCGGTGGCGTCCTTGTGCGAGCCGCTGGCCAGGGGGGCCGACTGGTCGAGCACGTCACGCGCAAAGGCAATCACCTTGGCGCCACGCACGGGGTTATAGCCCTGGCCCTTTTCGGCGCCATCGGTCTCGGGAATGGCATCCGTGCCGTACAGCGCGTCGTACAGGCTGCCCCAGCGTGCGTTGGCGGCGTTCAGGGCGTAGCGGGCGTTCAGGATGGGCACCACCAGCTGTGGGCCGGCCTGCACGGCCAGTTCGTCATCTACGTTGGCCGTGGTGGTCTGCACGTTGGCAGGTTGAGGCACCAGGTAACCGATCTTCTCCAGGAAGCCACGGTAAGCCACCATGTCCTTGATGGGGCCGGGGTTGGCCTTGTGCCAGGTGTCCAGCTCAGTCTGCAGGCGGTCGCGCTCGGCCAGCAGGGCGAGGTTGCGCGGCGCCAGGTCGGTCACGATGGCGTCAAAGCCCTTCCAGAAAACTGCCTTGTCGATGCCGGTGCCGGGCAGAACCTGGTCTTCGATGAAGCGGAGCAGGGGAGTAGCCACTTGCAGGCCGTGGACGGTGGTGCGATCGGTCATGGAGAAAGCCTTCTTGAAAGAAATGAAAACAGCGGCCCGCGCGAGGCAAGGGCCATATCAACACTGTATTGCAAATATGAATAGGCATAAATAACCAAAAAAGCTCAAAACTAGTGACTTATTGGTAAGAGTGGAATGTGTCCGTACAGGCTGGAGATGCCGTGGCGATGGGCAGTTTTGTGGGCATTGGCTTTGCCGAATCCATTGCGGTGGAGCTGGCAGACGCCGATACCGCCATGCTGTGGTTTGCGCTTTGCCTGACGACGATTTCGGTATCTTTATTTTTCCAACCAACTTTTCACTCAGGACACTAGGCGTTTCTGAAGTCACAGCCGCGAATGCTATTGAATACATAGCTGTTAGCGCTTATTGAATAAGCGCTAGAGGCTAATTTGAGCCATATCTCTTAAGCCTTGCACATGATGTGCGCATGATTCGTTCTGGGGGTTTGTCTCCATAATTGGCGCCCATGGACAAACTCAAGGCCTTCGAGTCCTTTGTATCGGTCGCTACGCGCGGCAGCCTCACGGCCGCAGCGCGTGCCGAAGGCGTGGCGCCGGCCATCATGGGCCGTCGGCTGGATGCGCTGGAGGAGCATCTGGGCGTGAAGTTGCTGGTGCGCACTACGCGGCGCATCAGCCTCACGCACGAGGGCAGTGCTTTCTTGGAGGACTGCCAGCGCCTGCTGTCCGATGTGGCCAATGCCGAGGCCAGCGTGTCGGCCGGTGGCGTCAAGGCCAGCGGACATTTGCGTGTCACCGCGCCGGCCGGCTTTGGCCGCCGCCATGTGGCGCCGCTCGTACCGCGCTTTCGGGCGCTGCACCCGGATGTCACCATCTCGCTGAACCTCAGCGACCGCGTGGTCGACCTGGCGGGCGAGGGCTTTGACTGCGCCGTGCGCGTGGGCGACCTGCCCGACTCCTCGCTGGTGAGCGTGCGCATCGCCGATAACCGGCGCCTGTGCGTCGCCACGCCGGGCTATCTGGAGCGCCGTGGTACGCCCCAGCACCCCACCGAACTGGCCCAGCACGACTGCCTCACGTTGTCGAGTGAAGCCTCGCAAACGCGCGGTTGGGCCTTTCGCATGCCGGGCGAAGATGGCAGCAGTGAGGTGGTACACCTCAAGCCGGGCGGGCCGCTGGACTGCTCGGACGGCCAGGTGCTGTACGACTGGTGCCTGGCAGGCCATGGCATTGCCTGGCGCAGCACCTGGGAGGTCGAGAGCGAAGTTGCCTCTGGCCAACTGGTGGCCGTACTGGAAGACTATGCCGCGCCGCCCAACGGTATTTTTGTGCTGTTTCCACAGCGCAAGCACCTGCCACTGCGCGTGCGGCTGTGGATCGACCACCTCAAGCACCACTACGAACAACCCCAATTCTGGAAAACCGGAGCCCCCGCATGACCCTGGAAGCCTTGCTCGCTTTTTTCCATCTGGTGGCCATCATGACCATGGTGGTCTTCATGGCCAGCGAAGCAGCGCTGTGCCGCATGGAATGGATGAACCCCGCCGTGGTGCACCGCCTGGTGCGGTTGGACCTGATCTATATGGTGGCGGCCGCCTGCGTTTTGCTGGCAGGCCTGGCGCGCACCTGGTGGGGCATGAAAGGCGTGGGCTGGTACTGGAGCCAGCCGCTGTTGCATGCCAAGCTGGGGCTGTTTGCCGCCATGTGGCTGATGTCGCTGCGGCCCACGCTGTCGTTTAGGCGCTGGCGCCGCACGCTAGAGGCCACGGGGGCCTTGCCGCCCGAGGACGAAGTGCGTGCTGCGCGCCGCTGGATCATGATCGAGACGCACCTGCTGGGCTTGCTGTTGCTGGCGGCGGCCTTCCTGGCGCGGGGTGTGGGCACCCGGGGCTGAAAAAGACAAAACCCCCGCCAGGCCAGGCCTGCGGGGGTGTGGTAGTGGGGGAGCGTAGCGCTTATTTCTTGAGGCACTCGCTCATGAAAGCCTTGCGCTCGTCACCCTTTTTGCCTGCGGCTTCGGCGTTGCAGGTTTTCATTTTGGTCTGTTGGGTTGCCGCTGCTTCGGGTTTGTTGCTCAGGCAGTTCTTCATGAAAGCCTTGCGCTCATCGCCCTTCATGCCCGTAGCTTCCTTGTTGCAGGTGGCCATCTTGGTTTGCTGCTTGGTCGGCGCTTTCTCTTCAGCGGCATGGGCGCTGCCCAATGCCAGTGCCATACCCAGTGCGGCCAGGGAAAGAAGCTGTTTCATGGTGACTCCAGTAAAAAATGGAAGGGGAAACCCCTGCGGAATTCCATCACACAACGGGCCACGCTACAACGGGGATGACCCACTGCGTGGCGGCTCGGCCACGGCCCCGTAAAATCGGTTGATGCTTTCTGCCAAAAATGAATTGCTGGCCGCCTTGGCGGCTGAGCTGGACCAACTTTCTCCCGGTGCCGGTGCCCGGGCCGCTTTTGAGTCGCCCAAGGTGGCGGCCCATGGTGACTTTGCCTGCACCGCCGCCATGCAGCTGGCCAAGCCGCTCAAACTCAACCCGCGTGCTTTAGGCGAACAACTCAAGGCGGCGCTGGAAGCCACGCCTGCTTTTGCGCGCTGGGTCCAGGCCATTGAAATCGCCGGGCCGGGTTTTCTGAACATCCGTCTCCAGCCCGCTGCCAAGCAAGAGGTGGTGCGCGAGGTGCTGGCCGCTGGCGAGCGTTTTGGCCATCAGGCTGGCAATGGCCAGCAGGTGCTGGTGGAATTCGTCTCGGCCAACCCCACGGGCCCGCTGCATGTGGGCCATGGCCGCCAGGCCGCGCTGGGCGATGCGATCTGCAACCTGTTTGCCACCCAGGGCTGGAAGGTGCACCGCGAGTTCTATTACAACGACGCGGGCGTGCAGATCCAGACGCTGACCCACAGCACCCAGTTGCGCGCCAAAGGCTTCAAGCCCGGTGATGACTGCTGGCCTATCGACCCAGAGAATCCCGCAAGCAAGGCGTTCTACAACGGCGACTACATTGCCGACATCGCCGCCGACTTTCTGGCCAAGAAAACCGTCAAGGCCGACGACCGCACCTTCACCGCCAGTGGTGATGTGGATGATGTGGAGTCGATTCGCCAGTTTGCCGTGGCCTACCTGCGCAACGAGCAGGACAAGGACTTGCAGGCCTTCAACCTGAAATTCGACGAGTACTACCTCGAGTCGAGCCTGTACACCAGTGGCCGCGTCGAGGCCACGGTGAACAAGCTCGTCGCCAACGGCAAGACCTACGAGCAGGACGGCGCGCTGTGGCTCAAGAGCACCGACTACGGCGACGACAAGGACCGCGTCATGCGCAAGCAGGACGGCACCTACACCTACTTCGTGCCCGATGTGGCCTACCACATCGCCAAGTGGGAGCGCGGCTTTACCAAGGTTGTCAACATCCAGGGTACCGACCACCACGGCACCATTGCCCGTGTGCGCGCGGGCCTGCAGGCGGCCGATGTGGGTATCCCGCAGGGCTACCCCGACTACGTGCTGCACACCATGGTGCGCGTGGTCAAGGGCGGCGAAGAGGTCAAGATCAGCAAGCGCGCGGGCAGCTACGTCACGCTGCGCGACCTGATCGAGTGGACCAGCAAGGATGCCGTGCGTTTCTTTCTGCTCAGCCGCAAGCCCGACACCGAGTACACCTTTGATGTGGACTTGGCGGTGGCCCAGAACAACGACAACCCCGTGTACTACGTGCAGTACGCCCATGCGCGCATCTGCTCGGTGCTGGCAGGTTGGGGCGGCGACGTCGCGACGTTGGCGGGCGTGGACCTCTCGCCACTGGACGGCCCGCAGGCCCAGGCGCTGATGCTGCAACTGGCCAAATACCCCGAGATGCTCACCGCAGCCACCGCGGGCGAGGCGCCGCACGACGTGACCTTCTACCTGCGCGACCTGGCCGCGAGCTACCACAGCTATTACGATGCCGAGCGCATCCTGGTGGACGATGAGGCCGTCAAGCGGGCACGCTTGGCCTTGGTCGCAGCCACGGCGCAGGTATTGCACAATGGGCTGGCGGTGTTGGGCGTATCGGCCCCCCGCAGAATGTGAGCGGTAACTGACTTATGAAAAAACAACAACAGGGCGGCACCATTGTCGGCTTCATCCTTGGCCTGGTCGTGGGCTTGGGCGTGGCGCTTGCCGTGGCGGTTTATGTGACCAAGGTGCCCGTGCCCTTTCTGAACAAGGGCAGTACCCGTGGCGTGGACCAGGACGCTGCCGAAGCACAAAAAAACAAGAACTGGGACCCCAATTCTCCGCTGTACGGAAAGAACCCAACCCGTGCCGTAGTGCCAGCGCCCGTGGCATCTGCACCCAACGCTGCGGCTTCTGCCGATGCGCGTGCGGCAGCGGTGCCTGCCAAGGCGGCAGCCAGCAAGGCGGAGAGCAAGCCGGGTGCCGACCCACTGGGTGACCTGGCGGTTGCCAAGGCGGCGGCGGCGGGCAATGTGGACCCGTTTGACTACTTCGTGCAAGCTGGTGCCTTCCGCACCCAGCAGGATGCCGATGCGCAGCGTGCCAAACTCGCCATGCTGGGCTGGGAGGCGCGTGTGAGCGAGCGCGAGCAGAACGGCCGCAATGTCTTCCGGGTGCGCGTGGGCCCGTTCGTCAAGCGGGATGATGCCGACCAGCTCAAGGAAAAATTGGCCGGGGCCGGCGTTGAGGCCGCCCTGGTGCGCGTACAGCGCTGAACTTTGCCTCAGACCGCTGCTCAGATACCCCAAGAACAAGGAGTGATTGAATGAAACGACGTGTGTTTTCCCTGACCACTGCCACGGCCCTGGTGGCTTCGGCCTTGCCACTGTCTGCGCTGGCCCAGGGCGCGCAGCCCAAGGAGGGTAAAGATTACGCCAAGCTGGGTAAGCCGGTAGCCACCGATGCGCCTGCCGGCAAGGTCGAGGTGATCGAGTTCTTTTGGTACAACTGCGGCCATTGCAATGCCTTTGAGCCCACCCTGGAGGCTTGGACGAAGTCTGCGCAGGCGAAAAATTTGGCCGTGCGCCGTGTTCCTGTCGCTTTCAACAAGAGCTTTGAAGCCCAGCAAAAGCTGTACTACGCTCTCGAAGGCATGGGCAAGGTGGGTGAGTTGCACGCCCGCGTGTTCCGTGCCATCCATGTGGAGAAAGTGAACCTCGCGAAGGAAGATGCCATCCTGGAGTGGATGGGCAAGCAGCCCGGCATCGACATCGCAAAGTTCAAGGAGATGTATGGCTCCTTCAACGTGGCGAGCCAGGTGCGCCGCGCTGCACAGTTGCAGGAGGCCTATGGCGTCGAGGGTGTCCCCTCCATGGGTGTGGCCGGGCGGTTCTACACCGACGGCACCATGGCCGGCAGCCTTTCGGGCGTGCTGCAGGTAGTGGAATACCTTGCAGGCGTGGTGCAAAAGGGCGCAGGTTCCAAGGGCTAGACAGCGTCGCTTGCACAGTGCGCAGGCCTTTGCGTGCCACAAGCCCGCCCCTGGCGGGCTTTTTTACGCCCCGGGTTTATGACGCAACAGTGTCAGGGCTACAATGCTTGCAAGATTCGTGCCCTGCACATTTCGCGTGCCCTGGAAGGGTATGCTTCTCTGGAAAGCCGCATGGACATTCATTCTTCGATTCCTCCGGGCGACCGCAGTCCGGGCGCGCGAGCAAGGCACGTGCAAGCGCGGCAGGCAGGCTGCCTCCTGCGCCGCTGGGTGCCTGCCCTGGCGTCTCTGGCCCTGCTGGCTGGGGTGGGCGGGGCGCAGGCAGAAAAGGCCGACCGGAGCAAGCCCATGAACATCGAGGCCGATGCGCTGCGCCACGACGACCTTAAGCAAACCAGCGTCTTTACCGGCCGTGTCGTGATGACCAAGGGCAGCATCGTTCTGCGCGGCGCCCGCCTCGAAGTGCGGCAAGATGCCGATGGGTACCAAGCCGGCGTGGTCACAGCCGACGCCGGGCGCCGGGCGTTCTTCCGCCAGCGGCGCGATGGAGCGCCAGGTGCTCCCGAAGAGTTCATCGAAGGCGAGGGCGAAGTGATCGAGTACGACGGGCGCAGCGACACGGTGCGCTTTGTGCGCAATGCCGAGCTGCGCCGCCTGCGGGGTGCTGTGGTCAACGACGCCATCACGGGTGCCGTGATCGTCTACAACAACCAGACCGATGTGTTCACCGTGGACGGACAGAAAACAACCGGTGATAACCCGGCCAGTGGTGGCCGCGTGCGGGCCGTGCTGTCGCCCAAGGAGGTCGTGCCTGACACGGCCGCGGCGCCAGCGGCTGCAGCTTCGGCGCCGGGCTTGCGTTCCAGCACCACGCTTGGCGGTGGTGCCAAGTGAGCGCCCCATCGATGCCTGCGGGCGCGCAAGCCGCGCCAACGAGCCGCCTGGAAGTGCTGCACCTGGCCAAGTCTTATGGCAGCCGCAAGGTGGTCAAAGACGTTTCGCTGGAAGTGCAAAAAGGCGAAGTGGTCGGCCTGCTGGGGCCCAATGGCGCGGGCAAGACCACATCGTTTTACATGATCGTCGGGCTGGTGCGCAGCGATGGGGGCGATATCCGCATCGACGGCCAGTCGGTGGCGCACATGCCCATCCACCGGCGCTCGCGCCTGGGGCTGTCGTATCTGCCGCAAGAGGCCTCCATCTTTCGCAAGCTCACGGTGCAGGAAAACGTGCGCGCCGTGCTCGAACTGCAGCGCGATGACCAGGGCCAACCGCTGCCTGCAGCCGTGATCGAAGAGCGTCTCACCGCGTTGCTGCAGGAGCTGCGCGTGGACCATTTGCGCGATTCTCCCGCGCTGGCTCTGTCGGGTGGCGAGCGCCGCCGCGTCGAGATCGCCCGCGCGCTGGCGACACAGCCACGGTTCATCCTGCTCGATGAACCCTTTGCCGGCATTGATCCCATCGCCGTGATCGAGATCCAGCGCATCATTGGTTTCCTCAAGGAGCGCGGCATTGGCGTGCTCATCACCGACCACAACGTGCGTGAAACGCTGGGGATCTGCGACCACGCCTTCATCATCAGCGACGGGAATGTGCTGGCCCAGGGCACGCCGTCTGAAATCGTGGACAACGCCGAGGTGCGCCGCGTGTACCTGGGCGAGCATTTCCGGATGTGAGTGTGGCCCCCACGCTCCCTCACTTCGTGTGGTCGCTGCCCCCCAAGGGGGCCGCTTTTTGCCTTGGGGCGGCCCGGCGGCAAAACATAGCCCCCACGCTCCCTCACTTCGTGTGGTCGCTGCCCCCCAAGGGGGTCGCGTTTTGCCTTGGGGGCGGCCCGGCGGCAAAACATAGCCCCCACGCTCCCTCACTTTGTGTGGTCGCTGCCCCCCAAGGGGGTCGCGTTTTGCCTTGGGGCGACCCGGCGGCAAAACCATTGCCGGCCCGGGTGAAAGTGCTCTCATGAAGCCCGGTCTCTCACTGCGCGTTTCGCAGCATCTGGCACTGACGCCGCAGCTGCAGCAATCCATCCGCCTGCTGCAACTTTCCACGCAAGAGCTGTCGCAGGAAATCGAGCAGATGCTCGATGAAAACCCTTTCCTCGAACGCAATACGGAAGATGCGCCGCGCGAGGAGTTCGGTCTGGCCCAGTCCGACGTACCTGCACAAGGGGACGATGCGGCGGCTGAGGTTGCTATTTATTCAGGAGCTGATGGCGTAAGTACATCAAGCCTTGAAGGCAGAAATGATGCGGATTCTGTGGGTGCCTCCGATGAACCCGACTGGGGCGGCGACGGCACCACGGAGATGGCCGCAGACGATGGCGAATGGGGGGGCGACGCCCCTGCGCGCAACAACGGCAGCAGCGATGGCGACAGCGAAGCCGACGCTGCCGATTTGGCGCATGGCCATGAGTCGCTCACGGCATTTCTGCACCGACAGGCACTGGCGCTGCGCCTGTCGGCACTGGACCGGGCTGCGCTGCAATACCTGATCGAATCGTTGAACGACGACGGTTATCTGGAGGATTCCCTGGAATCCCTGGCCCTGGGGCTGGCAGGCGAGAGCGATCTGGAGCAGATCGAAGAGCTGGTGCACCGCTTCACCGTGGCGCTGCGGCTGCTGCAAAGTCTGGAGCCCTCCGGTGTGGGGGCGCGCAATCTGGCGGAATGCCTCACCCTGCAACTCCAGGCACTGCTCCAGGACGGCGTTGAAAATCCCAGCACAGTGCAGAACGCGCTGTGCATCTGTCGGCAACCGTTGGAGTTGCTGGCACGCCGTGATGTGCGCCGCCTCGTTGCGCTGTGTGGCACCAGCGAAGAGCGCACGCGCGCCGCCATGGCCCTGATCGCCCGGCTCGAACCGCGCCCCGGGCGTCGCTTTGCTGATGTGGAGCGCAACATCGTGATTCCCGATGTGCTCGTGACCCGTGTGGGCCGCAGTGGCCAGCAGTTCAATGTGCAGCTCAACCCCGATGTGATGCCGCGCCTGCGTGTGCACGACATCTATGCCGGAGCCCTGCGCGGCCACAAAGGGGGGGATGGACACCAGGCCTTGCAGCAGCGACTGCAGGAGGCGCGCTGGTTCATCAAGAACATCCAGCAGCGCTTTGACACCATCTTGCGTGTCTCGCGCGCCATCGTCGAGCGGCAGAAAAATTTTTTCGTGCATGGCGAACTGGCCATGCGGCCGCTGGTGTTGCGCGATATCGCCGACGAGCTGGGCCTGCATGAATCCACCATCTCGCGCGTGACCACGGCCAAATACATGGCCACGCCGCAGGGCACTTACGAGCTCAAGTATTTTTTCGGCTCGGGCCTGGGCACCGACACCGGCGGCAATGCGTCGAGCACG
This sequence comes from Simplicispira sp. 125, assembly GCF_003096555.1. NCBI lineage: Bacteria > Pseudomonadati > Pseudomonadota > Betaproteobacteria > Burkholderiales > Comamonadaceae > Simplicispira > Simplicispira sp. 125. The sequence goes on along the minus strand of NZ_QEKM01000001.1, from coordinate 2,692,422 downwards.
GCCGTGCGCGCGCTCATCAAGCAGTTCGTCGCCGCCGAAAACCCTGCCAAGCCGCTGTCCGACAACCAGTTGGCAGACATGCTCAAGGAACAAGGCATCGAGTGTGCACGCCGCACCGTGGCCAAATACCGCGAAGCGCTCAAGATACCCACAACCACTTTGCGCAAGGCGCTGTAGACGCAGGTGCGCGGTGTTGGCGGGCCGATGACCGCGAACCGGCGGTTGCCGCGTGATGGCAAGGGCCCGTGGCGTCGCCGTGCTGGGGGTTGATAACCATTCGCCGTGCTGGGCAGAGTTTGCTCCTGGCCCACAGCCTCTCCGGCATGGGTAGACTGTTGCGAAGAAGGAGCTACCGTCCATGAAAGTCATCGACTCCATCGCTGCCCAGGCAGCACTCATTGCTGCGGTGCGCCGCGACATCCACGCCCATCCCGAACTGTGCTTCGAGGAATTGCGCACCGCCGATCTGGTGGCGCAAAACCTGGCCGACTGGGGCATTCCCATCCACCGCGGCATGGGAACCACCGGGGTGGTGGGTATCGTGCACGGGCGCGACGGCGGCGCGTGTGGCCGGGCCATCGGCCTGCGCGCCGACATGGATGCGCTGCCCATGCAGGAGTTCAACACCTTCGATCATGCCAGCCAGCACCCGGGCAAGATGCACGCCTGCGGCCACGACGGGCACACCGCCATGCTGCTCGCAGCGGCGCAGCATCTGGCAAAGCATCGTGATTTCGATGGCACGGTCTACCTGATCTTCCAGCCGGCCGAGGAAGGCGGTGGTGGTGCGCGCGAGATGATCAAGGATGGCTTGTTTGAGCGCTTTCCCATGGAGGCCGTGTTTGGCATGCACAACTGGCCAGGCATGGCGGTGGGCCAGTTTGCGGTCAGTCCCGGACCCGTGATGGCTTCGTCCAACGAATTCAAGATCACCATCCGGGGCAAAGGGGGCCACGCCGCCATGCCGCACACGGGCATCGATCCGGTGCCGATTGCCTGCCAGATGGTGCAGTCGTTCCAGACCATCATCAGCCGCAATAAAAAGCCCGTGGATGCGGGCGTGATTTCGGTCACCATGATCCACGCAGGCGAAGCCACCAACGTGGTGCCCGACAGCTGCGAGCTGCAAGGCACGGTGCGCACCTTCACTCTGGAGGTGCTCGACCTGATCGAGCAACGCATGCGCCAGATTGCCCAGCATGCCTGCGCCGCGCACGACGCCCAGTGCGAATTCGAATTCGTGCGCAACTACCCGCCCACCGTCAACGCCCCCGCGGAGGCTGCGTTTGCCCGCAAGGTGATGGCCTCCATCGTGGGCGATGCCAACGTGCTGGCGCAGGAGCCCACCATGGGCGCCGAAGACTTTGCCTACATGCTGCAAGCCCTGCCCGGGGCCTATTGCTTCATTGCCAACGGCGACGGCGACCACCGCGCCATGGGCCATGGCGGCGGGCCGTGCACGCTGCACAACCCCAGCTACGATTTCAACGATGCGCTCATCCCGCTGGGCGCTACCTACTGGGTGCGCCTGGCCAACGAATGGCTGGGCCAGCCTAAGGGCGCCGCATGATCGGGATCACCGACGCCTTTGCTGGCAGCTACGCCCGCGCCCGCGTGCAGTTTCTGGAGGCCGCGGCCACCGCCGGGCTGCCGATCGAGTCGCACGCCCACCCGCTCAAGGGGCGCGATGGGGAAGACCTGGCCATGGACGTTGTGCGCGACGGCCCACCGGACGCCGAAAAGCTGCTGATCGTCAGCAGCGCCTGCCACGGGGTCGAGGGGTATTGCGGCAGCGGTGTGCAGGTCTATGCGCTGCACGATGCCGCTTGGCGCGAAGAAGCGCGCGCGCACGGCGTGGCCGTGCTCTATATCCACGCGCTCAACCCCTATGGCTTCTCGCACACCCGCCGCACCACGCACGAAAACGTGGATTTGAACCGCAACTTCCAGGACTTCAGCCGCCCCTTGCCGGTCAATGAGGCCTACCGCGAGGTCGAGCCCTTTTTGCTGCCGTCCACCTGGCCGCCTGCAGCCGACAACGTAGCGGCGGTGGAGCAGTTCATCGCCACCCGGGGCGAAGCGGCCTGGCAGGCCGCCATCTCGCAGGGGCAGCATGAATTTGCGCAGGGGATGTTCTTTGGCGGCACGGCGCCCACCTGGAGCAACCGCACCCTGCGCCAGGTGCTGCGCCAGCATGGCAGCCGGGCCCAGCGCATCGGCTGGATTGACCTGCACACCGGCCTGGGGCCCAGCGGCCATGGCGAGCGCATCTATGCCGGGCGCGACGATCCTGCCGCCCTTGCGCGTGCCCGCCAATGGTGGGGGGGCAACGGAGCGACACCCATTACCTCGTTCTACGATGGAACGTCCACTTCAGCGTTTCTGACGGGCCTGATGTGGACCGCCATCTACGACGAATGTCCGCAAGCCCAGTACACCGGCATTGCCATGGAGTACGGCACCCTGCCCATTCTGGACATGCTGCAGGCGCTGCGTGCCGAGCATTGGCTTCACATCCACCCGGAGGCGCCGACAGCATTGGCAGCACAGATCAAGGCGCAGATGCTGGCGGCCTTCTGCACCGACACCGATGCCTGGAAAGGCCAGATCATTGCCCAGGCGCGGCAGGCCTTGTTCCAGGCAGTGCAGGGGCTTGATTGATAGTGTTTTAGGGCTCAAGCGCTTATCCGGTAAGCGCTATAAGCTATAAAATATATAGCATCAATCAACCTGTGCGCCTTGTGTTGCACCATGCCGTGTGTCGCGGTCGTAGGTTTTTTCCAGCGCGGCCTGTTCTGCCAGCAAGCGGTGGCCCAATGCATTGGCTTGCCGCTCCAGAGTGGGGCAGTCCGGGGCCTCGGACAGGGCGGCGATGCCCTGGTCGATGGACTGCGCGGCCCGGCGGCCGAACTGCACATGGCCCTGCTCGTGCTGGTGCAAGGCCCGGGCATAGCGTGCGAACCGGGCCTGCTGTGCATCGCTGGCGGTGCGCAGCACGGGCATTTGGATGCGGGTGGACAGCCGTGTGCTGACGCGGGCGATGCGGCAGTGCCCGGCCGCATCACGGTTCCACCAGAAATTCCAGTGCACGTTCCACTGCGTATGGCCATGAAAACGCTGCCCGCCCTCGCGGATGGGGGTGGCCGCATTGAGGGCCTGGCGCAGTGTCTGGCCAGGCGGGACGTCCACCGTGTACGGCTGCTCGGCGTGTTCTTCCGTGACCTCCGCAAAGGCCATGCTGCAGGCCAGCAGCAGCGCAACTGCCGGGGCCGTGCAGAGCGCGGCTGTTACTCTTCCTCGCCCCACGGCAGCATCATCGTGAGGGTAGAAAGCGCGGCGAATTCGGGTGCAAAGGCGTCGATGATTTGCTGGGGCTCGGGGCACAGCTGGGTGTCGGTGATGACCCCAAACTGCACGCCGCCGCCGTAGCTCAGAATGGACACGCCCAGGCCCACATGGCCCGACTGGGGCACCCAGAACATGCACTGCGTCACGCGCGAGCCGCACAGCGCCAGCGGTTCGCGCGGGCCGGGCACGTTGGTCATCACGGCCGTGGTCTTGCGGCTGAACAGGCCCAGCAGGGCGTCCTGCGCCGGCTTGATGAGCAGGCCGGCCACGGCCAGCAGGCCAAACGCCAGCAGTGGCTGCGTGCTGCCCTTGAGCGCGGCCATGCGGCTGCGCACTGCATACACACGCTCGATCGGGTTGGTGATGCCGATGGGCAGTACCAGCGGCACCAGGCCGAAATGGTTGCCCAGCTTCCAGGCCTCTTCCATGGGCCGCAGGTTCACCGGGATCATGGCGCGGATTTCTTTGCCCGCGGTGTCGTCGCCGTGGCGGCGCAGGTAGCTGCCGATGGCGCCGGCCACGCAGGACAGCAACACGTCGTTGACCGAACAGTTCAGCGCCTTGCCGATGGCCTTGACCTCGTCGAGCGGCAGCGGCGGGCACCAGGCCACGCGCTTGGCGTTGCCGGGCATGCCCTTGAGCAGCGTGGGGGAGTCATCGGGCATGAGGGCCAGTGCGGCCGCATCACTGAGGAGCTGGTAGCCCAGGCGGGCCGCGTCCATCGAACCGGCCAGGCCGTGCTGCACGGCCTTTTCGGGGTCGAGCAGCATGTGCAGCGATTTGGCGGCGCTCTCGCCCACCAGGTCGAGCGCTTTCACGGTCATGCCCGTGAAGGGCTTGATCAGCGTGTCTGCAATCCAGGCCTCGGCGTTGGCTGCGGTCTTTTTGCGGCGTTTGGGGGGCTCTGTACCCCCGTCCACCAGCGACATGGTGACCGAGATGAGGGCAATGCCATCGGCAATGCAGTGGTGCAGGCGCACCACCAGGGCGCTGCCCGGCAGGCCATCGTCGCCCACGAAATCTTCCACCAGATAAAAGTGCCACAGCGGGCGCCGGGGGTCGAGCGGTTTCATGGCCAGGTCGCCCACAAAATTTTGCAGCGCTGCCTGCTGGCTGCCCCCCCGGCGCCGGGGCAGTGTGATGCGCTGCACGTGGGCGTCGATGTCAAAGCGCTGGTCCTCGACCCAGGTGGCGCCTGCGGCGTCCTCGACCACGCGCTGGCGAAAGCGCGGGTACTGCAGCAGGCGCTGCTGCACCCGCTCTTGCAGGGCCTGGAGCGAAATGCCGGGCGCGACGGTCCACACGCCGTTGATCATCATCAGGTTGCTGTCCGAATCCATGCGCAGCCAGGCGGTATCGACTTTGCTCATGCGCTCGCCCGACAGGCCCAGCATGCCGCTGGCGGCGCGGCGCACGGTTTTTTGCATGGCCAGGGCGGCGTCGCGTGCGACGTTGCTGGCGCTGGGCTGATCCGTGGGGGCGGCGGGCGTGCCTGCGGCGGCGCGTGAAGGGATGCGGGTCACCATGTGCGGAAGGTCCTGAGGGTTGTCATTGGAGGCGGGCGTCTATGGATTTTCGCCATTGTGGCCGCAGCGTAGCCGTAAGATACATCGTTGCAGGGGGTTGGCTCCCCCGTTTTTTCCCACCCCCTGAACCCAGGAGCATCTGACCATGGCTGATCTCAACGCCGCTTTCGAAGCTGCCGTAGCCCAATCCAAGAACCTCAGCGAGCGCCCAGACAACGCCACGCTGCTCAGCATCTATGCGCTGTACAAGCAAGGCACCGCAGGTGACAACACCGAGAAGAAGCCCAGTTTTTCCGACATGGTGGGCCGTGCCAAGTGGGACGCCTGGAGCAAGCTCAAGGGCACCGAACTGGACGCCGCCAAGCAGCAGTACATCGACCTCATCCAGTCACTGAGCTGATCGCTGGCCAGGGCCCGGGCAGGGCCTTTGGAGGCCTTGCCCCGCGCCTATGGCCTAATATGGGTTTTCCAACCATTGACAGAGACTTCGCCATGGGCAACAAGATCGTTACCGAAGCAGACCGTAAATTCACCCCCCAGCCCAAGCCGCTGCCAGGCATGAGCCTGCCCACCAGCGGTCGTGGCCAGCGCGTGAGCCTGGAGCGCGGCGTGGCCACACGCAGCAAAAAGAACCCGGGCAAGCGCTCGAAAAAGGGCGGCTGACCGCTCGCAACGCGCGGATCGCCGCACGCAAAAAAGCCCTCTTTCGAGGGCTTTTTTGCGTGCGCACAGGCGGGTGTTGCCCGGCCCTCAGGCCTTGGGCGCCGCTGGTTTCTTTTTCTTGCCGACCTTGGGCGGGTGCAGCAGCGTGTCGAGCTGCTCGGCAATCTCGGTCTCGATGCGGGCCTTGAAAGCGCTGACCAGAAAACCCAGCTCGGCCTTGAACTCAAACTGGTCGCCCAGCACCTGCAAGGTGCCCTTGATGCCGGCACGGGTGAAATACACGGTGTCCTGGGTGTCGCCTTCTTCGTAGGCGCATTCCATGTCGAATTTTTCCTCGGCTTGTTCGGCCCATAGGAAGGCGATTTTGCGGGCCTCGGGCATGCCCAGGTGGTGGTGGCGGTGGATGTGGATCATGGACATGTTGCGTCTCCTCAATGGGGGCTGGCGTTGACAGGTAACAGGGCACGCAGACGCTCGGCGCGCACCGGCTGCGCCAATGCAGTCAGTTCTTTGACTGCATCATAGAACGGTTGCCAGCGCCGTCCCGACTGTTCAAACAGCGCTTCGAAGGCTGGAACCCATTCGTCATAGGCGGCCTGCGCAGCAAAGCTGGCGTTGTTGGCGTGCTCTACCCATCGGTCGTAGCCGGCCTGTTGTGCAGGGGGGGCGTGCCAGTGGCTGCGCAGTGCGGCATAGTCCCTGCGGAACGCATCCATCGCTTCTGTTTTCATAGCTGATAGCGCTTTCTCATCAAGCGTTTGAGACTGATTTGATGTGTATATTTCGAGCAGACGTGCGCGTGTCGTCCGCGTCAGGGCGCGGAACTGGTTGCGCCGCGCTTGGCTGGCGGCAAAGGCCTCGCGGGCCTGGGGCGTGGCCTGTGTGGCGAGCCATTGGGCGCTGCCCAGGCGCTCCACAGCCGTGGCAAAAGATTCGTTGAACAGCGTGTCGCCGCTGGCATACACCACCTGGTGTGCCAGCTCGTGGAACAACAGGCGCACGAAGTCGCCCTCGGGCCAGCCGATGAAGGTGCTCAGCAGCGGGTCGCCACCGGCCCAGTTCATGTAACCCAGGGTGGAATAGGCAGGCACGCCATACACCTCGACCTCGAGCCCCTGCGCAGCCAGGCGTGCGCCCTCGGCCTGGGCATCGGCTTCGCTGAAGTAGCCCCGGTAGCCAATGCAGCCCGTCACCGGAAAGCACCAAGTGTGCAACTGCAGCGCATAGGGCGGCGCCGCCACCACGTTCCAGACAGCGGCTGGTCGTTGCAGGTCGGCGTAGCGGCGGTAGCTGTCGTTGTCGGGCATGGCCAGTTCCGTCACGGCAAAGTCCCGGGCACGTTGTGCCAGGCGCAGGCGCTCGCGCAGGGCCGGGGCCAGGTCGTCGCGCGCGATCCAGGCCTCCAGCGGCTGAGCGGCCTGCATGATCTGGACATGGCCGCGCACGGACTGCCAGTAGTACGCCAATGCACTGTCGCCATGCGCGCAGCCTGCCAGGACGAAAAACCCCGCAAAGGCGAGGGGCCTGTAGACGCAAAAACGGGCAAGGTGTGAAAGGGGCATCGGTCGGTAAAAATCAAGGGGGCGAGCGCTTGAGCGCCCACAGGGCCAGCACCACCGTCAGCCCCAGCGCTCCGGTCAGCAGGATGGCCGAAGCGCCTGCACGGTCGAGCAGCAGGCCAAACAGCAGTGGGGCAAAAGCCTGCGCCACGCGCGCTGGTGCCATGAGCCAGCCTTGGCGCATGCCATAGCCCGCAGGCCCAAAGAGTGCCAGCGGCAGGGTGCCCTTGGCAATGGTCAGAATGCCATTGCCCGCGCCATGCAGCGCGGTGAAAACCGCCGCCGCAGGCCCGCCCAGCGTGACCAGCAGCAAGGCGCCCAGCGGGTGTGCCATGGCGATGCCCATCAGCGCCCAGGCTGCAAACAGGGTGACGGGGCCCTGTGCCAGCGCCAGGGCTGCCAGCGCCAGCGCAAACACCATGTTGGTAGCCAGCAGCACCGGGCGGCCGCCATGCCGGTCAATTGCGTGGCCCGCCAGCGGGCCCAATAGCGCCGAGACGACGAGCGCCAGCGAGAACGCTGCAAAGACCGTCGGTGTACTGACCCCCAGGTCGCGTGCCATGGGGGCCGCCAACATGGCGGGCAGGTAGTACGACGAAGCCCAGGCCAGGGTCTGGGTGGTTCCCAGGCATGCCACGGCCCAGCGCTGTGGGTGGGCGGTCATGGCCGGTCCTGCGTCACGCTCTAGAAGGGCAGCTTAAGCGCCCGGGGTGGCGGGCGGCAGGAGGTCGAGCACCTGCTCCGGCGGGCGGCACAGCCGCGTTCCCCGGGGTGAGACGACGATGGGGCGGTTGATCAGTACGGGGTGCTGTAGCATCGCTTCGATGAGTTGGGCATCGGTCACGCCGGGCTGGTCCAGGTGCAGTTCGGTGAATGCGGCTTCCTTGCTGCGCACCAGGTCGATCACTGGCCCGCCGCTGGCGGCCACCAGGGCCAACAAGGTTTCACGGCTGGGCGGGTGGCGCAGGTATTCGATGACCTCGGGCTCGATGCCGTGGCTGCGGATCAGGGCCAGCGCGCTGCGGGAATTGCTGCAGCGGGGGTTGTGGTAGATGGTGATGGTGCTCATGGTTCAGTCGGTTTGGCCAGCCAGCCCAGATCCAGCGGGCGGTCTTCAAATTCGGTGTTCAGCACGACGGTGCTGGTCGTGCGGGCCACGCCCTGGATGGCCTTGATCTGGTAGATCACATCCTCGAGCGCACGCGCATGGGTGGTGCGGATTTTGGCCAAAAAATCGTATTCGCCTGCCACGCTGTGCAGCTCTTCCACTTGTGGCATGGCCAGCAGGCGCGGTGCCACGTCGCGGCAGTGGATGCCGCCATCGTTGCGGATCGCCACGAAGGCGGTGAAGTTCAGCCCTACGCGGTCCGGGTCCACGCTGATGGAAAAACGGCGGATTACGCCTTTTTCCAGCATTTTTTTCACCCGCTCGTGCACGGCAGCGGTGGATAGCCCCACCTCGGCACCAATGTCGGCATAGGAACGACGGCCGTCTGCCGCTAAGGCCGAAATAATTCTGGAGTCAACGTCATCTATCTGAATATTTGCTTGCGTCATGGGGTGTATTCGGTAAAAATTCAGAAATTGACAAAATTTCAAACAAATTTTCGGTAAAGCAGAGAATATGACGTCTATTTTCAATATGCAAGCCGCCAGCCGGCGGGGTATGGCTTTGGCCGTGGCGCTGCTGCTGGTCTATGTCGTGTGGGGAACCACTTACTTTGCCATGGGCATTGCTCTAGAAACCATGCCGCCGCTGCTGATGAATGCGGCGCGCTTCCTGTGTGCCGGGGGGGTGATGCTGCTGGTGGCCCTGGCACAAGGACATACGCTGCCCACGCGGGCGCAGTGGCGCAGCAGTGCCGTGGTGGGTGGGTTGATGGTCTTCCTGGCCATGAACTGCATTGGCTTTGCGCAAAAAATGGGCATCGGTTCCGGCCTGATGGCCACCGTGGTCACCACCATGCCCATGTGGCTGGCTTTGTGGACGCACTGGGGGGGTGAAAAAGTGCCTGCCACCAGCTGGGCCGGGCTGGCGCTGGGCGTGGTGGGGGCATTGCTGCTGGCGCTGGAGGGCGATTTCTCAACCTCCGGCTGGGGCGCGCTGTTGGCTTTTGGCGCGCCGCTGTGCTGGAGCCTCGGCTCGTATGCGTCGCGCAGGCTGTCGCTCCCGCCACCCGCCATGGCGTCGGCGGCGCAGTGGCTGGTAGGCGGTGCGATGGGGCTGGTGGTGGCGCTGTGGTTTGAGCCGGTGCAGCAGCTCGCCCATGTGAGCGCACGCTCGTGGATGGCCTGGGTCTATCTGCTGGCCATGGGAACGCTGGTGGCGCTCAATGCCTACCTGTGGCTGTTGCAAAACACCTCGGCCGCCGTGGCGGGCAGCTATTCGTTCGTGAACCCGGCCGTGGCGCTGCTGGTGGGCGTGGCTCTGGGCGGCGAGCGTCTCACGGGCTGGGTGTTCGCGGCGCTACCGCTGATCGGCGCGGCGCTGGCCTTCATCCTGTATGGCGGCGCCCTTGGCCAGTGGCTGCTGCGCACGCGGGCGGGCCTGTCGGTCGGCAAGGCCCATTCCTGAGGACTTTCGTCCCCGCCTTGCCGGAGTTGCGGGGCCGGCCCATGGCACCACCTGCGCGGCTGGGTCCGGGCACGCTGGGGGCGTAGCCCCGGTGCCAGGGCTGCCCGCCGTGTTGACGGTGGGCGGCCAGCGGGACAAGAATGGCAGACCATGCCACATCTGCTGCACAACCTCGAAGAGCGGCTGCACCGTCTGCCAGTCCGCCTGGCGCTCGAACTGCCGGGCGGGCAGCGGTTGGGCAGCCAGGACGCCGATGTCCGCCTGCGCTTCGCGGACCGGCTGACGCTCGCCGCCCTGGCGGGCGGGCAGGTGGGTGATGTGGGCGCGGCCATCGTGGAAGGCCGCGTGGAGATGGAGGGCAGTATGCGCGCACTGATGGCCGCAGCCGCCGGGCTGGTGGTGCACGACCCTGCACACGACCACACCGGCTGGTGGACGCGCGCCATGGCCCGGGCCCGGTCCCTGGTGGTGCACACGGTCGTGCGCGATACGCGCTATGTGCGGTTCCACTACGACCTGTCGGACGATTTCTTCGCGCTCTGGCTTGATCCGCTGCGTGTGTACTCGTGCGCCTACTACCGCACGCCGGACCTCACGCTCGCGCAGGCGCAGGAGGCCAAGCTCGACCACATCTGCCGCAAGCTGCGGCTGCGCCCCGGGGACCGCCTGCTCGACGTGGGTGCGGGCTGGGGCGGGCTGCTGCTGTGGGCGGCCGAGCATTACGGTGCCGATGCCACCGGCATCACGCTGTCGCGCAATCAGCACGCCCATGCGCAGCGCCGCATCGCCGAGTGCGGCCTGCAATCGCGTGTGCGCATGCAGCTGTGCGACTTCCGCCAGATGGAGGACCTCGAACCGTTCGACCGGATTGCGTCCGTCGGTATGTTCGAGCATGTCGGGCGGGCGCAGATGCCGCGCTACTTCGGTACCCTGCACGGTCTGCTGCGGCCCGGCGGGCTGCTGCTGAACCATGGCATCACCGCCGCAGGAGTGGACAACACGGAGCTGGGCGCTGGCATGGGCGATTTCATCGAGGAGTACATCTTCCCGGGCGGTGAGTTGCTGCACGTGAGCACGGTGCTGCACGACCTGGCCCGCTCGGGCCTGGAGATGGTGGACACTGAAAACCTGCGTCCCCACTACGCGCGCACGCTCTGGGCCTGGTCGGATGCGCTCGAGGCAGTGCTGCCTCGAGCGCAGCAGGTGCTGGAGGCGCAAGCCGGCCCCGTGGAGGCCGCCCAGGCGCTGCGCGCCTACCGCCTGTACCTGGCGGGCAGTGCGCTGGGCTTCGAGCGCGGCTGGATCTCCCTGCACCAGATCCTCGCGGCGCGGCCCGACGGCGGAGCGCAGGCGGGCGCCTTGCCCGGTGCACAATCGGCGTACCCGTTCACCCGCGACTACATGTATTCCAAGGAAGTGCCATGCTCTACAAATTCAAATCCCGCGCCACGGCCGATCTGATCCTGCTGGAGCCGCACGGGCGGCGCCTGCTGCAGGCCATGGGCAGGGAGCCAGCACGCCAGGGCATCGTGACGGCCGCGCAGATTCCTTCGGCTATAGCGGCGCTGGAGGCCGCCGTGGCAGCCGATGAACGCCGCAGGGCCGAAGCGGCCCAGGCCGACGAGGCCAAGGAGACAGAATCCGGTGACGCGGAGCAGGATACGGTCACGCTGCGCCAGCGGGCCGCGCCCTTTATCGACATGCTGCGCCGCAGCGCTGCCGAGGGGCAGGACGTGGTTTGGGGAGCGTAGCCCGGAAAATCCGTATCAGCGGTAGCTGCGCGCGTCCTCGATCACCTTGCCGTCGTTGGGCAGGGTGCCCGGGGCGACCAGTTCCACCTCGCCCCGCAGCTTGGTCACTTCTCGGATGGCATCCTGCAGCCGGGGTGCGAGGCCCCCAGTGGTTTCGGTGGTTTCCACTTGCAGCACCATCTGGTCGTTCGCCATTTCGCCGCGCACCACCAGGCGTGCACGCAACACCTGCGGGAAGCGGCTGGTGATCAGGGCGACCTGGCCCGGATGCACGAACAGGCCGCGTACTTTGGTGGTCTGGTCGGCACGGCCCATCCAGCCCTTGATGCGCGTGTTGGTGCGACCAGTGGGGCAGGTGCCGGGCAAGATGGCCGAGAGGTCGCCCGTGCCAAAGCGGATCAGTGGGTAGTCGGTGTTCAGTGTGGTGATGACGAGTTCGCCCACCTCGCCCTCGGGCACCGGGTCGCCGGTGCCGGGTCGTACGATCTCAACGATCACGTTTTCGTCCATTACCAGGCCTTCACGCGCGGCTGTTTCGTAGGCAATCAGACCCAGGTCTGCGGTGCCGTAGCACTGGTAGCCGGTGATGCCGCGCTCGGCAAACCAGTCGCGCAGCGACGGCGGGAAGGCCTCGGCCGAGAGCAATGCCTTGGTGATGCTGGGCAGCGGCACCTGCATGTCCAGTGCCTTCTCGACAATGAGCTTGAGGAAGCTGGGCGTGCCGATATAACCGGCAGGACGCAAATCGGCCATGGCTTGCACCTGCTGCTCGGTCTGGCCCGTGCCGCCGGGGAAAACGGTGCAGCCCAGGGCATGGGCGCCACTTTCCATCATCGAACCCGCGGGAACGAAGTGGTAAGAAAAGCAGTTGTGGATGAGTTCGCCCGCCTTAAAACCGGCTGCATTCAAGGCCCGCGCCATGCGCCAGTAATCGCGGCGGGTTCCCTCGGGCTCATAAATGGGGCCGGGGCTCGCGAAGACGCGCGGCATAGCAGCACCAAAGCCGACCGTGGCAAACCCCCCAAACACATTGTGCGAGCGCTCTGCCTGTTGGCGCTCGAGCAGCTCATGCTTGCGGGTGACCGGCAGGCGGGCCAGAGCGGCACGGCTGGTCACCAAGGTGGGATCCACATCGGCCAGGATCGCGGCGAAGGCCGGCGAGTGCGCGCGCGCATGGGCTACCTGCACAGGCAGCGCCGCCATGTGGGCTGCTTCGCGTTCGGCTGGTGTGCGCGTTTCCAGCGCGTCGTAGAAAGAGGTCATGGAAGTTCCAGTGCGGTGCAAATTCGTGCGGGAGCTGCGGACACGGCGATCCGATCGATGCCGGGCCGCCCTTTGGTGGTTGAAGAGCCCATGGGCCCCTATGGCTTTAGGCCAGCCAGCGCTTGCGGCGCTTGTAGCTCTTGACGTCCTTGAAACTCTTGCGCTCGCCGCCGCCGACGCCCAGGTAGAACTCCTTGACGTCTTCGTTGTTGGCCAGGTCGGAAGAGACGCCGTCCATCACGATGCGGCCCGATTCCATGATGTATCCATAGTCGGAATACTTCAGGGCCATGTTGGTGTTCTGCTCGGCCAGCAGGAAGGTGACCTTTTCCTTGGTGTTCAGATCCTTGACGATGTTGAACACCTCTTCGACGATCTGCGGCGCAAGGCCCATGGAGGGCTCATCCAGCAGCACCATGCTGGGGTTGGTCATCAGGGCGCGGCCAATGGCGCACATCTGCTGCTCGCCCCCCGAGGTGTAGGCCGCCTGAGAGGTGCGGCGTGTCTTGAGGCGCGGGAAGTAGTTGTAGACCTTCTCCAGGTTGGCAGCGATCTCCGCCTTGCTCGAGCGCGTGTAGGAGCCGGTCAGAAGGTTTTCCTCGATGGTGAGGTGGGCAAAGCAGTGGCGCCCTTCCATCACCTGCACCACGCCGCGCTTGACCAGATCGGCCGGCGAGAGGTTCTCGATGCGTTCGCCGCGCAGATCGATGTTGCCCTTGGTGACTTCTCCCCGTTCACCCTTGAGCAGGTTCGAGATGGCGCGCAGCGTGGTGGTCTTGCCGGCACCATTGCCGCCCAGGATGGCCACGATGCTGCCCTCGGGCACCTGCAGCGAGACACCCTTGAGCACAAGGATCACGTGGTTGTAGATGACCTCGATGCCGTTGACGTTCAGAACGATGTTTTTGGAGTCCATTGTGTTGCCTTCGCTTTGCCAATCGAAAGGGTTGAGTTGGCAACCCTTTCGATTGGCGGCTGCCCGAGGGCAACCGCTACGTAATCAGCCGTTGAGCGGACACGGCCCAGGCCAGGGCCACCGCGCAAGGGCCGCCCCGCCGCGCCGGTGGCGTCCCCCTTCCCGAATCGCGCAGCGATTCGAGAGAAGGGGGAAGGCGCGAAAGCGCCTCAGGGGGATGAACCGAATCAAGACTGGCAATCGGCCGTATCGCGGCGTGTCAGCTTCTTGTCGGACATGTACTTTTCAGAACCTGCCTTGACCATGGGCTTGAGAATCTGCTCATCGGCCTGGTACCAGTCGGCGCCGATGTCCCACTTCTTGCCGTCCCAGGTCTGCACACGGGCCCAGGTCGAGCCCATGTGGTCGGCACAGCTCGTGGACAGCGGGCGCATCACACCGTTAAAGCCCATGGCATCGAGCTTTTTCTGGTCGAGGGCCAGGTTCTCCAGGCCCCAGCGCACTTGCTCACCGGTCATGACCTTGCCCTTGCCAAAGCGCTCCTGCGCACGGCGCACACCTTCCACACCCAGCATCTGGATGATCACGCCCCGGGTGTACAGCACCGAACCCACCTCATCCTTGGGCCCTGTGCCCTGTCCCTTGTCGTGCACGTTTTTGAGAATGTCCTGGATCACCTTGGGCTGCGTGCCCGAACCGTTCAGCGCCAGAGCGTGGTAGCCCTTGGCGCCTTCGCCCACGTCGCGCACGTCAGGCTCGGCACCGGCCCACCACACGCCGTACATTTTTTCGCGCGGGAAACCAGTGGCTTGCGCTTCCTTCAGGGCGGTCGAATTCATCACCCCCCAGCCCCAGAGCAGCACATAGTCGGGTCGGCTCTGGCGCACCTGCAGCCAGGTGGCCTTTTGCTCCACACCGGGGGCCGTCACGGGCAGCATCTGCAGCTCAAAACCGTGCATCTTGGAGCGCTCCTGCAGCAGCGGGATGGGTTCCTTGCCGAACGGGCTGTCGTGGTACACCAGCGCAATCTTCTTGCCCTTGAGCTTGTCCATGCCGCCCAGGCCCTTGCCGATGTGCTGGATCAGAATGTCGGCGCCGGTCCAGTAGCTGCCCATCAACGGGAAGTTCCACTTGAAGGCCATACCGTCCTGCGCCACCGACAGGCCATATCCCAGCGTCATCAGCGGGATCTTGTCCACAGGGGCCTTTTCGGTCAGTGCAAAGGTGATACCGGTGGCTTGCGGGTCGAACAGGGCCACGCCGGGCTTGCTCTTGAGGCGTTCGTAGCATTCCACGCCGCGGTCCGTGGCATAGCCGGTTTCGCACTCTTCAAATGTGAGCTTGACACCGTTGATGCCGCCGTCGCGGGCATTGATCATCTTGAGATAGTCCTGCTTGCCGTTGGCCCAGGGCGTGCCGTTGGGTGCGTAGGGGCCGGTGCGGTAAGACAGCAGCGGGAAGAACTGCTCCTTGGCCTGCGCCAGCGCGCTGGTGGACAGCGACGCTGCACCTGCGACCACGACAGTAGCGGCAATCACGATTTTCGAAAGCTTCATGGATGTCTCCTTTGAATGAAAGTGTTGAAGCACGGGGGAAATACCAGTTGCGTAGTGGACGCCCCTATCAGGGCTGTCGGTATCAGGAATAGCGTGTAAGTGGTTTCCTGCAGCAGCCCTCAATGCGGGAACGGCCAGAGGCGGAGTTTTTGCTTGCCGATGGACCACAGCTTGGCCAAGCCATGGGGTTCGACGATCAGGAACCAGACGATCAGGGCGCCAAAGATCATCAGTTCGGCGTGCGAAACGGCCGCCGTGGAAATCTCGAACCCGAACAGGCCAGCCAGTGCCGGGAGAAACTGGTTGAGGAAGATGGGCAGCACCACGATGAAGGTCGCGCCAAAGAATGCGCCCATGATGGAGCCCATGCCGCCGATGATCACCATGAACAGCAGGCGGAACGAAATTTCCACCGAGAAGGCTGCTGGTTCCCACGCGCTCAGGTGCACAAAGGCCCACAGCGCGCCGGCCATGCCGATGATGAAGGAGCTGACGGCGAAGGCGCTGAGCTTTGCGTACATCGGGCGGATGCCGATCACGGCGGCGGCTACGTCCATGTCGCGGATAGCCATCCACTCGCGGCCAATGGCGCCGCGCACCAGGTTCTTGGCCAGCAGGGCCACGATGACCAGCAGTGTCAGGCAGAAGAGGTACTTGCTCACAGCGCTGTCGATGGACATGCCCAGAACCTGCAGGTTATTCACTGACACCGAGCCCGAGTCCGAGTTGTTGGTGAACCACTTGATGCGCAGGAACATCCAGTCACTGAAAAACTGCGCGGCCAGCGTGGCCACGGCCAGGTACAGGCCTTTGACGCGCAGGCTGGGCAGCCCGAACAGAATGCCGAAGAAGGTGGCGCACAGGCCGCCCAGGATCAGCGCTGGAATCAAGGGCATGCCGGGGAAACGCACGAAGAAGTTGAAGGCCCCGTAAGCGCCCACGGCCATGAAGGCGCCCGAACCCAGCGAGATCTGGCCACAGTAGCCCACAAGGATGTTCACGCCCAGCGCCGCCATCGACATGATGACCAGCGGAATCAGGATGGCGCGGTAGAAATAATCGCTGGCCAGCATGGGCACCACCAGGAAGGCCACGGCCAGCAGCAGGGCGAGGGCAATGCGGTCCTGGGCGATCGGGAAAATCTGCTGGTCGGCCCGGTAGCTGGTCTTGAACTGGCCGTTTTCGCGGTAGAACATGGGTTCTCTCCTTGTTGTTCTTGGGGTGGTTCAGACGCGGTCGATGATCTTCTCGCCGAACAGACCTTGCGGACGGAACAGCAGGAACACGAGTGCCAGCACATAGGCAAACCAGATTTCGATGCCGCCGCCCACGAAGGGGCCCAGGTACACCTCGGAGAGCTTTTCGCCCACGCCGATGATCAGGCCACCGATGATGGCGCCAGGTACCGAGGTCAGGCCGCCCAGGATCACCACTGGCAGGGCGCGCAACGCCACGGTGGTGAGCGAGAACTGCACGCCCAGCTTGGAGCCCCAGATCATCCCGGCCACCAGGGCCACGACGCCCGCCACGCACCAGACGATGACCCAGATGTGGTTGAGCGGGATGCCGATGGACTGGGCCGCCTGGTGGTCGTCGGCCACGGCGCGCAGGGCGCGGCCGGTTTTCGTCTTCTGGAAGAAGATGCTCAGCAGCAGCACCAGCGCGGCGGCGATCGCGGCGGCTATCACATCTTCCTTGTTCACCAGTACACCGCCCGGGAACATGGATTCGAACAGGAACACCGGATCCTTGGGCATGCCAATGTCGATTTTGTAGATGTCGCTGCCAAAAAACGTCTGGCCCAGGCCTTCAAGAAAATAGGTGATGCCCAACGTGGCCATCAGCAGGGTGGCGCCTTCCTGGTTGACCAGGTGGCGCAGCACCAGGCGCTCGATGAGCCAGGCCACCGCGAACATGAAGACGCCCGCGATCACGAAGGCCAGAAGATTGGCCACGATCAGGTTGTCGATGCCAGTCCATTTTGGAATCCACTCGGCAAAACGGGCCATGGCCAGCGCTGCGAACAGCACCATGGCGCCTTGGGCGAAGTTAAAGACGCCCGAGGCCTTGTAGATCAGCACGAAGCCGAGAGCCACCAGCGAATAGAGCATGCCGGCCATCAGGCCGCCAATCAGTGTTTCAAGAAAGAATGCCATTTGCTTTTTCCGTTCAGAGTCGGTCGGCGCTGGGCCGCCCCAAGGCGACCGAGGCCCCCTTGGGGGGCAGCGCAGTACACGAAGTGACAAGCGTGGGGGTCATGTTTTTAGTGGCTGGTGCCCAGATAGGCGCGAATCACGTCTTCGTTGTTGCGCACCTCTTCGGGCTCGCCATCGCCGATCTTTTTGCCGTAGTCCAGCACCACGACACGGTCGGAGATGTCCATCACTACGCCCATGTCATGCTCGATCAGCACGATGGTGGTGCCGAACTCGTCGTTCACATCGAGGATGAAGCGGCACATGTCCTGCTTCTCTTCCACGTTCATGCCGGCCATGGGCTCATCGAGCAGCAGTACCTGCGGCTCCATGGCCAGTGCACGGCCCAGGTCGACGCGCTTTTGCAGGCCGTAGGGCAATTGACCCACGGGGGTCTTGCGGAAGGCCTGGATTTCGAGGAAGTCGATGATGTGCTCGACCTTCTCGCGGTGCGCGATTTCCTCACGTTCGGCCGGGCCGATGCGCAGCGCCTGCAGCAGGAGGTTGCTTTTGATCTTGAGGTTGCGGCCGGTCATGATGTTGTCGATCACGCTCATGCCTTTGAAAAGCGCCAGGTTCTGAAACGTGCGTGCCACGCCCATCTCGGCCACCTGGCGGCTGTTCATGTGGCCGAAGGTCTTACCACGGAAGGTGATCGAACCCTCCGAGGGCGTGTAGACACCGTTGATGCAGTTGAGCATGGAGCTCTTGCCGGCGCCGTTGGGTCCGATGATGGAGCGGATTTCGTGCTCCTTCACGTTGAAGGAAATGTCCGTCAGGGCCTTCACGCCGCCAAAGCGCAGGCTGATGTTCTTGACGTCCAGGATGACGTCGCCAATCTTTTTCTGGGTCATGGGCTGCTTTCCGGTGTCTCAGGCAGTGGCCTTGGCAGGCGCATGGATCTTGGCGTCGAGGATTTGCAGCGTGGCGCTCACGCTGCCGGTGCGGCCGTCCTCGAACTTGACCTGGGTTTCAATGAACTGCGCGGTGCGGCCGTCATAGAGTGCATCGACCAGCACACCGTACTTCTGTGCGATGAAGTTGCGGCGTACCTTGCGGGTGCGGGTCAGCTCGTCGTCATCGGGGTCCAGCTCTTTGTGCAGCACCAGGAAGCGCGCTACCTGCGTGTCGGACATGCCAGGCTCGCTCGCCAGGTCGGCGTTGACCTGGCCGATGCATTCGGCGATGAGCTGCAGCACCTGGGGCTTGGAGGCCAGGTCCACATAGCCGCCATAGGGCAGGCCCTGGCGCTCGGCCCAGTTGCCCACGGCCTCGTAGTCGATGTTGATGAAGGCGCAGACCTGGTTTTTGTCGTGGCCGAAGCACACGGCTTCCTTGACCTGCGGGAAGAACTTGAGCTTGTTCTCGATGTAGTTTGGCGCGAACATGGCGCCGCCGGTGAGCTTGCCCACGTCCTTGGCGCGGTCGATGATGCGCAGGTGGCCGTCCTGGTCGAGCACGCCGGCATCGCCGGTGTGGAAGTAGCCGTTGGCGTCGATGACCTCGGCCGTGGCGTCGGGGCGCTTGTAGTACTCCTTGAGCACCGAGACGCCCTTGACCAGCACCTCGCCGTTGTCGGCAATCTTCAGCTCGATGCCGGGCGCGGCCTGGCCCACTGTGTTGAGCTTGACCTGGCCGTTCTTCTGGATGCACACATAGGCGCAGGTCTCGGTCTGGCCGTAGAGTTGCTTGAGGTTGATGCCGATGGAGCGGAAAAAGCGGAACAGGTCCGGGCCGATGGCAGCGCCCGCGGTGTAGGCCACGCGAATGCGCGACAGGCCCATGACGTTGCGCAGCGGGCCGTAGATGGTGATGTCACCCAAGGTGTACATCAGGCGGTCCATCAAACCCACCGGCTTGCCGTCGAGGATGTCCGAGCCCACGCGCCGGGCCAGGTCCATGGCCTTGGCGTACATCCAGCGCTTGAAGGGCGCGGCATCTTCCATGCGGATGGAGACAGACGTCAGCATGCCCTCGAACACGCGCGGCGGCGCGAAGTAGTAGGTCGGGCCGATCTCGCGCAGGTCGATGGAGACGGTGGCGGCCGACTCGGGGCAGTTGATGGTGAAGCCCGCCACCAGCCACTGGGCCAGCGAGAACAGGTGATCACCCACCCAGGCCGGGGGCAGGTAGGAAATCACGTTGTCTTTGGGGTTCAGGCCATCGACCTCGACGCCGCCTTGGGCGGAGCCGATGAAGCTTGCGTGGGTCTGGCACACGCCCTTGGGCTTGCCGGTGGTGCCCGAGGTGTAGAGGATCACCGACACATCGTCGGGCCTGTTCTGTGCCACCTGGGCATCCCAGGCACCTGCGTGGGTGCGGTCCCATTCGGCACCCAGTTCCTTGAGTTTTTCGGTGCTGATCAGGCCGGGCTGGTCGTATTTGCGCAGGCCGCGCGGGTCGTCGTAAATGATGTGTGCCATGCCGGGCACGGTTTCGCGCACTTCCAGCAGCTTGTCGACCTGTTCCTGGTTCTCGGCGAACAGGAACTGGACTTCGGCATCCTCCATCACGAAGGCCATTTCAGAGGCCACGGCATCCTGGTAGAGCGGAATGGGCACGCCGCCAATGCTCTGCACGGCCACCATGCTCATGTAGAGGTGGGGGCGGTTGTCGCCCACCAGGGCCAGGTTCTGGCCGCGCTGGAAACCCAGGGCGAGCAGGCCGCAGGCCAGGTGCCGTACGGTTTCGGCGGTGTCATTCCAGGTCCATGTCTGCCAGATGCCGTATTCTTTTTCGCGCAGCGCCGCGTCGGTGGGGCGCTCGGCTGCGTGTTTGAGCAGCAGTTGCGGGAACGTGGTCTTCATTCCGGTTCCTATCATGTGCAAGATGTCTGTGGGTCCGGTAGTTCCGGTGGTGGAGCCTATGCCACACCTCTGGGGCTATCGTAGGACTGACTTTGACGCTATCTTGTCTTTGTGACGACAATTTAAGGGAAACTCCTGATCGGGTATGTACCCCATCAGCGCATGAACCGACCGTCACGCGTCACCAGCGTGAGCTCCACAAAACGAGAGGCATTGCGCTCGGGTGTGCTGGCGTTCACTTCGAAACCTCCCAGATCCATTTTTTTGAGATTCCAGGTCGCATCAATAAACGCGGCACGCGTCGGGTTGCGCCCGGCACGCTGCAGCGCTTCGATGAAGACGCGGGCATTGATGTAGCCCTCCAGCGCCAAGTGTGAGGAGTCGGCCGGTGTGCCCAGGGCCTTGAGGGCTTGCTGGAATTCGCGCACGACAGGAACCACCACGTTCGATGGCAGAGGCATAACCTGTGAAATGGCCATGCCGGTGGCGTGGGGCCCCAGCGCTTTGACATTGGCCGAGGTGCCCAGCACCGAGAGCGCATAGAGCGTGACGCCCTGGCGCATTGGGCGAAAAGCCTTCACAAACTCCAGGGCGGGCTTGCCCGCAAGACCGATCAACACCGCCTCGGGATTGCCAGCGGCCAGCTTGGCTGCGGCGCTGGCCGCATCGGAAGAGTCGTTCT
Organism: Simplicispira sp. 125; assembly: GCF_003096555.1. Lineage (NCBI taxonomy): Bacteria > Pseudomonadati > Pseudomonadota > Betaproteobacteria > Burkholderiales > Comamonadaceae > Simplicispira > Simplicispira sp. 125. The sequence goes on along the minus strand of NZ_QEKM01000001.1, from coordinate 2,671,581 downwards.
CTACCGTGGCCGTGAGGGCCGGGGGTAGCTTGGCTTCGGCAATGGCCTTTTGCGCGCTGTCAAACACCTCCTTGCCGAAGGCGTTGTTCTGGTACACGACCGCAATGCGGCGGATGCCGATGGTGGCCAGGTGCTGCACAGCCTTCTCAGCCTCCTCGGCGTAGCTGGCGCGGATGTTGAAGACATTGCGGGCGCCCGGAATGCGGCTGAGCTGCCCCCCCGTGAACGGGGCAAAGAACGGCACGCCCGACTCCAGCACCTTGGGCATCATTGCGCCCACCATGGGGGTGCCCATGCAGTTGAAGAGAGCGAAGCAATCGGGGTCTGCCAGAAACTTGTCGACGTTGGCCAGGGCACGCGGAATTTCATACCCATCGTCCAGGGTCGCAAGCTCAATTTTTCGCCCATGTACGCCGCCGCGTGCATTGGCGCCAGCGAAGGCAGCCTTGGCGCCCTGGTGCATGGCAGAGCCCAGATCACCCAGCGGGCCTGTCAGTGCGGTCGATTGAAAGATCTTCACCACGCCGTCTTGCGCATGTGCACGCGAGGCCCAACCCAGCACGGGCAGGGCAAGAGCGGCGGCGAGCACGCTGCGACGCCTGGGGAAATAGGGCTGTGCAGACGATGAAGCCGTGGGGGAAGGGGGAAAATGCATGTGACGTTGCTCCTCTGTGTTCTGAGCGGTGAAGCCTTGACACACCTATCATTGAGCGCAAATTGGAAATATTTTGTCTTTCCGACGACAATTTGTGTCGTGGTATTCCCGTACAAATTTTCTTGAAAAGAAAGGGCATGCTCAGGAACCAATGCGCAAGGCGCGCTGGTTTCCCAGGCGTTCCGCCCAGCAATCACCGTATGTACCAGGACTTGTCACTGCACCACCGCCGACGCCAGCCCACCACGGAAGAGTTGGGCGGGATTCCTTGGCTGTCCCTCCTGCAGGCTGCCGAGCGTGAGCGCGCAGTGGCAGCGCTGCTCGTGGGCGATGCCCTGGCCGGCGACTACGTTTGCCGAATCGGACGCCCTGTCACCTACTGGTTCGGCGTAGTCGAAGGGCTGTTGAAAATGAGCAACGACAACGCCGATGGCGGCACCATGACCTTTGCCGGTCTGCCACCTGGAGGCTGGTTTGGAGAGGGCACGGCGGTCAAGCGCGAACCCTACCGCTACAACGTCCAGGCGCTGCGCAAGAGTGTGGTCGCCGGGCTGCCCATTGATACTTTTCACTGGCTGCTAGACCACTCCATCGGGTTCAACCGGTTTGTAATGCACCAGCTCAACGAGCGCCTGGGGCAATTCATCGCGGCGCGCGAAATCGATCGATTGAACAACCCGGATGTGCGGGTCGCCCGCAGCTTGGCCGCGCTGTTCAACTCGGTGCTTTACCCCGGTGTGGGGGAAGTGCTGCGCATTACCCAGCAAGAACTGGCCTATTTGGTGGGGCTGTCGCGCCAGCGCGTCAACGAGTCCCTGGCCACGCTGGAAGCGCAAGGGGCCATTCGTGTCGAATACGGCGGTCTCAGGGTGCTGAATCTGGAAGCCATGCGTGCAGGTTGGCTCCGCGAGGGCAAATGACGTGTGCACGAGACTGTCAGAAATTTTGTGCACTTTGGCATGCGCTATAAACAAGGGACAAAGGAGCCCGCCGCGATGAAATCACTGCTATTGCCGGTAGGTTCCTGGTTGCGGGCGGTCGGGTTGGCGCTGTTGCCCCTGGCGTCGGCCTGGGCGGGCAGTGTGCAGGTGGAGGTTCGTGACGCCGCTGCAGACAAGCCCCTGGATCAGGCGGTGGTTTATCTGGAGTCCGCCGAGGCGCGCCGCCAGGTGAGGCCTATGCATGGCGTGGTCATGGCACAGCAACAAAAGCAATTTGTGCCTGCCGTGCTGGTGACCACCGTGGGCACCGAGGTGCAGTTTCCGAACATGGACGCGGTGCGTCACCATGTCTATTCTTTCTCGCCTACCAAGAAATTTGAACTCAAGCTCTACAAGGGCAAGGATGCCCAGCCGGTGCTGTTTGATCAGCCGGGAGTGGTCTTGCTGGGCTGCAATATCCACGACAACATGGTGGGTTGGATTGTTGTGCTGGATACACCCTACTACGCACAGACGGGCCTGGGTGGCTCTGTGGCAGGCCGCGTGCGCCTCGATAACGTGCCCACAGGCAGCTACCAGTTGCGCGTCTGGCACCCACGCCAGCCGGTGGGTACGCCCGCTCTGCAACAAACCCTGACGGTGCCGGCTGCGGGCGAAGCCGTGGTCACGGTGCAGATGGTGGGGTTGCAGCCTTGACGTTTCGGGCTTTGCCGCGCAGTCTCATTGCCCGCCTCGTGGGCATTTCGCTGCTGCTCTTGCTGGTCGTGCAAGCGGCAGGTTTCGCCGTCGTGCGCGCCAGCATCGACCGCAACGCAAGGAGCCAGATTGCGCGAGAGCTCGATACCGACGAACGGGTGTGGCACCGGCTACTGGAACAAAACGCTGAGCGTCTGCGCCAGGGGTCGGTCCTGCTGGCCGCCGATTTTGGTTTCCGTTCGGCAGTCAATTCGGGCGACCGGGACACCATCCAGTCGGCGCTGGAGAACCACGGCGCACGCATTGGTGCGGTTGTCACCGCCTTGTTGGACACCCAATTCGCTCTGCGCGCCACCAGTCTGGCCGAAGGGATGCCTCCCCTGCCGGAATCTCTGTCGCCAGTCATCCAGGCTCTGGCCGCACAACCCCAGTCGAGCCAGGTCGCTGTGCTGGGTGGGCAGGCCTACATGTTTGTCATGGTGCCGCTCAAGGCGCCTGTGGTGATTGGCTGGGTGTTGATGGGTTTCCCGATTGGCCAGCCCTTGGCCGAAGAAATGCGCCAGTTGCTGGCTGTGGACGTGACCGTGCGGGTACAGCCGGAAGGCGGGGCCGTGTCGCTGCCTGTGAGCACGCTGACGGGTTCTGCGCTGGCCGCGCTGCGTGACAGTGGCGGCGCGGTGAACGAACTGGAGACCGATGCCGGAACCCTGCTGGTGCGGTCCAGCAGCATGGACGCCCTGGGGGGGCAGGTGCATGCATTGCTGCTGCGTTCTGTTGATCCGCTGGTGGCGCCGTACCGGCAGCTGCAGTTTCTGCTGGCCAGCATCACGGTGGGCGGTCTTGTGCTTTTTGCACTGGGCAGCGGGGCCATGGCGCGGCGCGTGACGACGCCGCTGCGTTCACTGCTGACTGCCACAGGGCGGCTCTCGGAGGGAGATTACAGCGTGCCCATGGAGCACATGGAGCGTGCCGATGAGATCGGGGATCTGGCCCGTTCTTTCGACCACATGCGCCTCGATATTGCCCGCCAGCAATCCAAGGTGCGCGACCTGGCCTACCGGGACCGCTTGACGGGCCTGCCCAATCGTGAGCGTTTTCGCAGTGCCTTGATGCAGTCCATCAAGGCGCAGGGTGACGAACCGCGCCCATTGGCCGTGCTGTTGCTCGATTTGGACCGCTTCAAGCATGTGAATGATGTGCTGGGTTACGCCTTTGGCGATCGGTTGTTGCAGGCCGTGGCCGGACGGCTGCGGCCCCATGTCCACATGCCCGAAGACATGGTGGCGCGCGTGGGTGGCAATGAATTTGCGCTGCTGTTGCACGATACCGATGGTATCCAGGCGCTGGAGGTGGCACGGGGAATTGCACGTTCCTTCGAGACACCGCTGGAGTTCGATGACCAGACGGTGGATTTGAGTGCAGGCATCGGCATTGCCTGCTGGCCAGGCGATGCCGCAGATGCCGACACCTTGCTCAACCGCTCAGAAATCGCCATGTACGCGGCCAAGCGCAAACTGAGTGCCGCCCTGCTGTATGACCCGGCGCTCGATTCGTCGAGTGCACAGACTTTGACGCTGTTGGGCGATCTGCGGCGCGCCGTTGACCAAAGCGAGCTGCGCCTTTTCCTGCAGCCCAAGGTGGCGCTGCACAGTGCCCAGGGGTGTGCTGCCGAGGCTTTGGTGCGCTGGCAGCACCCGCACCGCGGTCTGGTGCCGCCCATGGAGTTCATCCCCTTTGCCGAGCAGACCGGTTTCGTGCGCCAACTCACGTTGTGGGTTTTTGACGCTGTGGTGCGCCTCCTGGCCGATGAGCGTTCCCGGGCGCTGCAATTGCGTGTGTCGGTCAACCTGTCCACCCGCGATCTGCTCGACCCCGAGCTGAGCACCCGACTGGCGGCTATCTTGTCGCGCCATGGCGTACAGGCTTCAAGCCTGTGCCTTGAAATCACCGAGAGCGCCATCATGGACGATCCGCTGCGCGCCGAGGCCATGCTCAACCGCCTGTCACAGCAGGGTTTCAAGCTCTCCATTGATGACTTTGGCACGGGCTACTCGTCGCTGGCCTACCTGCGACGCCTGCCGGTGCAAGAGCTGAAGATCGACAAGTCCTTTGTGATGGGTATGCAGGAAGGCGAAGGCGACGAGCAGATCGTGCGCTCCACCATTGACCTGGCGCACAATCTGGGCCTGAGTGTGGTTGCCGAAGGCGTGGAAAATGCGGACATCCTGGAACGTCTGCGCACCCTGAACTGCGATGAAGCGCAGGGCTATCACATCAGCCGGCCATTGCCGGCGAAGGATTTTCTGGCTTGGCAAGAGCAGCAGGCCTGAAGTTCTGGACCCGTTATCGCGCGAGGCTGCCCATGGCGTCCTGCGCACCCATTGCACCGCTTTCTGACCATGCCCTCCAGCCCTCGCCCGCCTGCAGTCCCTCCTGAGCAGCCCACCGCCTCCCGGCGCCTGAGCCTGCGCCGTCCTGCAGCGCCCGCCCAACCGCCCGCCCAACCGCCCGATCGTCCAGTCCTGCCGCCGCCCGCCGCCAGCCCCGGGCCCCGCAGGGATGCCGCGCCGCTACCCCGTGGGCGGCGGGTGGCGCACCCTGTGGCGGCATCAGCATCCGCCGGTACGCGCCTGAACAAGCGCCTGGCCGAGCTGGGCCTATGCTCGCGCCGCGAGGCCGATGACTGGATCGCCCATGGCTGGGTCTACGTGAACGGCAAGGTGGCGGAAATGGGCGTCAAGGTCACGCCGCAGGACAAGGTCACCGTCGAGCGCGCAGCGCAGCGCCAGCAAGCCAGCCAGGTCACCATCGTACTGCACAAGCCCATGGGCTATGTGTCGGGACAGGCCGAAGACGGGCACACACCGGCAGTGGCCCTCATCAACCCGCGTACGCATTGGCGTGAAGACCCCAGCGGCCTGCGTTTTACGCCGCCGCATCTGCGTGGCTTGGCGCCTGCGGGTCGGCTCGACATCGATTCGGTGGGTCTCCTCGTGCTGACGCAGGATGGGCGTGTGGCACGCCAGCTCATCGGGGAAGACTCTCTGATCGACAAGGAATATCTGGTGCGCGTGGTGTATGAAGGGCCCGATGCCCGGCGATCGGGTGAGCGTGCTGCGCCCTTGCAGGAAATGGATGAGCGTGACCCGGTGCGCACCAACGTCCAGGCGGTGTTTCCTCCCGCGCTGTTGGAGCGCTTGCGCCACGGCCTGAGTCTGGACGGCCAGCCGCTCAAGCCTGCCAAGGTGGATTGGCAGAACCCTGAGCAGTTGCGTTTTGTGCTGACCGAGGGCAAAAAACGCCAGATCCGGCGCATGTGCGAGCAAGTAGGGCTCAAGGTGGTGGGCCTCAAACGCATCCGCATTGGCCGTGTCACGCTGGGAAACCTGCCCGTGGGGCAGTGGCGTTATCTGGGAGCGCATGAGCGCTTCTGACCGCCTTTCGATTCATTCCTTTCATTTTCTGGAGCATCCATGGCCTCTACGAGCAAACCCTCGCCGGACAATGCTGCGCGGGCCGCCATGGCGGCTTTGCGGCACTTGCGTCCTGCCGACCTGCGCGGCGTGGCTCGCCTGGCCACCCAGGCCACCACCGGTGTCACCGGCATTGCCGAAGGCGTGCACCAGTCGGTTTTAGGCACGATGGGCCTGCCCGGCGGCTCGGAGGCGGGTCGTGCACGCGGGCTCACGGGCCTGGTGTACCAGGGCATACGGGGTGTCACGCGCCTGGTCGATGCCAGCCTGCAGGCGGTACTGCTGCGGCTCGAACCGTTCCTGGAGCGTCGAGGTGTCGGCACCGCACCGTCACCCGAGCGCGAAGCCGTGCTCGCGGCCCTGAACGGCGTCATGGGCGACCGACTGGCCGAGGATGGCAACCCGCTGGCGTTGTCGATGGAACTGCGCCAGCAAGGCCGGGAAATCGATCTCGTGGCCCTGCGCGCCTCAGGCCAAGCCAGCGGCAAGGTGCTGCTGTTGTTGCATGGCCTGTGCATGAATGATTTGCAGTGGTTGCGCGCAGGCCATGACCATGGCGCGCACCTGGCGCAGGCACTGGGCTACACGCCAGTCTATGTGCGCTACAACACGGGGCTGCACACCTCCATGAACGGCCAAGAACTGGCGGGCCGCATCGAAGCCCTGTTGGCCGACTGGCCTGTGCCGGTGCAAGAGCTGAGCGTGCTGGTCCACAGCATGGGCGGTCTGGTCGCGCGCAGTGCCTTCCAGCAGGCAGTGCAGGCCGGACTGCAGTGGCCAGGCCAGCTGCGCAAATGGGTCTTTCTGGGCACGCCGCACCACGGGGCGCCGCTGGAGCGCGCAGGCAATTGGGTCGACGTCATCCTGGGCAGCACACCCTGGAGCCGACCCTTTGCCCGGCTGGGGCATTTGCGCAGCGCTGGTATCACCGATTTGCGCTACGGCCATGTGCAGGAAGCCGATTGGCAGGGGCGCGACCGTTTTCGCAAGAGCCCGGACGCGCGTCACCACCTGCCGCTGCCCGCAGGCGTTGCGTGCTACACCGTGGCCGCTACGTTGGCGCGCCAGCGCAGCCCGCTGGCAGAGCGGCTGGTGGGCGATGGCCTGGTGCCATTGCGCAGTGCGCTGGGCCAGCACGATCAGGCCGAGCGCACGCTGGAGTTTCCCAAAACCCACCAGCACGTGGTGTATGGCGTAGGCCATATGGCGCTGTTAGAGGATGCCCAGGTAGCGCAGCAGCTGGTGCGCTGGTTCAGTTGATGCGCCGTGCGGCAGCGTTACCATGTGTGTCTGTCGAATGTGCAACAAGGAGATAGCGTGGGTAACAATAAATACCGTCTGGTGACGCGCAGCGACTTTGATGGCCTGGTGTGCGCCGTGTTGTTGAACGAACTGGACCTGATCGACGAGATCACCTTCGTGCACCCGAAGGACATGCAGGACGGCAAGATCGCCATCACCGAGCGCGACATCACCACCAACCTGCCCTACGTGCCGGGCGCGCACCTGGTGTTTGACCACCACGAATCCGAGACGGTGCGCAACGCGGGGCGCCGCGATGTGAACCACATCATTGAAGCGCATGCGCCGTCGGCGGCGCGCGTGGTCTACAACCACTACGGCGGCAAGGCGGCTTTTCCGCGCATCACCGACGAGATGATGGCGGCTGTCGACCAGGCTGATTCGGCCCAGTATTCGCGGGACGACATCCTCGACCCGCAGGGCTGGGTGCTGCTGAACTACCTGATGGATTCGCGCACTGGCCTGGGGCGTTTTAGGGAGTTCCGCATCAGCAACTACGCGCTGATGATGGACCTGATCCAATACTGCCGCGACCACACGATTGCGCAAATTTTGCAGCTACCCGACGTGCAGGAGCGCGTAGCGCTGTACCGCGACCATGCGGCCCGGGCCAAGGAGCAAATCCTGCAATGCGCCACGCAGATTGGCAACCTGGTGGTGCTGGACTTGCGGCCCGAGGAGACCATTTGGGCGACCAACCGCTTCATGATCTACGCGCTGTTCCCCACGGCCAACATCTCTATCCACGTGATGTGGGGCCTGCAAAAGCAAAATACGGTACTGGCCGTAGGCAAATCCATTCTGGACCGCAGCAGCAAGACGCACGTCGGTAACCTGATGCTCGAGTTTGGCGGCGGGGGCCATGCTGCGGCAGGCACCTGCCAGTTGGCCAACGACAGGGCCGATGGCATGCTGCAAATGCTGGTCCGGCGCATCAACATGGATGGTTAAGAATAGTAGGAAAATTGGGCGCTAACGCTTATCCAGCAAGCGCAAGCAGCTATCAAATTTGTTTTTCTATTGCGTGGTGCCCAGCGCACAGCCACCGCTTGAAACCCGGCCTGCCCGCCCATAAATACAGGCCTGCAGGCACATCTCCTTTGCGGGGGGCTGTGCCTTCGTCCTCTTTTTCATCGTCGTTTCGTCAACAAATCCGTATGAGCAAACAAACCCTGTCCTTCCAGGCCGAAGTGGCCCAACTGCTGCACCTGGTCACGCATTCGTTGTATTCGAACCCCGAAATCTTCGTGCGCGAGTTGATCTCCAATGCGTCCGATGCCTGCGACAAGTTGCGCTTTGAGGCACTGGACAAGCCCGCGCTGTACGAAGACGCGCCCAATCTGGAAGTGCGCGTGTCTTTCGACAAAGATGCCAAGACACTCACCATCCAGGACAACGGCATTGGCATGAGCGCGCAGGAGGCCATTGACCACCTGGGCACTATTGCCAAGAGCGGCACCAAGGATTTCATGGGCAAGCTCACCGGCGACCAAAAAGCAGACGCGCAGCTCATCGGCCAGTTCGGCGTGGGTTTCTATTCGGGCTTCATCGTCGCCGACAAGATCACCGTGGAGTCACGCCGTGCCGGTTTGCCTGCCAATGAAGGCGTGCGCTGGGTCAGCGGCGGCAGCGGCGATTTCGAGGTCGAGTCAATGGACCGGCCCGCACGCGGCACCAGCGTCATCCTGCATTTGCGGGACGACGCCGAGGAATACCTCAACGCCTGGAAGCTCAAGAGCGTCATCGCCAAGTATTCCGACCACATCAGCCTGCCCATCCTGATGGAAAAGGAAGAGTGGAAAGACGGTGAGCTCCTCATCCCCGGTGACGAAAACGGCGGCCGCCAGCCCGGCGCCATGGTCAAGACCGGCGAGTGGGAGGCCGTCAACAAGGCCAGCGCGTTGTGGACGCGGCCCAAGAAGGACATCACGGACGAGCAGTACCAGGACTTCTACAAGGCCATCTCGCACGACTTCGAGAACCCGCTGACCTGGGCGCACAACCGCGTCGAGGGCAACACCGAATACACGCAACTGCTCTACATCCCGGCCAAGGCGCCATTCGACCTGTGGAACCGCGACAAGAAGGCCGGTATCAAGCTCTACGTCAAGCGCGTCTTCATCATGGACGACGCCGAGGCGCTGATGCCCAGCTACCTGCGCTTCGTCAAGGGCGTGATCGATTCGAGCGACCTGCCGCTCAACGTCAGCCGCGAGCTGCTGCAGGAAAGCCGCGACGTGCGCGCCATCCGCGAAGGCAGCACCAAGCGCGTGCTCTCCATGCTGGAAGACCTGGCCAAGCACGACAAGCACGAAGCCGCAACGGGTGACGATGCCGTCACCGACGTGGTGGACGCCGACGACAAGGCCAAGGAAGGCAAGTACACCGCGTTCTACGCCGAGTTCGGCGCCGTGCTCAAGGAAGGCCTGGGTGAAGACTTCGGCAACCGCGAGCGCCTGGCCAAGCTGCTGCGCTTTGCCAGCACCACCAGCGACAGCGTGAGCGTGGGCTTTGCCGACTACAAGGCGCGCATGAAGGAAGGCCAGGAGGCCATCTACTACATCACCGCCGACAGCCTGGCTGCCGCCAAGAACAGCCCGCAGCTCGAAGTCTTCAAGAAGAAGGGCATCGAAGTGCTCCTGATGACCGACCGCGTGGACGAGTGGGCGCTGAACTACCTGCACGACTTTGACGGCACGCCGCTGCAAAGCGTGGCCAAGGGCGCGGTCGACCTCGGCAAGCTGCAGGACGAAGCCGAGAAGAAGGCAGCCGAGGAAGCCGCCGAGCAGTTCAAGCCCATGCTCGCCAAGCTCAAGGAAGCCCTGAAAGACAAGGCCGAAGACGTGCGCGTGACCACCCGCCTCGTCGACTCGCCCGCCTGCCTGGTGGTGCAGGACGACGGCATGAGCACGCAGCTCGCCCGCATGCTCAAGCAGGCCGGCCAGAAGGCCCCCGAAACCAAACCGGTGCTGGAGGTGAACGCCGAGCACCCGCTGGTGAAGAAGCTCGATGGCAGCGTGCACTTCCACGACCTGGCCCACATCCTGTTCGACCAGGCCCTGCTGGCCGAAGGTGGCTTGCCGGAAGACCCGGCGGCTTACGTCAAGCGGGTGAATGCGCTGCTGGTGTGATGGTGGCGAAAATAGCTTGAAGCGATTGTCAGGCAAGCGCTAAGCGCTATTGAATAGATAGCAAAAAAATCCCGGTAGAGCCTTGGCTTTGCCGGGATTTTTGTTGCGGCGGTGACGCCGCTGCATCCGGGGCGACCCGTTGATCCCTGCCTGGACCGGCATCCATGAGCGGCTTGGCGATGTCTTCGTTTGCTGCGCGTGGGGGGATGCCGGGTGTGGATACCAGCGCGCTCCCGACCGGGGTTGGGCGATGATGCGTACATTGCGTCACACACGGTCTTGCCTGACGGGCCAGCCCGAACCCTATGCGCCTTGTTCTCTGGATGGGTGTCGTCTACAACGCCGCCATCGCACTCATGCTCATGTTCCCATCGACGCTGGGCGCCATGGCAGCGCTTCCACCGATCGGGTCCGATTTCTATCGCTGGATGCTGACGTACTTCGTTGTGCTCTTCTGCGCAACGTACGCCTGGCTGGCGCTGTCTCCCACGATTTCTCGGTCCCTTATCGCGCTGGCCGCCATCGGAAAGACGGGCGCGTTCCTCATTGCATTGCTGTGCCTGCTTCGTGGGGATATTCCGCTCAAAGCCTTCGGCGTCTCCGTCGGAGATCTGGGCTTTGCCATCTACTTCCTCTACTGGCTTCGCTCAACTGCAAAGGTGCCGCTCAAGGCATAGGCAGCCGGGGAATCGGCGAAATGGGTCGACTTTGCGCGGCAGCCCAAGCCCGTCCGCAAGCCAGGTTTTCCATCGGTGTTCAGCGGCCTCGTCAGCGTGCCAGCGGATGTTCAGGCGCGCTGTTCGCGGGCCTGGGGCAGGATGCGGGCATGCACCATGTCGCGCTCGGTCGGGTGGGCGCTGATGAGTTCCAGCAGGGCGCCTGCGGGCAACTCCAGGGACTTGCGCCGGTCTTTCTTGACCGGAATGGTGCGCCAGCCTGAAAGCACCATCCAGTTCCACAGATCGCGCGGAATCGGCTGGTTGACCGCCATCTTCACATCTTTGCGGATGATGAACGCGCCCACGGGCGGCACAGGACCGGCCGACGGCGCGCGGCGTTGCTGGCGGATGGAAAAGACGGTGCGCAGAAGATCTTTCATGGGCGGATGCCGACCGTTGCAGCGCCGGTGAAAAAGCGCCCCACGGTCAGTTATGTTAAACAGTGGTATTCACATACCAATCCGATGTACTGGGCGATACTACCGCCGTGGGCCATGGGTTGTCCCCCTCCATCGAATGTCAAAACCCTTCCCCATGGTCCGTTCCAAAAGCGCCTCGGTGCCCGCCAAACCAGAGCCGCAGCACAATCATCTTCTGGCGGCCTTGTCGCCGGACGTTCAAGGCCGTCTGTTTCCGCACCTGGAACTGGTTCCGCTGCCGTTGCGCGCGGTTTTGTATGAATCGCGGCGCGCGATGCGCCATGTCTACTTTCCCACCGATTCGATCGTCTCCATGCAGTATCTGATGGAGAACGGGGCGTCCACCGCAATCTCGGTGGTGGGCAACGAGGGCCTGCTCGGCATCACCCTGTTTCTGGGCGGCGAGAGCACACCGAGCCGCTCGGTGGTGCAGAGCGCCGGGTACGCCTACCGACTTCCCAGGACGCGGGTGAAGGAAGAGTTCAACCGCCATGGCCAGCTGCTCATGCTGATGCTGCGATACACGCAGGCGCTGATCACGCAAATCTCGCAGACCGCCGTGTGCAACCGGCACCATTCGATCGACCAGCAGCTCTGCCGGTGGCTCCTGCTGTCGATGGATCGCCTGTCCCACAACCACCTGACAATGACACAGGAGTTCATCGGCAACATGCTCGGCGTGCGCCGCGAAGGCGTCACCCAGGCCGCGCTGAAACTGCAGCAGCTCGGCGTGATCTCTTATTCGCGCGGATTGATCAAGGTGCTGGACCGGCCGAAACTGGAAAAGCTGAGCTGCGAGTGCTACAGCGTGGTCAAGAAAGAAACCGAACTGCTGCTGAACTACATGCCGCAGCGCCAGGTGATAAAAAATGCCGACGCCATCCCCACGGCGACGCTGGAAACCGCATAGGCGGCGTGAGGGGGTGCGCGCGCATCGGCATGCCCCAGCGCTGGCCGCCCGACAGCAGCACCGACAGGTTCTGCACGGCCGGGCCGATGCGGGCGTTATCCAGATCTACACCCTGCGGGCCGCCGCGCCCCATGCATTGAGCGGCGTCCACTGGGTTGTTGCCTGGGTGGCAGTCTCCGTGCAGGCGCAGCAGCGAGGTATTTTTAGATGGCTGCTTTCGCTTATTGTGCAAGCGTTGGTAGCTATTAAAAATATAGCTATGTATTGCTGGGCATTGGAGAGCTGCGTTTCAGGATGCCGGTGTGGTGGTGCGCAGTATGCGAGCGTGCAGCGCTTCGCGCTCGCTTGGTGCTGCGTCGAGCAGCTCCTTCATCGTGCGTGCTGGCAGCTCTATGCTCTGGCGTCGATCGTTGGCCACAGGCACGTTGCGCCAGCCCGACAACACCATCCAATCCCACAGTTCGCGCGGCATTGGGTGGGTGATTTGCATTTTGAGGCCGCGGCACATGATGGACGACCCCACCGGCGGCAAAGGGCCAACGGGCGGCGCCTGTCGCTTGGTGCGGATGGAAAACAACGTGCGCAGCTTGTCTTTCATGGGGCATCGTCCTGTTTCGGTGTCGTGGTTGCTTCGCTGTGCCGTGCTACAGCACTGTCTGCGGCCTCGCGCCTGGACACAAATGATTTGGAAACAGAATCAGGTGTTCACTGCGGGCCGATGACTGAAAACTTGCTTTTCATTGTGGACTTTTAGGGCGGCCAAGTCCATACGTGCGTGCTTCAAGAACGCTGTGATGGCGATCCGCGCACCCGCTTCATCGCGTTGCTCGGCAAGTGTGCTCAGTTGGTGTGCGAGATCCCCCAATTGAGTCAGGCCGAAGCTGCCTGCGCTGCCACTCAGGTCATGGGCGTCTTGGGCGAGAGACCCCCATTCGAGGGAATGCGCGTGCGTGGTCAGCGCTTCGATGCGTGCAAGACGCCGTTCGCAATCCTGCAAGAAATCTACCATGAGTGTGTTCGTACGAACCGGGCCCAAAGTTTCGTGCAATTCAACGAGCCTGTCGACATCAACGCGAACGAGCGGGGCTGGAGCAGGCGATTTCGGGAGCTGTACCCAGCGCCGCATGCAGCACCACAAGGTTTCCTCAAGCAAAGGTTTAGACAGATGGTCTTGCATTCCTGCAGCGCGGGTACGTGCAATGTCGTCGTCGCTGACATTGGCGGTTAATGCAATGATGGGCAGTTGCGCAAAGCGCGGGTTCTGACGCAGCGCGGTGGTTGCCGTCAAGCCATCCATGATGGGCATTTGCATGTCCATCAACACCAGGGCATACGTGTCCTCCGATGCGGCCTCCAGCATGGCGATTGCCTGCGTACCATCGCAGGCTTCATCGACCAAAATGCCGCCCACTTCTAGCATGCCATGGGCAACGGCCCGATTGAGCTCGTTGTCGTCCACTAGAAGTACGCGGGCGCCTCGCGCGAATTGCGTGCTGCGGTAGGGGCTGTGCATCGGCCGGTCGACCACTTCAGTGCCTGCATTTGCTGGTGCGGGCGTGTGCGCTGGCATTACATCAACGCGCGCCGTGAACCAGAAAGTGCTGCCAGTGCCGACGGTGCTGCTCACGCCTGCCGCGCCGCCCATCAGCTCAGCGAGCTGTCGGGAAATGAACAGGCCCAATCCGGAGCCCCCGAAGCGGCGCGTGATCGACGAGTCGCCCTGTTCGAACGCAGTGAACAACGACGCTTGATCGCGCTCGTCAATACCCATGCCGGTGTCAGTGACCTGGCAGCGCAGGAAGACACCTGAGGCACTATTTTCCACCGTGTCCAGCAGAAGGGTGATGTCACCGGTCTGGGTGAACTTGATAGCGTTGTTCAAGTAATTTATCGCTATCTGGCTCATACGCTGCGGGTCGCCACGCACACGTTCAGGCGTCGTTGGTGCAAGGTGCACTTGCAGGTTCAGGCCTTTCGCCTGCGCCTCGGGGCAGAACAATTCCTCGAGATCGGTCAGCCATTCACGCGGTGCGAAAGCTTCCGCTTCCAGAGCCATCTTGCCAGCCTCGATCTTCGAGATATCGAGCACGTCGTTGACGATGCTCAGCAGATGCCGACCTGCGCGCAAGGTTTTCTTGATGCGCTCGCGCTGCGGCTCTTCGGACTCATAGCGAAGCGCAAGCTGGGTCATGCCCAGCATGGCATTGAGAGGGGTTCGGATTTCGTGGCTCATCGTCGCTAGAAAGCGCGCTTTGTCTTCTGCGGCTTTCTCTGCAATGTTTTTGGCGCGCGTCAGCGCTTGCCCATGCTCTTTTTGTTCGGTCACGTCCAGCCAGACGCCGTTGAAGAGTGCTCCGCCATTGGGCGTACGGCGCGCCGTGGCAAGCGTCTGGAGCCACCGTGTCTTGCCGTCGTGCGTGGTTTGTGTGTCGAAATTGAGCGGTACGAGCGTGTTCACGCTGTGTACAAAAGCTGCATGGGCTTTGCGCACTTCGGGGCCACTGGCGTACAAGAATTCATGCCCCGCAGGTTCCTCTGTCTGCGTTAACTCAGCGGTGGTTCTACCGTGCAGCTGCGCGGCCTTTTCGCTGGCAAAAAGAATTCGACGCAAACCATCCGGGGCCATTTGCATCTGAAACACCGCCCCCGGTATCGCACTGATTAAATCGACCAGTTGCTCCGAGAGCCGCCGCGCTTGTGCGCTGGCAGCGACCTCGATAGTCAGTCGGTCCTCTCGTTGCATTGAGCGCTGGAAAACTTGCAGCGCCTTGGCCATCTGGCCTACCTCGTCGTCTCGGTCGTGAAAGGCGATGGTGTCGTCGTAGTGGCGCTGGCTCATTCTCTCCATCGTGTGCGTTAGCTTTGAAATGGGCCGCGACATCTGTGTGATCGCCATATGCAAGGCCAAGGGGATGACCAGCACAAGAGAGCCCAAAATCGCAAGCGCGGTAACCACGATAGTGCGCGCGGTCTGTTCGCTGGATTGAGCAGCGGCCGTCTCGAAATCAGAGATGGCGCCTTCCCGTAAGTCGTCCATATTGGCGCGTATGGTGCCTAGTGCGGGTTCGAATTCACGGTGGATGATCTGCAGCGCCCGGTCGCCGCGCCAGCGGGCAGCGGCCGAGATGACCTCTGCTGCGGACTCGAAAAGTCGTTGCGATTGCGCTGCAATGCTACGGATGTCTTCAATTTTGGTAGGTAGCACCTCTTCCAGAAGGAGCAGCTGTGCATCGTATTGACTCTGGGTGGCATGCAATTGCCTCAGCGAGGCCAGCATGCGGAGTTCGTCTGGTTCGGTGAGTACCTTGTAGGCAAGGCGGCTCGCACTGTCCAGATGCCGCGCCGCTTCAGCGATGGTCAAAGCACCTTGCGCTTCGTGCGCTATCAGACTCCGATAGCGCTGGTTCACGGCCTGCATGTTGTACAGCGCATAGGCGGTAGCGAGCACTGCGATGAGTCCCATGAGGCCCATCAGTACAAGGATTTTGCTGGCGAAGTGGAGGTCGGAAAATCGAAGGCGGCGTTTCATGGAATCCCCCTTTTCGCGCTGGCCGCTGGCGTTTCATAAAGCGCCTTGCGCAGTGCGACAGCTGCAGACTCATCACTCAGTGCGCCGCGCAGGTGCTTTGTCACCACCTGGTAAATCGCAGTTTTGACGGCTGCAGGGTTGGCATTGCCCATGGCGATTGAGCCTAGTACTGTGCGTCGCATATTCGAAGCGCGCAAGCCTGCTATGGCACGCTTGCCACAGGCATTGAATGGCTCTGGCGACACGTCGACACGGGCGGGTGCCGCACCGGAGCGCACATTGACCTGTTCTTGCAAGTCAGGCGACATCAACAAGGAGGCCAGCGCTTCCACGCCATTTTTTCCAGCGGTGGGTTCACGGAAAAAAATGTATTGATCGGCGTTGAAAAGGAACATGCCTTGCGTGTCTGGAAAGCGCCAGCAAGCATATTCGCGTCCAGGCACCATTCCGCGCGCTGTGAATTCCCCATTCACCCATGTGCCCTGTGCTTGCATCAGAGCCTTGCCGGTGCGCACCATTTCGCTGGCTTCGTCCCAGCTTCTGCGTTGAGAGCCAGGGTCGACATAGCGCGAAAGCGTGCGAATCCGCGCGAAGACCAAGGTGGCTTGCTCCTGTGTCAGGGTTTCGGGGATCAGTTCCACAAATGCTTTTCGGTATGTGGATGCACCCAGAGCGCCCGCGGCCACCAGCTCAAAAAGCAGCGTGTGCTCCCACTGCTCGCGGCCAATCGCAAGCGGCACGACGCCCGCACGACGTGCTTTTTCAAGGAGCACCACCAGGTCGGAGAAGGTGTCCGGGGGCGTGGTGACGCCCAAACTTGTGGCCAATGGCTGGTTCACCCACAGCCAGTTGGTGGAATGGGTATTAAAGGGCGCAGCCACCCAGTGCCCGCCGTACTTGGAGAGGTGCTGGATTTCCATCGGCACCACAGCATCCCATTCTTCCCGGCGAGCGATGTCGTTCAGATTGGCCAGCAGGCCGCGGGCAGCCCATGCGTGGATGTCATGGCCAATCATTTGCGCGGCAGTGGGTGTTTTCCCTGAGCGAACGCGCTGATCGAGCACCTTGGTGTACCTGTCGGTGCCGCTGCCAGCGGTTGATGACTCCGTCCATCCGAGTCCCTTGGATTGCGCGGTGTCGCGGATGACATCCAGGCTGGCGCGCTCGCCGCCGGACACCCACCAGTGAAACAAGTCGACCTGGGGTCGGGCAGGTTGAGCTGATACAGCACTTCCCCAGAGGAGCAGCAAGGACATCCCGAAAAAGCGTGCCAGGGAAATCTGGATTGCAACGGTAACGCCTGCTTGCCCTGGTACACGCAGGCAAGGCAAGGTCTGCTCGACAGGGGATTTCATTCGTTTTTTTCGAGCCGGTAACCCACGCCGTAGACGGCCATTAGTTGGTAACCCGTCTCATCGCCCATTTTCAGTTTGCTGCGCAGGCGCGAGACATGCGTATCGATGGTGCGTGAAGGCACATCGTGAATCTGGCCCCAGACGAGCTCGCGCAAATGGTCGCGCGAAAGCAGACGCCCGCAGTTCTGAAACAGTACCAGTGCCAGTGCATATTCGCGATCGGTCAATTCGATCGGCGTGTCATTGAGCGAAGCGATGCGCAAGGTCTCGTTGAAACCGTAGCAGCCGAACACCAGTCCGGCTTGTGAAGACTCTGGGTAGGCGCGCCGCAGCAGTGCTTTGATACGGGCGGAAAATTCGCCGACACGGATCGGCTTGCTCATGAAGTCGTCCGCGCCACTGGCCAGTGCTTCCACGATGTCTTGCTCATCATTGCGCCTGGTGACGAACAGGATGGGCATCGCTGGGCCGGTGAGCAGTCGTGCAGCGCGCACGACTTCCGGTCCGTCCAGGTCTGGGAGGTGCCAATCCACCACCAGCAGATCATAGGTTTCACGCCGGAGCGCTTGGAGCAATTGTTCACCGGTTTCAAACGGATGACACAAGTGCCCCATTCCGTCCGTGAGGGCCTTCATTAAGTCCCGAACGAGGAAGTCGTCGTCGACTATCGCAATGCGCATGAGAAAGGAAAGGTAAGGGAATGGGTTAGCAACGGTCTAAGCACACAATCAAAAGTTGTCGCAGCTGCGTGGACTGGATTCTGGCAGACCGCTACTGCGGTACGAGGGGGCGTCATGCTGCCAGCGGCGCCTCTTGCATCGCCTCGATCTGCTCGTGCAGCATGTCGACCTGTCCGCGCCAGTAGTCGCTGGAGCCAAACCAGGGAAAGTTGATGGGGAAGATCGGGTCTTGCCAGCGCCGGGCCAGCCAGGCGCTGTAGTGGATCAGACGGAGGGTGCGCAGGGGTTCGATCAGGGCCAGCTCGCGCCGGTCGAAAGGGCGGAACTGTTCGTAGCCGTCGAGCAGAGCGCCGAGCTGGTGGGTACGCTGGCGCCGGTCGCCTGACAGCAGCATCCACAGGTCTTGCACGGCCGGGCCCATGCGGGCGTCGTCCAGGTCTACAAAATGCGGGCCGCCACGGCCCCATTCGTCGAGCGGCGTCCACAGAATGTTGCCGGGGTGGCAGTCGCCGTGCAGGCGCAGCAGCGTGGCTTTATTTAGATCAAATTGGCCTGCAGCGCTTTCTGGTTGGGCGCTAACAGCTATTAAATCAAGAGCGGTATTGCAGGCGTCGCGCCAGGCCGACTGCACGTCCAGCGGGATCAGGTTGTGCTCCAGCAGCCAGTCGCGCGGCTCGGTGCCGAACTGTGGCAGATCGAGCGTGGGCCGTGCGGCGAAGGGACGGGCGGCGCCCACGGTATGGATGCGCGCCAGAAAGCGGCCGATCCATTCGAGCACTTCAAAGTCGTCCAGCTCGGGCTGGCGTCCGCCGCGCCAGGGGCTGACCGAGAACTGGAAGCCGCCATGCGGGTGCAGCGTGCGGCCGCCCAGCACCAGGGGGCCCACGGCGGGCACCTCGGCGGCCATCAGTTCGGCGGCGAAGGCGTGCTCTTCCAGGATTTGCGCCTCGCTCCAGCGGCCCGGGCGGTAGAACTTGGCCACGACGCGGCTACCGTCCTCCAGCGTGACCTGGTACACACGGTTCTCGTAGGACGACAGCGCCATCAGCCGCCCGTCGCCGTACAGGCCCACGCTGGCCAGCGCGTCGAGCACCACGTCGGGGGTGAGGGTGGCAAAGGGGTGGAGAGGCGCGGCGTCGGTGGTGGGGTGCATCAGGAGATTGTCGCTGGCCCACAGCATCTCAAGCCATGCCATACTTTTGACATGTGGTTACAAGTTTTGTCCTGACACAAGGGGGCCTGTATGGCATTGAGCATCAAAACCAAAATATGGCTGCCGGCCATTGCAGTGAGTATCGGTTTGGTACTCATGGCCACCGCTTCGGCGCTGCGCACGGTGCAGTCGCAGGCCATCACGGTCAAAGAGCAGTCCGACCAGCAAAGCAAGCTGGAGCTTGCGTCGCGCTGGCGCGGTCTGGTCGAGGCGCAGGCGCTGCGCACGCTGGGGGCGGCGCTGGCGGCCGATGAAACCTCGGCCGCCCTGCTGCAGGGCGGGCAGGAGCAGGCGCAGCAGGAACTCACCCAGGTGCAGTCGGCATTGGGCGCTTTGCTCACCGACACAAACGAGCGTGCGGCACTGGAAGCCGCAAACACCCAGGCGCAGGCGCTGAAGGCTTCCCTGGAGGCCGCGCAAAAGCTCAAGGCCGGGGGCGATGTGGTCGCGTTGCAGGCGCACATTCGTGACGACACCCAGGGCAAGCTCAAGGCCCTGCAGGGCGCACAACAAGACATGGTGCGCCTGACCGAGCGCGGCGCCACAGAGCTGCGCGACAAGGCGGGCAACGAGCGGCTGAAAACCGTGTGGGGCGTGGCGGGCATCATGGCCATCATCGTCCTGGCCGTGTGCATCGGCACACGGTTGGTGCAGCGCAGTGTGACCGAACCCCTGGCCGATATCGTGCAGGTGGCACGCGCCATTGGCGAGGGTGATTTGACGGCGCACATTGGCGCCGACCGCCAGGACGAAATGGGCGAGGTGCTGCGCGCGCTGGCGCAGATGTCGCATTCGCTGGCAGAGCTGGTGGGTCAGGTGCAGCGTTCGGCGGGCAGCATCGGCGCTGCCAGCGTGGAAATTGCCCATGGGAACCACGACCTGTCCGACCGCACGGAGGCCACGGCGTCCCACCTGCAGCGCGCATCGTCCACGCTGGACCACCTCAGCGGTGTGGTGGGCCAGTCGGCTGCGTCGGCCCGCGAGGCCAATGCGCTGGCGGCTTCGGCCTACTCGGTGGCGCAAAGCGGGGGGCAATCGGTGAGCGAAGTGGTGCAGACCATGCACCGCATCGACAGCTCGTCCAAGAAAATCGTGGACATCATTGCCGTCATCGACGGCATTGCGTTCCAGACCAACATCCTGGCGCTGAATGCGGCCGTGGAAGCGGCCCGCGCCGGTGAGCAGGGGCGGGGGTTTGCCGTGGTGGCCAGCGAAGTGCGCTCGCTGGCCGGGCGCTCGGCAGAGGCCGCGCGCGAGGTCAAGGCACTGATCTCCGCCTCGGTCGAAAACGTGGAAGCCGGTACGGCCCTGGTGGACCGCGCGGGGCAGACCATGCAGGAGATCGTGCAATCGGTGCAGCGCGTCAGCGGCATCATTGGGGAAATCACCGCCAGCACCGCCGAGCAAAGCAGTGACATGCAGCTGGTGAACTCCGCCGTGGGCGAACTGGAGCAGATGACCCAGCAGAACGCCGCCCTGGTGGAGCAAAGCGCCGCGGCTGCCGGTGCCATGAGCGAACAGGCGGCGGTGCTTGAACGCCTGGTGGGGCGCTTCAAGCTGGCCGATGCGCCATTGGCGTCACGGCCACGTTTAACGGCGGGCTAGGCCCTCCGTATCCGTGCCGCAGCGCAGCGGCGGCGGATCAGGGCTGCATGCTGGCGATGTGGCCCGTGCGCGGGTCGCTCTGCCCGCGCAGCAGTTCCAGGAACAGCGCCTGCGTGGCCTGCGGCCCCTGGTGCTGCTGCACGGTGATCCAGGGTTGGGGCGGTGCCTGCACGGCGCTGCTGAAGGATTGCCAGGCGGCCACCAGCCGGTCGTTCAGGCCCTGCACGCCCCATTCGCCCGTGCGCTTCTTCACCTGCGCGGGGGCGAAAAACATCACCGGGCGTGGGCCGGGCAGTTGCCCGGCGCCACCCAGGTCGCCCACATGGCTGGCGCCCACGGCGCAGCTGTAGGCGAGCTGGGTGAAGTGCTGGTGGATGCGCTGGCGCAGCGCCACGCTGCCCGCAAAGTCGATGTAGACGCAAGGAGCGTCGGCGGCGAGCTGCTCCAGGTCTTCGTAGGCCACCACGCGGTGGTAGCAGCCCAGGCTTTCACAAAACGCCTGGTTGGCTTGGGACGTGAGGCCGATCACCTGCACGCCTGCGCGCTGCGCGAGCTGGAAGGCCGTGCCGTAAGCGGTCTTGCTCGAGGCGCTCGACAGCAGCAGCGTGCCCGCGCCGTAGAAGTCCTGGTCGGCCAGAAAGTCGTCGATCAGCCAAGAGGTGATGAACAGCGGGCGCAGCAGGGCCTGGATGTCTTCGGTGTCGGGGCGGTAAAACGGGTCGGCGCCGCAGCGCAGGTAATGGTTGTAGACGGCGTGCAGCCCGGCGCGGTGTGTGGCGCCGTCGCTGAACCCCGTGCTAGACGCCTTGTGGGGTTGAAGCACCGCCTCGGTTGCCATCGGCCAGTAGCCGTAGAGCCGCTCGCCCACGGCCACCTCGGGGTGCAAGGATTCGGCCACCGTGCCAAAGCCCCACACCGGCACGATGCCCCAGCCCGGCTCGCCGGAGGGGAAGAACTGCCAGTACTGCAGCATTTCGCCCATGGCAGCGTAGGTGATGTTGTTGGCGGTCAGCGCAAAGCGCTCGACCTGCACGCGCACCTGGCCGTCGGCCAGCGGGGCGTGTTCGGTGCTGCGCAGGGTGGTGGTGGCCAGGGCGTCCTGGCGCACGAGGAGGGTGGTGGTATTCATGCGGGGACGGTAGAGCAAGCGGCCCGCAGGCTCAAGCCCGGCGGGCCGCCTGCGCGACACCAGGGTCAGGCCAGGGTCAGCGTCACGTCGATGTTGCCGCGCGTGGCGTTGGAGTAGGGGCAGACCTTGTGGGCGGCGTCTACCAGCGCCTGGGCTGCGGCGCGTTCCATGCCCGGCAGGTTCACGGTCATGCGCACGGCGATGCCATAGCCGCCGGTGATGGGGCCGAGGTCCACTTCGGCGTCCACGGCCACGTCTTGCGGAATCGTGATTTTCTGCATGCCGCCCACCGCCTTGAGCGCGCCGATGAAGCAGGCCGAGTAGCCGGCGGCAAACAACTGCTCAGGGTTGGTGCCGGTGCCCGCAGTGCCGGGCGAGGACAGCTTCACATCCAGGCGCCCGTCGTCGGTGCGCGAGGCGCCGTCGCGGCCTCCGGTGGTGTGGGCGCGGGCGGTGTACAGAACTTTGTCGAGGGTGGTCATGGTGCTTGCCTTTCGGGTGGGTGCCCCGGACTGGGGCGGGAGGAAAACTTCAGGGTTGGAGGCTGTCGCGCAGTGTCTGGAGCTGGTGCGTGAGCGCCTGCACCTCGCTCAGCGGCAGGTGGCTGTGCGCCAGGATGCAGGCCGGGATGGACTCGGCCTGCGCACGCAGGGCCTGCCCGGCACTGGTGAGGGCGATGCGCACCCGGCGCTCGTCCTGCGGGTCGCGCTGGCGTTGCACCAGGCCAGCGGCCTCCATGCGTTTGAGCAGCGGGGTGAGGGTGCCCGAGTCCAGGCTCAGGCGCTCGCCCAGTTCCGACACGGTGGGGCTGTCCTGCTCCCACAGCACCAGCATCGCCAGGTATTGCGGATATGTCAGGCCGATGGCGTCGAGCAGCGGCTTGTAAAGCTTGGTCATGGCCAGCGAGGCCGAATACAGCGCAAAGCACAACTGGTGGTCCAGTTGCAGGGCGGCCGGGCTGGGGCTGGCGGGGGGTGCTGGCGACATCATGGGTAGAATTATTGTGCACAATTAAATTGTGTGCATTTAAATGGTCTAATTCCCTGCTATGGCCAGGGAATTGGGCGAAAAAAAGCGCCCCGTGAGGCGCTCTGCTTGCAAGTGAGGTTATGAAACTGGGTTATCCAGTGTGCCCATGCGGCTCCCGCGACGCATCAAACTGGCGCGTTCCAGGCGAGGCCTGCAGGGCCTCAGGGGGTGTCAGTACCGATAAACGCCCTGGCCCGTCTTGCGGCCCAGGCGGCCCGCGGCGACCATTTCACGCAGCAGCGGACAAGCGCGGTACTTGCTGTCGCCAAACTCCTGCAGGTACACATCCATCACGGCCAGGCACACGTCCAGGCCCACCATGTCGGCCAGGGCCAGCGGGCCGATGGGCTGGTTGCAGCCCAGCTTCATGCCGGCGTCGATGTCTTCGGGCGTGGCCAGACCTTCGGCCAGCACGAAGAAGGCCTCGTTGATCATGGGCACCAGAATGCGGTTGACCACGAAGCCGGGGGCGTTCTTCACGGTGATGGGGCTCTTGCCCAGCGCCAGGGCCATGGCCTTCACCGCGTCGTGCGTGGCGTCGCTGGTCTGCAGGCCGCGGATGATTTCCACCAGCGCCATCATGGGCACGGGGTTGAAGAAGTGCATGCCGATGAACTTGTCGGCGCGGCTGGTGGCGGCGGCCAGCTTGGTGATGGAGATCGACGAGGTGTTCGACGCAATGATCACGTCGGGGCCAACGATGCCGTCTACCTGCTTGAGGATCTTGAGCTTGAGTTCGTAGTTCTCGGTGGCTGCCTCGATGACAAGCTGCGCGGCCTTGAGGTCGTCGTAGCTGGTGGAGGTCTTGATGCGCGCCAGGGCCGTGTCCTTGTCGGCCTGGGTCATCTTTTCCTTCTTGATCAGGCGGTCCAGGCTGCCGGAGACGGTGGCCAGGCCCTTCTGGACTGCGGCGTCTGAAATATCGACCATGACGACGTTGATGCCCGAGACCGCGCAGGCCTGCGCAATGCCGTTGCCCATGGTGCCTGCGCCGATGATGCCTATTGTCTTGATATCCATATAGTGAAACCTCTTCAAAGTGAAACAGACCCGGGAATCGTATCGGTATTTGCCCGCAGCTTCGAGTAAGGTGGTGACAGGGCAGCCAACCAAGGCGGCCAGGGGAAGACAGGCATGTTTGATTACATCGTTGTAGGGGGGGGCTCGGCCGGCAGCGTGCTGGCAGGGCGTTTGAGCGAAGACCCGGCGGTGCGCGTCTGCCTGCTGGAGGCGGGCCCTGCCGACAAAAGCGTGCTCATCCACTGCCCGGCAGGTCTGGCCGTGATGGCCAAGTACGAACTCAACGGCTGGGGCCAGAACACCACGCCGCAGCCCGGCCTGAACGGGCGCCGGGGCTACCAGCCGCGCGGCAAGGTGCTGGGCGGGTCGAGCTCGATCAACGCGATGATTTATGCGCGCGGCCAGAGCGCCGACTATGACTTCTGGGCCGCGCAGGGCAACCCCGGCTGGGGTTGGAGCGATGTGCTGCCGTATTTCAAGCGGGCCGAAAACAACGAGCGCGGCGCCGACGCCTGGCACGGCACGGGCGGCCCGCTGAATGTGGCCGACCTGCGCTCCCCCAACCCGTTCAGCCAGGTCTTTGTCGATGCCGGGGTGCAGGCCGGACACGCGCACAACCCCGACTTCAACGGCGCCTCGCAAGAAGGCGTAGGGCTGTACCAGGTTACCCACCGCAATGGCGAGCGCTTCAGCGCTGCCAAGGCCTACCTCACGCCGCACCTGGCGCGCCCCAATCTGCAGGTGATCACGGGGGCGCATGCCACGCGCATCCTGGTGGAAAACCGCCGCGCCGTAGGCGTGGAATACCGCCAGGGCGGCGCCGTGCAACAGCTGCGCTGCAACCGCGAGGTGCTGCTCAGTGCCGGTGCGCTGCTCTCGCCCCAACTGCTCATGCTCTCGGGTATTGGCCCGGGCGACGAACTGCGGCGCCACGGCGTCGAAGTGCTGCACGATCTGCCCGGCGTGGGAGCGCACCTGCACGACCACCCCGACGTGGTGCAGGTGATGGATGCGCCCCGCCTGACCGATCTGTTCGGTCTGTCGCTGCCGGGCCTGGGTCATCTGTGGAACGGTGTGCGCGAATGGCGCAGCCGCCGCACCGGCATGCTGACCACCAACTTTGCCGAAGCTGGGGGCTTCATCCGCAGCCAGCCGTCCGAGCCCGCGCCCGATGTGCAACTGCACTTTGTGATTGGCAAGCTGGTGGACCATGGGCGCAAGACCGTGCTGGGCCATGGCTACTCGTGCCATGTCTGCCTGCTGCAACCCGTGAGCCGGGGCCGCGTGGGCCTGGCCAGCAACAACCCGCTGGACCTGCCGTTGGTCGATCCCAACTTTCTGGGCGAGCGGGCCGACATGGATCGCATGGTGCATGGCTTTCGGCGCATGCGCGAGATCCTGGCGCAACCTGCGCTGGCGCAGTTTGGTGCGCGTGAATTGCCCTCATCGGCTGCCGCGCAGACGGATGTCGAGATCGAGCAGTTCATTCGCCGCTATGCCGACACCATCTACCACCCCGTGGGCAGCTGCCGCATGGGGCCCGGGCCCATGGATGTGGTGGATGCGGCGCTGCGTGTGCACGGCATGCAGGGGCTGCGGGTGGTCGATGCATCCATCATGCCGCGCATCGTCAGCGGCAACACCAACGCGCCGACCATCATGCTGGCCGAGAAGGCCGTGGACATGCTGCGGGCCGCCAGCAGAAAATAATGATGAAATCAGGCTGAAGCGCTTTACTGGTAAGCGCTGAAAGCTATATTTTTAATAGCGTCCCGGTCAAGCACGAAAGCGCTTGCGCGTCAAGGCCAGCGCCACCCAGTAGGCCGCCACGGTGGTGCCCAGCATCACCAGGCTGTGGCGCAGCGGCTGCTGGGGCCACTGGTCCATGAAGAGCGGGCGCACCAGCTCCACGGCGTTGGTCAGCGGTAGCCAGTCGGAGATGGCGCGCACCAGCGGCGGGAGCTGCTCACGCGGGAAGAAAACGCCCGAGAGGAACATCATCGGCGTGAGAACCAGCGTGAAGTAATAGGTGAAGAAGTCGTAGCCCTTGGCCAGCGCATTGAAGATCAGCGCAATGCTGGAGAACATGATGCCCACGCACAGCAGCACGGGCCAGGCCACCAGCAGCTTGGGCGAGTGGCTGATGCCCAGCGCCAGCATCACGCCCAGGATGGCCGTGACGGTGAACAGCGCCTTGAACGCCGCCCACAGCATCTCGGCCAGCAGCACGTCGTCCAGCCCCACGGGGGTGTTCATGATGCCTTCCCAGGTTTTTTGCACATGCATGCGCGAGAAGGCCGAGTACAGCGCCTCGAAGCTCGCGGCATTCATGGCACTCATGCAAATGGAACCGCTGGCCAGGAACAGGATGTAGGGCACCTGCGTGCCGTTGACCGACAGCTCCCCGACCAGCGCGCCCATACCGTAGCCAAAGGCCACCAGCCACATCAGCGGCTCGGCAATGTTGCCCACCAAGCTGGGAATGGCCAGCTTGCGCCAGACCAGCAGGTTGCGCAGGAACACCGGCCAGCAGCGGCTGGAAAGGCTGGGTGCGCGCCATACAGAGGGAGGGGGAGCCGCAGTGTGGGGTGCTTGTGGAAGTGCGGTGGGCATGTGCATATTGTGCGGTGTCGGCGGGTCGCCGGACAGCCCTCGGCACCCTCCAGCGACCATGGCTTACAGTCACTGTCAGCCCGTCATTTCCATTTTCATCCTCTTTTCTGAATAGCCCTGCCATGACCATCCTTGGAACCCCCCTGTCGCCCCACGCCACCAAAGTCATGCTGCTGGGCTCGGGCGAGCTGGGCAAGGAAGTGCTGATCGCGCTGCAGCGCCTGGGCGTGGAAACCATTGCCGTGGACCGCTACGAGCACGCGCCCGGCCAGCAGGTGGCGCACCACAGCCGCACCATCACCATGAGTGACCCGGCACAGCTCAAGGCCCTGATCGAGGCCGAGCGCCCCCACCTCGTGGTGCCCGAGATCGAGGCCATCGCCACACCCATGCTCGAAGAGCTGGAGGCCGCGGGCACGGTGCGCGTGATCCCCACGGCCCGCGCCGCGCGACTGACGATGGACCGCGAAGGCATCCGCGTGCTGGCTGGCGAAACGCTGGGCCTGCCCACCAGCCCCTACCAATTTTGTGATTCGCTGGCCGAACTGCAAGCCGCCATTGATG